>NC_011365.1:1800000-1945000 GCF_000021325.1 Gluconacetobacter diazotrophicus PA1 5 | reverse complement strand
AATCCGCGCAGGGTGAGCCGGCCCCTAAGGCGAGGGCGAAAGCCGTAGTCGATGGAAACCGGGTGAATATTCCCGGGCCTGCCAGAAGTGACGAATGCAATATGTTGTCGGGTCTTAACGGATTGATCCGGCTTTTGGCGCATTCCAGGAAATAGCTCTGGCATATAGACCGTACCCGAAACCGACACAGGTGGACTGGTAGAGCATACCAAGGCGCTTGAGAGAACGATGCTGAAGGAACTAGGCAAATTACTCGCGTAACTTCGGGATAAGCGAGACCCATCGTTGGGCAACCATCGGTGGGTGGCACAGACCAGGGGGTAGCGACTGTTTAGTAAAAACACAGGGCTGTGCGAAGTCGAGAGACGACGTATACGGCCTGACGCCTGCCCGGTGCCGGAAGGTTAAGAGGAGGTGTGCAAGCACTGAATTGAAGCCCCGGTAAACGGCGGCCGTAACTATAACGGTCCTAAGGTAGCGAAATTCCTTGTCGGGTAAGTTCCGACCTGCACGAATGGCGTAACGACTTCCCCGCTGTCTCCAGCATCGGCTCAGCGAAATTGAATTCCCCGTGAAGATGCGGGGTACCCGCGGTCAGACGGAAAGACCCTATGAACCTTTACTGCAGCTTTGCAGTGGCATCAGAGACATTCTGTGTAGGATAGGTGGGAGGCTTTGAACCCGGGGCGCCAGTTCCGGTGGAGCCATCCTTGAAATACCACCCTGACTGTTTCTGATGTCTAACCGAGACCAGTAAGCCTGGTCCGGGACCCTGCATGGTGGGCAGTTTGACTGGGGCGGTCGCCTCCCAAAGTGTAACGGAGGCGCGCGATGGTGGGCTCAGGTCGGTCGGACATCGACTGTTGAGTGCAATGGCATAAGCCCGCCTGACTGTGAGAGTGACAGCTCGATCAGAGACGAAAGTCGGCCATAGTGATCCGGTGGTCCCGCGTGGAAGGGCCATCGCTCAACGGATAAAAGGTACTCTAGGGATAACAGGCTGATCTCCCCCAAGAGTCCACATCGACGGGGAGGTTTGGCACCTCGATGTCGGCTCATCACATCCTGGGGCTGGAGCAGGTCCCAAGGGTTCGGCTGTTCGCCGATTAAAGTGGTACGTGAGCTGGGTTTAGAACGTCGTGAGACAGTTCGGTCCCTATCTGCCGTGGGTGTTGGAGACTTGAGAGGATTTGTCCCTAGTACGAGAGGACCGGGATGAACAGACCTCTGGTGCACCGGTTGTCGCGCCAGCGGCACAGCCGGGTAGCTAAGTCTGGACGGGATAATCGCTGAAAGCATCTAAGCGAGAAACCCACCTCAAAACCAGGTCTCCCCGAGGGCCGTGATAGACCATCACGTCGATAGGCCAGATGTGAAAGCGCAGCAATGCGTGCAGCTAACTGGTCCTAATCGCCCAACAGGCTCACTCACACCGCCTGCCCAGCAGGCAACACACATGCACAGCAATCATCCACACAACACACTCACCTCTCACCGCACCAACCTCACACGCCCAATAACACCCCACAGGGTGGACTGGACGACCTGGTGGCCATGGCGGGGATAGACCCACCCGATCCCATCCCGAACTCGGCCGTGAAATGCCCCAGCGCCTATGATACTGCGTCTCAAGACGCGGGAAAGTCGGTCGCCGCCAGGTCTTCCAGTCCACCCTACACAACACACACACCAGCGCGGGGTGGAGCAGCCCGGTAGCTCGTCAGGCTCATAACCTGAAGGCCGCAGGTTCAAATCCTGCCCCCGCAACCATACAAAATACAAAAACCCCGCTAAACCAATCGGTTGGCGGGGTTTTTGTTTGGCTGCATGGCGGGATGAAAATAAATACCAACCAAAATCAATGACCTAATTTCGCAGGTTCAAAGCGGGGCCGCTTAACCCGCAACCAATTGCGATAAATGTCCAGTTCTACGGTGACCTTGCCCCCTGAAATGCCCTCGCATTGAAGTAAGGTCTGTCCACTGGAGACAGACGATGAAGAAAGCGCGATTTACGCAGGACCAGATTATCGGGGTCCTGAAAGAGCATCAGGCGGGCGCTACGGCTGCGGATCTGTGCCGCAAGCACGGGATCAGTGACGCGACCTTCTACACCTGGCGGTCGAAATACGGCGGGATGGAGGTGTCGGAAGCGCGGCGCCTCAAGGCTCTTGAAGAAGAGAACGCGAAGCTGAAGCGGCTTCTGGCGGAGAGCGTGATGGACGTCTCGACGCTGAAGGAACTACTGGCAAAAAACTCGTGACGCCCGGTTTGCGGCGGGAAGCCGTGACCTGGGCGATCCGGGAGAAAGAGTATTCGCAGCGACGGGCCTGCCGGCTGATCGGCATGGACCCGAAGACCTGGCGCTATGCGTCACGCCGCCCGGATGATGCCGCAGCGCGCGGGCGGCTGCGCGAACTGGCTGGGGAGCGACGGCGATTTGGCTACCGGCGACTGCATATCCTGCTCGGCCGGGAAGGAATGACGATGAACCACAAGAAGCTGTTCCGGCTGTATCGCGAAGAGGGGCTGTCGGTCCGCAAGCGTGGCGGCCGGAAACGGGCGCTGGGCACGCGCTCGCCGATGATGCTGCCCGACGGGCCGAACCAGCGCTGGAGCCTGGATTTCGTCTCGGATGCATTGAACAACGGACGGCGCTTCCGGGTGCTGACGGTGGTCGACGACTACACGCGCGAATGTCTGGCGCTGGTGGCGGACACCTCGTTATCAGGCGAACGCCTCGGTCGTGAACTCGACCGGATCGGCGAGCATCGCGGCTGGCCGCTGATGATCGTTAGCGACAATGGCACCGAGATGACATCGAACGCGATCCTGGCCTGGCAGCAGAAGCGATCGGTGCTGTGGCACTATATCGCACCGGGCAAGCCGCAGCAGAACGGGTTCGTCGAGAGCTTCAACGGCCGGTTCCGCGACGAATGCCTCAATGAGCATCTGTTCCGTAACATCGCCCACGCTCGGACGGTCATCGAGGACTGGCGGGCCGACTACAACGCCGTCAGGCCTCACACCAGCCTCAATGGCATGACGCCAGAGGCTTTCGCTCAACACGCCACCAAGGCATACAACAATACACAGACCCTAACTCAAAACTGAGGGCACGTTCGGGGCAGGGTCACGCGCTTTCTTCATCGTCTGTCTCCAGTGGACAGACCTTACTTCAATGCGAGGGCATTTCAGGGGGCAAGGTCAGGGGCCGCTTGCTGTTGGGATTGGGCTGTGTCCCGAGGTGTGGTGTAGGAGCGAGTCTGGCTGCTGAGGCGGCCATCGCCGGTCTTTGATAGGGTTCGGGTGCGAACTGAACCTGAAGGACCTGACGATGACCGACGAGAAGATGGCGCTGCTGGAGCTTGTGGAGCAAGCGTCGGATGGCGATTTTGTTCGTGAGATGCTGGCGTTCGCTGCCGATCGGATGATGGAGATGGAGGTTGAGGCCGGGACCGGTGCGCCGCTTGGCGCGCGTTCGGCCTCCCGCTCGACCCAACGCAACGGCTACCGCGCTCGGAACTGGGACACCCGGGCGGGCACGGTGGAGCTTGCGATCCCGAAGCTACGCAAGGGCAGCTATTTCCCGACCTTCCTGGAGCCGCGGAAAACGGCGGAAAAGGCACTGCTGGCGGTCATCCAGGAAGCCTACGTCCAGGGTATTTCCACGCGATCGGTCGATGATCTCGTCCGCGCGATGGGCGCCGGGGGCATCTCCAAAAGCCAGGTCAGTCGTCTGGTGGGCGAGATCGACGAACGGGTCAACAGCTTCCTGTCTCGGCCGATCGAGGGCGAATGGCCGTATCTCTGGATCGACGCCACCTATCTGAAACTGCGCCAGGGTGGCCGGATTGTCTCGATTGCCGTGATAATCGCCGTGGGCGTAAATACGGACGGCCGTCGTGAGGTGCTCGGCGTGGCGACGGGACCGTCCGAAGCGGAAGCGTTCTGGACGGATTTCCTGCGCTCCCTGGCCGATCGCGGCCTGCGCGGCGTGAAGTTGGTGGTGGCCGACGCGCATGCCGGACTGCGGGCCGCGGCCGGTCGCGTGTTCAATGCGACCCTGCAACGCTGCCGGGTGCACTGGCTGCGCAATGCGCTCGCCCATGCCCATGCGAAGCAGCGTCCTGCCATCTCGGCCCTGTTGCGCACGATCTTCACGCAGGAAACCGCCGAGGATGCGTCACGCCAATGGCGGCACGTCACCGACAAGCTGCGCGAAGGCTTTCCGAAGCTGGCCGAATTCATGAAGCGGACGGAAGTGGACGTGCTTGCCTACATGGGCTTTCCTCGGGAGCATTGGACGCAAATCTCGTCGACGAACCCGATCGAGCGGGTGAACAGGGAGATCAAGCGTCGCTGCGACGTCATCGGCATTTTCCCCAACGATGCCGCCATTATCCGCCTCGTCGGCGCGCTGATGCTCGAACAGAACGACGAGTGGGCGGTCTGCCGACGTTACATGACGCTGGAAGGACTGGCCGCCATCAGCCATAATCCCACAATCAGCCTGCCCGCCGTGGCCGCCTGATAACCTCGAACCCTTCGAGGAACGGTGCTCCTACACCACACCTCGGGACACAGCCGCGCAGGGCGTTGCCCCGCAGGGTGGTGTTGTTCCACTTACCGCCCGTGGGGCTGGGGACGCCTTCGTCGTTCAGGCGGCTGGCGATAGCAAGCGCGCTGCGCCCCGACGCGAACTCACGGAAGATGCGGCGGACGATCTCCGCCTGCGCGGGATCGATCTCGCGCTCGCCCCGGATCTGTTCGCCCTTTGCGTCGAACTGCCGGACGACGCGATAGCCGTAGCACAGGCCGCCGCCGGACTTGCCCGCCTCGACCCGGCCGCGCAGGCCGCGATGAGTCTTCATCGCCAGATCCTTGAGGAACAGGGCGTTCATGGTGCCCTTGAGGCCGACGTGAAGCTCGCTGATCTCGCCCTCGGCCAGGGTGACGATGGTAACGCCCGCGAACTGGAGACGCTTGAACAGGGTAGCGACGTCGGCCTGGTCGCGGGACACGCGGTCCAGGGCTTCGGCCAGCACGACGTCGAACTGCGCGGCCTGGGCGTCGCGCAGCAGGGTCTGGATGCAGGGACGCAGGATCATGCTGGCCCCGGAGATCGCCGCGTCGCGGTAATACTCCACCACCTGCCAGCCCTCGCGCGCGGCGCGTTCTTCACAGAGGCGGAACTGGTCCTCGATCGAAGCCGCCCGCTGGTTGTCCGAGGAATAGCGGGCATAGAGAGCAACGCGGGTCATGGTGAATCTCCCGACAGGTGGTTTTGTAAGGTTTACCTCTTGCGGCTTCTGCTGCTGGGCTGACGTGTCCGATCGGCTGGCGTCTCCGGGATGCGCCCGGTTGCCGCCGTGTAGATTTCGTTGTCCTCGCGGCGTCCGACCGCGATGACGAAGATGACGATCCGCTGTTCCACGACCTGATAGACAAGGCGATAGCCGTCCTGCCGCAGCTTGATCTTGTAGAATCCCGCGAGATCGCCGTGCAGTTCGTTACCGGGAGAATGCGGGTTCAGAACCAGTTTTTCGAGCTTTTTCTCGAACTTCCTGCGAATGCTGCCGTCAAGCCCGTCCCATTCCCGAAGTGCGCGATCATCGAATTCGATCGCGTATTCAGTCATCCGGATGGCGCGCCTTGAGTTCCGCCAGCGTCATGCGGTGGCGGGGGGCGGGATCGGCGAGGCGTTCTCGGACGATTTCGATCAGCCTTGCATCTTCGTCGGTCACAAGCCGCCGCTTGACCGGTGGCTGGCCGGTCTCGGCGATATAGGCCAGGGTATCGCGCAGGACGTCGGAGAGAGACAGGCCGTGCGCGGAGAGTTTGGCGACAGCGGCGGATTTGAGGGCGTCATCGACACGGAACGTCACGGCGGACATGGCTTCCTCCTGATTGCATGACAAACGTAATACATTTGTGCGAATGGAGGAAGCGCAAAAGTGGGTGATACCGGCCTCCCTGAAATGGTCCCATGGATAGGACGGGCATCATTCATCCGGTTCCTCCCGACTTGCCGTACTGCGGCCCGACGGATCGTTGTCGTTGGCGGTGTCAATCTCACCCAGCCGCCGTTCGAATTCCTCGCGGGCGATCTGGCGTCCCAACATCCTGGCGAGGATGAATACCAGTTCGTCCATCCGCGCTTTCATCGCCGGATCGGATGAGGTTCCCGATGGGTTGTTATCATTGGCCGGCGCGATCGGCCCAGTCGTCGCCGTGCGATCCTTGTCCGTCATCGTCCTGCCCTTTCCGTCTGGAGAGAACCAGATCATGGGGCATAAAAAACGAATACTTCAAGGCGATCACATTGTACTTCTGAGGTGGGACAATAGTACTGGTGTCGGCAATTGTCGGCGTGTGCGTACTCTGGCGTATCCGGGCGTAATCCGGCGGACGACAAAAGCAGAACATTCGGTGATATGATGAATAACTATTAATTATTCTGAGGGTTTTGTGAATGAGGTGAGGCGTCAGAAGCACGGAATCGTCAGTTGAGCGCCGCATAATTCACAGCGTTGCTACACCTGCTTTTGCCATCGGGCCGGATCGTGACGGGGCAGGTAAGCCCCTTGGTTTTTCTGCCCCAAAACGCCGCCTGGAGACCAGGTGAGCCGAGCGCCGTGCTGGGCGTGGCCCAACTTGCACGCGATGTGGTTGCTCGCGTTGGTAGAGGTTCCCCTCCGTTACGCGAGGCTCTTTATCACGGAAAGCATGCAAGAGTTCAACGGGTCTTCGCGGCATCATAGACGGCAGAGTTCACCAGCGCCGCCACCAGCCTCTCCGCCAGATGTAGCCGCGCGGAGTCCAGAACCAGCGGCCCGGCTCCCAGACATAGCCTCGGCGTGGCAATGGCACCATTTCGTAGGGTGGCACCGGTGGTGGGGGGCGAATGATCGTGAGGGGAGGCGGTGCAATCACGACAGGCGGAGGTGGCGGCGCGACCACGACTGGTGGTGGAACGACAACTGGAGGTCCAGCATAAATCCACGGCCTGGCCTCCGCCGGAGCGGCACTCAGCATGGTCGCGGCGAAAGCCGCGGCCCGCAACTTCCATCTGAGAGCCTGTTTGGAAAGTCATGGATGAGCGTTTCTTCGGGTGAGATTGGCGCCCATGGCGACGAAGATCATGGCCTGTGAGACATCGATGCGACGCTCGTAATCGCGCACGAGGCGTCGCCATCGGGTCATCCATCCGAAGGTTCGCTCCACGACCCAGCGCCGGGGGAGAACCTCAAAGCCTTTCGCTCCGTCCCTGCGACGGATCACCTCGACGACGAAGTCCAGGTAGGCAGCCTTGTCCATCAACTGGAGCCGGTCATAGGCACCGTCCGCGAATAGATGCTTGACCCACGGCCAGCGCTTGCGGATCGCGTCCAGGATCATCTGCGCTCCGGCGCTGTCGGAGATGTCCGCCGGCGTCAGGTTGACCATCAGCAGGCGTCCGTCCGTATCCACGGCGATATGCCGCTTGCGCCCGACAATCTTCTTTCCAGCGTCGTAACCTCTTGTTTTCGCGTGCGGCGCCTTGATGCTCTGGCTGTCGATCACTCCGGCCGAAGGGCTGGCTTCACGGCCCGAGCGCTCCCGGTCAAGCATCAGTTCCACATCATGAATGGTCTGGAACAGGAACCGCCGGGCCAATTCCCTGAACCAACCATAGACCGTACGCCAATGCCCGAAATGGATCGGCAGCATTCGCCAGCCGCAGCCGGATCGAACCAGGTAACGAACCGCGTTGATCACCTCGCGGAATTCGATCTCGCGCGGACGCCCCGTGCGTCCCGGCTCGGGCATCAGTGGCGCGATGCGCGCCCATTCCTCCTCCGTCATATCAGACGGATAACGCTTCGTCTTGCGGGTAATCCTGGCCATGCGGCCTCTCTGCTCTGGCGTCCACATCCAGAGCTTGAATCACACTTCAGCGACTTTCCAAACAGGCTCTGACGCTATCAGGCATTGTCCTGGTCCACTCTGAACACGCGATGATGCTTTATAGCACGATGCCCGTGAAACGGGCATGGGTCCGTCTCACTCGCGAAGACGCGCAGGCAATGAAAACGCGAACGATAGAGGACGCCCAAACCAGCCTTTCTGCATTTTTGATGCCTCTTGACACCATGCACGGAGTTCCCAGATTGAATTTGCCGGCCGCCGAAGGGGTCGGCAGACAGAACTATCAGTTTTGATCTTGTGTCCATGTTGCTCAAAGGAGGATATGGCTATGAGAGCCACCGTTGATTTTGCTCCCCTGTTCCGTTCGAGCGTGGGTTTTGACAGAATGCTCAATGCCCTTGATCTCGCCAGCCGGATTCCGACGGTCGATAACTGGCCGCCTTACGATATCGTCAAGACCGGTGAGGATGATTACCGGATCGACATGGCGGTTGCCGGACTTGCCGAGAATGACCTTACGATCACACAGGAGCGTAATACTCTTGTCGTGACGGGACGAAAGGCGCAAGAGCCGCAAAGCGCCGCCGAATATCTCCATCGGGGTATTGCGGGCAGAGAATTCGAACGCCGCTTCGATCTGGCCGAGCATATGAAAGTCACCGATGCGCACTTCGAGAACGGACTTCTGTCCATTACCCTGAAACGTGAGATACCCGAAGCGATGAAGCCGCGTCGTATCGCGATTACGTCCTCTGCAACACGTGCGGAGGAAGCCGTGCCCCAGATCGAGGCTCGGAAAGAGGCAGCCTGATGGCGTGACGAAAACTCTCCCCCGGCCATTCATCCGGCCGGGGGAGAATCTCGAAAGGTCCTGAGCGTGAAGAGGACGAAAATATCTCTGTCGTGCGCTGCTCTGGGCTTGTCTCTACTGAGCCAGTCGGGCGCACATTGAAGCGTCCCGGGTTTCCCGGAGGCCATTTGGTTTGAGTCACGCAGCCATATCGATGATCTCGAGGGCTGCATAGTAGTTGGCTTCGGCCTCGGCGGGTGGGATATAGCCGATGGGGCCAAAGAGGCGATGGTTATTGAACCAATCGACCCAGCGCAATGTTGCCATTTCCACGGCCGATACGGTCGGCCAGGAAGGCTGCCGCCAGATGACCTCGGCCTTGTAGAGGCCGTTGATGGCCTCGGCCAGGGCATTGTCATAGGAGTCCCCGACGCTGCCGACCGAGGGTACCAGATCGGCCTCGGCCAGGCGCTGGGTGTAATTCATGGCGAGGTATTGGACGCCCCTGTCACTATGGTGGATCAAGCCATCCTCGGGTCCGGGCCTGCGGGCATGGATCGCCTGCTCCAGGGCGTCCAGCACGAAGCCGGCGGTGGCTGACGTGCTGACCTTCCAGCCGACGATGCGCCGGGCATAGGCGTCGATCACGAAGGCGACATAGACGAAGCCGGCCCATGTGTGGACGTAGGTGAAATCGACCACCCACAGGGCATTCGGCCGGCTCACGCGGAATGCGCGGTTCACCTTGTCCAGCGGGCACGGAGCCTTGGGATTGCTGATGGTCGTGACCGTCCTCTTCCCTCGCCGAATGCCGGCTAGGCCCATGGCACGCATCAGGCGTTCCACGGTGCATTTGGCCACCTCAATGCCTTCACGGCGCATCTGATGCCAGACTTTGCGCGTCCCGTAGAGCTTTGAACTGGCGTCATATACCCGCTTGATCTCGTCCTTCAGTTCGTCGTCGCGCCGGGCACGCGCAGGCCGCCTGGCGGGGTCCGCCAGACGGACAGCATGTTCGTGATAGGAGGATGGGGCAATCGCCAGTTCGCGGCAGATCGGCTCGATACCCAAGTCCTCGCGATGGGCGTCGATGAACGCCATCATCATTTCCCGCGGCGGTCGAGCTCCGCCATCGCAAAATACGCCGATGCCTTGCGCAGGATCTCGTTGGCGCGGCGCAACTCCTTGACCTCGCGCTCAAGTTCCTTGAGCCGAACGCGTTCGTCACCAGCTTGCCCCGCCGGTCCCGCTCGCCGCCTGGCCTCATCGCGGCACCAGCGGCGCAAGGTCTCCGCCGTGCAACCGATCTTGGCAGCAATCGATGTCATCGCAGCCCATTCCGACCCGTAATCGGCCCGATGCTCCCCAACCATACGGACCGCACGCTCACGGACCTCAGGCGAAAATCTCTGGCTCATCGTGTTCATCATAGCTCCTTCTCACAGATAGGAGCCTCCGCGAAACCCGGGACGCTTCACATGCTGGTGATATTGTCCGGACGGCTGCAACATCGTTCGATGCGAGGGCGACTGAGGGAACGTCCACAATCCCCAAAACCGGGGCTCGCACTCATTACGAAGACGGTACGGGTGATATGCTGGTTGACAGCTTGAACGCAAGCCAGTTGGATCAGAACTACAAGGGGCCGGTCTATTATCCCGGACAACCCATTCCGCCGTTCCGGCCCATCGACACAGATCATCTGGCACAGTCAGGGTCACAGACGGCGAAGAAGACGTCCTCATCGCACGGGACGTAATGGGGATTTGAGTAAAGGCGGTGTTATAGACCGCCTTTACCTCGATTCTTCAGGATGAAGACCGTTCAGGCTCACAGCGGGCCGCAGGATTATCTTCGAGATGCGCCTGTTCCCTGGCATCGCGCGCGACACGCGCATCCTGCTCGCGGACCAGCCAGTAGACGACGCCCAGCGCCAGAACAGCCGCCGAGAGAGCGAATAGTTCCATGGCAGTCACGTCATGCAGATCCAGCAGGATGAATTTGCGGGCAATCGCCAGGAGGGCGATCAGGACGATGGTCCGCACCCGGATGACGTTCTCATGCTGGGCAAGAACGACCAGCAGGGAGTGTTTGAACTCAAGGGCGATGATAACAGTAAAGATTGCGCCAAAAATCGCCTGGAAGATCGTCTGGTTGATCGGATCGATTCCGACATCGACGACCAGATGCCATACCGCGCCGATCAGATGAATCGTCGCGATGGCGGTGACCAGCATGATGAGCGCAATCAGGGTCAGAATGATCGCCTGTTCAAAACGCTCGTAGAATGTCAGGCCCCTGAACAGCTTGATGAAGCGGGACCAGTCCCTGCTCTGCCAGGAACGTTTCATGGAGAGGTCTTCCATAGCCGTTTTCCGATCTATTAATTGCGTTATAGTTCCCACGCCCTGGGGCTGGTTTTTCTTTTAGAGCCCGATCCGAAAGTTTTTGAACAATACCAGCCTGTTGTGATTCATCCGTCTTTGCGAAGAGATGGAGTGAATGGTGACATGGACTGGTATTGCCCGACGTGAACATAGCCGGGAAGGGTTGCGATATCCATCGGATATGACGGACGGGGAGTGGGCTTTGATCATGCCATTTGTACCCCCGGCGAAACGGGGCGGTCGCCCCCGCACTACGGATATGCGCGAGGTGGTCAACGCGATGCTCTACATAGCCTCGGCCGGGTGTGCGTGGCGCCTGCTGCCGAAATGCTTTCCGCCGGTCTCGACCGTCAGGCGCTATTTTTACGCCTGGCGTGGTGCCGGAGTGTTCGAAGTCATGAATACGGTGCTGGTCATGAGCCTGCGCGAGATCGAGGGGCGTGAAGCCTCTCCGAGCGCGGGCGTGATTGACAGCCAGTCGGTGAAAACCACGGAAAGTGGCGGGCTTTCGGGCTATGACGCGGGGAAGAAGGTCAAGGGCCGCAAGCGCCATATTGTGACGTGTAGAAGTTTGCACTTAATCTGACGGACGGCTTGAAGTGGCCGGCGTGGATGCTACGCGTTCATGTGGTGTTCGACGTGGCGCCCGATATCTTTTTCGCGGGCGTGGTGGGCTGCGTCAAGGAAGGTTTGCATCGGGGTTTTGCCGAAGCAGTATCGTCCCTGGTGGGTGCGATTGCGGTTGAAGTCATCCATCCATTCGTCGAGGTCTGCCTGGAGTTCGTGGATGCTGTCGTAGATCTTGCGGCGAAAAGTGACACGATAGAACTCGTCGAGCATGGTCTTGTGGAAGCGCTCGACGATGCCGTTGGTCTGCGGGCTGCGCGCCTTGGTGCGGGTATGGTCGATGTTCTCCACCGCCAGATAGAGTTCGTATTCATGGCGGTCATGAGAGCCGCAGAATTCGGTGCCCCGGTCGGTCAGCACGCGCTGGAGCGGGAGATCGTGCAGCTCGAAGAAGGGGATGACGCGGTCGTTGAGCAGGTCGGCAGCGGTAACCGGGGTCTTGCGGTCATAGAGCTTGGCGAAGCCGACCTTGCTGTAGGTATCGACGAAGGTCTGCTGGTAGACGCGACCGACGCCCTTCAGGGTGCCGACATAGAAGGTATCCTGGGCGCCGCAATAGCCGGGACATTCGGTCTCGAACTCGCCCCAGGCCTCCTTGTCGGCCTTGGCCTTCTCCAGGGCCGCAAGCTGGCTTTCGGTGAGGATCAGCCGTTCCTGGGCCATCTTGGCTTCGAGCGCCTTGAGGCGGAGCTTCATGGTAGCGAGGTCGTGGCGCAGCCAGATGCTGCGCACCCCGAAAGGAGAGACGGTGACGCCGCGCTTGAGCAGTTCGTTGGCCACGCGGGCCTGGCCCCAGGCCGGTTGTTCGATGGCGATCGCGACCACTGCTTCCTCAACCGCCGGCTCGACGCGGTTTTTCAGCAAGGGTTTGCGGCGGGAGAGTTCCTGGAGCGCGATTTCGCCGCCTTTGTCGTAGAGCTCCTTGAAGCGGTAGAAGCTGTCGCGCGAATACCCCATCATCTTGCAGGCCTGGGAGACGTTGCCCAGTTGCTTCGATAGTTCCAGCAGGCCAACTTTGGCGCGGATGATCTTCTGGTCACGGGTCATGAGGATATCCTCCGATGGCTGCGGCGGGGGCTGCGTCGCCCGGCCACTCCGCCCCCGCCGCAGCCCTGGTTGAGCTTCAGCAGACACCATCCGTCAGATTTAGTCGAGACTTCTACATGTGACGGATACCTGCGGCTTCCTGATCTTTCTCCTCGTTCATGCCGCCGACATCCAGGACCGTGATGGGGCTGTTGATGTCCTGGCAGCGATACGCAGGCGCTTTCCCTGGCTGCGCCACATCTTCGCTGATGGCGGCTATGCTGGCGACAAATTGCGATCCGCGCTCGCCTCCATGGGAAAATGGACCCTTGAAATCATCAGGCGGTCCGATACGGCGAAGGGCTTTCAGAGCCTGTTTGGAAAGTCATGGATGAGCGTTTCTTCGGGTGAGATTGGCGCCCATGGCGACGAAGATCATGGCCTGTGAGACATCGATGCGACGCTCGTAATCGCGCACGAGGCGTCGCCATCGGGTCATCCATCCGAAGGTTCGCTCCACGACCCAGCGCCGGGGGAGAACTTCAAAGCCTTTCGCTCCGTCCCTGCGACGGATCACCTCGACGACGAAGTCCAGGTAGGCAGCCTTGTCCATCAACTGGAGCCGGTCATAGGCACCGTCCGCGAATAGATGCTTGACCCACGGCCAGCGCTTGCGGATCGCGTCCAGGATCATCTGCGCTCCGGCGCTGTCGGAGATGTCCGCCGGCGTCAGGTTGACCATCAGCAGGCGTCCGTCCGTATCCACGGCGATATGCCGCTTGCGCCCGACAATCTTCTTTCCAGCGTCGTAACCTCTTGTTTTCGCGTGCGGCGCCTTGATGCTCTGGCTGTCGATCACTCCGGCCGAAGGGCTGGCTTCACGGCCCGAGCGCTCCCGGTCAAGCATCAGTTCCACATCATGAATGGTCTGGAACAGGAACCGCCGGGCCAATTCCCTGAACCAACCATAGACCGTACGCCAATGCCCGAAATGGATCGGCAGCATTCGCCAGTCGCAGCCGGATCGAACCAGGTAACGAACCGCGTTGATCACCTCGCGGAATTCGATCTCGCGCGGACGCCCCGTGCGTCCCGGCTCGGGCATCAGTGGCGCGATGCGCGCCCATTCCTCCTCCGTCATATCAGACGGATAACGCTTCGTCTTGCGGGTAATCCTGGCCATGCGGCCTCTCTGCTCTGGCGTCCACATCCAGAGCTTGAATCACACTTCAGCGACTTTCCAAACAGGCTCTCAGATCCTGCCGCGCCGCTGGGTGGTTGAACGGACATTCGCATGGCTGGGACGGTGCAGGCGGCTCGCCAAAGACTGGGAACAATCCATTGCTTCCTCAACCGCATGGACATGGAGGGATCGAAGAACCGTTGATTGATGTACGTGTCCCGTGATTTCTGGGTTTTGTCGATTTGATTGACGGTTTTTGCGATGCTCTCTGCTCTGCGTTTTGAGCAGATCGGGGCTGTACCCCTCTGGATGACTACGCGCTCGCGCTGATCTTCTGCAGGAAGAGAAAGCGGCGCATATTGTAGACGATATTGGCCAGCCCGATCCTCATGGTGGACCGGGTGATACCGACAGTTCGGATGAACAGTCCCGTCTGCGACTTCTGATCGGCAAAGACATGCTCGACACGGGACCGGATCACGGACTTTCCTGCATTGGACCGCTGGATATGGCGGGGCATGGGTTTGAGATGCGGCTTCTTCCTGTGAACCTTTGAGACAAAGACCTGCTTTTCCATGAAGTCTTCGTTGGCTTTTGAGCGATAGGCTGTGTCAGCCCAGACGTTTGAGGCCGTATTGGTTTTATCCAGCAGCCCCTCTCTCAATCGCGCGCCATCATTGGCGGCGGCATGCGTTGTTTTCCATTTCCGGATGAACCGGTATTTCCGATCGATGGAAACATGCGATTTATAGCCAAAGAACGGGATAGCGAGATCCGTTGTGGGGGTTGTTCCGTCATCCTGACGCTTCGCCTTCGTAAACTTCAGTGTCCAGCGCGCATGACGATCCTTGTGCGACAGCTTTGACGGCTTGTACTGCCAGTTTTCGGGAATACGGCCTGCCCGGAGGTCGGCTTTCTCGGCGTTGGTATTGCGCTGCTTTGGAGCAGCCACCAGTGTGGCATCCAGGATCTGGCCCGACATCGGCAGATAGCCTGCGTGCCGCAGCATTGTATCAAAGCGATTGAACAGACCCTCGATCGCTCCCGCCTGGGTCAGGCGTTCACGGAACAGCCAGATTGTTTTGGCATCCGGAACTCGATCTGAAAGCCCCAGCTCAAGGAAGCGCATGAAGGACAGGCGGTCGTTGATCAGATACTCCGTGCGCTCATCAGACAAATTGTTGAGCGTCTGGATGACCAGGATCTTGAACATTAGCAACGGATCAAATGGCGGTCGCCCGCCTTTGCTTCCATCTGAATAGGCCAGAGCCTTCTCCAGATCAGGACGGAACGCTTCAAAATCTACAGTCCGGGAAAATGCTTCGAGCTGATCGCCAAGCCCGCTTAACCGGGCAAGCCGCTCTTCAACGTCAAAAAATCCCGGCTGCTTCATCTTCCATCATCCTCAATCAACGCAGGACAGATGGAATCACACAGATAGGACCAGAACCAGAGGGTTTTTCGAACCCTCCAATTGATCCGGACAAGGAAGGACTGGTCGAACCGCTTGATCCTTCGGATGTGGATGCGAACCCCCATGCGGATTGAATCAGTCTCCGGAAGGGCTCGTGGCCCTTCCGGCGCACATCCGGGTCAGAGCCGGTGCCAGCGTGGCAGACGACAGGACAATATTTTGGCATGATCTCGCACGGCCTTTGGCAAGGCCGATGTCAGCTGGTTTTCGTGGTCTCCCAACGACCAGCCCAAGGCCTTGGCCATGTGCGTGCGGTCGGCGACAGGCAGGAATTTTCGGACCACGGCGACGGTCGTCGCTTCCGGGTCTGACGCGGTTCTCCAGCGAGAAACCCGATCGTAAATCCGGTGGTCGGCCGCCCGACGCATGAGGCCGTCATATCCCTGGTTTTTTCCTGGTCGTCGAGATAGTCGGCCAGCAGGACCGCCAGCTCTGTACCGATCTGAACGCTCGGAAGCGACATAATTCTGTTCGGCCTGTCCGTGTGAAGAGTCATGATGCAGTCCTCAGGCCGGCGCGCGTGTCGCCCGATGTCAGAGCCGTCGCATCCAGAGGGCTGACGCTCAAGCCCGAAACAGTGGCGGTGACGTCGACATGCACGGACCCGAACAGATGCAGGAGGGCGGCCTGAGGTATATAGGCGCCCTTGACGGCTGCGGAGGTCCGGCCGTCCATAAGGATCGGGTCGACAAGGATCGGGCACCCTGACTGGCGGCCTAATATCTCGATGGCGCGGGCCAGTGGCATGGATGGGATGTTTACCGGCTGCTTTTCTGTCTCGCACGACAGCACATCATGCGGCGCATGAGCCGATGCCGGCGAGGCCATTCCGACCAGCAGCATGAGGACGAGACCGACAGCGACGTGTGGTCTCTCCCTATGCCGAAGGCGCCGAGGTTGCTTGGCCGTCTGTTCCGCTCGCTCCGTCTTTCCCGCGGAATGCGACCAAACTGGCCGCATTGTCCCCCGTGAACGGGGCACGGGGGAATGGTTATTCCAATAGTCCTGAAGCGCCTTCAGGTTGAGAAAATGGATAAAACTCGACATCTCCCTGTTCTCTCTGCTTTCGACCTCACCTTCAGAGACGCGGGGCCTCCGATGGAAGGCCCCGCTCCACCCTCTCATTCCTGCGGTCGTTCCAGAAAAGACGGCGTTTCCGCTCGGAGAAGGCGTTTCTGATCTACCCGGCGCTGTCAGTGCCTTACGCCGCGACCGGAACTGGCGGTGCGGCTCTCGCCCGCACGGAGAGACGGAACGCGAGATCAGAAGCCAGGGGATCACACCCGGCAGGGGCGACCGCGCCCGCCTGGACCAGGCGTTCCAGCGTGGAGCGAAGTCTGATCCCCGGTATACCGGTATGGGCCACCAGAGACGTCAGCGTCACGCCACGTCCGTCATGACCGAGGCGGCGGAGCACGGAGAGGACACGCGGAGCGAGCGGATCGTCTCCGAAAAGGGGGCGCGTTACCATGATACGCCTCCCTCCAGTCGGTTGCGCCATCTCCGGGCGGCTGTGCGCAGGGAGCGGCGATAGCGGGAATAAAGTCCTTTCAGTGTCGACATCCACATCCTCCGATTAAAGCAACATGGACTCCAGTTGTCTGGCTCACAGAGCCTATGCCGGACCCGATGGCGTCCGGCGAAAGCAAGATTGGAAGAGATGCTTGCCTCGTCAAGGGGGCACGAAATGCAGATTCTTTTTCATGAATAATTTTATTATTTATATTTGTATTTATTTTTGTGGCGGTGTTGCGGACGGAAATTACAGGGGTTTTGTTGATATTCGTTAACCATCATGGCGATGATCGCGGAAAATCAATATATTTTCCTTCTATGATGGTGGCCCGGGGTTTTCCGGCCACCACCTGTTTTAGAGAGCGCTTCCAGCGCGTCCGTTTGTCGGGACTTCCGTCCGCGTCTCGACGGCGGGCGTCAGAGCCGTGGAACCAGTCTTTTGACCTCCGGGATCGTCAACTGCCATCGGCGCGGGGAGCGTCGCACAGGACTTGCTTCCGGTGCGTGACACATGAACGATTGGCGCCGCCTGACCGTTTGATGTGATCGTGATCGTCTGCGTACAGGCGCTGGGTCCACCGGTGCTGACCGCCTCGAAACGCTGCCAGGACATGCTCTGTTTCGGGAGGTCATGACCAACAGCCGGAACGGCGCGCAGGACGCCGTCCAGCCGCGAGCCCAATGTCCGATCGACCGCCTCCATGAGAGCCATATTGCGTGCCATCATGCGATCAACGGCCTCGAACATGTCGATATCAGGCATTTCCGCTGTCGTTGCGATGCCCGGGACCGGGACCAGGATACCGACCTGGTGTCCCCGTGCATCAACGACGCGCAACGTATCCTGAGCCTGCGCAGGCAGGGCAGCCGCGCCGCAGGCCAGTGTAGCAACAAAGGTGCCGGCCTGAATCATACGAGAAAAATGCATTTTGGAATCCTCCGTGTCTGTTAAGCAGTGTCGGACGACGCGGAAAATATGGAGCGCCAAGAATTAGCCCGCAAGGAGTTAAATGGTGATATCTAGAGACCTTCCGGTGCTGCTCACGACGGTCGAACTGACGTGGATCGAGATGCAGGTGGAACGCTGGCTGCGCTTCGGGCGACCGGTCGCGGACACGATCCTCGACCGTCAGCGGCGCGTGCTCAGTTTCGCCCCCGGCAGCGTGTTCGCCTTCGTTCGCTGGGCCGCCAACGAGTATGGCACGGTTGAATCGCACATTGACATCGTGCGCACGGTCGGCTCCGGCGAAGACTACCAGACCGTCCCGTACGTGCAGCCGGGTGGCGAGGTATTGCTGCACCAGAGTTCATGGCCGCGCGTCCAGCGTGTGCTGGAAGCGATCGACGCGGTCGAGGCGCAGGACATCGACCCGACAGAGGTCAGTCCCGACTACTGGCGGCATGTGCATCATCGGCTGGAGGCACGGCAACAGCCCGACGCCTATACCAAAGCACGGCATCGGGCATGGCTGCGTCGTCGCGCGTTGCAGTGACCGTTCTGCCCGCGTCTGGCCGACTGAGGTTTTCGCCGTGCTCCTTCTTCTCTTTCCGGCCAGCTTTTCCATCCTCCTGTCGCGTTCGTTTTGTGCCGGGACAACGCGGCGCTTCGCGCCGCGAGCGGAAGGCGTCGGGTGCGCCGCCGCGTGCATTTTTGTCAACTTCGGGCGTGTTTCAGATGCCATTCCGATGAACGACCCCGGCGTTCAGTGACACGAGTTTTCCCGCGTCCTGAACACCATCCGCATGCGCTGAACGGGCGGCCCGGATGCGCGACGAACGCAGGCTGACCGATTGGTCATCGTCGCCGGAAGTGTCGCCAGTTTGACGGTCCCCAGTCATGCGCGGATGTCGATTCCGATCGCGTCCGGCGCATGATTTTGACGTGTTCACGGCACGTCATAAGACACACGGAAGACAGGTCGCGGCGCAGCCTTTCGACGTTCCGTTCGCGTGGTGTCGAGAGGCAATCTGTGGCAGGCTTTACCAGTCCCCCCGGTCAGGCTGGGAGTGGGCATCAGATTCGGAAAAGCCGAATTCAGAGGACGGAAAGAGGAAAAAACGTGAGAGTGCCAGCCGTAATCGGGCCTGAGCGGTCGTCGTCGATTGGCGGTCTCCCGGGCCGGAAAGAAGGTAGAGTTGCCGCGGTGAAACAGCAGCGCGGGAGGCGTGCGATGGAATTCTTTTGCGGTCTCGATGTGTCGATCGACGAAACGGCGGTCTGTGTGGTGGACGAGCAGGGCACCGTGCATCTGGAAACGACGGTGGCCACGGACCCGGCTGCGCTCAGGGATGCCGTGAAGCCGTTCCTGCCGCGCCTGCGCCGTATGGGTCACGAGGCAGGTTCCCTGTCGCCCTGGCTGCATCCGGAGATGCTGGCGCTGGGCCTGCCGGCGGTCTGCCTGGAGACGAAACACGTGCGGGCGGCGATGTCGGCGCAGCGCAACAAGACCGACAAGGCGGACGCGCTGGGGATCGCGCATATCGTGCGCACCGGCTGGTTCCGGACGGCCCATATCAAGAGCGAAGCAAGCTATCGGCTGCGTCTGATCCTGACCCAGCGCAGCACGCTCAAGCGCAAATTCATGGATCTCGAGAATACGATCCGCCATTCGCTCAAGGCGTTCGGTATCCGCCTGGGCACGGTCTCGCGGGCGCGCTTCGACACCGCCGTTCGCGAGGCCGTGGCGCAGGACGCGCTGACCCGCGATCTCATGGAGGCGATGCTGCGGGCGAAGGCCGTGCTCTGGGAAGAATATACCCGGCTGCACAAGCTGGTGGTGCGGATCGTCGCGGGTGACGAGGTGTGCCGGCGGTTCATGGCCATTCCGGGGGTGGGGCCGGTGACCGCGCTTGGCGTGATGACGGCGATCGACGATCCGTCGCGCTTCCGGCGCTCGCGCGACGTCGCGGCGTATTTCGGCCTGACGTCGCGGCGCTGGCAGTCGGGTACCAGCATCGATGTGCAGGGACGCATCAGCAAGGCCGGCGATCCGGAGGTGCGGCGGTCCCTCTATGAAGCGGCGTCGGTCCTGCTGACGCGTTTCAAGGGGCGCGACAAGCTGCGGACCTGGGGCCTGGAACTGGCGAAACGGTCCTGCCATCGCAAGGCGGCGGTCGCCGTGGCGCGCAAGATGGCCGTGATCATGCATGCCATGTGGCTCGACGGAACGGTCTATGACGGCGGTCCGGCCGTCGATCCCGAAGAGCGGGCCCGTCATATCGCTTGCAAGAACCGCAAATTGCCGCGGGCGCTCGCGTGAGTGTCCAGCTGCAAAGGAATGTTCCGCCGCGTGTCGGGATGACCGCGGCGTTCTGAACAGGGAGATCCGCCAAGGCGGATGGGGAAGGGTGCAGTCGAGGACGACGGGAAGCACGATATCTTGCCTGGAGCACGCGCAGGTGAACGCCTCGTGGGACTCCGCTCGAGTGCCTGTGATGCTGCCCCGTGAATCCGATGGCAAAATGCGCCACGACGAAAGGCCGGCCGCCCATCCACGGATGGGGCGGCATATCAGTCGTCGCTGAGCGCGGAAGAGTGCACGGCGTGCCACGAACCCTCAGTCAGGGCCGAGATGCCAGTCCAGGAGCAGAACTGTGATCGTGAAAGGAAGCTAAAGGAAAACGAAGAATGAAAAACTTGACCAAAAAACCCGCCCGATTAAGAGGGCAAGGTAAAAGCAGCGCCCGTTCGGGGCCGCATGTGGTTGGTTTGATTGGGGAATTTGTCCTCTCACGATGCAGCGCCTGCGGCTCTTCGGACAATTTCCCTAATCTTTTCAACGATCCGGGCGCCGTCAGGCGCACATCGCAGCGGAGAGCGGGCCATGGCGACGCGCGATGACAGCCTGACTGTCCGGCCCGGACGCATCCAGCATGGCAACCAGGGCGCGCGACCGAAGTCCTTCGTCGGTGAGGTCATGCGTGCCGCGAAAAGGGCCGGTCATACCGGCACCCGGTTCGGCGCGAAGGGCAGGGGAGGCGGCGGTGGTTCCCGTTTCGGGCGGGGCCGACGTGCAGCACTATCCATGCGGCTGCGCGGCAACGCCCGTCGGGTCGTGGTCAAGGCGCGCGTTGTTCGTCAGCAGGGCACGCGCTTCCGGTCGGCGCCGCTCGCCCGGCACATCGCCTATCTCAGGCGCGAGGGCGTGACCCGCGACGGCGCCAGGGCCCATCTGTTCGATGCCGGTTCCGACGAAGCGGACAGCAAGGCCTTCGCGGAGCGCTGCTCCGACGACCGGCATCATTTCCGCTTCATCGTCTCGCCCGAGGACGCGGCGCGGATGGAGGATCTGCGGGGTTTCGCGCGTGAACTGATGCAGGACATGGAGCGCGACCTGGGCACCAAGCTGGACTGGGTCGGGGTCGACCACTGGAACACCGACAACCCGCATGTCCACATCCTGGTGCGCGGCGTGGCCGATGACGGCAAGGATCTGGTGATCAGCCGCGCTTATATAAGTCAGGGCATGCACAACCGCGCCGCCGAACGGGTGACGCTGGAGCTGGGCCCGCGCAGCGAACAGGACATCCGCACCGCCCTGGAGAGGGAGATCGGCGCCGACCGCTGGACCAGCCTCGATCGCGCGCTGCAGGACATCAGCGACCAAGGGGGCGGCATCGTCGATCTGCGGCCGGGCGCGGGTGCCGAAGACCCGCAACTGCGGCGCCTGCTGGTTGGCCGGGCGACCAAGCTGGAAGGGCTTGGCCTGGCCGAACGAGTCGGGGTAGCGCGCTGGGCTCTCAAGCCGGGGCTGGAGGTGACGCTGCGCGATCTTTCCATCCGGGGCGACATCATCAAGACCATGCACCGCGCGATGGTCGGCGGCGGGGTGGAACCCGATGTCGCGGGTTTCGCGATCCACGGCGAGACGCTGGCCGATCCCGTCATTGGCCGGCTGGTCGAGCGCGGGCTGGATGACGAACTGAAAGGCTCCGGCTACGTGGTCATAGCCGGCACCGACGGGCGGACGCATCATGTCCGCTTCCCCGATCTGGAGTTGACCGGCGATGCCAGGACCGGTGCGATTGTCGAGACCCGGAGTTGGGAGGATGCCAAAGGCACGCAGTGCCTGTCACTGGCGACGCGCTCGGACTTCACGCTGGCCGAGCAGGTGACGGCACCCGGTGCAACCTGGCTAGATCGCCAGTTACTCGCAAAAGAGCCGGCACTGGCCAATGCGGGCTTCGGCGCGGAGGTCCGCGCGGCGATGGCGCGGCGGATCGACCATCTGGCGTCCGAGGGGCTGGCCCGGCGGCAGGGCGAACGGGTGGTGTTCGCACCTGATCTGATCGGCACCCTGCGTCAGCGCGATCTTGATCAGGCGGTTGCCAGATTGGCGGCGCAGACCGGGCTGGAGCACCGGCCCGCGCGGGAGGGCGAGATCGTCTCGGGGGTCTATCGCCAGCGGGTCGATCTGTCCTCCGGCCGCTTCGCGATGGTCGATGACGGGCTGGGCTTCCAGCTCGTGCCGTGGCGTCCGGCGCTGGAGCAGAAGCTCGGCCGCCATGTTAGCGGCACGATGTCGCCGGGAGGCAGTGTCGACTGGAATCTCGGCCGCAAGCGTGGACTCGGATTGTAGGTCGTCGCATTGGGCATGCGCGAAGATGGCCGAACACTACTGACCGCCCCTTTCCCAGCTATATCCGGGATAGCGTGGGCACAGTCCGGTCGTTGGTCACATTACCCGTGTTGAGGGTCGTGTTCGGCTCCAGGAGGACAACATGGCATTCATCGCCGAGGGCCTCGGGGCAATGCTCCACCCCATGTGGCACGATGATGAATTCGCCGGCTTCGATGTCGATGTCGCGATCCCGGAAATGCATGCGCAAGATCCCGGAGACGACCAGGAACAATTCATCCTCATGCTCGTGATGGTGCCAGTCGAACGTGCCCTTGAATTTTGCTAGCTTGATTTGGGAGGTGTTGATCTCACCCGCCACGCGGGGGCTCCAGTAATCGGAAAATGTCGCAAAGGCCTGCGCCAGGTTTATCTTTTCCATCAGAAGGTTCTCCATCAGATCTGGGACAGGATAGTCTGGGCATGGGCGATCTGGTCCGAAAGATCCGGCGGCGCCGGAAACGCGCCGTCGAGCAGCGCCGTGCCGACCGTGAAACCGGCGGCCCCTGCCGACGCGGCGGCCCGAATCCGTTCCGTCCGGTCGAGCGAGCCGGCGACGATGACGGGCTTGTCCGCCACGGCTTCGCAGACCCGTCGCATCAGGTTCGGCACGTCCCCAGCGAACCGATAGGCCAGCAGATCCAGTCCATGCACGCCGGGCCGAGAGGCAAGATCGACGGCGCTGCGCACGATTTCGGCTTCGGTTCCCTCAAGGATGCTGGGATGACCGCTGATTCGGCCGGGAAAGGGGTAATAGCGGATCGTCGTGCCGTCCAGCAGCGGCAACACGTCATCGACATGCGTCCCGCCCAGCAGATAATCGACACCCAGTGCGATGCCGGCCCGCACCGAGCGCAGCTCGCTCTCGCGATCGAGCGAGACGACTTCCAGATAAATCTTCGCCCCGGCCTGCCGGATCGTGGCCGCCAGCGCCTGGAGGGCCGGAAACGGCAGGCCGATATCCTTGAACCCGATATGGCGGACCCCCGCGGTTCGGGCGGTTTCGACCAGATCGGCCGCATTCTCCACCGTCCGGTCGTTGCGGGTCAGCATGAAAATGAAATCGGGTCGGATCATGTCGCGGCTCCGGTGAGGCGAAGGGCGTAATCGAATGCCGTCTCCAGGCTGGACGGATCGGCGACGCCGCGTCCCGCGATATC
The DNA here is from genome assembly GCF_000021325.1 of Gluconacetobacter diazotrophicus PA1 5. Lineage (GTDB taxonomy): Bacteria > Pseudomonadota > Alphaproteobacteria > Acetobacterales > Acetobacteraceae > Gluconacetobacter > Gluconacetobacter diazotrophicus. Next base: position 1,921,310 of record NC_011365.1, on the reverse strand, counting down.
GAAGGCGGTACCGTGGTCGGGACTGGTGCGCACGAAGGGCAGGCCGAGCGTGATGTTCACGCCCTGCGCCAGGCCCATATATTTCACCGGGATCAGCCCCTGATCATGGTACTGCGCCACCACGACGTCGAAGCGCCTCTCGCGCGCCTGCATGAACACCGTGTCGCCGGGCCAGGGGCCGGATGCATCGATGCCCTCCCGCCGGGCCTGAGCGATGGCGGGCGCGATGATAAGGGCTTCCTCGCCGCCGAACAGGCCGCCTTCCCCGGCATGGGGGTTGAGACCCGCCACGGCTACGCGCGGACGTTCGATGCCTAGCACTACAGTTGCGTTTTTGCCCTGAGGCGCGAGAGGTATGCTGCGGCCTGATGAGCACGTCGAAAGAACGACCATCGGAGGATATGCTCGATGGAGGCGCGGCTTCGGGTAATTTTCACGGCGAGGCGGCGGATTTCCTGGATTGACCAGCGGATGAGCGGCCGCGTTTGTGCAACTGGCTTTTTTTGAGCGCCATGGCGTTGGCCTGGGACCGCACAGCGGCCATCATGGCGTAAGCCAGCATGACCAACGAGACGTGACGGTGCCAGCCATGCCAGGAACGGGTTTCATTATGGTCGAGTCCGAATTCGTTCTTGGCGGTCTCGAACCCTTCCTCGATTCGCCAGCGCGTGCCCTCGACACGCACCAAGATCTCAAGCGGTGTTCCCTGAGGGCACCAGGTCGTGAAATATGCCAGATCGCCATCGGAGGGATTACGCCGGACCAGCAGCCCACGGGTCCATATCCCGGTTGAGATACCTGAATATTCGGAGGCCTCGAGATCGGCCATCGGGCAATACAGCCAGTCATACAGTCGTTCGCCCTTGGTGCCGCGTCCGGCGGAACAGCGGACCCAGGTCTCGTCCGGCAGGGTCTTGATGATTTCGCGCGCCTCGCCGGACCAGTGGATGTCCGGACGCCAGGAATGGAACCAGTGATTGGCGTTGACGCCAAGGACGAAGCCTTTGCCTGCGCGGCGCAAAGCCATTTCCAGTTCACCGACGCCATAGACGCTGTCGCCAGCCACCCACCGGAACGGCACATCGGCCGCAAGCGCCCGGCCGATCATCGCGGTGGCCAGGGACGGTTTGCTGGCAAACGTGACATCGCCCGGCACATGGGCCGCCGCCAACCGCTCAGGCTTTTCAGTCCAGGCTTTCGGCAGATACAAAGCCCGGTCGAGAAAAGCATGCCCCTTGTCAGAGACATAGGCTGCGAACACGCCAATCTGGCAATTCGTGATCTTGCCGGCAGACCCGGTATATTGCCGTCCCACTCCGCATGATGCAGAGCCCTTCTTGAGGAAACCAGTCTCGTCGACCACCAGTACCGCGTCGGCATCCCCCAGATGCTCGACAACATGATCGCGCACGACGTCCCGCAATGCATCGGCGTCCCAATGCCCGCGTCCAAGCAGGGCCTGCTGTCGCCATGGCCCCGGATCGCCCGCAGCTTCAGCCCGCATCCAGCCGGTCTTGCGCGGCTCGTTGCCCAGTAGTGTTTCCAGAAACCGGCCTGCCGATGCCGCCACCCGCTCCTGGCCGAATACCGGGCGCATTCGCTCCTTGGCGTCCCGCAGCGCCTCCAGCGTCAGAGCCAGAACATCCTCGACCGAAGCTGCGCTATTCATCTCGTTCAGAATCATGGTTACCCATAGATTCAGAACTCTCAGAAAAACGCAACTGTAGTGCTAGTGCCCGCGCGCCCGCGTGGGCGAGGCGGATCGCCGCCATCTGCGCGGATTGATCGGCGCGTCGGATCGCATCCCGCAGCGAGCAATGGGTGGTCACCAGCACGACGCGGATGTCCTCATTCGCCAGCATCATGGCGACACCTGCGCCACCGGCCTGCTCGGCGAGGATTTCGGTGTGGCCGGGGTAACGCAGGCCGGCGGCGGCGAGGGCTTCCTTGTGGATCGGCGCGGTGACGATGCCCCGGACGGCACCGGTTTTTGCCAGCCGGATGGCGGCAATGATTGCCGCATAGGCGGCGCGGCCGCTTTCGGCGCTGATCCGGCCTATGGGCGGCAGGGAAACGCCTTCTGATGACACCAGGACATTCAGCTCCCCGTCATCGAACCGGGCTTCCGCCGATGTTGGGATCCGGCGCACGCGCGCCGCCGGATCAAGTGCGGCCAGTGCGTGGCGCATCACCAGCGGATCGCCGACGACGATCCACCGCCGTTGCGCCGGTCGCCGCAGGAACATCCGGGCCACGATTTCCGGCCCGATCCCGGCGGGATCGCCCATCGTGATGGCCAGCGGCCGGGTGTGGCAGGAGGATGGTGCGGTCATGATGGTGAGAATAGCGGAACGGTGCCGGAGGAAAATCGATATGAACTGACCTATTTTGGTGATAAAAACTGACCAATGAAGCGATCCGATATCCCGTCGTTGGACGATCTGCGCGCCTTCGCGGCGGTGGTCCGCCTGGGCTCGGTGCGGGCGGCTGCTGTGGAACTGGCCCTGACGCATGGGGCGGTCAGCCGCCGGGTGTCCAAGCTGGCCGCCGAATTGAACCTGACATTGCTGGAACCGGACGGGCGCGGCGTGCGGCCGACCCGGGATGGCGCGCGGCTTGCACGAGCGGCGACCGACGCGCTGGGCGGGATCGCGGCAACGCTGGTCGAGATCAGGTCGTCCGCCGCCACGCCGCCGATCGTGCTGTCCTGCGAGCGGTCGCTGGCGATGCGCTGGCTGATTCCCCGCCTATCGGACTTCCAGGATCGGCATCCCGGCATCGATGTGCATCTGTCCACTGGTGGCGGGGCGCTGGATTTCGCGAGGGAACGGATTACGCTGGCGATCCGGCGCCTCGATTTCCCGCTCGATCCCGATTGGGCCGTCACCACGCTCGTGCCGGAAACGGTCGGGCCGGTGGTGCGGCCCGACATGGCGGCGCAGTTAGCGGGCGGAGACTATCTGGCGCTTGGATCCCGGACCCGGCCCGAGGCGTGGAAGAACTGGTTGACGTCCCGGCCCGACGTTCCCGTACCGCGCGACGTCCGTTTATACGACCATCATTTCATGATGCTGGAAGCTGCCGCCAGTGGCCTGGGCATCGCCCTGTCGCCCCGGATCATCGCGGCGGACGATATCGCGAGCGGGCGGCTGCTGGCGCCGGTCGGGTTCGATGCCGATGGGACATCCTACGGGCTGATCCGGCCCAGGAGCGCGCAGATGACGGAAAGCATGGAGGTTCTCGAAAGATGGCTCACGCACCATGCCGGGTAATCTATTTGGACGAGACCGTGAGATGGAGGACTCTCTGAAGACTCAAATGGCAGTTTATGCCATTATATGCCATCGTGACCCAAAGGGAGGATGACGATGGCCTCGATGAACGTCTCCGTGCCGGACCCGATGCGCGACTGGGTACAGCGCCGTATCGACAGCGGGCAATATGCCAGCGTGAGCGACTATGTACGTGACCTGATCAGGCGCGACCAGACACAGGCCGAGGAACGGCAGGCTCTGGTCGAGGCCCTGGTCCAGGGCGAACGGAGCGGTGTGAGCAAACGCACAATCCCCGATATCCTCGCGGCGATGAAGACGGCCCCCGACGCGACGGATGCCTAGCTACACGCTTTCCGGCGAAGCGGATTCCGACATTCAGGCCATCATTGCTCTCTCGATCCGGAACTGGGGATGGGCGCGCGCCGAGCGCTATATCCTCGACCTGCACGCGGCCTTCGAGACGCTGGCGACCTATCCTGACATGGGAGCAGATATCGGCGACCTGCGGCCCGGCTATTTCCGCTTCGTCCATGACAGCCATGCCGTTTTCTATCGGAAGGCGGGAGAGCGGATTTTCGTCGTTCGTGTCCTGCACCAGCGCCAAGAGCCGAAACACTACCTCTGACCGCGCGAGGTGAGGAATCGCTGCGCAGGTCGGCTGCGTGACGGGTGGCTAGGCATCATCGGTACCTCCGATTTTTGTCCGGAGCTATCCGGGAAGCCGACGACCTCGACTTGGGTCTTGAAGCCCGTGGCGCCGCTCCCCTTGATCGGTGATTGCCATGAACCAGACCAAGATCCTCTGGGGTTCGGTGTTTGCCGTCAGCACCGTGATCCTCGCCTTCACCTGGGCCGCGACGCAGTGGACTGCTTGGCGGCTCGGCTTCCAGCCGCAGCTCGGCGCCCCGTGGTTCACGCTGGTCGAGTGGCCGGTCTATTATCCGCCAGAATTCTTCTGGTGGTGGTTCGCCTACGACGCCTACGCCCCGGACATCTTCACCATCGGCGGCTATATCGCGGCCTCGGGTGGGATCGCCGCCGTCATCGTCGCGATCACTCTGTCCGTCTGGCGTGCCCGTGAAAAGAAACGCGCTACCACCTACGGCTCGGCGCATTGGGCCGACCCGCGCGAGATCCGTCGCGCCGGGCTGCTCGCTCCCGATGGGGTTGTGCTGGGTCGCTCGGCTGATGCCTATCTCCGTCATGATGGGCCGGAGCATGTGCTGTGCTTTGCACCGACCCGCTCGGGCAAGGGCGTCGGTCTGGTGGTGCCGACGCTGCTGACCTGGCCGGGCGCGGCCATTGTCCATGACATCAAGGGCGAGAACTGGGCGCTGACCGCGGGCTGGCGTTCGCGCTTCGGCCGGGTGCTGCTGTTTGATCCGACCAACCTTGCCAGCGCGGCCTACAATCCGCTGCTGGAGGTCCGGCGCGGCGAGCGCGAAGTCCGCGACGTGCAGAACATCGCCGATGTGCTGGTCGATCCCGAGGGCGCCCTGGAGAAGCGCAACCATTGGGAGAAGACCAGCCACGCCCTGCTGGTCGGTACCATCCTGCATGTCCTCTACGCCGAGGAGGATAAAACCCTGGCCGGGGTCGCCAATTTTCTCTCCGACCCCAAGCGGGCGATCGAGACCACGCTGCGCGCCATGATGACCACGCCGCATCTCGGCGCGAAGGGCGTGCATCCGGTGGTGGCAAGTTCGGCGCGGGAACTGCTGAACAAGAGCGATAACGAGCGCTCGGGCGTCCTCTCCACTGCGATGTCGTTCCTTGGCCTCTATCGCGATCCGGTCGTGGCCCATGTGACGCGCCGCTGCGACTGGCGCATTCGCGATCTTGTCGCCGGCACCCATCCGGCGACGCTCTATCTGGTGGTGCCCCCTTCGGACATCAGCCGCACCAAGCCGCTGGTCCGCCTGGTGCTGAATCAGATCGGCCGCCGGCTGACCGAGGAACTGGAGGCAAAACGCCGCCATCGGCTGCTGCTGATGCTTGATGAGTTCCCGGCGCTGGGGCGGCTGGATTTCTTCGAGAGCGCTCTGGCTTTCATGGCAGGCTATGGGATCAAGAGCTTTCTGATTGGCCAGAGCCTGAACCAGATCGAGAAAGCCTACGGCCAGAACAATTCGATCCTCGACAATTGTCATGTCCGGGTCAGCTTCGCGACCAATGACGAGCGGACCGCCAAACGGGTGTCCGATGCACTCGGCACCGCGACCGAGATCCGGGACGCAAAGAACTATGCCGGGCATCGTCTGTCGCCGTGGCTGGGGCATCTGATGGTAACGCGTCATGAGACGGCACGCCCGCTATTGACGCCGGGCGAGATCATGCAGCTTCCGCCTGACGACGAACTGGTGCTGGTGTCTGGTTGGCCGCCGATCCGGGCGCGCAAGGCGCGTTATTTCGACGATGCCGAACTGAATGCGCGTATCCTCCCGCCACCCCGGTTTGAGCCGCCGTCGTCTCCGGAGGGAACGCCGCCCATTGGACCGCAGCCGGCGGGGGACTGGGCCGACGTGGTGCAGCCGACGACGCCGGGCAACGGAGACGACGACCCCGCCAATGCCGGCATTCGCCGGGAGCCGGAACTGCCGGAGCAGGAGGAGGTGGTGCAGGCACCGAGGACGCCGGTCCATGAATTTGACCCACCCGAGGGAGACCCGGAGGATGATGCCACACGGGCACAGACCCTGCGACGCGGGGAGCGGGCGCTCGCGCGGCAGGTGTCGCTCGATCCTGGCGACCGGATGGGCCTGTGACAGCGATGCGGATCAAGCACACGATCCGGCTGCCGGCTGATCTCAGTGTCAGGCTCGCCGATTATGCTGCGCGCAAGAAGGTGCCGCAGGCGCTGATCGTGGAAACGGCGCTGGCATCGTTCCTGTCGCCGGACGGCCCGGAACGGCTAGAAGCCGCGTTGGCGCGGCGGCTGGACCGGATGACGCGGCAGTTGGAACGCATGGAGCGGCGGGTCACGATTTCGAATGAATCGCTCGCTGTGTTCGTACGGTTCTGGCTCACCAGCACGCCGCCGCTGCCGGATGCAGTTCTTGCTGCTGCGCGGAGCAAAGGGCGGGAGCGGTATGACGGGTTCATTGAAGCGGTCGGGCGCAGGCTCGCGCACGGTACGACCCTGGATGACGAGGTAAGGTTAGATATGACGACTGCGGCTGAGGAACAGGAGGCCTGATGTCGTGACAATAGGTCTGTGAAGGTAACTCAATGTTCGTTTGACGACAGTTACGTGGAGAAACGTGGGAGCAGAGGTCTGAAATTTTCCTTCCTAGATCCAGATGTGAATTAGGAAGGTCTGTTTCGACAAGAAGGTTTCTAGATAATTTCTTGATAGTTTGTCTTGAGAAAACGATGGTTTTTCGTAAACGACGCGACAATATTTCCTTCAAGATCATCGTGCCACGGCTCACCATTTATACCAACTCCTGTTTGTTAAAACCCATGTGCCCATTGTCGTAGCCCGAGGGACATGATGCGCCAGGGCTGGTCGACGAGCTGGTTCCAGGCGTGGCAGCAGATATCGACGATGTCGTCGTAGGTGCGGAAGATCCGGTTCGACAGCCAGGTATTGCGCATGAACTGCCAGACGTTTTCCACCGGATTGAGTTCGGGCGAGCGTGGCGGGAGCGGCAGGATGGTGATGTTGGCGGGGATATCGAGTTTCGGGCTGGTATGCCACGCTGCCTGATCGACGATGAGGATAGCGTGAGCGCCCGGCGCTACGGCCTGCGAGATCTCGTCGAGATGCCGGTTCATGGCGTGGAGGTTGCACCAGGGCAGGACGAGGGCCGCTCCCTTGCCTAGCGCCGGACAGATCGCTCCGAAGATCCAGGCCGAACGTGTGCGCTGATCGGCAGGCGCGCGTGGACGGGTGCCGCGTCTGGCCCAGCGGCGCGTCAGCTTCGTTTTCTGGCCGACCCTCGCCTCGTCGCCCCACCAGAGTTCGATGGCCTTGCCGGGATGCCGGGCCCGGATCCCGGCCATGACGTCGGGGAAGCTTTTTTAAAAACGTCCTGGGCCTCGGGATCCTGGGCATGGTGCCGGGGGCGTCCCGTCAGAAGGCGGAAGTCGAGGCCCCGGATAACGGCGCTCAGCCGGCTGCGCGAAAGAGAGACGCCGAATTCCTCATAAAGCCATTGCCCCAGATCAGCCTGCCGCCAGCGCACCACCCCATGCACGGCAGCGATCGGGCCGTCCTCGATCCGGCGCATCAGCGCTTCCAACATGGCTGGTGTCAGGCGGGGAACGACACCGCCCCCATGATGATCCCGCACGCCATCCGGGCCCTCGGCGTTGAAACGCACCACCCAGTCCCGCACAATCTGCCGATCCGTCCCAGCCAGTCGTGCCGCGTCTCCGCGTGACGCACCATCGTAGATCGCCGCCAGCGCCAGAAGCCGACGCGCCTGGCCCGCATGCCTCGTTGTCCGCGCCAGAGCACGCAGTCCCGCCGCATCATAATCCTCACGCAACGCTAACGCCCCGCCCATTCGGATGCCTCCCGCCCGGTTCGGCATCCTGTGAATCACAGCTCGTTCCAGAACGATACCGTCAGGCAATCACATATGAGTCAGGGCGGACCGGAGTTGGTATTAGGCGACCTAGACGATCAGTATTTAAGGTAAGTATATATTGTTGATCGTCGTCGAATACAGATTTTGTGAAAACGAACTCCAAGCTTCTCTTTAGCGTATCGTCATCTACATCGAAAATATTGTCGTGCACAAGAAGGCCAGGATGTCGTGCTTTACTGAAATCGTTTAGGAGCAGAGCTATGTCATATATGAACACCTTCTCGCGTTCGACGCTATGGCTGCCGTCGTCATCTATTCGCATTATAATGTCGACAACGTTCTTCGTGGAGGTAGTCCGCACCTCAAAAGAGGCTTTCCGATTGCCCTGGATGAATTGATGTATCCAAAGGATCGTTTGCTCAAATGATTTCAGGCGCTCGGAAGCGCCGATAATGCTACCTTGCAATCGGAGCCGCTCGGTTTCTTTCTCAAGTCGTTTCTCTTGCTTGTCCAAGGCGAGCCGATCATACCGATCGAGCAGACCTTTGAGTTGGCCAAGTTCATCGCTCTTCGCTTGGAAAGCAGCGTAGGTTTTTTTTAAGTTTCGTAGATCGCCGTCCTGATCGAGAATTTTTATAAGTCTAGCCTGATGTCGATCAAGATCGGCAAGCTGCCGACGTAATCCCCTTAGCTCCTCTTCAATGACCTGTGATTTCTCAGTGAGCAGATGCTTTTGGAAGAGTTCGATTTTCGATTTGAAGGCTAAAACCTCGTTCAGATCTTTAGAAATTTTATCGCCCAGACCTTCGCGTAGTTGATTATAGAAGCTGCGTATCTCGTCTGCGTCGATAGCCGTCTCAATGGCTATGGGGTTTAACCCGGCAAGCCGCTTGAGCAATGCTGTTTTCCTGAACCGGAGCTCGTCGGTTTGATCTTCGATCTCAATAAGCTCGTCTTTGATGACATCATAGGCTGGTGCATTTTCGAGCGCATCGATACCTTGCCGGATGCGCTCGACTTCCTCATTAAGCTCATTGAGGTCTGACCGAGCATCGTCAATGCCTTTCTCTCGGATAAGTTGCACATTCTCACGGACGCGCTTCTCCTCAACTCCAATCGCATCGAGCTCTTTCAGAATTTCCCTGATCTTACGATATATCATCAGGTCGATCCCAAGGAGCATGAGATGCGGCGCATAATTGTCTGGCACTCTAATTTTCGTATCGTAACATGCGACGATGGACTTGAATTCCGATCGTTCGTCTCGGATGAGCGGACCCAGCATTTCTCGAAATCCTACTCCTACCAAGTGAGTCGATGGAAACATCCGCTCGGTAAGAAAGCGTGTTGCATCATCTAGCTTGGAAAAATCAATAACGCTGCTATCACAGATCATACGCGGATGCTCGGCATCTACGATAGAACGTTTGATTGTGTAGTCCATTCCGTGGAGTTCAAAATCGACATAGATAAATGTATCTGGCTTGAAGCTTTGCTGCGGGATCTTCGATACGCGACTTTCAGATTTTTTCTTTAGCAGTGCAAAGTTAAGAAATTCGATGCACATGGACTTTCCTACACCATTATTCTTGACGCTGGTTTCGTCCCGTTCGCCTACAATAATGTTGACCCCTTTGTGGAATTCAATTGGATCAATGGTATCTGGTTCAGTATACAATCGTTTAATGCGCATCTAGCACCACCAAATAGGGCTCTTCAAAATCCAATAGGCCCAGAGCATACAAAAATGTTAAGCCGTAGAAGAAGGAATTTGCTGAAAACCAGCTCTCCTCCTTGAAATGATTGACGACGTCGAAGATACTAATCGTCTTTCTCTTTGTACTCCGCACATAGCGTAGAATCTCGAACCCGACGATAGGTGGGGCTTTAGAAATTGCTTCGTCTTTGAGAAACAGGTTAGGCATACTGTGCAATCTTGTTCGGAAACACGTTGCAAGCAATGAGCTGGTCGATGACGTAATAGCGGATTGCGCTTTCGTCATAACCTTGATCGCTTTTGCCCATTTTCTGAATCATCTCTGCGACCAGCGCGTCCATCGCTGCGCGAGGATCGCCGCGATGCTGAGTGAGAAGACGGTCGCTCCAATTTGAAAGATAGATCTGAAGCTTGCGGACTCGGACGTGGCTAAGTTCTGATTGTTTGGTTACCTCAGAGAGCGCCACGCCGTACAATTCGTGTAGGTCTATATATTGTCTGCGAAGAAAATCCGCGTGATCTGCAAACCGATCGTTAATTTTCCCATCAGGATCGGGATCCTCCCTCATGCCGGCGACCGGTATCTCTTCGTCGGTTTGGCTCAACACCTCGATCAGTCGTACAAGCGTGTTTACTTCATTGGCTTCGCGTGGTCTGACCAAGGCAAGATTCTCTTCGAGAAACGTTAGCACTACAGTTGCGTTTTTCTGAGAGTTCTGAATCTATGGGTAACCATGATTCTGAACGAGATGAATAGCGCAGCTTCGGTCGAGGATGTTCTGGCTCTGACGCTGGAGGCGCTGCGGGACGCCAAGGAGCGAATGCGCCCGGTATTCGGCCAGGAGCGGGTGGCGGCATCGGCAGGCCGGTTTCTGGAAACACTACTGGGCAACGAGCCGCGCAAGACCGGCTGGATGCGGGCTGAAGCTGCGGGCGATCCGGGGCCATGGCGACAGCAGGCCCTGCTTGGACGCGGGCATTGGGACGCCGATGCATTGCGGGACGTCGTGCGCGATCATGTTGTCGAGCATCTGGGGGATGCCGACGCGGTACTGGTGGTCGACGAGACTGGTTTCCTCAAGAAGGGCTCTGCATCATGCGGAGTGGGACGGCAATATACCGGGTCTGCCGGCAAGATCACGAATTGCCAGATTGGCGTGTTCGCAGCCTATGTCTCTGACAAGGGGCATGCTTTTCTCGACCGGGCTTTGTATCTGCCGAAAGCCTGGACTGAAAAGCCTGAGCGGTTGGCGGCGGCCCATGTGCCGGGCGATGTCACGTTTGCCAGCAAACCGTCCCTGGCCACCGCGATGATCGGCCGGGCGCTTGCGGCCGATGTGCCGTTCCGGTGGGTGGCTGGCGACAGCGTCTATGGCGTCGGTGAACTGGAAATGGCTTTGCGCCGCGCAGGCAAAGGCTTCGTCCTTGGCGTCAACGCCAATCACTGGTTCCATTCCTGGCGTCCGGACATCCACTGGTCCGGCGAGGCGCGCGAAATCATCAAGACCCTGCCGGACGAGACCTGGGTCCGCTGTTCCGCCGGACGCGGCACCAAGGGCGAACGACTGTATGACTGGCTGTATTGCCCGATGGCCGATCTCGAGGCCTCCGAATATTCAGGTATCTCAACCGGGATATGGACCCGTGGGCTGCTGGTCCGGCGTAATCCCTCCGATGGCGATCTGGCATATTTCACGACCTGGTGCCCTCAGGGAACACCGCTTGAGATCTTGGTGCGTGTCGAGGGCACGCGCTGGCGAATCGAGGAAGGGTTCGAGACCGCCAAGAACGAATTCGGACTCGACCATAATGAAACCCGTTCCTGGCATGGCTGGCACCGTCACGTCTCGTTGGTCATGCTGGCTTACGCCATGATGGCCGCTGTGCGGTCCCAGGCCAACGCCATGGCGCTCAAAAAAAGCCAGTTGCACAAACGCGGCCGCTCATCCGCTGGTCAATCCAGGAAATCCGCCGCCTCGCCGTGAAAATTACCCGAAGCCGCGCCTCCATCGAGCATATCCTCCGATGGTCGTTCTTTCGACGTGCTCATCAGGCCGCAGCATACCTCTCGCGCCTCAGGGCAAAAACGCAACTGTAGTATTAGAGCCCGATCCGAAAGTTCTTCAACCGTGACAATGCCTTGCTGTCCGTCGTGTGAGCATTCGGATCGAGGCGATCAATGTCCATGCGGTTGAGGAAGCAATGGATTGTTCCCAGTCTTTGGCGAGCCGCCTGCACCGTCCCAGCCATGCGAATGTCCGTTCAACCACCCAGCGGCGCGGCAGGATCTGAAAGCCCTTCGCCGTATCGGACCGCCTGATGATTTCAAGGGTCCATTTTCCCATGGAGGCGAGCGCGGATCGCAATTTGTCGCCAGCATAGCCGCCATCAGCGAAGATGTGGCGCAGCCAGGGAAAGCGCCTGCGTATCGCTGCCAGGACATCAACAGCCCCATCACGGTCCTGGATGTCGGCGGCATGAACGAGGAGAAAGATCAGGAAGCCGCAGGTATCCGTCACAATATGGCGCTTGCGGCCCTTGACCTTCTTCCCCGCGTCATAGCCCGAAAGCCCGCCACTTTCCGTGGTTTTCACCGACTGGCTGTCAATCACGCCCGCGCTCGGAGAGGCTTCACGCCCCTCGATCTCGCGCAGGCTCATGACCAGCACCGTATTCATGACTTCGAACACTCCGGCACCACGCCAGGCGTAAAAATAGCGCCTGACGGTCGAGACCGGCGGAAAGCATTTCGGCAGCAGGCGCCACGCACACCCGGCCGAGGCTATGTAGAGCATCGCGTTGACCACCTCGCGCATATCCGTAGTGCGGGGGCGACCGCCCCGTTTCGCCGGGGGTACAAATGGCATGATCAAAGCCCACTCCCCGTCCGTCATATCCGATGGATATCGCAACCCTTCCCGGCTATGTTCACGTCGGGCAATACCAGTCCATGTCACCATTCACTCCATCTCTTCGCAAAGACGGATGAATCACAACAGGCTGGTATTGTTCAAAAACTTTCGGATCGGGCTCTTATACCAACTCCGGTCCGCCCTGACTCATATGTGATTGCCTGACGGTATCGTTCTGGAACGAGCTGTGATTCACAGGATGCCGAACCGGGCGGGAGGCATCCGAATGGGCGGGGCGTTAGCGTTGCGTGAGGATTATGATGCGGCGGGACTGCGTGCTCTGGCGCGGACAACGAGGCATGCGGGCCAGGCGCGTCGGCTTCTGGCGCTGGCGGCGATCTACGATGGTGCGTCACGCGGAGACGCGGCACGACTGGCTGGGACGGATCGGCAGATTGTGCGGGACTGGGTGGTGCGTTTCAACGCCGAGGGCCCGGATGGCGTGCGGGATCATCATGGGGGCGGTGTCGTTCCCCGCCTGACACCAGCCATGTTGGAAGCGCTGATGCGCCGGATCGAGGACGGCCCGATCGCTGCCGTGCATGGGGTGGTGCGCTGGCGGCAGGCTGATCTGGGGCAATGGCTTTATGAGGAATTCGGCGTCTCTCTTTCGCGCAGCCGGCTGAGCGCCGTTATCCGGGGCCTCGACTTCCGCCTTCTGACGGGACGCCCCCGGCACCATGCCCAGGATCCCGAGGCCCAGGACGTTTTTAAAAAAGCTTCCCCGACGTCATGGCCGGGATCCGGGCCCGGCATCCCGGCAAGGCCATCGAACTCTGGTGGGGCGACGAGGCGAGGGTCGGCCAGAAAACGAAGCTGACGCGCCGCTGGGCCAGACGCGGCACCCGTCCACGCGCGCCTGCCGATCAGCGCACACGTTCGGCCTGGATCTTCGGAGCGATCTGTCCGGCGCTAGGCAAGGGAGCGGCCCTCGTCCTGCCCTGGTGCAACCTCCACGCCATGAACCGGCATCTCGACGAGATCTCGCAGGCCGTAGCGCCGGGCGCTCACGCTATCCTCATCGTCGATCAGGCAGCGTGGCATACCAGCCCGAAACTCGATATCCCCGCCAACATCACCATCCTGCCGCTCCCGCCACGCTCGCCCGAACTCAATCCGGTGGAAAACGTCTGGCAGTTCATGCGCAATACCTGGCTGTCGAACCGGATCTTCCGCACCTACGACGACATCGTCGATATCTGCTGCCACGCCTGGAACCAGCTCGTCGACCAGCCCTGGCGCATCATGTCCCTCGGGCTACGACAATGGGCACATGGGTTTTAACAAACAGGAGTTGGTATTAGGCATACTTCAAGCTTGGATATGCCAAGGTTGCCGATTTTGGTAAGCAGTTCGGCAAGACCCCAAACATCATCATCAACAGAAAGTTCAAAGATGGTCCCGTTACCGATGGAGCTCTCCCGATAATCCTTCTTTTCTCCGATGATTAAAATAATGAGCCGGTCGTACACCGTCTGAAGATTATCGGCGACGAAGCCCTTATGAGTGTGTTTGATCTTAGCTATGTCATTCGTAGAGGTAACTTGAATTGCGATCTTATTAATTGTGTCACCAAGGTCAATTGCTCTCGCATTTTTCTTGATTATGTTGATATTATGTTGATTTCCAGCGAGAACTGACCCTGTAGGGGCGGAAATTTTCATTGAGAATTGACCCGTGTCTGACACTTCCCCGGAGCAACTGTCCGGGGGTTAAAGGAGTGATCAGCATGGAATTGTTGAGTGTGATCCGGCGGTGGCATTACCGGGATCATGTACCGATCCGCGAGATTGAGCGTCGGACGCGATTGTCGCGCAACACGATCCGCAAGTATCTCCGGGCGGAGACGGTTGAGCCGCAGTTCAAGGTTGCCGAGCGTCCGAGCCGGCTGGACCCGTTTGCGGAGAAACTGGCGACCTGGCTTGCTCTGGAGACGTCAAAGTCGCGCAAGCAGCGCCGCACGGGGCGGCGCCTGCATGTGGATCTTGTAGCGCTGGGTTATGACGGATCGTATGGACGGGTTGCGGCCTTTATCCGGAACTGGAAGGCGGAACAGCAAAGGGCGCGGCAGACGACGGGACGCGGCGTGTTCGTTCCGTTGCGCTTTCAACCCGGAGAGGCCTTCCAGTTCGACTGGGGAGAGGACTGGGCGGTGATCGGGGGGCGGCGCGTCAAGCTGCAGGTCGCCCACACCAAGCTGTCCTACAGCCGGGCCTTCATTCTGCGGGCGTATCCGCTCCAGACTCACGAGATGCTGTTCGACGCGCTGACGGAAGCCTTTCGCGTTTTGGGCGGGGTGCCGCGTCGAGGTATTTTTGACAATATGAAAACCGCCGTGGACCGGGTTGGGCCCGGCAAGGTCCGCCAGGTCAATCTGCGTTTTTCGGCCCTGGTGAGCCATTATCTGTTCGAGGCGGAGTTCTGCAATCCGGCAGCGGGTTGGGAGAAAGGTCAAATCGAGAAGACCGTCCAGGACGCCCGGCGGCAGATCTGGCAGGAGATGCCGCATTTTCCTGATCTGGCCTCCCTGAACGTCTGGCTCGAGGCGCGTTGCCGGGAACGTTGGACTATCTTGAGGTGTAGAAGTCTCGACTAAATCTGACGGATGGTGTCTGCTGAAGCTCAACCAGGGCTGCGGCGGGGGCGGAGTGGCCGGGCGACGCAGCCCCCGCCGCAGCCATCGGAGGATATCCTCATGACCCGTGACCAGAAGATCATCCGCGCCAAAGTTGGCCTGCTGGAACTATCGAAGCAACTGGGCAACGTCTCCCAGGCCTGCAAGATGATGGGGTATTCGCGCGACAGCTTCTACCGCTTCAAGGAGCTCTACGACAAAGGCGGCGAAATCGCGCTCCAGGAACTCTCCCGCCGCAAACCCTTGCTGAAAAACCGCGTCGAGCCGGCGGTTGAGGAAGCAGTGGTCGCGATCGCCATCGAACAACCGGCCTGGGGCCAGGCCCGCGTGGCCAACGAACTGCTCAAGCGCGGCGTCACCGTCTCTCCTTTCGGGGTGCGCAGCATCTGGCTGCGCCACGACCTCGCTACCATGAAGCTCCGCCTCAAGGCGCTCGAAGCCAAGATGGCCCAGGAACGGCTGATCCTCACCGAAAGCCAGCTTGCGGCCCTGGAGAAGGCCAAGGCCGACAAGGAGGCCTGGGGCGAGTTCGAGACCGAATGTCCCGGCTATTGCGGCGCCCAGGATACCTTCTATGTCGGCACCCTGAAGGGCGTCGGTCGCGTCTACCAGCAGACCTTCGTCGATACCTACAGCAAGGTCGGCTTCGCCAAGCTCTATGACCGCAAGACCCCGGTTACCGCTGCCGACCTGCTCAACGACCGCGTCATCCCCTTCTTCGAGCTGCACGATCTCCCGCTCCAGCGCGTGCTGACCGACCGGGGCACCGAATTCTGCGGCTCTCATGACCGCCATGAATACGAACTCTATCTGGCGGTGGAGAACATCGACCATACCCGCACCAAGGCGCGCAGCCCGCAGACCAACGGCATCGTCGAGCGCTTCCACAAGACCATGCTCGACGAGTTCTATCGTGTCACTTTTCGCCGCAAGATCTACGACAGCATCCACGAACTCCAGGCAGACCTCGACGAATGGATGGATGACTTCAACCGCAATCGCACCCACCAGGGACGATACTGCTTCGGCAAAACCCCGATGCAAACCTTCCTTGACGCAGCCCACCACGCCCGCGAAAAAGATATCGGGCGCCACGTCGAACACCACATGAACGCGTAGCATCCACGCCGGCCACTTCAAGCCGTCCGTCAGATTAAGTGCAAACTTCTACACTTGAGGCATGTCGAATTGCCCGGCAGCCTCGCCGAGGCCCATGCGGCGGAAGTGCCTCACCTGATGGTTCCAGGGCGCCCGTTCGACGGGTTCGTCGAACATACCAAACGGGTTTCGCCGACTTGCCTCGTGCAGTTCGAAAGCAACCGCTACAGTGTGCCCGCCTCTTTTGCCAATCGGCCGGTCAGCCTGCGCGTCTATCCCGACCGGTTGGTGATCGCGGCCGAGGGGCGGATCCTATGCGAACATCCCCGGATCGTCGAGCGGTCCCACGGCGTGCCCGGTCGCACGATCTATGACTGGCGGCATTACTTGGCGGTGCTCCAGCGCAAACCCGGGGCCTTGCGCAATGGCGCGCCCTTCTCTGAATTGCCCGAGGCGTTCCGGACGCTGCAGACGCACCTCCTCCGGCGCACGGGCGGCGACCGGGAAATGGTCGAGATCCTCGCCCTGGTGCTGCAGCATGATGAGCAGGCCGTGCTTTGCGCGGTTGAACTCGCGCTCGAGGAGGGAGTAGCCACCAAGACACACGTCCTCAATACGTTGCATCGTCTGACGGACGCCAAGAAAACAGGAGCACCCAGGCTCGACGCGCCGCAGGCATTGGTGCTCGAACGCGAGCCTCATACCAACTCCGGTCCGCCCTGACTCATATGTGATTGCCTGACGGTATCGTTCTGGAACGAGCTGTGATTCACAGGATGCCGAACCGGGCGGGAGGCATCCGAATGGGCGGGGCGTTAGCGTTGCGTGAGGATTATGATGCGGCGGGACTGCGTGCTCTGGCGCGGACAACGAGGCATGCGGGCCAGGCGCGTCGGCTTCTGGCGCTGGCGGCGATCTACGATGGTGCGTCACGCGGAGACGCGGCACGACTGGCTGGGACGGATCGGCAGATTGTGCGGGACTGGGTGGTGCGTTTCAACGCCGAGGGCCCGGATGGCGTGCGGGATCATCATGGGGGCGGTGTCGTTCCCCGCCTGACACCAGCCATGTTGGAAGCGCTGATGCGCCGGATCGAGGACGGCCCGATCGCTGCCGTGCATGGGGTGGTGCGCTGGCGGCAGGCTGATCTGGGGCAATGGCTTTATGAGGAATTCGGCGTCTCTCTTTCGCGCAGCCGGCTGAGCGCCGTTATCCGGGGCCTCGACTTCCGCCTTCTGACGGGACGCCCCCGGCACCATGCCCAGGATCCCGAGGCCCAGGACGTTTTTAAAAAAGCTTCCCCGACGTCATGGCCGGGATCCGGGCCCGGCATCCCGGCAAGGCCATCGAACTCTGGTGGGGCGACGAGGCGAGGGTCGGCCAGAAAACGAAGCTGACGCGCCGCTGGGCCAGACGCGGCACCCGTCCACGCGCGCCTGCCGATCAGCGCACACGTTCGGCCTGGATCTTCGGAGCGATCTGTCCGGCGCTAGGCAAGGGAGCGGCCCTCGTCCTGCCCTGGTGCAACCTCCACGCCATGAACCGGCATCTCGACGAGATCTCGCAGGCCGTAGCGCCGGGCGCTCACGCTATCCTCATCGTCGATCAGGCAGCGTGGCATACCAGCCCGAAACTCGATATCCCCGCCAACATCACCATCCTGCCGCTCCCGCCACGCTCGCCCGAACTCAATCCGGTGGAAAACGTCTGGCAGTTCATGCGCAATACCTGGCTGTCGAACCGGATCTTCCGCACCTACGACGACATCGTCGATATCTGCTGCCACGCCTGGAACCAGCTCGTCGACCAGCCCTGGCGCATCATGTCCCTCGGGCTACGACAATGGGCACATGGGTTTTAACAAACAGGAGTTGGTATCAGGCCGATACCGGACGGTATGACGCCCTGCGCGGGGAGGCCCGTCATGCGTCATGATCCCGCGGCCGGTGCCCTCGTCGTCATGCTGCGCGGCCTGCGGATGTATGGCATGGCCCAGGCCACGGCCGAACTGACCGAACAGGGTGCGCCGGCATTCGAGGCCGCCATCCCCGTCCTCTCCCAGCTTTTGAAGGCGGAACTCGCCGAGCGAGAGGTGCGCTCCATCGCCTATCAAACCAAGACTGCCAGGTTCCCGGCCTACAAAGATTTGGCAGGGTTCGATTTCTCGGCCGCCGAGGTCAACGAGGCCATGGTCCGTCAACTCCATGCCGGGGATTTCATCGACCGTGCCGACAACGTCGTCCTCATTGGTGGACCAGGAACCGGCAAGACCCATCTGGCCACCGCACTTGCCGTGCAGGCGATCGAACATCACCGCAAGAAGATACGGTTCTGGTCCACGGTCGACCTCGTCAACGCCCTCGAACAGGAAAAAACCGCCAATCGCGCAGGACAGATCGCGGAACGTCTCCTGCGCCTCGATCTCGTGATCCTGGACGAACTTGGCTATTTGCCGTTCAGCGCATCAGGCGGTGCCCTGCTGTTCCATCTCCTCAGCCGTCTCTACGAGCGCACCAGCGTCATCAATCTGAGCTTCAGCGAATGGGGCGAAGTCTTCGGTGATCCCAAAATGACGACAGCCCTGCTCGATCGCCTTACCCACCACTGTCATATCCTCGAAACCGGAAATGACAGCTACCGGTTCCGCGCAAGCTCCGCCGCCCCCAGGAACCGGAAGGAAAAGGCAACCGCTTGACCAGCCCATAAAACATAGCAGAGATAACCAAAGGCCGGGTCAGTTCTCGATGAAAACCCAGGGTCAAATCTCAGCAGAAATTAACACGCTTCAATCATGCCAACAATAAAGGCTTCATGCCCGTCCAGCCGTGAACCGCGTGGCTTGCCCTGACGGCGCGCCGCCCGTTCGCCGCTTTCACGCTCGCGTCGAAGCCACCGGATCGCCGTCGAAATCCCGATCCCGAACCGCTTCGCTACTGAACGGGCTGACCCGCCCGCTGCGCCGGCTTCCAGAACGCGCACCCGAAGATCGTCACTCAATGCTCGCGCCATCACCATTGACCCTGCCCCGAACGTGCCCTCAGTTTTGAGTTAGGGTCTGTGTATTGTTGTATGCCTTGGTGGCGTGTTGAGCGAAAGCCTCTGGCGTCATGCCATTGAGGCTGGTGTGAGGCCTGACGGCGTTGTAGTCGGCCCGCCAGTCCTCGATGACCGTCCGAGCGTGGGCGATGTTACGGAACAGATGCTCATTGAGGCATTCGTCGCGGAACCGGCCGTTGAAGCTCTCGACGAACCCGTTCTGCTGCGGCTTGCCCGGTGCGATATAGTGCCACAGCACCGATCGCTTCTGCTGCCAGGCCAGGATCGCGTTCGATGTCATCTCGGTGCCATTGTCGCTAACGATCATCAGCGGCCAGCCGCGATGCTCGCCGATCCGGTCGAGTTCACGACCGAGGCGTTCGCCTGATAACGAGGTGTCCGCCACCAGCGCCAGACATTCGCGCGTGTAGTCGTCGACCACCGTCAGCACCCGGAAGCGCCGTCCGTTGTTCAATGCATCCGAGACGAAATCCAGGCTCCAGCGCTGGTTCGGCCCGTCGGGCAGCATCATCGGCGAGCGCGTGCCCAGCGCCCGTTTCCGGCCGCCACGCTTGCGGACCGACAGCCCCTCTTCGCGATACAGCCGGAACAGCTTCTTGTGGTTCATCGTCATTCCTTCCCGGCCGAGCAGGATATGCAGTCGCCGGTAGCCAAATCGCCGTCGCTCCCCAGCCAGTTCGCGCAGCCGCCCGCGCGCTGCGGCATCATCCGGGCGGCGTGACGCATAGCGCCAGGTCTTCGGGTCCATGCCGATCAGCCGGCAGGCCCGTCGCTGCGAATACTCTTTCTCCCGGATCGCCCAGGTCACGGCTTCCCGCCGCAAACCGGGCGTCACGAGTTTTTTGCCAGTAGTTCCTTCAGCGTCGAGACGTCCATCACGCTCTCCGCCAGAAGCCGCTTCAGCTTCGCGTTCTCTTCTTCAAGAGCCTTGAGGCGCCGCGCTTCCGACACCTCCATCCCGCCGTATTTCGACCGCCAGGTGTAGAAGGTCGCGTCACTGATCCCGTGCTTGCGGCACAGATCCGCAGCCGTAGCGCCCGCCTGATGCTCTTTCAGGACCCCGATAATCTGGTCCTGCGTAAATCGCGCTTTCTTCATCGTCTGTCTCCAGTGGACAGACCTTACTTCAATGCGAGGGCATTTCAGGGGGCAAGGTCACCATCTCCATCAATGAAAACGGTGAATCACAATCCACGCTCCGCGTCATCCCCACGATTCATAGTTCAGTGGACGCGCTCTAGCATCTGCAAGGATTGCGCGGCCTTCCCGAAACTTCCGGCTTCGAGCACGGAAAAAAATAGCGCAGTTCCGCGAGATGCATGAGGTGGCCTGCTTTATTGTATAATTTCTACAGCGTTTAATCTTTGTGCTTATGAATTATTGGATATTGTTCGATGGTTGTTGATGTTACGAAAAACTATCGGTCCCTATTACGCGCGTTCCATCCTTTCGGTGAGCTTGCACTGCGGCGAATATCGCGACGATGGTTGCGATCGCAGCAACAAAAAATGTGGCTGGATAGTTAAAATGACTTGCGACGGTGCCTGCGATCGGTCCCGTAATGCCCAGCCCAATATCGACGAACGCCACATAGGCGCCCATGGCCGCGCCACGGTTTTGTGGAGGAACATACCGTACCGCGTCGACACCCAACGCGGGGAAAGTAAGTGAATATCCGGCCCCGAGAAGTGCGGATCCCGCTAAGGCCGCGACCGGGTTCGGCGCCAGCCATAAGGCGATCAACCCCAGTCCCTGGATCGGGATCGTGACCATTGCGACTTTCTGGCCACCAAGCTGATCCGGCAGGCCGCCGAAAAACAAGCGTGCCGCGACATATGCGATACCGAAAGCGGTTAGCCCGTAAGGTGCGCCGGACCAGCCTTGAGCCGCGTAATCCAGACCGAGAAAAGCAAAAAGCGTGCCGAAGCCGACAGTACTCAGGGCAAGGGCCATACCATGCCGCCAGATCAGACCGACCACTTTATGGAAAGCTAGTCGTCGTCCTCCGTTCGGCGCAATCGATGCCTTTCGCAGCCCCACCGTTAGAGCGAAAAGCGGCAAAACGGAAGCCGTAGCGGCAACTGCCATAAAACCGTACTTGTTCATGATCGCGGCCCCAATGGGGGCACCAGCCCCGATGGCGCCGAACATGGCAATTCCAACCCAGACCATCGCGCGACCGGTATGGCGCGGACCGACGGTTCCGATGCACCAAGACAAAGCACCAGTAATCAGGAGGCTCTCCCCCAATCCCAGCATTGCACGCCCGGCCAGAAGAGCGACAAGGCTCCATATATGCATGGCGTTGATTATGCCCGATATGCCATACCCGAGCCCGGCCAAAGCGCATCCCACAGTGCCAACGATAACCGCATTCTTCGCGCCGCGCGTGTCCGTGATGAGACCCGCGAATTGGCGTGTAAGCAATGTTCCTATGGATTGGGTGGCGATAACCCAACCGACGACTGTCGGACCAAAATCCAATGTCTCGTGAATATAGCCGGGAAGGACCGCCAACGGCATGCCGACACTCAAGTAGCCTAGAAAAACAAGCAGCGCGAACGGCAACAGCCGCTGTGTAGCTTGGCTGCCCGATAGGGGCGTGATGTTACTCGTCGCCGTTGATGTGGTGGATGACACACGGTATCTCCGTCATGGTCTGCTAAGAGCAGGTTTCGTAACGACCCTGTTCCCGCAATAGAATCGAGGATGGCTGCCAGACAGACACTGCGTTATCTGCGATCACGCGATAATTGAAATTATCTGATTTTATTGTTTTGTATTTTGCAATACGCCTGCTTGCTGCTGGTGTCTTCGGCGCAGATCTCTCGAACACAGGCGCGCAGCCATTGATGTGTTGCATCGGCTTGGAACCTTGGGTGCCAGGCTTGCGAGATGATGAGCAATCCGGTTTCGACCGGGAGCGGGAAGGAGACCATGTCCTGTCGCGCTACTTCCGTCAGTCGATCAGGAACGACTGCCACAAGTTCAGATTGGCGTGCGAATAATAAGGCATCCGAAAAAGTGGGCACGATCGTTACGACATTTCGTGATAGATTGAGGCTACCCAGCGCCTGATCTACCGGACCATGCATTCGACCGCGGCGGGACGCAGAAATATGCCGCTGACGAGAGAAACGGGCAGACGTAATACGACCACTTGAAAGCGGATGCCCAGGCCGCACGACGCCGACAAATCGGTCTGACAGAATAGTTTGCGTCATGATTTCCGGGCCGGTATGGCTAATTGCTCCAATATCCAAGTCAACTTGCCCTTCCCGCAGATCGTCGACACTCTCGTCCCTTTGCGGTACGAAACGAAGTCGGACTTTTGGCGCAAGAGTTGTGAGATGGCCGGCGAGACGCGGCCCGAAGGAGCCGATAAAACTATCCGTTGCACGTAGGGTAAAGGTTCGATCGAGACGATCGAGATCCAGATCCCCGGCATTACCCAGAATGCTCCGCGCGCGGGCGACCAATTCCCGTACCGGCAGACGCATGGCTTCGGCTCTCGGCGTGGGGACGAGGCTCCGGCCAGCGCGCACGAAAATTGGATCGCCAGTCAGATCGCGGATATGGCCGAGGATACGGCTCATCGCGGGTGTGCTGAGATTCATGCGTGCGGCGGCACGCGCGACACTGCCTTCGGTCAGCAGGAGATCGAGTGCGGCAAGAAGGGAGAGGTCTTTGGGATGCATGGCGTGCAACGATCTCATGGAGAGTTGCATCATATTTCTCACCTGCTCTCATATGAAGTCACTTTCTTTCACGGCTTTGAGACACACCTGGTCAATCTTCCTTCTGTCGTCGTTCCAGGTACAAACGTCGAATTTAGTCACTTACTTTGTGTCCCTTCTGGCGAGGAAGATTTGAGCGGATGAGTTGGCAATACACGAGTTTTTGCAGTCATATGTTTTTCGAATTGTGTTTCCAAAACTAAAAAATATTAAACACATGATAAATATTGACTATTTCGGTGTGTAGATAACGAACGTAAGAGGAATCTATTTCCTAGAAAATAAACAGAACAAATAATACTACTTCGCAACGGGTGAATCTCTTTCGCGTTCAATTGATGCTTGGCGTCTTATACCAACTCCTGTTTGTTAAAACCCATGTGCCCATTGTCGTAGCCCGAGGGACATGATGCGCCAGGGCTGGTCGACGAGCTGGTTCCAGGCGTGGCAGCAGATATCGACGATGTCGTCGTAGGTGCGGAAGATCCGGTTCGACAGCCAGGTATTGCGCATGAACTGCCAGACGTTTTCCACCGGATTGAGTTCGGGCGAGCGTGGCGGGAGCGGCAGGATGGTGATGTTGGCGGGGATATCGAGTTTCGGGCTGGTATGCCACGCTGCCTGATCGACGATGAGGATAGCGTGAGCGCCCGGCGCTACGGCCTGCGAGATCTCGTCGAGATGCCGGTTCATGGCGTGGAGGTTGCACCAGGGCAGGACGAGGGCCGCTCCCTTGCCTAGCGCCGGACAGATCGCTCCGAAGATCCAGGCCGAACGTGTGCGCTGATCGGCAGGCGCGCGTGGACGGGTGCCGCGTCTGGCCCAGCGGCGCGTCAGCTTCGTTTTCTGGCCGACCCTCGCCTCGTCGCCCCACCAGAGTTCGATGGCCTTGCCGGGATGCCGGGCCCGGATCCCGGCCATGACGTCGGGGAAGCTTTTTTAAAAACGTCCTGGGCCTCGGGATCCTGGGCATGGTGCCGGGGGCGTCCCGTCAGAAGGCGGAAGTCGAGGCCCCGGATAACGGCGCTCAGCCGGCTGCGCGAAAGAGAGACGCCGAATTCCTCATAAAGCCATTGCCCCAGATCAGCCTGCCGCCAGCGCACCACCCCATGCACGGCAGCGATCGGGCCGTCCTCGATCCGGCGCATCAGCGCTTCCAACATGGCTGGTGTCAGGCGGGGAACGACACCGCCCCCATGATGATCCCGCACGCCATCCGGGCCCTCGGCGTTGAAACGCACCACCCAGTCCCGCACAATCTGCCGATCCGTCCCAGCCAGTCGTGCCGCGTCTCCGCGTGACGCACCATCGTAGATCGCCGCCAGCGCCAGAAGCCGACGCGCCTGGCCCGCATGCCTCGTTGTCCGCGCCAGAGCACGCAGTCCCGCCGCATCATAATCCTCACGCAACGCTAACGCCCCGCCCATTCGGATGCCTCCCGCCCGGTTCGGCATCCTGTGAATCACAGCTCGTTCCAGAACGATACCGTCAGGCAATCACATATGAGTCAGGGCCGACCGGAGTTGGTATCAGTTCACCCAACACCGCATCGAGAATGCCTGGGTAGGCTTTCTCCAGTTCCTCACGCCTGAGACACGCATAATGATCGCGTCCTGACGTACGGGACAGCAGGACGCCAGTCTCGCGCAGCACCCGAAAATGGTGGGAAGCGCCGGATTTGCTGATGCCTATCTCATGATAGATTGCAGCGCAGGGCGTCTCCCCATTCCGGTCGAGAATCCCGATGATGCGCAGGCGCAGTGGATCGGTGAAAGCCGTCATCAGGGTCGGGAGGTCGACATCGCTCGGGTCTATGTGGCGGCGTTCACGCATGACACGACGATACAACGATTCTTGAACGGAGGCACCGCTGACAATGGTACAAGGGTTGTTATACCATCATACTATGATCGACCCAAGAATCCTCCTTCTGGCATTCGGCACGTTCGCGATCGGGACGGAGGGATACGCGATCGCTGGGCTCCTGCCGATGATTTCAGCGGACCTCCACGTGTCCGTAGCGGCATGTGGGCAGTTAGTGACCATTTTTGCCCTTTCTTATGCCTTGGGTGGTCCGGTTCTTGTCGCCTGGCTGGATTCCTTCCCACGCAAGCGCCTCATTATCCTTGCGCTCGTTGGATTCTCTCTGGCGAATCTATTGGCAGCCTTCGCGCAATCCTGGTGGTTCCTGGCGTTGGCGCGCGTATTGGCCGCACTGACTGCCGCACTGTTCATGGCGCCGGCGAGTGCTGCGGCGGTGGCGCTGTCGCCACCCGAAAAGAGAGGCCATGCCCTTTCGATCACCGCGACCGGTAATGCGCTGGCACTGGCCATGGGCGCACCTTTAGGGACAATAGCCGGCACCGTATGGGGATGGCAGGGGGCGTTCATGCTCGTAGCTTCATTGGGAGGAGCGGCAGCCGTCGGCATCGGGCTGATGCTTCCATCCGTACCGCCGGCGCCAATCGTCCCATTTCAGACACGCTTTGCCCTTCTGCGGCAATCGTCTGTCCGGCGAGGACTGGCCGTATCGTTTGGGCTCTTCGTCTGTGCGTTGACCGCCTATACGTATCTGACCCCGCTGGCCCATCAGGCGGCCGGTATGGATTCCAGATGGGTCGCGGCGTTAATGGCCGTGTTCGGCGCAGTCGCAACTGTAGCGGGCGTTGCCGCTGGATCGATGATCAACCGCTATGGATCTCGGCGCATCCTTTTCATTTCGATCGGGATCATGGTTGGCCTGTTTAGTTTGATGGGAGGCCTCGCCACCCTGCACCATTCTGGACGCGCCGAAACGGCGGTCATGATCCTGTTGGCGGCTTTATGGGGCGGTGCTTGGTGGAGCGGCGGTATCGCACAACAGCATAGAATGACGGATATGGCTCCAGGCCAACACGCCGCCATTCTTGCGCTGCACTATTCGATGCAGTTCTTTGGCATCTCCGTTGGCGGGGCCTTGGGTGGGCTCATTTTGGCTTTCATGGGAATCCCTGACGTGGCTTTCGGTGCGGCCGTAACCGGAATGATCACATTGATTGGACTGTGAGCACCCGCTCTGAGCAACCGTCTATTTCTCATCATTCAGTGTACAGGATTGGATACAACTGCTCGATTATGATGATAAATTCCCTTACCGCGTAATTCGAGAAAATTGGCTTCCGCCAAATCTCCCGGCGACTCAAACCACTTGACCAGAGCTGGGTCACCTTCTCTGTTCGTAGACAGTGAGATTGAGATTGGTCAGATCGAGAATCGGCGTGGCAATCTGATGCGCGCGGGCACGCTTCACGAGGTCGCCAATGATCTGCGTCGCCTCGATGGGAGCGCCTTGGGACAGATCACGGAACATGGACGATGTCAGGGAGGATTCCTTTGCAGTCAGCAGCCGGACGATACCGCCCAGGGTCTCCTCGGTGAGCGGATATCCCGCCGCCGCGGCAATAGAAGCGCATTCACCGATCGTCGCCCGCGCGAATTCCTCACCCGCGGGCGCGCTGGCCACTTCCCCCACGGTGGCCCGCATCAGGCAACATACGGTGCCCAGCGATGCCAGCAGAGCCCATTTGTTCCACATCTCCTGAATGATGTTGTCCGACAATACAGTCTCGAAGCCAGGACCGGAGAGAGCGTCCTTGAGGTTCCGGATCGAGGAGTCGTCGCCAGCGGATCGCGGGCCAAAGGTCAGTTTGGGGAGTGATCCCACTTGAACGACCTGTCCTTCAGAATCCAACTTGCTGACGATGAAACACGTCCCACCCAGGACCTTCGGATCTCCGAAATGCTCTGCCAGCACATCGAGATGCCGCATGCCATTGAGAAGGGGTATGATGCGCGTGTCCGGGCCGACGGCGGCAGCGAAATCGTCCATCGCGGACGCGAGGGAGTATGCCTTTACGCTGAGAAGAATGACGTCATAAGGGCCATCGATGCCGTTGGATGTCACCATTTTCGGCGCGAGGCTGGCGTCCCCCAACGGACTGATTAGCCGCAGCCCATCCGTGCGCAGCTGCCGCAACCGGTTGGGCCGCACCAGGAACGTGACGTCATGTCCCGCCGTCGCCATTCGGGCCCCAAAATATCCCCCAACCGCACCTGCGCCGACGATCAGGACTTTTGGACTCATGGTGTCATTCCTTGTTCCGGGACTGCCGCGCCGCGAGGCCGGCGACGCAAGTTTCGCCGTTGATACCATCAATGCGCTCTGGTCATGAACAGGGACATTGGAATGGGGAAGTCGCGGCGAGAGGGGGCGTGTGGGAATGGGATGCAGCGCGCCCCCGGACGAAGGCGACGAACTTTCCGATCACCGGATCTTCGCTTTCTGGGCGCCACGCCAGACTGACAGGCAGACAGGCCGTGCCTTCATCGATGGGCACGAATACCAACTCGGGAAACTTCAAGGCGGAATAGGCCTGGGCGGTAATCGTGATACCATATCCCGCACGCACGAAGGCGAGTACGCTCAGGATGCTGGCCTCAAGGATACGTAGGCGAGCACCAGGCAGCCGAGCCATATAGAAATCCCGGCAGATGGCCCCCTTGCCCGAGGCACCGAGCAGAAGGATCTCGTTCTCCAGACTCGCCCAATGCAGCATATTGTGGCCAACCAGGTGGTGACCGGCTGGTAGCACGGCCATCAGAGGCTCGGCATAGACTGGTAGGGCCGTTTCGTGATTCTGCAGCAGGCAGTCCGGGATCAGAGCGACGTCGACCCGGCAACCCGCCAGGGCCGCGTGAAGGCTTTCTTCGCCAAATTTACAGGGTGCAACGGTGACGCCCGGATGGGCCGTGTGCCATTCGAGCAGCAGGGCCATCAGAACAGGACTGATCGGCGGAAGATGCAGGCCCAGGCGGATCTCGCCCGTCTCTCCGACACTGCCGCGAGCCAGTGTGTCCTCCATTGCATGCGTTTCATGCAGCACACGGCGGATATAGCGTGTCGCCAGTCGTCCCGACGCGGTGGTTCGGATTCCGGCCGGCGTCCGCTCCAGGAGCGTCACGCCCAATCTGTCCTCCAGCCGGCTGATCGCACGGCTGAGTGTCGATACCTGGAGGTGCAAGGACTGGGCGGCCCGACCGAAACTTCCGGCTTCGATAACCGTCAGCAGATAACGCAGTTCGGTCAGATGCATGCGTCCGGTCACCGTTGGCTATGAGTAATGCCTCGCCTCCCTCATTACGGCGCGACGTCAGTCGCGCTCAGGGGCCAGATGCACCTCGAAGCCGCGCGTACCCGGCGGCGCCAGTCCGGGCAGCAGTTCCATGGTCGGGATCTGATAGTCGCCGTAATTCTGCTTGCGATAAGGAATCGGCGCGATCGTTTCCAGGGTCTTCATCCGCTCGCGCAATTGTTCCGCGAGAAGCGTGAATTTCGGCTTGTCCATCCGATCGACACGATAGGCCACGAAGGGCGGCAGAACGGTGAAGCCGGGATAGAAAAGGATCCCATGATTGATCGGGAACAGCAGATCGTCGATCGGGCCGTTGATCCCGCGGTCCGAATAATGTTCGGGCCACCCGCCTGCGGTGACCATCAGCATTGCGCGCTTGCCTTCCATGACCCCTTCGCCATACCGGTCGCCCCAGCGCTGCTCGCTGTGTTCGCCCACCCCATAGGCGAAGCCGGAGGCATAGACCCGGTCAACCCAGCCCTTGAGGATGGCTGGCATGGCGAACCACCACAACGGGAACTGCAGAATGACTGTATCGGCCCAGAGCAGCTTCTCCTGCTCGGCCTTCACATCCTCCGTGAGCGCGTTCGCCGCGAACCCGTCATTGGACGCTTTCCAGACCTTCAGCGGTTCGTCGGACGACAGGGCAGGAAAGTCATCCTTATCGACTGCAGCCTTCCAGTGCATGGCATACAGGTCCGACACCTGAACGTCATGTCCCTGGGCCGTCAGTTCAGAGACGGCGACGTCAAGCAGGGCGCCGTTGAGCGAGTGTCTTTCCGGATGGGCGAAGACGATCAGAACATTCATGAGCGGACTCTCATTGCGTGGAAAATTTCGTTTCCCAACGAGATTACGCGATAGGATATTCTTATCCCATATGGCGATGGCGGAAGGGAGAATGCCGAAATATGGAACAATCGCCAGTCTCACTGGAGCGGATGCGGACCTTCGTGCGGGTCGCCGAACGTGGCAATCTGGCGGCCGTCGCCCGTGAAACCGGCGCCGGGCAATCGACGATCACGCGGCATCTGCGCGAGCTTGAAGACGCACTGGGTGTGTCGCTGCTGACGCGGACGACGCGCCGTACGGCGCTGACGGACGAAGGAACGCGTTATTACGCGCATTGTGTGCAGATCCTCTCACTCGTCGAGCAGGCAAGTCAGGAGATGCGCGACACGCGGCAGGCAACGGCCGGGACGGTGCGCATCTCTTGCACCGGCGCGTTGGGCGTCCTGCACGTCAGCCCGCTCATTTATGCCTTTCAAGACCAAAATCCGGGAATACGGGTGGAATTCGGCCTGACGGACGAGCGGATCGATCTGGTGCGGGATGGGGTCGATATCGCCATCCGTCTCGGTCCCCTGAGCGATTGCGCGATGAAACTACGCTCCCTGGGGGAAAGCGAGCGCCTTCTGGTTGCGTCGCCCGAATGGCTGCAGCGTACTGGGCCGGTGCGGCGACCGGAGGATCTGCGTGATCGCGAAGGGGTGCGAATGTCGCGCGTGCATGGATCGGACCGGCTGGTCCTGCGGAGCGTCATGGGTAGAAACCATGTCGTGCCGTTTCATGGCCGTTTGATCGTCGATCATGGTTTGGCGGCGCGGGAGGCGTTTCTGGCGGGCAGGGGTTTCGGCCCGGCCCATCGCTGGCTGGTGGAAGACTGCCTGCGGGACGGTCGACTGGTGCCGCTTCTTCCAGACTACACGTTGCCGTCGGCGCCGCTGAGCATGCTGATCGCGCCTGAACGGACGACTCTGGCCAGGATCCGTCTCTGCGTGGAGTTCCTGGCCGAACAGGTCGGCGGGATACCAGGCATCAGCCGGTGATCGTCGGCGAATTGGTGCGGCTTTCCGCCTGCTTGCGCACGGAGGCCAACATGCGTCTGCGGATCAGTCCACTAACCGGACGGATGAGATACCAGTAGGGTGCGAAATGCCGTCGCGTCGTGGGCGTTGGGCAGAAGACCTTTGTCTCGGTTGTCAGACGACTTGTCCTGCGCGTGAGAGGATGGAGCGTGTAGGACAACACAAGCTTGCAGGCGTCCTGAAGCGCGCAGGTCCGGAAATCCTCCGCCGAGTGGCACGGTATCAATCCGTAATCGGCTTTCCAGAACGCACCGACCAGTCCGAAAGCGAGGGCGGTGTCCCCCTTGCGTCCCAGAAAGGTGAAATCGTCCCGGTCGAAGGGCGGCCGGCTCGTTCGTCCTGACAGCCGTGAGGGCAACTCCCGTAATCCTATGGCGAGACGGACGAGTGGGTCATCTTTCAGCCGGTAGTCCATAGCGCAATCAAGGATAAGCCCGGCCGGCGCTGCGATATCGATTTTGTGTTGCTCGTGAAAGTCCGCCCGAGGCAGAAATGCCTCAATCCAGTTTACGGCTGACATCGGAGAGGCGTCGCGTGTCATCCCCGAATTCCTGGCATCGGCGTGAACTTCGGCAAGGCGCGAACGCGGTCGAGCCATCCTGTGAGCGAGGGAAAGGGGGCAAGGTCGATGCCGCCTTCATGCGCCAACGCAAGATAGGGAAACAGCGCACAGTCGGCGATGGTCGGATGGCCGATCGCGAACCACTCATGCGTGCTTAGGTGCTGGTCCAGCAGCGGCAGAAGCCGCTGCGTGACGAGAAGCGCCCGCTCGATCGCGAGATCGTAGCCGAATTTCCGGATCAGGCGGGCGGCATTGGGACCGTCACGAACCTCGCTCGCGGCGATGCACAGCCATTGCACGATCTCTGCCTGGGATGTCGGGTCTTCGGGCCACCACGTTCTATCCCGGAGTTGGCCCGCCAGATACACGAGGATTGCCTGGGAATCCCGCAACGCGGTCTTTCCATCGACCAGAACGGGCACCTCCTGAAACGGATTCAGCGCCGTGAAACTGGGAGTATGGTGCTCGCCAGCCGCGAGGTCGACAGGAATGAGTTCAAGGTCAATGCCCGTCAGGGCCGCGAACAGCCGGACCTTGTAGCAATTGCCGGAGAGGACAAGATCGTAGAGTTTCATAAGGACCTCTCGTGACCGTAGGAGGGAGATACGGCGGTTTTTGTGGGGAATCAGAATGTCCTGACTCTTTATCCTGTCGTCGTCTGGAGCCTCCGTGACGGTTATCAGTATATCGCCGATCCTATCGTGCAAAGGTCGTATGCCGGCCCACGATAATGACATTCAGACATGGGATGATCCGCTCAAACAGGCTATGCTGCGCACATGACGGCTCCGATCTCCCTTTCACGCCTGCCGCGTCCTTCCCTGGTCGATGCGGCGCTTGCCGCGATGCGTGAGCGAATCGCATCCGGTGACTGGCCCGTTGGCCAGCGCATTCCCAAGGAGACAGAACTGGCCGAAATGCTCCAGATCGGCCGCAACACCGTGCGCGAAGCGGTGCGCGTGTTGTCTCATGCCGGCATGATCGAGGTGCGTCAGGGCGACGGGACCTACGTGCGTGCCTTGCATGAACCCGCAACGATTATGGCGCAGGTCAGTCATACCAGCCTGCGCGATCATTTCGAGTTGCGTGTGATGCTGGAGACGGAATCCGCGCGTCTGGCAGCGCTCCGCCGGACAGCGCGGGACATCCGTAGAATGGGGGCAGCCCTGAAGGCGCGTGGCGAACGGAGTTCCTCCAGCGACCTCGCCCGCTTTCTGGACCTGGATGCTTCCTTCCATCTGGCCGTCGCGGAGGCCAGTCACAACGATGCGCTGATCCCTCTCTATCGCTATTTTCTGGATGCGGCGCGCGAAGCCGCTCTTTCTGCCCTCGTTGAGCATGGAGTCACCGAGCCGAAGCTGGAGCTTCACGAACGGCTGTTCCAGGCGATCGAAGCGGGGGATGCACCGCGGGCAGTGAGGGCGGCACGGGCTATCCTCCAGCCATTGATCGCGGCCTTTACTGACGGCAAATCTCTTGGCACGGCTGCGGCTCGCAGCGTTCGCAAGCGGGCGGCACAGGAGCGTCATAAAGCCTGAGCGGTCTCTGGCTTTATGATCGGGGCGCGAGGGCTCATGACACGCAGGACCGTGCGTCGCAGCCATTGATGGACCTGGTCAGTGTCGTGTCGGGGATGCCAGGCCTGGAAGATCGTCACCGGCTCCAGATCGAGCGGGAGAGGAAATCCATAAAGACCCAGTCGATCGAGCATCGCTGCATCGGTCAGGATATCCGGTGCCGGGAGAATCAGATCGGTCTGTGACAGCCCTTGCAGCGCGGCATAGAAGGAGGTCAGCAACAGCGCGACAGTGCGCTCAAGCCCATACTGATCGGCAAGGACCTCGTCGATCGGTCCCCGTCGCCTCCCTCGGCGCGAGACGGCGATGTGCTCGTAGGCTACCAGCGCCTGTGGTGTGATCTTTCCCAGCAGGATCGGATGACCGGCCCGCACGACCCCGCGAAAGCGGCTCTCGAATAGGGTCTGGCGCATGATTTCGGGCCGTAGGAGCGCCGTGGCGCCGATATAGAGATCGATCCCGCCCTGCCGCAGAAAATCGCTGTCGTCGCTGTTCGACTCCGCTGTGAAAATTAGCGTGGTGTCCGGGCAGTCGGCACGCAGGGCGCGCAGCAGCGCCTCGGCGTAGGAGCCGATCACCACGTCGGCTGCCCGGATACGGAAGGTCGGCGTCAGGCCGGTGAAATCCAGGGCATGCCGTGGACGATACAGATCGCTGATCGCCGAGAGGATCTGGCTGACGCGCGGCTGCATCTGCAGGGCACGCGGTGTTGGCACCATATGCCGACCCGATTGCACCAGAATGGCATCGTGGAAGGTCTCGCGCAGGCGGGACAGGGTGCGGCTCATGGTCGCGGCACTGACCTGCAGCCTCTCGGCCGCGCCGGTAACGCTCGATTCCTCGACCAGCACGTTCATAGCCTGAAGAAGGTTGAGATCGTAGCCGTGCGCCACATGTGCCATCGGGTCTTCCTTATATCCTGCATATCCTGCGAATCAGGCACGGGAATGGCTGATAAACACCCAATCATAGGATGAATGTGTCGCCAAGAGCCTCTGCCAACGCTGACAGAGACATCATGTCGTCGCAACCGGAATCTGACATCCGACCGTTTCATATCTGCTTCCAGACGATTTCATAATTGAGCGTTCCCAAACATAGGATGTTTCTTCAAGACTGCCGACACGAGATCAAACGATTCTGTTGCGAGGTGCCTATGGACCACGCTGATGCGCTGACACGTCCGCGCCGCGAAGTGCTGCCCGCGCCCGTGTCTATGCAACCGGAACCACCTCCGGCGCCGCCGAAGGCGGCGGTGTTCGGTCCGCGCCTGGCGACGGGGCTGGCGGGCGTGCTGCTGGCAGTCCTGCTGGCGGGGTTCAACGAGCACACGACCGAGGCTGGGCTCGCCGATATCCGGGGCGCATTCCATCTCGGGCATGACGAGGGGACCTGGATCACCGCCCTGTTCGAGGCGTTCAACATCGCTGCGATGGCGTTCGCTCCCTGGTGTTCGGTGACGTTCTCCATCCGACGCCTGACGATCGCGATGACGGGGCTAGTGGGCGTGCTGGGCACGGCGGCCCCCTTCATGCCGAACCTGTCGTCTCTTCTTCTGCTGCGCTGCGTGCAGGGATTGGCTTGCGGTAGCCTGCCGCCAATGCTGATGACGGTCGCGCTGCGCTTCCTGCCGCCCAATATCAAGATCTACGGTCTGGGCGCCTATGCTCTGACCGCGACTTTCGGGCCGAATATTGGCGGCGCGCCGCTGGCGGGATTCTGGTTCGAGTATGTCGGCTGGCCGTTCCTGTTCTGGCAGATCGTGCCGCTGTGCCTGATCTCGATGGTGTGCGTGGCATGGGGCTTGCCACAGGATCCGATCCGGTTGGAGCGTTTCCGTCAGTTCGACTGGCGCGGCCTGCTGACCGGGTTGCCCGCGATCTGCATGCTGGTGATTGCCCTCGAACAGGGCGACCGGCTGGACTGGTTTCGTTCGCCGTTGATTACCCACCTCTTCTTCGGCGGCGGGTTCCTGTTCGTGCTCTTCATCGTCAATGAATGGTTCCATCCGGTGCCGTTCTTCCGCATCCAGTTGCTCAAGCAGCGCAACGTGACGGATGCACTGCTGACGCTGGCAGCGGTTCTGGTATTGGGGGCGGTCACGGCGGAAATCCCTGCGGTCTATCTGGAGGAGGTGCGTGGCTATCGCCCGATCCAGATCGCGCCGGTCATGCTGATCCTCGCGGTACCACAAGTGCTCGCGCTGCCGCTGGTCTCGGCCTTGTGCAATATCCGCCGGGTGGATTGCCGTCATGTGCTGATGGCAGGCCTTGCGATTCAGGGGCTGTCCTATTTCCTAGGCACCTGGATCGATGCTGACTGGGTGCGCGAGAACTTCTATGTCATGCAGCTCCTGCAGGTGGCCAGCGAACCGATGATGGTCATCGCGATCCTCATGCTGGCGACGATGGGCCTGGGCCCGGCCGATGGACCGTTCATCTCGGGCATGTTCAACATGACCAAGGGAGTGGCCAATGCCATCGCGGCGGGCGTCATTTCGGCCCTGCTGCGTCGGCGCGAGCAATTCCATTCCACCATGCTGCTCGACACCTATGGCACCAACCATACCGCGTTGCAGTCCTGGGGCGACCCGGCGCAGGCGCTGCTGGCGCCACACATCGCGGATCCGGCCCGGTTGGACTGGAACATGGCCGTCCTGCTGCACGGCGAGGCGTCTGAGCAGGCGCTCATTCTGGCCTGTGCCGATATCTACACGATCATGATCGGCGTCTGCGCCGCCCTGTTCATGCTCAATCTGGTTCTGCCGCAACGGGTCTATCCGCCCCGCGCGCCGTCCACCTCCGCTCCTGCACGCTGACGGGGACGGACAGTATGTCATGTGAGAAGAATATGAAGACCAGTTCGTATCGGGATACGCGCCGCGTGCAGCATCCAAACATCCTATCATCGGATCAAATAGGCAACGCGACCGCACTGAGGTGGACGCTGCGCGACCGCATCGAGGGCTACTTCGTGGCCCTCGTCGTAACAATCTACCTGAAGCTGACCTGACGGTCCCGCGCAATCCGCGACAAACGACGCGGCCGCCGGGGTCGCTAGAGGGAATATTCATGAACGGAACAACGAAGGCGCTGCTGCTGGCGGCCGGCGTGGTGGTGCTGGGGGCGGCGGCATGGGGCGGCGACCGCCTTGTGCTCGGAGACGGCGTGCGGATCGAGACCAACGACGCCTATGTGTCGGCCTATTCCTCGGTCGTCGCCCCCAAGGTCGGCGGCCGGATTGATGCGGTCATGGCGCAGGACAACGAGCAGGTTCGCAAGGGCGAGGTGCTGGCCCATATCGAGGATGACGACTACCGCGCTGTGCTCAAGGTGGCCCAGGGCAATGTGGTCGCCGCGCGTGCCGACATCGCCAACTTGCAGGCTACGCTGATCCGGCAGGATTCGCTCATTGCCGGCGCCCGGGCCGCCGTGCTGGCCGACGACGCGCAACTCGCTTTCGCGCAGCAGGATGAGGCCCGGTACCGTAATCTTGCGGCCGGCGGTGCCGGCACAATGGAGCAGCGCCAGCGTACGGCGGCGCAGACCCGCGAGGCTACGGCCGCGAAAGTCCGCGACGAGGCGAGCGTGCAGGCCGCGACCCAGGAAAAGGATGTGCTCGCCGCCCAGATCGCGCGTGCCAGGGGCAACCTGACCCGCGCCGAAGGTGAGGAACAGCGGGCGGAACTGGATCTGTCCTATTGCACCATCCCGGCCCCGGTGGACGGCGTGGTCGGCGCGCGTGGCGTGCGTGTGGGCAACTACGTTAATCCCGGCAGTGCGCTGATGGCGGTCACCCCGGTCCAGGATGCGTTCGTGGTCGCCCATTTCCAGGAGACGCAACTCACGCACGTTCTGCCGGGGCAGAAGGCGACGGTCTGGGTCGACACGTTCCCGGGTCAGCCGCTCCGTGCCCACGTCGACAGCATCCCGCCTGCGACCGGCGTCGCGTTCGCGCCGATCCAGCCGGATAATGCGACCGGCAACTTCACCAAGGTGGTCCAGCGTCTGCCGGTGCGCATTACCTTCGATCCGGGGCAGCCTCTGGCGGCGCGGGTCCGGGTGGGGATGTCGGTCGAGGTGGCGGTTGATACGGCATCGCGCCCGGAAGGTCCGAAGGCGGGCGACCCCCGCTATGCGTGGCGGTGAGGGGCGGATCATGATCACACGCCTTAACCGCCAGATGCTCGCTCTGACGAGCATGCTCCTGCTTAGCGCCTGCACGGTCGGTCCGGACTATCACAAGCCCGATCTCGCCAGCGTGCCGCACTGGCATCGCGGCCTGCCGGATGCCGAAAGCCATCCCGAGGAAAGCCCCGCCGATCCGCAATGGTGGACGATCTATCGCGATCCGGTGCTGACCGCGCTGGAACAGCAGGTCGCGTCCGCCAATCTGGATCTGCGCGCGAGCGCCTATCGTCTGGCGGAGAGCCTGGCCGAGCGGCGGATTGCGAGCGCGGCACAGTTCCCACATGTGGAGGGGAATGCCTCCTATGCACGCGAGCGGGCCAGCACCAACGGTATCCTCGGCCTGCTTGGCACGCTGGAGCGCGCCGGCGCGGGCGATGTCGCCAGCGGCGCGCAGGGCTTCGGCCCTGTGGCCGTGCCGGGCACGGTCGGCAATCCGTCCTTCAACCTGCCGCAATACGGCATGAGCGCGTCATGGGAGGTCGATCTCTGGGGTCATGTCCGGCGCCAGGTCGAGGCCGCCAACGCGGCGGTCAAGGCGACGCAGGACATGCAGCGGGATGTCCTGGTCTCGCTGATGGCCGAGACCGCGCAGGATTATCTCGATCTGCGTGGCGTGCAGGCGCAGATCGCCATCGTCGGCCGCAATATCGACACTGCCCGGCACAGCGTTGTCCTGACGGGCCTGCGCTTTGCGCAAGGTGCCTCCACCCAACTGGACGTAGCGGACTCGCGCGGACAGCTCAGCGAATTCCAGTCGCGCCTGCCGATCCTGCAGAGCCAGGAAGTGCATCTGATCAACGCGCTGAGCTTTCTGGTGGCACGCGAGCCGGGTGCGCTCCGGGCGCAGCTCGCCACGCCGGCCCCGATTCCGCCGGTACCCGATGCGGTGCCCGTCGGCCTGCCGTCGGAACTGGCGGAGCGTCGGCCCGATATTCGGATGGCCGAGGAGCAGTTGCATGTCGCCACCGCCAGCATCGGTGTGGCCGTGGCGGATTTCTTTCCGCGCGTGACGCTCTCCGGCAGCCTCGACGTGCAAGCGCTGCAGTTCAGCGGGCTCGGGTCCTGGGCGTCGCGGCAATACGGGTTCGGCCCGACCATGACGCTGCCTCTGTTCGAGGGTGGTCGCCTGACCGGGCAATTGCGTCTGCGCCGGGCGCAGCAGAAGGAAGCGGCGATCACCCTGCAGCGCACCATCCTCAAGGCATGGCAGGAGATCGACGACGCGATGGCCGATTTCTCCGCCGCCCAGCAGCAGCGCGACCGCCTGAAGGAGACAGTGGCCCAGAACGAGACGGCCGTACGTCTGGCCCAGCAGCAATACGTGCAGGGGGCGTCGGATTTCCTGAACGTGCTGACCTTGCAGAACGCGCTTCTGGCCAGCCAGAACCAGCTCGTGCGGTCGACGACGGCAGTTTCGGTCTCGGTGGCCCGCCTGTATCGCGCGCTCGGCGGTGGCTGGGAGGCGCGCTATCCGGTCGCGACGGCCCAGCGGGCGGCCATCCGGCAAGAGGGGCAGGGAGGTCGACAAGGATGATCAAGGTGCGGCTGCCCTCCGAGTTGGGGCATCTGGTCCAGGATGGCGTCAAGCTCGACTGTCATTTCGCGTTTCGGAACTACGTTTACCCCGCTCCCTCACATTGGGGGCGACTCCGGGTGCTCAACCGGATCGAACTGGAGGCCGATGCCGCCTTCAGGCTGGACCATGAAAGGGCGGTCGAGATCGTGACTCTGGTCCTGGATGGCATCGTCGTGGCGCTGGTGGATGGTCTTGGCGACAGCCTGTTGAAGCCGGGCGATTGTCATGTTGTCAGTGCTGGCGATGGCGTGGCCCTGGCAACGTGGAAAACCGGCGGCGCGCCGGCGACGGTGCTTCAGCTCTGGCTGGCGCCCGAAGAAGAGGGCGGCGCCCCGCAAATCGGCCTGCGCCGCAGTGAGGATCGCTTCGGGCATCAGCATGCCCTGCTGGCCAGCGGCTTTCCCGCCGACGATCCGGAGGAAACGGATCAGGGGCGGTCGGGTGACCCGCTGCCGCTAAAGGCCCGTGCCCGCGTGCTTCGGCTCACGCTCCCGGCCGGCGAACAGGCCGTCGTCCCCACCTATGCGGACCGCTGTGTCTATGCTCTCGTCGCAGAGGGACGCTTGGAAATCCTTGGGCACAACGCCGATGCGGGTTGCGGTATCGCGGTTACCGGATTCGAAACGATCCACGTGCATGCGCTCGAACCCTCGACTCTTATCGTCTGCGATTCCGACTGAGCGAAAGGAGACACGCATGAAGCTCTGCCGTTACGGCGAACCGGGACAGGAACGTCCGGCGCTGGTGACCCGGGACGAAGTGCCCGATCCCCAGGATCTGGTATCTGGCTCGAAGTGAACGGTCGCCGGATGCAGGCCGGCAATACAAGGACGATGATCTTTTTCGTGGCTGAGATCATCGCGTATGTCAGCCGTTACATGACGCTGATGCCGGACGACGTCATCGCCACGGCAACCCCTCCGGGCGTCGGGATGGGGATGCGGCCGGAGCCCGTCTATCTCCAGTCTGGAGGCGTCGTGGAATTCGGCATTGATGGGCTTGGCCGGCAGAGGCAATGTGTGGCCTGATGCGCTCCGCGCCCGCGCCGGATCTGGATGAACAGAAGGAAAAAGCAAGATGAATGAGATTCTGGATACGATGTTCGCGCGGCGCGCGACGAAACGCTTCGACGCAAGTCATGAGATTCCGGACGAGACTCTGGCCGCCATCTTGCATGCGGCGCGGACAGCGCCTACCGCATTCAATATTCAGAACTGGCGGTTCCTGGTGGTGCGAGACCCGGCCGTGCGGGCCGAGATCAAGAAAGTGGCATGGCACCAGCCCCAGATCGAGGAATGCTCTGCACTCGTCGTCCTGTGCGCGGACATGCATGCCTATGCGAAGGATCCGGGTCGATACTGGAAGGATGCGCCAGAGGCGATGCGCGAGAAATACGTCGGCATGATCACTCAATTCTACGAGAACAATCCGGCGATGCAGCGGGACGAAGCATTCCGCTCTGCCGGTATGACGGCGTATGCCCTGATGATGGCGGCCGCCGCGCACGGCTATGACACCTGCCCTATGGACGGGTTCGATTTTGAGCAGGTCTCGGAGATCATTCGCCTACCCAAGGACCATGCGCTGGTCATGTTCGTGGCGGTCGGAAAGGGGGTAGGCGAACTGCCACCGCATGGCGGACGGATCCCCGACGCCGACGTGATTGTCTATGATCGTTTCTGAACCGAGCCTCTTGACGTTCAGGCAACATGTTAAAGACATGATCGAAACTGAAAGATACTACCGATGTGCCGACAAGCGCCAACATGCCGCCCAGTGCGGTGGATATTACACTTTTCAGCTTCATGAATGCGCCTGTCAGCCGGATGGTTCGCGAAACCTGACTTAGTTCGGCTTGGCCATGCTGTCCTGCGGAGCGGCCATCGCGTCCTTCTTCATACCGTGATGCGCCATGCCGCCATGCTTCTTCATGCTATCATGAGACATGCCGTTATGCGACATCGCATTCGGGGCCATCGTGTTATGCGCCATGCCGTTCTTCGGCATGCTGTCATGTGCCATCGAGTTTGGCGCCATCTGTTTCGGGGCCATGGCATCGTGCGACATGGCGTCCTGTGCGTGAGCGACGCCACCCAGAGCGACGACGGACGAGAAAGCGGCGGCAATGGCGATATTGCGAATAGACATGGTAATTTCCTGATCTGTCGATGATGTGGAGGCGGAAACATTCCGCCTCTCTGCTCTATTCTTCGATGAGGCATGTCGTCGGGTTACAGGGACGCGTCTTTTTTTATGACCCGCCAAACCAGTCGTAACCCTGATCTTCCCAGTAGCCGCCCGGAAAGCGATTGGTGACTTCGATGGACGCGAGATATTTCGGATTTTTGTAGCCGAGCTTCGTTGGAATCCTGACCTTCATCGGCGCGCCATAGGCAGGCGGAAGGGCACGGTCTCCATAGTCCAGCGCCAGAATGGTCTGCGGATGCAGCGCGGTCGCCATGTCGATGCTGGTCGAATAATCGTCGAAGCAGCGAAAATTGACATATTTCGCACGCAGATCCGCGCCGACCTTTTGCAGGAACATCGAAAGCGGCACGCCGGACCAGTCGCCGATCGCACTCCATCCCTCGACG
This sequence comes from Gluconacetobacter diazotrophicus PA1 5, assembly GCF_000021325.1. Lineage (GTDB taxonomy): Bacteria > Pseudomonadota > Alphaproteobacteria > Acetobacterales > Acetobacteraceae > Gluconacetobacter > Gluconacetobacter diazotrophicus. The sequence goes on along the minus strand of NC_011365.1, from coordinate 1,880,806 downwards.
CAGATATGGCGTGTAATTTGCCGTTTCTGCGGCAGCGCGCGGAACTGCGCGAGCGACCACGGGCGTCTGTCCGACACCAGACCGCCGACGTCCAGGCGCCAGCCAGCGGGATCGACAGTGCGAACCTCGCTCTCGTCGTAATAGGCGTTGAACGGAAAAGGATGCGTGATCCTGGATGCGTCGAATTCCCGCGCGAGCCGCTGGCGGCTGAACAGCAGGGCCTGCATCCGGTCGGTGAAACGCGACATCGCGCTGAGCGCACGCTCCACGGACGGCTCGTCGTCCAGCGCACAGCCGGACAGCATCGACAGTCCACCAAGCGACAGGGCGCCTTTGAGCATCAGACGGCGCTCGATCCGGCGCAGTTCGGGGGCGATCGCCGAGCGATCGAGGCGGTTGTGACTCATCGGGCGCCCCCTTCCTGAACGCTCACTTCCGGCGCCGCGCTGGGACGACGGCCGAACACCATGCCGAACAGGGTCGACGGCACGAGCAGGGCGAGCGCGATGTGAATGACGAGAAAGGCGACGATCAGCGTCATCATCGCGAAATGAATGCGGCGGGCGACATCGTAACCGCCGAACAGCCATGTCAGCCATCCAAGCTGCACCGGCTTCCAGATGGACAGCCCGCTTGCAACGGTCAGCAGGGCGACAATCAGCACGCCCGTATAAAGCAACCGCTGGATGGCATTGTAATGACCGGCGGCATGGGACAACCTGAAGCGCAGCGCCTGCGCCATATCACGACCGATGGCGCGCGGGCCGACGGGCCGCAGATCGCGGCGGAAATGCCCCGACAGCACGCCATACCCCAGGTAGACGACGCCGGCAGCCATCAGCACCCACATCGCCGCGAAATGCCAGGCGATCCCGCCGCCCAGCCAGCCACCCAATGTAGCCCAGGCCGGGAATTCGAAAGGCAGAATGGGCGAGGCATTATAGATCTGCCAGCCACTGCCGATCATGGCGAGCATCGACAATGCGCCGATCCAATGGGTGATGCGAATAAAGGGCGATGGCGTGCGACGCGGCCGCACGCGGCGTGATGAGAGCATGTCCGGGCTTTCCGACTGAATGGTCAGGCGTTGATGCGGATGCATTCGTCGGTCAGGCGCGAAAGGTTACAGTTTCCGCCATGTCCTGACGGAAATGGAAAATTCTTCCCACCCGCGTAACCGGACAGGGAATTTTCGCGAAGAACGCTGTGACAACCCAAAACAAGGGGGACACAGCATGACATCCCGCCGCCAATTCTTTCTTGCCGCCGTTGCCATGGCGGTGTTCGGTCGTGCACGGGCCGCCGAGCATTATCCTGTCACGCATACCGACGCCGAATGGCACCGCCTGCTGACGCCCGCGCAATACACCGTGCTGCGCGAGGCAGGCACCGAAATGCCGTATTCGAGCCCATTGCTGACCGAGCATCGCCCCGGCCGCTTCGCCTGTGCCGGATGCGACACGGCAGCCTTCGACGCGCGCACCAAGTTCGAAAGCGGCACAGGGTGGCCGAGTTTCGACAGCGCGCTGCCGCACGCCGTGCAGGAACGTGGCGATGACAGCCTGGGCATGGAGCGCACGGAGGTGCGATGCGCGACCTGCGGCAGTCATCTTGGCCACGTGTTCGATGACGGGCCTCAGCCAACCGGCCTGCGCTACTGCATGAACGGCGTGGCACTTTCATTCCATACGGCCTGAAGGAGCTGGAATCATGACACGATCAGGATTTTTCGGCGTTTCCCTGGTGGCGCTGACCACATTCGGCGCCGCCTGCCACACGGCAATGGGCGAGCCCGGCCCCCGTATTCTTCCGGCGCCCGTTCTGACGGAACCGGCGCCCGCGACGCACCATGCAAGCGCCGTCTTCGCGGGTGGCTGCTTCTGGGGCGTGCAGAGCGTGTTCGAACATGTCCGTGGCGTGACCGCGACCCGCGCGGGTTTCGACGGCGGCGCGCGCGACACGGCGGATTATGAGACCGTCAGCAGCGGCGATACGGGACACGCAGAGTCAGTTGAAGTCGACTTCGACCCAACGCAGGTCAGCTACGGCACGTTGATGCGCATCTTCTTCTCCGTCGCCCTCGACCCGACACAGGTGAACCGCCAGTTCCCGGATGACGGCACGCAATATCGCTCCGTGCTCTACACCCGCTCCGCGCAACAGTTACAGGAAGCGCACGCCTATATCGCACAGCTCGACGCGGCGCATGTCTTCGCGCGGCCCATCGCAACACAGGTGGCCCCGGATCATGGATTCTACCCGGCCGAGGCAGATCACCAAAATTTCGCGGCCCGCTATCCGGATCATCCGTATATCGCTACATACGACGCACCACGGATCGAGGCGCTGCACGCGTTGTTCGCGTCGTCCTGGCGCCCGCAGCCTGTGCTGACGCTGGCCGACGATGGCGGGAGCGGACTCTCGCCGTAAGCAGGGACGGAGGGTTCGTGACGGAAGCGGATTGGAGCCGCTGGATGGCAGCGGCTCAGGCCGGCGATGCCGACGCCTATCGCCGCGTGCTCGCCGAGGCGCAGACATGGCTGAGACGCTTCTTTCTCCGGCGTCTGCCGCTATCCATGGTTGACGATGCAGTACAGGACACGTTGCTTGCCGTTCACGAGAAACGGCATACATTCAATCCGTCCCAGAAGTTCGGCCCCTGGATCGCGGCGATCGCTCGATACAAGTGGATCGATCGGTTGCGGGCCGCCAGCCGGGCGAATGATGCGCCGCTCGACGACGATCTGCCGGTGCAGGATCATGAGGAGCAGGTGACGACGGCCTATGCGCTGGAGCGCCTGCTCGGGCAGTTGAAGCCAGCGCAGGCGGAAGCCATCCGCCTCGTCAAGCTGCGCGGGTTGAGTATCGAGGAGGCGGCACGCCGAACGGGACAGTCCGTCACGCTGGTCAAGGTCAACATTCATCGCGGTCTGACCCGCATGAATGCTTTAGTAATGCGAGGTAGTGATGTCGACTGATCCCCTGATCGATCGGCTCGCGACCGGCCTGCGGCCCGTCAGACGGCGGACGCCGTGGCGGGACGCGACGATCCTGTTGGCGCTGGGCGTGATCGAGATCGTCTTCGTGCTGAAGCTGGGCCTGATGCGTCCGGACATGCCGCACGCCATGGGGATGCCGAGCTTCTGGTGGAAGGCCGCAAGCCTGGCCGTGATTGCCGCCGTCGGCGGGACCACGGCGCTGCTGTCGCTCGATCCCACACGCTCACCGCGACGAGGTCTGCGCATCGTGGGCATGCTCGCCCTCGCGGCGCTCGCGTTCGGCTGGCTGGTGGACGTGCTTCAGGCCGGCCCCGCCGTGCTCTGGCAGCGACTCGATCCGGCGCATGGCATCGTCTGCGCGCGGAAAATCGTGGAATTGTCCCTGCCGGCGGTGCTGGCGCTCGGCCTGTTCGCGCGGCGCGGCGCCCCGGTGGATGCGCGCGGCACGGCCTGGGCAGTGGGGATCGCCGCCGCGGCCTTTGGCGCGCTGGCCTTCGCGCTGGCCTGTCCGTTCGATGACCCGCTTTATGTCGCCGTCTGGTATTCGGCGGCCTGCAGCGTCGTGACACTCGTGACACGTCTGATCCTGCCGCCACTGACCCGCTGGTAGGGTGAACAACACCGCCATCCTGGTCCGGATGGCGGCCGAGGGCCGGTTTTCAGCGGGACCGGTCCACGAAACATCAGCCCTGGGCGAGCCGATCCTGCGTTTTCGTCTCGAAGTCGGACGCATCATGGCGTTCGTGCAGCTGGCTTGACGGCTCGCCGACCATACGGTTGACCATTCGACCACGCCGGACGGCCGGGCGTTCGAGCAGCCGGTCCGCCCAGGCCCGGACATGCGGATAGTCCTGTACGTTCAGGAACGTGGCGGCATCGTTATACATCCAGCCCTCCACGAGGCCGCCATACCACGGGAAGATCGCCATGTCGGCAATCGTGTAGTCGTCGCCCGCGATGAACGGGCTTTCGGCAAGTCGCCGATTGAGAACGTCGAGTTGACGCTTGGCCTCCATGGTGAAGCGGTTGATCGCGTATTCGATTTTTTCCGGCGCATAGGCATAGAAGTGCCCGAAGCCGCCACCGATATAGGGGCCGCTTCCGACCTGCCAGAACAGCCAGTTGAGACACGCCGTTCGACCCGCAATATCCTTCGGCAGGAACGCATCGAATTTCTCGGCGAGATACAACAGGATGGAGCCGGACTCGAAAATATTCAGCGGCTGGGCCAGACTATGGTCCACGAGTGCCGGGATCTTGGAGTTCGGGTTGACGTCGGTAAAACCGGAACCGAACTGATCGCCCTCCCCGATCTTGATCAGCCACGCATCATACTCGGCGCCCGCATGACCCGCCGCCAGCAGCTCTTCCAGCATGACCGTGACCTTCACGCCGTTCGGCGTCCCCAGCGAATAGAGCTGGAGCGGATGGCGGCCGACAGGAAGCGCCTTCTCATGCGTGGGGCCTGCAACCGGGCGGTTGGTTCCGGCAAATTTGCCGCCGTTGGGCGCATCCCAGGACCAGACTTTCGGCGGCACATACGGACTGGACGGGGCCATTGGACGATCCTTTCGCGATTACAGCGGGAAATTCGAGGGAAACAGGGCGCGACGGGCCTGTTCGTCCATCTCGGTTTTGAAGTCGTGTGTGGTCATGAGCGTCCCGACGCGCCCGACAGCGGGACGCCCGGCCATACGGGTCATGAACGCGGTCAGGTTCGGCCAGCGCGCGAGGGCGCGGTCGTCCTTCAGCACGCGCGGCACGCGATCGAGCCATCCCCAGGCGGACATATCGACGATGGTGTAGGACTCGCCGACGAAGAACGTCCGGTCCTTCATGCGGTCGTCGAGAATTTGAAGATGGCGCTCCGCCTCGCGGCGATAGCGGTTGATAGCGTAATCTAGGCCTTCCGGGGCGGCATACTGGAAATGCACGGCCTGCCCGAAATACGGACCGATCCCGGTCGCGACGAGCATCAGCCACGAGAGGAGTTCGGGCCTGTCGGCGTCGGTGCCGAGGAACTGTCCCGTCTTTTCGCCCAGGTAGAGCAGGATGGCTGTGGAATCGAAGACCCGCGTCTCCGGACCGCCCGGGCCATTCGTATCGACGATGGCGGGGACCTTGCCGTTCGGATTGATTTTCAGAAACCACGCCGCATGCTGTTCGCCCTTGCGGGTATCGACCGGAATGGCCTCGTAGGGCAGCCCGGCCTCTTCGAGAAACAGGGCGACCTTGGCGGGGTTCGGCGTCGGGTGAAAATAGAAGCGGATCATGAGAATTCTCGTATCTTAGAGGGGATGCCACTTGCTGCGGCGTCCCCACTGGCGGTGCGGAGTGCTCAGACTCCAGTAGCGCCGCCGTCGACGATCAGGTCAATGCCCGCGATATAGCTGCTTTCGCTGGACGCGAGGAACAGCGCTGCCGCGGCGAGTTCTTCCGGCCGGCCCAGACGCTGCATCGGCACAGCGGAAGCCCATTTCGCGCGCACGGCGTCTGCGCCGTCCGGCGTATCGGCCTGTCCGTCCATGATCGGAGTATCGAACGGGCCGGGGCTGATGGCGTTCACCCGGATGCCACGCCCCAGAAGTTCGGCCGTCCATGTTCTGACGAAGCTGCGGACGGCGGCCTTGCTAGCGCTGTAGGTTCCGTAACCCGGCACGCCCTTGTTCGCCGCGATGGACGACAGGATGATGACCGAACTTCCTTCCGTCAGAAGCGGCAACGCCCGCTCGACGGTGAAATAGAGACCGCGCACGTTCACATCGAACGTTCGGTCGAAATTCTCTTCCGTCGCGTGATCGAGCGTCTGAGGCAGGACGATGCCGGAATTGGCGACGAGGACGTCGATCCGGCCCTTGTCCTGTCGGATCTTGTCGAACAGGCGCTCGAGATCGACGTTGTCGCGGACGTCGCCCTGGTGACCTTGCCCCCTGAAATGCCCTCGCATTGAAGTAAGGTCTGTCCACTGGAGACAGACGATGAAGAAAGCGCGATTTACGCAGGACCAGATTATCGGGGTCCTGAAAGAGCATCAGGCGGGCGCTACGGCTGCGGATCTGTGCCGCAAGCACGGGATCAGTGACGCGACCTTCTACACCTGGCGGTCGAAATACGGCGGGATGGAGGTGTCGGAAGCGCGGCGCCTCAAGGCTCTTGAAGAAGAGAACGCGAAGCTGAAGCGGCTTCTGGCGGAGAGCGTGATGGACGTCTCGACGCTGAAGGAACTACTGGCAAAAAACTCGTGACGCCCGGTTTGCGGCGGGAAGCCGTGACCTGGGCGATCCGGGAGAAAGAGTATTCGCAGCGACGGGCCTGCCGGCTGATCGGCATGGACCCGAAGACCTGGCGCTATGCGTCACGCCGCCCGGATGATGCCGCAGCGCGCGGGCGGCTGCGCGAACTGGCTGGGGAGCGACGGCGATTTGGCTACCGGCGACTGCATATCCTGCTCGGCCGGGAAGGAATGACGATGAACCACAAGAAGCTGTTCCGGCTGTATCGCGAAGAGGGGCTGTCGGTCCGCAAGCGTGGCGGCCGGAAACGGGCGCTGGGCACGCGCTCGCCGATGATGCTGCCCGACGGGCCGAACCAGCGCTGGAGCCTGGATTTCGTCTCGGATGCATTGAACAACGGACGGCGCTTCCGGGTGCTGACGGTGGTCGACGACTACACGCGCGAATGTCTGGCGCTGGTGGCGGACACCTCGTTATCAGGCGAACGCCTCGGTCGTGAACTCGACCGGATCGGCGAGCATCGCGGCTGGCCGCTGATGATCGTTAGCGACAATGGCACCGAGATGACATCGAACGCGATCCTGGCCTGGCAGCAGAAGCGATCGGTGCTGTGGCACTATATCGCACCGGGCAAGCCGCAGCAGAACGGGTTCGTCGAGAGCTTCAACGGCCGGTTCCGCGACGAATGCCTCAATGAGCATCTGTTCCGTAACATCGCCCACGCTCGGACGGTCATCGAGGACTGGCGGGCCGACTACAACGCCGTCAGGCCTCACACCAGCCTCAATGGCATGACGCCAGAGGCTTTCGCTCAACACGCCACCAAGGCATACAACAATACACAGACCCTAACTCAAAACTGAGGGCACGTTCGGGGCAGGGTCAAGCCGCGACGGCGGCCTGTGCCGTCCGCGCCGACTGGATGAGCAGGAAGGTCGCTAGCACGCGGTGATCGGCGCTGTATCGCTTCGGGGGCCGGCCGGTCGCGATCATTCGCCGCAGGACAGAGCTGGCACCGCCTTCGATCTGCCCCAGAGCATGCTCGCTCTTTCCGTCGCGGCCGTAGAACCAATCCCGGCAGGCTTGATGCTTGAGGCTCGCTCCTGTGACGATTCTGCCGGAGCGTAAGTTGTAAAGGCCAACCGATGAGCCATCGACGGAGAAAAATCGCAGCAGGAACTGTGGCACGAAGTGATGGCTCTTATTCAGCGGCATCAGGTTTGAATCCCTTTCGAAGCCCATAGCGCCAAGCCTGGCCGTTTATACAGGTTAACCGCCGCCATTTCCAAAGAGCGGACGTTCACGCGAAACGTAACTAATGTCGTGGTCTGGTCGATAGTCGTCATGAACGTGGAAGCTGCAAATGACTGCTTTCAATCATCCCTTCCCAATAGCCGACATTCTGCTGCCCCCCATAGAAGTCGTCACTCCTCGGTGCTGGGAGCTCCATTCGGCAGTTTTACTCTCCGGTTAGCTTATGACCACGACGCTGCCGTTACAGGCAGTCGCCTCTCATCATCAATGACGGTTACGCGGGAGGACAGGCTGTCCGACCATGCCCAGAAGACGAGGTTTCTGTCATTTTCTGTCGCTCCAGGGGCAAAGCTCGGGACGATGACGCCAGCAGTTCCATTCGCCATGAGTGCCTTAGCTAGTTCCCATGACGGCGGTGTCTTGCCCTGGTCAGCGAGGTTTTCCCAAGGACAGGCCAAGATGGCAGGTGAGAAGTCCAGGTTGTTAAAATTGGAGAGATCGGTCAGATCGAGGACTGGTTCGCTATCGACGTCATAAGCGCAGATGGTCAAAGGTTGCGGTTTGAATGGGAAACCCTGCTGGGCTTCGAGCCATGCAGTCTCCATCCGAAGTGACGTGTAAAGGGCAGGTGTGCCAATCGGGTTGAAGCGTCCTCCGTGAAGAGCCGCACCGTCGCCTGATAACGGGGTGAAAGACCAGCGGGGATTGTGAGCCCTGAATACCCGTCCGGTAAACCTCACGCGTAACCGCCGGTTGCAATCCGATCCAGATAGCGCCGGACGGCATCGGCGCGTCCTTCCCGAACAAGCGCTTCGGCAGTCTGATCACCGAAGGAGGGTAGGGGTTGTGACCGGTACCATGCGAAAGCCTGTTGGGCCGAGCCCGCCCATGGCCGGACGCGATTGAGGATCTCGACCATGTCGCGCAGTCTCGCTTGGGTGGCGGGGCGGCCGAGGCGTGCGCTTTTGGAGACGGCGTCACGTGACAGGCCCAGTGTTATGGCCAGTTCACCCCTTGTGATGTGTAGGATATTGCTCAGCCGTTCCGCGGCGACCAGTCCTGATTGATCGAAGGCGTCGGAGAGGAATGTGGTCTCAGACATGACCGGGTGCCTCATATATTGACCATGATATGGGATCATATATGAGGCGGATTGCCTATGGCAAGGATTTCAATTGGATATGCCCATGCGCTTTGGCATGGTGACTTTGTCATGCGGCGAGACAGGGTATCTCTCGATCCACCAATCGCAAGTATCGTTGGTTGTCTTCCCCCGCAACCATGAATTCCAAATGAAATCAAACGCTTAGGCCGCCCCTCGGGCGGCCTTTGGCGTTTCTAGCCCACCAACTGGAATCATATAGGAATCAAACGGGAGAGAATTCCAGCGTAGCAGGTGGACGCATCGAGTGTGGCGCCAGAGGGTCGGGAAGCGTACGAATCGGGATGCGATTCTCAGGTTGCGGTGGAATCCGGACCTAATCTCTGGAGGGTGATGTACCAAAGTCGCCTTCCAGTCCGTCCTGGTTTTGATGGTGCGCCGTTCGTGCCACCTCTATGAAGGCGCGCAGCGTAGCGGGAATGTGTCGCCGACCATGATAACAAAGGAAAAAGCCGGGCATTATCGGACACCAATCCTCTAGAACGCGGATCAGGCTTCCTTCCCGAAGGTATTCTTCGACAAGGCTTTCATAGACATAGGCAATACCCACGCCATCTAATGCGCCTTGCAGCATCAAAATGTGCTCATCGACAATGAGTGGACCTCTGATCGTCAGTTCATAAGTTTCAGCATCTTTTGCGAATGTCCAAGTGCGGAGGACGCCGCTGGGATAGCTGCGTCCGATACATGCATGATTGTGTAACTCGCCAGGGTGCCGGGGGACTGATCGATCAGCAAAATAAGACGGGGCTCCCACGACAGCAAAGCGTCTTTGCGGGCCGACCGGAACTGCAATCATATCTTGTTCCAATCGTTCGGTGATGCGGATACCAGCATCGAAGCCTGCTGCGACAATATCCACGAGACCGTCATTGGTGACGACTTCTAGCGTGATGTCGGGATACTCGGACATAAAACGACCGAGCAAAGGTCGAATAACGAGTTCGGCGGCGCTTCTGGGAACATTCAGCCGCAAGGTGCCTCTTGGTTTGTCCCGAAGGGTATTTATTTGCTCATAGGCTTCGGTCAGTTCGCCCAAGGCCGGGGCAACGCGATGAAGAAATTGCTCGCCGGCAGCTGTAATCCGAACGGTCCGGTTGGTGCGATTGAATAATCGGATACCAAGTGACGTCTCCAAATCACGAATGATATGGCTCAGGGCGGAGGCGCTGATGCCGCGTTCAGCGGCTGCTTTGCGGAAGCTGCGATGCCGCGCGACCGCAACAAACGTTTCGAGCGCTGTTATGCTGGGACGGATCATAGATGAGATATTCCTCATCATTCAGATGAAAATAATGACTATTTTGTCAGCTTTGTAGCTGTGGCTCAATCGATAATCGAACGGCACTCGAATGCTGTCCCACACAGCTTGTCGTGGGCATAGCCGGTGTAAGCGAATGGGACACAAAGCGATGGATTATGGACGGTTAGGAAAAACGGGCCTTCAAATTTCAAGACTATGTCTTGGCTGCATGACATATGGCGTCCCGGAACGTGGTGGCCATCCGTGGACGTTGAACGAAGAAAACAGCCGTCCATTGATCCGGCAGGCCTTGGAAATGGGCATTAACTTTCTCGATACGTCCAACAGTTACTCGGACGGGACATCGGAAGAGATCGTGGGGCGTGCGATACGCGACTTTGCTCGTCGCGAAGATATCGTGCTGGCGACAAAGGTTTTCTTTCCCAGGCGCGCGGTCCCGAATGCTGGGGGGCTTTCCCGTAAAGCGATCATGAACGAGATCGACAACAGCCTGCGTCGCCTGGGTACTGATTACGTCGATCTCTATCAGATCCATCGATGGGATCCCGCAACACCGATAGAAGAGACGATGGAAGCCCTGCACGACGTCGTAAAGGCAGGTAAGGCCCGATATATCGGCGCGTCCTCCATGTATGCGTGGCAGTTCGTCAAGGCGGTCTATACGGCTCGTCTTAATGGTTGGACCGAGTTCGTCAGCATGCAAGACCATTTCAATCTGCTCAATCGCGAAGAAGAGCGTGAAATGCTGCCATTCTGCCAGGATCAAGGCATCGGCATCTTACCTTGGAGTCCGCTTGCACGCGGACGTCTCGCAAGAGATTGGAATGAAAACACGTATCGACAAGAAACCGACAATTACGGCTCGACGCTTTACGCGAAAGCGATGGACGCCGATCGGGCGGTGATCGAGGCGGTGGGTTTGATCGCAAAGCAGCGTGGGGTATCCCGCGCGCAGGTCGCGCTGGCGTGGGTCCTGCAAAAACAGGGCATAAGCGCTCCTATCATAGGCGCTTCAAAGCCAGGTCATTTGAATGACGCTCTGGCGGCGCTCTCTATCCGTTTGACGGCTGATGAAATCGCGGCGCTGGAACAGCCCTACATTCCGCACCCAGTTGTCGGATTTTAGCGGTGTATTGCCTTCATGTTTCGATTATTGCGAGGTAACGACATGGTTGTTTTCCCGACAGAACAGGCTGTTGGTCTCAATCGCCGCCAGATTGGCGATGTGATCGTCACGGTCCTGAACGATGGGTATCTTGATTTGAATTTCAGTCTTCTGGACGGCATATCGCCACCCGGCGCGGAAGAAATGATGCGGGCGGTCCACCGCCCCCCGCAGGCGAGACTCAGTGTAGGAGCCTATGTTGTTCAGGATGGGCGGAAGACGGTTCTCATAGATACTGGCGCTGGCGGCTTTAACGGCTGGGGAGGGCGGCTCCGTTCGGCACTTTTGGCGGCCAATATAGAACTGGATGACATTGATGCTGTGTTGCTGACACATGCACATCCCGATCATATCGGAGGGTTGGCAGCGGCGGGAGAAACGCCTGTGTTCAAAAACGCGGAACTGATTCTCTCCCAGCATGAATATGAATTTTGGACGGATGAAAAATATTCATTTGGAATTCCAGACAATGCCCGTCCTAAATTCATGCTGGCTCGTAATGCATTGGCGGCTTACCGCGCTCGCATGACCCTCGTGACTGCGGGCGAAGTCCTTCCGGGCATAGAGTTTGTGCCGCTTCCGGGCCACACGCCCGGACATGGCGGCTATCGGATCAGTTCAGGCGGTTCCAGTCTCTTGATATGGGGCGATATTGTCCACTTTCCCGATATTCAGATACCGTATCCAGACGTCACCATCGCTTTTGACGTGGATCCGGTAGAGGCTTGTCGGACAAGGCATCGGACGCTTGATATGGTCGCATCGGGCGGTGAACTCGTTGGTGGCTTGCATCTTAATTTTCCCGGTTTCATTCGAATCCTTAAAGAAAACGGGAAATACAGCTTCTATGAAGAGCCATGGTGTCCTGCGATCATCTGAAACATGCACGGAAAAGTTTACGATTATGGCTTCAACATCCGCGATCTTCGGCGAGTGATCGCGGTTGCGGAGCATCGTAGCCTGCGTCAGGCGGCTCTGGCCTTGGAAGTCGATCAGGGCACGCTGACGCGCTCCATCCAGGCGTTAGAGCATGCGCTTCGCATTCCCCTGTTCGAGCGAATGCGGACCGGTGCGCAACTCACGGCGGCGGGTGTGGCGTTCACGAAGATAGCCGCCTCCGTGCTGGATGGCATGGACGAAGCCATGCTGCATCTACGCCTGCGGCATAACGGGGTGGTGGGCAGGCTCCGCCTTGGTGTGCAGGTGTCCTTTGGCAACGGTGTGGTGGCCAACCTTCTTGAACGGTATCAGACCGTATGCCCCGATGTGGACCTCCAAATCATGGACGGCCCACGCGAGATTTTGCTGCGGGATGTGGCGGCCTCCCGCCTCGACGCCGCGATCGTCATAGCGGGCGAGGGCTGGGCCGCCCGAGGCGTCCCGCTGGGGCCGGAAAGAGTGCTGGTGGCTATCGCGCGGGATCACCCCCTCGCGGCGCGGGCGGCGGTGATGTGGCCCGGCCTGTCACATTGTCTCCTGACGCTCCCGCGTCGTGGTGCAGGCATGGAGCTTCGCAAGCTCGTGCTGCTGCATGGCATTCTGCCCGAGCGTATCATATTTCACGACGCCGCCATCGACCGGCTGCTGGCGCTTGTCCGTCACGGGGATAAGATTCTGCTCGTGACGGAAGGTGCTACGGGTATCAGAATGGATGGCGTCGTCTTCCGGCCCATCATGGATGAAAGCGGCCCGACGACAGTCGATCTCACCCTGTGCTGGCGGGATGGAGAAAGCGATCCTGTTCTCGCCCGCTTTATCGAATTGGCGCGGCACCATCATGAGGATGACGTTTCTGTCCCCGGTGTCGGAGGTGTCTGACGCATGGCGGGAATATCGAGCGGGATGTCGTCACGAAACGACCGCCCCTGAGACAGCCGCCGTCCCAGCGTGTCCAGAAACCGGGCAAACCGTTCCTGACCCAGCGCATTGGCGGCGGCCTGGGCTTCGGCGGGCAGGGGCGGCATCTGTCCCAGCCAGAAGCGGATGAACAGGGCGTGTGTTTCCAGCGCGATCATCAGGTCACGCTCCTGGCGCTGCATCTGGCGCGTGAGCCGGTCTAGACGTCGTGTCAGGGCGGCTTCGCTTTTTGCGGCGCTATCGGGTGACAGGAGCGAGGCGACTGCCGCTTCCACCACGGCGGAGCGCGTCACCTTCCGACGCGCGGCAAGGTCACCGATCTGCGAGATCATGGCGACGGGCAGGGAGACGTTCAGGCGGTCACGCATGGAAACCCTCCATGAAAAGCCATGATGTGACCGAAAAACTTTTCCTGGAACAAGACCGAAACTGCGTCGAGTGTACCGAGGCGGGCGACAGCGTGAAAAGAACGGGCAGCGTGGTTCACATGCTGATCCCAAGATCGCGTTTGCGGTCATGTCGCCAGTCGACTCCCCCGTCATCACGGGCGACGCCATCGACATAACGGTCGTGCTGCTTTTCCAGCGACGGTGCCCAGGGCACAAGCTGGAAGCCCATACCGTTGTCGATCATGGCGAAGCGCCCGGAGGACAGGCTGAGACGTTTCACATACTGGCCGGTGACGAAATGGCCCGGAATGCTGCGCTCGTAGGTCAACCCGCTTTCCTGCGCGAGCTTTGCGCCCACCTGATCGAGTTCCTGCTGACGCAGCGTTGCCAGAAGGTTGCGCTGGTAGCGTGCTGATCCGTCCTGTTGGAATGACGCCAACCCGCGATCCGCAAGATGCCGGGTGCGCTCCTGCATCGCCTGCCGCACCTCGGCCCCGAACCCGGTGCGGGCAAGGTCCATGGGCTTGCGTTCCACCAGTCGATGATCCAGCCATGTTGCCCCCGGCGCTTTCACCTGGGCGGCAAGGTCCAGATCGGAACGCGCGGACAGGACCAGATAACTGTAGAAGTCTCGACTAAATCTGACGGATGGTGTCTGCTGAAGCTCAACCAGGGCTGCGGCGGGGGCGGAGTGGCCGGGCGACGCAGCCCCCGCCGCAGCCATCGGAGGATATCCTCATGACCCGTGACCAGAAGATCATCCGCGCCAAAGTTGGCCTGCTGGAACTATCGAAGCAACTGGGCAACGTCTCCCAGGCCTGCAAGATGATGGGGTATTCGCGCGACAGCTTCTACCGCTTCAAGGAGCTCTACGACAAAGGCGGCGAAATCGCGCTCCAGGAACTCTCCCGCCGCAAACCCTTGCTGAAAAACCGCGTCGAGCCGGCGGTTGAGGAAGCAGTGGTCGCGATCGCCATCGAACAACCGGCCTGGGGCCAGGCCCGCGTGGCCAACGAACTGCTCAAGCGCGGCGTCACCGTCTCTCCTTTCGGGGTGCGCAGCATCTGGCTGCGCCACGACCTCGCTACCATGAAGCTCCGCCTCAAGGCGCTCGAAGCCAAGATGGCCCAGGAACGGCTGATCCTCACCGAAAGCCAGCTTGCGGCCCTGGAGAAGGCCAAGGCCGACAAGGAGGCCTGGGGCGAGTTCGAGACCGAATGTCCCGGCTATTGCGGCGCCCAGGATACCTTCTATGTCGGCACCCTGAAGGGCGTCGGTCGCGTCTACCAGCAGACCTTCGTCGATACCTACAGCAAGGTCGGCTTCGCCAAGCTCTATGACCGCAAGACCCCGGTTACCGCTGCCGACCTGCTCAACGACCGCGTCATCCCCTTCTTCGAGCTGCACGATCTCCCGCTCCAGCGCGTGCTGACCGACCGGGGCACCGAATTCTGCGGCTCTCATGACCGCCATGAATACGAACTCTATCTGGCGGTGGAGAACATCGACCATACCCGCACCAAGGCGCGCAGCCCGCAGACCAACGGCATCGTCGAGCGCTTCCACAAGACCATGCTCGACGAGTTCTATCGTGTCACTTTTCGCCGCAAGATCTACGACAGCATCCACGAACTCCAGGCAGACCTCGACGAATGGATGGATGACTTCAACCGCAATCGCACCCACCAGGGACGATACTGCTTCGGCAAAACCCCGATGCAAACCTTCCTTGACGCAGCCCACCACGCCCGCGAAAAAGATATCGGGCGCCACGTCGAACACCACATGAACGCGTAGCATCCACGCCGGCCACTTCAAGCCGTCCGTCAGATTAAGTGCAAACTTCTACAAAACAGGAGCACCCAGGCTCGACGCGCCGCAGGCATTGGTGCTCGAACGCGAGCCTCAGGCCGATACCGGACGGTATGACGCCCTGCGCGGGGAGGCCCGTCATGCGTCATGATCCCGCGGCCGGTGCCCTCGTCGTCATGCTGCGCGGCCTGCGGATGTATGGCATGGCCCAGGCCACGGCCGAACTGACCGAACAGGGTGCGCCGGCATTCGAGGCCGCCATCCCCGTCCTCTTCCAGCTTTTGAAGGCGGAACTCGCCGAGCGAGAGGTGCGCTCCATCGCCTATCAAACCAAGACTGCCAGGTTCCCGGCCTACAAAGATTTGGCAGGGTTCGATTTCTCGGCCGCCGAGGTCAACGAGGCCATGGTCCGTCAACTCCATGCCGGGGATTTCATCGACCGTGCCGACAACGTCGTCCTCATTGGTGGACCAGGAACCGGCAAGACCCATCTGGCCACCGCACTTGCCGTGCAGGCGATCGAACATCACCGCAAGAAGATACGGTTCTGGTCCACGGTCGACCTCGTCAACGCCCTCGAACAGGAAAAAACCGCCAATCGCGCAGGACAGATCGCGGAACGTCTCCTGCGCCTCGATCTCGTGATCCTGGACGAACTTGGCTATTTGCCGTTCAGCGCATCAGGCGGTGCCCTGCTGTTCCATCTCCTCAGCCGTCTCTACGAGCGCACCAGCGTCATCAATCTGAGCTTCAGCGAATGGGGCGAAGTCTTCGGTGATCCCAAAATGACGACAGCCCTGCTCGATCGCCTTACCCACCACTGTCATATCCTCGAAACCGGAAATGACAGCTACCGGTTCCGCGCAAGCTCCGCCGCCCCCAGGAACCGGAAGGAAAAGGCAACCGCTTGACCAGCCCATAAAACATAGCAGAGATAACCAAAGGCCGGGTCAGTTCTCGATGAAAACCCAGGGTCAAATCTCAGCAGAAATTAACAGCCAGGATGGCGATGGTTCTGGGCGTAGGCATTCCGGCCTCCATGTCCTGATCCGCCCTGAAATGGCAGAATATGACGTGATACGTCAATTGAAGACGAAGCGTGGGCGGCACACTCTGACCTCACGACATGGAAAGGACATCCCGAAATGACCATCGGTACGATCAGCGTTCCCGACACCGCTCTGGCCCACGAAATCACTGAACTGGTGCGCGATACGGCGGGCGATCTGCTGTTTCACCATTCCAGTCGCGTCTTCTATTTCGGCGGGCTGGCTGGTCAGCATCGCGGCCTACGCTTCGATCCGGAACTGCTTTATGCCGGAGCGATGTTCCACGACATGGGACTGACCCACACGCATAGCAGTGCCCATGAACGCTTCGAAGTCGATGGCGCCAATGCGGCGAGGGACTTCCTGTACCGCCATGGGATTGCGCAATCCGACATAGATCTGGTGTGGACGGCGATCGCGTTGCACACGACGCCGGGGATCCCGCAACACATGCATCCCGTCGTGGCGCTGGTGACCGCAGGTGTGGAAATGGACGTGCTGGGACTGACCTATCCCGAATACAGCGATCAGGAACGCGAGGCGGTGGTGCGGGCGCATCCACGTGGCGCGCATTTCAAGGAAGATATCATCCAGGCCTTTTATGACGGGATCAAGCACAAGCCGGAGACGACATTTGGCAACGTGAAGGCCGACGTCTTGGCCGACAAGGATCCGCATTTCCACGCGGGAAATTTCTGTAGTGTCATCCGCCGCTCGGCGTGGGCAGGGTGAGGGCGCTGTTGGCGGAGGAAAATCCGCCGGCAAGGGCGCGAAGCGTGCTTAGAAAACCTGGATGATAAGCAAAACGATGCCGACGGTGGATCTTATTAATCGGGCGTTCAGCAAGCGTGATGCTCCGGTAATCTATGACTGGATCATGATGGGGGCATCAACTGGGCGCAGCCTTTGTGGTGTTTGCTGCCGCATGGGCTCACGATGCAAAGGGTACTTATGCGTCAGCCTTCATGATTGCCAGCCTGCCCGAGCTGTTTGCAGCGGGATGTCATTCTGCGCAGGCAGGGTCACAAGGTTGAGGTAATCTCCACATGACATGTAAAGCGTGAGCGCTCTACAAGCGAACGCCCCCCACTATAAAAATTGATGCCGCCCGCCTTGATCTGACGAAGCACGTTTTTCAAGTTCACGGTGCGCGCAGGATGATGCGCCCTCTGACCTTGCCGTCCAGCAATGCTGTAGCAGTGGCCGGTGCGTCTGCCAGGGGGATTTCGGTGACCATGGCTTCCAGTTTCGCGGGGTCGATCAGTTCGGCCAGCCGGCGCCATGCGGCCAGGCGCCGCGGGCGGGGGCACATCACGCTGTCGATGCCAACCAGCGTGACCCCGCGCAGGATGAAGGGGGCGACCGTCGTCGGAAAATCCATTCCGGCGGCCAGCCCGCATGCGGTCACCACACCGTCGGGCAGCATGGCGGCGCAGACATTCGCCAGCACCGCTCCGCCCGCGACATCCACCGCTCCGGCCCAGCGCGCTTTTTCCAGCGGGCGGCTTGGTCCGGAAAACCCGTCGCGCGGCAGGACCTCGGAGGCACCCAGTTCGGTCAGGTAGTCCTGTTCCCCTGGGCGGCCGGTCACAGCCGCGACGTGATAGCCCAGGCGCGCGAGCAGCATGACGGCCACGCTGCCCACGCCGCCGGCCGCTCCCGTTACCAGCACGGGACTGCGATCGGGCGTGATGCCCTGGTGTTCCAGCGCCAGCACGCACAGCATGGCGGTATAGCCCGCCGTGCCGATGGCCATCGCCTGGCGCGTGGTGAAGGCGTCGGGCAGCGGCACCAGCCACTCCCCCTTCACGCGGGCCCTTCCGGCCAGGCCGCCCCAGTGCTTCTCGCCCACGCCCCAGCCGTTCAGCACCACGCGGTCGCCTGGGGCAATGCCGGGATGGGCGGAGGTTTCCACCGTGCCGGCGAAATCGATGCCGGGGACCATCGGAAACTGCCGCACGACGGGGCCGCGGCCGGTGATGGCCAGTGCATCCTTGTAATTCAGGGTCGACCATTCGACGCGCACTGTCACGTCGCCGTCAGGCAGCCGGTCGTCGGCCACCGGCCCGACATGGACCGATTGTGTTCCGTCTGCGGTTTTTTCGATCATCAGGGCGTCGAACATGTCACGGCTTCCTTTCCATATAGACCGATCGTCTACAAAATAATATGTATAGGCTCTGGCGGTTTGTGCGCCCCTATCGGGCTTCGATCAGGGCCAGGAACCCGTCGAGGAACAGGGTGAGCGGCTGCGGTCCACGTTCCAGCCGGGCGCGCAGGACGGCGCCTTCCCACCCCGTCCAGAAAAACGCCGCCTGCGCTGCGGCTGTCGGGCTGCCCCATTCCTCCAGGCAGGCGACCAGGCGTGTCTCCCAGCCCTTCAGCACGTCGCGCAGGGCTTGGCGGTAGGCGTCCGGCAGAATGGCGAGATCCTGCCCAAGATTGCCGACCAGACAGCCGCGCCGGAAATCATGCCGAGCCATACCGGCCGTCGCGTCTGCGACGAAATTGCGCAGGCGATCTAGCGGTGCCACCTGCCGGTCCGTCAGCCAGCGATCCAGCTTGGCATTGAAATAGGCGGCGTAGGTTTCGATCAGGATGAGGCCGAATGCCTCCTTGCTGTCGAAATAATAATAGAACGACCCTTTCGGCACGCCCGCCCCGCGCAGCAGCCCCTCCAGCCCGGTGGCCGCGAATCCCTGCTCCGTCAGGGCGACGACTCCTGCGCGGATCAGGCGATCGCGCGTCTGCCCATAATCGTCGGCCAATTTCGGGGGGCGTCCGCGTCGGCGCGGGATAGGGTCAGCATCCATGGAATGATAATTAGACCGATCGTCTATATTAAACAATACGCATGGTGCGGCGAATTATCACAAGCGTGACATCCCGGAGCTGCGCCGCGCGGGGGCCTCCCAATCGTTCAGAAAGAGACGTGTTTCGGGGTTCAGGAGGGACGTGGCGCAGCAGGTTGGGCGCATTGCGGCCCGGATCACCCAGCCAGCAGGTGAATATGTCCTGTCGCCGTCATTGATGGCCCGAGCGGACCAGAGCGCGGTTCCAGCAGATAGACCAAGGCGTGCGCACCGTGGCCCGGCAGGTGCAGCGGGTTGGCGGTGTGGCTGAGGCCCCCGCTAAAAAAGGCAGACCGTGAGGCCGCTACTCTCGATGTTCCGGGCAAAGCTCCTGGCAGTTTGTTATGAATGGCCTGACATCAAGCCAGCCGAAACGCTGAATGATTGAGCATCCTGTCGTCGGTTCGTGGTTTTTTTATCCACGAACCTGCGCCGGAGTGCGCGGCATTCGTGTGGTTCCGACGCCTGTTGGTGCCCCGGTCCCTCGACAAATCCTGTTCGAAGCCATCACCGCCCAGTTGAAAGTTCGGGCGATTCGGAAACACGATCAGAAAATCTGGACGATGATCAGCACTGTACCGATGACACCCACGACCCACGCCAGGGTGCGGACACCTGGAATGCCGGCGACATAACTCGCGGCATGTACGATCCGTGCCCCCAGGAACAGCCAAGCGCCCAGGACGGTCGTCCCGTTGGAAATGCCGGCGGCGCGTGCGATCAGCACGGCGATGGCGAATGGTACCAGATTCTCGATCAGGTTGCGGTGCGCGCGCAGACCCCGACCAGCAGCGCCCGTCGGCTCGGCAAGGCTCTCGCGGTTGCCGATCACGCCGGCCTGTCCGACCTGGCGGGAATAGAGGGGCCCATATAGCGCGGGCAGCACAAGACAGAGAATGGCGGATCCCAGTAGGGCCCATAGTTCGGAGGTCATGGCGAGGAACTCTTACGTGAAGAAGAAGGGGAACTCACCGGCCCGTCATGGGCCGGTGAGGGCAGCGCCGTCAGACGACGGAAAGCTTCACGTCGACATTGCCGCGCGTGGCGTTGGAATAAGGGCAGACCTGATGGGCCTTGGCGACCAGGTCCTCGGCGGCGGCGCGCTCGACACCCGGCAGGGCGATGGCCAGGGCGATCTCCAGCCCGAACCCGCCTTCGGAACGCGGGCCGATGCCGACGGTCGAGGTCACGGTGGCGTCGGCCGGCACCTTGGTCGTGTCACCTCGCGATGCCACGAACTTCATGGCCCCCAGGAAGCAGGCGGCATAGCCGGTGGCGAAAAGCTGCTCGGGGTTGTTGCCGTCGCCGCCCGGCCCGCCCAGTTCCTTGGGGGTGGTCAGCTTGACGTCCAGCGCGCCGTCCAGGGTGGCGGAACGGCCATCGCGGCCACCGGTGGCGCGGGCGGAAGTGCGGTAGAGAACATTTACGGACATGGTTCGGTCCTTCTGGCGACGCGTTGCTTTCGGAAGCGCGGGCGGGAAGATCCGGCTCCGTTCGCTTTCGATGGATATTAAATCGCACACGACTAAATCGTCCGATATGTGGAATTTTGCATGGCTGATCCGCCAGCTATGCGCTGGCGATAAAATCGTGTGCGACTTATGTGGAAGGGTTCGAAGGAGACTTGCCATGCCTGGCGCCCCGACCCTGGAGCATTTCCTGTGCTTCGCGCTCTATTCCACCAGTCACGCTTTCAACCGCGTCTACAAGCCGCTGTTGGATGCGATCGGCCTAACCTATCCACAATATCTCGTAATGACGGTGCTGTGGGAGCAGGATGGGCTGCTGGTGGGGCAGATCGGGGAGAAACTCGCGCTTGAGAGCAGTACCCTGACGCCGCTGATCAAGCGACTGGAGGCGGGTGGTTTGCTTCAACGAACACGCGACACGAAGGACGAACGCCAAGTCAGGGTGACGTTGACGTCGCAGGGCAGGGCGCTCGAGGCGCAAGCAGCGTCGATCCCGGCCTGTATCCTGGAGGCAACGGGACGAACGCCAGAACAACTGATGCGACTGAAGTCGGAGATTGACGCCCTGCGCAACCAATTGGAACAGGCAGCGCTGGGCAGTCGGTTGGACACCAGCCATGTGATTACCCGAATGGGAAGAGACTGAACGCGGGTAGGTCTTCGTTACGTTTCTAGTCGAGCCACTTCATCAGGATTGCGGTTTTCGGGAGTTACATTGCAATCATGGTGCGCTCTGCACTGGGGGCGGCTCACGCGGAACATCAAGTGTAGGTATTGTTACGTTCGCATTTTGTCGTGTCGAATATTATCTTCGTGATTTTTGCGTGCTGTTTATTGATCTGCGAATCGCATTCTGTTCGGCGAGAGACAGCAGACGTCGAAGGTCGTCCGGGTCGATGTCGAAGGTGTCACCTGCGGCCGCGAGAGCGGTGTCGATGTCTTCCATCGACACTTGGCCCGAGCTTTGGCTTCCCGGTTGGGGCGCAGGAATGAGATGCGGATAGGTTCGGCCCATCGCCTTGTGGAACAACAGTCCGGTCGCGACCAGGATCAAGGAATTCAGTGCGACAGGCAGGAAGGGAAAGAGCAGAGCCGCCGGTAGCCCGGCCGATGACGGATGAGCTAGATGTTTTGTCCCGGGATTTGGTGGTGCGGATTATGTATGAACCGTGATGGTTCTTTTTCCCACTGCTGACAAATGAATTCATATGGAGTGAGGCCGCGCAGGGTCTTGAGCCTGCGGGCGAAATTGTAGGCGGTAACGAAGTCGGCGAGGTGTTGACGCAACTGGTCATGTGTTTCGTAGTAGAAGCGCTTGACGGTGGCGTCCTTGATCGTGCGGTTCATCCTCTCGACCTGGCCATTCGTCCAGGGATGTCGCGGCTTTGTCAGTCGATGCTCGATATCGAGATCAGCACAGGCCAGTTCAAAAGAGTGGCACCGGAACAGGACACCATCCGCCCGCATGGCCTTGATGTCTTCGGGTGTCCATCCATTGCCGGCCGGATCGGTAAAATGCGTGCCGTTATCGGTCAGCACGGTATGGATGCGGTAGGGAACCGCAGCGGCCAGAGCACGCAGGAAGTCACCGGCAACG
Source organism: Gluconacetobacter diazotrophicus PA1 5 (assembly GCF_000021325.1). Classification (GTDB taxonomy): domain Bacteria; phylum Pseudomonadota; class Alphaproteobacteria; order Acetobacterales; family Acetobacteraceae; genus Gluconacetobacter; species Gluconacetobacter diazotrophicus. The sequence continues at coordinate 1,858,704 of NC_011365.1, read as the reverse complement.
CGACGTGTCGCTTTCTCGTGCAATTGGACAAAAGCGAATTTCGAGGTCCGGTCGATCGCCACCAGAAGATAAAGGCGCCCCATTTCAGTGCGGACTTCAGCAATGTCGATGTGAAAATAGCCGATCGGATAACTCTTGAACTTCGACCGTTTTGGTTTGTCGCCTTCGGTCTCGGGCAGGCGGCTGATCCCATGGCGCTGAAAACAACGGTGCAGGGAAGATCGCGTCAGATGCGGGATCGTCGCCTGAAGCGCATAAAGGCAATCATCAAGAGGCAGCAGGGTATGGCGACGGAAGGCCACAACGATCGCTTCTTCTTCGGTCGACAGGATGGTTGAGGATGCGACCTTCGGACCGGTGCGTCGATCCGACGTATCGGTCCGCCCCTTCCATTTGGCGACCGTCTTCGGGTTGATCCCGTAGCGTTTCGCCAGAACCCTCAGGCTCTCTTGACTATGTTGTATCGCTCGACGGACTGCCGCTGTCGTCGTGGCGCTTCCGTGGTGAACCTGGCCCATAGCGCATCCTTCCACTCATGTGAAAATAATGCACCACCAAATCCCGGGACCAAACATCTATCTCGGCCGTGTCACCAAGGCACGTATCCTTGCAGCCGTGCGCGAAGCACGCGGCGATGAGGCTGCTGACCGTATTGCCCATCTGAAGAAGGCCGACATGGCGCAGGCCGCCGAGCGGCTCTTGGACGGCTCTGGTTGGCTACCCGAGGCTCTGCGGACCGCGAATGCGCCGGAGCCAACTGACAGGGAAGAAGGGGCGGCGCGCATGACCGACGGTCCTGATGCGGTCGCAGCCGAGTGAGATCTGTTGATGAGTACCATGGGCGGCTTCCGGTCTCCGGGAGCCGCCTTTCGTATTGGGCGAGACTGTCTCCGGGCGCAGCCATTGCAACGCGCACCCGCGTTGGCGGCTGGCGATGGTCAGTGACGCGTCGCCGGCAGCAAGTGTCGATCCGTCTCGAGTTTGAGCGCTGCTGGCCATAAGGGCGTTTTGGTATAGAATTCCCGCCTGCTGAAGCCGGTGCCTGTTCGGTGCTCGTGGAGCAATCCTGCCCAGCATAGCGGACGCAGGACATGCACATACAGACTGGCGGTCAGCTTGAAATCCCGGCGACGGATATCCTCTTCCTCGCCGCCGTAGAGAACCGAACATAACCGCTCTTCAGTGACGGCAACGTGGGCCTCGATATTGATGACGTTGAGAAAGATATCCCAGTTGCCGAACAGTGGTTCATCGCTCCGGGTGTAAGAGCCCGATCCGAAAGTTTTTGAACAATACCAGCCTGTTGTGATTCATCCGTCTTTGCGAAGAGATGGAGTGAATGGTGACATGGACTGGTATTGCCCGACGTGAACATAGCCGGGAAGGGTTGCGATATCCATCGGATATGACGGACGGGGAGTGGGCTTTGATCATGCCATTTGTACCCCCGGCGAAACGGGGCGGTCGCCCCCGCACTACGGATATGCGCGAGGTGGTCAACGCGATGCTCTACATAGCCTCGGCCGGGTGTGCGTGGCGCCTGCTGCCGAAATGCTTTCCGCCGGTCTCGACCGTCAGGCGCTATTTTTACGCCTGGCGTGGTGCCGGAGTGTTCGAAGTCATGAATACGGTGCTGGTCATGAGCCTGCGCGAGATCGAGGGGCGTGAAGCCTCTCCGAGCGCGGGCGTGATTGACAGCCAGTCGGTGAAAACCACGGAAAGTGGCGGGCTTTCGGGCTATGACGCGGGGAAGAAGGTCAAGGGCCGCAAGCGCCATATTGTGACGGATACCTGCGGCTTCCTGATCTTTCTCCTCGTTCATGCCGCCGACATCCAGGACCGTGATGGGGCTGTTGATGTCCTGGCAGCGATACGCAGGCGCTTTCCCTGGCTGCGCCACATCTTCGCTGATGGCGGCTATGCTGGCGACAAATTGCGATCCGCGCTCGCCTCCATGGGAAAATGGACCCTTGAAATCATCAGGCGGTCCGATACGGCGAAGGGCTTTCAGATCCTGCCGCGCCGCTGGGTGGTTGAACGGACATTCGCATGGCTGGGACGGTGCAGGCGGCTCGCCAAAGACTGGGAACAATCCATTGCTTCCTCAACCGCATGGACATTGATCGCCTCGATCCGAATGCTCACACGACGGACAGCAAGGCATTGTCACGGTTGAAGAACTTTCGGATCGGGCTCTAAGCAGGCTGTCGGATTGGGCGCTGCCGTAGTGATGAGTGATGGCGACGACGGCGTTTATGCGGCCGTCAGTCGCGTGATCCTACGGCAATTATATGCGAGGGCGACGAGCGTCCATTCTGTTGCGACGTTGGGGAGGCCACGGAGATGGAAACGGGTGAAGCCCATGGCGCTCTTGATGATACCGAAGACCGGTTCGACGGTCTGCTTGCGTAAGGCGTAAAGGGCTTTTGCCGGGTTCTGTTGCAGCCTGGCCTTCATTTCCAGGCGCCAGGGCTCGGTGATCCGGCGCGGCTCCCTGGGTGGCGGTTCTGGCCGGAAGTCATAAGGGCGCCGATTCACAGGGCGTCCGATGGCGACCAGCGGGTCCACGCCGCTGGCCTGCAACGTTTCGACGGCTTTGCCGCTGGCGAAACCCGTGTCGGCGAGGACGGTTCGTGGCAGGCCGATCCTCTCCTCCATACCCAGGATGGTGGCGGCGAAGCTGGGCGCGTCCGCCGTCGTCGCAACGACGCCATTTTCCAAGATCAACTGGCTGCCCTCGGCACAAACCACGGCCTGGGCATTGTAGGCTTGCCGGTATTCATGCGCGTCGGAGCGGCGCATCAGCTTGCTGTCCGGATCGGTCAGGTTGATCTGCCGGTCTGGTGGCGGTTCATCGTCCGGTTCTTTCGGCGGCCGACCGCGCCGTCCCCGCTTCGCATCAAAAGCTGCCTTCTTGCGCTCATATTCTGGTCGGGCGGTCTTGGCCTGCTCGCGGGCTTCCGCCTCCAGTCGCGCACAGGCTTCATCCAGCTTTGCCTTCAGAGCCTCCCGCCGGGCCAGTTCCTCCGGCAACGCCTGATGATCCACATCGGTTGTATCCGCCGCCTCTGCCCGTTCCATCAGGGTGGAGATATCGGTGGCCAGTTTCTCGCGCAGCTCTTTCGCGCGATCATAACGAATGGAACGGTATTTCGAGGCATTGGCATCGATCTTCGTGCCGTCGATCGACACCGTGCCAAGCCGCACCAGTCCCGTCTCGCGTGCCAGCAGGAGTACATGCATGAACGCTGCCTCGATCGCCGTGCGGTTGCCGCGCCGGAACGTCGCGATCGTGTCATGGTCAGGATGCAGGTTCGCCGCCACAAAGCGCATACCGATATCACGATATGTCGCCCGTTCGATCCGACGCGATGAGAACACGCCGTTCGCATAGGCGTAAATCAGCAGCGCCAGCATCAGGCGCGGATGATACTGCGCCTTGCCGCCAGTCCGCATAGGAACGGAAAATGCCCTCAACGGCACCCGCTCTACCGCCGCCACGATGAAATGCGCCACATCGTCCGACGGCAGCCATGACTTCAGATCCGGCGGCAGAAGATACGGCTGCGATCGATCAAACGGAATGAAGCTGCTCATCCTGAAAGCTTACCGCAGATCGCCAGAGCCAGGTACCCCAACCCGACAGCCTGCTAAGGGCTGTGGTCAACGACAAAGAGGAGATGGGTCGTCAACAGCATCCAGAGCCGGGCTGGTTCCAACTGGAGCTTTCTTGCCAGGTCGGTCAGTCGTAGGGTGCCCTTGAAATGCCGTGCGAGCTTCGCGCTGAGCAGAACCTCATGCAGGATCACCAGCGGCGGGAAATCGTGTTCATTGAGGACTTTGTTGACGGCGTAGAGGTCTTCGACCATATAGCCGGGCCATTCAAATGCCTCGGCGGCCCATGCGACAAAATAGCGCTTGAGCGCCTTGGTTGGAGTGAGGCCGATCGGGCCGTTTTCCTCAATATAGCCGATCGTCAGCAGGGCGGCCTTCAGGATGAGGGCATGCGACAGGGGAAGGTCGTTGCCAGGCGGCGAGCGGGACCGGCGGGGCAAGCTGGTGACGAACGCGTTCGGCTCAAGGAACTTGAGCGCGAGGTCAAGGAGTTGCGCCGCGCCAACGAGATCCTGCGCAAGGCATCGGCGTATTTTGCGATGGCGGAGCTCGACCGCCGCGGGAAATGATGATGGCGTTCATCGACGCCCATCGCGAGGACTTGGGTATCGAGCCGATCTGCCGCGAACTGGCGATTGCCCCATCCTCCTATCACGAACATGCTGTCCGTCTGGCGGACCCCGCCAGGCGGCCTGCGCGTGCCCGGCGCGACGACGAACTGAAGGACGAGATCAAGCGGGTATATGACGCCAGTTCAAAGCTCTACGGGACGCGCAAAGTCTGGCATCAGATGCGCCGTGAAGGCATTGAGGTGGCCAAATGCACCGTGGAACGCCTGATGCGTGCCATGGGCCTAGCCGGCATTCGGCGAGGGAAGAGGACGGTCACGACCATCAGCAATCCCAAGGCTCCGTGCCCGCTGGACAAGGTGAACCGCGCATTCCGCGTGAGCCGGCCGAATGCCCTGTGGGTGGTCGATTTCACCTACGTCCACACATGGGCCGGCTTCGTCTATGTCGCCTTCGTGATCGACGCCTATGCCCGGCGCATCGTCGGCTGGAAGGTCAGCACGTCAGCCACCGCCGGCTTCGTGCTGGACGCCCTGGAGCAGGCGATCCATGCCCGCAGGCCCGGACCCGAGGATGGCTTGATCCACCATAGTGACAGGGGCGTCCAATACCTCGCCATGAATTACACCCAGCGCCTGGCCGAGGCCGATCTGGTACCCTCGGTCGGCAGCGTCGGGGACTCCTATGACAATGCCCTGGCCGAGACCATCAACGGCCTCTACAAGGCCGAGGTCATCTGGCGGCAGCCTTCCTGGCCGACCGTATCGGCCGTGGAAATGGCAACATTGCGCTGGGTCGATTGGTTCAATAACCATCGCCTCTTTGGCCCCATCGGCTATATCCCACCCGCCGAGGCCGAAGCCAACTACTATGCAGCCCTCGAGATCATCGATATGGCTGCGTGATACCAAAGGCCGTAGCCACTGACTCGTGTGTGAAGTGACGAACGGCGCCGGCTCTGATTCTCTTGATTTTGGGAGGATCTGGCTGATGACGAGAGCGGTGAAGCTACGGGATGACTATTCGGCCTCTGATCTGAGGCGACTTGCGGCGCGCAGCCGGCACGCGAACGCTGCGCGCCGGCTTCTGGCCCTGGCGGCGATCCGTGACGGGGCCAGCCGCACCGATGCGGCCCGCGTGGGCGGCATGGACCGCCAGACGCTGCGGGACTGGGTTCACCGCTTCAATGCTGAAGGGCCGGATGGCCTGCGCGATCATCTGCACGCAGGGCCGGCCTGCCGTCTGAGTGTCGCACAGCAGACCGAATTGAAGGCCCTGGTCGAGGCAGGCCCGGATCGGCAGCGCGATGGCGTGGTGCGCTGGCGCCGGGTCGATCTGCAACGCGTGATCGAAGAGCGCTTCGGCGTCGTCTATCATGAGCGTCATGTGTCCACTCTGCTGAAACGGCTTGGTTTTTCCTATGTCAGCGCCCGGCCACGTCACCCGGGTCAGGACGCTGGCGTCATGGAGGCATTCAAAAAAACTTCCCCCGCATCCTGAATGCCCATACCGGCCATCTGCCCAAGGGCAAGCCGATCGAGATCTGGTTCCAGATGCTATGAGGGCAGACACCGCCGGCAAGAAAGGCTCAATCTCAAGCGTGTCAGCACCAATGACGAGGGAGTTCCTGCCATGTCATCCGAGAACGCCATTCACATTGCCATCGAACTCAGCGTTTCCTCCTGGCTTGTCGCGGTAAAGACTATCTCGGGAGCCACGAAATCCCGATTGCATCGCCTCGAAGGTGGAGACGCCTCAGGGCTGCTGAAATTGATCGCGGAGCTTCAAACGCGCGCGTCGACCCAGCCGGGTGATGTCGCGGAGGTGTCATGCTGTTTCGAGGCCGGCCGCGATGGCTTCTGGCTGTATCGTTTGCTGACAGCGCACGGCATCGCCGCGTATGTGCTTGAGCCCACGAGCATTCTGGTCAATCGTCGCGCACGTCGGGCCAAGACGGACCGTCTCGACGCGGAAGGCATGCTGCGTGTTCTTGCGGCATGGCTTAATGGTGATCGCCAGATATGCAGCATGGTGCGTGTGCCGACGCCCGACGAGGAGGATGCCAAACGTACACACCGCGAACGCGAACACCTTGTTCAGGAAAGGCTGCGTATCGAAAACAGAATAGAGGCGCTGCTGTTTACCCAGGGCATCCGGGGTAGACCGTCGTTACGGTCCTGGGAACGCGACGTCGCCGCGTTGCGCACGGGCGACGGGCGGGAACTGCCGCCGTTCCTTCGTGCTGAACTCGACCGCCTGCGTCGTCGGCTTCTCCTGGCGTTGGAACTGATCCGAGAACTGGAAACTGAACGGGCCAAGACACTGGACGCCGCAGCGATGGATGACCGTGTGACTCAAAAGATCGTCTCGCTGAAACAGATCCGCGGCATCGGCGAGAATTTCGCTGCCGTTCTCGTTCGGGAGGTGTTCTATCGCCGCTTCGACAACCGTCGCCAACTGGCCAGTTACGTCGGCATTACGCCTATGCCTTATCAAAGTGGCAGCATGGATCGTGATCGAAGCATCAGCCGGGCCGGAAACCCGCGAGCGCGGACGGCGATGATCCAACTCGCCTGGCTTTGGCTACGCTATCAGCCCGCAAGCGGGCTCGCCTCATGGTTTCGTGAGCGCGTCGGCACCTTGAAAGGGCGGACACGCCGCATTGCGATCGTGGCCATGGCGAGAAAGCTTCTGATTGCGCTTTGGCGCTATGTGGAGACAGGATCGATACCGGACGGTCTCGCATTCGGCACCGGAACGACCGCAGAATAGATAGACAGAAGTGCCGCGGGCCGATCAGTCGTCGGCGGCGATACGGGGAACGCGACCGTCTTCTTCTTTGGTAGCGCCACGCTACCGCGTTTCAGGTGGGTCGCGCGTCGTCGGGGCAGAGCCTCGTGCAAGAGGCATTATGGTGCGGGTCGCTCGCGCGATCCGACCGCATGTAAGGTGATGCAGCCGCTGCTGCGATACGGAAGGGCCCCGAGCCCATAAAAGCACCTGACTTAAGACCATAGGGACAGGAGACACGCCATCGCGAAAATACGTTGACACCTGAACCCTCATGTAAGGACGAAGCCCGCATCGGCCAGAAGAACGGCATCGTCCGACAATGGGCCCGGCGCGGCACGCGGCCACGCCAGCCGGCCGACCAGCGCTACGACAATGCCTGGCTGTTCGGAGCGATCTGCCCTGCGCGCGGCAAGGCCGCCGGCCTGGCGCTACCGTTCATCGGCACCGCCAGCATGCGGCTGCACATCGAGGAAATCTCGCGCTGCGTCGCCCGCGGTGCCCACGCTGTCGTGCTGCTTGATCGCGCAGGATGGCATACCACCAGTAAACTGAAGCTACCCCGCAATGTCAGCCTGATCTTCCTGCCGTCCCGCGCGCCCGAACTGAACCCGGTCGAAAATGTCTGGCAGTTCCTGCGCGCCAACTGGCTGTCCAATACCGTCTTCGACGGCATCGATCATATCATCGACGCCGCCTGTTCCGCCTGGAACAAGCTTGCCGCCCTGCCTGACACCATCCGATCCATCGGGCTCAGAAAGTGGGCTCACACAGGTCTGTGTCTATAACCGTTGGTATGACTCAAACCAAATGGCCTCCGGGAAACCCGGGACGCTTCATGCTCGACTTTTCCCGCCCGGGCAAGCCGACCGACAACAGCTTCATCGAGTCCTTCAACGGCAAATTCCGGGCCGAGTGTCTGAACACGCACTGGTTCATGAGCCTTGACGACGCCCGGGCAAAAATGGAGGCTTGGCGTCAGGACTACAACGAGGTCCGACCGCACAGCGCCATCGGCAACAAGCCGCCGATATCGCTGCTGAACGGCTCTGCGGCACACCTGCCGGTTGAGCCTTGACCCCGGGAGATTCCAGCTCGCGCTGGCCCAAATTCGGGGAGCACGTCACGTGGTGGTGGTCGACGAGAGCAAACTGGTCGAACGGCTGGGGTCACCATATGCCCGTGCCTGTCGAGCGTCTCGTCGCATCCTGACGCTGCCGTCCTTGTCCGGTCGGGCCGAACGGGCCAACCGGACAAGGGTTCGCAGGGCCGGGTGCCGTTACTGCAGTTGCTGCGGAGCCGTGGGATACGGGGCCGGGCCGGGCGGCGGTCCGTAGGCGCCGGGGGGCGGCGGGGGCGGCGTTACGCCGGGGACGATATTGCCCTTGCTGTACATGCACTGGGCATAGGCTGTGTCGTACTGGCCCTGGATTCCGCCCTGGGCGCCGGCACTGCCCGACGAACCGACCGCCGTTCCCGCAATCGCCCCGCCGCCCGCGCCGATGCCCGCGCCATACCCGCCGCCCGCTGCGGCGCCGAGACCGGCCCCAAGGGCCGTGCCGATCAGGCCGGCGGCGAGGGCGCGATTGTTGGCGTGCTCAGCCTGTCCCGCCACCTGGCTGGCGGCAAAGTTCCGGCATAACCTGTCGTCGGCCTGGAAGATCTCGAACGGCTTGGTCGGCGGCGGCATGACCTGGACCGTCGGACCGGACGGCGTTTCCGCGCATCCCTGAAGGGCAAGCGCCGCCAGCGAGGCGACGACCAGACTGCGTTTGAACATCATGGAATCTCCGTGTCATGGAAATGTCTGGAAGGATCAGCGTGAAGCGGGCTGAAACCCACCGGGACAGGATTGGACCTGAGGGTAATAGCCGGCCGGAGCGTTGCAGTAATACAGGACCTGCACGGGGGGCGGGAGCGCCATGGGGGGGCGGCGCGGCGGGGCCCATGCCTTCACCTCCGTTCATGGCCTCCTCGGCGATCGTCTCGGAAACGACCGTGGGATATGGGTAGACGGGCGCATCATAGAGGTACCAGGCCCCCCCCCGGTATTCCACCACCAGCCATATCGGCCGTTGTGATATTCCCGGCCCCAGTGACCGCCGCGCCACATGGCGAGATCGTGGTCCCCGAAACGATGCACGTCCCGTCCATGGAAGCCATATCGTTCGGGGCCGCGACCGAAACCGGGACGTCCGCCCGCGTGGCCAAAGCCCGGATGGCCGTCGAAGCCCGGGTGCCCGCCCATTCCCGGATGTCCTTCGAACCCCGGGCGTCCTCCGAATCCGGGATGCCCCCCGCCGCCGCCCCTGGGCGCCGGTGCCGCATGGGGCGCTGCGTGTTCTTCACGGGCGTGAGCCGTTGCCGTTACCATCGCGCCTGCAATGACCAGAGCCAGAAGGGGTTTCCCGATGGACGTCAGTCGCGCCCTGGCGGAAAGTCTTTCTGATGTGGCAATGATAGAGAGATTTTCTACCAAAAAAAGTCGGTGCATTACAAGCAAAACCGGATAAGTGAAACAAAAACGTAATCGGCGCGTGTAGCGCCTAAACAATACTCCAATAAATTACTTGGCATTACAACCCCCCGAAATCACGGAAAGGTGCGGTATATGAGATGACGTATTCGTGAGCATGCGCGGAACGAATGCGGCAGGCCGAGGCGATGTCCGAGCAAACCTCATGCCAACACGGCGCGTGAAACGGCGTTTTTGACAGCTTATAGTGTGTCGCGTAGCCTCTGCCGCGATAGTTCCCGGAAGGGAATGAAAAGGGAAGACGGATGACGGCCTGACACAGGCCGGTATCGGTCGTCCGGCATTCCCTCGCCCCGTCATCCCTTAAGGACCGCCGGATGACCGATTCCGAAAATGAAGGTAACAGTCTCGACCTTCGCCATCAGGAGAAGATGCGACGGCGTAAGGAAATCCAGGACCGGGAAGTCGCGGGGAAATCCGTGGAAAAAGGGCTTCTGGTCGTTCATACCGGGCCGGGGAAGGGCAAATCGACAGCGGCCTTCGGGCTCGCGCTACGGATGCTGGGCCATGGACGGCGCGTGGTGGTCGTCCAGTTCATCAAGGGCGCATGGCAGACGGGCGAGCGCGCGGCGCTCGCCCGTTTCGACGATCTGCTGGAGTGGCACACGATGGGCGAGGGCTTCACGTGGGAAACCCAGGACCGTGCCCGCGATATCGCCGCCTGCGCGCGGGCATGGGACGTGGCGAGGGCCGCCCTGGCGCGCGACGACGTGGCGCTGGTGATCCTTGACGAACTCAACATCGCCTTGCGCTACGACCATCTGCCGCTCGACCGGGTCCTGGCGGGTCTGCGCGCCCGGCCGGCGATGCAGCATGTCGTCGTGACCGGGCGCAACGCGAAGCTGGATCTGATCGCGGACGCCGACCTGGTCACGGAGATGACCCTGGTCAAACACCATTTCCGGGCCGGCGTGAAATCGCAGGAGGGGATCGAATTCTGATGGCCCGCGCCTTGATGTTCCAGGGAACGGGGTCGAGCGTGGGCAAGTCGGTGCTGGTCGCGGGCCTCGCGCGGGCGCTGTCGCGGCGCGGTTTGCGGGTACGGCCCTTCAAGCCGCAGAACATGTCCAACAACGCCGCCGTCACCGCGGATGGCGGCGAAATCGGGCGGGCACAGGCGTTGCAGGCGCTGGCATGCGGTATCGCGCCGTCGGTGCACATGAATCCCGTCCTGCTGAAACCGCAGAGTGCGACCGGGGCCCAGCTTGTCGTGGGCGGCAGGGCGCGCGGCACGGCCCGGGCGCGGGACTATCAGGCGATGAAGCCGGCCCTGATGCCCGAAATCCTGGCCAGCTTCGGGGCCCTGGCGCGCGAGGCCGACGTCGTCCTGGTCGAGGGCGCGGGTTCGGCGTCCGAGGTCAATCTGCGCGCGGGCGACATCGCCAACATGGGCTTCGCGCAGGCGGCGGATGTCGATGTCGTCCTGATCGGCGATATCGACCGGGGGGGCGTCATCGCCAGCCTGGTGGGCACGCAGGCCGTCCTGGACCCGGCGGATGCGGACCGGATCAAGGGATTCATCGTCAATCGCATGCGCGGCGACCCATCCCTGTTCGCGACGGGCATGTCGGCGATCGCGGCGCATACCGGCTGGCGGCCGCTGGGGCTGGTACCTTACCTGACGCGGGTCGAGGCCCTGCCGGCGGAGGACGCGGCGGACCTGGCTGCCGGGGGCGATGCGTCCGGCGCGCTTCGGATCGCCGTGCCGCACCTGCCCATGATCGCGAATTTCGACGATCTCGACCCGCTGCGGGCCGAGGCCGCGCTGTCCGTCGGGATCGTGCCGCGCGGGCGGCCCCTGCCGGTATGCGACCTGATCATCCTGCCCGGATCGAAGGCGACGATTTCTGATCTATCGGTCCTGCGTCAGGAAGGATGGGATACCGACATCCGCGCGCATGTGCGGCGCGGCGGGCGGGTGCTGGGGATCTGCGGCGGATACCAGATGCTCGGCCGGACGATCGCCGACCCGGAGGGGGTCGAGGGACCGCAGGGCGAGGTCGAGGCGCTCGGCCTGCTGGATGTGCGAACGGTGCTGACGCGGCGCAAGCGCCTGTCCGAAGTCGCCGGCGTCCTGCTGCCGGAAGGGGCATCCCTGAGCGGCTACGAAATCCATGTCGGCCGGACCGATGGGCCGGATCGAACCCGGCCCTTCGCCCGCACCGGGTCCGGCCCGGATGGGGCGGTGTCGGCCGATGGCCGCGTGTGGGGGACCTATCTGCACGGGATATTCCGGACGGGGGCCGCCCGGGCCGCGCTGCTGGCGCGACTGGGGACGGCGCGCATATCGCCGCGCGACCATGGCCACCTGGTGGATGACGCCCTGAACGCCCTGGCCGACCATCTGGAGGCGCATGTCGATATCGAGGCCCTGCTGGCCCTGGCGCGGCCGGTCGCGGGTCTGTCCGGCGCGCCTTGACCGGCACACCGGGCCAGGTCGATACCTCCCGGTCGATTTGACCCCGTCACGCATTCTGCTAGACGACGGAAAGGAGGAAATCGTTGAGCCGCAGAAACCATTCGAATATGACAGCCTAGCGTGCCGGCCACGTTCATGGACCCCATGCCCGCCCATGGCGGTCAGGTCCGCGCGGTCATGCGGGCATTCCCCGATGCCCCGGCGCCGTTCGTCGACCTTTCGACGGGGATCAGTCCCTATGCCTATCCGTTCGCGATGCCCGATGGCGCGGCACTGACGCGCCTGCCGGAACGGGATGATGAGGACAGGCTGCGCCGGGTGGCCGCCGAAGCCTATGGCGTGGCCGATCCCGATTGCGTTGCGGCCGGCCCGGGCACGCAGATGCTGATCGCCCTGCTGCCGTTCCTGCTGGGACCGCGCGCGGTAACGATCCTGGGCCCCACCTATGGCGGCCATGCCGACGCGTGGCGCGGGGCCGGCGCGCGGATTCATGAGGTCACAGGGATGCAGGACCTGGAAGACGCGGCGGCGGTGCCGGGCGGCGTGTGCGTCGTGTGCAATCCGAACAATCCCGACGGCCGCGTGTGCGATGCCGCGTGGCTCGCGGCCCTGGCGGACCGGTGCGCATCGTACAGCGGGATCCTGATCGTCGACGAGGCCTTTGCGGATTTCGAATCCTGCAGCATCGCGCCCCTGTTGCCGCATCCGGGCCTGATCGTATTGCGTTCGTTCGGCAAGAGTTACGGACTTCCCGGCGTGCGGCTGGGATTCGCGCTGGCCGCGCCCGCCTTGGCCGGGCGCCTGCGCGACATCATGGGGGCATGGGCGGTCGGCACGCTGGCGCTGGCGGCGGGGTGCCAGGCGCTGGCGGATCGTCCATGGCGCGACGCCACGCGCGGGCGGGTGCGCGCGGATGCGGCGCGGCTGGCGCGCTGCCTTGCACGGGAGGATATCGAGGTGGCAGGTCAATCGATCCTGTTTGTCCTGGCGCGGGCGGCACAGGCGCCGTCCCTGTGGCGGTTCCTCTGCCAGCGCGGGCTGGTGGCGCGCGCCTTCCCCGAACGGCCGTCATGGTTGCGCCTGGGGCTGCCGCGCCGGCCGGACGAATGGACTCGCCTGGAACAGGCCCTGTCCGCATGGCGGCCGGCATGATACGCATGACCTGCCTGGCCCTGCCGCCGCCGGCGGCCCTGCGGCGCGGCATCCTGCCCCGGCCGTCGGACCCCTGCGACATGGCGCTCGCCGGATCGCTGTCATGGCCCGAACACGTGCCGATCATCACCAGCGGGGCGGACCATCCCGCCGTACAGGCCTGGAGCGGCCGGGCCGTCCAGCCGGATGACGCCCTGCGCGACTGCGATTGCGGATACTGGGCGGGAAAGGCGCTGCACGACCTGCCGGCGGACCAGGTCGTGCAGTGGCTGGGCGATCCGGCCTTCGCGCCGCCGGGCGGCGAGAGCCGGGCGGCCATGTTCGGACGGGTGACGCGATGGATGGCGAAGGTATCGCACACCCATGATCATCTGGTGGTGGCCGTGCGCCCGGCCGTCGTGCGGGCGATGGTGCTGGTGGCGCTGGGCGGCACGCCGGCGATGGAATCCCGTCTCGATATCGTGCCGGCGACGCGCACGATGCTGGTCGCGCGCGACCATTGGCGGGTACAGTCCGTCAACGTGCTGCCAGGGTAAGGCGGGGTTCGGGGCCGGCGCAGGCGGCCGATGATCCGCCGGTCGATTCCCGCATGTGGACATTCCAGAAAAATCGTGTGGAAGACACGGCGCTTTGCGTGCCGGCACCGGCACCTTGCAACGGCCCGCCATTCCGGGCCTGATCCTGAGTCCCGAATGCGAATATGTGATGCGTCCGGGAGAGACATCGGTGATTCCCGGTGCGATTCTGGGCGGCATCAGGCTATTGCCACCCTTGGCGGTGAAACGAAGGATGTACCAGCAAGATGGAGACAGGCATGAACGGTGACGCCACGGCCACGATCGGGCCGGGCGGGGCATCGCGGGCGTCCGGGCTGGGCCCGGCCCGCGACCCGGCCTTCGACCGGGCGACGGCGCTGCATGTGGTCGCGGCCTCGCTGCTGGCATGGCTGCTGGATGCCTGTGACTTCTTCATCGTCCTGTTCACGCTTGACGACGTCGCGCACAGCTTCCAGGTCTCGCTGCAAAGCATCCTGCTCGCACCGACGCTGACGCTGCTGACGCGCCCGATCGGCGCCTTCCTGTGCGGGCATGCCGCGGACCGGTATGGCCGCAAGCCGGTGATGATCGCCACCATCGTCGTCTATTCCGTGATCGAGATCCTGTCCGCCTTCGCGCCGACGGTGACCGTCTTCCTGTTCCTGCGCGCCCTGTTCGGCGTGGCGCTGGGCGGCGAGTGGGGGGTGGGCACGTCCCTGCTCATGGAAAGCATTCCGCGGTCATGGCGCGGTACCGCGTCGGGCATCCTGCAGGCCGGCTATCCTGCCGGCTATCTGCTGGCATCGCTGCTCTTCCTGCTGCTGCCTGTCGTGGGCTGGCGCGGACTGTTCATCCTCGGCGGCGGCGCGCTGGTGGCCGCGCTGTATATCTGGGTGCGGGTGCCGGAAAGCCCCGAATGGCTGCAGCGCCATCGCCAGCAGGGCACCGACGCCGTGCGCGCGCCCGGATTGTGGTCCATCGTCAGGAACAATGCGGCGCTCTGCCTGTTCGCGGTGACGCTGATGGCCGCGTTCAACTTCATGAGCCACGGGTCCCAGGACCTGTATCCGAAAGTGTTCCTGGGGCTGGAGCGCGGGCTGCCGCACCCCACGATCACGCTGATCGTGGTGCTGTATAACATCGCCGCCATCGCCGGCGGCCTGTTCTTCGGCGTGCTGTCGCAGAAGATCGGCCGGCAGTACAGCATCGCCCTGGCGGGTATCCTGACTCTGCCGTTCCTGCCGCTGTGGGCGCTGTCCCATTCCGCCTTCTGGCTGGCGGCCGGTGCCGTCTGCATCCAGTTCTGCGTCCAGGGCGCGTGGGGCGTGGTGCCCGCCTACCTGAGCGAGCTTTCGCCCCCGTCGGTCCGGGCCACCTTTCCGGGGCTGGCCTATCAGTGCGGCAACCTGATCGCCGCCGGCAACGCCCTGCTGCAAACCTGGATCGCGGCGTTCCTGGGAACGGGCCTGGCGCCGGCGCTGATGCTGACGGTCGGCGGCGCCGCGACCGTCGTGGTGACCCTGATCCTGCTCAACGCTACATGGTACGCGCGATCCAGGCCGATCGGGTAGAAGGCGACCGGCCTGCCGGTTCAGCCGCTGATCCGGATAAGATGCAGGCAGGATATGATCCTGCGCATCTCGGTCCTCTCGTCCTCGTCGCGTGTCTCCCGTTGCCTGTCATCCATCCAGGCCTGGACGGCCTGGAGTCCGGGATGGCCCTTTTTCCATTGGTCCAGGAATGACCAGAGGGCTGTCCTGACATCGCCGGGCAGGTGGTCCTGCCGGGCGATGGTGCGCAGTTCGATCACGCAGGTGCCGACCGTCATGGCGCGAAGCTGGGCCTGCATGTACTGCGCGAGCATGTCGGGCGGCACGGCGGAGGCGTTGCGCAGGATACGGACCAGGCTGCTGGCAGTGGTCGCCAGCCATTGATGGCCGGACAGGCGGGCATGCCGGCCGGCCACGCCGCGCAGGCGCCGCTCGGTCCACGCTGCGGTGCGCCGCATATGGGAATCGACCCGGAACGGCACGATGACGCGATAGGTCAGGACCGCGAACAGGATGCTGAGCAGGAAGGCGCATGTGGTGTTGAGGAACGAGACCTCGTCATAGCGTGCCTGGTTCATCGGGCCGATCAGCACCGGCAGGAACATGTTGAACGAAAACGCGTAGCCCGCCGTCCGGGCGTTCCGGGCCGCCAGGCCGCCGATCGTCATGGGCACCAGCAGCGCCAGCACCAGGACTTCCGGCGCGGTGATGGCCGGGATGACCAGGAACACGAACAGCATGGCGACAAGCGCGCAGTACAGGCCGCCCGTCATGAACGGCATGCCGGCCAGGATCGGGTTTTCCCGCGTGGCCAGCAGGCCATAGACCAGGGCCACGAACGAGACGAAGGCGGGACCGTGCTGCCAGGCCGTGACCTCCCAGATCAGCCAGGCGCCGATGATCGCACAACCGGCGCGGACGCCGTTTTCCACGGCCTCGACCGCATGACGGCGCGAGACGGTGCGGAACCGGAAACGATCGCCCCGCACGGGCCGGTCGCTGGCCACGATTTCCGCCATGACGTGATCCGTATCGTCCAGCAGCGCCGTGAACAGGCGCGGCAGGATCGAATCCTCTGCCGTGTCCATGGCGGCGGGCCGGTCCTGCCATGCGTGCCGCAGGGGTGGGGTGCGGGCCGCGTCCGATCCGTCCAGCCGGCTGTCCCGCAGGATGTGGCCCACCGCGCGCGCCTCGTCCCGGGCGGTGCGGTCGGCGTGCGGCCCGGCGGCCAGCAGGGACAGGCCCCGCGCGCGGGCCAGCATGACCAGCATTCCCGCCAGGGCTGCCCGGGCGTGGTCGCCGGTTCGGCTGCCGGGTTCCAGTTCGATTTCAGCGAATTCGATCTGGCTGTTGAATGCGACCAGGTCCATCAGGACCTTGCCCAGCGCATCGGGCCGGATGTCGCCCTCCAGCAGGCCGGCGGCGGCGGCGCGCGTCTCGCCGAACGTGGTGGCCAGGCGCAGATGCAGCGTCCGGCGGGCCTGCGCCAGCAGTGACGGCATGAATATGACGGCCAGCGTGGCCTCGCAGATCACGCCCAGCAGGATATAGCTGGTGCGGGCCATGCTGATTTCGAATACGTGGTCGGGCTCCAGGATGGCGCCCGTGGCGACGATGGCGGAGGTAAAGCCGGTCAGGATCAGGCCATAGGCGCGGTAATTGTCCAGCAGGGTCGCCACGGCGCAGCACAGGCCGATCCAAACGGCCAGGCTGCAGAAGAACAGGCCCGGCGCCTGCGGAAACGCGGCGACCAGCGCCATGGCGGCCACCGAGCCGACCAGGGTGCCCACGACCCGCCAGCGGGCCTTGGACAGGCTTTCGCCCCGGGACGACTGTGCCACCACCCATACGGTCAGCGGCGCCCATTGCGGGCTGTCCAATTCCATCCACATGGCGATCAGCAGCGACAGGATGGCCGCCAGGGCGGTGCGCAGCGCGAAGGCGAAATCTTCCTTCGACGGCGCATACAGCCATGACAGCCGTTGCGCGATATGCGGCGCCACAGGCATTCCTGGCTGAACGGCGGCGGCGCGGCGGGCGGCGGGTCTCATCAGGGTGGCGACGTTGGGTGCGCCCGCCCGTCAGGTCCAATCGTTTGTTGTGATCACGTGATAAAGGCTGCTTATGATGGCGCCGGGCACACCGGCCGCAGTGGGGAAGCGAGGGGTGATGGACAGGCGTACTTTCGTGGCGGCCACCGCGGCGCTGGCCGGGGGCGCGTTTCCCGGATGCGCGCGGACGCAACCCTTCCGGCCCCGCCACCGCGGGGCCGGTCATGATGACGACCGGCCGGCCCCGCCGTCGGGCCTTGCGATCTGGCCCGGGCCGCCGCCGGGTGGGGGCGGCCCGACCGGGCGGGAACATGTCTCGGCCTCCGGTGCCGTCACGCGGGTCGCCATTCCTCGGTTGACCGTGCTGCGCCCCGCCCGTCCCAACGGCGCCGCCATGCTGATCGCCGCCGGTGGCGGCTACAGGCGGATCGAGGTGCAGAAGGAAGCCATGCCGGCCGCCGGATGGCTGGCCTCGATCGGTGTGACGGCCTTCGTCCTGACCTATCGCCTGCCCCCCGAGGACTGGGCGGCCGGCAGCCTGGCCCCGTTCCAGGATGCCGGGCGCGCCATCCGGACGATGCGTGGTCAGGCCGGTCATCTCGGTATCGATCCCCGCAGGATCGGCGTACTGGGCTTTTCATCCGGCGGTCATCTGCTGGGAATGCAGACGGCCTGTGCCGAACGGCTCGACTACGCGCCCATCGACGCCCTGGACCGGGAATCCGGCCGCCCGGATCTGACGATGCTGGTCTACCCGATCGTGACGCTGGAGCCGCCATATCAGCACACATCCAGCCGGCGCGTGCTGATCGGCGATCATCCGACCCCAGTGGAGAGCGCGCGCTGGTCGGTACAGACCCATGTCCATTCCGGGCTGGCGCCCTTCTTTCTGGCGCAGGCGGCGGACGACCCGGTCTCGAACCCGCAGAACACGGCGATCTTGCAGGCGGCCTGCGAAAGCGCGGGCGTGCGGGTGGAGCGGCACCTGTTTCCCACCGGGGGGCACGGTTTCGGCCTGGGCGCACCCGGGACGCAGACCGTTGAATGGCCGGCGATGGCCGAAAGCTGGATGCGGCGGGAACGGTTCGTCTGATCGCGGGGGCGTGCGTCATTCCCGGACCGGGCGACAGGCGGCGTGTGTTCAGACGGCCGCGAAGACGTCGCCGGCCTGCAGGCGGCCGCAGACGTCCCATATGCGCGACAGGACGGGCGACATGACCGGCTGGCGCAGCTTCACGATGCCGACCTGCGGCGCGACGCAGGGCATGATCGGGATGGTGCGCAGGCCGGCATCCCCCACCGTTTCCGGCAGGGCCGCCACCGGCAGGATGCTGCACAGCCGCCCCGCCCGCAGTTCGGAATGCAGGACGCTGATCGAATCCGTTTCCAGTATGATGCTCGGCCTGACCCCGGCCTCAAGGAAGCCGGCATCGACGATCTGTCGGCTGCGCATGGTGCGGCTGAACAGGCACAGCGGCAGGTCCGCGGCATCGGCCCAGCCGCAGGACGGTCCGGCCGGCATCCGGGCCGACGCGCTCCCCGCCAGCACATATTGCTCGGTATAAAGCGGTAGCGTATCGAACGGGCCGTCCGCCGGGATCTGGTCCAGGTACATGACCCCCAGATGCAGGTGCTGTTCGCGCAGCCGGTGCGCGATGTCGGCGGCGGTGCCGGACAGGACTTCCAGGTGCAGGCCCGGAATGGCGTCGCGGAAGATTTCCAGCAGCAGCGGAACGGTCTGCAGGGCCGGCGACATGACGCCGATCGACAGGGAACCGCCGCAGACATCCCGCGCGAAGGCGGCTTCCTGCCGCAGCCCGTCCAGCGCGGCCAGGGTCTGCTTCGCCCAGACCAGCACGCGCCGTCCTTCGTCGGTCAGCCCGTGGAAGCGGCGATTGCGGTGGATGATCGCAACGCCCAGCTCGTTTTCCAACTGCCGGATGCCGGCGGAAAGGGCCGGCTGCGAAACGCCGCAGCTTTCGGCGGCGCGGGAAAAGTGCCGGAACTGGTCGAGGGCGATCAGATAGGTCAGTTGACGCAGGAACATGAAGGCGGTGCGGGCCCTCCTGCCCCGGTCAGTGCAGGATGATCTCGACCCGCCGGTTCTGCGGTTCGCGGGTGTTGGGGCCGGTTGCCACCAGCGGGTGGGTCTCGCCGAAGCCGTGGACGTCGATCGCCGTGCCGGGCACGCCGTCGCGGATCAACTCGGCCTGGACCGCCTGCGCGCGGCGGACCGACAGCGCCATGTTGTAGCGCGCGCCCCGTGGGCCGGGATGGGCGGCGGAATTGTCGGTATAGCCGTCGACCTCGATCCGCGTCGTCTGGGTGCGGGTCGATGCCTGCGCCGCCGTCGCCACGATGGCGCGCGCGCGATCGGTCAGCACGGCCTGGTCCCAGTCGAAGAACACCAGATAGGTGCGGCTCTGCGTCGGGGCGGGGGCGGCCGGCTCGGGGGCCGGCGGGGGCGGGGGCGGGGCCGGATTGAATTCGTAGCGCAGGCCCAGCATCAGCGAATGGTTGAAGTCCGTCATCGTGTCGCGGTTGCCGGCCGCGGGGCCGTAGGCACGGGTGGTGTCGTACCCGCCGACCGTGCCGATCGACCGCGCGCCATGCGATTGCGGGCCCAGCATGGTCCAGAACCGGTATTCCGCCGTCGCCGACAGCCCGACGACCCACGGCACCGGGAAAGCCAGGCCGAAAATGCCCTGATAGGCGAAGTTGCCGAAGGTACCGCCGATCTGCTGGCTGAAATTGGGCGCGGTCACGCTGGCGTTCATCGCCTGCCAGGCATAGCCGACACCGGCGCCGAAATAGGGGAACAGCCAGCTCTTGCCGATATCCAGGTCGAACAGCGCATTGGCCATGACGCCATAGGTCTGCTGCCGCCCGCCGACATGGCTGGACGGAACGCCGGCCGACCCGAAATTCTTCAGCCCGTTATTGCGGTAGTCGCCCTCGACCTCCACGCGGAAGCCGTTGCCCAGCCCCCAGCCGATGCTGCCGATGCCGGTCGCGCCGGTATGGTAGCTGTCGCGTCCGTCGGGGAAATTGGGCGAGGACCGGACGCGCTGGTCCTGGTTGAAGCTGGCCCCACCCTCGCCGGCGACATACAGGCCCTGCACCGGCTGGGCATGGGCCGGGGCAACGGACAGGACAGAGCCGAAGGCGAGCGTCGCCGCCAGGAAAGACCCCGCAAGCAATCCGTGCCGCACTGTCATATGTCTCTTCTCCCTTCGCCGGACGGTACCGGTATGCTGTCCGGTCGAGTGAACGCGCCCTTCGGCAGGCCTTTCAGTCATTGCCTTCTTTTGCCGAAAGATGGGCTTATGGCAATCCATAGGTGCCATGCATACCACCGAATGCGGCATGCCTGTGACAGGGCCGGTCCGGCTGTGTGGCATTTGACACACAATTCGGGGGGTGGCGGCGGTCAGATCAGCACGGCCTCGAAAGGCGGCATCAGGTCCGGCGCGTCGAATTCCAGCACCCACAGATCGGGGTCGCGGTTCACCTGCCGGGCGACGTAGGCGTCGGCGGCCTGCTGGTCGACCGGATCGGTCCCCGTGCCGCGGATCCAGGCCGGACGCCCGTCCGGCGCGCGGGTCTGGCCCAGCACCGACAGGCGGCCGTCGCGGCCCAGCAGCACCGCCAGCACGCCCCCGGCATCGGCATCGCCGCGCCGCAGGACCATGGCGGGATGGCCGTCCTGGTTCGCCTGCCGGATCACGGCGGCGGCCCACAGCCCCGTGCGCAGCCGGGCCTCGGTCATGCTCCGGCGTCCGGCGGGTTATTCAGCCTGCGGCGCATAGGGGCTCTCCTCGGGGATGGCGGACAGGGCGGCGCGATATTCGGCGGGATTGTCGATCAGCGACCGCGCGGCATCCAGGTCGGAATCGGTGCCGATCGCCGCCGGGCAGGCGCGGCGCAGGTCCAGGATGCGCGACACCGGCACGGGATAGCGCGTGGCGCGTGTCGCCTGGACGGCGTCGCGCATGTCCACCTGGCCGGCCGCCAGGTCCTGCAACTGCCGTTCCAGGTCGCTTTCGCCCCGGCTGGTGCAGACCTGCGGCATGACGCCCAGCCCCTGCAGCGGCCAGCCCAGCGGCGCCAGGACGCGGCTCCAGGTCACGAACAATTCACCGCCGTCGGGCATCTGGCCGATCGTCTGCACCAGTCCCTTGCCCAGCGTGGCGCTGCCCACCACCACGGCGCGCCGGTGGTCGGCCAGCGAGGCGGCCAGGATCTCGGCCGCGCTGGCGGTCCGCCCGTCCACCAGCACCACGATCGGCACGCCCCCGGTCATGTCGCCGCCCTGCACCGCCCAGACATGGTTGGCCTCCGGGTCCCGCCCGTGGGTGATCGCCGCCACGCCCTGGTCCAGCACCAGCGCGCTGGCCGTCACCGCCTGCTGCAGCACCCCGCCGCGATTGCCGCGCAGGTCCAGCACCAGTCCGCGCAGGTGCTGGTCGTCGGATGCCTGGTCCAGGTACTGGCTCATTTCCTGCGCGGTGTCGGCCGAAAACGCGGTGACGCGGATCACCACCATATGTTCCGCGGCATAGGCGAAGACCGTCTCCGGCGGGACCGAGGCCCGGCGCAGCGTCACGGTGCGCCGGGCGCGCCCGTCGCCAACCGTCACCGTCACCGTGCTGCCGGGCGCACCCAGCAGCCACTGGGCGACCGTTCCGGGCGCCTGGTCACGGGTCGAACGGCCATTGACCGCGTACAGCCGCTGGCCCGTCGCCAGACCCGCCGGCCAGGCCGGCCCGTTGGCATTGACCCCGGTGATCAGGATCGAGCGTGCGTCGCGGCCCAATGTCAGCCCGGTCCCGGCCTCGCCGCCGGTGCGCGTGTCGCGGTCGGTCGTGGCCGGGCTGGGCGCGACGTAACGCGAATACGGGTCCATGTGGTTGAACAGTTCGTCGAAGAAGCTTTGCATCAGACCGTCCGCGCCGGCGCCGCGCACCGTGCCCGACCGGGCCCAGGCGGCCTGCATCAACCGCACGGTCAGGTCCGTCCATCCCGCCTGGTCGGAATCGGGGGGGGCGGGCAGGCGCAGCACGATTTCCTGCCCCAGCGAAAGCTGGATGATCCCGTTCTGGTTCGCCCCTTTCTGTTCGGGCCCCTTCTGCTCGACGACGGTCAGGGACGGGTCGATCGCGCTCAGCCCGTTCAGGCCCCACAGGCAGAAATCGCGCGGCGTGTGGCTCTCCAGCGTTCGGGGCAGCAGGAAGGTCAGGGCCGCGTTCACGACCGATATCGTCATGTCCGCGTCCAACTGGCCCGCCTGGGGCACCGGGTCCGCCTGGACCAGAATCTGGCTCGTATCCTGGCTCCTCGTATCCTGTCCGGGGGTCGGCGCGGGCCGGGGGGGCGGGGGTGGCGCGGGCGTGCCGGCGGCGCGCGCCGCCACGGGGGCCAGGACGGGCGTCATCAGGTGGATGACGATCAGCATGATGGCGATCGTGCGCGTCGGCAGGATCACGGACGTGACCCGTCGCCCGGCCCCACGGAGCGGGGCGGGGATCCAGCCCGCCGAAACGGGGCCCGCCGGAACGGGAACGGATGGCGCGCGCATCAGCGTGGGCGCGTGCCACGCGCGCGGCGCGCCGGGCCGGACGCCGCCGCTGGATTCGCGCCCACCAGGGCGAACAGCAGCCCGCCGGTCACCGGTGTCGCCTCGACCAGCCGTACCGTGACCGGCTGGCCCAGCCGCAAGGCCAGTCCACCGTGGCGGCCACGCAGGGTTTGGGTCTTTTCGTCATGCGTCCAGACATCGTCGGGCAGGGTCGATACCGGTACCAGACCGGTGGCGCCGGTCTGCGTCAATGTCACGAACGCGCCGAACCGGGTTACGCCCGACACATGGCCGGAAAATTCCGCCCCGACCCGGTCCGCCAGCCATGCGGCGACATAGCGTTCCGTCGTCTCGCGCTCGGCCAGCGCGGCGCGGCGCTCGGCGGTGCTGACCTGCTCGCCGATCTCGTCCAGGCATGCGGCGTCGGCGGCCGGCATGCCGTCGGCCGGCTGCGTGCCCATCCCGATCAGGGCGCGATGCACCAGCAGGTCGGCATAGCGGCGGATCGGGCTGGTGAAATGGGCATAGGCCGGCAGCGCCAGGCCGAAATGGCCGATATTGTCGGGGCTGTATTCGGCCTGGCTCTGCGCCCGCAGGATCGTCTCGCTGACCAGGGTTCCGCTGACGGGCGTGCCGCTGGCGGGGCCGGATGCCTCGCCCTGCGCGGCGCGCGCCAGCACCGCGCCCAGGTCGCGCGCGCGCAGCGCCCCGGGCGGCGGCAGGTCGAACCCCATGGCCGACAGGCTGTCGCGCATCGCCTCGGCCCGTTCGGGCGAAGGCGGCGCGTGGATACGATACAGGCAGGGCCGGCGCCTTCGTTCCAGTTCCTCGGCGGCGGCAACATTGGCCAGCACCATGAATTCCTCGATCAGGCGATGGCTGTCGTGACGGGGGCGGGGTTCGATGGCGGTGATCCGCCCGGACGTGTCGAGTCGCACCACGCGCTCCGGCACATCGAGATCCAGCGTGCCACGCCGCGCGCGCGCCGTCGACAGTGCGCGCCACGCCGTAAACAATGTGTTGATCAGCCCGTCCGGCAGGCCGGTTTCCTGCTGGCTCTCCTCCACGTTTCCGACGATCGCCTGGGCCTGGTCGTAGGTCAGGCGCGCGGCGCTGCGCATGATGCCGCGGCCGAAGCGGTGGCGGGTCTTGTTCCCCGCCGCGTCGATGAAGATCTCGGCGAACAGGCAGCCCCGATCCTCGCCCGGGCGCAGCGAGCACCATCCGTTCGACAGCGCCTCGGGCAGCATCGGCACCACCCGGTCGGGGAAATAGACCGAATTGCCCCGCCGCCGCGCCTCGCGGTCCAGGGCCGATCCGGGGCGGACGTAATGCGCCACGTCCGCAATGGCGACGATCAGGCGGAATCCGTCGCCGTCCGGCTCGGCATAGACCGCGTCGTCGAAATCCCGGGCATCCTCCCCGTCGATGGTGATCAGCGGCACGTCGCGCAGATCCTCGCGACCCTCGGGCGACACGCCGCGCGCCCGTTCCGCTTCGGACAGCGCCTCGGCGGGGAACTGGTCGGGAATCGAATGGGTGTGGATCGCCAGCAGGCTGACCGACCGCGCATCGCCCATCGGGCCCAGCCGGGCCACGATCCGCGCGGGTTTCAGGCCGGACCCCGCCAGCGGCAGCGGCTCGGCCACGACGACCTCCTCGGCCTCGGCGCCCATCGTCTCGCCCGCGGGGATGATCCATTCCGCCTTCGCCCGGCGGTCGGCCGGAACCAGGCGCCCGGCCTCGGCGTGCCGGCGGGGCGGGGCTAGCGGCCCAGGGCCGTCATACAGGGTCGTCGGGCGGAACACGCCCACGATGCGGCCCGGCGCATCGGTCAGGCGGCGCAGGGTGCGGCCTTCGTACCGGCCGGGGCCGAGTCGCTTCAGCCGCGCCACCACCCGCTCGCCGGGCGCCAGCGCGGGGCGGCCCTTCTGCTCGGGATGCATGAAGACGACCGGCGCCGGGCCGTCGCCATCCCACACCACGGGGCGGGCGATCGGGTCGCCGTCCGGGTCGGTGCCCGTCACCTGCACCAACGCGGCCTCGGGCATGGCGGCGGACGCGCGGAAGCGCCTGGCGCCGGCCGGGACCAGCGTGCCCTCCAGCGCCAGTTCGCGCAGCATGGCGCGCAGCGCCGCCTTGTGCTCGGGACCCAGGTTGAAGGCGCGCGCGATCTCGCGCTTGCCGACACGGCCGCTGGCCTCGGTGACGAACCGGCGCAGCGCCTCGCGGTCCGGCAGGCCCCCGCCCGGCTGCGGCGGGGCCGGGGGGCGCGGATCGGTCGGCGGAACGTCGGGCGACGGGCAGGCGGTCGGCTGAGGGTCGGACGGGTTCCGTCCCCCCATCGTCAGCCGGCCTCGGTCGCCGTGCGCCGCGTGCGGGGCCCGGCACCCTCGCCGGGTTCGGCCTTGCCCTTCGCGGTCTTGCCCGTTGCCTTGCCGGCCGGGGTCTTGCGGGCGGCGGCCTTGCGCGCCGGGGGTTTCGCGGCCCTGGCCTGCGTATCGGCATCCCCGTCCGGGGCGGCTTTCTTCGCCGCGGTCTTGGCCGGCGCCTTCCTGGCGGCCGTCTTCCGGGCGGGGGCCTTCTTCGCCGCGGCCTTGCCCTTGGGCTTCAGCGGCTTGCCCTTTTCGGCCAGCAGCGCCACCGCCTGGTCCAGGGTCACGTCCTCCATGGCCTCGCCCCGGGGCACGTTCACCACCATCGTGCCATGCTGGATATACGGTCCGAACCGTCCCTTGCGGACGATCACCGGCTCGCCATCCTTGGGGTGCGGCGCGATGGTGCGGACCGAGGCCAGCTTGCGGGCCAGCACGTCCACCGCCCGGTTCAGCCCGACCGTCAGGATGTCGTCATCCTTGTCCAGCGATCCATAGACCGCGCCCATCTTCACGTATGGCCCGAAGCGGCCAAGCCCGGCCTCGATCTGCTCGCCGGTTTCCGGATGGATGCCGACGACCCGCGGCAGCGAGAGCAGGCCCAGCGCCTGGTCCAGCGTGATCTTGTCGCCTTCGATCCCGCGCGGAATGGTGGCGCGCCGGGGCTTGGCCTTCTTGTCCTCGGGGTCGGGTTCGCCCTGCTGGACGTACAGGCCCCACGGGCCGCGCCGCACGGTCACATCCTCGCCGCCGGGCGTCTGGCCCAGCAGGCGCATGCCGTCCTTCAGCGTGTCGGCCTCGCCGTCCTCCTTGGGGTCCACCACCAGGCGGCGGGTGAACTGGCAGGTCGGATAGTTGGAACAGCCGATGAAGGCGCCGTACCGCCCCAGCTTCAGCCCCAGCCGCCCGGTGCCGCAGGCGGTGCAGACGCGCGGATCGCTGCCGTCGAGGTGCGCGGGGAAGAAATGCGGCGCCAGGTCGGCATCCAGCGCGCTGATGACGTCGGAGATCTTCAGATCCTTCGTCTGGTCCACCGCGCGGGAAAAATCCTGCCAGAAGGCCGACATCACGTCGCGCCAGTCGGCCCGCCCACCGGATATGTCGTCCAGCTGCTCTTCCAGCCCCGCCGTGAACTGCGTGTCCACATAGCGTTCGAAGAACGAGGTCAGGAACGCGGTGACCAGCCGCCCCCGGTCCTCGGGGACGAAGCGGCGGGCATCCAGCCGCACGTAATTGCGGTCGCGCAGCACCGTCAGGATCGAGGCATAGGTCGACGGCCGGCCGATCCCGATCTCTTCCATCTTCTTGACCAGCGACGCTTCGGAGAAGCGCGGCGGCGGCTGGGTGAAATGCTGGTCGGCCGCGACCTCGCCGGTTTTCAGCGCGTCGCGCTCGCGCATCGGCGGCAGCATGCGGCTGTCGTCGTCCTGCTCGTCCTTCGGCGCGGCGTCGTCCCGGCCTTCGCTGTACAGCTTCAGGAACCCGTCGAAGGCGATCATCGACCCGGTGGCGCGCAGGGTGGCGGCCCCTCCGGCATCCGCGATCTCGACGATCACCTGGTCCAGTTCGGCCGACTGCATCTGGCTGGCGACCGACCGTTTCCAGATCAGTTCGTACAGCCGCCGCTGCTCGTCATTCAGGTAGCGGGCCATCTGCGCCGGGGTGCGGCTGACATCGGTGGGGCGGATCGCCTCGTGCGCTTCCTGGGCGTTCTTCGCCTTGGTGGAATAGATCCGGGCCTTCTCGGGCACGTAGGGCGCGCCGAAGCTCTCGCCGATATGGCCGCGGATGGCGGCGATGGCCTCGCCGGCCATCTGCACGCCATCGGTTCGCATATAGGTGATCAGACCGACCGTCTCGCCGCCCAGGTCGATGCCTTCGTACAGCTGCTGGGCGGTGCGCATGGTGCCCTGCGCGCCCATGCCCAGCTTGCGCGACGCTTCCTGCTGCATGGTCGAGGTCGTGAAGGGCGGCGGCGGGTTGCGGCGGACCTTGCGCCGTTCCACCGACTGCACGGCGAAGCGCCCGGCCTCGACGGCCGCCTTGGCCGCCATGGCCCCGGCTTCGTCATGCAGGTCGAACTGGTCCAGCTTGCGGCCGGCCAGGTGCGTCAGCCGCGCGGTGAAGGCCGCGCCGCCGGGCGTGGTGAACTGCGCGGCCACCGTCCAGTATTCGCGGGCGCGGAAGCTCTCGATCTCCGCCTCGCGCTCGCAGATCAGGCGCAGGGCGACCGACTGTACCCGGCCGGCGCTGCGCGACCCCGGCAGCTTGCGCCACAGCACGGGCGACAGGGTGAAGCCCACCAGGTAATCCAGCGCGCGCCGGGCCAGATAGGCCTCGATCAGCGGCTGGTCCAGGTCGCGCGGCTGGGCCATCGCGGCGCGGATGGCGCTCTTGGTGATCTCGTTGAAGGTGACGCGCTGGACGTCCACCCCCTTCAGCAGGTTCTTTTCCTCCAGCATCGCGCGGACATGCCAGGAAATCGCCTCGCCCTCGCGATCCGGGTCAGTGGCCAGGTACAGATGCCGCGCCCCGCGCAACGCCTTGGCGATCGCGGCCATCTGCCGGCTGCCGCGCTCGTCGGCCTGCCAGTCCATGGCGAAATTCTCGTCGGGGCGGACGCTGCCATCCTTCGGCGGCAGGTCGCGGACATGGCCGAACGAGGCAAGAACCGTGAATCCGTCCCCCAGATACTTGTTGATCGTCTTCGCCTTGGCAGGCGACTCGACCACGACGACGTCAGTCATTCTGTCTCCGGATCACGCAATCTATTCCAGGGTCCGGCCGGTCTCGTCGGGCTGGGACGGAAGGACAACGCTTCCACCGGGAAGGGTCTCGATGTTGCCTGCCAGCTCCAGTTCCGACAGTACGGTCAGGATAGCCGATGTCGAGAACTGGCAGCGCCGTACGAGATCGTCAACCGGCGTTGGCGTGAAAGACAGCAGCGTCAGGATCGCATCACGGATTTCCGCCTGCCCGCCGGGACCCTCCGACAGGGGCGTCGGGGCGGGGAACGCGGGCGGTTCCGGCCAGGCCGCCTGGGTCTGCGCCACGCCGTTTTCGGGCTGTCTGCTTTCGGGCTGTCTGCGCCCCTGCCATCCGGCGGGCAGCTCGGCCAGCACGTCCTGCTCGCTCTCGGTCAGGATCGCGCCGCGCCGCAGCAGGGCATTGCTGCCGCGGCTGCGCGCGTCCAGCGGCGATCCGGGCACGGCGAACAGGACGCGGCCGTAGCCGGCGGCCAGGTCGGCCGTGATCAGGCTGCCCGATCGCAGCGCGGCCTCGACGACCACGCAGCCCAGCGCCAGGCCGGCGATCAGCCGGTTGCGGCGCGGGAAATGGCGGCTCTGCGGCGCCGTGCCCAGCGGGGTTTCCGTGACCACTACCCCGTGCTGTGCAATCCTGCCCTGCAATTCCGCGTGGTCCGGCGGATAGGGCCGGTCCAGCCCGCCGGCGACCGCCGCGATGGTGACGCCGGCACGCATCGCGCCGCGATGGGCGGCGGCGTCGATTCCCCGCGCCAGGCCCGATATGATCGTCAGCCCCTGGCTGGCCAGCGTCGCCGCCAGGCTTTCGGCCATGCGCGCGCCGTTCGACGACGCGTTGCGCGCGCCCACGATCGCGATGCCGCATCCCGCCAGCAGGGCCGCGTCACCCAGCACCGACAGCGCCGGCGGCGCGTCGTGAATGCCGGCCAGCAGCGGCGGATAGTCCGGATCGCCCAGCATGATGATCCGTCCGCCCAGGGCCATGGTGCCGTCGATTTCCGCCGCGATGTCCTCGGCCGGCGGAATGCGCAACGCGCGGGCCCGCCCCGCCGCCCGCGCCCGGGCGGGCAGGGCGGCCAGCGCACGCTCGGCGTCGCCGTAATCCAGCAGCAATTTGCGATAGCCGACCGGGCCGACCCCCTCGGTGCGCGCCAGGCGCAGGCGGGCGGCCAGCGGTCCGGCCGGTATCACGGGCGCTTCCGTCCGATCCGGGGCTCGGTACCGTCCACCAGGCGGCGGATATTGCCGCGATGGCGGGCGATGACCAGCAGCGCGATCAGCAGCCCGCCGACCGGGATCGCGGGACCGTCCCCGGTGTGGTTCAGGGCCGCCAGCATCATCGGCATCGCCGCGAACGCCGCCAGCGCCCCCGCCGACGATATCCGCGTCAGCCGCGCGACGCCCAGCCAGATGGCGCAGCAGGCCAGGCCGGTCAGCGGCGACAGCGCCAGCACCGCGCCCAGGCCGGTGGCCACGCCCTTGCCGCCGCGAAATTTCAGCCAGACGGGGAAGCAGTGGCCGACCACCGCGAACAGCGCCGCGACCGCCATGGCCGGCCCGGTATGGAAGGGCGACAGGATGAAGCCGCACATCACCGCGAACACGCCCTTGGCCCCGTCCAGCAGCAGCGTCGCCGCCGCCAGTCCGCGCCGTCCGGTGCGCAGCACGTTGGTCGCGCCGATATTGCCCGACCCGATGGTGCGGATGTCGCCCGCCCCGCCGAACTGCGTCAGCAGCAGGCCGAAGGGAATGCTGCCGATGCAGTAGGCCAGCACGCCGATCGCGGCCAGAAGCGGCAGCGCGAAGGCCGGAATCGCGCCGTTCATGGCGCGTCCTGCCCGAAGACCATGCGTCCGGCCTTCCAGGTGCCCAATACCCGCCCCTCCAGCGCCCGCCCGTCGAAGGGCGTGTTCTGCGCCTTGCCCGGCATCTGGTCGGCTTCGACCTTCCAGGCGCGGTCGGGGTTGAACAGGCACAGATCCGCCACGGCCCCGTCGGCCAGCGTGCCGGCCCGGCTGCGCAGCAGGGCGGCGGGACGGTGGGTCAGCAGGCCCAGCGCCTCGACCAGCGGCAGGCTGCCGCCATGGACCTGCGCCAGCGTCACGGCCAGCAGGGTCGCCAGCCCCGTTCCGCCGGCCGAGGCCACGGCGAAGGGCTGGCGCTTGTCGTCGGCGTCGCACGGCGCGTGGTCGGATGCGATGGCGTCGATCGTCCCGTCGGCCAGCGCCGTGCACACCGCCTGCCGGTCGGCCTCGCCGCGCAGGGGCGGCGACAGCTTGGCATAGGTCCGGAAATCGCCGATCGCGGTCTCGTTCAGGTCGAAATAGGGCGGCGCGGTGTCGCAGGTCACGCGCAGGTCGCGCGCCTTGGCCGCACGGATCAGCGCCAGCCCCTCCGCCGTCGAGACGTGGCTGAAATGCAGCCGCCCGCGCGTCAGTTCCAGCAGCCGCAGGTCGCGGGCGATCATGATCGCCTCGGCCGCCGCCGGAATGCCCGGCAGGCCCAGCCGTGTCGCCAGTTCGCCGTCGGTGGCGCAGCCGCCGCGCGCCAGCGACGGGTCCTCGGGGTGCTGGACGACCAGCGCGTCGAACCCGCGCGCATAGGTCAGCGCCAGCCGCATCATCCGCGCATCGGCCAGGGCGCGCGGCCCATCGGTGAAGGCCACGGCCCCGGCCTCGTTCAACAGGCCGATCTCGGCGAGTTCGCCGCCCTCGCATCGCCGGGTCAGCGCGCCATAGGGCAGGATCGAGACCATGCCCGTCTCCTCGCCGCGCGCGCGCAGGTGGCGCACCAGCGCCGGGTCGTCGGTCGCGGGCTGGCTGTTGGGCAGCACGGCCATCGTGGTGATGCCGCCCGCCGCCGCCGCCCGCGCGGCGGAGGCCACGGTCTCGCGATACTCGAAGCCGGGCTCGCCGATCGCCACCCGCATGTCCACCAGTCCGGGGCACAGGATCGACCCGCCCCCGTCGACGATTCCGGCGCCCTCGGGCGCGCCTTCGGCACCCGGCAGGTCGGTCCCGGCGATCACGCCGTCGCGCACCAGCAGTCGCCCGGGCCGGTCCAGGCCCCGCGCGGGGTCGATCAGGCGGACGTTTTCAAACAGGGTAGCGGTCACGACTGATCTCCGGCACGCGACAGCAGGTCCAGGACGGCCATGCGCACGGCCACCCCCATCTCGACCTGCTCGCGGATGACGCTCTGGTCGGAATCGGCGACGCGGCTGTCGATCTCGACCCCGCGATTCATCGGGCCGGGATGCATGACCAGCGCCCCGGGCCGCGCGACCGCCAGCCGCTTGCGGTCCAGGCCGTAGAAGCGGAAATATTCGCGCGCGCTGGGCACCTGGCCGCCGCTCATGCGCTCGCGCTGCATGCGCAGCATCATCACCACGTCCACGTCGCGCAGCCCGTCTTCCATCGTGTAATGGACATCCACCCCCAGGGCGCCGATCGCGCCGGGGATCAGCGTGGGCGGTCCCACCACCCGTACCCTGGCCCCCATCGCCGTCAGCAGGTGGATGTTCGACCGTGCCACGCGGCTGTGGCTGACATCGCCGCAGATCGCCACCGTCAGGCCGTGCAGCGTGCCGAAATGCCGGCGGATGGTCAGCGCGTCCAGCAGCGCCTGGGTGGGGTGTTCGTGGGTGCCGTCGCCGGCATTCACCACGCTGGCCTCGACCTTGCGGGCGAGCAGCGCCGGCGCGCCGGACTGCGAATGGCGCACCACCAGCAGGTCGGTCCGCATCGCGTTCAGCGTCGCCGCCGTGTCCAGCAGAGTCTCGCCCTTGTTCACCGACGAACTGGCCACCGTCATGTTGATCACGTCGGCGCCCAGCCGCTTCGCCGCCAGTTCGAACGACGTCCGCGTCCGGGTGCTGTCCTCGAAGAACAGGTTGATGACCGTGCGCCCCAGCAGCCGGTCGCGCGGCGTCTTGCGCGAGCGGCTCATCAGCGCATAGCTTTCGGCCAGGTCCAGGAACGGTTCGATCCGGGTCGGATGCATGCCCTGCAGGCCCAGCAGATGCCGTGCATGCTGCGGGAAGAAGCGGGGTGCCGCCGCGCGCGGACCGTCGGTCATCGCGCGACCGCCCCGATCCGGGCCATCACCTCGTCCCGGCCCAGCGCCGCCAGCGTGGCGTCGATCCCCGGCGAGGTCGCGCCGCCCGTCATCGCCGCGCGCAGGGGCTGCGCCACCTGGCCCAGCTTGTGCCCGTGATGTTCGGCGAACCGGCGCAGCGCCACGTCGATCGCGGGCGCGTCGAACGGCTCGATCACCGCCAGGTCGCGGGCCAGTTCGCCCAGCATCGCCCGCGCTTCCGGCGTCAGCAGCTTCTCGGCCTTGGCGTCGAACGCCAGCGGCACGTGCCGGCCCAGGAAGGCGGCGCTGTCGGCCAGGTCCACCAGCGTCTTCGCCCGTTCCTTCAGCCCGGGCATCAGCGCCAGGATCCGCGCACGCACGGCCTCATCCACGCTCACGTCCGGCCGGTCCGCCAGCCGGGCCACGATATCGTCGGTCAGCCGCGCATCGTCCGCCTGGCGCAGCCATACCCCGTTCAGGTGCTGCAGCTTCACGTAATCCATGCGGGACGCCGACCGGCCGACGCCGTCCAGGTCGAACAGCTGGATCTGCTCGTCCCGCGACAGGATCTCGGCGTCGCCATGGCCCCAGCCCAGCCGCAGCAGGTAGTTGTTCAGTGCCTCGGGCAGGTATCCCATCTCGCGGAATTCCACGACCGACTGCGCGCCGTGCCGCTTGGACAGCTTGGCGCCGTCCGGCCCGTGGATCAGGGGCAGATGCGCGAACGCCGGCAGGTCCCACCCCATGGCGCGATAGATCATCGCCTGGCGGAAGGTATTGGTCAGGTGGTCGTCGCCGCGAATGACGTGGGTGATGTCCATGTCATGGTCGTCCACCACCACCGCCAACTGGTACACCGGGGTGCCGTCGCCGCGCAGGATGATCATGTCGTCCAGCTCGGCGTTCGCCACGCGGACATCGCCCTGCACCAGGTCGTGGATGACCGTCTCGCCCTCGCGCGGGGCACGGATGCGCACCGTGTAGGGCGCGCCGGCCGGTGCCTCGGACGGGTCACGGTCGCGCCAGTAGCCGTTATAGCGGGGCGGCCGCCCCTCGGCCGCCGCCTGGTCGCGCATCTGCTGCAGTTCTTCCGGCGTGCAGTAGCAGCGATAGGCCAGCCCCTGCGCCAGCAGGTGGTGCGCGATTTCGGCGTGCCGCGCCTGGCGCGTGGACTGGAACACCGGCTCCTCGTCCGGGGTGATGCCCATCCAGGCCAGCCCGTCGAACAGCACGTCCACCGCCTGCTGCGTCGAGCGTTCGCGGTCCGTATCCTCGATACGAAGCAGGAACTTGCCGCCATGGTGACGGGCGTACAGGAAGTTGAACAGGGCGGCGCGGGCGTTGCCGATATGCAGCAACCCGGTCGGGCTCGGTGCGAAGCGCGTGCGAACGGTCATGAGGCGGCTCCATATCATGGGATGCCGCCTGCTTAAAAGGGACTGGATCGGTTGGCTGGTGCGCCGGGGCACACGATGCCCCGGAACGAATAAAAGTCTTTTTGCCGCTTTTTCTTCAGAAAAAGAGGCGGGGCCGCTCCCTTCAACTTGCAGCGACCGGCGTCTAGTCTGCCCCCGTGGGCATGGCAGACGGACGACGCGAAGCGGACAGGGCAACGGTGGCGGACGCGCTGGCCGCGCGTCTGGCGCTGTGGCTGCCGGTGGGGATCGGCCTCGGGATCGCCCTGTATTTCTCGCTGCGGCAGGAACCGGGCCGGGCGGCCATGCTGGCCGCCGCCGGCGTGGTGGCGGCGGCGCTGGGCTGGATCGCGCGTCGCCCCTACGATCTGGTGCCCCGGGTGGCGGGCGGGGGGGCGGCGGCGGTGGCCGTGGGGTTCGTGGTGGCATGCACGGCAACGCATCGCCAGCCGCCGCTGCCGGACCTGCCGCGCCGGGCCACCATCGTGACCGGCCAGGTCGTCGCGGTCGTGCTGCTGCCGCCCCGGCCGGGGGATGACGGCCCGGCCACCCGCAGGGTGGACCTGGCCGGGGCGGTCCTGGACGATGCGATCGATGCCGGCATGCCGCCCCTGCGCCGCATCCTGCGCGTGCGCCTGCGGCCGGACGATCCGGCGGTGCTGGTCCCGGGCATGACGGTCCGGGTTCGCGCCATGCTGCGGCCACCGGCCCCGCCCGCCTGGCCCGGCGGCCCCGACCGGCAGCGCCGCGCCTGGTTCGACGGCACGGCGGGAACCGGCACCGCGCTGGGGCCGGTGCAGGCCGCCGGTCCGCCCCCGCCGCCGCGTACTCTGGAAGGGCTGCGCGAACGGGTGGTGGCGCGCATCCTGCGCGTGCTGCCGGGCGCGCCGGGCGGCGTGGCGGCGGCGGTCCTGACCGGCTCGGCCGCCACGATGCCGCAGGCCGACCGCGACGCGTTCGCCGATGCTGGGCTTGCCCATCTGCTGGCCGTCGCGGGGCTGCATCTGGGCATCGTCATGGGGTTGGTGATGGCGGCGGCGCGGCTGCTGCTGGCCTGTTCCGAACGGGCGACGCTCTACTGGCCGTGCCGGCAGGTCGCGGCGCTGGCCGGGCTGGCGGCGGGCATCGTCTATGTGGTGCTGACCGGCGCGCACCTGCCCGCGCTGCGCAGCCTGACCATGGCCGCCCTGGTGGTGCTGGCCATCCTGACGGGCCGGCGGGCACTGTCGATGCGCGGGCTGGCGGTGGGGGCGACGCTGCTGCTGCTGACCGGCCCCGCCGACCTGCTGGAGGCCCCGCTGCAGATGTCGCTGGCCGCCGTCATGGCCCTGGCGGCGGGGTTCGAGGCGACGCGGCCGGCCCTGTCCCGCCTGAGGGAACAACCCGACTGGTGGCGGCGTCCCGCCCTGCACGTCGCCCATCTGGCGCTGGCCAGCCTGCTGGCGGGGGGCGCCACCGTGCCGGTGGTGATGACGCATTTCGGCACGCTCCAGCCCTGGTTCGTACTGGCCAACCTGCTGGCCGTGCCGCTGATGGCGCTGTGGATCCTGCCCTGGGGAGTGATCGCCCTGCTGCTGATGCCGTGGGGCGCGGACCCCGTGGCGCTGGTGCCCATGGGCTGGGGTATCCGGCTGGTGCTGGGCCTGGCGCATGCGGTGTCCGGCTGGCCGGCGGCGCGGGTGATGGTGCCGGCCATGCCGTCCTGGGGACTCGCCGCGTGGATGCTGGGCCTGTGCTGGCTCTGTCTCTGGACCCGGCGCTGGCGCTGGTGGGGCGTGGCCCCGATGGCCCTGGCGCTGGCGGCGCCCGTCCTGGTGGCGCGGCCGGATGTGCTGCTGTCCCCCGACGGACGGGCGGTGGCGGTGCGTGACGGCGCCGTGCTGCGCATCGGCCCGCATCCGGGGGCCGACAAGGCGGTCGAATCCGACTGGCAACAGGCCCTGGCTCTTCCGCTGGCCTCACTGCCGCAGGCGGACGGCCGCCTCGCCTGCCGTGACGAAGCCTGCCGGATGGATGGCGGGCGGGTCCGCCTGCGCCTTTCCGCCGCCGCCCCGGCCGAGTGCGCGGGGGTTACCCTGCTGGTGACGCTGGTGCCGATGGATCAGGGCTGCCCCGCCGCCCGTACGCTCGACGGGCTGACCGTATGGCAAGGCGGCGCGCAGGCGGTCTTCCTGCGCCCGGACGGGCCGCATGTGGTCTCGGATCGTGGGGTGCGCGGGGCCAGGCCGTGGGTGCTGGCGCCGGGGCAGCATGGCATGCCGACCCTGCCGCTGGCCCAGCGGGAGTAACTGTTACCGGGCCGGCGCCACCAGCACCTTGGCCGTGTACTGGCACGGTTCCTGTGCCGGGCACCGCCAGCATTCCGGCCGCCGGGCCTTGCAGACATAGCGCCCGTGCAGGATCAGCCAGTGATGCGCCGGGCGCAGCAGCGGGGCCGGTATCCGGGCCACCAACTGGTCCTCGACCGCGCGCGTGGTCCTGCCGGGGGCCAGGCCGGTGCGGTTGCCGATACGGAAGATGTGCGTATCCACCGCCATCGTGCTGTCGCCGAACGCCACGTTCATCACCACGTTCGCCGTCTTGCGCCCCACCCCGGGCAGGGCCTCCAGCGCCGCGCGGTCGCGGGGGACCTGGCCCTCATGCTGGTCCAGCAGGGCCTGCGAGAGTGCGACGACATTGCGTGCCTTGGTCCGCCATAACCCGATCGAGCGGATATGCGCCGCCACCCCGTCCTCGCCCAGCGCGACCATGGCGGCGGGGTCGGGGGCGTCGCGGAACAGCCCCTTCGTCGCCCGGTTCACCGAGGCATCGGTGGCCTGGGCGGACAGCGCCACGGCCACCAGCAGCGTATAGTCATCGACGAAATCCAGCTCGCTCGCCGCATCGGGGTGCGCCTCGGCCAGCAGGGTAATGAAGCGTTCGACCTCCTTCAGCGTCATGCGGCGGCGGGCCGAGGCGGGGCGGGGGGACTGGGTCATGCGGTCCTGTCGTGCAATGCGGGGTCGTGGGCGTCTCTTTTCGGCCGGGCGGGGGGCGCTGTAAATCGCCGCCTCGCTTGCGTTCGCATGGCGGCGCGGCGATAGTCCGGGCACGATCGAGGGATTGCCTCCGGTTTCCATCGCAGCGCCGGACGGCCCACGCCGCCGCCCGCGGGGCCGGAGCGGATGGAAAAGGATGGCCGTCGCGACCGGCCAGGACATCATGACGGATACACAAACCGCGCCAGAGACCGCGCCAGAAGCCGCGTCGGCCCGGGACGGTCGCGCGCGCAACGAATTCGCCGACGTGCTGGGCTTCGTGATCCGGCGCTGGCTGGCCTATCCCGGCGCGCTGGCCTGGACGCTGGCGGGCGTCGCGGTGGCGACGGTGGCCGACGTGGTCACGCCGCTGCTGGCCGGCTGGATGGTGGACGACGTCGCCCATGCCGGCCCCGCCGCTGTGTCGGGCGGCGTCCTTCCGGCCGTGACGCCGGCGATGGAGGCCGCGCGGCGCGGCGTGCTGTGGATGCTGGGCGGGCTGGTGCTGCTGGGTCTGCTGGGCGTGGCGGGGCGGCGCATGTCCTATCTGGGGATCACGCACCTGACGGCCCGGACGATGCGCGGCATCGCGGAAACCGCCTTTGCCCGCGTCCAGCGCTTTTCCACCGACTGGCACGGCAACACCTTCGCCGGATCGACGGTGCGGCGGCTGACGCGCGGCATGTGGGCGGTCGATACCCTGGCCGACACGCTGATGCTGATGCTGCTGCCCGGCGTGCTGGTGCTGGGCGCGACCACGCTGGTGCTGGCGTTGCACTGGCCGTCGATGGGGCTGCTGCTGGGGGTCAGCTCCGTGGCCCTGGTCACGATGTCCACATCGCTGACCCTGCGCTATGTCGCGCCGTCCGCGCGGCTGGCCAACAGGTGGGACACCCGCATGGGCGCGGCCCTGGCCGACGCCGTCACCTGCAACGCGGTGGTCAAGGCCTTCGGGGCGGAAGTCCGGGAAGAAGCCCGCCTGTCCTGGATCCTCTCGCGCTGGCAGCGCCGCACGGAACGGTCCTGGGTGCGCGGCACCAATTCGGGAAACCTGCAGAACGTGGCGGCCCTGCTGATGCGCGTGCTGCTGATTGGCGCGGTACTGGCATTGTGGTGGCGCGGCCAGGCCGGCCCAGGGGACGTGGCCTATGTGCTGACCATGGTCTTCCTGGTCCAGGGCTACCTGCGCGATATCGGGCAGCAGATCTCGATGGTCCAGCGCTCGGTGAACGAGATGGAGGAACTGGTCGCCATCTACCGCCTGCCGCCCGGGGTGCCGGACCGGCCGGATGCCCCGCCGCTGCGCGTGACGCACGGCGCGATCCGGTTCGACCATGTCGGCTTCGGCTATCGCGGCCAGCGCGGCCTGCTGTTCCGCGACCTGTCCATCGACATTCCCGCCGGCAGCCGGGTCGCATTGGTCGGCCCGTCGGGCTCGGGCAAGACGACGCTGGTGAAGCTGCTGCAGCGGCTGTACGACGTGACGGATGGCCGGATCCTGATCGACGGCACCGACATCGCGACCGTCACGCAGTCCAGCCTGCGGGCGCAGATCGCGATCGTGCAGCAGGAACCGGTGCTGTTCCATCGCTCGCTGGCCGAAAACATCGCCTATGGCCGCCCCGGTGCCCCGATGGCGGAGATCGAGGAAGCGGCCCGCCAGGCCAACGCGGCGGGCTTCATCGAACGCCTGCCCAAGGGTTACGCCACCATGGTGGGCGAACGCGGCGTCAAGCTGTCGGGCGGCGAACGCCAGCGTGTGGCCATCGCCCGCGCCTTCCTGGCCAACGCCCCGATCCTGATCTTCGACGAGGCCACGTCCAGCCTGGACTCGGAATCGGAAATCCTGGTGCAGGATGCGATGGAACGCCTGATGGTCGGCCGCACGGTACTGGTCATCGCCCACCGCCTGTCCACCGTGGTCGGCCTGGACCGCATCCTGGTCTTCGCCCGCGGCGAACTGCGCGAAGACGGATCGCACGCCCAGTTGATCACCCAGGACGGGGGCCTGTATCGCCGCCTGTTCGAATTGCAGTCGCTGGATGGGTAGACCGACAGCAGCTTCTCTCGGGATGGTCGCTGAAGTGAACCCGAGTCCTTGTATAGCTTCGATCTATGCCCCTGCATGCGAGGCGCATTCTTGCCGTGTTTTAATCCCCGCTTCCGCGTGGGGAGCGACGACAACCTTGCGACTCCTGTCCGACGCGGTCGGCGTTTCAATCCACGCTCCCGCACGGGGAGCGACTCGGCATCGGCGGCCTGGGCGTCATCCTGTTCGTGTTTCAATCCACGCTCCCGCACAGGGAGCGACGATACGTGAACGTGTCAGCGCCCGTCACAGTGACGGTTTCAATCCACGCTCCCGCACAGGGAGCGACACCAATCATTCCGCATCGCGATCCCTCACATTCCGTTTCAATCCACGCTCCCGCACAGGGAGCGACCAGTTCAGGGGTGCTTTCGGGGCCGTGAGATCCAGTTTCAATCCACGCTCCCGCACAGGGAGCGACGACCGGAATCCCGTGGTGCGGTCCATGCGCGATGTTTCAATCCACGCTCCCGCACAGGGAGCGACAGCAGACCCTGCCGTTTGGAGACGTCGCATGAGAGTTTCAATCCACGCTCCCGCACAGGGAGCGACCATGGCGGTAAAAGAGCTTCCCAACGTTGAGACGGTTTCAATCCACGCTCCCGCACAGGGAGCGACACCGCCTCCACGTGACCGCTGGCTGACGAAGGCTGTTTCAATCCACGCTCCCGCACAGGGAGCGACAGGCCAAGTCGTTCGCGCGTGCCCCACGCATCACGGTTTCAATCCACGCTCCCGCACAGGGAGCGACAGTTCGTATAACTCACCAAACTCATGAAACTAAGTTTCAATCCACGCTCCCGCACAGGGAGCGACGTTATCGTGTGAAGCGTCCCGGGTTTCCCGGAGGCCATTTGGTTTGAGTCACGCAGCCATATCGATGATCTCGAGGGCTGCATAGTAGTTGGCTTCGGCCTCGGCGGGTGGGATATAGCCGATGGGGCCAAAGAGGCGATGGTTATTGAACCAATCGACCCAGCGCAATGTTGCCATTTCCACGGCCGATACGGTCGGCCAGGAAGGCTGCCGCCAGATGACCTCGGCCTTGTAGAGGCCGTTGATGGTCTCGGCCAGGGCATTGTCATAGGAGTCCCCGACGCTGCCGACCGAGGGTACCAGATCGGCCTCGGCCAGGCGCTGGGTGTAATTCATGGCGAGGTATTGGACGCCCCTGTCACTATGGTGGATCAAGCCATCCTCGGGTCCGGGCCTGCGGGCATGGATCGCCTACTCCAGGGCGTCCAGCACGAAGCCCGCGGTGGCTGACGTGCTGACCTTCCAGCCGACGATGCGCCGGGCATAGGCGTCGATCACGAAGGCGACATAGACGAAGCCGGCCCATGTGTGGACGTAGGTGAAATCGACCACCCACAGGGCATTCGGCCGGCTCACGCGGAATGCGCGGTTCACCTTGTCCAGCGGGCACGGAGCCTTGGGATTGCTGATGGTCGTGACCGTCCTCTTCCCTCGCCGAATGCCGGCTAGGCCCATGGCACGCATCAGGCGTTCCACGGTGCATTTGGCCACCTCAATGCCTTCACGGCGCATCTGATGCCAGACTTTGCGCGTCCCGTAGAGCTTTGAACTGGCGTCATATACCCGCTTGATCTCGTCCTTCAGTTCGTCGTCGCGCCGGGCACGCGCAGGCCGCCTGGCGGGGTCCGCCAGACGGACAGCATGTTCGTGATAGGAGGATGGGGCAATCGCCAGTTCGCGGCAGATCGGCTCGATACCCAAGTCCTCGCGATGGGCGTCGATGAACGCCATCATCATTTCCCGCGGCGGTCGAGCTCCGCCATCGCAAAATACGCCGATGCCTTGCGCAGGATCTCGTTGGCGCGGCGCAACTCCTTGACCTCGCGCTCAAGTTCCTTGAGCCGAACGCGTTCGTCACCAGCTTGCCCCGCCGGTCCCGCTCGCCGCCTGGCCTCATCGCGGCACCAGCGGCGCAAGGTCTCCGCCGTGCAACCGATCTTGGCAGCAATCGATGTCATCGCAGCCCATTCCGACCCGTAATCGGCCCGATGCTCCCCAACCATACGGACCGCACGCTCACGGACCTCAGGCGAAAATCTCTGGCTCATCGTGTTCATCATAGCTCCTTCTCACAGATAGGAGCCTCCGCGAAACCCGGGACGCTTCAGTGCTTCCGCCCGCCATGATCTGGTCGAAGTTTCAATCCACGCTCCCGCACAGGGAGCGACAGGGATTGGACAGATCGTTTCCGGACAGCCGACCGTTTCAATCCACGCTCCCGCACAGGGAGCGACACCAGACCCCTCTCGCGAAGAATGCCCGCGCTCTGGTTTCAATCCACGCTCCCGCACAGGGAGCGACAATTTCGAGATGCCGCAGTGGCTGGGTATCGACGTTTCAATCCACGCTCCCGCACAGGGAGCGACCGGAATTGTCTGGATTGCGGGCAGTGATTGTTCCTGTTTCAATCCACGCTCCCGCACAGGGAGCGACCTTGGAGAGCTTGCCGTAAGCCTCGACCAGTGCGGTTTCAATCCACGCTCCCGCACAGGGAGCGACGCCCGAGAACCCGGCCCGCGCGCCGTCGCCCGAGTTTCAATCCACGCTCCCGCACAGGGAGCGACCCTCATCACCGGCTACCGGGCTGACCTGCGCCTGTTTCAATCCACGCTCCCGCACAGGGAGCGACCTGGCGGAAGGGCTGGAGCGGGTCGCGGATGAGATGTTTCAATCCACGCTCCCGCACAGGGAGCGACATCCCGCTCTGCATGGTGCGCTGCTGGACGAACCGGTTTCAATCCACGCTCCCGCACAGGGAGCGACGCGCGCCACGTCTCCAACCGATCCGCTTGGCCGTGTTTCAATCCACGCTCCCGCACAGGGAGCGACCCCCGATCGAGAGCGGGCGCACCGACTTCCTGACGGTTTCAATCCACGCTCCCGCACAGGGAGCGACCGCCTGATCGCCGACGAGTTCGCATCCAAAGGCGGTTTCAATCCACGCTCCCGCACAGGGAGCGACCCACCATTCAGGACCGCTATCCCGAGAGTTACCGGTTTCAATCCACGCTCCCGCACAGGGAGCGACTGGACGACGCCGAGCAGGCGCTGCTGGACCTCGGGTTTCAATCCACGCTCCCGCACAGGGAGCGACGCCTTGATCTGGTCCATGTTTTCGCGCTTGCGGCGTTTCAATCCACGCTCCCGCACAGGGAGCGACTTGACGTTCTGTTTTACTCGGCCTGATCCCCATGGTTTCAATCCACGCTCCCGCACAGGGAGCGACCCTGCAAATGTTGACCGGGCAATCAACATCCCGAGGTTTCAATCCACGCTCCCGCACAGGGAGCGACGTCGTTCCGAACGGTCGATCCGCAACGTGATCGCGTTTCAATCCACGCTCCCGCACAGGGAGCGACTTTGGTTGGTGTCGGCCAACCTGACCGCTCCAAAGTTTCAATCCACGCTCCCGCACAGGGAGCGACATGCCCGCGATTCCTCACCCTCGACAACATCCCGTTTCAATCCACGCTCCCGCACAGGGAGCGACCCATGGACCGACATGGCGAAATGGCGGCGCTCCAGTTTCAATCCACGCTCCCGCACAGGGAGCGACAACATGACAACGGTCGGCCCCATCAACCATCAGGGTTTCAATCCACGCTCCCGCACAGGGAGCGACTTCCGTCGTCCGGTTCGTGGGCGCCCGCCCCATACGTTTCAATCCACGCTCCCGCACAGGGAGCGACCAGAGGCGTTAGGGGTGGCGCTGTGCCGCCCCTGTTTCAATCCACGCTCCCGCACAGGGAGCGACGCTTCACCGTTCTTACGCCAGGGATGATCTACACGTTTCAATCCACGCTCCCGCACAGGGAGCGACAGGTTAGCGACGGGTCGTATATCTACGTCACCCAGTTTCAATCCACGCTCCCGCACAGGGAGCGACTTATACCAGGACGCGCCGATGGCCAGCGTGCGCAGTTTCAATCCACGCTCCCGCACAGGGAGCGACGTTAGCGCGGATGAAAGCGGCAGCCTCGCGCATGTTTCAATCCACGCTCCCGCACAGGGAGCGACGTTCGGCGCTCCGGCCGAGATAACGGTTTCGGTAAAGTTTCAATCCACGCTCCCGCACAGGGAGCGACGCTGGAATTCCTCGAATTCCGAACGGAACCGCTGGTTTCAATCCACGCTCCCGCACAGGGAGCGACGGGGAGATGATCTCGATCGGCGCCGGCGTGTTGATGTTTCAATCCACGCTCCCGCACAGGGAGCGACTTCCGATCGGATATTCGTTCGATATCACCCTCCTGTTTCAATCCACGCTCCCGCACAGGGAGCGACGCGGGTTAGATGATGTCGGAGCGTAAAATTCCGTGTTTCAATCCACGCTCCCGCACAGGGAGCGACCTTCTTGTCCATGATGGGCAGCGGCTCGCCCGGGAGTTTCAATCCACGCTCCCGCACAGGGAGCGACATCGGCCATCCCTTGCGTGGGGCCTGCTGCAACAGTTTCAATCCACGCTCCCGCACAGGGAGCGACGAGTTCGCGCGCATTCAACTCGGGACCGGAATCGGGTTTCAATCCACGCTCCCGCACAGGGAGCGACCTTTCCCGAACGATCAACCCAACCTTTGGGG
The DNA here is from genome assembly GCF_000021325.1 of Gluconacetobacter diazotrophicus PA1 5. Lineage (GTDB taxonomy): Bacteria > Pseudomonadota > Alphaproteobacteria > Acetobacterales > Acetobacteraceae > Gluconacetobacter > Gluconacetobacter diazotrophicus. The sequence goes on along the minus strand of NC_011365.1, from coordinate 1,815,553 downwards.
GGCGTTTCAATCCACGCTCCCGCACAGGGAGCGACTCCTTGGGGGAACCCCCGGTGCCACGGGAGGATCGGTTTCAATCCACGCTCCCGCACAGGGAGCGACCGTGGACGGCGCGGGATATTTTGCGCTGGCCGGGGTTTCAATCCACGCTCCCGCACAGGGAGCGACTCTTGTCCATGACGGGCAGCGGCTCGCCCGGGATGTTTCAATCCACGCTCCCGCACAGGGAGCGACCAAAGTCAGCCACCGCCGCCGTCACGGTCTCGTAGTTTCAATCCACGCTCCCGCACAGGGAGCGACATCCAGCCGCTCCCAGTCCGGACGGGCGGCTGGCGTTTCAATCCACGCTCCCGCACAGGGAGCGACCAGAATGCTGACGCCCCATTCCGATGCCATATCGGTTTCAATCCACGCTCCCGCACAGGGAGCGACGGACAGTCTGCGGATCTGCCCATCGTCCTGACCGGTTTCAATCCACGCTCCCGCACAGGGAGCGACACCTTGTTGCGCTTGATCAGGTCAGCAGATGCGAGTTTCAATCCACGCTCCCGCACAGGGAGCGACGCCCAATCTGGCGGATTTTATGAGCATGCTGACGTTTCAATCCACGCTCCCGCACAGGGAGCGACGACCTGTTCGCGCATTTCACCCCGATGCCATCCGGTTTCAATCCACGCTCCCGCACAGGGAGCGACCCGCAGCGCGCTTCACCGATTGGCGAGTCGCGCTTGTTTCAATCCACGCTCCCGCACAGGGAGCGACGGCGCGCATACTATCATCTTGTCAAGAAAAGGGAAAATGGGTCTGTTCCGCGAACCATCGCCAGATTGGTGCAGTGAGTATGGCAAGCGATCTGCGTTGGGGCATAACACATTGATAGGAAACCACATGGTAGATGCGCGAATCGGCAGGGGTTTGCCCAACAGCTTTCGTATCGCGCAGGATCAGAACAGAAGCGGTCCATCCAGGTCCAGGACGGGCTTTGCACCGATATGTTCCACCCGCTGCTTTCCTTTCGCTCCAAGCTGATAGAAGCGCAGGCTGTCCTTTGTGGTGTCGGTCTCTGCGATCAGGCGCGCCCGCAGGGCCGTCCAGCGTGCGGGGTCCACCTCGCATTCAAACACCGAATATTGCACGCGCTGGCCGAAATCGAGGCAGGCGCGTGCTACGCGCCGTAGCCGTCTACGGCCTGCCGCATCCTCGGTGTTTACATCATAGGTAATCAGCACCAGCATCGCCTATTTCCACACGAATGCTGGGTAACCGTCCAGTTCGCCACGAAGGTGTCGGGACAGAAGCAGCGCTTGGACATGTGCGACAAGGCCGAACGTCAGGGACTCATTAAGGAATGGGTGCCGCAATTCCTTCTTCTTGCGGTCCTGCCAGGCTACGAGAACCGTCTTGCGGGCGTCGTCGTTCAGCAGGACGGCGCCTCCATCGCTGACGGTAAAATCACCTGCCGCGACCTGCCGTCGATTGATCAGGCTCACGGCCAGTCGGTCAGCCAGAACGGGGCGCAATTCCTCCATCATGTCCAGTGCCAGGCTATTTCGTCCCGGCCGATCCGCATGCAGGAAACCGACCTGCGGGTCCAGACCGACGCTTTCGAGCGCGGAGCGGCAATCATGTCCCAGAACGGCATAGAGAAACGAGAGCAGGGCATTCACGCGGTCGAGCGGCGGCCGCCGCGACCGGCCACCGAAGGTGAATGCATCGCCTTCGACCCGAATCAGAAGATTGAAGATTCCGAAATAGACTTGCGCCGCCTCGCCCTCCATACCCCGTGCGGTGGCCACATCCGGGGCCTGGGTGATATGGCGCACGATAATGGTCAGGCGCCGTTCGGCTTCGTCCAGTCGGGTCCTCTCCTGCGCATTCAGTCCAGGGCCGTGGTCGCGCAGGGCCCGGCGGATGACGGTGCGTTGATTGGCGGCCTTGGCGGCGACCATGTTTCGCACGATCGGCAAGGCGCGTTCGGTACTGTCTGCCGTGCGATACTGGGTTCGTCGCAGCAACACGTTGCCGCTTCTTGGTCCCTCGACCCGGGCGAGGAAGCGCCCCTGTGGGGAGAGCCATGACAGCGCGAGGCCCGATTCCGCGCAGGCCCCCATCAGCGCCGGTGACGCACCGATCCGGCCAAAGCACATGATCCCGTCCAGCAGATGCATGGGGGCCCGACCGCGCTCCTGGCCCTCGACTTCGACCACCACATTGGCGCCATCCTTGCGCAGCCAGGCATCCTCGGTCGTCACATAGATGGTATTGAGGTGGCGGCGCATCACGCGTTGTCTTCTTCCAGCAGTTGTGTCGCAAACCAGCGGCCGATTGAGGGAGGCTTTTCCAATCGGCGCGGCTGGCAGGCGTGCTGCAGGGAGCATTGATTGCAAGAGGCCTTGTAGACAGGCGGTGGAGTCAGGCAGTCCGCGATCATGGCGCGGACCTTCCGCGCGGTTTGCTCGGTCAGCGTACGCAGGGCACCATCGAACACCACCACCGTGCGCCGCCGGGGCTGGCCGTAAAACAACGCGCCCTCCGGCACGGAATGTCCGAACATGTCTTCCAGGCAGATGGCCTGGGCGCAAAGCTGGACCTCATCGGCGCGATGGGCCTTGGGGCGGCCGCGCTTGTATTCGACCGGATAGGGCACGGCGGCGGTCTCGACACCGTGGAATTCCACTGCATCGGCCTTGCCGAAGACACCCAGCGTCAGCGACCGTATCGTCAGCGCGCGGACCGTGCGTACGCCTGTCCGGCGATCGGGACGGCCGTCATCCACCCGTTCGTGCAAAATGCGGCCCTCCGCCGTCGCACCATTTTCCGCCCAGATCCGCTCGACATGGATCAGCGCGCATTGCCTGGGGCAGAACAGATGATGCTGCAAGGCGGAAATGGGAACCAACGCGTCTTCGGTCGCATTATCGGGCGGGGCGTGCATCCGGGCGCTTACCGTTCGATGATCTCGATTCCCGCCGGTACTGCGTCCCGGTCGATCAGCACCTGATAATCGCCCCAGGCCCGGGCAGGCGGCCAGTTGTCGATGGCCGCACTGCCAATCGGATGTGCGCTGCCCTGATAGGCGCGTTGCACCGTAACCCGATCGAACAAATCCTGGGCCCGCGCGTTACCCAGCGCCGATTCATGGCGGAATACGATCAGCTTGCGCGTTGCCATCTCTCCCCGCGCGGCGGATCGGTCATGATCGAACATGCCGGTCAGGGCCTCCAACAGCAGTTCGAGGTCCGATTCCGAAAAACCTGTTCCCTTGACGGGATGCGATGCCAGGGGGGCGGAGATGTAGCCATGCATGCGATACAGCCCGTAAGGCACGATATGCTTGCGCCCCATTGTCCGGCCACCCTTGCTTTCGGCGTCGGCCTCGGTCGTGGCGGCCATGCGCGTGATGGCGATTTCCAGCGGCAGGACCGGCTCCACCGAACGGGCGAACGAAAACTGCACCGGCCCGCGTACCTGTCCCGAATTGACGCTGGTCGTCATCACCGCACCGAACGTCCTGATGTCCCAGAAATTGGTGCACATCCATCGTGTCAGGGCGCGTGCCTTGTCCTCGTCCTTCGGAAGGGTCTTGAAGGACTCGTCCTTGGTCACTTCAGGCATGATTGCGTTCCATGCCTTTCGGTGCTGCCTGTTCAGGGCCATCCCTTCGCTCATGTATATTTCGAATCCCGGCATGTCGGGCCGGGCCAGCGACACGTAGTTCCGGACCTTGCGTTTCAGCGCGACGTCGGACACCAGGCCCTGATTGGTTTCCGGGTCCAGGCGCGGCATGTTGCCTGCATCCGGGTCTCCATTCGGATTTCCGTTGGTAACGTCGAAGAACAGTACGAATTCATGGCGATTCTGCATGGCGGTCGCTTCAGTCATGGGTTGCATTGTCCTCGATGTCCTGCTCGTCGTCCTGCAAGGCGGTCTCGGCCATCCGGCCGCCAATCCTCTCCCGACGCTGGTGGTAATAGCCGATGGCGAATTCTCCCTGATGTTCCAGGGATAATGCGCGGGGCAGCACGTGGGGTCCGGACGGCGTGATGCGTCCGAAAATCTCGTCCAGTTCGCGTTCGATCACGCCGGCCCAACCGGGGGTCCGCTTGCGGACGTTCGACAGGTGGTTCTGGCTGTTGCGGATGATGACGGGAAAAATACTGGCCGGTGCGGCCGAGGCCGCGGCGAAGTATTTATCCCGCATTGTCGCTTTCACGCCTATGCCCAGCGCAGCCCGCTGCGCCAGTTCGTAAACGGCGAAGAGGCGGCCGAGTTGATACCCGATACTGGGGTAGTCCCGATTGAGGCTCACAGGAACATCTCCATTGTCCGAAGCATTTTTCGTCAGGCGTCGCCGGCGCTGCAGCACGGCACGCAGGGCGGCGGCATGCCAGCCCGTTGCCGGATCGTCGCCCGCGCGCAGCCGCATCAGGATCGCGGCCAGCCACGTTCGCGGATAGGGCGTGCCGGTCAGGATCGCACGCATGATTTCCCCGGCCAGTAGTGGCGGAATGTTGTCGTATTTGTCCTGTGCCGCCACGGTGCGCGCCAGCAGCAGGTTGACGGTGGGTGGACGCGACCACGGGGATGGCGCAATGCGGGTGTCCTCGTAATGCTCCGCCAGGCGATGGGCGAAGACATCCAGGCTATCCGACAACCAGAAACGCACCGACAGGCGTGCTGCGTTGGGCGACAGGCCCATAACGTAAAAACGTGTATCGGGTGGGATGTCCGGCCGTAATTGCGACAGGGGGCGGCCTTGGGCCAGCGCGGTCAGTTCCTCGCCGATCCGGCGCGCGGCATCCGCGTCCAGCAGGTTCGGCGCAATCGCCTCCTGAATCCACGCATCGGCCTTTTTCGCGACCTGCGCATCGCTGCCATCCGCCCAGAATATCACGGTCGCGTCCCCGATCGGCCGCCGGAGCCGGTTGGGCCCGTCGCGTGTCAGCAACCGGTTCAGCGCGGCCCCATAACGAAAGGCGGCCGCCTGCGATGTCGGAGCGTTGTCGCCTTGCTTCCGGCCATAGGAACAGAATGCATCGAGATTGAACGATACCAGGCTGGCCCCGGACGTCTGCGCGCCTTCCACGCCTTTGATCGTCGGATGTAGCCGGGCCGGCGCCGCCCGCTGCCCCGTCACCAGACAGAATGATTGCCGTTCATGCCCGTTATCGAGCGGCGCCTCGACCAGTCGCTGCGCCGCCGGGCGGCGATGAAGGTAGTCCCTGTCGCCCTCCAGGCGGAACATGATGTTCGCGTCCAGCATCTCCGCCGGGAAGAGGGGCGTGTCGAACTGCGCGGGCGTCCAGCGTTCCAGGAACCGCCGGAATGCGACCAGGCCCACGTCGGATGTTTCCGCCATCCGTTTCAGGTTGAACGCGACGAAGGCTTCATGCTCCTGCACGGTGCGCTTGCCGGCGCCGGCGGTGCGGCCCAGCACGTAGGATGTCTTGTCCCACAGGAAATTCGGCGCGATGCCGGACGCGCGCTTGACGGCAGCCGGGACAAGGAACAGCCGGGGACGGGGCTTCCTGCCGTCATGGTCGTGTTGGTCCAGCACATCGATCGGCTGGCCTTCCGCGTCGATCACGACGCACCAGCCGAATTTCTCCCGCCCCCAGCCAGGGTCCTCGGCATCGTCCATGCGGGCGTAGAAATCGACCAGTGCTTCCAGTGGGCCCGGACGCTTCTGGATCGTCATGCGATCAGGTCCGGACTGTCGGCCGCCGGCACCGCAATCACGCCGCTCTCGATGCAGGCACGGAAAAAGCGCGGCGTGCGCTGGTCCGCGAAATCGATGTCGTGCAGCATCCAGCCCAGATCGACCGCTTGCAGATCGGGCGGAAACGCCGAGGCGGGCAGGGGAGCTTCCTCGGTAATCAATGCGAAATCCGCCGGAAATTCCCGCGTTCCCAGGCAAGGGCGATGGAAACATTGCCCCTGCGTGGCCCGCCGGTTGAACATGCTCAGATGCTTCGCCGCCGTGTCGCCCGCGCCGGCCCGTGCCGTCAGGGTGAAGTGCGCCTCGATGACATAGGCTACGTCGACCAGGATCGTCGCCGCCCGCTGCTGGCGATTCTCGTCGACCGCCAAGCCCAGGCCCGATGTGTGGCCAGCAGTCATGGCCCGGGCCGCGAGGACGGCGCTCACCTTGGCCCCGACCTCGTTCCGGCGGATCGACTGGAAGCGGATCGGCTTCAGGACATGGATGCGGTCGATATGCCAGCGAATGGCCGGCTTCCAGTGGATGGCTTCCACGATGCCCCGCGCCGCCGATGGCGTCAGGACATCATACGACACACGCTCCGATTTCAGTTCGGGTCGCGTAAAGCATGCGCGTTCACCCCAGACATGGAGTCGAATACCCATCAGGACTGGCTCCGTCTGGTTCTGGTGTTTGTCTTATGACAATTCCACAGGCGTTACTTGGGATTATCTTCTCCAGGTCGGAGAGGCGCAAAGCACAACTTTGTGAAGATCGTCATGATATCCCATCATGACGATCACATAAAACGAAAATGATATTATGATGGTGGGGTTCGAAGGACCGAGCGGGCTAAAGAATATGCTACGCGGTTGAATTGGATATGCTGTATGTATATCCATACAGGAGGCGAAGCCGATGCTCACGCGCACGACCTTGTTTCTCTCCAATCGTTCCCAGGCGGTTCGCCTGCCGAAGGCCGTGGCCTTTGGAGAAGGCGTGCGGGAGGTGGTGATTGTTCCCGAAGGCCCGCGTCGGATTATCGCGCCCGCTGAAGCAGCCTGGGACGATTTTTTCGCCGCTCCCGGCCTGGACCTGGGGGAACGCAGCCAGCCGGCGATGCAGGAACGGGAGCGCTTCTGATGCTGCGCTTTCTGCTGGACACCAACTTGTGCATCCGTGTGTTGCGGGACCGGCCGCAGGGCCTGCGGGCGCGGTTCAATGCCTACGCCGAAGACCTCTGTATCTCCGATGTCGTGCTATACGAACTGCTCTATGGGGCGGAGCGGTCGTCCGATCCCGTGCGTGTCAGGCGAGAGGTCGAGCATTTCGCGGACAGACTGAATGTCCTGCCGTTCGACAGCGCGGCGGCGTCCCATACGGCCGAGATCCGGGACGATCTCGAACGCAGGGGCTGCGTGATCGGCCCCTATGATCTGATGATCGCGGGACACGCCCGCAGCCGGGGGTTGGTGGTCGTCACAGGCAATCTGGGCGAGTTCAGGCGCGTTGCGGGGCTCAGGGCCGAAGACTGGTTCACGAATGTTGCCTGACGGGTATCGTCACGCGATCAGACCTTTGACCCGGACGATCCGCACAAGGTAAAATTATCATTGGTCGCTTTACCCGAAGCGTGGATTGAAACGTTTTCTGTGATGCGCAGGATGCGGATATCGGGCGGTTTCCGGCCGTGTCCCGGCCGGAAACCGCTGTCTACCACACATTGCTTTCCGCATGGCGGAACGTGGGATCATCCAGTTTCAGACCCCGGCGGGCATCGTAAAGATCCATTGATTCCAGGTAGACGAACCGGTCGCCATACGCTTCGGGCTTGACGGTGCGCAGGGCGCCGGCGGCCAGCAATTTCAGCCGGATGGGTGCGGGGACCGGCACGCAGTATTGTTGCAGGCGCCGCATGAATCCGGCCGGTGGGACGGGTGCGTGGTCAAGGGCATGCAGCATTTGCCGTACGGTTTCGTCCCACGGGATGATGACGGACTCCATGACCGTGTCGATCATGCGGAAGGCCCGTGCAATGGTGGCATACGGATAGGTGTGGCCGGCACCCGATTGCGCGATGGCCTCCAGGATTGCGTAGCGCACGGTGCCGATCCGCGCGGCGTCCAGGCCGTCGTGTCCGTGCGTGTCATGGCTATGTTGGAAATACAGTTCGCGGAAATAGGCATGAATGGCTTCCAGGCTCAGCGGGTCCAGTCCCTGGCGCAGGATCGGACGCGTGGCCTGCCAGAAGGGGCGCATGGCACGCACAAGCCATGGCTGCGTGGGGTCGGCAGGGTCAGGCGTCTCGAACACCACCACCGGGCCTGGCTCGTCCAGGCGGCCCTCGCGATTGCATCGTCCGGCGGCCTGCGTGATCGAGGATAATCCGGTGGCTTCCCGCCAGACCTCGGGGAAATCGACATCGACACCGGCTTCGATCAGGCTGGTGGAGACCAGCCGGACAGGCCGTCCGTTTTTCAGATCCTGGCGTATGGCTACCAGGGTGGCGCGCCGATGGAGCGGGCACATCAGCGTTGTCAGGTGCCGTGCACCGTCCTGATCGGCAATGGCGGTGAACAGATCATGCGCGTGCGCCCTGGTATTGACGATGCACAGCATCTGTTCGCGCACCGCGAAACGCGCGGCGATCTCGCCGTCGGATACCGGTTCCTTGCGCCAGGTGACGGTAGCGCGGCGCAGCGCGTCATAGAGCGCTGCGGGTTCGGGGGCTAGTTCGTGCGTGTCTTGGATATCCAGCCCCGCCCGGCGTCCCTTTCGCCCAGGCGGCAACGCGTCGTCGATCTGCCGCAGGGCGGATTGCGTGGCGGTACACAGCACGATGCTCACGCCGTAATTGCGGGCCAGTTCGTCCAGGACCGCGAGGCAGGGGCGCAGTAGATGCAGCGGCAGCGTCTGCACCTCGTCCAGGATGATCACGCTGCCTGCAATGTTGTGCAACTTGCGGGCCTGGCTGCCCCGTGCCGCGAACAGCGATTCGAAGAACTGCACGCTGGTCGTGACGATAATGGGTGCGTCCCAGTTTTCCGCGTCGCGCCGTAATTTCGCCAGGCCGTCAGCGCCTTCGGCTTCCTCGTCGTTCTCGCCGGCCGGCGCGCGTCGGTCCCAGTCGAAATTCGAATGATGTTCCAGGATGCCGTCCGTCGTACCCAGAGCCTCGCGAAACACCGTCGCCGTCTGCTCGATGATCGATGTGAACGGGATCACATAGATCACGCGGCGCAGCCCATGCCGCACCGCATGGTCCAGTGCAAAGCTGAGCGAGGCGAGCGTCTTGCCCCCGCCTGTAGGGACCGTCATCGTGAACAGGCCGGGTCCGAGGGCGGCCTTGCCGATCGCATGGTCCAGAATCCGGCTGCGCAGCCGGTTCAGCGGTGTATCGTCCCGCCGCCGTGTCTTCATGAACCGTCGGATGGCATCCAGATGGGCCTGGGTGATCGTTCCGCCGCGCGCGGGTGGCGGCAATCCTGCCGATTCCGCGTAATATCCTTCGGTGGCGATGAAATCGGCATCCGTCAGGCAGGAAAACAGCATGCGGACGAAAAACGAGGTCGCGAATCCCGGATAATCCGTGCTGGCGACCGGCGGCGACTCGTCCACCAGATCCTGCAGGGTCGGCCGCGCGGGACAATAGTCCGGCCAATTGTCCGAGGCCGGAACGGCATAAGCCTGCTCGTCCAGGCGTTCGTTCAGCGACCGTCCGGGGCCGTCATGGCCCGACCCGTCCATCAGGCCGGAATGGTGCCCCGCGATGGCAAAGGCCAGCAGCCGTCCTAGCGGTCCATAGGACGCGACCACGGCGCGGGCGCCCGCCGTGCTGTGGTCAGGTCCGTGGCACGGCCCGGGCTTACGAATATAGTCTTGGTAGGCCGCCGAACATTTCCCGATATCATGCAGCAACCCCAGCGCCCGGCCCTTGTGCGCGGCGCCGAACACGGCGGCGAATTGCTCGGCCAGGGCCGCGACACGCAGCGAATGCGCGCGCAACGTTTCCCATCGTTCTGTCGAGGGGTCGTCAGGGAGCGAATGAGCGAAGATATCCATGACGAGCGGGCCTCCCGCCGGTGTCGCCCGTCAGCCGTGCTGCAGCATCGGCCCCAGCGCGGCGCCGCCGAACAGGTGGACGTGGAAATGCGGCACTTCCTGGCCGGCGGCCGCGCCCATGTTCGACAGCAGGCGGTAGCCCGCATCCTCCAGCCCCAGTTGCGCCGCCACATGGCCCACCGCGCGGGTGAAGCCGCCGATTTCGGCGTCGCTGGCCTGGCTGCTGAAATCCGCGAAGGAGACGTAAGGCCCCTTGGGGATGATCAGCGCATGCACCGGCGCCTTGGGCGCGATATCGTGGAAAGCCAGGGCGTATTCGTTTTCATAGATCTTGCGGCACGGGATTTCCCCACGCAGGATCCTGGCGAAGACGTTCTGCGGATCGTACGGACCCAGTCCGGAAACGGCCATGGACATCTCTCCTCGGTAGTGTGTTATTCCGCCAGCGGGTCGTGGGGGCGGGCGGCCTTTTCGGCGATGCCGCTGGTGCCCTCGCGGCGGTGCAGTTCGGCCCACACCTCCGCCGGGTGAACGCCGGCATCCACCCACATGACGATCAGGTGGTACAGCACGTCCGCGCTTTCGCCCACCAACTCGCCGGTGTTGCCGGCGACCGCCTCGATCAGGCACTCGACCGCTTCCTCGCCGAATTTCTGGGCGATCTTGCGCCGGCCCCGCGCCAGCAGCCGCGCCGAATGGCTGATCGACGGGTTGGTGCCCTTGCGGGAGGTCACGACGTCGAACAGGCGGTCCAGCACCTCGGCCGTCGCTGCCGGAGGGACGGCGGGGGGCAGGGGGGCGGTCGTCGCGACTTTCTTGCCGACGGCTTTCTTGGCAACCGTCTTCTTGGCACCGACCTTCTTGGCAACGGTCTTCTTGCTGACGGTTTTCTTGCCGGCGGCCTTGTCGTCCACGGCCTTGGTCTCGGCGCTCTTGCGGGTCGTCTTCAGGATCTTTGGCATCATGCCCTCTGCTGGGTGTCCGGCGCGGCTCGGGGCGCGGTTCAGGGTGCGGGGTGTGCGGGCGTGTGGCGCACCGGCAGGCCGGCATCGGCCAGCGCCTGCTTGACCTGCGGAATGGTGAATTGGCCGAAATGAAAGACGCTGGCGGCCAGCAGGCCGGTGGCGCCCGCGCGCGCGCCCTCGACGAAATGCTCCAGCGTGCCGACCCCGCCCGAGGCCACGATCGGCACCCGTACCGCAGTACACGCCGCGCGCAGCAGGTCCAGGTCGAACCCGCTGCCGGTACCGTCGCGGTCCATGCTGGTCAGCAGGATCTCGCCCGCGCCGCGTTCGACCACCTCGCGGCACCAGTCGATGACGTTGCGCCCGGTGGGCGTGCGGCCGCCATGGGTGTACACTTCCCACGATCCATGCCCGTCCGACCGGGCATCGACGGCCACCACCACGCACTGGCTGCCGAATTTCCGCGCGGCCTCGCTGACCAGGTCGGGCCGGGCGACGGCGGCGGAATTCATCGCGCACTTGTCCGCCCCGGCCAGCAGCAGGCGCCGCATGTCGTCGGTCGTCCGCACGCCGCCCCCCACCGTCAGCGGCAGGAAGATCCGCTCGGCGGTACGGCTGACCACGTCCAGGATCGTGTCCCGGTTCTCGTGGCTGGCCGTGATGTCCAGGAAGGTCAGTTCGTCCGCCCCGGCGGCATCATAGACCGCCGCCTGCTCCACCGGGTCCCCGGCATCGCGCAGCGATACGAAGTTGACGCCCTTCACGACGCGCCCGTTCTTGACGTCCAGACAGGGGATGACCCGCAGCTTCAGCATCAGGACAGGATCCGCAAGGCCTCGGCCGGGTCCACCCGGCCGTCATACAGCGCCCGGCCGACGATCACGCCCTCGATCCCCGGTGCCTGCACCGTCGCGGCACGCAGGGCATGCAGGTGGTCGGCATGGCCGACCCCGCCGCTGGCGATGACCGGGATCGACAGCGCATTCGCCATCTCGACGGTCTGGGCGATGTCGATGCCCGTCAGCATGCCGTCGCGGCTGATCTCGGTGAAGATGATCGCGGCCACCCCCACGCCCTCCATCCGGCGGGCCAGTTCGACCGCCTTCATGTCCGACGTCTCGGCCCAGCCCTCGGTCGCCACCTGGCCCGATCGCGCGTCGATCCCCGCCACGATCCGGCCGGGGAAGGCGCGGCAGGCCGCGCGCACCAGCTCGGGGTCCTTGACCGCGACGCTGCCCAGGATGACGCGCGTGACACCGGCGGCCAGCCAGCGTTCGATGCCCGCCATGTCCCGCAGGCCGCCGCCCAGCTGCACCGGCACGGTGGCGTTGGCGATGATCGCCTCGACCGCGTCGCCATTGGCCGACCGGCCGGCGAACGCACCGTTCAGGTCCACGACATGCAGCCACCGGCAACCCGCCTGCACCCAGGCACGGGCCTGCGCGCCCGGATTGTCGGAATAGATCGTGGCATCGTCCATTTCCCCGCGGCGCAGGCGCACGCATGCCCCGTCCTTCAGGTCGATGGCGGGGTACAGGGTCAGGCTGTGTCCGGTCACGCTGGCGGGTCCCGTGGCAGGAATGGGAATGGAAGCGGCCTGCGGATGCGCGGGTACCACCCGTTCATTGTCCTGCAGGCGCTTGGTGAAGAACAGGCCCCGCACCGTGCGCCCCTCCGTGCGGGCATAGCTGGGATGGGTGCCCCAGTGATGGAAGCCGAAGGCGCGGAACAGCCGGATGGCCGATTCCTGCGTCTCGCGCACGTCCAGGTTCAGGATCTGGTACCCCATGGCCCGCGCGCATTGCTCGGCCTCCAGCAGCAGCAGCCGGCCCAGCCCCAGGCCCCTGGCATAGGGCGCGACATACAGGTGCATCAGCGTGGCGCTCATGGCCTGCGCCTCGTTATTGCGCGGCGGGCGCACCAGTTGGGCGGCACCCACGATGATGCCGTCCAGCCGGACCACGAACAGCATGCGCTCCGGCACCATCAGCACGCCGCGAAAATAGCGCTCCATCGCCTGCCGGCCGGGCGTGGTCAGCCAGCCGAACCCCCCGCCATCCAGGATCGCGGCGTCGGTGGCTTCGCACAGCGCCTGCAGATCGTCTTCATGCAGCGCCTGCACCCGTTCGGCGCGTGGGCGGGTCTGGGGCGGCGTGCCGATCTCGTTCATGCGGCGGCTCCTTCGCGAACGGGCGACCAGCGCAGGAAATTCGACAGGATCCGCAGGCCGACCGTCTGGCTCTTCTCGACATGGAACTGGGTGCCGGCGCGATTGCCCCGGGCCACGATCGCCGGCACCGCCCCGCCATAGTCGGTCGTTGCCACCAGTTCGTCCACCGCCCCGTGACGCAGCGCGTAGGAATGCACGAAATAGCCGTGGGCGTCGGCGTCCAGCCCCTCGGTCAGCGGATGCGCGCCCGGTGTGAAATCCAGCCGGTTCCAGCCCATCTGCGGCAGGCGCAGTCCCGGTGCCTCCATCCGCGCGATCTCGCCGGAAATCCAGCCGAATCCCGGCGTCACCGCGTGTTCCAGCCCGCGCTGGGCCATCAGTTGCATACCCACGCAGATGCCCAGGAACGGCGTGCCGGCCTCGGTCGCATCGATGATCGCGGGCTTCAGCCCGGGCACCGCCGCCAGCCCCGCCGCGCAATCGGCGAACGCACCCTGTCCAGGCAGCACGATCCGGTCCGCCTGCCGCACCGACTCGGGGTCGGCGGTGATCGTCACGGTGGCGTCGATCCCGCTATCGGCGGCGGCGCGCGCCACCGCCCGCGCGGCGGATGCCAGGTTGCCGCCGTTGTAGTCGATCACCACGATGGATTGCGTCGCGGTTGCCATGCTCATGCCTCCGCCGCCGGCCGGTGCCGGGTCGCGATCTCGGGGTGGCGGTCCAGCAGCCGCAGCAGCGCGGCATCCCGTCCGCGCGCCAGCACCACCGGGCCGGCCGTCAGCCCGTTCAGCCGCAACTCCCATTCCCTTATGTCGGCGGCGCACAGTCCCAGCGCCAGATGCATGCCCAGCCACAGCGGCACCGCCAGCGCCGTGTGCCCGACCACCAGCGTCAGGATCAGGCTGGCCGCGCCGGCCAGCAGGCCCGCGATCCAGCTTCCCTGCAGCACCAGCCCCAGCCAGCCCAGGATCAGCACCCGCCAGGACAGGCGCTCGGCCACCAGAACCGGCGGCCGGTTGCCCTCCGCCCGAAACCAGGAGGAATATGTCGTCACAGCACGCCCTTGGTGGACGGAATCGCGCCCGCCGCGCGGGGGTCGGCCTCGGTCGCCATCCGCAGCGCCCGCGCCGCCGCCTTGAACGACGCCTCGGCGATATGGTGGCAGTTGCGGCCGGCCTTCTGCGTGACATGCAGCGTCACCAGCGCGCTCATGGCGAAGGCACGAAAGAATTCCTCGAACAGCTCGGTGTCCATCTCCCCGATCTTGTCGCGGGTGAAGTCTACCGCCCACGCCAGGTAGGGCCGGCCGGATATGTCGGCCACCACCTCGCTCAACGCCTCGTCCAGCGGCACCAGCGCATGGCCGAACCGCCTGATGCCCCGCTTGTCGCCGATCGCCCGGACGAAGGCCTGGCCCAGCGCGATGCCGGTATCCTCGACGGTGTGATGGAAATCGATATGCAGGTCGCCCTTGGCCTCGATATCCAGGTCGAACATCCCATGCCGGGCCAGCGCCGTCAGCATATGGTCGAAGAAGCCGATCCCCGTCGCGATGCGCGACTGGCCGGTGCCGTCCAGGTCCAGGCGGATCGTGATGTCGGTCTCGCTGGTGACGCGATGAATCGTGGCTGTGCGGGCAGTATCCATGTCCCGTTCTCCTACAGGACTAGGCCGCGTTAGGCCACCATTCCCGTGCGTTCCTCCCGCTGGTCGCCGGACGTGTGCAGTGTCCGGCCCGTGGGGGGGCATCGGCGGATATTGGCTTGGCCTGCCTTCTGCGGCATGGTGCCGACCCGCTGCCGCTCGCGGCCGCCGGCCGGATGTCACAGGCCTGGCGGCATGTCGGGCCGACCCTATATAAAGGAGCATCCCGGATGGCCGTGCTCGACGCTCTCCTGTCCCGTTCATCGACCGACATGCTGTCCGACCCCGCGCCCGAGGGTTCGGTGCTTGAAGACATCCTCTCCACGGCGATGCGCGCGCCCGACCATGGCAAGCTGCGGCCGTGGCGCTACGTCCTGGTCCGGGGCGACGCCCGGCCGAAACTGGCCGAACTGGTGGTGGCCGGCATGCTGGCGCGTGACCCGGACCTCCCGGCCGCGAAGATAGAAAAACGCCGCGTGCGCTTTTCCACCATGCCGCTGACCATCGCACTGGGCATGCATCTGCATCCCGACGACAAGATCCCGGTGATCGAGCAGGAAATGGCCGTCGCCGCCGCGGCAATGAACGTCCTCAATGCCCTGCATGCCACCGGTTTCGGGGGCGTGTGGGTGACGGGCGACATGACGTATGATCCTGCCGTCGCGGCCGCACTGGGCTTCGCGGCGCCACATCGCCTGGCGGGCTTCCTGTTCGTGGGCACCCCGGATTCCGCCCGCCCGGTGCCGACCCGCCGCCCGGTCGGCGGGTACGTCGCCGAATGGCACGGCACGCCGGTCGTCTTCGACGCCGATCACTGACCGCGGGACCAGAGGAGGACGCCATGCACAGCGACGTTACGATCATTGGTGGCGGCCCCGCGGGCCTGGCCACGGCTCTGTCGCTGGACGCGGCGGGCCTGTCTGTCACGGTGCTGGAGCGTGCGCCGCTGGCCGCCCTGGCCGATCCCGCGTTCGACGGGCGGGAAATCGCCCTGACCCACCATGCGGTGTC
>NC_011365.1:1212500-1795000 GCF_000021325.1 Gluconacetobacter diazotrophicus PA1 5 | reverse complement strand
CCGCGCAGGGTGAGCCGGCCCCTAAGGCGAGGGCGAAAGCCGTAGTCGATGGAAACCGGGTGAATATTCCCGGGCCTGCCAGAAGTGACGAATGCAATATGTTGTCGGGTCTTAACGGATTGATCCGGCTTTTGGCGCATTCCAGGAAATAGCTCTGGCATATAGACCGTACCCGAAACCGACACAGGTGGACTGGTAGAGCATACCAAGGCGCTTGAGAGAACGATGCTGAAGGAACTAGGCAAATTACTCGCGTAACTTCGGGATAAGCGAGACCCATCGTTGGGCAACCATCGGTGGGTGGCACAGACCAGGGGGTAGCGACTGTTTAGTAAAAACACAGGGCTGTGCGAAGTCGAGAGACGACGTATACGGCCTGACGCCTGCCCGGTGCCGGAAGGTTAAGAGGAGGTGTGCAAGCACTGAATTGAAGCCCCGGTAAACGGCGGCCGTAACTATAACGGTCCTAAGGTAGCGAAATTCCTTGTCGGGTAAGTTCCGACCTGCACGAATGGCGTAACGACTTCCCCGCTGTCTCCAGCATCGGCTCAGCGAAATTGAATTCCCCGTGAAGATGCGGGGTACCCGCGGTCAGACGGAAAGACCCTATGAACCTTTACTGCAGCTTTGCAGTGGCATCAGAGACATTCTGTGTAGGATAGGTGGGAGGCTTTGAACCCGGGGCGCCAGTTCCGGTGGAGCCATCCTTGAAATACCACCCTGACTGTTTCTGATGTCTAACCGAGACCAGTAAGCCTGGTCCGGGACCCTGCATGGTGGGCAGTTTGACTGGGGCGGTCGCCTCCCAAAGTGTAACGGAGGCGCGCGATGGTGGGCTCAGGTCGGTCGGACATCGACTGTTGAGTGCAATGGCATAAGCCCGCCTGACTGTGAGAGTGACAGCTCGATCAGAGACGAAAGTCGGCCATAGTGATCCGGTGGTCCCGCGTGGAAGGGCCATCGCTCAACGGATAAAAGGTACTCTAGGGATAACAGGCTGATCTCCCCCAAGAGTCCACATCGACGGGGAGGTTTGGCACCTCGATGTCGGCTCATCACATCCTGGGGCTGGAGCAGGTCCCAAGGGTTCGGCTGTTCGCCGATTAAAGTGGTACGTGAGCTGGGTTTAGAACGTCGTGAGACAGTTCGGTCCCTATCTGCCGTGGGTGTTGGAGACTTGAGAGGATTTGTCCCTAGTACGAGAGGACCGGGATGAACAGACCTCTGGTGCACCGGTTGTCGCGCCAGCGGCACAGCCGGGTAGCTAAGTCTGGACGGGATAATCGCTGAAAGCATCTAAGCGAGAAACCCACCTCAAAACCAGGTCTCCCCGAGGGCCGTGATAGACCATCACGTCGATAGGCCAGATGTGAAAGCGCAGCAATGCGTGCAGCTAACTGGTCCTAATCGCCCAACAGGCTCACTCACACCGCCTGCCCAGCAGGCAACACACATGCACAGCAATCATCCACACAACACACTCACCTCTCACCGCACCAACCTCACACGCCCAATAACACCCCACAGGGTGGACTGGACGACCTGGTGGCCATGGCGGGGATAGACCCACCCGATCCCATCCCGAACTCGGCCGTGAAATGCCCCAGCGCCTATGATACTGCGTCTCAAGACGCGGGAAAGTCGGTCGCCGCCAGGTCTTCCAGTCCACCCTACACAACACACACACCAGCGCGGGGTGGAGCAGCCCGGTAGCTCGTCAGGCTCATAACCTGAAGGCCGCAGGTTCAAATCCTGCCCCCGCAACCACCGATACCGACACTCCCGTGAGCAGCGCTCCGGGAGTGTTTCTTTTTTCAGCCTTTCCAATGGCTTGCCGCTCGATCCAGTTCAGGATCGTCCCGAGTTCTCCATACAGCATCGCGTCGATCTCACCCCGGTTCGGCCCGGGTGTCAGCACGACCTTCTCGATCAGCGCCCGCAGCGCCTCGGCGGCTTCCAGCCGCTCCTCGGGGCGGTTGAGGGCGTCGGTCAGGCGGCCGACCTTGCGGGCATAGATCGCCGAGGCACTCGGCAGCAGGTCCGGCACGTCGTCAGGAACGTCGGACAGCAGGGATGCCAGTTCGGCCTTGCGGGCTTCGAGCGTGTCCATCTCCGCCTTCATGCTGGGATGGAACATCCCCTCCTTGATGGCCTCGATGATACCCCGGATCTGTTTCTCGACCTTTACCTGTTCCACCTGCCAGACGTCGGCGTTGGAGCGGCGCTCGCGGT
Source organism: Gluconacetobacter diazotrophicus PA1 5 (assembly GCF_000021325.1). Lineage (GTDB taxonomy): Bacteria > Pseudomonadota > Alphaproteobacteria > Acetobacterales > Acetobacteraceae > Gluconacetobacter > Gluconacetobacter diazotrophicus. The sequence goes on along the minus strand of NC_011365.1, from coordinate 1,792,768 downwards.
TGAGACGATTGGTCTCCTCGGCATAGGCGCGCATCGCTTCGGCCGCGATCTCCGGCGCCATCATCCGGTCTTTGAGACCGGAGAGCACGCGGCGTTCCAGATCGAGGCGGGGGATCGTCCGGCTGTTGGTGCAGGAACCATTTGTAACGTGGGACGAGCAGGCGAAACGGTCGGAACCTCGCAGCGTGTAAGGGCCGCCGCACTGGCCGCAGAACAGCAGGCCCGAGAGCAGGGATTTCGGGCGACGTGTGCTATTGAGCCGGTTTCGTTTGTGATGCGCCCTTACAGCTTCAGTGACGTTGACGTATTTCTCGGCAATGACGCTCTGACGAGCCTTGGTCGCCTGCCAGAGCGCATCATCGACGATCCGCAGGTCGGGCACGTCTGTGATCACCCACTCTGATTCCGGGTTCAGGCGCGAGACGCGCTTGCCGGTGGACGGGTCTTTCACATAGCGCTGCCGGTTCCAGACAAGCCGACCGATATACAGTTCGTTGTTGATGATGCCGGTGCCGCGCTTCACATGGCCCCGGATGGTCGTGTCGCTCCACAACTTGCCCTCAGGGCCGGCGATGGCCTGGTCGTTCAGGGCTTTGGCGATAGCGCGTGGACCGATACCAGCGGCGAAGTCGCGGAAGATGCGACGGACGATCTCCGCCTGATGCGCGTCGATCTCGCGGTCGCCCCGGATCTGTTCGCCTTTGGCGTCGAACTGGCGGACGACACGATAGCCGTAGCACAGCCCACCGCCGGATTTGCCGTCCTCGACCCGGCCGCGCAGGCCGCGATGGGTCTTGGCGGCGAGGTCTTTCAAGAACAGGGCGTTCATGGTGCCCTTGAGGCCGACATGCAGTTCGCTGATCTCGCCCTCGGCCAGGGTGACGATCGGCACGCCGGCGAATTTCAGGTGCTTGAACAGGTTCGCGACGTCGGCCTGGTCGCGCGAGATGCGGTCCAGCGCTTCGGCCAGCACGATGTCGAACCGTCCGGCCTGGGCATCCTGTAACAGGGTCTGGATGCCGGGACGCAGGATCATACTGGCGCCCGAAATGCCCGCGTCCTTGTAGGCGCCAATGACCTTCCACTTCTCGCGTTTGGCGTGTTCGCGGCAGATGCGGAACTGGTCCTCGATCGAGGCGTCGCGCTGGTTGTCGGACGAGTAGCGGGCATACAGGGCGACGCGGGTCATGGGATGTTGTTCCTTGGGTGGTGTTTCCTATCAGGCGACCTTGTCCATCCGGCTGGGCCGGATCAGCACCTCGGCGGAGATGCCGAGGCCGTCATGCAACTGGCGGATCATGTCGATCGACAGACCGCGCTTGCGGTTCAGCACGTCGGCCACCCGGTTGCGCGGGCCGATCATCGGTTCCAGATCCTTGCGGGTGAGACCCTGCTGCTCCATGCGGAAGCGGATCGCCTCCACCGGATCGGGCGGATCGATCGGATGATGTTTTGCCTCATAGGCGTCGATCAGGGTGGCCAACACGTCGAGACGATCGCCGTCCGGCGTGCCGCTCTTCGCGCCCCACAGGCGTCCGACCTCGTCGAGGGCCGCGTCGTAATCCGCTTCGTTGCGGATGGGTTTCAGATCAGCCGTCATGTTCCACCTCCGTCACGTCGATCCTGTCATACGCCTTGTGCGTGCCGATCCATTTGATCCAGACGATGCTTTTCTCGAAATCGACCGCCACGATCAGGCGATAGGCGTTGCCCTTGATATTGAAGACGATCCGCTCGGCGCTGACGATGCTGGCCGTGGCATAGAGCCGCTTCACATCGGCGGTGCTCGTCCAGGCGGCCCTGCCGACTTCGGCGAACCAGGCGTCCAGCGCCGCCTTGACGGTCGGCTGATCCTTCTGGCCCGCCAGACTGTCGACGAACTCTCTCAGCGTGCGACGGGCGATGATCCTCATTGACTGACCTTATATCACGGGACCATAATGGTCACAAGAAAAATACACGACAGCCCGACGAAGGGTCGTTCGCCGGGAGAAAACGCAGCCGGGAAGGGCGGCTACCGCAGAGGATCGGATCGGTTCTGCCGGGCCTGTTTCCGCTCCAGAGCGCGTGCACGCTCGAACTGCTCGCGGGCCATCTGACGGCCGATTAGCCGGGCGAGGGACAGGACGGCTTCGTTGGACGGGTGAAGCGCCTGTTCGGTTGTTTCCGCCTCACTGGTGGGGCCGAACACTTCGATCCTGATCCTGTCGGTTTTTTTGCGTGCCATCCTGTCCACCTTCCGGTCATGGGGCGACAGGAACGATGAAGGCCAGGACAAGGGGATTTGAGAAGACCGTGCGACAACCCATGCGGTAATCGGCGGTGATCGCGCAGAAAAGGGAGGCTTATCGGTCGTGGAAAAAATGATCATTCTTCTGGCGATTGGATATGCCGTCGGATTCTACGTTCGGGATCGCCGCGCGAAAGAGGCTCTGGCGCAGCAGGCCGCTGTTCGGCAGAAGGAAGACGAACGGCGTCGGCAATACCGACAGGAAAATGACCTGTCCGATCCGCAGAACCAGTTGCGGTTCATTGATGAATGCAGCCTGAAGGCAGTCCCTCCCGTCAATCGGGAAGCCGTGCGTGTGCTCTATGCGATCGATGAATGGATCAAGGATATGCAGCCCGACTGGCGTTTCGCCTTCGAAGTTGCGATGGGTGGCTTCATCAAAACGCCTTATGCCCCGGATGATCCGCGTCAGAAGCGGGCGTTCAAGTCCTACAGTGGCAAGCGCGTCGATTTCCTTCTGATCGATCGTTTTGGTAATCCGGTCCTGGTGGTCGAGTATAACGGTTCCGGTCACGATCTGTCCGGCGACGCTGACGCTCGCATGGCGGTCAAGCGTCTGGCCTTGCAGAAGGCAAGTATCCCGCTGCTCGCAATTCCCGAGAGGATGGACAAGCTCGACATCTTCGCAGCACTTTCGGAGAAAGTAGGAGTGCTGGAAACAGAAAAAAGAACAGGCTAATGGCTCCGCCCTCGCGCCGGCAAGGGTTCGCGTCAGCAGGCTGACGCCGTCCGATGGGGTGTCCCCGATCTTCCTGCGCTACGCTCCGTGCAGACCGGGAGAAACCCCTCCCCATCGGTCGCCCTTGCCGTTGCTACCCCGCTGCTCGCCGCGAGGCAGAGGAACAGCGGGGGCTGTTCCTCGCGGAACAAAGGGCAAAGACCATGACCGGCAACACCATCACGGCGACCGATTTCCGCAATACCATTCTCAATGGCGACAGCGTGGACCTGATGCGGGCAATGCCGCGCAATTCGGTGGATTTCATCCTGACCGACCCGCCTTACCTGGTGAATTATCAGGGCAGGGACGGGCGGAAGGTCCGCAACGACGATAATGCGCGCTGGCTCCGGCCGGCGGTGAATCAGATGCACCGTGTCCTGAAATGGGGCGGTCTTGCCGTCAGTTTTTACGGATGGAATAAGATCGACCTGTTTGCCGACGCCTGGAAAGCCGCCGGGTTCCGCATGGTCGGGCATATCGTGTTTCGCAAGTCATACGCCTCATCTTCGGGTTTTCTGCGCTACGAACACGAAAGCGCCTATCTATTGGCGAAGGGAAATGCGATGCGGCCCCATCAGCCGGTGCCGGACGTGATCGACATGTCCTACTCGGGAAACAGGCTGCATCCGACGCAAAAGCCCGTCGCGGCGCTGCTGCCTCTGGTGGATACGTTCTGCCCGGCTGGTGGTCTGGTGCTGGACCCGTTTTGCGGTTCGGGTTCGTCGCTGGTGGCGGCGCAGCATCTCGGCCGTGAGTGGCTGGGGATGGAACTCGACGCAGAACATGCGGCAATGGCGACCCGGCGACTGGCCTGGCACGCGGCGAAGAAAATAGCGGCATAGGGAGGGAACGCCGCAGGGCCGACAATTAGGTTCTGCGGTGCCCTCTTCCTTGGTCTGTCTGTCCGTACAAATTTGCGCCGATCCGACTTCGCGGATCGGCGACGGGAAGATGGAAAATAAGTGCCGCTCGCCGGGCGCGTGCCCGGCTCGCGGACTATTTTGGCAGCGCGGACGAACGCCATAACATCGTGCGATCGTGTTACGAGATCGACATATCTCCAAACACAGTCTGCACAAAATCTTCCCATTGCGCATCCTGATGTTCCTGCTGCCAGAAGCAGGCGCAAGAGGAAAGGTAACGCGATGCCGATATCAGATTGGCAGTCGCCGGCCGCTTACGAACACGCACAAGACATAGCTGCCGCCGGCATGGCCTGGGAATATCTTCGACGTGACGACGAATATCGTCGTGCGTTCCAGCGAATGAAAACGCTTCCAGTTCCGAAGTCAGGGGGCAGGAAAGCCTTCTCCGAACGATGGGGTTTGCGATTTCCCTGTCGATCCGGCGCAGCCTGCCGGCCGCACGCCTGTCTTCTGGATACCGGAACTCTCGCCTGACGTGATCGAACTGCGCGAGGTTCTTGCTGATGTGGATGATCCGGCCGTCATGCCGATCAATCTGGAGGAATTACTGGGCCTTGTTGGGCGGCTGGATGACGATGATGCGTGGCATGGTTTCTGGCGGGCGGGCGCGTCGACACATCAGTTCTGGCTCCCGACACGTCCGGTGGATGGGTCTGCCACATATGTCGTGATCCTGCCGCTCGATAAGTTGCTGGAACTTCGAGCGGAGGCCATGCTGCGGTTATGGCGCGCGCTGGTCGGTCGGCCTGAAGGCAGGTGGGCGCATGATTTCCCGCAACAGACGCGAGATCGGCATATCCTGATGCTCAGGGCGTTCGACGGTCGGGCGACTGGTGCGAGTTATCGCAAGCTCGCCGAAGTCCTGCTCGAGTTTCGCGGCAGAAAGGCCGACTGGGAAAACGACCCTCGTAAGAATCGAGTTCGTCGCCTCGTTGCCGACGGTCGGTACTATGTTCGTGGTGGCTATCGTGACCTGTTGTACTATCCTATTCGTCTGTCTGATTCCCAAGGTTTGATTGCGCGGTGAAGGCTTTTTCGCCTTCATATTAGCCCTCTATTTTGGATGCATCCCTCCTTGATAGGTTTAACTGGAAATGGGCAAGATGCTCATGTGAAGAGCCGGTAGAATTGCAAATAACAACAGAATACGATATTTATATGTTTCATAAAAAATTCCAATAAAATATGCCCTGCATGTTACTAATCGCAGTGCAACGAATCCAATCGCAGTGACGACAAAATCGAGGTTCAGTTGCGCTGGGATGTGGATAGCTGGGACGCTACACTATTAGCTTTCAGATTGACCCGACGTGTTTGATGGCTCGGGAAGGCGTATAACCATGGACAAGAAGCTATGTCGTGACCGTTTACTACCTCATGGTAGATATGTGAAACATTACTTTACCTCTTACATAGCGAACATAGATGAATTAAAATCACCAAATTCGTGCGTAACATGCATTTGTTATTCCCGTGGAGTTATAAAATGAGTAACTTATTGATTGAGGTATAAAAATGACTGATAAAGAAAAAAATTAGAACGACTTGATAAAAAACTTAGTGTCATTGAAGAAAAAATCAATAAAGCAATAGAGCTTAAGTCTCAGGTTGATATTTTAAGAGAGAAAATTGATTTTGAAATCAACAAAAGTATTTCTGTAGTATATTTTCACTTAGACAAAGAAGATGTTGTGGCTAATATAATATTGTCTAGTATACTTACGGAGGATAAGAAGGCGGTAGATATTGGGAAAGGAAAATCTGTCTACTTTCACCGAGCTCATGTTCCTGGCACTCAGGATCATTTACATTTTTATCAAAAAGATTCAAAACTCTTTGCGCTAAATCGCGATGGTACAGCACATGACAAGAGTCACCAATATCAGATGCCTAATTGGGCAAAAGAGGCCGTGAAAACACACTATCCAGATTTCACGATTCCTGTCGGTGGATTGATAGAGAGCCTTTTGGCTGATGAAAAAAAAGATATCTTAGTAGAGACGAATAGTGAGAAAAAACCTTTAGTGGCGGAAGAGCATCTCAGGGACGCAGAAAGTAAATGTGGATAAAACAATATGCTGACCTAGTATGGGGCACGTTCAAATGAGTATGACTGAGTATGTAGATACAAGCAATCTAGAAGGTTTGGGTGATCTAGACACTGTTTGTCGTATGATTGAGAATGAGTTAGGGGGAGGCATTCATATTAATGTTAAGAGCTGGAACGACCTTCGCACACTTATTGATCGACTAATAATTTTTCCTGCAAAAGCAGAAGATGAAAAAATTGATTTTTTTAAAACAAAAGCAGATAAGATTATCTATAGTTTGGTCGAATTAGATGGAAAAAATAGACAGAAACAGTTGGGGGTTACGCCATTGCATTATAAAAAAAAGGACATAGCCTCCAAATGGAAAAAAGAATTATCAAAATATTTACATGAAGATATTTGCAAACATCCAAAATCTAAGGATGCTTGGAATAAGATGGAACAAATGTATAAGGAAATGATTGGAAATGTCTAATCCTATCGTTCCATACAGTTTCACATCTCCGGCTGGCGATTATAGTATTCCTCGCATTCAAAACGACCTATTGAATCAGTCTACAATAAATTCTATCAAAAATGCTTGGGATTCTGCGGCGATTATTGATTCTTCCGGTCGAGTTTGGATAAACTCGCAATATATGCATACAATTTTACGTACAACGCCCCAAAATTCAAGGTATTTAATTGGTGGAATAGACGACTCCAATAAGCATATAGATGGCGATTATTTATTTGTTCGTGGATCATCTATACTGGAAATATTGGATGTCAATATCCAGTGCGCGCGAGGCTTGGCTCGTGAAAACTATCTTCGTGTCTCAGAAGCGTTCTACAGAGCAATAAGAGATTGCGATAAGGCCAGAATTACTAGAGCAGAGTTTTATGAACATTTAATGACAGTGAAGCAACGCCTCAAACAACAAAGAATATCGATGTCATGTATAGACGAGCTTGATGGATCACCTCTTGATATTGCAAGCTGCGAATTCTCTCATATAAGATCTGTTGCAATTTATCCTCATCTTTCGGGTTTGATTGGTAATGGTCTTATTGTAAACAAAGAAACGCATAATATTATAACTAATAATGGTATCAATGACGAGCATGAACTTTTGGAATTGTGTCAGAACTTAGGATGGAACACTGATTGGTATAGCGTGTATCAAGTATAATATATTATATGCGTGCTGCATTTATTAATTAAAGTAATAAATAATCGTAACGTACAACGTAAAGTTCTGAATTAATTCTACCATTTGGAGTACACTTTGGCGAGAAAGCAGTAATTTAGGAGAGCGAAGCCATGTCCGCTTGACGACCAGTCCGATTGGCGCCGTCTTTTAACCGGATATACCAAAGCAAATTTTCCTACCATCGAATGTTTTCAAGGTCCTGCACTCATTTTTACCCCTCCTGCCAGCGAAATGCCTTATGCAAGCTATCCTGCCCCTGATTAAGTGACGTGGAATGCCGGAATCACCTCATCTGCTTCCGGCACTCTCCATCCCGCCGATCCTCCACCACGGTTCGCCATGGCCCGCTGTCGTGACCGACAGCCGCCGAACCCAACCGGAGGCCCGATCATGCTCGATCCCAAGACGGGGTTGCCGCCCCGTTTCCTGCGCACGCCCGATGCGGCGCGCTTCCTTGGCATTTCCATCCGTACGCTGGAAAAGCACCGGACCTATGGTACCGGCCCGACCTATCGCAAGATCGGTGGCCGTATCGTTTACGCTCTCCCAGATCTTCAGGGCTGGGTCGAGAATGGTGTCCGCAGGTCTACCACCGATGAGACATCCTGCCGTGTCTTTCCGGCCCGTCCGCTGACCCCGGCCGAAAAGGCGACCCTTTGAATGGCCGGCGTCATGCCACCGCGTGGCCAACATGCGCGGGAGAGCGAGCGGCTGCGCCTCGATCCCTTCGTGATCGCGGGTGGCGATGCTAGCCCCCGCGACCAGCGCGACCTGATGGAGCGCCCGTTCTTCTCGCTTTCCAAGGTAAAGCGGGTCGCCCCGATCCTGTACGAGGCCGGGGGCCAGCGGGTCGAGATTTATGGCCTGGCAGAGCATGGCATGGCGACGATCTGGGATGCCGATGTGCTGATCTGGGCTGCCAGCCAGATCGTCGAGGCCGAGAATGGTGGCCTCAGGACATCCCGCTTCCTGCGCTTCACCCCGTACCAGCTTCTGACGGCCGTGGGCCGTGCCACGGGCGCAAGGGAATACCGCCTGCTCAAGGCCGCATTCGCCCGCCTGCAATCGACGGTGATCCGCACCACCATCCGTAATGGCGAGCATTGGCGTCGCCACCAGTTCTCCTGGATCAACGAATGGGAGGAACGGACCACCCGCGACGGCCGTGTCGAAGGCATGGAGTGCGTTCTGCCGGACTGGTTCTATCGTGGCGTTATCGACCGGTCGCTGGTCCTGACCATCGATCCGGCCTATTTCCGTCTGACGGGCGGCATCGAACGCTGGCTTTACCGCGTTGCCCGCAAACATGCCGGACATCAGCCACAGGGCTGGCTGTTCGAGATCGCCCATCTCCACGAAAAATCCGGCAGCCTGGCGCGTGTTTCCGATTTCGCACTCGACCTGCGGCGCATCGCCGCTCGCCAGTCGCTTCCCGGTTATCGCCTCGCGATCCGACGCGAGGGGCGGCGGAACCTGCTGCATATTCGCCCCTTAAACTTATCCACAGTGCCTGTGGATGACGGTGTGGATGGACACGGGATTTCGGGCGCAGGGACTATCGGGACTTCGGGCGCATCACTATCGGGATTTCAGGCGCACGAACCCCAGTTAAGTCTTTGGCCTGAAACGCAAAATCGCGCTCTTAACTTAGAGTCTAACTTAGACTCTAACTTTTTGATGTTGGGGCGACCGGATACCGACCGTGGTGCCGGTGCCGCTGACTGGCCGCCTGATCCTCACGCGTGTGGTCTTTCTCCCATGCCGGGAGACGGGCCATGAGCAGCACCACAACTGCCCGTGCGCGGGGCAACGCCCTGCCGTTCGCACGCGACGCATTAACCCATGTCGAACTGACCCACATCGAGAAGCGGGTCGAGAACTGGGTCAGGTTCGGCCATGAGGCTCAGGAACAGATCCTCGACCGACGCCGCCGTATCTTCTTCTTCCGTCCCGGCAGCGTCTTCGCCTTCGTTCGCTGGGCGGCCAATGATTTCGGCACGATCGCATCGCGCATCGACATCCTGCGCGCCGTGGCACCGGGCGAACCCAGCCAGACCGTGCCATTCGTCCGGCCCGGTGCCGAAATCCTGCTGCGGGTCGCGGGCTGGCCGAAGGTGCAACAGGTGCTCCGTCATATCGATGCGGTGGAAGAGGCCGGTATCGACGCCTGCATGGTCGCGCCCGATCACTGGCGGCATGTTGGCAATCGGCTGAACGCCGGTGAGCGGCCGCGCGCCTACACGATGGCACGTCATCGGGCCTGGCTCAGACGGCGGGAGATCGTGCCATGACCCGCTTCGGTTATGTCATGGCGACATATTTTGCCGCGATGGGCGTGGCCGTCGCTGCCATCGTCCCCGTGCCGGTGAAGTTGCTCTGGAACGCTTCCGCCAGTACGCCGCTTGGTTTGTACGATCTCGTAGCGCCGAATGGGCTGAAGGCTGGTGATCTGGTCGCCGTCAGGCCGCCGAAACCGCTGGCCGATTTCATGGCGCGGCGCGGCTATATTGGGCGGGGTGTGCCGCTGCTGAAGCCTGTGGCGGCGCTGCCTGGGCAACAGGTCTGCCGTGTCGGGCGCACTGTCACGGTTGATGGCGTAAAGCTCGGCGAAGCGCAGGACCGCGATCGGCGCGGTCGAGTGTTGCCAGTCTGGCAGGGCTGCCGCCGCATTGCACCGGATCAGATTTTCCTCATGAACCCGTCGGTTCAAGACAGCCTGGACGGCCGCTATTTCGGCCTGCTCCCGCGTGCCGCAGTGATCGGCCGGGCGACGCCGCTCTATACCGACGCGCGCGGCGACGGCCATTTCGTCTGGCACGGTCTCTTCGCTGACAGGCCGATGCCGTCTTTTCCCAACATCGCTATGGAGACTTCCCATGCCGCAGATCGGTAGTTTCACGCGCGACAAGACCGGCTTTGCCGGACGCATCCAGACCTTCCTTGGTTCCCATGAGATCGTCATCGTGCCGGCCGAGAAATCGGATTCCGACAACGCCCCGGATTACCGCATCCATCGCGATGACGAAGACGGCCCGGAGATTGGTGTCGGCTGGAAACGCACGGGCGAGCGTGCCGGCGATTACGTTGCCCTGCTGATCGACGATCCGCTTCTGCCGCAACCGTTACGCGCCAATTTGTTCCGTGATGGCAGCAATGGCGGTCTCTGGTCGCTGCACTGGAGCCGCCCCCAGAGGCGCGACGGGCGGGACTGACGTCATGCGCAGTCAGACCCTGATCGTGTGTTTGTTAGCAGGGGGATGTCTCGTGTCCATGTCGCCAGTTGCTGTATCGGCGCAGACAATCGACGTCCCGTATGCCGCCGAGATCGCTGAGGCCGCGCGGCGTTTCGACATTCCGGCGACCTGGATTAGGGCCGTCATGGGCGCCGAGAGTGCAGGTGATCCGGGCGTCGTTTCATCAGCGGGGGCGATGGGGCTGATGCAGATTATGCCCGGCACATGGGCGGATCTGCGCCTCCGGCACCATCTTGGCCGCGATCCCTACGACCCGCGCGACAACATTCTGGCGGGCGCGGCCTATCTCCGCGAACTGCATGACCGTTACGGTTCGTCGGGTTTTCTCGCCGCCTATAACGCCGGTCCCGATCGCTATGAGGCGTCTCTGGCAGGGCGTCCGCTTCCATCGGAAACGCGCGCCTATGTCGCTGCCGTGGCGCCGATCATTGGAGGTGGCGGCGGTGCTTCCGTCATGATTGCGGTAGCCGATCGGTTTGCCTGGACCCGTGCGCCGCTCTTCATTGTGCAGCCAGATCGCAACACGACGGTCGCGTCTGTGCGCGATATGTCGGGGATCATGCCGCGATCGGATGGTCTGTTCATGGTGCGTGGCGGCATGGGATCGCGGCCATGATGACAGTGTGCAGGGCAGGGGGTAAAGGGGCGAAAAGAGGGCAGAAGAGGGAGTGCCAGCCGTAATCGGGCCTGAGCGGTCGTCGTCGATTGGCGGTCTCCCGGGCCGGAAAGAAGGTAGAGTTGCCGCGGTGAAACAGCAGCGCGGGAGGCGTGCGATGGAATTCTTTTGCGGTCTCGATGTGTCGATCGACGAAACGGCGGTCTGTGTGGTGGACGAGCAGGGCACCGTGCATCTGGAAACGACGGTGGCCACGGACCCGGCTGCGCTCAGGGATGCCGTGAAGCCGTTCCTGCCGCGCCTGCGCCGTATGGGTCACGAGGCAGGTTCCCTGTCGCCCTGGCTGCATCCGGAGATGCTGGCGCTGGGCCTGCCGGCGGTCTGCCTGGAGACGAAACACGTGCGGGCGGCGATGTCGGCGCAGCGCAACAAGACCGACAAGGCGGACGCGCTGGGGATCGCGCATATCGTGCGCACCGGCTGGTTCCGGACGGCCCATATCAAGAGCGAAGCAAGCTATCGGCTGCGTCTGATCCTGACCCAGCGCAGCACGCTCAAGCGCAAATTCATGGATCTCGAGAATACGATCCGCCATTCGCTCAAGGCGTTCGGTATCCGCCTGGGCACGGTCTCGCGGGCGCGCTTCGACACCGCCGTTCGCGAGGCCGTGGCGCAGGACGCGCTGACCCGCGATCTCATGGAGGCGATGCTGCGGGCGAAGGCCGTGCTCTGGGAAGAATATACCCGGCTGCACAAGCTGGTGGTGCGGATCGTCGCGGGTGACGAGGTGTGCCGGCGGTTCATGGCCATTCCGGGGGTGGGGCCGGTGACCGCGCTTGGCGTGATGACGGCGATCGACGATCCGTCGCGCTTCCGGCGCTCGCGCGACGTCGCGGCGTATTTCGGCCTGACGTCGCGGCGCTGGCAGTCGGGTACCAGCATCGATGTGCAGGGACGCATCAGCAAGGCCGGCGATCCGGAGGTGCGGCGGTCCCTCTATGAAGCGGCGTCGGTCCTGCTGACGCGTTTCAAGGGGCGCGACAAGCTGCGGACCTGGGGCCTGGAACTGGCGAAACGGTCCTGCCATCGCAAGGCGGCGGTCGCCGTGGCGCGCAAGATGGCCGTGATCATGCATGCCATGTGGCTCGACGGAACGGTCTATGACGGCGGTCCGGCCGTCGATCCCGAAGAGCGGGCCCGTCATATCGCTTGCAAGAACCGCAAATTGCCGCGGGCGCTCGCGTGAGTGTCCAGCTGCAAAGGAATGTTCCGCCGCGTGTCGGGATGACCGCGGCGTTCTGAACAGGGAGATCCGCCAAGGCGGATGGGGAAGGGTGCAGTCGAGGACGACGGGAAGCACGATATCTTGCCTGGAGCACGCGCAGGTGAACGCCTCGTGGGACTCCGCTCGAGTGCCTGTGATGCTGCCCCGTGAATCCGATGGCAAAATGCGCCACGACGAAAGGCCGGCCGCCCATCCACGGATGGGGCGGCATATCAGTCGTCGCTGAGCGCGGAAGAGTGCACGGCGTGCCACGAACCCTCAGTCAGGGCCGAGATGCCAGTCCAGGAGCAGAACTGTGATCGTGAAAGGAAGCTAAAGGAAAACGAAGAATGAAAAACTTGACCAAAAAACCCGCCCGATTAAGAGGGCTGGATAAAAGGCCGCACATCGCGGCTCGGTTGGGGTGGCTGTTTTCCGGGATTTTTGAAGTCTTGTGGCGAGGTGCGTGGAAACTCCGCACCTCGCATCTAAGTGTCATCTCTTTGATCCGGCGCGATCTTTCGCGCGGTGCAGGGCAGTTTTCATGAACAGGGACGAGGAATTCCGGGTCAGGCCTGGTCGCATCCGCTCCACCCGTGCCCGTCAGGCGCGCCCCTTCGTGACACAGGTGCTGGCGTCCGTGCAGCGGGCTGGTGGCCGGGTCTCGCGCGCAGGGAAAATCACCTCTGGCCGGCGCTCCAGTTTCGGCCGTGGCTGGGCTGCCGCCCATGCGGCCAATCGCCTGCTGACCAGCCGCTCGCGGGGCGTCGTCATCAAGGCCCGCGTCGTGCGGCATGCCCCGCGTGCCACACCGCTGGCAGCGCATCTCCGTTACCTGCGTCGGGAGGGGGTAACGCGGGACGAAGAGGATGCGCGCCTGTTCGGCAAGGACAGCGACGACATCCGCGCCTCGGACTTCGCCGAACGCTGCGACGGTGATCGTCATCATTTCCGCTTCATCGTCTCGCCAGAGGATGCGCCGGAGATGTCGGACCTGCGGGCTTTCGCACGGGATCTGATGGGGCAGATGGAGTCCGATCTCGGCACGAAACTCGACTGGGTCGCCGTCGATCACTGGAACACAGCGCATCCCCATCTGCACGTCATCGTGCGGGGCGTGGCGGAGGATGGCTCTGAGCTGGTGATCGCGCGTGATTATATCCGCGAGGGGATGCGCGCCCGTGCCCAGGATCTCGTGACGTTGGAACTCGGGCCGCGCACGGATCACGACATCCATCAGGCGGTCGAGCGGCAGGTGAACGCCGACCGCTGGACCCAGCTTGACCGCCAGCTTCAGAAGGACGCCGGAGCGGACGGCGCCATTGATCTCGGGCGCACACCGGGCGAAACACCGGACGCCTTCGCGACGGTGAAGCAGGGTCGTCTTCGCCGTCTGGAAACCATGGGGCTGGCACATCAGGTCGGGCCGGATCGCTGGCGGATGGACGAGAGCGCGGAGGCGACGCTTCGGGAGATCAGCGAGCGTAACGACATCATCAAACGCATCCACCGAGGGCTGGCGGAGCAGAAGATCGACCGTGCCGCATCATCCTGGGTGCTGGCGGGAGAGGATACTACCGATCCCGTGATCGGTCGGCTGGTCGATCGTGGCCTTGATGATGAGCTGCGCGGCACGGCCTATGCGGTGATCGACGGGATTGATGGGCGCACGCACCATGTCCGCCTGCCGCACCTCGAAGCCGCTGGCGATGGATCGGTCGGTTCGATCGTGGAATTGCGGCGTTTCACCGACAAACAGGGACGTGATCGTGTCGCGCTGGCCGTGCGTTCGGATTTCACGCTGGAGCGGCAGGTGACGGCGGAGGGCTCGACCTGGCTCGACCGGCAGGTGATCGCACGGGAGCCTCTCCCTCTGGCGTCCACCGGGTTCGGCGCCGATGTCAAAGAGGCGATGGAAAAGCGGGCGGATCATCTGATGGAGCAGGAGCTGGCCAGCCGCGACGGCGGGAGCATCCGTTATGCCCGGAACCTGATCGCCACACTGCGCCAGCGGGAGTTGAAGACGCTGGGCCAGAGCCTTGCCGGGAAGTCGGGGATGCCGTTTCGGAGGAGCGGGGAGGGCGATCCCGTTACCGGCACCTACCGTCAGCGTTTCAACCTGGCGTCGGGCCGGTTCGCCATGATCGACGACGGGCTGGGCTTCGAGTTGGTGCCGTGGTCGCCGTCGCTGGAAAAACAGCGCGGCCGGGAGGTGTCGGGCATCATGCGCGGCGATGGCGGGATCGACTGGTCGTTCGCGCGGAAACGGGGGCTTGGGCTGTAAAGTCTGATGCTCTGATTTTTCTTCGCACGCGCTTCCTGTTCTTCATGATACTGTTGACGCAGCGCAATGCAGAGCGCGCAGTAGCCGTGCTACCAGTTCTGGGTCGGCGACAACCGAACGGAGACTGCCATGCAGCCGTTTCCCCTTGATCGGGCTTTTACCTTTCTGGAATCCGGGCCGGTAACGCTCGTGACCACGCATGACGGGGGGCGCGACAACATCATGACCATCACCTGGACCATGGTGCTGGATTTCGATGCGCGTTTCGCGATTACCACTGGTCCATGGAATTACTCATGGAAGGCGATCGGGAAGACGCGTGAATGTGTGATCGCCATCCCGTCCGCAGACATGCTCGATACAGTGGTGGGGATCGGTCTCTGCTCTGGCAAGGACACGGACAAGTTCGAGAAATTCGGTCTTGCCCGTCGCAAGGCTGACAATGTGAAAGCGCCGCTTCTGACTGAGTGTCTGGCGAACATCGAATGTCGCGTCGTCGACATCATCGAGCCGTATGGCATTGTCATTCTTGAAGGGATCGTCGCGCATGCCGATCCGCATCGCGCGGATCGGTCTCCCCTGCATGCCATTGGCGATGGCACCTTTGTGACCGACGGGCCGGTGCTGGATCGGCGCACGATGATGCGCCCGAAACTGCCGCCGAGTGTCCTCACACGTAAATCGTAATCCCCAGATGATCATTCCCGTGGGGTCTGCCGCAGGCTTCGACCCTTCTGGTGGGCGACGATCCCTCGCTTGACCGCCGCGAATATGTCCACCGGAAGGAAGCCCCAGGCGAAACAGTCGGGTTGATTGCGTGAGATGGGCCGCAGATCATAGCCGGGCCACACGAAGCGGTTGAGTTCGGCGGTTATGATCCATGACGGTTCGTCATCCAGCCCAAGGCGTCGTTTGACGTTTGCAGGGAGTGCTACCGCATGTGGGTCGTCCGGTTGGGAATGGGTGATCGGCACGACATAAACCTGGCAGTCGCCATCGGCATCGGCGGCAGCAACCACAATGGCACAGGGCCGGGCTTTCCGGCCTTCCTCGGCGCCAGCGCGGTGCTGGTCATGCCAGAGATAGGAATACGAGATGACCAGGCCAGGCGTCGGCTCGGGAATGGGCACGATGCGCGCTTACTGACCGACAGTGTAGCGGTGTTCCTCGGGGATCTCCGCAGCTTCGATCAGGGCAATCTCATGATCGTTGAGATCAGTCGCGGCGATGGCTTCGCGCTGGGCCTGTTTCAATGCGTGAAAGGTCTGGGCCGAGACGATATAAACCGTCTCCCGACCATACTTCGTGACCTTCACCGGTTCGGTGAGCGCACGGTCATGATAGGCGCCGAAATTCTTCTGCACGTCGGATGAGGTCACGGTCGTGGACATGGAAGCATCCTTCCTTTTTATCTATCTTCCGTAAGATACGGATTCCTGGTCGGGCGTGCAAGACCGGATTCCGCAACGCGCAAGTATTTCTTCGCTCCAGCCCGCTCTGGTACGATGGGTGCCGGATCATGCTTGCATGCGGGAAAATCCCGGTTCTTCGCTGTCTCTCATGACAAGGGGAGGGATCGATGGATCAGCCGGGAACACGCATCCAATGGGGACAGGTGTTGATTTCCAGCGAGAACTGACCCTGTAGGGGCGGAAATTTTCATTGAGAATTGACCCGTGTCTGACACTTCCCCGGAGCAACTGTCCGGGGGTTAAAGGAGTGATCAGCATGGAATTGTTGAGTGTGATCCGGCGGTGGCATTACCGGGATCATGTACCGATCCGCGAGATTGAGCGTCGGACGCGATTGTCGCGCAACACGATCCGCAAGTATCTCCGGGCGGAGACGGTTGAGCCGCAGTTCAAGGTTGCCGGGCGCCCGAGCCGGCTGGACCCGTTTGCGGAGAAACTGGCGACCTGGCTTGCTCTGGAGACGTCAAAGTCGCGCAAGCAGCGCCGCACGGGGCGGCGCCTGCATGCGGACCTTGTAGCGCTGGGTTATGACGGATCGTATGGACGGGTTGCGGCCTTTATCCGGAACTGGAAGGCGGAACAGCAAAGGGCGCGGCAGACGACGGGACGCGGCGTGTTCGTTCCGCTGCGCTTTCAACCCGGAGAGGCCTTCCAGTTCGACTGGGGAGAGGACTGGGCGGTGATCGGAGGGCGGCGCGTCAAGCTGCAGGTCGCCCACACCAAGCTGTCCTACAGCCGGGCCTTCATTCTGCGGGCGTATCCGCTCCAGACTCACGAGATGCTGTTCGACGCGCTGACGGAAGCCTTTCGCGTTTTGGGCGGGGTTGCGCGTCGAGGTATTTTTGACAATATGAAAACCGCCGTGGACCGGGTTGGGCCCGGCAAGGTCCGCCAGGTCAATCTGCGTTTTTCGGCCCTGGTGAGCCATTATCTGTTCGAGGCGGAGTTCTGCAATCCGGCAGCGGGTTGGGAGAAAGGTCAAATCGAGAAGACCGTCCAGGACGCCCGGCGGCAGATCTGGCAGGAGATGCCGCATTTTCCTGATCTGGCCTCCCTGAACGTCTGGCTCGAGGCGCGTTGCCGGGAACGTTGGACTATCTTGAGGCATGTCGAATTGCCCGGCAGCCTCGCCGAGGCCCATGCGGCGGAATGAAGCGTCCCGGGTTTCCCGGAGGCCATTTGGTTTGAGTCACGCAGCCATATCGATGATCTCGAGGGCTGCATAGTAGTTGGCTTCGGCCTCGGCGGGTGGGATATAGCCGATGGGGCCAAAGAGGCGATGGTTATTGAACCAATCGACCCAGCGCAATGTTGCCATTTCCACGGCCGATACGGTCGGCCAGGAAGGCTGCCGCCAGATGACCTCGGCCTTGTAGAGGCCGTTGATGGTCTCGGCCAGGGCATTGTCATAGGAGTCCCCGACGCTGCCGACCGAGGGTACCAGATCGGCCTCGGCCAGGCGCTGGGTGTAATTCATGGCGAGGTATTGGACGCCCCTGTCACTATGGTGGATCAAGCCATCCTCGGGTCCGGGCCTGCGGGCATGGATCGCCTGCTCCAGGGCGTCCAGCACGAAGCCGGCGGTGGCTGACGTGCTGACCTTCCAGCCGACGATGCGCCGGGCATAGGCGTCGATCACGAAGGCGACATAGACGAAGCCGGCCCATGTGTGGACGTAGGTGAAATCGACCACCCACAGGGCATTCGGCCGGCTCACGCGGAATGCGCGGTTCACCTTGTCCAGCGGGCACGGAGCCTTGGGATTGCTGATGGTCGTGACCGTCCTCTTCCCTCGCCGAATGCCGGCTAGGCCCATGGCACGCATCAGGCGTTCCACGGTGCATTTGGCCACCTCAATGCCTTCACGGCGCATCTGATGCCAGACTTTGCGCGTCCCGTAGAGCTTTGAACTGGCGTCATATACCCGCTTGATCTCGTCCTTCAGTTCGTCGTCGCGCCGGGCACGCGCAGGCCGCCTGGCGGGGTCCGCCAGACGGACAGCATGTTCGTGATAGGAGGATGGGGCAATCGCCAGTTCGCGGCAGATCGGCTCGATACCCAAGTCCTCGCGATGGGCGTCGATGAACGCCATCATCATTTCCCGCGGCGGTCGAGCTCCGCCATCGCAAAATACGCCGATGCCTTGCGCAGGATCTCGTTGGCGCGGCGCAACTCCTTGACCTCGCGCTCAAGTTCCTTGAGCCGAACGCGTTCGTCACCAGCTTGCCCCGCCGGTCCCGCTCGCCGCCTGGCCTCATCGCGGCACCAGCGGCGCAAGGTCTCCGCCGTGCAACCGATCTTGGCAGCAATCGATGTCATCGCAGCCCATTCCGACCCGTAATCGGCCCGATGCTCCCCAACCATACGGACCGCACGCTCACGGACCTCAGGCGAAAATCTCTGGCTCATCGTGTTCATCATAGCTCCTTCTCACAGATAGGAGCCTCCGGGAAACCCGGGACGCTTCAGAAGTGCCTCACCTGATGGTTCCAGGGCGCCCGTTCGACGGGTTCGTCGAACATACCAAACGGGTTTCGCCGACTTGCCTCGTGCAGTTCGAAAGCAACCGCTACAGTGTGCCCGCCTCTTTTGCCAATCGGCCGGTCAGCCTGCGCGTCTATCCCGACCGGTTGGTGATCGCGGCCGAGGGACGGATACTATGCGAACATCCCCGGATCGTCGAGCGGTCCCACGGCGTGCCCGGTCGCACGATCTATGACTGGCGGCATTACCTGGCGGTGCTCCAGCGCAAACCCGGGGCCTTGCGCAATGGCGCGCCCTTCTCTGAATTGCCCGAGGCGTTCCGGACGCTGCAGACGCACCTCCTCCGGCGCACGGGCGGCGACCGGGAAATGGTCGAGATCCTCGCCCTGGTGCTGCAGCATGATGAGCAGGCCGTGCTTTGCGCGGTTGAACTCGCGCTCGAGGAGGGAGTAGCCACCAAGACACACGTCCTCAATACGTTGCATCGTCTGACGGACGCCAAGAAAACAGGAGCACCCAGGCTCGACGCGCCGCAGGCATTGGTGCTCGAACGCGAGCCTCAGGCCGATACCGGACGGTATGACGCCCTGCGCGGGGAGGCCCGTCATGCGTCATGATCCCGCGGCCGGTGCCCTCGTCGTCATGCTGCGCGGCCTGCGGATGTATGGCATGGCCCAGGCCACGGCCGAACTGACCGAACAGGGTGCGCCGGCATTCGAGGCCGCCATCCCCGTCCTCTCCCAGCTTTTGAAGGCGGAACTCGCCGAGCGAGAGGTGCGCTCCATCGCCTATCAAACCAAGACTGCCAGGTTCCCGGCCTACAAAGATTTGGCAGGGTTCGATTTCTCGGCCGCCGAGGTCAACGAGGCCATGGTCCGTCAACTCCATGCCGGGGATTTCATCGACCGTGCCGACAACGTCGTCCTCATTGGTGGACCAGGAACCGGCAAGACCCATCTGGCCACCGCACTTGCCGTGCAGGCGATCGAACATCACCGCAAGAAGATACGGTTCTGGTCCACGGTCGACCTCGTCAACGCCCTCGAACAGGAAAAAACCGCCAATCGCGCAGGACAGATCGCGGAACGTCTCCTGCGCCTCGATCTCGTGATCCTGGACGAACTTGGCTATTTGCCGTTCAGCGCATCAGGCGGTGCCCTGCTGTTCCATCTCCTCAGCCGTCTCTACGAGCGCACCAGCGTCATCAATCTGAGCTTCAGCGAATGGGGCGAAGTCTTCGGTGATCCCAAAATGACGACAGCCCTGCTCGATCGCCTTACCCACCACTGTCATATCCTCGAAACCGGAAATGACAGCTACCGGTTCCGCGCAAGCTCCGCCGCCCCCAGGAACCGGAAGGAAAAGGCAACCGCTTGACCAGCCCATAAAACATAGCAGAGATAACCAAAGGCCGGGTCAGTTCTCGATGAAAACCCAGGGTCAAATCTCAGCAGAAATTAACAATAAGACTCCTCGCGCATCTTAGAGCTCGATCCGAAAGTTTTTGAACAATACCAGCCTGTTGTGATTCATCCGTCTTTGCGAAGAGATGGAGTGAATGGTGACATGGACTGGTATTGCCCGACGTGAACATAGCCGGGAAGGGTTGCGATATCCATCGGATATGACGGACGGGGAGTGGGCTTTGATCATGCCATTTGTACCCCCGGCGAAACGGGGCGGTCGCCCCCGCACTACGGATATGCGCGAGGTGGTCAACGCGATGCTCTACATAGCCTCGGCCGGGTGTGCGTGGCGCCTGCTGCCGAAATGCTTTCCGCCGGTCTCGACCGTCAGGCGCTATTTTTACGCCTGGCGTGGTGCCGGAGTGTTCGAAGTCATGAATACGGTGCTGGTCATGAGCCTGCGCGAGATCGAGGGGCGTGAAGCCTCTCCGAGCGCGGGCGTGATTGACAGCCAGTCGGTGAAAACCACGGAAAGTGGCGGGCTTTCGGGCTATGACGCGGGGAAGAAGGTCAAGGGCCGCAAGCGCCATATTGTGACGGATACCTGCGGCTTCCTGATCTTTCTCCTCGTTCATGCCGCCGACATCCAGGACCGTGATGGGGCTGTTGATGTCCTGGCAGCGATACGCAGGCGCTTTCCCTGGCTGCGCCACATCTTCGCTGATGGCGGCTATGCTGGCGACAAATTGCGATCCGCGCTCGCCTCCATGGGAAAATGGACCCTTGAAATCATCAGGCGGTCCGATACGGCGAAGGGCTTTCAGATCCTGCCGCGCCGCTGGGTGGTTGAACGGACATTCGCATGGCTGGGACGGTGCAGGCGGCTCGCCAAAGACTGGGAACAATCCATTGCTTCCTCAACCGCATGGACATTGATCGCCTCGATCCGAATGCTCACACGACGGACAGCAAGGCATTGTCACGGTTGAAGAACTTTCGGATCGGGCTCTTATAGGGCGCGCGAGGAGAGGCAATAAGATTCGCAATGTATCTTAATGGAGTGCCATGAGAGTTCGAGGGCGGACACGTCGACGCGGTGCGGCGCTGGAAGAGGCGATCCTTGAGGCCGCCTGGGCTGAAGTAATGGAGCGCGGTTATGAGGGACTGACGATGGAGAACGTCGCCCGCCGTGCGGAAACCAGCCGTCCGGTACTGCACCGGCGTTGGCCGAGCCGCACGGCGCTCGCGACGGCCGCACTCGCACAGCAATTCGCGCGAGCGAATATCGTCATTCCGGATATGGGCAGTCTGCGCGACGAACTCCGTCTGCTTCTCCGGTGCATGTCGGATCGCGCCGGGTCCCGAGACCTGCAACTGTTCTTCGACATGCAGAAGGATCTTGTCGCCGAGCGGTCGAGCTTCGCCGACATACGGGCGCGCATCGTAGATGGCAGCCAATTTCATGCCGTCATCGGCCGGGCCATCGAACGGGGCGAGATCGATCCCGCCCGTCTTACACCCCGGATCGCGTCGCTTCCGCTCGACCTCGCCCGCCACGAGATGATGATGACCTTTCAGCCCCTGTCGGAGGATGCGATCCGCGAAATCGTCGACGACATCTTCCTGCCGCTGGTGCGTCGGATGTGACGGGGAAGGCACTGCGGGACCGGCATGACGCGCGGCATCCTCGTTATGCTCGCGAGAGAAAGTAATGGCGCAAGTTCGGGGGCGGGGCGGCCGGTTGCGGCCAGATGATGCCGGCGGTGGTCCGCACAGACGGGGCCCGCTCAGTTTACATCACGGGCTATCAGGGGCATTCTATTTGGCGTCCACCATACGCGCCGTCGAATGCAGCATAAGGGAAGTCAGGCTTGTCCTCAGCTTATCCACAACCTGTTGATGCCAAGCTGACATCCGCCGCCATCATATTCGTCGTCACGCTGGACGCGCGCGCCGAACATGACGCGGCGGTGCGGGATTTGTGCGCCGACCTCTCATCCCTGGTCCGCGGGGCTGGTTTCCGGGCCCCCGATGGCCAGTTGTTATGCGTGATGGGGATCGGTTCGGACGCCTGGGATCGTATTTTCGGTGCCCCGAAGCCACGGGACCTGCATTCCTTCCGCGAGATCCATGGGGTCCATCACGCGCCGGCCACCCCGGGCGACCTGCTGTTCCACATCCGTGCCGCGCGCATGGATCTGTGCTTCGAACTCGCGGCGCAGATTACCGCCCGTCTCGAAGGCACGGCCACCGTCGTGGACGAAATACACGGCTTCAAATATTTCGACGAGCGCGATCTGCTCGGCTTCGTCGACGGCACCGAAAACCCGGTCAACCAGGACGCCTTCGACGCCACCATTATCGGGGACGAGGACCCTCTCTTCGCCGGCGGCAGCTATGTGATCGTGCAGAAATATCTTCACGACCTGAAGAAATGGAACATGATCCCGGTCGAGGTGCAGGAGAAGATCATCGGCCGGAAGAAGCTGTCCGACATCGAACTGGATGACGCGGCCAAGCCCAGCTACGCCCATAATGTCCTGACGACGATCGAGGAAGACGGACAGCAATTGCAGATCCTGCGCGCGAACATGCCGTTCGGCGAGGTCGGCAAGGGCGCGTTCGGCACCTATTTCATCGGCTACGCCCGGGCACCCTCGCGGATCGAGCGCATGCTCGAAAACATGTTCGTCGGCAATCCGCCGGGTAATTACGACCGCCTGCTCGATGTCAGCCGTGCGGTGACGGGGACGTTGTTCTTCATCCCGACGGCGACGTTCCTGGACAGTGTCCCGCCGTACGCACCGGCCGCCGGCTGTGCTGCGGACGGGTCCGGGGCAGGGGGAAGCGCCCCCCCGTCGCCTTCGGCATACGGCTCGCTCGGAATCGGCTCATTGAAGGAAAAAGTCTGACATGAACAATCTGCATCGGGAACTCGCGCCGATTTCTGAAGCCGCATGGGCGCAGATCGAGGAAGAGGCCTCCCGCACGCTCAAGCGCTACCTGGCCGCCCGGCGCGTGGTCGATGTGCCGGAGGCGAAGGGATTCGGGTTTTCGGCTGTCGGCACCGGCCATGTCGAGCGCATCGACGCACCCGGAAGCGATATTCGCGCCGTCCGGCGCAACGTGCTGCCGCTGGTGGAACTGCGCGTGCCCTTCACGCTGGCGCGGGACGCGATCGACGATGTGGAGCGTGGCGCGGGTGATTCGGACTGGCAACCCCTGAAGGACGCCGCGAAGAAAATCGCGTTCGCCGAAGACCGGGCGGTATTCGACGGTTACGCCGCTGCCGGAATCCTGGGCCTTCGTGAGGGCACCTCGAACCCGAAACTGGCCCTGCCGTCTTCCGCCAGCGACTATCCGGCGGCCATCGCGGCGGCGCTGAACCAGCTTCGCCTTGCCGGCGTCAACGGACCCTACGCCGTGGTGCTCGGCGCCGGCGTCTATACCGCGCTGAGCGGCGGCGACGATGAGGGATATCCCGTCTTCCGGCATATCGAGAGCCTGATCGACGGCAAGATCGTCTGGGCCCCGGCGATCGAGGGGGGCTTCGTCCTGTCCACCCGTGGCGGCGATTTCGAACTGGATATCGGCCAGGACTTTTCCATCGGGTACAGCAGCCATTCCGCGGATTCCGTGGAGCTTTACCTTCAGGAGAGCTTTACGTTCCAGTTGCTGACGACCGAGGCATCCGTGGCATTGTCAGCTGCGAAGAACGAAGCGCCCTCGGCCCCGTAACGCGAACCCGCCAGGGCCTGTGGCCCTGGCCCCGATGACGGGTCAGTACCCGATGGTTCTGTCCACCAGGCCCTTGAGGGGGTCGCCCTTTCGGTAGCGTTGCAGGTTCTCCACGATGGATTTCCCGCCCGTTTCCGCTTGGGTGATGCTGGCCGTGTGGGGGGTGATCAGGACATCCGCCCGGTTCCACAGGGCGTGGCCGGGCGGCAGCGGCTCGGGATCGGTGACATCGACGATGGCGCCGCCCAGTTCCCCGGCATCCAGCGCGGCCATCAGGTCGTCCAGCACCAGTTGCTTGCCCCGCCCGCAATGGACCAGCCCCGCGCCGCGCGGCAGGCGCGAGAAAAGCGGCCGGGCCAGAAGTCCCGTCGTTTCGGCGGTCAGCGGCAGAAGGCAGACCAGGATGTCCGTCCCGCCCAGGAACGCATCCAGTTCCTCCTGCCCGGCGAAGGTCGGAATGCCGTCGATGTCGCGCCGGCTCCGCGCCCAGCCCCGGCAGCCATAGCCCAGCGCCCGTACGGCCTCGACGACCGGCAGGCCGAGCTGCCCCAGGCCCATCACGCCTACAGTCAGCGCCGACGCCGGCACATAGGGGTGCGCTTTCCATACCTGCTCGCGCTGCTGCGCCACGTAGCGCAGCATGCCCCGATGCAGGGCGAGGACCGAGAACCGCACGTAATCCACCATGCCGTCGGTCAGGCCGGATTCGATCATGCGCACGACCTGCACATGGGCCGGCACGGCGGACAGGTCCAACTGGTCCACCCCCGCGCCGACCGAAAACAGCACCTTCAGGTTGGGAAATGTCTGCTCCAGGTCCCGGGGCGGTACCCAGGCGGCCAGGAATTCGACGGAATGTGGATCGGCGATATCGGGCCAGATCTCGATCTTCTGGTCGGGCATGTGGGCCGCGAACAGGGCGGACCAGATGGCGGCGCGTTCCGGGGTGGATTTGATGACGAAGGACATGAAAGTTTCCTGATTTCTTCTTTTTCTGAAGAAAAAGAAGCAAAAAGACTTTTATCCGTTTTGGGCCGTCGCATGTACCCGGCACAAGGCTCCCGAACAGATCAAAAGTTTTTTGGTTCTTTTTTTCAAAAAAGAACGTTGCTACCCCAGCGCCTGACTGCACAGGGCAAAAACCGTCGTCCCCCGCGCGCCCTCGCGATCGGTCGCGGTGCGCATCGTCGTCACGGTATCGACCCGTGGCAGCCCGACCTCGTCCAGCCACGCGGTCAGGCCGCACGCGGCCGGCACGTCGATGCGCGTGAACTGCCCCGCGCCGCTGCCGATCCAGTGGGCGATCATCGCCGAGGCGAACAGGTCGGTGGTGGCGATCACCGGGCCGATGACGTTGCCCCATCCGAACGGGCGACAGATCGAATAGCCGACGATCGTTCCGCCATCATCCACCACGATGCCCCGCCCGGCCCCCAGCAGGGCGTGCAGCAGGTCTTGCCGCGCCATGCCGGTCGCCGCATGGTCCAGGGCCGAAAGGGCGGCCAGGTCGCTCTGCCCCGCCGGTCGCAGGCGCATGCCTTCGGGCAGGGGGATCAGCGGCTGGGTCGCGGCGATGGCCTGGCGCTGCTCGACCAGCCCGCAGGGGGAAAAGCCCAGCTTTTCATACAGCGGTATGCCGACCGGGGTTGCGTTCAGGTGCAGGGTGCGGCCGGGCAGGGCGCTGCGGGCGCCGCTCATCAGCCGTCGGCCGATCCCGTGGCCCTGCCACGCGCCCGAGACGATCACCATGCCCAGCGAGGCATCGTGCGCGCCGTAGGTCCACCACAGGATCGTCCCGACGAGTTCCCCCGCCGGCGTTTCGGCAACCAGCCCGTGGCCGGCCGCGAACATGAACTGCCAGTCCTCCAGCCGGTGCGGCCAGCCCAGGGCCTTCGACAGCAGGCTGGCGGCCTCGATGTCGGTGTCCCGCATGGCGCGGAGCGAGATCGCGGAAGGACGGTCTTCGTCGATCATGCCGTGCCACTCCCGAGCCCGCCCATGTGGAAGCTCTTGATTTCCAGGAACTCGTCCAGCCCGGGATGGCCGCCTTCGCGGCCCAGGCCCGATTGCTTGACCCCGCCGAACGGCGCCGATTCCATCGAGATCGCGCCGGTATTCAGCCCGACCATGCCGAATTCCAGCGCCTCGCCCACCCGCCAGGCGCGGTCCAGGCTGCCGGTGAAGAAATAGCTCGCCAGCCCGAACGGCGTCGCATTGGCCAGGCGCACGGCTTCCTCTTCCGTGTCGAAGCGGAAGACCGGCAGGACGGGGCCGAACGTTTCCTCGCGCGCGATCAGCATGTCGGCCGTGACCCCGGTCAGGACCACCGGGCTGACAAAGCGGCCATCGACATGCAGCGGGGCGGAGGCATAGCGTGCGCCCCGGGCCAGCGCGTCCTCGACATGCGCGCGCACCTTGGCCACCGCGGCGTCGTTGATCAGCGGACCCAGGGTCGCGGCCGGATCGAGGCCCGACCCGACCCGCAGCGCCGCAACGGCGTCCAGCAGGTGTGCGACGAACCGGTCATGGATGCCGGACTGGACCAGCACGCGGTTGGCGCAGATGCAGGTCTGGCCGGCATTGCGGAACTTGCTGGCCATCGCCCCCTGCACCGCCAGATCGCATGCGGCGTCGTCGAAGACGAGGAACGGCGCGTTGCCGCCCAGTTCGAGGCTCAGCCGCTTGATGGTGTCGGCGGACTGCCGCATCAGGATCGCCCCGACCCGGGTCGAACCGGTGAAGGACAGTTTGCGCACCACCGGGTTGGCGGTCAGTTCCGCGCCGATGGCCTCCGGCATGCCGGTGACGATGCTGATCATCCCGGCGGGCACGCCGGCACGTTCGCCCAGCCGGGCCACCGCCAGCGCGGAAAAGGGCGTCAGTTCGGACGGCTTGATCACCATGCTGCATCCGGCCGCCAGGGCGGGGGCGCATTTGCGGGTGATCATGGCCAGCGGGAAGTTCCACGGCGTGATCGCGGCGCTGACCCCCACCGGTTCCTTCAGCACCAGGATGCGGCGGTCGCGCGCGGGCGGGGCCAGGACCGCGCCGTCGATGCGCCGCGCTTCCTCGGCGAACCATTTGAAGAACGACGCGGCGTAGCGGACTTCACCCAGCGCCTCGGCCAGGATCTTGCCCTGCTCGATGGTCATGATCCGCGCCAGGTCTTCGCTGTGTTCCAGCATCAGGTCGTACCAGGCCATCAGGATGGCGGCGCGTTCGGCAGGGGGACGGTGCTTCCAGTCGGCCTGGGCCCGTGCGGCGGCGTCGATCGCGGCGCGGGCCTGGGGGGCGCCGCAGTCCGGGACATGGCCGATGATCGCGCCCGTGGCGGGGTCGTCCACCGGGATCGTCCGTCCGTCGTCGGCGTCGACCCATGCGCCGGCAATGAAGGCCTGCTGGCGGAACAGGTCCGGGTCGTTCAGGGTCGGTGCGGTCATGCGGTTCGTCTCCGTGAAAATGCCGGCCGCCTGCCGTCACGACGGCCCCCATCCGGGCCAGCGCGGCGCCGTGCAGTAGAGCATGGGTTTCCAGCGACGCCACGCCGGTTTCGTCGCGGTCTCGCGCACAATGTGCTGAATTGCAAACCGCGGGCGGCATTTCCTGCCGCCCGCGCGCGATCAGAGCTTGAAGTTGACCTGGAAGTAGTAGAACCCGCCATTGTAGCCGATCTGTTCGATATTCACGTCATAGGCATAGGCGCCAAGGTAGCGGAACTGTTCCGGAATCTTCTTCTGCCTGGCATTGCCGACATTGTTCGCGCCCAGCGCCACATGCCAGCGCGGGCTGACCTGGTAGCCGATCACGAGGTTGGTCTCGTAGCGCGGCGGGTTGAGGAAGCGCATGAACTGCGTGTTCGAATAGGCCAGCGGGCCGGTATAGTACTCCAGTTGCGATGTCGCATGGCCGTAGCGGATTTCATGGACGGTGAAGTCCAGGTCGCCGTAATGCCAGACGCCGCCGAAAATGACCCGGTTCCTGGGCGTGTAGCTGGTCAGGTAGGCTTCCTGCTGCGCGTTGAGCAGGGAATTGCCGTTTCCGTCCTCGGCCACGTGGCGGATGGTGGTCTGGTTGAAATTGGCGGCCACGTCCCAGTTGATGCGGCCGTACCGGCCCAGGCGCGTCAGGTAGTTCGCCGTGATGTCCAGGCCGCGCGTGCGGGTGCTGGCGGCATTGGCGTAATATTGCGCCGTGACCGCGTTCGCCGTCACCCCGGCGGGAATGGCGAAGCCGTTCAGCGCCAGCGCCTCGATGGCGCTGGCGCCGTTATAGACGCCGGCCGCCATGATCCGGTCCCGCAGGTCGATCTGGTAGGCGTCGACCGTTACATGCAGGTTGTCGATCGGGTTGACGACGAAGCCGGCGCTGAAGCTGGTCGACCGTTCGGGCTTCAGCGGCTTCGCGCCCAGCAGTCGCGCCCCGGCGGAATCGACGGGAATGTAACCGGTGGCCGTCGTCGCGGCGACGGACATGTTCGACCAGTGCTCCTCGGCCAGGGTCGGGGCGCGGAAGCCGCTGGCGACGGTGCCGCGCAGGCCGAAATACCGGTTGACGTCATAGCGCGACGAAACCTTGCCGGTCTCGGTATCGCCCGCGTCGGTGTAATGTTCGAACCGCCCCGCCAGGTCCACCTGCCATTTCGGCAGAAGCTGGGTGGAAACATCGATATATCCGGCCGTCACGTCGCGGTTGCTGTCGCTGGCGTTGTCCGGGCTCAGCCCATGGAAGGCCGACGCGCCGGTGCCGTAATACGATCCCATGTCGCCCGCGCCGATATGGTAGCTGTCATAACGATATTGCGCGCCCAGTGCCAGATTCAGCGGCGCCGCCAACAGGGGGACGTCGAAGGCGCGGCGCACGCCGGCATCGGTCGTCCACTGGGTGTTGCTGAACGACATCAGATGGAATCGCGTGGGCGAAGAGCCGAAATTCTGAAGCATTGCGGTGTTGATGCTGTCGAACAGTCCCATCCGCTCGGAATCTCCGCCGTAGGTCGTGCTCAAATCCCAGTCCCAGTTGAACTTGCGGCCCTTGAAACCGACGGTCACGCTGTAATCGTTCTCGTCCAGGGTTTCCTGCGGGCTGAATCCGTAGGGGTACATGGGCAGGCTGGCGGTGGGGACGCGGTAATCCTGGTAGCTTTCCCCGTTCCGGTGGCCATAGGTCGCGAAGGAATACAGCTTCACATCGTCGGTGATGGCATATTCCATGTTGTAGCCGATCGTCTCGCGCTGCTGGCGCGGGTCGCCGATATCCATGAAGTCGTTGCGGCCGGTGCGGCTGTCCGGCGTGGCGCGGAATGTGTGGTCCTGGTATTTGTATTCCGCGTTCAGGTCGAAAAACCCACGTCCGGACAGGGATGTTCCCCAGTTCAGCGATTCGCCGGAGGTAAAGCCGTCACCCGCATAGCGCCCGCCGTTCAGCGACTGGGCCTCCAGCCCGTGCGTATCGTGCTTGAGGATGATGTTGACCACGCCCGCGATCGCGTCCGAACCATATTGCGCGGCGGCGCCGTCCTGCAGGATTTCGATGTGATCGACGGCCGAAACCGGAATCATGTCGATATCGACGGGCGTCGCGCCCTGCTGGGGCCCCGCGTTGTTCGACAGGACGGCCGTGGTGTGCCGGCGCTTGCCGTTCACCAGGACCAGGGTCTGGTTCGGCGTCAGGCCGCGCAGGCTGATCGCGTCGGTCATGTTGGCGCTGCCGTTCACGCGGATGGACCGCGCGACGGACGGCGCAAGCTGGATCAGCGCGTCGCGGACGTCGGCCTGCCCGGTGGCGGCAAGCTGCGCCGCGGTGACGACCTGGATCGGGCTGACGCTGCTGCGCGCGGTCTGGTGCGGATCGCGCGTGCCGGTGACGATCACCTGCTCGTCCTTGTCGCCATCCGTGGCCGGCGATGCCGACGCGGTCCTGGCGACCTTGCGCATGACGGTCGAAGGCGCGGGGGGCGTGGGCGTGGCGGTCGTATCGCTCACGGACTGCGCGTGGGCGCGGCTCGGCGCCGCAGGGCCCGCCATCGTCACCAGTGCCGTCGTGGCGGAAAGAAGGATGGTCGTTCGTCGCACTTTCCCGCTCCTTGAAGCAATATCGAAAAAAACCCGCCTGCGGCAGCCGATATCCGGTCAGGCACCGCGAGACACATGCATTGCGCCAGTATTCGTGGCGGCTGGCCCGCTTATTGTGGGCACGGAACGACGGGCATGTCGTATCGATTTTGCATCGAGAGACAGAAGAAGCTGCGGTTGCGGGGCAGGATTCGGGAGGAGTCGAATCCTGCCCCGCAGGCGGACGGTCAGGCGATCCGGTCCAGCGCCGCCACGATCGCGTCGCCGCAGGCCGACGTGCTGGCGTGGCCGCCGATATCGGCGGTGCGCACCAGGGCCGACGGGTCGGCCGTCATGTGTTCGATGGCGCGCAGCACCAGCGCCGCGGCCTCGCCCTCGCCCAGATGGTCCAGCATCATCGACGCCGCCCAGACCTGCCCGATCGGGTTTGCGATGGCACGCCCGGCGATATCCGGCGCCGAGCCGTGGACCGGTTCGAACATCGACGGAAAGCGCTTTTCCGGATTGATGTTCGCCGAGGGGGCCACCGCGATCGTCCCGGTCACGCCCGGGCCCAGATCGGACAGGATATCGCCGAACAGGTTGCTGCCGACGACGACGTCGAAGCGGTCGGGATGCATGACGAACCGCGCGGCCAGGATGTCGATATGGTGGCTGTCGGTCCGGATATCGGGATATTCGGCGGCCATCTTCTCGAACCGCTCATCCCAGTAGGGCATGGAATGGAACAGCCCGTTCGACTTGGTGGCGGAGGAGACATGCGGGCGGCCCAGGCGGGTTGCCAGGTCGAAGGCATAGCGCATGATGCGGTCCGTCCCCCGGCGGGTGAAGATCGCGGTCTGCGCCACGCCTTCCGCCTCGCTGCCCTCGGCGAAGCGGCCGCCGATCTGCGAGTATTCGCCTTCGGTGTTTTCGCGCACGATCCAGAAATCGATGTCGCCCGGCGCACGCCCGGCCAGCGGGCACGGGATGCCGGGCAGCAGCCGCACGGGGCGCAGGTTCACGTACTGGTCGAATTCCCGCCGGATCGGGATCAGCATCCCCCACAGCGAGATATGATCGGGCACGGTGGGATAGCCCACGGCGCCCAGCAGGATCGCATCGTGCTGTGACAGGCGGTCCATGCCGTCCGGCGGCATCATGCTACCGGTGGCCAGCCAGGTCTCGCAACTCCAGTCGAGATGCGAGAAACGGAACCCGATATCGAAGATCTGTCCCACCCGGTGCAGAACCTTCAGGGCCTCGGGCATCACCTCCCGGCCGATTCCGTCGCCCGGCAGGACGGCGATGGTATGCTGTGTCATGATCGTGTGTCCTCCGATTGGTCCACGGATGCGCCGTTCAGTGTAGGGGAAGGGGGCGGGGCGCCGGGACCATGATGTTGCGTAGTTGCAACCGAAATGGCAGCTTATGCTTTCCCGGCCGGGTTTTTGGCCGACATATTCCGCGCCGGCCGGATGATGATCGACATCGCATCCATGCCGATCGAACGCCGCGTGGGGCATGGCGTTCGGCCCGGTCGGGGGCGGTTGTGCGGGACGGCGGCGCGTCTGGCGTATAGTTGGAACAAGGTGACGGAATCATGCTGCCATTGCCCAAGCTCGACCGGATCGACCTGCGTATCCTGGCACAGCTCCAAAGCAACGGGCGCCTGACGAATGTCGAACTGGCGCGCCGGGTCGGGCTGTCGGCCAGTCCCTGCCTGATCCGCGTCAAGCGGCTGGAGAAGAGCGGATACATCGTCAGCTACGGGGCGCAGATCAACCTGCAGAAGATCAGCAGCCTGCTGACCGTGTTCACCGAGGTCACGCTGTCCGACCACCGCCGCGACGATTTTTCGCGATTCGAGGGCCATATCCAGAAAATTCCCTCGGTCGTGGAATGCCACCTGGTCAGCGGCGGGTACGACTACCTGCTGAAATTCATGACCCGCAGCGTCGAGCATTACCAGGGCGTGATCGAGGCGCTGCTGGACAGCAATATCGGCATCGAGAAATATTTCAGCTACATCGTGATCAAGTCGCCGATCATCAAGCCGGCCATCTCGATCGAGAGCATCATAGACTCCGGGACCTGAAGGCCGGATCGGCCGATCCGGCTGATCCCGGGGGCGAAACGGCAGGATCTTTTCCCGCCGGGCGGATTTCCCGCCACATCGTCTGTGTCGCCTGGGCACAATCCGGTTCCGGATCGGGTGAATCGCCCTTCCAGACCTACCGACGACGAAACAGCCGGGATCGATCGCGACATGAACGTAGAAGCACTTCTCCGGACCGACCGGGATCATCTCATCCATCCGGTCTCGTCCTGGCGGGATCACGAGGCAGCCGGGGCCCGCATCCTGCGCTCGGGCAAGGGCGCCTGGGTCACCGACATCCATGGCCGCGAACTGCTGGACGGGTTTTCCGGCCTGTGGTGCGTCAATGTCGGCTATGGCTGCCAGAGCGTGGTCGATGCCGCCGCCGAACAGATGGCGCGCCTGCCCTATGCCACCGGCTATTTCGGTTTCGCCAGCGAGGCGGCGATCGAACTCGCCGGCCGCCTCGCGGCCCGGACGCCCGGCGACCTGAACCGCGTCTTCTTTTCCCAGGGCGGATCGGACGCGGTGGACAGCGCCCTGCGCTTCATCCGCTTCTACCAGCATGCGCGCGGCACGCCGCAGAAGCGGCACGTCATCGGCCTGTCGCGCGGCTATCACGGCTCGACCTACACCGGCGCGGGCCTGACCGCGCTGGCCGCCTTCCATCGCGACGCGGATGTGCCGCTGGCGTGGCAGCATCATATTCCCAGCCCCTATCCCTACCGCCACGCGGGGGACGGCCAGGCGGCGACGATCATCGCGGAATCGGTCGCGGCCCTGCGGCGCAAGGTCGACGAACTGGGCGCCGACCAGGTCGCGGCCTTCTTCTGCGAGCCGGTGCAGGGGTCTGGCGGCGTGATCGTGCCGCCGCGCGGCTGGCTGGCCGCGATGCGGCGCACCTGCGCCGAACTCGACATCCTGTTCGTCGCGGACGAGGTCATCACCGGGTTCGGCCGGACCGGCCCGCTCTTCGCCTGCGAGACCGAGCAGGTCGTCCCCGACATGATGACCGTCGCCAAGGGCCTGACCTCCGGCTACGCCCCGATGGGCGCGGTCTTCATGTCCGACGCCATCTACGCGACCATCCGCGACAACACGCCCGCCGGCATTCCCGTCGGGCACGGCATGACCTACAGCGCCCATCCCGTCAGTGCCGCGATCGGCCTCGCGGTCCTGGACCTGTACGAGGGCGGCATGCTGGACAACGGACTTCGGGCCGGCGCCCATCTCGCCACCCGCCTGGCCGCGCTGTCCGACCATCCCCTGGTCGGCGATGTCCGGATCAGCGGCATGCTGGCCGGGATCGAACTGGTGTCCGACAAGGCGACCAAGCGCAAGCCGGAACCGGACCTCCAGGTCGCGGCCCGGCTGTCCAAGGCCGGGTACGAGGCTGGGATTCTCTTCCGCGCCTTCGGTGACGACATCATCGGCCTCGCCCCGCCGCTGTGCTGCACGATCGAGGAAATCGACGTGCTCTGCGACCGCCTTCATCGCGTCATCGACGGCCTGCTTCCGCTCATCGGATAGAATCCGGTTCCCGCCCCGCCTCCGCTCCGGCGCCTATCGCCGGTTGGGGGGCGAGGCGGTCTCGGCGGCGCGCTGAAGCCGCTGGAGGGAATTGGGAAAGCCCATCGCCTCGCGATATTTCGCGACCGTGCGGCGTGCGATGTCGATGCCCTGCCGGCGCAGGGTCAGGGAAATCGCCTCGTCGGACAGGACGGCATCGGGGCGTTCGCCCTGGATCATGCGCCGGATCACGCTCTGGATCGCAACGTTGCTGCGGATTTCGCCGTCATTTCCGGTCATGGCCGCCACGAAGAAGAATTTCAGCGGCAGCACGCCGCGCGGGGTCGCGACGTACTTGTTCGCCGTCACGCGGCTGACCGTGCTTTCGTGAATGTTCAGCGCCTCGGCGACCGTCCGGAGGTTGAGCGGCTGCAGGGCCTGCGGACCGTGCTGCAGGAAATCCTCCTGTCGGCGCAGGATCTCGGTCGAGACGCGCAGGATGGTCATGCTGCGCTGCTGCAGCGCGCGGATCAGCCAGTTCGCGCTGGTCAGAGTGTCATTCAGGTATGTCCGCTCCGCCCCATGGGCGCGCAGCGACATGCGGGTGCTCAGCGCGCTGTTCAGCACGACACGGGGGGTGCTCTCGGGGTTCAGCTCCAGCGTCCATCCGCCCTCGGCCGTCTGCTCCATCAGGATGTCCGGGACGATGACGGTCAGGGTGCTGCCATGTTCCGCCCCGGGCTTGGGGTCGAGTGTGCGTAATTCGGCAATCATGTCCTCCAGGTCCGTGGCGCTGACGTCGCAGGCCTGGCGCAGGCGCTTCAGGTCGTGCCGGGCCAGAAGGTCCAGATTGTCCAGCAGGCGCGCCATGGCCGGGTCGAAACGGTTGCGTTCCTGCAACTGGGCCGCCAGGCATTCCCGAAGCGACGTGGCGAACAGGCCGGGCGGGTCGAAACGCATCATGCGCTGCCGGATGGCCTCGACGTCCCGCAGCGTGACCTGCAACGTGGCGGCGATGTCGTCGGTGGCGCCGCCGGCCAGCCGTCCCGCCGGATCGAGTGCGGCGATCAGGTGCGCGCCGATTTCCCGCTCCGTCGTCGTGCAGCCGGACAGAACCAGTTGTTCGAACATCACGTCGCGCAACGCCGGGGCGGATTCGGCCAGGCGCCCCGTCCCGTCATCATCCAGGCCGCTGTCGGACGTCCAGCGCCCGGCATCCCCCGTCGCGCCGGGCGCGCGCATCATGGGCGGCGGCGCGGCAAGGCCGGGCCTCTCCGCCAGGGGGGCGGAGGTGGTCGGATCGCGCTCCAGAAGCGGATTCTTCTCGACCTCCGCGTCCAGGAATTCATGGAGCTCGGCATTGGACAATTGCAGGATCTGGATGGACTGGCGCATGCGCGCGCTCATGAACAGTCCCTGGTTCTGCTTGAATTCCTGACGGGGCTGGGCCGACATCGGCGTCATCCTTCCGATCTGGCCGCGCGACAATCCGTCGCGGCGGCATCAGGCAGGGTGTGATCCGGGCGATACCCCCGGCGGTTGTCCAGCCGGTCCGCCATGTCGGCCCATGGCCCGGACTCGACCACCCGTCCGGGTGCCAGCAGCACGACGTGGTCGGCGAGAGAGGCGATTTCCCCGATATCGTGCGATACGTACAGGATGGGGACGCGTATCTGCCGGTGCAGCATCTGCAGGAATGGCAGGATTTCGTTCTTCCGCGCGCTGTCCAGTGCCGAAAGCGGTTCGTCCATCAGCAGCAGGGCCGGCCGGCGCAGCAGGGCCCGCCCGATCGCCACGCGCTGCCGCTCGCCGCCCGACAGGTGCGCCACCCCGCGCTCCAGCAAGGTTTCCAGTTCCAGCATGGCGATGATATCCGCCAGGTCCGGCGGCAGGCGGCGCAGGCTGCGCACGCCGGCGCCATACAGCAGGTTGCCGCGCACGGACAGATGCGGAAACAGGGAGGGTTCCTGGAACACATACCCGATCGGCCGCCGCCACGCCGGCACGAACCGTTTCGCATCCTGCCAGACCGTATCGCCCAGCGCGCAATACCCCGCGGCGGGCCGGTCCAGTCCGGCGATGCAGCGCAGGATCGTGCTCTTGCCGCAGCCCGAGGGGCCGAACAGCGCGGTAACGCCCTGTGCCGGTGCGTCCAGCGCGAAATCGTACCCGAACGTTCCGGCCCGTCCCTGAAAGGCGACCCGCAGAAGGGAGGAATCGGTCACGCGTCAGTCCTCCTGATTTCGCCGCGCAGGGCCGACAGAAGCACGATCACGATGAACGAGAACAGCACCATGCCGCAGGCGATCATGTTGGCGTCATGCCAGCGCGCGTTTTCGACATAGTCGTACAGCGCGACCGACAGGACCCGCGTACGCCCCGGAATATCGCCGCCGATCATGAGCACGATGCCGAATTCCCCCACCGAATGGGCGAAGCCGAGGACGGCGGCCGTCACGATACCCGGCCATGCCAGGGGCACGGCGACCGTCCAGAATGTCCGCCAGGGCGAGGCCCCCAGCGTGGCCGCGACCTCGATCGGGCGGCGGCCGATGGCACGGAATGCGTTCTGGATGGGCTGCACCGCGAAGGGCAGGACATAGAGCAGCGAGCCGACGACCAGCCCCGGAAAGCTGAAGGCCAGCGTGCGGCCGCCCCACAGGCGCGCCACCCATCCGCCGGGACCGGACGGGCCGAAGGCGATCAGGAAATAATATCCCAGCACGCTGGGCGGCAGGACCAGCGGCAGCGAGATGATCGCCCCCAGGACCGGTTTCCACCAGGGACCCGGCCGTGCCAGCCACCACGCCAGCGGCAGGCTGACGATCATCAGGAACAGCGTTGTCGTCAGTGCCAGGCGAATGGTCAGCCATGCCGCCTGCTGCACATCGGGCGCCATTGCGCTCATGGTGCGGTACCGGCCGTCGCGGGCACCACGTATCCGGCCGCTTCGATCAGCTTCCTGGCCTGGGGACCCTGCAGGAACGTCATGAAGGCGTGGGCTTCCCCCGGGTGCGGGGCGTGCGACAGCACGACGGCGTCCTGTACGATGGGGGCATAGAGCTTCTGCGGTACCAGCCAGTAGGCTCCTCCATGGCCGTCATGCACCTGGGCCAGTGCGACAAAGGCCAGTTCGGCATTGCCGCTTCGGGCAAACTGCAGGGCCTGCGCGACCGAATTCGCGACGACCAGTTTATTCGACACCGTGTCGTAGACGCCCAGTGCGTGCAGGGCCTGGATCGAGGCTGCGCCGTACGGTGCGGTCTGCGGGTTGCAGATCGCCAGGCGGGTGAAGCCGTTCGCGGCCAGGGTCGCGGCCCCCAGCGGGGCGGCATGCGGGGGCGCGGCCCCGTCCGGCTGCCACAGGACCAGTTGCCCGATCGCATAGGTCGTGCGCGACGCGGGGTCCGCCAGGCCCTGCGCGACCAGGTCCCGCGGGCGCTCCGCATCGGCACTCAGGAAGAGATCGAACGGCGCGCCCTGGGTGATTTGCGTGGCCAGTTGCCCGCTGGAACCCGAACTGACGGTGGGGCGTTCGCCGCCACGGGCCGTATAGGCGTCGGCCAGGATGTGCGCCGTGCCGGCGAAATTCGCCGCGACGGCCAGCCGCAGCGGTTCGGCGCGGGCACCGTGCGGGATGCAGAAAGCGATGGCGACGGCAAGGCATGACAGGATCGGACGGCATGTCGGCATGGTGGGCTCCTTGCACGCGGGCTTCGTCGGACACGGTAATTCCTGGTCTCGGGGCGATGGAAGCAAGAAACGTGCCAGAGCCCGGATTGTGGCCGGGCATAACGCGCGCGGGCCGCTTGGCGACACATCATTCCCGGCGGATGGCATAAATATTGCGTAAAATTCCGTTGATGTGGAGTCAGGTGCAGCATGCGCCGACGTACAAAAGGGGCACAGACGATGACCGGGCGCGAATTTTCCATCGCCACGCTTCTTCATGACAGCCCCCAGGCCACCGAGACCCGACTGTCGGACGCCGTCGCCGTCCTGCGGTCCTGGGGAATGCGGGTGGGGGGCTTCGTGCAGCGGCGCGGACCGTTGCGACCGGACGGCCGCCACGAGATGTATGTCGAGGATCTGCGTGACGGTGGACGGATCCGGCTGGACCGCTATCGGGGGCCGGGGGCGGTGGCCTGTACCCTGGATATGGAGGCCATGGCCGTCCTGTCCATGACATTGCGGGCGCATATCCGCGCCCGGCCCGACATCCTGTTCGTGAACCGCTTTGGAGTGCGCGAGGCCGAGGGTGGCGGCCTGCGCGAGGACATTGCCCAGGCCGTGTGCGAGAACATCCCGATCGTCGTCGTCGTCGGCGCGGCGCATCTGCAGGCGTGGCGCCGTTTCATCGGCCAGGACGCGCATGTCCTGCCGTCCACCACGCGCAGCCTGCTGGATTGGGCACGGCGCCAGGTCCCCATGGGCGGAAGCGGGGGGCGGGAATTCGTGGCGACGGCCCCGTGAGGGAGGCGCGCGGGAAAGAAAAACCGACGTCTATTCCCGGCCGTATATAGTCATGAGGCGTAAAAGTCTGAAAAACCATGGATGACCCCATGTATTGGGGGGTCAGAAAAATCTGGTTTGCGACATCATTTTGTTCCACCATTTGCTTCGGACCTGAAACGTAGGTTGTCACTGTCCATCCGGGATGTCATGATCCTGACATATTCCGGATACGGCTGGTGAGGTGGAGGAGGCAAGTAGATGCCTACGGATACCGTTCCCTTTCGCCCCGTCAGCGGGGAAGGCCATTCGACCTGGGCTGAACGCGCCTTGTTCGGCCTTCACGAGATATCGAAAATCCTGTGCGCGCCGACGGAGACCGTCGGAATCATCAGGAATGTCCTGGCCGTTCTGGAAAGCTTCGTCGACCTGAACAATGCCGTCGTCGCGCTGTTCGACGCGGCGGGCAATGTGGAGACCATCATCGGCACCGAGGCCGATGACGCCGCCGCCCGGCGCTATTTCGATTCGATTCCCGAACAGGCGGTGGGACAGATCGCCGTCAGCCGCCAGCCGCTGCTGGTGCCCGACGTAACGGGTGACACGCGCTATGGCTTCGCGACGTCGCAGGCCTGGACGGTGGGGGCGGGGCGCATCGGCGTGATCGGCGTGCCGATCCTCAGCCGCGACAGGCTGGTGGGTGTCATGCTGCTCGATCGCCCGGCCATTCCGGAGGAATCGGTCGTCGGCAGCATGGATGTCTGCCTCCTGTCGATGGTGGCGGGGCTGATGGGGCAGATGGTGCGCCTGCATCGGCTGGTGCAGCGGGACCGGGAAAACCTGCTGCACGACAGCGGCCTCGCCCAGCCTGCGGCGCCGGTTGCCGATGGCGGCGGATATATGGGGATCGTCGGCGACAGTCCAGCGCTGCGGGCCGTTCTGCAGAAGGTCGAAATCGTCGCCAGAAGCGACGTCACCGTCCTGTTGCGCGGTGAATCGGGCACGGGCAAGGAATTGTTCGCCCAGGCGATCCACCAGGCCTCGCCCCGGCATCGCAAGCCGTTCGTCAAGCTGAACTGCGCTGCCCTGCCGGAAAGCGTTCTGGAATCCGAACTGTTCGGGCATGAAAAGGGCGCCTTTACCGGCGCGATCGGCCAGCGCAAGGGCCGGTTCGAACTGGCCGATGGCGGCACCCTGTTCATGGACGAGATCGGCGAGATCTCGCCCAGTTTCCAGGCCAAGCTGCTGCGGGTGCTGCAGGAGGGCGAGTTCGAACGCGTGGGCGGCACCAGGACGCTGAAGGTCGACGTGCGCGTGGTGACGGCGACAAATCGCAATCTGGAGGAAGCGGTCAGCAAGGGCCGCTTTCGCGCCGACCTCTATTACCGGCTGAGCGTCATTCCGATCTTCCTGCCGCCGCTGCGGGATCGCCCGACGGATATTCCCATGCTGGCCAATGAATTCCTGCGGCGGTTCAACGAAACCAACCGGACGTCGCTGACCATCGCGTCCGACGGCATGGACGTCCTGACAACCTGTTATTTTCCGGGCAACGTACGCGAACTGGAAAACTGCATCCGGCGCACCGCGACGCTGGCGCCGGGGCAGACCATCGGCGCGGCCGACTTTGCCTGTCGCAGCGACGGCTGCCTGTCCTCGATCTTCTGGCGGCCGGCCGCACCCGCCCCGGGTCCGGGCCGCCATCCGGCGGCATCCGATGTGGCCGGGGACACCGGCGCGGCGACGGAACTGCCCGTTCTTCCGGCGCCCCGGTCTTCGTCCCAGTCTTCGCCCCAGTCCTCGGCCGCGCCCGACCCGGCGACGTGCCCGTCCTCGGCCGTGTGTTCGGCCGCGCAGGGGGAATGGAGCCCCCAGCGCGACGAACTGCTCGAAGCCATGGAAACCGCCGGCTGGGTGCAGGCCAAGGCAGCGCGGATTCTGGGCCTGACACCCCGTCAGATCGGCTATGCCCTGCGCAAGAACGGGATTTCCATCAAGAAATTCTGACGTCCAAAGCCTGTCTGGCTCTCGGATGTCGCGATTGTCGGACATGAGACATTCCTGTCACCCGCGTGGCGGCAGGCCATGACAGGACACACGGTTGGCGTTGGCATGGGTCTTGCGTCGGACCTGACGGCAAAAGTCAGTCCGGGGAGTGGCCGATGGCACAGCTTATCAGTCTGGATACGCTTGCGACGGGAGGGGTCGAGCAGATGCGGTCGGCCCTGGAAGAGGGCGGGTGTTCATCATCCAGTTGCGGCAGTTCCGAGGGGCCGGCCGACATGGCCCCGGAAATCTGGGAAAAGGTCAAGGACCATCCCTGTTATTCGGAAGAAGCGCACCATTATTTCGCCCGCATGCATGTGGCGGTGGCGCCGGCGTGCAACATCCAGTGCAATTACTGCAACCGCAAATATGACTGCGCGAACGAAAGCCGCCCGGGGGTGGTGTCGGAAAAGCTGACGCCGGTGCAGGCGCGGCGCAAGGTGATTTCGGTCGCCAACTCGGTGCCGCAGTTTTCGGTCCTGGGCATCGCGGGTCCAGGCGATGCCTGTTACGACTGGAAGAAGACACGCGAAACGTTCGAACTGATCGCGAACGACATTCCCGATGTCAAATTGTGCCTGTCGACCAACGGCCTGTCGCTTCCGGACCGCGTCGATGAGATCGCACGGATGAATATCGACCACGTCACGATCACCATCAACATGGTCGATCCCGAGATCGGTACGAAGATCTATCCGTGGATCTTTTACCAGAACCGCCGCTGGACCGGGCTGGAGGCATCTCGGATCCTGCATGAACGCCAGATGCTGGGGCTGGAAATGCTGGTGGCGCGCAACATTCTGGTGAAGGTCAATTCCGTCATGATCCCCGGGATCAATGACGAACACCTGATCGAGGTGAACCGGGTCGTCAAAGGCAAGGGTGCCTTCCTGCACAATATCATGCCGCTGATTTCCGATCCCGCGCATGGCACGCATTTCGGACTGACGGGCCAGCGTGGACCCAGGGCCGCGGAACTGAAGGCGTTGCAGGACCGCCTGTCGGACGGTACGAAGCTGATGCGCCATTGCCGCCAGTGCCGCGCCGACGCGGTGGGACTGCTGGGCGAGGATCGCGGGCAGGAATTCACCATGGACCAGGTGGCCGAGGAGGTCACCTACGACCCATCGCTGCGCGAAACCTACCGCGAGGTCGTGGCGCAGGAGCGTGGCGAACACATGAACCAGCGCAGGGCCGCCGACGCCGCCCTGGCCGACATGACGTCCGAAGCGCCGGTCCTGGTCGCCGTGGCGACCAAGGGCGGCGGCCGCATCAACCAGCATTTCGGCCATGCCCGGGAATTCCAGGTCTACGAGGTCGGGGCGTCGGGCATTTCCTTCGTCGGGCACCGCAAGAGCGAGACCTATTGCGAAGGCGGCTGGGGCGAGGACGCGACGCTGGACGGTATCATCGCCACGCTGGAAGGCGTGGATGCCGTGCTGTGCGCCAAGGTCGGGGACTGCCCGCGCGATGCGATGCGCGCGGCGGGCATCGTGGTCAGCGACGAATACGCCCATGACTGGATCGAGGCCGGAATCACCGGATGGTACGCCGCGTCCCTCGGTACGGAAATCCGTCAAACTGCGTGAAGACGGCAACATTTTTTCAGAAATCAGGAGTCTGACATGGCCTACAGGATCGTTACCTCCCAGTGCACCGTCTGCGGTGCGTGTGAATTCGAATGCCCGAACGGGGCGATCTCGCTGAAAAACGACCTTTACGTCATCAACGCCAAGAAGTGCACGGAGTGCGAGGGGCAGTTCGACACCCCGCAATGCGTGTCGGTGTGCCCGGTGCCCAACACCTGCGTCCCTGCCTGACGCCGATCGTGGGGTGGTAAGGGAGCCCGCACCCGGCGGCGACATGAACGCGCCGTCCATGGACGAACCCTTCACGGAGTCCGCGGCCGAGGCCGTGGACTGGCAGGGCCAGCCCGTCCGCTGCCGCGACTGCCGGCACGAGCCGATGCATCGCGACGGGCGCTGCCGGCGCGGGCGCAGTTGCGTCCGCGATCGCCGGGCCCGGCGGGTGGATCGTTTTTTCCGGCATAATCCGGGGATGGCCGATGATTACCTCGACCATCCCTATGATGAAGTCCGGGCGATCGCGGCGCGGTACTGCTCCCTCTTCCGCCTGACGCCGCTCCTGGACGATCCCGAGCCCGAGGTCCGGGTCGGCGCTGTCCTGCGGTTGCCGCAGTCCCGCATCGGGCGCATGGCGGACGATCCCGACCGCCGCGTACGCGTCGCACTGGCCAGCCGGCTGGAAGGGCGCGCCCTGATGGCGCTTCTGGCCGATGCGGATGCGTTCGTCCGGGTCATGGTGGTCCGGCGCCTGGCCCCCGACGCCCTGGTTCTGGCGGTGGATGACGACGACGCTGATGTCCGGCGCTGGGTCGCGCGGCGGCTGCCGTCCGAACGGCTGTCGCTGATGCTCGACGATCCGGAGGCAACGGTGCGCCAGATCGTCGCGGGACGCGTCGATGTCAGGCATCTGCCCATCCTGGCGCTGGATGACGATGTCCGCGTGCGATTCACCGCCATCGAACGCCTGCCGCGCGACGCCGTGGCGCAGTACGGCGACGATCCCGAGGCACCCGTTCGCGAACTGGTGCTGCACCGTCTGGCCGAGGATTCAGGAAAGGAGCATCCCGATGGGACTGGGACGTGAGGAAGAGATCGAAACCCGCGGGCAGCCGGTCTTCATGCCGGGCACGAAGGTGCGCGCCACGCGCTACGTCAAGAACGACGGTACCTTCGCCGGCCGGGAAATCGGC
The DNA here is from genome assembly GCF_000021325.1 of Gluconacetobacter diazotrophicus PA1 5. Classification (GTDB taxonomy): domain Bacteria; phylum Pseudomonadota; class Alphaproteobacteria; order Acetobacterales; family Acetobacteraceae; genus Gluconacetobacter; species Gluconacetobacter diazotrophicus. The sequence continues at coordinate 1,750,138 of NC_011365.1, read as the reverse complement.
GAAATGCTGGTACACAAGGGCGATATCGGCTACGTGCGCGACGTCGGCGTCTTTTTGCAGCGCTACTACATCTATGCCGTGGAATTCGTCGACCGGGGTACGGTCGTCGGCATGCGGGCGCGCGAGTTGAACATGGAAACGGAGGCACCGAAATGAAAGTCATGATACGGCGCGACGCGCGTGGCCTGTCCGTTTACGTCCCCCGCAAGGATCTGGAAGAGCCGGTGGTGGCCCAGCAATCCGAGGCATTGTGGGGCGGATGGGTCAGGCTGAAGAACGGATGGGTGCTGGAACTGCCGGAGATGGACGCCGAAACGCGCCTGCCGATCACGGTGAATGCCCGCAGGCTTGAAGGGGGTGCCGAATGACGCCGGTCATCGACGACATCCTGGCGGGCCTGCGCGCCGGCCGGCTGGCCCCGTATCTGGGCCCGGGCGTCACCGCCATGGCCGACGGCGTGCCCGTTCCCGCCAGCCCGGCCGATCTGGCCGCGTTCCTGGGCAAGCGGGTCGCGCTGCCGAAGCGCGCGCGCGGCAACCCGTGGGCCGCGGCGCAGTATATAGAAAGCAACCGCCATCGTTCGACCCTGACGGCGCTGATGGACCAGGCCTACGCCGATCCCGTGCCGCCGGGGGACCTGCACCGGATGCTGGCCGGCTTCCGCCCGCCGCTGATCGTCGATACATGGTACGACGGCGCGATGCGGGCGGCGCTGACGGAGTGCGGCGCGGGCGAATGGGGCGAAATCCAGGGCATCACGCGTGCGGGGATCGGCGAGGCACGATGGTATCGCGCCTACGACGCCGACGGGACCGAAGTGCCGATGGACCAGGCCGAAGGCTGGCGCACGATCCTCTATAAGCCGCACGGCGCCGTCACGCCCGCGCGGAACTACATCATCGCGGATTCCGACTATGTCGAGGTTCTGACGGAAATCGACATCCAGACGCCGATACCCGACATTGTCCGAAAGCGCCGGACGGATTGCGGCTTCCTGTTCCTGGGGTGCCGGTTCGACGACCAGATGCTGCGGACCTACGCACGCCAGATCATGAAGCGCTCGGCCGGTCCGTATTATGCCGTCCTCGACACGACCCTGCTGTCGCGGAACGAACGGCGTTTTCTCGACGACATGCACATCCAGCCGGTCGGCGTTCCGCTTCCGGCGGTATCGGCGCTGCTGGCGGCCTGACCTCGCCGTCTGGACCCGGCCTCACGGACCGCCCCGCATGCCGCATGCGGGGCGGTCTGCGTTTGGCGCGAGTGCCGCACGTTTGGCGGTTTTGTCAGGCTTCGCACAAAGCCGCCGGAATCATGTCCGATATGGCGGAAAAAGGAAAAAGATCCCCGATCCGGCGTGTGGCATGGCGTTTGCGGATGTCCTGTGTGTCGGGCCTGGCGGCCCGCGCGATGCGATCTATCGGAAAACAGGACGCCATCATGAGCAAGCTTCGCCAAATCGCCTTTTATGGAAAGGGAGGAATCGGCAAGTCGACGACCTCCCAGAATACCCTCGCCGCACTGGTCGAGATGGGCCAGAAGATCCTGATCGTCGGCTGCGATCCGAAGGCGGATTCCACCCGCCTGATCCTGAACGCCAAGGCGCAGGATACGGTCCTGAGCCTGGCAGCGGAAGCCGGATCGGTCGAGGACCTGGAACTCGAGGACGTGCTGAAGATCGGCTACAAGGGCATCAAGTGCGTCGAATCCGGCGGGCCGGAGCCCGGGGTCGGCTGCGCGGGACGCGGCGTGATCACCTCGATCAACTTCCTCGAGGAAAACGGCGCCTATGACGATGTCGACTACGTCTCCTACGACGTGCTGGGCGACGTGGTCTGCGGCGGCTTCGCCATGCCGATCCGCGAAAACAAGGCCCAGGAAATCTACATCGTCATGTCGGGCGAGATGATGGCCCTGTACGCGGCCAACAACATCGCCAAGGGCATTCTGAAATACGCCCATTCCGGCGGCGTGCGCCTGGGTGGACTGATCTGCAACGAACGTCAGACCGACCGCGAATACGATCTGGCGGACGCGCTGGCCAAGCGGCTGAATTCCAAGCTGGTGCATTTCGTGCCGCGCGCCAACATCGTCCAGCATGCGGAACTGCGCAAGCAGACGGTGATCGAGTACGCGCCGGATTCCGCGCAGGCCGGGGAATACCGGACGCTGGCGCAGAAGATCCATGCGAATTCCGGGCAGGGCACGGTGCCCACGCCGATCACGATGGAAGAGCTGGAAGACATGCTGCTCGAGTTCGGCATCATGAAGACCGATGAACAAGCCCTGGCCGAACTGGCCGCCAAGGAGGCCAAGGCCGCGGCAGCGCTGGCCTGATGCCTGAATGTCCGGCGGGCAAGCCGCCGGGCATTGTTTCCCACTTCCACGAAGGGGACCAGAAAATGAGTCTGGATGAAGACAAGACCAACGATAGCGCGTTTCACGCTCGCCTGATCGCGGAAGTGCTGGAAGCATACCCGGACAAGGCCCGCAAGCGCCGGCAGAAGCATCTGAACGTCGCCGGCCAAGCCGAAGCCGAGGCGCAGGACGCCGGCGAAGAAGGCGTGATGCTGAGCGAATGCGACGTCAAGTCGAACGTGAAGTCCGTGCCGGGCGTCATGACGATCCGCGGCTGCGCCTATGCCGGATCGAAGGGCGTGGTCTGGGGGCCGGTCAAGGACATGGTCCATATCAGCCATGGCCCGGTCGGCTGCGGACAGTATTCGTGGTCGCAGCGCCGCAACTACTATATAGGCAATACCGGCGTCGACTCGTTCGTCACCATGCAGTTCACGTCCGATTTCCAGGAAAAGGACATCGTGTTCGGCGGTGACAAGAAGCTGGAAAAGATCATCGACGAAATCGATGAGCTCTTTCCGCTGGCCAAGGGAATTTCGGTGCAGTCCGAATGCCCGATCGGCCTGATCGGCGACGACATCGAGGCGGTGTCGCGCAAGAAGAAGAAGGAAATCGGCAAGACCATCGTGCCGGTCCGGTGCGAGGGCTTCCGCGGCGTTTCGCAGTCGCTGGGCCATCATATCGCCAATGATGCCATCCGGGACTGGGTGTTCGACGGCGAGGACAAGCACGCGGCGTTCGAGACGACGCCTTATGACGTCAACGTCATCGGTGACTACAACATCGGCGGCGATGCCTGGTCGTCACGCATCCTGCTGGAAGAAATGGGCCTGCGCGTCGTGGGCAACTGGTCCGGCGATGCGACGCTGGCCGAAATCGAGCGCGCGCCCAAGGCGAAGCTGAACCTGATTCACTGCTATCGCTCGATGAACTATATCTGCCGGCATATGGAAGAAAAGTACAATATTCCCTGGACGGAATATAACTTCTTCGGCCCGTCGCAGATCGCGGCATCGCTGCGCAAGATCGCGGCCCTGTTCGACGAGAAGATCCAGGAAGGCGCCGAGCGCGTCATCGCGAAATACCAGCCCCTGGTCGATGCGGTGATCGAGAAGTTCCGTCCGCGCCTGGCGGGCAAGAAGGTCATGCTGTATGTCGGCGGCCTGCGTCCGCGCCACGTCGTCAATGCCTATAACGACCTGGGCATGGAAATCGTCGGCACTGGCTACGAATTCGGCCACAACGACGACTATCAGCGCACTGGACACTACGTCAGGGAAGGCACGCTGATCTACGACGACGTCACCGGGTATGAACTGGAGAAGTTCATCGAAGGCATCCGTCCGGACCTGGTCGGATCGGGCATCAAGGAAAAATATCCCGTGCAGAAGATGGGCATCCCGTTCCGTCAGATGCATTCATGGGATTATTCGGGCCCGTATCATGGCTATGATGGTTTCGCCATCTTCGCCCGTGACATGGATCTTGCCATCAATAATCCGGTCTGGAGCATGTTCAAGGCTCCGTGGAAAAACGCCGCCTGAGGCCATAACGCAGCCGGCGTGCCGTATGGCGCACGCGGGTGGGTAAAGGACAGAGGGTAAGATCATGCCTCAAAATGTCGATAAGATTCTCGATCACGCACCGTTGTTCCGCGAACCGGAATATCAGGAGATGCTGGCCGGGAAAGCGAAGCTGGAGAACATGCCTCCGGCGGACAAGGTCGTCGAGATCGCCGACTGGACCAAGAGCTGGGAGTACCGCGAGAAAAATTTCGCGCGCGAATCCCTGTCGGTCAATCCGGCCAAGGCCTGCCAGCCGCTGGGCGCCGTCTTCGTGGCCTCGGGTTTCGAGCGCACCATGAGCTTCGTGCACGGCTCGCAGGGATGCGTCGCGTACTATCGTTCGCATCTCTCCCGCCATTTCAAGGAGCCGTCATCGGCCGTGTCGTCGTCCATGACGGAAGACGCGGCGGTGTTCGGCGGCCTGAACAACATGGTGGACGGGCTGGCGAATACCTACAAGCTGTATGACCCGAAGATGATCGCGGTGTCGACGACCTGCATGGCGGAGGTCATCGGCGACGATCTGCACGCCTTCATCCAGACGGCCAAGGGCAAGGGGTCCGTCCCCGAGGAATTTGACGTTCCGTTCGCCCATACCCCGGCCTTCGTCGGCAGCCACGTGACGGGCTACGACAACATGCTCAAGGGTATCCTGGAGCATTTCTGGAAGGGCAGGACGCCGGTCCCCAACCGTTCGGTCAACATCATCCCCGGGTTCGACGGTTTCGCGGTCGGCAACAATCGCGAGCTGAAGCGCATCCTGGGCATGATGGGCGTGCAGTACACGATCCTGTCCGACGTGTCGGATCAGTTCGATACGCCGTCGGATGGCGAGTACCGCATGTATGACGGCGGCACGAAGATCGAGGCCGCGCGTGATGCGGTGAACGCCGATTACACGATTTCGCTTCAGGAATACTGCACGCCGAAGACGCTGGAATATTGCCAGAGCTTCGGGCAGAAGACCGCGTCCTTCCATTACCCGCTGGGCATCGGGGCGACGGACGACCTGCTGCAGAAACTGTCGGAGATTTCGGGCAAGCCGGTTCCGCAGGAACTGGAAATGGAGCGTGGCCGCCTGGTCGACGCGCTGGCCGACAGCCAGGCCTACCTGCATGGCAAGACGTACGCGATCTACGGCGATCCCGATTTCGTCTATGGCATGGCGCGCTTCATCCTGGAAACCGGGGGCGAGCCGAAGCACTGCCTGGCGACCAACGGCAGCAAGGCGTGGGAAGCGCAGATGCAGGAACTGTTCGACAGTTCCCCGTTCGGCGTCGGGTGCAAGGCGTGGGGCGGCAAGGATCTGTGGCATATGCGGTCCCTGCTGGCGACGGAAAAGGTCGACCTGTTGATCGGCAATTCGTATGGCAAGTATCTGGAACGCGATACGGACACGCCGCTGATCCGTCTGATGTTCCCGATCTTCGACCGGCATCATCACCATCGTTTCCCGGTCTGGGGATATCAGGGCGCCCTGCGCGTTCTGGTGACGTTGCTGGACAAGATCTTCGACAAGCTTGACGACGATACGATCCAGGCGGGCGTCACCGATTATTCCTTTGACCTGACGCGCTGAACACTACGCCGGGCGGTCCCGTGCCGCCCGGCGTCCTACATGATGCCGGATCCGAGGGTTGGAGAGGACGATGAGCGACGCTTTGAAGGCGAAGGTTACCGAACTGTTCAACGAGCCAGGGTGTGAAAAGAACCTGGCGAAGGGCGAAAAGGAGCGCAGGAAGGGGTGTTCCAAGCCGCTGACGCCCGGTGCGGCGGCGGGGGGGTGCGCGTTTGACGGCGCGAAGATCGCGCTGCAGCCCATTACGGATGCGGTCCATCTGGTCCATGGTCCGCTGGCCTGCGAAGGCAATGGCTGGGACAACCGGCATGCCGCCAGTTCCGGACCGAAACTGTATCGCCTGGGCGCCACGACGGATCTGTCGCAGATGGATATCGTCATGGGGCTGGGCGAAAAGCGGCTGTACAAGGCCATCAAGGACGTCATCGCCCGCTATGCGCCACCCGCGGTCTTCGTCTATTCCACATGCGTTCCGGCGCTGACCGGCGATGATGTCGTCGCGGTCTGCGCCCATGCCAGCCAGAAGCTGGCGACGCCGTGCATCCCGGTCAACGCCCCGGGCTTTGTCGGCGGGAAGAACCTGGGCAACAAGCTGGCGGGCGAGGCGCTGCTGGATTATGTGATCGGGACGATGGAGCCCGAAATCAGCACGCCCACGGATATCAATATTCTTGGCGAATATAATCTTTCGGGCGAATTGTGGCAGATCCTGCCGCTGTTTCGGGCCCTGGGGATTCGGGTCCATGCCTGCGTGACGGGCGATGCCCGCTATCGCGAGGTTGCGTCGGCGCACCGGTCGCGCGTCAACATGATGGTGTGCTCGACCGCGCTGATCAACGTCGCGCGCAAGATGGAAGAACGGTGGGGCATTCCGTACTTTGAAGGATCTTTCTACGGAATCGAGGACACCTCCGCCGCCCTGCGGGCCATCGCCGGGATGCTGGTGGCCCGTGGCGCGCCGGCCGACCTGCCGGCCCGGGCCGAGGCCCTGATCGCGGAGGAGGAAGCCCGCGCCTGGGAGGCCATCGCCCCCTATCGCGCGCGGCTGGAGGGCAAGCGGGTGCTGCTCTATACCGGCGGTGTCAAATCCTGGTCGATCGTTTCCGCCCTGCAGGAGATCGGGATGGTCGTCGTGGGCACGTCGGTCCGGAAATCCACCGATAACGACAAGCAGAAGATCAAGGACCTGATGGGCGGCGACGCCCACATGGTGGACGCCATCCCGCCGCGGGAGATGTACGCCCAGTTGCGGCGCGGCGACGCGGACATCCTGCTGTCCGGCGGACGGACGCAGTTCGTGGCGCTGAAGGCCCGGGTGCCCTGGCTGGATATCAACCAGGAACGGCACCAGGCCTATGCCGGATATGACGGCATGGTGGCGCTGGTGCGTGAACTGGATCGGTCCCTGTCCAACCCGGTCTGGGCGGATGTCCGCCGCCCGGCCCCGTGGGAGGAGGACGATGCCGATGCGTTCCTGGATGACGCGCCGTTCCTGACCCCCTTGTCCTGAGGAGTTCGTCCGTGGCCACCATCGTGAAGCCGCGCAAGGCGGCGTCCGTCAATCCGCTGAAATCCTCGACGCCGCTGGGCGCGGCGCTGGCCTATCTGGGTATCGACGGCGCGGTGCCGCTGTTCCATGGCTCGCAGGGCTGCACGTCCTTCGCGCTGGTCCTGACCGTGCGCCATTACAAGGAAGCGATCCCGCTGCAGACCACGGCGATGGACGAGGTCGCGACCATCCTGGGGGCCGCGGGCAATTTGGAAGAGGCACTGCTGAATTTGCAGCGGCGGATGAAGCCGCGCTTCATCGGCATCGCCTCGACCGCACTGGTCGAGACCAGGGGAGAGGATTATGCCGGCGACCTGAAGCTGATCCTCCAGCGGCAGCCCGAACTGGCGGATACACGGATCGTCTTCGCCTCGACCCCGGATTATGCCGGCGCGCTGGAGGACGGCTGGGCGGCCGCCGTCAGCGCGATCATCGAATCGGTCGTGGCCCCGTGGTCGCCGACGGTGACGTCGTTCCAGCAGGTCAACGTCCTGCCGGGCGTGCACCAGACCCCGGCCGACATCGAGGCGCTGCGGGACCTGATCGAAAGCTTCGGCCTGTATCCCGTGATCCTGCCGGACCTGTCCGGATCGCTGGACGGTCATGTGGCCGAGAACTGGTGCCCGACCACGCAGGGCGGCGCGCGGATGGAAGAAGTGGCGCAGATGGCGCGCGCGGTGCACACCATCGCCATCGGCGAGCATATGCGCGCGCCGGCCGACCTGCTGGGCAGCGTAACCGGCGTGCCGGTCACGCTGTTTCCCACCCTGACGGGACTTGCGGCCAACGACCGGCTGATGGCGCTGCTGTCGCGCCTGTCGGGCCGGGCGGTGCCGGGGCGCTATCGCCGCCAGCGCAGCCAGTTGCTGGACGCGATGCTGGACGGTCATTTCCATTTCGGCGGCAAGCGCATCGCGATCGCCGCCGATCCCGATCTTCTGTATGGCCTGTCGGCCTTCTTTGCCGGAATGGGCGCACGGATCGTCGCCGCGGTCGCCTCGACGTCCAATGCGCCGAACCTGGACTCCATTCCCGCGGACAGCGTCATCGTGGGCGACCTGACGGATCTTGAAGACGCGGTCCACGCGGCGGGGGGCGCCGATCTGCTGGTCACCCACAGTCACGGCCGTCAGTCCGCCGACCGCCTGGGCATTCCGCTGATGCGCGTGGGCTTTCCCATTTTCGATCGTCTGGGCACCGCGCACGCGCAGACCATCGGATATCGCGGCACGCGCGACCTGATCTTCCGCGTCGCCAACCTGTTCCTGGGCCAGATGCATGAGCACACGCCGGACGATTTCGGCCACGTGCCGTCCGCCCATACGATCGAGGAGATAGTGCATGACAGCGCGTCGCTTGCAGCTCATTGAACCGGAAGCCGGCGGGGACGGTGCCGCCGCCGGTGTCGTGCCGCGCCTGCGGATCGCGATCGCGACCCAGGACATGAAGGCGCTGAACGCGCATTTCGGGTCCGCCCGACGCTTCGCGGTCTGGGACGTGACGCCGGACGATGCCCATTTTGTCGAGGCGGTGGGGTTCGACGACGTCTCGGACGAATCCGGCGCGCACAAGGTGGACGTCGACGACAGGATCGGCCCCAAGGTCGATGCCCTGGCGGGATGCAACCTGCTGTTCGTCCTGGCCATTGGCGGTCCGGCGGCGGCGAAGGTGGTCGGCGCGCATATCCACCCGGTCAAGCTGCCCGCGCCGCAGAGCATCGCGTCGGTGATCGAACGCGTCCAGACGATGATGAAGGGCAACCCGCCGCCCTGGCTGCGCAAGGTGATGGGGGCGGCCGTACCCCGTTCGATGGATTTTCTGGATGAGGAGGACTGACGATGTCGCAAGCCGGTGTGATTGACGATCCGATGGCGACCTCGTTCATGAAGGCGCTGGTCGGGCGGATCCGTGCCGAGGACATGTACGGGGCCTGGGAACGCAAGACGAATGAAATGCTCCTTGACGATTATATCGTCAGCAAGGAGGAGCGGCGGACCATGCCGATGATCAGCGACCCCGATCCCGACACGCTGGCGCGGGTCGAGACGTTCTTCCAGGCCGTCGGCCTCGCCATCGAGCAGGAGACGGGGCTGATCGCCTCGCCGATGATGAAGATGAGCCATGAGGGATTCGGTCGCGTCATCCTGACGACCGGGCGGCTGGTCGTCTTCATGAAGACCCTGCGCGACGTGCATCGCTTCGGTTTCGACAGCCTGTCCGCCCTGGCGGCGGAAGGGGCGAAGGCCGTGAATGCGGCGGTGGCCGAAATCAACCGGTTTCCCGAAGTGGCCCGGGCGTGACGGAGGGCACCATGACGGATATCGCGGAACTGAAGGCGGAACTGAAGAAGCTGTCCGCCCGGGCCACCAAGGCGAAGATGGATCTGCACGATCTGTCCGAGGACCTGCCCGTCAACTGGCAGGCGATTCCCGACATCGCCGCGCAGGCGCATCGGGCCTTTGCCGAACTGACCGAAAAACGCGCGGCGCTGGCCGCGATCGAAGACGCGACGAAGGAATAGAGAGATGGGAAGTGTCACACGCGACGGCCGGCCGTGGCAGCCGGAATACCTGCTCGCGATCGATCCGGCGCTGTGCATCGGCTGCGGCCGGTGCTTCAAGGTCTGCGGCCGGGGCGTCATGACCCTGCGCGGCCTGACCGACGAAGGGGAACTGGTCGACGACGATGACGACGGCGATGACGACGTGGAACGTCGGGTGATGGCCCTGGTCGACGCGGGGGCGTGTATCGGCTGCGGTGCCTGCGCGCGGGTCTGCCCCACCAACTGCCAGGCGCACGGCGCGGGCTGAACAGACAGGGAGGCGACGATGCGGGCCGAGGACCTTCACGCCTGGCTGGTGGCCCAGGGCACGGGTACGGAATGCGATCGTTTCGATGTCCACGTCCTGGCCTCCATCCTTGCGATCGCGCTGATTCAGTCGCGTGAACGCGGCCTGCCCCTGCCGGGCCTGGTGGGCCTGGGGGGGCAGGACCTCGTCGCGCTGGTGGGGGCGATGCTTCCGGGCGCGCTGTCGCGTTTTCAGACGATGGCGGACCTGCCGGCGCCGGTCCCCGATGAAAACGAATCCATCCTGCGCGACCTGCTGCGCCGGGGAACGTCGGAAGGCTCGGAGTGGGAATACGGGCTTGCCGCCATGGTCGCGCGCCGGGCCATGGAACCGCATCACCTGTGGCAGGATCTGGGGCTTCGTCACCGGCGCGAACTGTCATGGATGCTGGAACGGCATTTCGAACCCCTGGCCCGCCGCAACACCGGCGACATGAAGTGGAAGAAGTTCTTTTTCCGCCTGATCTGCCGGGACGAGGGCTATCGCCTGTGCTCGACCCCGGTCTGCGACGAATGTGACGATTTCGACGCCTGTTTCGGGGCCGAGGACGGTGAAAGCCTTCTGGCGCGCACGGCCGCCGGGCGTCCCGCCGCCTGACCGGTCTCTTCCTGCCGCTGGCCGATAAGGATCCCGGCGCCTGCGCGCCGGGATTTTTCGTGCCCGCGATTTCATGTCCGCCCCATGCCGACACGTCGGGAATCCGACAACGTTGCAAATCGGACAGGACAGCCCCCGGAAAATAACCTCGGCCTTCTCTTTTGTCGTGGCACGCGGATTGCGTGGTTTCCGTGCGGAAGACATTCGCGGGAAAAGGAGTTCACGATGATTGAGATGACCCCCAGCGCGTGTGAGGCGGTACGCGCGGCCATCGCCGGTGCAGCGACCCCGGTCGAGGGAATCCGGATCATGGTCGAATCCGGTGGATGCTCGGGTTTCAAATACATGATGGGCCTGGTCGCGGCGCCCGAACCCTCGGACGTCGTGGTTGACATCGACGGCGTCAAGGTCTTCGTCGATGCCGAAAGCGGGCCACATCTGCAGGGCACCAAGGTCGATTTCGTGGTGACGCTGGAACAGTCGGGCTTCTCGTTCGACAATCCGAATGCGGCATCGAAATGTTCCTGCGGAAAGTCCTTTAACTGAACTGTCGCGGCAGGGCCGGGCGTTGACGGAGGGAAATACAGATGTGGGAATATTCCGATAAGGTAAAGGACTACTTCTTCAATCCCAAGAACGCCGGCGTGATGGAAGACGCCTCCGGCGTGGGCGAGGTCGGCGCGATCGCCTGCGGGGATGCGCTGAAGCTGATGATCAAGGTCGATCCGCAGGATGAACGGATTACCGAGGCCCGGTTCCAGACCTTCGGCTGCGGGTCGGCCATTGCTTCGTCCTCCGCCCTGACCGAGATCATCATCGGCAAGACGCTGGACCAGGCGCTGGAAATCAGCAACCAGGACATCGCCGATTTCCTGGGCGGCCTGCCCCCGGAAAAGATGCACTGTTCCGTCATGGGGTACGAGGCCCTGCGCGCGGCGGTCGCGAACTATCGCGGCGAAGTCTGGGAAGACGATCACGAGGACGGCGCGCTGCTGTGCAGGTGCTTCGGCGTCGACGAGGGCATGGTCGAACGCGCGATCCGCAATAACGGCCTGACCAGCATGGAGCAGGTCGCCCAGTTCACCAAGGCGACCGGCAGTTGCGGCACCTGCGTCGAAGGCGTGGAGGGCGTGCTGGAACGCACCAATGCGGCGATGGTGGCCGAGGGCCTGCTGGACCCGGTGCAGGCTTTCGTGCCCGGCGGTGCCGCGCCCGTCCGGGGTCGCGCGCAGAAGACGTCACCGGTCGCACCCCCGGCGCGTACGGGCGGCAAGATGACCACCGTGCAGAAGATCCGCGCCATCGAAGAGGTGCTGGAGGAGCTTCGCCCGGCGCTGCGCAACGACGGCGGCGACTGCGAACTGGTCGATGTCGAGGACAACCGCGTGATGGTCCGGCTGACCGGGGCCTGCGTGAATTGCCAGCTGGCCGCCGTGACGGTGCAGGGCATCCAGGGACGTATCGCCGAACGGCTGGGCACGCCGGTGCGTGTCATTCCGGTGCAGGCCGGGCAGTGAAGGAGAGCGCGACATGAACGCGGTTTATCTGGACAACAACGCGACGACCCGCGTCGACCCGGCGGCCGTGTCCGCCATGCTGCCGTTCTTTACCGAGCAGTTCGGCAACGCATCGTCCATGCATGCGTTCGGCGCCGAGGTCGGGGGTGCCCTGCACACGGCGCGGCGGCAACTGCAGGCCCTGCTGGGCGCGGAATTCGATCATGAGATCGTCTATACGGCCGGCGGCACGGAATCCGACAACACCGCCATCCTCTCGGCGCTGGAGACCCAGGCCGGGCGCAACGAAATCGTGACCAGCGCGGTCGAGCATCCCGCCGTGCTGGCGCTGTGCGCCTGGCTGGAGAAGACGCGCGGGACCAGGGTGCATTATATCGGCGTCGATGCGCGCGGCCGGCTGGACATCGATGCCTATCGCCGTGCCCTGTCGCCGCGCACCGCGATCGCCTCGATCATGTGGGCCAATAACGAGACCGGGACGATCTTCCCGGTCGAAACGCTGGCGGCCGTGGCGCATGAGGCCGGGGCGCTGTTTCATACCGACGCAGTGCAGGCGGTGGGCAAGATCCCCATGAACCTGCGGCATTCGGAAATCGACATGCTGTCGCTCTCGGGGCACAAGCTGCATGCGCCCAAGGGGATTGGCGCGCTGTATGTGCGTCGGGGCGTACGCCTGCGTCCGCTGATTCGGGGCGGCCATCAGGAACGCGGCCGGCGCGCGGGCACCGAAAACGTACCGGGCATCATCGGCCTGGGCGTGGCGGCCGAACTGGCCCGCCATCACATCGACGAGGAAAATACCCGCGTGCGCGCCCTGCGGGACCGTCTGGAACAGGGGCTGCTGGAGCGGATCGGCAACGCCTGGGTCACGGGGGATACGGAAAACCGCCTGCCGAATACGGCGAATGTCGCGTTCGAGTTCATCGAGGGCGAAGCCATCCTGCTGCTGATGAACAAGGCCGGGATCGCGGCGTCCTCGGGATCGGCCTGCACGTCGGGCTCGCTGGAGCCGTCGCATGTCCTTCGCGCGATGCACGTGCCCTATACCGCGGCACACGGTGCGATCCGCTTTTCGTTTTCGCGCGAAAATACGGACGCGGATGTCGATCGCGTTCTGGACGTCATGCCGGGCATCATCGCCAAACTGCGTGAAATGTCCCCCTTCTGGGATGGCGCGGCCGCCGCGAAATCCGGCTTTGCACCGACTTATGCCTAGGGCGATGCGCCGGGCCTGATGAAGCCCGGCGGTATGGAGGCTGTGCGATGTCGGAAAACGCGCGTCTGCTGATCAGCGACACCACCCTGCGCGATGGAGAGCAGGCGCCGGGGGTGGCCTTTACCGCGTGGGAAAAGCTGGCCATCGCCGGCGCCCTCGACGCGGCCGGCGTGGATGAGATCGAGGCCGGCGTTCCGGCCATGGGGGATGCCGAGATCGCCATGATCGCGGCGATCGGCGACGAGGTGGAACGCGCCCGCGTCATCCCCTGGTGTCGCATGCGCGACGAAGACGTGCACGCGGCGCGGCGGACGGGGCTGGGCAGCGTGCACCTGTCCGTTTCGACCTCGGTCCGGCAGATCCAGGCGAAATACCGCATGTCGCCGCGTCGCACGCTGGACATGGCGCGCGACGTCGTCTCCCGCGCCAGGGATTACGGCCTGGCGGTGTCGGTGGGGGGCGAGGACGCCAGCCGGGCCGATCCGGCCTATCTGGTCGATCTGCTGGGCGTGATCGCCGAGGCAGGGGCGTTCCGCTTCCGCTTCGCCGATACGCTGGGCGTGATGGACCCGTTCGGCGTGCACGAGGTCATGCGGTATCTCTGCCAGTCCAGCCCGCTTCAGCTTGAATTTCACGGCCATGACGATCTGGGCCTGGCAACGGCCAATACGCTGGCCGCCGTGCGGGCCGGCGCGGCGTGCGCCAGTGTCACCGTCCTGGGACTGGGCGAACGCGCGGGCAACGCCCCGCTGGAGGAAGTGGTGGCGGGGGTATATCGCCTGCTGGGCCGTCCGGCGGGCGTGAAGCTGGACAGCCTGCCCGGGCTTGCCACCCTGGTCTCGCGCGCCGCCGTGCGTGATATCCCGCCCGACAAGGCGATCGTCGGCGACGCGGTCTTTCGTCATGAATCGGGCATCCATGTCTCGGGCCTGCTGCGTGACGCCGCGACGTATGAGGCACTGGACCCCGTGCAGTTCGGCCGCCAGCGCGAAATCGTGCTGGGCAAGCATTCCGGCCGGGCCGCGGTACGGCACGCGCTGGCGGCGCTGGGCCTGGATGCCGACGAAACCGTCATCGCGGCCACGCTTGCCGCCGTGCGCGCGCGTGCCTCCGCCGCCAAGCGCACGGTGGCGCTGGCCGAACTGGCCGAAATGCATGCGGGCCTGATGGCAGGCGTGTCGAAATAAGACATCGGGGAACCACGAAATGATGGGCATTCTGGACGAACTGCGCGGCCTGTCGGCCGCCGAGGACTTTTTCCGCACGCTGGGCGTCAAGTACGACGCCGAGGTGCTCAATGTCGCCCGCCTGCATATCCTGCGCCGCATGGGCACCTACCTGTCCCAGGCGGAACTGGAACCGGACGAGGACGCGGCGCGTGCCCAGTGCCGCGCGCAATTGCAGCGCGCGTACGACGATTTCACGCGTTCGACCCCGATTGCCGAGCGTGTCTTCAAGGTCCACCGGGACGCGGTGCGGCCATCGGGTGGGTTCGTCAGCCTGTCGGAGTTGACACAGGACGGGACGTGAACCCGACGCGGAGATGTCGGACCAGGGGCCAGAGCGGGTGCCGGACGGGGAATTTTTCACGGTTGAGGGAATTTTCGCCCCGTTTGGCCTCGCTGGTACGCCTCTTGCGACCCGTGGAAACATGACATCCTGCATGTCGATGGAGGCGCGGAATGCAAATCTTTGTCTGTATCAAACAGGTTCCGGACAGCGGACAGATCCGCGTCCATCCGGTCACCAACACGATCATGCGCCAGGGGGTGCCGACGATCATCAACCCCTACGACCTGTTCGGGCTGGAAGAGGCGCTGCGCCTGCGCGACCGGTTCGGCGGCCAGGTCACGGTCATGACCATGGGGCCGCCGATGGCCGTCGAAAGCCTGCGCAAGGCGATGACCTTCGGCGCGGACCGTGCCGTGCTGCTGACCGACCGGATTTTCGCCGGCTCGGACACGCTGGCCACCAGCTACGCGCTGGCGCAGCTGATCCGCAAGGCCGGTGAAACCTGGGGCGAGCCGGATATCGTCTTCTGCGGCAAGCAGACGATCGACGGCGATACCGCGCAGGTGGGTCCCGGCATCGCCCGTCGCCTGGGCCTGTCGCAGTTGACCTATGTGTCCGGTATCGATGACCTGGACATGGTGGACCGCAAGATCCTGGTCCGCCGCCGCGGGGACCATGGGGTGCAGGTCCTGCGCTCGGTGATGCCGGTCATGATCACGATGATGGAAGGCAGCAACGAAATCCGGCGTGGAACCCAGGCTGACGCCCTGCGCGCCGCCCAGGCGGAAATCGTCCAGTGGAACGGCGCCGCCGCCGGCATCGAGGATACGGCGATGTGCGGGCTCCGCGGGTCGCCGACCGTGGTGAAGAAGGTCTTCGCCCCCACGGCCCGGGCCGAAAAGGCCGAGAAGATCGCGACCGGAACCGAAACGCCGGCCGCGCTGGCCGAAACGCTGATCGACGCCATCTTCACCCGCCAGCCCGTGCTGCAGGCCGATCTGCTGCAGCAGGCCGCCACGCACTGAAGGAGACAGGGCCATGAACGCCAAACCGACGGGCGGGGCACCGGGCGGCCGCGCCAATATGAAGAAGGAATTGTCGGAGCGCTTCCAGCGCTACCGCCATGTCTGGGTCTTCGTCGAATTCGAGCACGGAAAGATCCATCCCGTCTCGCTGGAACTGCTGGGCGAGGGACGCAAGCTGGCCGACCAGTTGCAGGTCGAACTGGCCGGAATCGTGCTGGGCAGCGGCCGGGCCGAACTGGACGAGGCGGCAAGGGCGGCGTTTTCGTATGGCGCCGACGTCGTCTACCTGGCCGACGATCCGGTCCTGGCCAACTACCGCAACGAACCCTACACCCAGGTCATGACCGCGCTGGTCAATGCCTATGAACCGGAAATCGTCCTTCTGGGCGCCACGGTCCTGGGCCGCGACCTGGCCGGCGCCGTCGCGACGACGCTGAAGACCGGCCTGACGGCGGACTGCACCGAACTCGCGATCGACGGCGAACGGTCGCTGGCGGCCACGCGCCCGACATTCGGCGGGTCGCTGCTGTGCACGATCCACACGCTGAACTATCGCCCGCAGATGGCCACCGTCCGTCCGCGCGTCATGGCGATGCCCGAGGCCCAGCCGGGCCGCACGGGCCGCATCGTGGAATTCAAGGTCGACGTGGCCGAGGACAGCATCATCACCAAGGTGCTGGATTTCCTGCCCGATACGGCCAACGAGGCCGAGCAGATGGCCTTCGCCGACATCGTCGTCGCGGGCGGCATGGGCCTGCGCAGTGCCGAGAACCTGGGGCTGGTGCGCGATCTCGCGGCCGTGCTGGGCGGGGACTGGGGCGGGTCGCGCCCGCTGGTGCAGAAGGGGTGGATTCCCTCGGACCGGCAGATCGGGCAGACCGGCAAGACGATCCGCCCGCGCCTGTATATCGCGGCGGGCATTTCCGGCGCGATCCAGCATCGCGTGGGGGTCGAGGGCGCGGACCTGATCGTCGCGATCAATACCGATCCCAACGCACCGATCTTCGATTTTGCCCATGTCGGGATCGTGGCCGATGCGATCACCCTTCTGCCGGCGCTGACCGAGGCTTTCGGACGGCGCCTGTCGGTCAACCGGATGGCGAGCTGAGGACAGCATAATGACACAGCACCAATTCGACGCCATCGTCGTGGGGGCCGGCCCGTCGGGGAACGCGGCGGCCTATACGATGGCGCAGCGCGGCCTGCGCGTCCTGCAGATCGAGCGCGGGGAATATGCGGGATCGAAGAACGTCCAGGGGGCGATCCTGTATTCCGACGCGCTGGAACGCATCATTCCCGATTTCCGGGAAGACGCGCCGCTGGAACGTCACGTGATCGAACAGCGGATCTGGATGATGGACGATGCCGGGCATACCGGCATGCATCATCGCAGCGACGATTATAACGAGGAAAGCCCCAACCGTTATACGATCATCCGCGCCCAGTTCGACAAATGGTTCAACCGCCGCGTGCGGGATGCCGGGGTGACGGTGCTGTATGAAACCACCGTGACCCGGCTGATCACCGATGCGCGCAAGCGCGTCGTCGGCGTGCAGACCGATCGCGACGGCAACGGCATCTTCGCCGATGTGGTCGTCCTGGCCGAAGGCGTGAACGGCCTGGTCGGCCTGCGGTCCGGGCTGCGTGACGAATTGCGGCCCGAGAACGTGGCCCTGGCGGTCAAGGAAATGCATTTCCTGCCGCAGGAGGTGATCGACGCGCGTTTCAACCTCAAGGGCGAGGAAGGCGTGGTGATCGAGGCCATGGGCACCGTGACCGACGGCATGGTGGGCACGGCGTTCCTGTATACCAACCGCGAATCCATCTCGGTCGGGATCGGCTGCCTGGTCAGCGAATTCGCCAGGAGCGGCGCCGCGACGCCGCATGGCCTGCTGGACCGCTTCAAGGCGCACCCCAGCATCCGTCCCCTGCTGGAAGGATCGGAAATCAAGGAATACGCCGCCCACCTGATCCCCGAGGGCGGATATCGCGCCGTCCCCGAACTGGTGGGTGACGGGTGGATCGTCGCGGGCGATGCCGGGCATTTCGTGAATGCCGTGCACCGGGAAGGATCGAATCTCGCGATGACGACCGGTCGCATGGCCGGCGAGGTCGTTGCCAATATCCTGACGAGCGGCCTTTCGTGCTCCGCGACGAACCTGGGGGCCTACAAGACGCTCCTGAAGGAATCCTTCGTGATGAAGGACCTGAAGAAATACCGGAACGTGCCGAAAATGCTGGAAGAAGGCGGGTACAACATCATGAATCTGTATCCGCGCCTGGTGAACCGCGCGGCACAGACGTGGTTCCGCGTGGACGGCGTGGACAAGAAGGCCAAGGAATCTGAAATTCTGAAGAATGCATGGCGCGCGCGCGGTGTCGCGGGCCTGCTGGGTGACGCATTCAAACTGGCGAGGGCATGGCGATGAGCGATCGGGTCGAAGACCGTCTGTTCCAGAACAGGTATGTCGTGGATGTCGGGCGGCCGCATATTACCGTCCGTCCGCATGAAACCCCGTCGCAGGCGCTCCTGGTCATGACGCGCATCTGTCCCGCCGGCTGTTACAGCCAGAATGAACAGGGACAGGTGGAAGTCGCCGCCGACGGGTGCATGGAATGCGGGACGTGTCGCGTCGTGTGCTCCAAGACGGGCGATATCGAATGGCAGTATCCGCGTGGTGGATACGGTGTCCTTTTCAAGTTCGGTTAACGGGCTGCCGCCTCTGCCGGCGACGCTGATCGATGCGTTGCTGGCCGAGGACGTGCCCTTTGGCGACCTGACGACACGGGCGCTGGGCATCGGCGGGCAGCCCGGCCTCATGAATTTCTCCGCCCGGGACGAACAGGTCGTCTGCGGAAGCGAGGAAGCCGCCGCCATACTGACCCGGCTGGGTGCGACGGTGGACGTGCTGCGCTCCAGCGGCGGCCGGGTCACGCCGGGCACGCCCCTGCTGCGGGCCACGGGCCCGGCGTGGGCGCTCCATATGGGGTGGAAGACCGCCCAGACGCTGATGGAATGGGCGGCCGGCATCGCCACCGCCACGAACGCCATCGTCCTGGCCGCCGCATCCGGCGGGGCGGCGGCTGGAACGGTCGCGGTCGCCTGTACGCGAAAGGCGCCGCCGTTGACGCGGGCGCTGGCGATGCGGGCGGTGGTGGCCGGCGGCGGGGTGATGCATCGCGTCGGCCTGTCCGACACCATCCTGGTATTTCCCGAACACCTGGCCTTCATGGACCCGCATGACGGCCTGGCTCAGGCGGTCCAGACGCTGCGCCGCACCGCGCCGGAACGGCGGATCGTCATCGAGGTCACCAGCCCGGACCAGGCCATCGCGGCCGCACGGGCCGGGGCGGACATCCTGCAGATGGAGAAATTTCCCGTCCGGGACGTCGCGCGACTGGCCGAACGGCTGAAGGCACTTTCCCTCTGCCCACGTCTGGCCGCGGCCGGGGGCATCAATGCCCGCAACGTCGCGGACTACGTCGCGGCGGGCGCGGACCTTGTCGTGACCTCGGCACCGTATACCGCGCCGCCCTGTGACGTGCAGGTCGAACTGAAGGCGCGATAGCAGGCCCGGCGCACGGTCCCCGAGCGACCGGAAGCGCCGGGCGATTCCCATGCGCATCCAGCTCCCTATCTTGCGTATCGAGAAGCCTCCGATCCGGGGCCGCCGACGGCTTGTACCGCCGCCGGGACAGGGCCAGCCGTTCAGGCGGGGCCGGACAGCGCGCATAAAATAACCTTTACATGAAACGTCTCAGGTATTGCCCTGTTATCCATCTGGCAATGTATCGGACCTAAGACACTCTTCATGCTGCGATCCAGGACAGATTGATCTACATCATGCATGCGGCCCAGGTGGTTTGTGTATGAATAATGAATACGGAACTGATACGGAATAATGTAACTATAACAAATACAAGCCGGTGGGAGTTGATGAAGTGACGAAAGAATCACAGATTGTCGAACGCCTTAGCTTCATGAATCTGGACTCCACCGCGCAACAGAATATCAAAAATGCCAAGCCAATTCTGATGAAGGCCCTTCCAGGGGCGCTGGATACATTTTACGATCAGGCGCGCACGTTCCCCCATACCGCCCAATTCTTCCATAACGCGAATCTGATCGCCTCGGCGAAGAATCGTCAACTTGGCCATTGGGATTACATATCCAGCGGTGAATTCAATCAGGATTACGTCAAGGCCGTCACCACGATCGGGCAGACGCATGCGCGGATCGGGCTGGAGCCGCGCTGGTATATCGGGGGCTATGCCCTGGTTCTCGAATCCCTGATCGCGGCGATCGTCGAGGCGCGCTGGCCGAGGGGAATCCTGGGGGCCGGGCGGTCATCGGCCAGACAGGTGACGGCGGAACTGAGCGCCGTCGTCAAGGCCACCATGCTCGATATGGATTTCGCGATTTCCGTCTATCTCGATGCGCTGGAGACGGCGCGCCAGGCGTCGGAGGCGCGTGCCAGGGCGACCAACGACGCCGTCATGAAAGCGGTCGGCGAGGCCCTGGGCAGGATCGCGCAAGGCGACCTGACCCATCGCATCGGCGACGACATGCCCGAGGAATACAGGCAGTTGCGCGACGACTTCAACCTCGCCATCGCGCAATTGTCCGAAACGCTGTCCCAGGTCCAGGGCACGGCCGAGACGATCAGCCGGGGCGCGGATGAAATCGCGAATGCCGCCGACGACCTGTCGCAGCGGACCGAAAGACAGGCGGCCAGCATCCAGCAGACGGCGGCGGCCCTCGACCAGATCACCGCGTCGGTGACCCGGACGGCCGGCGGCACAAAGCGGGCCAGCGGGGCGGTCAACGCGGCCAAGGCGGACACCCGGCATTCGGGCACGGTGGTGGACCAGGCCATCCTCGCGATGAGCGAAATCGAGAAATCGTCGAACCAGATCGCCCGGATCAACGGAATCATCTACGACATCGCATTCCAGACCAATCTGCTGGCCCTGAACGCGGGGGTCGAGGCCGCCCGTGCCGGCGACCAGGGCCGTGGCTTCGCGGTCGTCGCGCAGGAGGTACGCGCCCTGGCGCAACGGTCGTCCGAGGCCGCCAGGGAAATCAAGGCCCTGATCCTGGCCTCGGCACAGCATGTGAATCACGGCGTCGGCCTGGTGGACGAGACCGGCAAGGCGCTGAAGGCCATCATGGCCAAGGTCACCGAAATCGACGACCTGGTGGGCGAAATCGCCTCCTCGACCCAGGAGCAGGCGGCCGGACTCAGCCAGGTGAACATCGCCGTGAACCAGGTGGACCAGGTCGTGCAGCAGAATGCGGCGATGGTCGAGGAAACCACCGCCGCCACGCGGTCCCTCAAGGGTGAAACCGAGGAACTGGCTGCCCTGGTCGGACGCTTCGCGGTCGATGACGGGCAGGATCAAAGCCGGACCATGGCCCGACCCGATGCGCCTGCAAGCCGACAGGCGGTGTCCCAGCTTCAGGCCCTGGCCGACAGGATTTCCGCCAGCTTTGCCCACAGGCCGCGATACAGCGACGGCCCCCGGGAAGAAGTCTGAGGGTATCCGGGACAGGCCGGGCGGCGTTTCCAGGACCGGGTCGCAGTGCGATGCTTGATGAGGCGCGCGTCCGTGACTACGTGATTTCCCATGCCGGTTCTGTGCCGGTCCTGGAAACAGTCGGGGAAGACGCATCATGGAGTACACGCGCTTGGGCCGGACCGGCCTGCAGGTATCGCGTATCTGCCTGGGCTGCATGACCTATGGCGTGCCGGAACGCGGCAACCATCCCTGGACGCTGGACGAGGAAACCAGCCGCCCGCTGATCCGTCAGGCGCTGGACGCCGGGATCAATTTTCTCGATACCGCCAATACCTATTCCGACGGCACGTCGGAGGAGATCGTCGGCCGCGCGATCCGCGATTTCGCCCGGCGCGAGGAGATCGTGCTGGCCACCAAGGTGTTCTTTCCGCAGCGCAAGGGCCCCAACGGGGGCGGTCTGTCGCGCAAGGCGATCCTGGGCGAGATCGACAACAGCCTGCGCCGCCTCGGTACCGATTACGTGGACCTCTACCAGATCCATCGCTGGGACCCTGAAACGCCGATCGAGGAAACGATGGAGGCGTTGCATGACGTCGTGAAGGCGGGCAAGGCGCGCTATATCGGCGCGTCGTCCATGTATGCGTGGCAGTTCGCCAAGGCGGTCTACACGTCGCGGCTCAACGGCTGGACGGAGTTCGTCAGCATGCAGGACCATCTGAACCTGCTGAACCGCGAGGAAGAGCGCGAAATGCTGCCCTTCTGCCGGGACCAGGGGATCGGCGTCCTGCCCTGGAGCCCGCTGGCGCGCGGGCGCCTGGCGCGGGACGGGAACGAAAGCACCAGCCGGCAGGAAACGGACAACTACGCCAAAATCCTGTATGAAAAAACGGAAGAATCGGATCGCGCCGTCATTGATGCCGTCGGCCGGATCGCGGCGCAACGCGGCGTGCCGCGCGCCCAGGTCGCGCTGGCGTGGGTGCTCCAGACGCCGGGCGTGACGGCGCCGATCGTGGGGGCGTCGAAGCCCGGGCAACTGGCCGACGCGGTCGGTGCGCTGTCCCTGACCCTGACGGCGGAGGAGATCGCCGCCCTGGCAGCACCCTATGTTCCGCACCCGGTCGTGGGATTCGGCTAAGTCCTCCTTCAAAAAGATCCTCTAGAATTCAGCAACCTTCCCCCAGGACGAAACCCTGAAGCGCTCGGGGCTGTACGGCACGGGATCGACGATCGGGGCCGCGCCGGTGACAAGGTCGGCGACCAGATGACCGGCGCCCGGACCGATGCCGAACCCATGGCCCGAGAAGCCGGCGGCCAGGATCAGGCCCGGCACGGTGCTGATCTCGCCGATGGCGGGAACGCCGTCCGGCGTCGCGTCGATATAGCCCGCCCAGGCGGCCGAGATCTGTGTCTTGCGCAGTTCGGGCAGCAGTTCCACGGCGCGGCGGTAGGTCAGCCGCAATTTCGCGCGGTCCGGCCTGGGGTCGAGGATGCGCATGCGCTCCATGGGGGTGGGGGCATCGAGGCGCCAGCGGGCCAGGGTTTCGTGGCCGGAGCGTATGCCCTCCAGCCCGCCGGGGGCCAGGCTGCGCCAGCGTTTGAGGAACATCGGCAGGAACTGCGGCGCGAAGCGCAGTTGCTGGGGCGTGACATCGACGCGCCCGAAGCCGCTGATGGCCAGCGTATAGCCGCCGTCACTGCGCCGCGTGAACGAGATCTCGCTGGTATGAAGCGCGTCCGGCAATCCGGTGGCGCCGGGTGAAAGCGCCATGCTGGACGACCGGATGGAGGCCTGCGGGAAACGGATGCCAAGCTGGTGGCAGAAGGAGGACGCCCAGGCGCCGCCGGCATGGATGGCGATGGGCGTCCTGATCGTTCCGCGTTCGGTGACGACGCCGCTGACGCGGCCGCCTTCCTGTTCGATGCCGCGCGCGGCGCAGTGTTCCAGCACGGTGCCGCCCAGCTTCATGATGGCCCGGGCGACGGCGGGGGCGGCCATGCTGGGGTCCGCGACCCCGTCGGAGGGCGAGAACACGCCACCCTTCCACGCCCGCCCGCTGGCGGTGCCGCGCTCCGTCGCCTGGGCGCTGTCCAGGATCGTGGTCGTGACGCCCACTGTCCGGGCGAAGTCCCGCCACCGCGTCCAGCGTTCGATTTCGGCGTCGTCATTGCTCAGGTACAGCAGGCCGCACCGGCGAAAGCCGGTATCCTCGCCGCTTTCGCCCGCGAAGCTCTGCCACAGGTCCAGGCTGCGCGTCGCCATCGGCAGTTCGCGCGCGTCGCGGTTCTGCTGGCGGCACCAGCCCCAGTTGCGGCTGGACTGCTCGGCGCCCACGCGCCCCTTTTCGACCAGGGCGACGCTCAGGCCCCGCCGGGCCAGGTAATACGCGGCGAAGACCCCCACGATACCGCCGCCGATGACAACGGCATCCGCCGACGCGGGCAGCGTTGTCGACCCTTCGATATAGTGCAGCGGTGCGGACATGATGCTTCTCCAATCGCCGGTCCCGGCGGAAGATTCGGGCCGAAACCCGCCAGGGGGGCGGTGCGCCACTCTCTGTCCGGATTATCCGCCATATGGCCGGGAAAACCATCCGAAGGCTGGCGGGGGCATGGAATATTGTGCCGAACCGCGCCATGAATACAAAACATTCCGCCTCCGAGATCATTGATTCGGATGCGGCGGCCCGGCGGGGGGCTTCTATGATCGGATATCGCAGAACGCATCCATCAGCGGCAGAGGATCGTCAGACATGGCTCAGTTCCGTCCCAAATACATCACGTTCGACTGCTACGGCACGCTCATCTACTTCGAAATGGCCAATGCCGCGCGCGATCTGTACGGTGACCGGCTGGACGAGGCGGAGATGCAGGAGTTCATCAGGAACTTCTCGGGTTATCGCTTCGACGAGGTCATGGGCGACTGGAAGCCGTATCACGAGGTCGTCCACAACGCGCTGGAGCGGACCTGCAAACGCCGCGGCGTGACGTTCCACGACGACGATGCCAGGCTGGTCTACGAGCGCGTGCCGACCTGGGGCCCGCACCCGGATGTGCCGGCGGGGCTGGCGAAGGTGGCCAGGGAAATCCCGCTGGTCATCCTGTCGAACGCGATGGATGCGCAGATTCCCGACAACGTCGCCAGGCTGGGCGCGCCGTTCCACGCGGTGTTCACCGCGCAGCAGGCGCAGGCCTACAAGCCGCGCTTCAGGCCGTTCGAATACATGTTCGACGAACTCGGCTGCGGCCCCGAGGACATCCTGCACTGCTCGTCCTCGTTCCGCTATGACCTGATGTCCGCGCACGATCTGGGCATCAGGAACAAGGTCTGGGTCAATCGCGGCCACGAACCCGCGAATCCCTATTACGAGTATGTCGAAATCCCGGACATTTCCGGCCTGGCCGGTGTCGTGGGACTGTAAAGGTCAAGACCATGAAATTCGCCTCCTACTGGCATGACACGGCCCCCGTCTTCGACAAGGGCGCGGGCGGGCCGGTCGATGGCCACTATGACGTCGCGGTGATCGGCGGCGGTTTCACGGGGCTGTCGGCAGCCCGGCAGCTTGCCAGGGCAGGGGCCCGCGTCGTCGTGCTGGAGGCGGAGCGTGTGGGCTGGGGCGCGTCCGGCCGCAATGGCGGGCACCTGAACAACGGGCTGGCCCACAGCTACCCCGATGCGAAGGCGAAGCTGGGCAAGGAGCGCGCGATCGCGCTCTACAAGGCGTTCGACGATTCGATCGACACCATCGCCTCGATCATCGACGACGAGGGGATCGACTGCGATTTCCGGCGCGCGGGCAAGCTCAAGCTGGCCTCCAAGCCCCAGCACGTCGCGGGACTGGCGAAAAATTTCGAGGCGATCCACGCCGAGGTCGATCCCGACACCGCCCTGCTGTCCGCAGGCGACCTGAAGGCCGAGATCGGCGCGCCGTTCTACGGCGCGATGCTCTTCCGCAAGAGCGCGGTGATGCATATGGGCCGTTATGTGACGGGCCTGGCCCAGGCGGTCGTGCGGCATGGCGGCACCATTTTCGAAAACGCGCCGGTGACGGACACCGTCAGGACCGGGAACCGGCACGTCCTGACGACGCCGCGCGGGCAGGTGACGGCGGACACCGTGCTTGTCGCGACGGGCGCCTATACGACGCCGAATTTCGGGTTCTTCCGCAAGCGGATCATCGTCGTCGGCAGTTTCATCATCGCCACCCGCCCGCTGAACGCCGCCGAAATCGCGGCGGCCATGCCGGGCAACCGTACCTGCGTGACGTCGATGCATGTCGGGAACTATTTCCGCCTGTCGCCCGACAACCGCCTGATCTTCGGCGGTCGCGCCCGGTTCTCGGCAACGTCCGACCACACGTCGGATGCCAGGAGCGGCAAGATCCTGCGCGCGCAGATGGCCTCCATCTTTCCTGCCCTGGCCGATGTCGAAATCGATTACTGCTGGGGCGGCCTGCTGGACATGACGCAGGATCGCCTGCCGCGCGCCGGGTATCAGGATGGCGTGTGGTATGCCATGGGGTTTTCGGGACACGGCGCCCAGCTTTCGACCCAGCTTGGCGTGGTCATGGCCGACAATATCCTTGGCCGCGAGGACCGCAACCCGATGAAGGGCGTCGCGTGGAACGCCATTCCGGGGCATTTCGGCAAGCCGTGGTTTCTGCCGATGGTCGGACTCTACTACAAGATGCTGGATCGCATCCGCTGAAAGGACAGCCCTTCTTTCCTCAGGAAAAGAAGGGCTGTCCTCAAAGACCGATCAGGACGCTCTTGCTCTTGCGGTTGGCCAGATACGCCTCCCGCCCCAGATCCTTCCCCAGCCCGGACTGCTTGTATCCCCCGGTCGGCAGGATATGGTCGCGCGACCGGCTATAGCGGTTGACCCAGATCGTCCCCGCCTGGATCAGGCGGCTCATGCGGACGGCGCGTGACAGGTCGGACGTGAAAACCCCGGCGGCCAGGCCGTATGTCGGGTGGTCGGCCAGGGCCAGCGCCTCCTCCTCCTCGGTAAAGGTCTGGACGGTCAGGACGGGGCCGAAGATTTCCTCCAGCAGCGCCGGGGACCGGGGGGACACGTTGGCCAGGATCGTGGGCTTGTAGAAATATCCCGCGCAGTCCATCCGGCCGCCGCCGATGACGCATTCCGCGCCGTGGGCGATCGCGGCCTGCACGATGCCGTCGATACGGCTGATCTGCACTTCGGAAATGATGGGGGGATAGCACGATGTCTCGTCCCAGGTCGGGCCGGGACGCACGCGCTCCATGCGCGCGGCGACGGCTTCGACCAACGGGCCGGCGATGCCGTCCTGCAGGATCAGGCGCGTTCCGGCCACGCAGCCCTGTCCGGCATTGGCCAGGATGCTGGCGGCGATGGCATCGGCCGCCCGGGGCAGGTCGGCGTCGGCAAAGACGATCTGCGGGCTTTTCCCCCCCAACTCCAGCGTCATGGGCTTGATGCCGGTGGCGGCGATGTGACCGGCAATGGCGGCGCCGGCACGGCTGGACCCCGTGAAGCTGACCTTGGCAATGCCGGGGTGCCCGGTGATCGCGCTGCCGGTCGTCTGCCCGTCACCCAGGACGATATTGATCAGCCCGGCGGGAACACCGGCCTTCACCGCCAGTCGCGCCATATGGACGACCGAGAACGGGGTCTGTTCGGACGGTTTCAGGACAACGGCGTTTCCGGCGGCCAGGGCGGGCCCCAGTTTCCATCCGGCGGTGCTGATCGGCACGTTCCACGGCACGATGGCACCGACCACGCCATAGGGCTCGGTCATGATCATGCCCAGGCTGCGGTCGTCGGTCGGAACCAGATCGCTGCCTTCCTTGTCGGCGAATTCGGCGAAGAATCGGATCTGTTCCGCCGTGACGGCGATATCTCCCGCGACAAGCTGCCCGACCGGCCTGCTGGAAGACAGGGCCTCGATTTTGGCCAGGGTCGCGGCTTCCGTTTCCATCAGGTCCGCCCACGCCTGAAGGATTCTGGTGCGTTCGCGGGGGCGCAGTCCGGCCCAGTTGCTGGATTTCAGCGCCGCCTTTGCGGTATTGACCGCCCGGTCGACAAGGTCGGCCCCGGCCAGGGGGCATCCGGTCTGTGGCCGCCCGTCGGAGGGACGGAGGATATCGATCACGGGCTCGGCGGGCAGAAGGTCCCCGCCGATGAAATGGCCGACGGGCAGGGGAAGCGTATCCGGGTCGAAGCTCAGGCTCATCGGGAAATCCTGTTGTATTCCTGCTGCGTCGGCGTCACGACGCACAGCGTTGACCGAGTGCCGCGATCATGCGCAGGCATGCGGCCAGTTCGCTTTCCAGTATGAATTCGTCGGGCTTGTGCGCGCGGCCGATATCGCCCGGTCCGCAGATGATCGCATCGATGCCGGCCTGCTGGAACAGCCCCGCCTCGGTGCCGTAGCTGACCGCCGGAAGGGTGTCCTGGCCGGTCAGGTCTTCGACCAGGCGGGCCAGTCCGGTGTCCGGCGCCAGCAGCAGGGCAGGGTAGGCGCTGATCTGCTCCCACTCCGCCCGCACGCCGTCGATGGTGAGGGTTTCGACCGCCTCGCGGATGGGCGCCAGAAGGTCCGCCGGCTCGACGCCATGGATGGCGCGCGCCTCGACATCCATCGTGCAGCGTTCCGGGATCACGTTGATGGCCTGCCCGCCGGAGATCACCCCCGCCTGCAGCGACGAATACGGGGGCTGGAAAGCCGGGTGCAGCGGGCCCTCGGTCAGCTTTCGCGCCTGCGCGACGGTGGCGCCGAGGATGCCGGCCATCGCGTGGATGGCATTCGCGCCCAGGTCGGGGCGGGAGGAATGGCCCGGCCTGCCCCGCAGCGTGATCCGTGCCGCCACCTTGCCCTTATGGGCGCGGATTCCGCGCATCAGGCTGGGTTCGCCGATGATGGCGCCCAGGGGGCGGGCGCAAAGCTCGGGCAGGCGGGCGATCATGTGCGGCACGCCGCGCGCGCCGGCCTCCTCGTCATAGGAAAAGGCGATATGGATCGGCCGGGCCAGCTTCATCCGCGCCAGCGCGGGGACGCTCGCCAGGACGGCGGCAAGGAAGCCCTTCATGTCGGACGTCCCGCGCCCGAACAGCGCATCGCCGTCCGCGCGCATGCAAAACGGGTCGGATGACCATTCCGGTTCGCCGGCGGGAACGACGTCGGTGTGGCCCGACAGGATATAACCCGGCCGGTCGGCGGGGCCGATGGTGGCGAACAGGTTGAACCGGTCGCCCTCCGGCCCCGGCAGGGCGGATACCGTGGCGCCGTGTTCCTCCAGATAGGCGCGGACCCACTGGACGATCGCGCCATTGGGCGTGCCGACGACGGACGGAAAGGCGATCAGGCGTTCCAGTATGTCGACAACCGTCATCGTTCCCCCGCGTTCCCGTGTGTCGATTTGTCCCACGGATGCGGCAAGGCGGCGTTGCGAATGTGGACGGCATTTCGATAGATCATACCGCAATCGTTCCGCCGTGAAGCACGTGCTGCCGTGCGACACGCTCTGCCGCGAACGGGGGACGAAACGACAGAATCTCCTCTCTCCGGCCGCGAAGACGCGCTCCCTTATCGTTACGAACGGGTTATGCTTTCAAAAATCGCGCTGGAGGAGCTGTAACCCGGTGGCTTTCCGCTCTCATACGCGCCGCGACGCGCTTCAGATCCTGGCCGGGGGCGCTATCGCGGCCTGCGCGCCGCCGGGCGCGCGGGCGCAGGCGGTGGAAATCTCCCGGCGCGGGGGGCGCATCCGCGTCGCCGGCTTTTCCGGGTCCAGCGCCGATACGCTCGACCCCGCGCGCGGGGCGCTGTCCACGGATTATATCCGTGGCGCGATGTTCTATGACGCGCTGACGGAACTGGACGAGGCGCTGCAGGTACAGCCCTCCCTGGCCATTGCGATCGAAAGCGACGACGCCATCCGCTGGACGATCCGGCTGCGCAAGGGGGTCCGCTTTCATGACGGCTCCCCGCTGACGGCGGACGATGTGGTGTTTTCGCTGCTGCGGCATCTCGACCCGCGCGTGGGCTCGCAGCAGAAGGCGATCGCCCGGCAGTTCGGCAGCATCCGCGCGCGTGCCGCCGACGAGGTCGAGTTGACGCTGGTCGCGGCCAATGTCGATCTTCCGGCCCTTCTGTCCCTGGCGCCGTTCTACATCATCAAGAACGCCACGACCGATTTTTCGCGCGCCAACGGCACGGGCCCGTTCCTCTGCCAGGAATTCAGCCCCGGCATCCGCTCGGTCGCCGTGCGCAATCCGGACTATTGGCGCGACGGACAGCCCCACCTGGACGAAATCGAATTTTTCACCATCGCCGATGACATGGCGCGCCATGATGCGCTGATGTCCGGGGACGTCGACCTGATCGGCGGCGTCAATCCGCGGCTGGCGCCCCTGCTGCGGCAGCGCGGCCTGCAGATCATGGAAGCGCCGGGCGGGGCCTATACCGATTTCATCATGCGGCTGGACCAGGCGCCTGGCAATAACCCGGATTTCGTGCGCGGAATGAAATACCTGTTCAATCGCGAGCAGATGAAAAGCGCGATCTTCCGGGGCTACGCGCAGGTCGGGAACGACCAGCCGATCGCACCGGGGTTTCCCTATTTCGATGCGTCGCTGCCCCAGACCGTGCAGGACCTGGACCGCGCGCGCTATCATTTCCGGCGATCCGGCCTGACGGGCAGCCGGGTGCCGATGGTCTGTTCGCCGGCGGCGGAGGGATCGGTCGAAATGGCGATCCTGTTGCAGCACGATGCGCGGCCGCTGGGCATCGACCTGGCCATCCAGCAGGTCCCGGCGGACGGGTACTGGTCGAATTACTGGATGCAGGCGCCGATATCCTTCGGCAATCTGAACCCCCGGCCCCGGGCCGAAATGGCGTTTTCGCTGTCCTATGCCTCGGACGCGCCGTGGAACGAATCCCGCTGGCGCAATCCTGAATTCGACCGGCTGCTGCGCGCCGCGCGGGGCGAGCGCAATGAAAGCCTGCGGGCCGAGATGTTCGCGCAAATGCAGGTCCTGGTCCATGACGGCAGTGGGGTGTGCATTCCGCTGTTCCTGAGTGATATCGACGCGTTTTCACCCCGTCTGCGCGGCATGCGGCCCAGGAAGACGGGGGAGTTCATGGGCTTCGAATTCGCCCGCCATGTCTGGCTGGCGTCATGAACCGGTTTTCGCGCCACCTGATCGTGCTGCGGCTGGCGGGCCTGCGCATCCTGTCCGCGCTGGGCACGCTCCTGCTGGTGACCATCCTGATCTTCGCCGCGACCAGCTTCCTGCCCGGCGATGCCGCGCAGGCCATCCTGGGACGCAGCGCGACACCGGAAGCGGCGGCCGCGCTGCGCCATTCCCTGCATCTGGACCAGCCCGGATGGTGGCGGTTCCTGGTCTGGATCGGCGGGATGCTGCACGGTGATCCCGGCTATTCCCTGATCAACCACGCCCCGGTGCGCGCGCTGATCGGGCAGCGGCTGCCGCATTCGCTGCTGCTGGCCGGGCTGACGGCCCTGGTCACGGTGCCCACGGCGCTGGTCCTGGGCATCACCTCCGCCGTCTTCCGCCAGAGCTGGTATGACCGCACGGTGGCGTCGGCGACGATCGCGGTCGTGTCCCTGCCGGAATTCCTGGTCGCCACTTTCGCGGTCCTGGTCTTCGCCGTGGAACTGCGCTGGCTGCCGGCGCTGTCGGACACGACGCAGGTGCATGGGCCGGGCGATTTCCTGCGGGCCTTCGCCATGCCGGTCATCAGCCTGAGCTGCGTGGTGATCGCCCAGATGATCCGCATGACGCGGGCCGCGATGTGCGACGCACTGGACGCGCCCTATATCGAGATGGCGCGCCTGAAGGGCTGCGGCCCGGTCAGGCTGGTCCTGGTGCATGCGCTTCCGAACACGATCGGGGCGCTGCTGAACATCATCGCGCTCAGCCTGTCCGGGCTGCTGGGCGGCGTCGTGGTGATCGAGACCGTGTTCGATTACCCGGGCCTCGCGAAACTGATGGTGGATGCCGTGGCAACGCGCGACATGCCCGTCATCCAGGCCTGCGCCCTGATTTTCAGCGGGACCTACCTGGTGCTGATCACGCTGGCCGATGTCGCATCCATACTCGGCAACCCGCGCAGGAGGCGTTCTTGACCGAGCCGGTTCTGAATGACGAGGCGGGCATGGTCGCCGCGACGATCGCGGGCCCGGCGCGGCCATGGCGCCGGGCGGTGACCGGGCGGCAGGGGGTCGCGCTGGGGGCGTGCGTTCTTTTCGGGATCGTCCTGCTGCTGCCGTATCTTGCGCCCTTCGATGGCGGGGCGGTGGTCAGCGACGCGGTCTTCGCGCCGCCCAGCCGGCATTTTCTTCTCGGCACCGATTATCTGGGCCGCGACGTCTTCAGCCGCATCCTGGTGGGCGTGCGCGACACGGTCTTCATCGCGCTGGCCGCGACCCTGCTGGCCTGCGCGGTGGGCGCCACGCTGGGCATCGGGTCGGCCCTGGTCGGCGGATGGGCGGAAATCCTGCTCAGCCGCCTGTGCGATGCGCTGATTTCCATTCCCAGCGTCCTGTTCGGGCTGATCCTCGTCGCGGCGTTCGGTTCGTCCTGGCCGGTGCTGATCGGCGCGATGGCGGTGATCTACATGCCCGGATGCTATCGCGTGTCCTATGCGCTGGCGCTTCAGCTCCACCAGCTCGATTTCGTGCTGGTGGCGCGGGGCCGGGGCGAGGGCCTGCCTTACCTGATCCGCCACGAAATCCTGCCGAACATGATCGGGCCGGTGCTGACGGACATGGGCCTGCGCTTCGTCTATGTCGTGCTGCTGCTGAGCAATCTCAGCTTCCTCGGGCTGGGGGTGCAGCCGCCCGACGCGGACCTCGGCTCGCTGGTGCGCGAGAACATTCTCGGCATCGTCTTCGCGGCGCCCGCCGTCCTGGCGCCCGCCTTGGCGATCGCGGTGCTGACCGTCGGCGTCAACCTGTCGATCGACCGGATGTCCGCCAAGGGGGGCCGCCGGTGAAGTCGCTTGCCGAACTGCCCATCATCTCCCTCTCCGGCCTGAAGATCACCGGCCGGCGTCCCGGCGAGCCCGAGACGGTGATCGTCGACGGCATCGACCTGACGGTCCAGCGGGGCGAAGTCATCGCGCTGATCGGCGAATCCGGGTCCGGCAAGACCACGATCGCGCTCGCACTGCTGGGCTACGCGCGCCAGAACTGCCGTATCGCCGGGGGCACGATCACCGTCGCGGGGTACGACGTGCATGCGATGGGCCCGGCGGCGCTGCAGAAGATCCGCGGCCGCACCGTCGCCTATGTCGCGCAGAGCGCGGCCGCGTCGTTCAACCCGGCCAAGCCGATCATGACGCAGGTCATCGAGGCCGCGCACCTGCACGCCACGATGCCGCGGCGCGAGGCGGAGGCCCGCGCGGTGGAACTGTTCCGGCTCCTGGCCCTGCCGGACCCGGACAATGTGGGGCGGCGCTACCCGCACGAGGTATCGGGCGGGCAGTTGCAGCGCCTGCTGGCGGCCATGGCGCTGATCACCGACCCCGAGATCATCATCTTCGACGAACCGACGACCGCGCTGGACGTCACCACGCAGATCGAGGTGCTGGCCTCGTTCAAATCCGTGGTCAAGGCCCTGAACATTACCGGCATCTACGTCTCGCACGACCTGCCGGTGGTGGCGCAGGTCGCGGACCGGGTGGTCGTGCTGCGCCACGGCACGATCCAGGAAATCGCGCCCGTCCGGCAGATCCTGGAGGCCCCGGCCCACCCCTATACCCGCGCGTTGCTGAAGGCCGCGTCCCCCGTGGCGCGCGACCGCCCGCCGTCGGAACGACAGGCCCCGGTCCTGGCGGTGTCGGGGCTGGTGGCCGGCTATGGGGGGCTCGATCCGCGGGGCTATCCCGTCGTGCCGATCGTCGATGGCGTGACGTTCACGCTCGGGCGCGGCAGGACGCTGGGCATCATCGGCGAATCCGGGTCCGGCAAAAGCACGCTGGCGCGGACCATCGCCGGGTTCCTGCCCGCGGCCCGGGGCACCGTCATGCTGAACGGGACCCCTCTGGCCCCCGACCTCGCCCACCGGTCGCGCGAGGAAAAGCGCCGCATCCAGATGGCGTTCCAGATGGCGGATACCGCGCTCAACCCCCGCCAGCCGATCAGGACCATCCTGTCCCGCCCGTTGCAGCTCTATCACGGCATGCAGGGGGCGGCGCTGGATGCGGAAACCCGGCGCATGCTGGACCTGGTGAAGCTTCCGGCGGCGATGGCCGGCCGCCTGCCCGGCGAATTGTCCGGCGGGCAGAAGCAGCGGATCAACCTGGCCCGCGCGCTGGCGGCGCGGCCCGACGTGCTGCTGTGCGACGAAATCACCTCCGCGCTGGATACGGTGGTGGCGCAGGCCGTGCTCGACCTGCTGCGGGACATCCAGCGCGACCTGGGACTGTCCTGTATCTTCATCACGCATGGGCTCGAAACCCTGCGCTCGGTCTGCGACGACGTCATGGTCCTGTATCGCGGGCGCACGGTCGAGGTCACGCCCCGCGCGGCATTGGGCGATCCGGTCCATCATCCCTACACCACCCTGCTGACCGGTTCGGTGCCCGAATTGCGGCCCGGTTGGCTGGAGGATATCCGCGCCGCCCGCGCGCTGGACCGCCCGGCCCCGATGGCGGATGCCTCGGGGGGCGCGGACGTTCGCGCGCTCTGCCCGTTCCTCGATCGCTGTCCGGTGCGCCTCGATGCCTGCCGGACCGCGCCGCCTCCCGTGCGGCACAGTCCGGCCGGGGCGGATATCCTCTGTCATCGCCAGATGCCGTAGGCTCCACAAAGGAAACCCGGCGGTCCGTCTGGCGTATGCAGCCGGGCGTCCATTTCGGACAGCCCGCAAGTCGAGGCCACGATGCCCGGACCACATGACAAGCCCGGCTCCTCGCGCGTCCCCCTCCGGCTTACGCCGGGCACGCTGGGCCGCCTGGGCGTCATCGGGGCCGTGATGCTGGCCCTGTGCGGCGCCTTCGCCTGGGATGCGGGCGTCCTGTCCTCCCGCCGCCTGACGCAGGGCGGGGTGATGGCGGCCCTGCGGGCCGTGGACGGGCTGCATCCCGGCTTTCGCCGCAACCATGCCAAGGGGCTGTGCGTCACCGGCTGGTTCCAGGCCAGCGGGCAGGCTGCGGCGCTCTCCACGGCCTCGCTCTTCCGTCCCGGGCGCGTGCCGGTGGTCGGGCGGTTCGCGCTGGCGGGCGGCATGCCGTTCCAGCCGGACGCGCCGGCCAAGGTGCGCAGCATGGCGCTGCGCCTGATGCCGCCCGACGGGCAGGAATGGCGGATGGGAATCAACGATATTCCGGTCTTCGTCGCGCGCACCGCGCAGGAATTTCGCGACCTGCTGCTGGCCACCCGGCCCGATCCCGCCACGGGCAAGCCCGATCCGGCCCGGATAGGGCCTTTCCTGTCCGCGCATCAGGCGGTGGCCACGGCGCTGGGGCGTGTCGCCGCCCGGCCGCTCACCTCCGGCTTCGGCGACGATACCTACTACAGCCTGGACACGTTCCGCTTCGTCGATGCCGGCGGCGCCTCCGTGCCGGTCCGCTGGGCGATGGTGCCCCTCCAGCCGGTCCAGCCGGCCGGGGCCGGCGGGGGGCCGGACTATCTGTTCGACGACCTGGCCGCCACGCTGCGCCGGCAGCCGCTGCAATGGCGGCTGGTGGTGACGGTGGGTGATCCGTCCGATCCGACCGCCGACCCGACCCTGCCCTGGCCGTCCGGCCGCCGGCAGGTCGATGCCGGCCTGCTGACGCTGGACCGGGCCGAGAGCGAGGATGGCGGCCCCTGCACCGGCATCACCTACGACCCGGTGGTCCTGCCGCCCGGCATCACCCTGTCGGACGATCCGATCCCGGCCGCGCGGTCGGCCGCCTATATGCGGTCCTTCATCCTGCGCTCGGGCGAGGCCAAGCCGCCCAGCGCCGTAACGCCGGCCATGGCCGGGGCGGGGGGCGGATCATGACCCCCGTCATCCGCACCCGCGTCATCCGGTTTTCCGTCCTGGCCCGGGTCCTGCACTGGCTGATGGCCGTGATGATCCTGGGCATGCTGTTCGTCGGTGCGTTCATGGCCGCCAGCGTGGGGCCGTCCTACGCCGCCCTGGTGGCGCTGCACCGGCCGATGGGCATCGCGATCCTGCTTCTGACCGCGATCCGGCTGGGCAACCGGCTGATCGTCCCGCCGCCGCCGCTGCCGGACGGCATGCCGGCCATCCAGCGCATCGCGGCCCTCGGGTCGCATATCCTGCTCTATGCCCTGATGATCGCCATGCCGCTGGTGGGCTGGGGCATGCTGTCGGCGGGCGCCTATCCGGTCGTGCTGTGGGGGCCGGTGCGCCTGCCGCCGATCCTGCCGCATGATCCGGCCCTGTTCGCGCTGCTGCGGCACATGCATACATGGCTGGCCTTCACCCTGTTCGGGGTGATCGTCGCGCATGTGGGCGCCGCGCTGCTGCATGGGCTGATCCTGCGGGACGGGGTGTTGCCGGCCATGGCGTCCTGGCGCAGGGGGCGGACGGGGAGGGAGGATGTGTGATGATGAAGACCATTCTGGGGCGCTACAGCACGCCTGACGGCCATTGGGTCGGGGACGGCTTTCCCGTTCGCTCGCTGTTTTCGTACAATACGCTCGGACAGGAGGTCAGCCCCTTCCTGCTCCTGGACTATGCCGGGCCCCACCGCTTCGCGCCGGCCGACGCGCCGCGCGGCGTGGGGGTGCATCCGCATCGCGGGTTCGAAACGGTGACCATCGTCTATGACGGCGAGGTCGAACATCGCGATTCCACCGGCGCCGGCGGCGTCATCGGGCCGGGCGACGTGCAGTGGATGACGGCGGGAAGCGGCATCCTGCACCAGGAATTCCACTCCCGCGCCTATACCCGCACCGGCGGCCCGTTCCGCATGGTCCAGCTCTGGGTCAACCTGCCGGCCCGGGACAAGATGGCGCGCCCCGGCTACCAGTCGATCGCCTCGGCCGACATTCCGGTCGTCGCCCTGCCCGACGAAGCCGGGCAGGTACGCGTGATCGCCGGCGCGTATGGCGGCACGGCGGGACCGGCACGGACCTTCACGCCGCTGGATGTCTGGGATGTCGGCCTGCGCGCGGGGGCGCACGTGACCTTCGACCTGCCGGAGGGACACACGGCGATGCTGGTGGTGCTGGAGGGACAGGTCACGGTGAATGACGGTTTCGCCGCCGCCGGGGCCGACATGGTCCTGCTGGACCGCACGGGGCAATCGGTATCGGTCGCGGCCCGGGACGACGCCATGCTGCTGGTCCTGACCGGCCAGCCGATCGACGAGCCGATCGTGGGCCGCGGCCCGTTCGTGATGAATACCGAGGCCGAAATCCACCAGGCCATCGAGGACCTGCGCGGCGGCCGGTTCGGTACCCTCGGGGCCGCCTGAGCGGATTTGAAAGCAGGGGACGGAGTGCGCGGCCGGTCGCCGTCCTGCATCGTGGGTGCGCGACAGGTTTGGAAGGAACGCCCCGATGGTCGAGATGACAGACATGACGGAACGGGACCCGCGCTGGGCCCGCATCGTGGCACGGGACCGCCGCGCGGACGGCCTGTTCTGGTATTCGGTGCGCACGACCGGGGTCTATTGCCGCCCGTCCTGTCCCTCCCGAATGGCAAAGCCCGGCAACGTGCGCCTGCATGACACGCTGGGGGCCGCACGGGCCGCGGGCTTCCGTCCCTGCCGCCGCTGCAACCCGGACGGCGCATCGCCGCAGGATATCGGCCAGGCCCTGGTCGTCCAGGCCTGCCGGCTGATCGCGGCGCGGGACGACATGCCGTCCATCGCCGACCTGGCCCGCGCGGTGGAACTGAGCCCCAGCCATTTCCACCGGCTGTTCCGGGCCGAGACCGGCCTGACGCCCCATGCCTATGCCGCCGCCCATCGCGCCGGCCGCATCCGCGCGGAACTGCCCCGCGCGGACAGCGTGACCGAGGCGATTTTCGATGCCGGATACGGGTCCAGCGGACGGTTCTACGCCCAGGCGGCCGATCTGCTGGGCATGACACCGGCCCGCTATCGCGCCGGCGGCGCGGGCGAACGGATTCGCTTCGCCGTCGGGCAATGCAGCCTCGGCGCGATCCTGGTCGCGTCCAGTGCCAGGGGCGTGGTCGCGATCCTGATCGACGACGATCCGAACACCCTGGTCCGCGACCTGCAGGCACGTTTTCCCCGCGCCGAGCTGATCGGCGGTGACGAGGAGTACGAACGGCATGTCGCACTGGTGGTGGGCTTCGTGGAGGCACCCGGAATCGGGCTGGACCTGCCGCTCGATATTCGCGGCACCGCGTTCCAGCATCGTGTCTGGAGCGCGCTGCGCGACATTCCGGCAGGGCAAACCGTCACCTATGCCGACATCGCCCGACGGATCGGCCAGCCCCAGGCTGTCCGGGCGGTCGCCGGGGCCTGCGCGGCCAACCGGATTGCCGTGGCCATTCCCTGCCATCGCGTCGTCCGCAACGACGGCGCACTGTCGGGCTATCGCTGGGGGGTGGACCGCAAGCGCATCCTGATCGATCGCGAGCGCACGGCCGCGCCGGTTCCTTCCGCCCGTCCAGAAGGCCGATCGTCTTGACCGTGTGGAAGACCGAATGGGCGTCGTGACATTCCGCCAGCAGGTAATTGGGAATTCCCGGCGCGGCGTGGTGGACGTGATGCAGCCCGATGCTGGCGGAAAACCAGGTCAGGATGGGATGGAGCCGCAGGAAGGAGCATCCGGTCAGCGATTGGCAGCACGCCGGTCTCGCCCCTTGCATGCGCGCCACCCGTTCCGCCCTCGGCCGATTGCATGATAGGGTGGGGCGGCTGTGCAGGAGAGGACATGTGCTTGTCCGTGAGGGAGAAACCCGGACCTTCGTCATGGATCGCCGCCTTGGCTGCTCGCTCGCCGCCATCGCGGGGGCGGTGAATGCGGCGGGATTCCTGGCGGTCGGCTATTATTCGGCCAACATGACGGGCAATGTCTCCGCCCTGGCCATGAGCCTGCATGTCGGCGACCTGGCCGTCGTCGCGTCCTGCCTCGGACTGATCGCCGCCTTCGTGACCGGGGCGGTGGTTTCGACCTTTCTGGTCAATGCGGGCCGCCGCCGGCGGCACCGGGCGGTCTATGCCTTCAGTATCCTGCTGGAATCCGTGCTGCTGGGACTGCTCGGGGTCCTGGATATCGCATTGCATACCGGCCCGCGCGGTCCGGTCCTGGCCTATGGGCTCAGCTTCCTGATGGGGCTTCAGAACGCGACAGTGACCCGCATCTCCGGCGCGCGGGTCCGGACAACGCACATGACCGGAATGCTGACCGATTTCGGCATCGAAATTGCGGACTGGCTGGACGCCTTCCGCTCGGCCGAGGATCCGGGCCAGTTGACCCAGACACGCCAGCGGCTGCTCCTGCATGGCGGAATCGTTCTGTCATTCGCGGCGGGCGGGCTGGCGGGGGCCCTTGCCTATGGCTGGTGGACGGCGCGATTCTTCCTGGGACTGGCCGTCCTGCTGGCCTGGCTGGCCCTGCCCGGGGTATGGGCAGGCCCTGGCGCGCGCGGCGTCATGGGGCCGACCGAGCCCGGCCGGACGACCTAGCCCCGTCCACCGGCAGTCACCCCAGGTTGACGAGGCCGGACAAGGCGTCCTCCAGCACATGGGCAAACATCCCCGGCACCAGACTGCCGCGCACGGCGGCGGCGGCACCGAAGAGCAGCCCGAGAACGGTGATCTGCGCCGCCAGCACCGGCCCCTGGTAGAGATGCGCCGCACCGAAGATGGCAGCCTGCGCCACGACCCCGATCCAGGTCCGACCGGAAAGATAGGCGATCTGCCTTTGCAGAAGTCCGCGAAAGGCCAGTTCCTCGATCACCCCCGCGCAGGCGGCGAGCACCAGCCAGACGGGGATTTCCCAGTCGTGTGAAGGAATGATCCGGTTGACGGCGGCGACATCGCCCGCGCCGAGAAGATGCGTCATCCCGGCCTCGGCACCGCGCAGAAGCGCGAACAGCAGCAGGCCGCACCCCAGATCGGCAAGAAGCGTGCGGGTATCGGGACGCCGCGCGCTGACAAGCGCCGAGCCCCAGCCCCACGCCGCGCAGGCTGGCGCGGACGAAGTGGAAGAGCAGGTATTCGCCGCCGATCAGCGACAGGAAAAGGACGATCTGCTCATGGGGATGATGGCCGGGCGAGGCCGTGCCCGTGCCCTGCCGGCGCGTCAGGAAACCGCCGAGGGCCATCATCGCGACGATGGCGCAGAACCCGGCGGTGCGTCCGGGGGATGCGACGGGTCGGGTCGGCACGGAAAGGTCGGAATGCATCTGGCGGGTTCCTATTGCAACCTGGTGGCATTAAAGTCGCATGATGGATGCGAAAAAGCAACTCAGTAGCCTTAAGGATTCTCCGCCGCAGGATTCCGCGGAAATCCGGCGTCGTCCGGGCGGCCGCAGCGCACGCTTCCACGCGGCGGTGATCGAGGCGACGCTTGCGATGATGGAGGCGGGCGAGATGCCGAGGGTCGAGGAGGTCGCGCGCCGTGCGGGCGTGCAGAAATCCTCGATCTATCGCCGGTGGGAGACGATCGGCGGCCTGGTCTTCGAGGCCGTGGGCATGAAGGCGCGCCTGACGATGCCCCTGCCCGATACCGGGTCATGCCAGGACGATCTCAGGACCTATCTCGCCTCCATGGTCGCCTTCCATCGCTCCGACTTCGGGCGGCTGGTGACGCGCCTGATCGTCGACGTGCCCGAGGCCGTCCGGCGCGAGTTCTGGCGTGCCCGCCTGGACGCGGCCTCGATCCTGCTGAAAAGGGGCCAGGCGCGGGGGGAGGTGGCGCAGGGGCTGGACGTGCGGCTCGCCACCGAAATGCTGATCGCGCCGCTCTATTTCCGCGCGCTGGTCTCCGCCGAGGAGGTCGTTCCCGAACTGGCCGATACGATTTCCGGACTCGTCCTGTCGGGCGCGGCGTCCTGATGCCGACCTTCATCCCGGGCGGCCACACGATCCTGGCCCATTACCCGGGCGATGACGGCGATGTCTGGATCAGCGAGGACATCGTGACGGAAAGCCGCATCTACTGGCAGGACCGGTGCTGCCAGAGCGAAAGCGACGCGGACGGGGTCAGCTACGCCGCCTATATCCATGCCTTGTTCGGCTTCATCATGCAGACCCCGGCGGGAACGCGACCGGACGAGCCGGTCCTGCTGATCGGATGTGGCGGCGGGTCGCTGGCGGCGATGCTGAGCGTGGCGGAACGGGCGGTCGAGATCGTCGACGTGAATCCCGCGTCCTTCCTGATCGCCCGCCAGCATTTCGGCCTGCCGCTGTGGATACCGTGCCATGCGATGGACGGGGCGCGCTATCTCCATGCCCTTCCGCCGACGCAGCGCTATGGCGCGATCATCATCGATGCATTCCGGGGGGAGCGGGTTCCCGACCACCTGCTGGGCCGGGCCTTCCTGGCCCAGGTCGCCTGTCGCCTGTCGGATGGCGGGTTCATGGCGATGAACCTGCTGGAATGGCCCGATCACCCCGAACCGATCGTACGGGCCGTGGATATGGCCGGGGCCGAAATCGCGCCTCCGGGTACGGTCAGGCTGTTCGAGGAAGCGGTGGAGTGCGAACGCAATGTCATCCTGCTGGCCGGAAACGTATCGGGTTTCACCCTGCCCGACCTGCTGCTGCCGCCCCGGACCATGATCGCCGAAACACGCAGGATGCTGACCCGGATGCGCTTCAGAAGAACGGCCTGATCCCGAGTCCGCGCTTTCGGGGGTGGAGACTTGTTGTGACAATCACTGTTACAACAACAAAGTTTTAAATTCGACCCTGTCGGGTCGCCGAATGTCACGTCTCCGTCAAAATCGGCTCGAACTGTAACCTGCGTGGCAACCGGCAGGGCGCCGCGGCGTCAACTCCATTCCGGTGACAGCCGAGCGGACGATGAGTTCCTGTCCAGCAGGGATCGACGAGCCCGTCCCACAGGACGGCAGGCAGGGATGACAGATGCCAGGCGCCCAGGTGTCGATCGGAAAAATTTTTCATTTATGCAGCAAAGGGTATTCATATTCATTTACGTCATGTCATCGAATAATCAGTCTGTCATAAACTTCGCATACCAGAACTTGGAATGAACAGATCTGGTATTGTGCGGAGCCGCCATGATTCCGCCTTAAATCTTTCATTAAAATAAATTTGACATCCGTAAATTCCCCGTGATCTTCTGCGCCGGCGCTCAGGCGAAAAAACGGGGAAAGTCCTTTATAAATCACTGAATTACAGTGACGGCGCGGTCGTGGTTGCTCTGCAATCTGAAGAGTTTCCTTCAGGAGGATGGAATGGCGCATGTACGCCGAAAAGTAGCCACGCTGAATATGGCGTTGGCCGGGTCCCTGCTCATGGTGCTGGGCGCGCAAAGTGCGCTGGCGCAAGGGAATTTCAGCCGGCAGGAAGCCGCGCGCATGGCGCACCGTCCGGGTGTGATGCCTCGTGGCGGCCCGCTCTTCCCCGGGCGGTCGCTGGCCGGGGTGCCGGGCTTCCCGCTGCCCAGCATTCATACGCAGCAGGCGTATGACCCGCAGTCGGACTTTACCGCCCGCTGGACACGTGCCGACGCATTGCAGATCAAGGCGCATTCGGATGCGACGGTCGCGGCCGGGCAGAATTCCCTGCCGGCGCAACTGACCATGCCGAACATCCCGGCGGACTTCCCGGTGATCAATCCGGATGTCTGGGTCTGGGATACCTGGACCCTGATCGACAAGCACGCCGATCAGTTCAGCTATAACGGCTGGGAAGTCATTTTCTGCCTGACGGCCGACCCCAATGCCGGATACGGTTTCGACGACCGCCACGTGCATGCCCGCATCGGCTTCTTCTATCGTCGCGCGGGTATTCCCGCCAGCCGGCGGCCGGTGAATGGCGGCTGGACCTATGGCGGCCATCTCTTCCCCGACGGAGCCAGCGCGCAGGTCTACGCCGGCCAGACCTACACGAACCAGGCGGAATGGTCCGGTTCGTCGCGTCTGATGCAGATACATGGCAATACCGTATCGGTCTTCTATACCGACGTGGCGTTCAACCGTGACGCCAACGCCAACAACATCACCCCGCCGCAGGCCATCATCACCCAGACCCTGGGGCGGATCCACGCCGACTTCAACCATGTCTGGTTCACGGGCTTCACCGCCCACACGCCGCTGCTGCAGCCCGACGGCGTGCTGTATCAGAACGGTGCGCAGAACGAATTCTTCAATTTCCGCGATCCGTTCACCTTCGAGGACCCGAAGCATCCCGGCGTGAACTACATGGTGTTCGAGGGCAATACCGCGGGCCAGCGTGGCGTCGCCAACTGCACCGAGGCCGATCTGGGCTTCCGCCCGAACGATCCCAATGCGGAAACCCTGCAGGAAGTCCTGGATAGCGGGGCCTATTACCAGAAGGCCAATATCGGCCTGGCCATCGCCACGGATTCGACCCTGTCGAAATGGAAGTTCCTGTCGCCGCTGATTTCGGCCAACTGCGTCAATGACCAGACCGAACGGCCGCAGGTGTACCTCCATAACGGAAAATACTATATCTTCACCATCAGCCACCGCACGACCTTCGCGGCCGGTGTCGATGGACCGGACGGCGTCTACGGCTTCGTGGGTGACGGCATCCGCAGTGACTTCCAGCCGATGAACTATGGCAGCGGCCTGACGATGGGCAATCCGACCGACCTCAACACGGCGGCAGGCACGGATTTCGATCCCAGCCCGGACCAGAACCCGCGGGCCTTCCAGTCCTATTCGCACTACGTCATGCCGGGGGGACTGGTTGAATCGTTCATCGACACGGTGGAAAACCGTCGCGGGGGTACCCTGGCGCCCACGGTCCGGGTGCGCATCGCCCAGAACGCGTCCGCGGTCGACCTGCGGTACGGCAATGGCGGCCTGGGCGGCTATGGCGATATTCCGGCCAACCGCGCGGACGTGAACATCGCCGGCTTCATCCAGGATCTGTTCGGCCAGCCCACGTCGGGTCTGGCGGCGCAGGCGTCCACCAACAATGCCCAGGTGCTGGCGCAGGTTCGCCAATTCCTGAACCAGTAATGACGGGGTTCGACCAGCCCGCCCTCCGGCGGGCTGGTCTTTCGATATTGATGACCATGACCGGGACAGTTCCGCGATCGGCCGGATGGCGCCGCCTGTCGCGGCGCTGCCTGCCGGCCGCGTTCGCCCTGCTGTTTCCTCTCGGGGCGCCGCACGCGGCCGATACGCCCCAATGGCGGCCCGTCCTGCATTTCTCGCCGGCGGCGTACTGGATGAACGATCCGAACGGGCCCATCCTTCTCGATGGCGTCTATCACCTGTTCTACCAGTACGCTCCCGGCAGCATGACATGGGGGCATCCGTCCTGGGGGCACGCGACCAGCACGGATCTGCTCCACTGGACGGAGCATGGCGTCGCGATCGCGGCGACACCGGGCGAGGAGATCTTTTCCGGAAGCCTGGTGCCGGACCCGCTGAATCGCTCGGGTCTGGGGAGTACGGACGCGCCGCCGCTGCTTGCCTTCCACACATCCGTGTTCCACGACAATCCGGCCCATCCCGACGGTACGCAGGCACAATCGGTGTCCGTCAGCCATGACGGCGGTTTCACGTGGCGGCCGTACGCCCACAACCCCGTCCTGACGCTTCATCCGGACTCCCGGCAGTTCAGGGACCCTTCGGTCTTCTGGTACCAGGATGGCGGCTGCTGGATCATGACGACCGTCGTGGGCGACGCCCAGCTGGTCAAGCTCTACCGGTCCACCGACCTGCTGCACTGGTCGTTTCTCAGCGACTTCCAGCCCTCCGGCTATCGCAAGCCCGGCATGCTGTGGGAAATGCCCACACTGGTTCCGCTGAAGCTGGACGGAAACCCGCGGGCGACCAGATGGGTCATGATCGTCAGCGTCAATCCGTGGAGTATCGCGGGCGGATCGGGCGTGCAGTATTTCGTGGGCCGGTTCGACGGCGTGACCTTCACGCCGGACGCGCTGCCTCCGCCGGGGTCCGATCCGTCCCGCTATGACTGGCTCGACCACGGCGCCGACCAGTATGCGACGACCCTGTTCGCCAATACCGGCTCCGGCGCCCCGGTGCTGATCGGGTGGATGGACAACTGGGACTACGCGACGGACCTTCCGACCGCGCCCTGGCGGGGGCAGATGACCCTGCCGGTGGACATCGCGCTGAAGACCGTGGACGGACATCCCACCGTGATCCAGACCCCGACCCGCGCGTACGAGGACATGGTCAGGAAAAAGGGAGTCGTGACCTACG
The DNA here is from genome assembly GCF_000021325.1 of Gluconacetobacter diazotrophicus PA1 5. Classification (GTDB taxonomy): domain Bacteria; phylum Pseudomonadota; class Alphaproteobacteria; order Acetobacterales; family Acetobacteraceae; genus Gluconacetobacter; species Gluconacetobacter diazotrophicus. Next base: position 1,705,519 of record NC_011365.1, on the reverse strand, counting down.
GGGACCGGAACCTGCCGCAGGACGGGCGCGTGACGATCCCGTCCCGGGGCGAGGTCCTGGACATCCGCCTGGTGCTGCGGCGCGGCGGCGCCCGGCGCGCCGGCATCGTGGTACGGGAAACGCCGGACGGCAGGACCGGCACGTCGGTCAGCTACGATTTCGTGGACGGTACCCTGACCGTGGATCGCGGCCGTTCCGGCCTGGTCGGCTTCTCGCCCCGCTTCAGCACCCGGCATATCGCGTACCTGGCCGCGCCGGGCGGCGAAGTCGCGCTTCATCTGGTCGTCGATCGCGCTTCGGTCGAACTGTTCGCCAATGATGGGGTGCTGCGCATGACCGACCTGATCTTCCCCCCGGCGGGAAGCGACCGGATCTCGCTGTTTGCCGAAGGGGGCGGCGCCACCATTCACGGATTGCGGGTGGCGGTGCTGGCCCGATGAAATCCCCGGTGAAATCCCGTCCGCTCCGGCGGCGTTTACGAGGGGTGAGGCGGCCTGAACAGCCGCCGCGCCCAGGACAGGACAAGGGCCTGGTAGGCCTCGTTCAGAAGGAGGGTGTGGGAATGGTAATTGCCGATCGCGCGCATCAGGTCGCCATGGGTTTCGTTCAGGTAGGTACGCATGACGGCCCCCGCGGCGCTGATGTTGTAGCAGGGATCGTTCAGCAGCGCGCGATAGACGACCGGGGGAGGGGTATTGGTGAATCGCGCGATCGGGATAACCCAAAGCGTATTCACCTGCATGACGCCCAGGTCGTCCGTGCCGTTCGCATTGTGATGCACCAGGCCGTTCCGTCCGCTCTCCACGGCCTGGATCGACGGCAGCACCCGGGGCGGCAGGTGATAGAACGTCGCGGCCAGCGCCATGCAGCCCAGATACGCCACGCCCATTCGGGTTCTCCCTTTTGCGGATCGACGCAGCTTGTGACGTCTGGTTCTGCCAAATGATACGAAAAAGCATGGCCACGGCCCAGCCCCCGGCCTTTCGTCCCAGAAGTTTGGAAATAAAATTGAAGAATCGGAAACCGGACGACCGCGATGGCGGGTTCACGCTGCTGGAACTGCTGGTGGTCATCGCCATTCTCGGCCTGCTGATCGGCCTGGTCGCGCCCGCGGCCCTGCGGCAGCTCGGCGGGGCGAAGAATTCCGTCGCCCATCAGTCGATCCAGCGCCTGGGCCAGGTCCTGGATCTCTATCGCCTGGATGTCGGGCAGTATCCCAGCACGGAGGAAGGGCTGCAGGCGCTCGTCACCCGTCCGGCAGGGGTGGATAACTGGAACGGCCCGTACGTGAAGGATAACGGCCCGCCGCTGGACCCGTGGCGCCATGCCTACGTCTATCGCAACCCGTCCGAACGCGCGGGGCATGATTACGATCTCTGCTCGGCCGGTTCCGGCGGCAACGCCGCCAGCACGGCGACACAGATCTGCAATCCCTGATCGTGGCGTCCATGCTGCATCTACCCGTCCTTCCCCTGCTCCTGTCCCCCTTCATCGGCTCTTTCCTGGGGGTGCTGGCCGCGCGCCTGCCCCGCAGGCTGCCGGTGGCGCTGGCCCGGTCGGCCTGCCCGCGCTGCGGGGCCGTGCTGCGCCCGCGCGAACTGGTGCCCGTCGTCAGCTATCTGGTGCAGAAGGGACGGTGCCGGTCCTGCGGCGGCGCCATTTCGGCCGGGCATCCCGCCATGGAAGTGGCGGCGCTGCTGGTCGCGGGCCTGGTCCTGCTGGCCGCCGGTCCGTTGCGCGCCGGCACGCCGGCCCCGTTGCTGGTGGTCTGGAGCGGCTGCCTGTTCGGGTGGTGGCTGCTGGTGCTGGCCGCGATCGACCTGAAAAGCTTCCGCCTGCCCGACACGCTGACAGTGCCGTTGATCGCGGCCGGGCTGGGGCTGGCGGCCCTGGGGGGTGCCGCGCCGGTGCTGTGGCACGCCCTGGCGGCGGCGGCGGGGTACGGCGTCTTTCGCGGGATTTCGCTTCTGTATCGCCGGGCGCGCGGCCATGATGGGCTCGGCGGGGGCGATGCCAAGCTGCTGGCCGCCGGGGGGGCGTGGCTCGGTCCCGAATCCCTGCCGCATGTCGTCTTCCTGGGGGCCGTGTTGACGCTGTGCGCGGTCGCGATCGCCCGGCGTGGTGATGTGAATCGCACGCTGATGGTCCCGTTCGGGCCGGGACTGGCGCTGGCGATGTGGGGAATCTGGCTGTGGCAGGCCAGCCTGCTCCGGCCGGACTGGCTGCCCGCATGACCCTCAGGAATGGCGGGGCATCATGATGGACGCGGGATTGGACGCTGACTCGCCGATCGACGCACTGGCGCGTTTGCTGGTCGAGCGGGACCGGTGCGACCCGCGCGCCATCGACCGCGCGCGCCGCGCGGCGGACCAGAATGGCGGGCGCCTGGACCGGATTCTGCTGCAACTGGGGCTGGTGTCGGAACGCGACATGGCCTTGAGCTACGCGGAATTCCTGGACATGCCCCTGGCGTCCGCTGATCTCTACCCCCGGGAACCCGTCCTGACGCAGTATCTCGGCGCCCGCTTCCTGCGTGACATCCATGCGGTGCCGCTGGGCGTGGACGACGGGACGGTCACGCTCGCCCTGCGCGATCCGCTGGACGGCTTCGCCGCCTCGTCGATCGCGGCGGCCACGGGGCTGCGCGTGTCCTGCCGGGTGGCCGTGCCGATCGAACTGGAAGCCGCCCTCGACCGCCTGTACCCGTCCGGGGGCGATGACGGCGTCCAGCCCGACGAGGACACGGCACCGCTGGAAGACGATGCCGAGCGGCTGAAGGACCTGGCGTCCGAGGCCCCGGTGATCCGCCTGGTCAACCAGATCGTCAGCCGCGCCGTGGAAACCCATGCCTCGGACATTCATATCGAACCGTTCGAGGACCGGCTGCGCGTGCGCTATCGCTATGACGGCGTGCTGCACGAGGTCGAAAGTCCCCCCGCGCACCTGATCCCGGCGATCATTTCGCGCATCAAGATCATGGCCCGGCTGGACATCGCGGAACGGCGCCTGCCGCAGGACGGCCGGATCAAGCTGGCCGTGCGCGGGCACGACATCGATTTTCGCGTCTCCACGATCCCCTCGCTGCATGGCGAGACGGTGGTGCTGCGCGTGCTGGACCGTTCCAGCGTGCGGTTCGACTACGCGACGCTGGGCCTGCCGCCGGCCATCGTCGCACGCCTGCGCGGCCTGCTGGCGCTGCCGAACGGCATCGTGCTGGTGACCGGGCCGACCGGGTCGGGCAAGACGACCACGCTCTATACCGGGCTGGCGGACCTGAACGCGGTGACGCGCAAGGTGGTGACGATCGAGGACCCGATCGAATACCAGCTTGGCGGCATCAACCAGGTGCAGGTCCGGCCGCAGATCGGACTGACCTTCGCCGCCCTGCTGCGCGCGATCCTGCGCCAGGACCCCGACGTCATCATGGTCGGTGAAATCCGCGACATCGAAACCGCCCAGATCGCGGTGCAGGCCGCCCTGACCGGCCACCTGGTGCTCTCGACCCTGCATACCAACTCCGCCGCCGCCGCCATCATCCGCCTGCGCGACATGGGGGTGGAGGATTACCTGCTGACGGCCGTGCTGCGCGGCGTGGTGGCGCAGCGGCTGGTCCGGCGGCTGTGCGGCCAGTGCCGGACGCCCTACACCCCGCCCCGGGAACTGGTCGATCGCTTCGACCTGGAAACGCTCGCAGGCGGCGGGCCCGTCACGCTGTTCCATCCCGTGGGTTGCGCCGCCTGCCGGAACACCGGCTATAGCGGCCGGCAGGCCATCGCCGAGCTTCTGGAACCGGACGAGGCGGTGGAACGCCTGATCTTCGCGCGCAGCGACCACCTGGCGATCGAACGCGCGGCGGTCGAGGCCGGAATGGTCCCGATGTTCACCTCCGGCCTGGTCGCGGCCCTGAAGGGCGAGACGACGATCGAGGAAGTGACCCGCAGCGTCCGGGCGGGAACGTGACGGATGGCTGAATTCAGCTTCACCGCCGTCGATGCGCAGGGTGCCCTGGTCCGCGGCACGCTGGAGGGCGAAACGGCGGAAGCCGTCGTGGCCGCCCTGCGGCGGCGGGGGCATATTCCCATGCAGGTCGGCGCCCCCGGCCGGTGGACGCGGACGGTGGCATCGGGGCTGGGCGGCCTGGGCGGCTTGCGCCGCCGCGACCTGCGCCGGGGCGAACTGGCGGCGCTGACGCGGGAACTGGCCGTCATGCTGGGCGCCGGGCAGGATATCGACCGGGCGCTGCGCTTCCTGGTCGAAAGCGTGCCGGGCGCGCGGGCGCGCGCCGTGCTGGGCGGCGTTCGGGACCGGGTGCGCGACGGCCAGACCCTGCACGCGGCGATGGCGCGCTATCCGGGAAGTTTCCCCCGGCTCTATATCGGCATGGTCCGCGCGGCCGAGGCCGGCGGCGACCTGGCGCCGACCATGGACCGGCTGGCGACGCTGCTGGAACGGGAACGCGCGCTGGCCGCCACCGTGCAGTCGGCCATGATCTATCCCTGCATCCTGACGCTCGCGGCCTGCGGGTCCATCGTCCTGCTGCTGACCGAGGTCCTGCCGCAATTCACGCCCCTGTTCGCGCAGAACGGCGCGGAACTGCCGGCCTCGACCCGTCTGATGATCCGGGCCGGCGAACTGCTGGGCCGCTACGGCCTGCTGATCCCGCTGGTCCTGCTGGCGCTGGCCGTGCTGGCGCGCGCCGTCCTGCGGTATCCCGGCGCCAGGCTGCGCCTGGATACGGGGCTGCTGGCCCTGCCGGTCGCGGGCCGCCTGCTGCGCGAGGTCCTGGCGGCGCGCTTCACCCGCATCCTGGGCACGCTGCTGGAAAACGGGGTGCCGATCCTGGGGGCGCTGTCGATCGTGCGCGACGCCATCGGCAACCGCGCGGTGGCGCGGGCCGTCGACGCGGCCACCCAGGCCGCCAAGGGCGGGCGCGGCCTGTCCGCGGCGCTGGAGGCCGCGTCGATCTTCCCCCGCCGCACCGTGCACCTGCTGCGCCTGGGCGAGGAAACGGCCCGGCTGGGGCCGATGGCGCTGCGGGCCGCCGACATCCATGAGGAACAGGTGCGCATCGCCACCCAGCGCCTGGTCGCGCTTCTGGTGCCGGCCATCACCATCATCATGGGGCTGCTGGTGGCCGGGATCGTGTCGTCCCTGCTCCTTGCCATGCTGAGCCTGAACGACCTTGCGAAATAGCCCCCCGGATTCCGGCTTCACCCTGATCGAAATGATCGTGGTCGTCCTGATCCTCGGACTGATCGGGACGGTGCTGCTGACGCGCGGGCCGCTGCATTCCATCACGCTCGATCTGCGCGGGGCGGGGCAGCAGCTGGCGTCCGCGATGCGCCAGACGCGCATGCGGGCCATCGCGTCCGGCACGGCCGCCTTCTTCACGATCGATCCCGCCCGGGGGGATTACGGGGCGGTTCCCGGCACGCGCCAGGCCCTGCCGAACGGGGTGGCGCTGGCCGGCGGCAGTACGACGCGGGTGGTCTTCTACCCCGACGGCAGCGCCTCCGTCGCGCGCATCGGCCTGGTCGAACGGGGGCGGCAGGTCACGCTGCGCACCAGCTGGCTGACCGGCGCGGTCACCGTGGACGGACCATGAGCCCGAGACACGCCCGCGAACGCGGTTTCACCCTGATCGAGGTCCTGGTCGCCTTCGTCATCGTCATGCTGGCGCTGGGCGTGGTGTACGAGGGAATAGCAGGCGGGATCGAGGCGACCCGGATCACCAACCGGACCGAGGAAGCCCTCTCGCGGGCGCAGTCGCACCTGGCCGCCGTGGGGCACGGCATGCGCATCGCCCCCGGGACGCAGGCGGGCGACGACGGCAGTCTCTTCCACTGGCAGGTCCATATCGTGCCCGAACAGTCCGGCCATCGGGGCCAGGGGGTCATCGTGCTGTACCGGGTGGAGGTCAGCGAATCCTGGCCCGATATCGCGGCCCAGGGCGGCCGCCGGACGGTCGTGCTGCGGACGCAACGCCTGGGCGGGGCGGCGGAATGAGCGCCGGACGGTCCTCCGGGCAGCAGGGCTTCACGCTGGTCGAGATCCTGGTCGCCCTGGTCGTCTTTTCCCTGGTGCTTCTGGCGCTGGAACGCGGGTTCCAGGCGGCCACGCTGGTGTTCGAGCGCCAGCGCGGCCTGCTGGCGGCGCAGGCGGAACTGGGGGCGGTCGACCGGTTCCTGCGCGCGCTGGTGCAGTATGCGGATGCCGGCGGCGCACGGACCGGGCCGGTCTTCGTCGGGCGTGCCCACGGGTTCGTGCTGCGCGGCCCGTTGCCCCAGGCGCTCGGCGGTGCCGGGGGCACCGAGCACCTGGGGCAACGGGCCGATTTCCGCCTGTCGGTGGATGGCGGCCACCGGCTGGTCCTGGCCTGGGTACCCTATCGCCACGTGACCGAAACAACGCCTCCGCCCCGGCAGGAGGTCCTTCTGACCGGTGTTCAGGACATCGGCTGTGATTATTATTCCGCCGGGCACTGGGACAGTGGCTGGTACGGGAACGGCCTGCCGGTACTGGTGCGGATTCGTATCGTCTTTCCCGCTGGCGACCGCCGCCGCTGGCCCGATATCGTCGCCGCCCCGGTGACGGAACCCGCGCCCGGGTGAAGAATTTGGTTCAACCCCCCAGAGGACAGGCCAGCACAGTGCCATTGCCCCCCAGATCGCCCGCGTGCGCCCCATGATCATGCGCGACCTGTTCGCATGGTGGTGGCGTCAGGTCCGGGAGATGATTCCGGGCTGGCACCGCCTGTCGCGATCCGCCCGGTCCGTCCTGGTCGTCGAATGGGCGGCCGGGAGGCTGGATCTTTCGCTGCGCAAGGGGGACCGGCAGAACCCCGTCGCCACCTGCGCGATGCGGGACGGCGCGGCCGATGAGGCGGCCATCGGGGCCTGCCGGACAAGCGTGGCCGCGACATGGGCGCGCGACAGGCCGGGCGCCACGGTGCTGCTGCTGCCGCCCGGCATGATGATGCGGCGCGACGTGACGCTGCCGGCGGCGGCCGAGGCGGCGCTCGATAGCGTGCTGGCGTACGAAATGGACCGGCTGACGCCTTTCCCCGCCGACCGGATCGTCTATGCGTACGACGTCCTGCGCCGGGATGCGGACCTGAAGCAGGTGCAGGTCCGGCTGACGATCGTGCCCAGGGCCTCGGTCGCGCCCGTGCTGGGGCTGCTGGACCGGATCGGCCTGCAACCGGACCTGCTGCGCGACGGCCCGCAGGGGGCCGGCATCCCGCTCGATGCCGGTCGCGCCCGCCAGGCGGGGCGGCGCCGGACCCGGCTTGCGGCCGCCTGCGCCGCCGTCCTCCTGCCGCTGGCCGTGGTCGGGGCGGGCTTCTGGCGGCAATCGGTGGAGCAGGATCGTCTCGCGGCCCGGATCGCGACCCTGCGCCCGGCGGCGGACCAGGCCGCCACCCTCCGCCGTCGGATCGAGGACAGTTCGGCCGGAAACGACATCGTCGCCGCCCAGCGGGCCCGGCTGGGCGACCCGATGGAGGTCCTGGCGGCCACGACGCGGCTCCTGCCCGACGATACGGTCCTGACCGACCTGATCCTGCGCCAGGGACAGTTGATCATCAGCGGCCAGTCCGCCACCGCCACCGGCCTGATCGAAACCCTCAGCAAGGACCCCGTCTTCCGCAATCCGGTCTTCGTCGCCCCCGTGACGCGTGTCGAAGGGCAGAATGCCAGCCTGTTTTCCATCCGTGCCGACGTGGGGCGCTGACCATGCCGATCATGAACTCCAGGCCCCGCTCGCTGCATGCCCTGGTCCGGGCGCTGCCGGAAGGACGCGCGGGCCACCTGGCCGCGCTGGGCCTGCTGGTGGCCGCCCTGCTGGCGGCGTGGCTGCTGGTGGTGGCGCCGCTGCTGGATGCCTATGTCCAGCGGGCCCAGGGCCTGGCCCTGCAACGCCAGGCCGTGACGCGGATGGACCGCCTGGCGGCCGCGCTGCCGGCCCTGCGGCAATCCGCCTCGGCCTCGGCGCCCCGGCCCGCGCTGCTGATCGGCGGCGCGACCGACGCCATCGCCAGCGCGAACCTGCAGGACCTGCTGCAGCAGGCCGCGTCCGCGAACGGGGCCACCCTCTCCACCGCCGAAAACGTCCCGGCCGCGATGGTCGGCCGTTACCAGCGGATCGGGCTGCATATCGTCGTCGCGGCGTCGTACCGGAACCTGGTCCGGCTGATCGCGACCCTGGAACGTTCATCGCCGGCGGTCGTTATCGACGGGCTGCATATTCATAAATCGGACAACGAGGACGCGGCGGCCAACATGATGGAATGCGACATGTCCGTGTACGCGTTCCGCCGGAACGAAAACAGGCCGACTCCTCCTCCATCCCCGGAAACACAACCATGACCCGGCCGGTCGGCCGGGACCGGGTCCTGGCATGGTCCGCCGGATTCATGCTGTGCGTGGGGCCGTTTTTCATCCCCCATGCCGGCGCGGCACCCCCGCCGGACGCGGCACGAATCGACGCGTGGCAGCAGGTCATCCTGGCCCGCCCGCTGTTCAGCCATTCCCGCCGTCCCGACGCCACGCCGGACCAGTCCGCGCCCCGGCCCCGGCTGGCCGGCATCGTCGTCAGCGGCGGGCGCAGGCGCGCCATCTTCATGACGCGGGAAGACGGTCCCGGCCAGGTCGTCGATGCCGGCACGACCGTCGGCCCGTGGCAGGTCGTCGCGATCGGCGCAGGCACCGTGCGCGTCCGGGGCGCGGACGGCGAGCAGACCCTGCGGCCGGACCGCGACCGCAGCGCCGATACACCGGCACCGGGCGACGCATCCTCCATCGACAACAGTTCCGGCCTTCCCCGGACAGAAGAACGGATTCCAGGCAACACGCAATGAACAGTGACACGACTTCCCGTCGCGGCATGACCTCCCGCCGTGCGCAGACCGCCTGGACCGGCATCGCCTTGTGTTTTTCGATCGCGGGATGCAGCCCCGACAAGCCGCCGCATGTCTCGCCGCTGGGCGGTCCCCTGCCGCTGGGCGGCACGGCGCCCGACCTGATGGGTGGCCGGATCGAGGGCACGGACCAGGTCGGGCCGGCGCAATACAGCTACGGCCGCGGCGCGCTGCCGCTGATCCGGGGCCAGGGCCGCCCGTACCAGGGCGGGGGCGACATCGCGCTGAATTTCGCCGATACCGATGTCCGTGACGCCGTCTCGCAGATCATGACGGACATCCTGCACGTGAATTACGCGATCGACCCGGCGGTGCACGGGCGCGTGACGCTGCATACGTCCCAGCCCCTGACCGCCGGGCAGCTTCTGCCCGCCCTGCAGATCATCCTGGCCCAGGTGCACGCCGTCCTGATCCAGGCCGACGGGCTGTACCGCATCGTGCCGGCCCAGGCCGATTCGGCAAATCCCCAGTCCAGCGCGGCAGGGATCGCGGAAAACGCGTCGCTGGGCGGCAGCGTCATGGTGCCGCTGCGCTACGCCGATGCCGCAAACCTGGCCAAGGCACTGCAACCGTTCCTGCAGGGCGGCGCCCGCGTCACTCCGGTGGACAGCGCGAACGCCGTGATCGTCAGCGGCGAGCCGTCCGCGCGCAATACGCTGGTCGATGTCATCCATGCCTTCGACGTGGACTGGCTCAGCAGCCAGTCCTATGCCCTCCTGCCGGTGGAATCGGGAAATGCCAGGGATATGGCAACGGCGTTGCAAAGTGCCCTGCATGGCGGCAACCTGGTGCAGGTCCTGCCGCTGGCGCGGGTCAATGCCGTGCTGGTCGTCGCGCGCAGCGCGCGGCAGATCGACGATGCACGGCGCCTCTTTGCGCTGATCGAACGCAATCGGCGCGCGACCATGCGGTCGTGGCATGTGTTCTACGTGCAGAATTCCAGCGTGAACGACGTGACCTATACATTGCAGCAGGCCTTCACGCCGGGCGACGTGACGGCCACGCCGCCCGAAACCACGTCCGGCACGGCCTCGCAACTGGGCCAGTCCGGCTTCACCGGCACCATGGCCAACGCCATGGGCGGCGGCGGGCTGGGCGGCAGCGCGGGCACGGGGAACACCACGGGCCTGATGGGCGGCAGCCAGCAGGGCGGGGTCCAGGCCACCGCCGGCCAGGCACCGACCGGCCAGGCGGGCGGGGGGCCGGCGGCATTCGCCAATCCCCTGCTGGGCGGCCTGGACAACACTGCCAGCGCCGAAGGCCGCCCGCAGGCGATGCGGATCATTTCCAATTCCCAGCATAACGCGATCCTGGTCTACGGGACGGACCAGGAAAGCGACACGGTCGAACAGATGCTGCGCCGGATCGACGTCATGCCGCTGCAGGTCCGCATCGATGCCGTCATCGCCGAGGTGCAGCTGAACGACGCGCTGCAGTACGGCACGCAGTTCTTCTTCAAATCCGGCGGCATCAACGGCGTGCTCAGCACCAACAGCCAGACGATCACCACCGGCACCCTGGCCACCGCCGCCTTCAGCCATACGCTGCCCGGCTTCATCATCGGGGGCGCCAGCGGCGGCGGCGCGCCCTTCGCCATCGACGCGCTGCAGAACGTCACCACCGTCCACGTCCTGTCCTCGCCGCAACTGATGGTCCAGGACAACCGGGCGGCCCGGCTGCAGGTCGGGCAACTGGTGCCGGTCCAGATCGGCTCGCAATCCAGCACCATCGGCACGTCGATCTACAACCAGTTCACCTATCAGCCGACCGGCGTGATCATGCAGGTGACGCCCCATGTCAGCGAGGGCGGGCTGGTCACGCTGGACGTGTCGCAGGAGGTCAGTTCCGTCAGCCCGACCGCCGCCAGCACGGCCAACGCGGCGTCCAATCCCACCTTCAACGACCGTTCGGTCAGTTCCCGCGTCGTGGTCCAGGACGGGCAGACGGTGGGGCTGGCCGGCCTGATCACCGACAGTTCCAGCCGCATCAACAGCGGCATCCCGTGGCTGAAGAACATCCCGGTCCTGGGCGTCCTGGCAGGGAACCAGAACAACAACCGCCAGCGGACGGAATTGCTGATCCTGATGACGCCGCACGTCATCCATGACCAGCGCGACGCGGTCGACCTGATGGAGGATCTGCGCGACACCCATCCCAACGCGGCGAACGTCCCCGACGAATTGCGGGTCATGCGCATGACCGGCAGCGCCGACCCCCAGCAGCGCCTGCGCGAAAAGGTCGGGCTGGGACCGTGACCCGCGAAGGTCGTCGGGATCGGGGCTTCGCCCTGCTGATCGTGCTGTGGACGCTGGTCCTGCTGTCGTTCCTGGCCTCCGTCATCGTCACCTCGGCCGGCCAGCAGCTTCGTACCGTCGCCGCCCTGCGGCGCGCGACCCAGATACAGGCGATGGCGGATGGCGCGGTGTGGGAAGGCGCGTTCCACGCCCTGGACCGGTCCGCCGGGCACTGGGCCGCCGACGGGCGCGACCATGTGCGGCGCGGGGGGGGCATGGCGGTGCGCATCCGCCTGACCAGCGAAGCCGGGCTGGTCAATCCCAATTCCGCGTCCCGTCCGCTGCTGGCCGCGCTGTTGCAGGCCTGCGGCGCGCAGAAACAGCAGGCCGGGACGATCGCCGCCAACATCGCGGACTGGCGCGGCAGCGCCGCCCAGGGCGTGACCCCCCGCACCCGGGCGCTCTATCTCGCGGCCGGGCTGCCTTACACACCCCCGGGCGATCCGTTCCGCAGCGTCGCGGAAGTGGGGCTGGTGCTGGGCATGACGCCGGCATTGTGGCTGGCGGTCCAGCCGCATCTGTCGGTGACGCAGCCCAACGACCCGGACATCGCGATGGCCGATCCCGTGGTGCGCCAGGCCCTCCGCCAGGCCGGGTCGGTCGTCCCGAACGCCCTCGAGGGAAGCCGGTCCGTGACTGTCATCGTCGACGTGGCGGTCGACGATGGCGAAGGGACCCACGCCTCACGCCACGCCGTTATCCTGCTGGCGCCGGACGTGCAGGGCGGCGTGGACGACATGACGCGGATTCTCATGATTCACGCGTGAAGACTGGCCGGCCGCGCCACGGGACCGTGGCCGGACCCGGCCCTTGCCTTCAGTGCTTGATGGTGGACGCGCGATAGATCTTGTCGATCGCCGTCGCCAGCGTCGCATCGAACTCGGCATCGGTCATCGAAACCTTCAGGTCCCCCAGCAGCGCGCGCGAGAAGCTGGCGATCATGCCATGGTTGGCGGACAGCCGTTCGCATGCCTCGTCCAGCGGATAGCCGCCGGACAGCGCCACGACGCGCTGCACCCGCTTGTGCTTCATCAGGTCCAGATAGAAATCCGGTTTTTCCGGGATCGTCAGCTTCAGCATGACCTGATAATCGCCGGGCAGCGCATCCAGCCCCTTGGCCAGTTCATCCCGCAGGATCGCTTCCGCCTTGGCCTTGTCGGGGCTCTTGATCAGGACTTCCGGCTCCAGGATCGGCACCAGGCCGTGGGCCGCGACCTGGCGGGCGATGTCGAACTGCTGCGATGCGATGGCGGCGATGGCTTCGGGATTCGCCAGGTTGACGACCGACCGCTCCTTGGTGCCGTACACGCCCAGCTTCACGGCGCGGGCCAGCAGGTCGTCCAGGCCCGGAATGGGCTTCATCAGGCTGACGCCGTTCGCCTCGGGCTCCAGCCCCTTGTCGATCTTCAGGAAGGGCACGACGCCCCGGTCCTGCCACAGATAGCTGGGGACGGGCTTGCCCTCCACCAGGCCGTCCATCGTGCGCTCGAACAGGATGGCGGCAATGATCTTGTCCCCGGTAAAGGACGGGGCCGTGATGATGCGCACGCGCATCTCGTGCATCAGCGTGAACATCTCCTCGTCGCCGCTATAGGCGCTGTCGGGGATGCCGTAATGGCGCAGCGCGCCGGGGGTCGATCCGCCGCTCTGGTCCAATGCAGCGAGAAATCCAGGCTTTTCAGAAAGTTGCGCCCTCATGCGATCAATTGACATGATTTTTTGTCCTCCCCAGAGTGCGAGCGGCATGATCGGGCGTCAGGTCCAGAACTTCAATCCTGAAACTGTTTCCAGGCGACCATCCGGTCCCGGAGAGTGATGACTTTGCCGTCAGCGGTAAAGGTCCCGTTGCCCTTGTGGTGCGGGACCGGGGTCCAGGCGTCACCGGCTGGCCGGCGCGTCCTCGTCCAGGCGGCGAAGATAATCCGCCAGGACGACGGCTTCGTTATGATCCGGGTCGTGGGCGGCGTACACCAATGTCACCGGACCCTGCCGGCCCAGCCGCTCCACCTGTTCGACCGCGGCCGGATTGGCCTTCAGTTCCGCGCGATAACGCCGCTGGAACTCCGTCCAGCGTTCCGGGTCATGGCCGAACCATAGGCGCAGTTCCGTCGATGGCGCGATGTCCTTCAGCCACAGCGTCAGGGCCGCCCGCGCCTTGCTCATCCCGCGCGGCCACAGCCGGTCCACCAGGATGCGCGCGCCTTCTGCGGGTTCCGGCGGATCATAGATCCGCCGGACATGTATGGCTGAACGGCGTGTCACATCACCAATGCCCCGTCATGCGCCGAACCGAAGAATTCATGGCGCACCCGTCCGGCCGGCACGCCGGCCGCCTTCAGGGTGGAAACGGCATCGCGCATGAAATCGTCGGGGCCGCAGACGTAATAGGTGGCATCCGCCGCCAGGTTCGCACGCAGCCAGTCCATCGTCATACGCCCGGTATGGTGCGCGGTTCCGGCGTCCTCCCCGTCCGCCGGCGCCCGGCGGCTGTAGAACACGTCGCCGCGAATCCGCCCCTCCGCCGCCAGCCGCCGGACGTGCCGTCCGAATGCCTCGGTGTCCGGTGTGCGCGTGGCATGGATATAATGGATGGACGGGGCGTCCGCCCGGGCTGCCAGCGCGTCCAGCATCGAGATCATGGGCGTCAGCCCCACCCCGGCGCTCAGCAGCACGATGGCGGGCGGCAGGGGATCGGCCAGCGTGAAATCGCCGGCGGGGGCGGACACCTGCAGGACCGTGCCCTCGCGCACGTCGTCATGCAGCCAGCCGGACACCGCGCCGCCCGGAATCCGCCGGACGCTGATCCGGTAGGACCCGTCATCCGGCGCCGACGAGATACTGTAGTTGCGCCGTTGCGACCCCAGGCCCGGCACGTCCAGCCGGAAGCTGAGATATTGTCCGGGGCGGTGGCGCATCACCGGCGCCCCATCGACCGGCACCAGTTCGAACGACGTCACGGTCTCGCTCTCGCGCGTGCGTCGGCGCACGGTGAAGGGGCGCCACCCCGTCCAGCCGCCCGGCGCCGCCGCATGGGCGTCATAGATCTGCGCCTCGCGCCCGATCAGGATGTCGGCCAGGAACCAGTAGGCCTTGCCCCATGCGTCCAGGATCTCGGGCGTGGCGGCGTCGCTCAGCACATGCGCGATCGCACCCAGCAGGGCCTCGGCCACGAACGGGTAATGCTCCGCCCGGATATTCAGTCCGACATGCTTTTCGGCAATCCGTTCGACCATGCCGCCCAGCGCGCCCGGATTGTCGATGTTGCGCGCATAGGCCAGCACCGCCAGGGCCAGCGCCGTGGGCTGCTCGCCATCCTTCTGGTGCGACAGGTTGAACAGGTCGCGGATCTCGGGGTTGGCCAGCAGGCGCCGGTACATTTCGGTCGTGATCGCCAGTCCATGCGCTTCCAGCGCCGGCACGCAGGCGGAAACGATGGCGCGGGTCTTGTCGTCCAGGGGGGAAGCCATCATGCGCTCCAAAGATGTAAAAACGATGCATCTTTTGCGCCGCTGGATAAAGATGTCAATTATGGATATCTTTTAGCGATGCGCCTGACCCTGCATACCGACTATGCCCTCAGAACATTGATCTATCTGGGCACCCGCACGGACCGCCTGGTATCGATCCATGAGATCGCGCAGGCCTACGGCATTTCGGAAAATCACCTGATGAAGATCATCCACCGCCTGGGTCGCGGCGGGTTCATCGAAACCGTGCGCGGGCGCGGCGGCGGGCTGCGGCTGGCCCGCGCCGCGGACGCGATCCGCATCGGCGACGTGGTCCGCTACACCGAAGAGGACATGGCCCTGGTCGGCTGCATGCAGGGCGACGACCCGTCGGCCCCCGATGCACGCCCCTGCGTCCTGGCCGATGCCTGCCGCCTGAAGGGCGTGCTGGGCGAGGCCCTGGGCGCCTTCACCGCGGTGCTGGACCGCTACACGCTGGCCGACATGATCACGGAGCGCACGCGCGGCGTCCTGTCCTGACCGACGCTCCATTCCACGTCGCTTCGCGTCGCGGGCGCGTCGACGCCCAGCAGCGCGTACCATCGCGCCAGAACGATTGGCAGAGCGAACACCTCCGCCCGCTTCCGCGCGCCGACCGAGAGACGTGCGCGCCGAACGGGGTCCGTCATCAGTGCTCGCAATGCTCCGGCCAGTCCGGCGACATCGCCCTGCGGCACGAGCACCCCGCTTTCACCGTCGATGATGATCTCGGACGGCCCGGTCTCGCAGTTGAAAGCGACAGCGGGGACGCCGGCGGCCGCGGCTTCCAGCAGCACCATGGGAAATCCTTCGAACCGCGATGCGCAGCAATAGAGGGCGGCCCTGGCATAATACGTCTCGATCGCCACGGTGGCGGGGGCCAGTTCGATGCGCTCTCCCAATTCCGCGTCCGCGATCTGGCGTTCGAGGACCCCGCGCAGCGGCCCGTCGCCGACGATGGCCAGCCGCCAGGCCGCCAGCGCGGGATCGCGCGCGAGAAGCCGCCATGCCTCGATCAGCCGGTCGTATCCCTTTTGCGGCACAAGACGGCCGACCGCGAGGACCACGCGCGATTCGACCGGATAGGCCGTGCGCCACACAGGCGGCGCCGCATTGGAAATCGCGGTGAGATGCGCGCGCATCCCCGTCCCGATTCCCATACGGCACATGGTTATGTCGCGTTGGGTCAGCGTCACCACGTCATCCGCCCAGCGCCCCGCGACGCGGCGTCCCCAGCGCCGTGGGCGTCGTCCGAGATCGACGCCGAAATTGAAATGCTCCCACACCACGCACCGTACGCCAGTGCCCGCCAGGGCAGGGATCGCATAGAGCGCATGGGTGGATTCCACGACGATCAGCACGTCGATCGCATGCATGCGGACATAGGCGCGCAACCGGTGCACGAGACGCGGCCATGCGCCGAGGACCGAGATCTTGCGCGCGCTCAGCGCCGCGCGTCGAATCGAGGGATCAAACGGGAACGGCGCCGGCCCGACGGGAAAGACTTCCAGTAGATGGATGGCCTCGAAGCCGCCCCGTTCGGCCAGTCCCGTCATGACCTGACAGGCGGCGCGCTCCGTCCCGCCCAGCGCGCCAATATGCTCGATCAGGAAGCAGCACCGTAACGCCTTCACCTTGCCTGGACCGTCTGATCGACGGTCCAGGGCTTCGGCGTCAGTCACTCCCCGATCCGGCTCTGAGCAAGACCGACGGTGCCGGGGCGGCGTCTCCGGGCCGTCCGGAAACCGCCCCCCAATGCGTCGAACGGCTCGTGTAATTCTGCTTTGAGGTCGTCGATGTGCATCCCCACGGGCTTCTGTGCCATAAGCGGGACTCCTTCAAACGCGCCTGGCGGCAACCGGGCGCTATCGTTGGTCCGACCGCGCATGTCTTTGACGGAGGGAATGCCATGAGAATGGCACATCCGATATGTTTCGCAATGGTAGAATCGCAGTTATTAGACCCAGTGCGGAAGTTTTCTGGGGATAAGTTCCGTAGACCTTTAAAATGAATGGCATTTCTGGGGACGTATCTCCGCCGGACAGGGATTATTCCGTTCCGGAAGAGAGGGGAGGCACGGAAGATCGTTCGGAACGGCTACGGCAGGCCATCCGCATGGGGGGCGGCAACCTGAAAGTCGCCGCCGCGTCCGGGGTGCCTCTTGGATCGCTGAACAATTATCTCGCTGGACGCGAGATGAAGGCGTCCACGGCATTCAGGATCGCACGGGCCTGCGGGGTGTCGCTCGAATGGCTTGTCACGGGTGCCGATAGCGGAACGGGCCCAGTCCCGGATGCGGCACAGTTCGACGAGTACCTGGTGGTTCCACGCTATGACGATGAACTGGCCGCCGGATCGGGGTCTGTCGCCACGGATCAGGCTCCTGTGGAGGCGATCGGCGTGGGGCGGTCGCTGCTGCCCCAATCGGTGTGGGCCGCGCGTGACAGGCTCGTGGCACTCACGGTCCGTGGAGACAGCATGGAGCCCACGCTTTCCAATGGCGACCTGGTCTTCGTCGATCGCGCGAGGGAACGCCTGGTTTCGGGCGCGATCTACGTCATCCGTGCCGGAGAGCAACTCCTGGTCAAGCGTCTGGAGCAGAGGATAGACGGTGACCTGGTCGTGACAAGCGACAATAAAAGATATTCGGAACAGGTCGTCAGTGCCGAACAGGCACGTCAGTTGTGGAACGGGGGCAACGCTCCGGCCACGATCGTCGGCCGCATCGTCTGGCGCTCGGGTGCGACAGCATGACCGGGTCCGGACCTCCGATCATGCGCCGTTTTCCTCGTCGTCCGGCAGGGCGGTGACAAAGGCGCAGACCAGCGCGCTGTAGAGTTGGTGGCGACGGTGGTCGCGCACATAGCGCGGCGTGATCTGCGCCACGCGCGATTTGGTCCGTACCGACGCGTACCAGTGTACGACGCAGGTTCGCGGGCGCAGCACCTCCCGCGCCCGGACCTGCCGGCTGAAGCGGAAAAGATGCTCTGAAATCTCGGGCGGCACCGGGTAGAACACGGCCGGATCGTGGACGGTCAGGTCGCCGGTCCAGTCAGGTCCGGCCTGCCGCTGCAGCAGATGCGGTCCCAGGGCATAGGGCCGCACCCGCTGTTCCGTGGACAGGGCCAGCATGGCATGCAGGCAGGCGTCGATCCACGGGGCGCCCGGCTCCGCACCCAGCACGGCATTGTTCATGCCGCGCGGATAGAAATGCTCGATATGGCGAAAACCCTTCCAGCCATGCGGGATGATGCGGAACGCCTTGCGCGCCAGGGACAGCCCGACATGCCGCGCCCGGACGGCGGGCGAACGCGACGTGCGCACGGCATGCGGCCATACGATGCGCTCGGTGCCGACGAATTGCCGGGCGCCCAGCAAGGGACGGAACGATGCCGTCGTGATCGTGTCCATGTCCAGATACACGCCGCCTTCCCGATACAGGATCGCGACCCGCAGAATATCCGCCCGCTGCACCGGCGTAGCCACCGAATCATAGAACGCGACCAGTCGGCCCGCGTCGAGGCCCGCCGCCCGTTCCACCTCCGTCAGGTACCGGACCGGGTCGATGTGCGAAAGCCGGACCTTCGGCGCGCGTTCCAGCGCCCGCCGCTCCGGTCCCTCCGCCAGCGCGTCGGTGTGATGCAGGACGATATCGGCCATCCCGCTGTTCTCGGCGGCCGAAAGGACGGCGAAGACATAGGCCCAGGGAAGGGTCGGACCGATCCAGCAGAAATGTACACAGGCGGGTATTGTCATGACGTCCGGCTTGCAGGGGAAAGATACAGGAGGCAAGGGCCTTCCCGCCTTCTATCGTAACGGGGCCCCGGTGCCATCAGGCCGGCTCAGGATGACGATCCGGGCGAAGCGCGTGTCGCGGATGGTATAGGTCCGGTGGATGAAATCGGTAATGGGCGTCGGACCGTTCATGGCGGCCCGTGACGCGGGTGCCGCGGCATCCAGCACGAAGGCGGCATAGGCCCCGCGCGTGACCGCGTCGCGGAACGGGGTCATGGACGCACCCGTCGCGATTGCCAGGTTGGCGTTGAACAGGTCGATGACGAAGGGCTTGCCCGCCCAGTAGCACAGCAGCGGGGCCTCGCATCCGACCGGGCCGGGGATGGCGGCGATGCGATCTATAGCTTGCTGCCATGCGTCGCGTTCATGCTGCAAGGCGGACAAGTCACGCATGGCGTGGGGCAGGGTGACCGGCAACTCGATCAGAGCGGGCAGCATCGCCACCAGCGCCAGCCTCCGGCGTTGGCGGTCCGTGCGGACCAGCGGGCTGGACAGGGCCACGCCGGTCGCGAGCGACAGCGCGATCAGAAGCTCGAACTGCGCATTGTATGCTACCCCGACGCCGGTCCGCTGCACGACGCCCAGCCCCAGCGCGAGCATGGTGAACAGGCAGACGAAGCCATAGGGGCTGCCCATCGACCCGCGTTGCCGCCAGGTCAGCCACAGCGGCGGAACCATACCAACCATGCCGACCGCGTTGGTCAGTCCCAGGATCGCGCGCCGGGCAAGGTACAGCCGCTTGTATCCAAGGATGTCGGCAAACATCTGTTCGCCTTCCAGCCCGCCCAGGATCGACACGGTGGCGGCTATCCCAACGATGCCGCAGGCACACCAGGCCAGGGCGGCGCGCCGGTCGCGCAGCGCCAGCCAGGTCGTCAACGACAGTGGCAGGGCCAGGATATTGTGCTTGATCAGCCCACCCACCACCATCAACCCTGCGGCGAGGCAGATTCCGCCCGGACGCGTGACGGGCAGCGTGCTGCGCAGGACAATCGCGCAGGCCGCCAGCATCAGCGCGTGGGCCAGCCATTGCGGATCGTCCGTCCCGATATAGATGGGATAGAACGATGCCCCGCACAGCACGAACAGCAGCGCCCCGAACAGCGCGCCCTGCCACGACGCGCCCAACTGCCGCGCGATGTGCGCGATCAGGGCCGCGCAGGCCAGGAAGGATGCCATCGCCACCAGCCGCCCGG
Organism: Gluconacetobacter diazotrophicus PA1 5; assembly: GCF_000021325.1. Classification (GTDB taxonomy): domain Bacteria; phylum Pseudomonadota; class Alphaproteobacteria; order Acetobacterales; family Acetobacteraceae; genus Gluconacetobacter; species Gluconacetobacter diazotrophicus. The sequence continues at coordinate 1,685,832 of NC_011365.1, read as the reverse complement.
CCAGCAGGACATCGCCGCATATCCACCCCAGCGCGCCGACAACGTAGAATGACAGCGGGGGATAATTGTCGAAGACCATGCTGTCCGCGCCGGGATAGAGCGGACCCAGGGCGGGATGGATCGCCCGCATCGCGAAATAGGCGTTCCACCCTTCGTTATGATTCAGCGGGACATGCGCGCCCATCGCAAGGATGGGGTAGGCGAGCAGGATGCCACCGAGCAGCATCATCGCCGTCAGGACCGGCGTCAGCGACTGTCTCATCACAGGGCGGATCGCGGTGTCCGCGCTGGTGGCCGGGGCGGGAAGGGAAAACGGAAATCCATGGAATCGTCTCTCGGATGACGCAGTACGGCAGGTGCCCTGGCTGATGGCACGTGGGGCCACACGATGAAATGTCTTTGTGGCAACATATTGTAATATATCCGCGCGCGCCGCCCCGCCCGGACCGCCGCTTCGCTTTGCCCGGCGCAGCCTGTAGGGTGCGCGCGGGCCATCATCCGCCCCATCCACAGGGACGCTGTATTGCGCGAGATCGTTCTCTTCCGTCAGAATCTGTTCCGGGTTTCCGAGGTCTTCATCACCCAGCAGGCGCAGGCCCTGCGCCGGCACGTACCGCTCTATACGGGGCGCCTGCGCTACGGCGCCGGTCCATCCGGCGCACGGGCCCTGCTGTTGCACGACCTGTGGCGCCACATGGCGTGGCCGCGAATCGCCGCCCAGATGCTGACGCGCGATCCCGCACCCTACCTGCGGCTGCTCGCCGGCCATGCGCCGGCCCTGGTGCATGCGCATTTCGGGGTGGACGGGGTCTATGCCCTGCCGCTGGCGCGGCGCGTGGGCGTGCCGCTGGTCACGACGTTCCATGGATTCGATGTCACCCTGTCCACGGCGCGCTATCTGGCCTCGCCCGCCTGGATGAACTATCCGCTTCATCGCCGCGCCCTGGCCCGGCAGGGGCAGCTTTTCCTGTGCAATTCCGGTTTCCTGCGCGACCGCGCGCTGGCGCTGGGCTTTCCCGCCGACCGGACCCGCGTGCATTATATCGGCGTGGATTGCACGTCGGTGCGCCCCCGCGACCCGGGCGAGGAAACGCCGACCATCCTGCATGTCGCCCGCCTGGTGGAATTCAAGGGGACCGAATACCTGCTGCGCGCCTTCGCGCGCCTGGCACCGCGCCATGCGGCGGCGCGCCTGGTCATCATCGGCGACGGGCCGCTGCGATCGCGGCTGGAAGCTCTGGCCCGTGCCCTGGACATCGGCACGCGGGTCTCGTTCCTCGGCGCGCAGCCGCATCCGGTCGTGATGGACTGGATGCGGCGGGCGGCGATGCTGGTGCTGCCCAGCATCCTGACCGCCAGCGGCCGGGTCGAAGGGCTGGGCATGGTCCTGCTGGAAGCCGCGGCGACCGGCGTACCCGTGATCGGCTCCCGCGTGGGCGGCATTCCCGAAGGCATTGCCGAGGGGCGAAGCGGCCTGATCACGCCGCCCCGCGACGTGGACGCCCTGGCGGCGGCCATCGGAACATTGCTGGCCGACCCGGCGCTGCGGGCCACGATGGGCGGGCAGGCACGCGCCTTCGTCACCCGGCAATTCGACCTGCGGCGGCAGACCGAAATCCTCGAAGGCTATTACGACGACCTGGTCCGCGCGAACCGTTCCCGGCAAGACGCGGCGAAGGTGGCTATCGCGGGCGCCGCCTCCTCCCTATGATGCGGCCCCTTTTCCCGGTTCCGCCCGGTTCCTCGGACGACATGGTAACGATGAACGATATTTCCCTGGCCAATCGCTTCAAGAACCTGCGCGCGGGCGTGCGCTTCGCGGCCAAGGCCATCGGCACGCGCTACACGCCCCTGCTCGCCCAGGTTGTGGTGACGCGAAAATGCAACCTTGCATGCGGCTATTGCAACGAATTCGATGATTTCTCGGCCCCGGTGCCGCTGGAGGTGCTGAAGGCGCGGGTCGATCATCTGGCGAAGCTGGGGACGGCCTCGATCACCTTCACCGGGGGCGAGCCGCTGCTGCATCCCGACCTGGACAAGATCGTGCGCATCGCGCGCGACCACGGCATGATCGTCACCACCATCACCAACGGCTTCCGCCTCTCGCGCGCCTGGATCGACCGGCTGAACGCCGCCGGGCTGCAGGGCATGCAGGTCAGCATCGACAACATCACGCCCGACGACATCTCGATGAAGAGCCTGTCCTCGGTCGAGGGCCGGCTGGCGCTGCTGTCCGAACATGCGCGCTTCAAGGTGAACGTGAATTCGGTGCTGGGCGTGACGGGCGAGCGTACCCAGGATGTGGTCACGATCGCCGAAACCGCCGCGCGCTACGGGTTGCAGCATTCCGTCGGCGTGCTGCATGACCATTCCGGCGCGCTGAAGGCGCTCAGCGACGAACAGATGAAGGCCTATCGGCGGGTCACGGAAATTTCCCCGTCGCTGGTCCACACGCTGAATTACCGCCTGTTCCAGAAGAACCTGATGCACGGCCAGCCGAACGACTGGAAATGCCGGGCCGGCGCGCGGTATCTGTACGTGACCGAGGACGGGGTCGTGCATTGGTGCTCGCAGCAGCGCGGCTATCCCGGCATTCCGCTGCTGGAATACGGCCCCGAGGACCTGAAGCGCGAATACGACACGAAGAAGAACTGCGCGCCCACATGCACCCTCAGCTGCGTGCACCAGATGAGCATGTTCGACCGCTATCGCGGCGCCCAGCACCGAAGCGACCCCGTCCCAATACCCGGATAACAACCGGGTTTCCAAAGGGCTACGCCCTTTGGCGGGTCAAGGGCTGAGCCCTTGCCTTTTCATGCGCAAGAACGGCAAGCAGCGCGTGGACAGGATCAGCGCCTCGGCAAACAGGGTGGCGACACCCGCCCCGTCCACGCCCCAGAGATGCGCCAGCCCATACAGGATCGGCAGCGACAGTACGGTGGCGGCAATCCGGCTGGCGAACAGTTGCTGGGCCCAGCCCAGCGAGAACAGCACCGGTTCCAGCGGCACGTCCCACAGATCCAGGATCGCCGCCGTGGTCAGCAGCATCAGCAGCGGCAGGTTGTCCGGCCGATGGATGGCCAGCAGGCTGTGGAACACCCAGGGGCCGACGCTGGCCGCGACCAGCAGCGCCACGATGGAAAAGATGCCCAGGGCCAGGAAGATGCGGCGCATGACGCGCCACATGCCGGCCCAGTCCTTGCGGTCGCGCAGGCGGATCAGTTCGGGATACAGGGCGGGGGTCAGCAACTGGGCCGGCTGGGCCAGCGCGTCGCAGACATGCCAGGTGACGCTGTAGATCGCGGTGGCGGCCGGATCGGTCGCGGCACCCACCAGCAGCACCGCCATGCGCGCGGTCAGTGACGACACGGCCTGGTCGCCGCTGGTCGACAGCGTCAGCCGCCAGATGCCGTCGATCCGGCTCAGCCAGCGCGCGCCCAGGATACGGAACCCCGTGAAGCTCGGGGTATCGCGGATCGCCCGCCATGCCGCCAGCGAATTGGTGCTGAAGGCCATGATCGTGCCAGCGTACCAGACCGCCAGGAACGCGGGCAGGCTCCAATGCAGGCACAGCCCCGCCACGGTGCCCAGCAGCCGGGTCAGCATCATCGCCACGTCGGCCATGGCCGACTGCCGGAACCGGTTCGTCAGGCGCAGCACGCCCAGCGCGCAGCACGTGTTCATGACCAGGATCGAGGTCATGTAGAGCATCGCGGCACCCTGGTCGGCGACCGGCCAGCCCAGCACGGGGCCGAACCACGCCACCCCCGCCAGGGCCAGGCCGCACCCGGCGGCGGCGCCCGCGATGTCCAGCAGGAAGCAGTGGCGCAGCAGCGTCTGGAACCGGTCCCGCTCGCCCTCGTCCTCGCCGTGGGCGAACAGGGTGCTGCCGAAATGCAGCAGCGGCTGCCAGGACTGGAAGCGCGTGGCCACCGAAAACGATCCCGCGCAGGCATGGATCAGCAGCAGCACACCGTAATCGCGCAGCCCCAGGGCCCGAACCGCCAGCGCCGTGTTGGCAAAGCCCAGGACCCCGGCCATGCCCTTGCCGCCCAGCAGGTATCCGGTATTGCGGAAAATCCGGGCGGTCAGTCCCGTGTCGTGGCTGCTCACCCGCCGCTCTGTCCTATCGGTCCGTCAGGCGGAATTCGATCCGCCGGTTGCGGGCGAAGGCGGCGGGGGTTTCATGGGTGTCCAGCGGCTGGAAGTCGGCGAAGCCGGTGGCGGCCAGGTGATGCGGGCTGATGCCCTCGGCGATCAGCAGCTTGACGACCGTGATCGCGCGGGCCGACGACAGTTCCCAGTTGCTGGCGAAGGCACTGTGGATCGGCTGGCGGTCCGCATGGCCGTCCACCCGCAGGATCCAGGGGATCGAGGCCGGGATCTGGGCCGAGACCTGATGGAAGGTCCGGGCCAGGGCGCGAATGTCGGCGATGCCCTTGGGCGACAGTTCGGCGCCGCCGGGCGGGAACAGGACTTCGCTCTGGAACACGAAGCGGTCGCCGACGACCTGCACGCCGTCCTGGTTCTGCAGGATGTCGCGCAGCCGGCCGAAGAACTCCGACCGATAGCGCTGCAACTGCTCGACCTTGTCGGCCAGCGCCACATTCAGCTTCAGCCCCAGATCGTCGATCTTGCGGTCACGGTCGCGGATCTCGTTCTGCGAAATGTCCAGCACCGCCATCGCGGCCGACAATTGCTGGCGCAACTGCTCCAGTTGCGAACCCAGATCCGTGACCTGCTGCTGGCTGGCCTGGGCCAGATGCGCCTGGTTGTCGCGTTCGGCCGTGGTCTGCGCGACCTGGGCGGTCAGCGACGTTTCCATCGCCGCGTCCTTCTCGTGGGCCGCGCGCAGCGATGCGACCGAAAGCTGCAGGGAATGGTTCTGCCCGCGTTCCAGCGACAGCATGTCGTTCAACTGCGCGACCTGGTGCGCAAGCTGGTCCATGGCCTGCTGCCGCTTGTTCAGCACCACGGACAGGAATGCCTGCCCCAGCACGAAGACCAGCAGGACGAAGATGATGACCATCAGCAGGGTGGACAGCGCGTCCACATATCCCGGCCAGGCGTCCAGCCCGGCATGGGTCTGGCGGCGGCGGCGTGCCATGGCGTCCCCCCGCGATCAGGGCGTGCCGCGCGCGCCGGCGGGCGCGGACGCCGCGACGGTGCGCGCCAGCAGGCGCAGGTCGCTGCGAATGTCGGTCGCCACCTGGGCGCGGCCCTGTTCCATGTCCGTCAGGATACGCGTCAGCAGCGTCTCGATCCCGCGCAGATGGGCGTGGCCGGATTCGTCGGCCATGCGCTGCATCAGGGTGTGGTTGGCGCGCATCGTCTCGGTCATCGCGCCGATCCGCTCGTTCAGGCTGCCCAGCAGGGCCTGCTGCTGCATGCGCCCTTCCTCGCCGCGCGCGATCAGGGTCTGCAGCTTTTCCAGGTTTTCGGCCGTCTGCTCCAGCAGCGCCTGGACATAGGCCGGGACCCCGGCCTCGCTTCCGTCTCCGGCGCCCAGGCCGGAACCGATACGGGTCAGGCCGGCCAGCCATTCTTCCAGGTCGTTGAAGAAGCGGTTCTGCGCCTGCCCGGCCGTCAGGTCCAGGAAGCCCAGCACCAGCGCGCCGGCCAGGCCGAACATCGATCCTGAAAACGCGGTGCCCATGCCGTGCAGCGGCTGGGCCAGCCCGGTCTTGAGCTGGTCGAACATCACGTTCAGGTCGGCCGAACCGACCGACAGGCCGCCGATCACGTCGGCGATCGACCCCACGGTCAGCAGCAGGCCGTAGAACGTGCCCAGCAGGCCCAGGAAAATCAGCAGCCCCGTCATGTAGCGCGACAGTTCCCGCCCCTCGTCCAGGCGCGAGGACAGGCTGTCCAGCATCGACTGCATCGCCGGGGTGGACAGCACCAGCCGGTCGGTGCGGCTGCGCGTGGCCAGCATCGAGGCCATCGGCGCCAGCAGCCGGGGCGGGGTGGGCGGGGCCAGCCCGGCCCGGGGCTGGCGCAGCGTGTCCACCCAGCGGACCTCGGGAATCAGGCGCAGCACCATCCGGATATTCCACGCGATGCCGAACGCCAGGATTCCCAGGATCAGCCCGTCCAGGACCGGATTGTTGAAGAAGGCGGCGAACAGCGTGCGCCACAGAAGGGCGGCCACCAGCACGACGGCCGCCAGGAACAGGGTGATGCGCAGAAGATAGGTCGTGGGCTGGGTCACGGTGCGGGGCGCGGCTCCGAAGGGGCGGGGGGGGAAGAAGCGGCAGAGGACGGAGAGGCGACCATATCGGACCGGGTCACGTCAACATGATCCGGGTTCGTGCCGTCCGGCGTGCCGGCGGGCGGCAGGCCGATGGCGCGGACATAGATGCGGGTCGAGGCGATGCCGGCATGGATCAGGATCGACCGGATGGCCAGCCCGCGCGACAGCGACACGCGCCGGGGCGTCGAGACGTCGTCGGGCAGCCCTGACGCCGTGGCGTCGATTTCGGCGCGGGCGTACGGGACCTGCAGCAGGGTGGCGGCAAAGCCCTTCACCCGGTCGATCATGGCGGCATTCATGTCCGCGTTGTCCCGGGCAAAGGTCAGGCGCAGCCCGGCCGGCAGGCCCTGCACCGTGCCGGTGGCGCCCGCGACCGCGACGGTTTCGGGCGGCGGGGCCGGCGGGTGCAGCGGCACGTCGACCACGGGCGGGCGGATGATGGGCGGCGGCGGCGGCGCGGCCGGAATGGGCGGCGGGGCGGCAGGTGCGGCCGGCCGGGCACTGGCGGCCTGCGGCGCGTGGGCCGTGGCTGTGGCTTGCGGCTGGGTCCTGGCCGCGGGGCGCGGATGCCGCGCCGTCGTGGCCCCCGGGGCGGTGTGCTTCGGCGCCGGCGCCAGCGTGGACAGGGCGCTGTCGTCGGTCGTGACCTGCGCCCGCGCGGCACCCGCCAGCGGCCCCGCCGCCAGCGCGGCGGTCAGGACGGTCAGGACGGCGCGGGGGCGGAGGACGAGGGACCGGGGGAAGAGAGGATGGGACATGATCGGCGAAGCCTAAAGCAGATCGCCCCTCGGTCGAAGGGCGGAAAGCGTGACGGGCCCCCCGATCAGGGCCGGGCGACCAGGCTTTCGGCCACCAGTTCGCGCAATGGCCCATGCAGGTGCGGATTGCCGGCCACGACATTGACCGTGTCGGCCAGGTCGTTCAGTTCCACCCCGTCGGGATCGGTGGCATAGCCCCCGGCCTCGCGCACCAGCAGCAGGCCGGCGGCGCAATCCCAGGGCTTCAGCCCCAGTTCCCAGAACCCTTCGTAGCGGCCGGCGGCCACCCAGGCCAGGTCCAGCGCCGCGGCGCCGAAGCGGCGGATGCCCGCGACCTGCGGCATCAGCGCGCCCAGCGTCCGCGCGAAGGGCAGGCGGCGTTGCGCGGGGATCTTGGCAAAGGGAATGCCGGTAGCAAACAGCGCTTCCAGCATGTCGCGCCGGGCGGACACCCGGATGCGCCGTTCGTTGAGGAACGCGCCGACACCCTTTTCCGCCCAGAACATCTCGTTGGCGGCGGGGTTGTAGACCAGGCCCGCCGCCATCTCCAGGCTGCCGTCCGGCAGGCGGCGCTGCAGGCCGATCGAAATGGCCCATTGCGGAATGCCGTGCAGGAAGTTGGTGGTGCCGTCCAGCGGGTCCACGATCCAGCGCCACGTCCAGTTGTCGCCGCCCGACGCCCCGCTCTCCTCCATCAGGAAGGCATAGCCCGGGCGGGCGCGCAGCAGTTCCTCGCGGATCGTCGCCTCGGCGCGCATGTCGGCCTGCGACACGAAGTCGCCCGGCCCCTTGATGCTGACCTGCAGCTGCTCGACCTCGTTGAAGTCGCGCAACAGGCGTCGCGCGGCCTTCTGGGCCGCGTTCTGCATCACCGTCATGTGGGGAGAGAGTCGCATGGCCACGATGGTCGGTCCTGTCTGTTCGGCGGAGGAAGGGGGCTGGAACGCGATAAGGGCCTCAGCCCTTCGCGCGTTCCACGTAGCTGGCGTCCTCGGTGCGGACGACGATGCGCTCGCCGGCCTCGATGAACGGGGGCACCATGGTCTTCACGCCGTTCGACAGCTTGGCCGGCTTGTAGGACGAGCTGGCGGTCTGGCCCTTCACCACGGGGTCGGCCTCGATGATCTCCAGCGTGACCTGCGCCGGCAGCGTCACGCCCACCGGGTCGCCTTCGACCAGGTTGACCACCAGCACCATGTTGTCCTGCAGGAACGGCGCCTGGTCGCCCAGCAGGTCCAGCGGCAGCAGCGTCTGCTCGAACGTCTCGGGGTCCATCAGGACGATGTTGTCGCCGTCCATGTAGGAATAGGTATATTCCTTTTCCTCGGTCAGCAGACGCTCGACGGTGTCGGCGGTGCGCCAGCGCTCGTTCGTCTTGTTGCCGGTCTTCAGGTCGCGCATTTCCACCTGGATGAACGCGCCGCCCTTGCCGGGGGTGATGATCTGCTGCTTCAGGACAGTCCAGCGACGGCCGTCGTGCTCGATGACCTGTCCGGCACGGATCAGGTTCGCCTGCTGTTTCATGGGGGGGCCTGTCTGGTTGTGTTGGTATGAACGATTGATGGGTATGGAAGGCGGGCTTCTAACCCTCTCGGGCGCCGAGGGCAAGGTTGGCCGCCGATTCAGCCTCCAGTTTGTGTCGTCCCCCCGCCGGATCGCGCACCGACAGGCCCGTCCCGTCCGGCGCCGGCCCCTCCGGTTCCAGGTAATCCGGACCCAGCGGCACCTTGCCGTATCCGCCCGGAATATCCAGCGTATAGGTCGGCCATGCCAGGCCCGTCACCCGGCCGCGCAGCCCGGCCAGCAGGCGCCGTCCCTCGGCGATCGGCACATGGAAACGCGCGGTGCCGGGGGCGGCGTCCAGCTGATGCAGGTAGTACGGCTTCATCCGGGCCTCGACCATGGCGCGGAACAGGGCCTCCAGCGCCGCGACGCTGTCATTGACCCCCCGCAGCAGGACCGACTGGCCCAGTACCGGAATGGCCCGCGCCTGGATGCGCCGCAGGGCCGCGCGGGCGGCCGGGGTGAATTCGCGGGCATGGTTGGCATGCACCACCACCCACATCGCGCGGTCGGTTTCCATCGCGTCGGCCAGCGCGTCGGTGATGCGGCCGGGATCGGCCACCGGCACGCGGCTGTGGATACGGATGGTGGTGACATGGGGCATGTCCCCCAGCGCCCGGACGATCGCGCCCAGGCGGCGGGGCGACAGCATCAGCGGGTCGCCCCCGGTCAGGATCACCTCGCGGATGGCGGGGTGGGTGCGCAGCCAGTCCAGCGCGCGCTCCAGCGCCGCATCGTCCAGCACGCCGCCATCGGGGCCCACATGTTCCCGCCGGAAGCAGAACCGGCAATAAAGCGGACAGACCAGCAGCGGCTTCAGCAGCGCGCGGTCGGCATAGCGGTGGACGATGCCCGGCACGGGCGACAGCGCGTCGTCGCCGATCGGGTCCATCCGTTCATGGGGGGCAATCGTCAGTTCGGACGCGTCCGGGACGACCTGCAACCCGATCGGATCGTCGGGACGGGTGATCAGCCCGGCGAAGGCGGGCGGGATGGCGGTGGCGTACTGCCGGGCGACCTCTTCCAGCGCCGGCACCGCGCCGGGGGAAACCAGGCCGGCCGCCACCAGGCCGGCCACATCGCGCACTGTCCGGCCCGGCTCGGCGCCGGGCGGTGCGGCGCCGGGCGGGGCGGGCGTATCCTCGGGAAGGTTGACCGATCGTGTCATCGGCTGGCTCTACTCGACCGGATTTCGTCCTGCAACAGGAGTCGCGCATGACCGACAGCCCCCATCACGACCCCGATCGCATCGCGGGGCGGCTGGCGCTGCTGCGGCGGCGCGCCCTGGTCGGGCGCGGAATACGGGCCTTCTTCGACGCGCGCGGCTATCTGGAGGTCGAAACCCCCTGCGCCGTCCCCACCCCGGGCGAGGAGGTGCATCTGCGCGTCTTCAGGACCGAACGCGAACATCATGACGGCACGCGGCAGGCGCTGTTCCTGCATACCAGTCCGGAATTCGCGATGAAGCGCATCGTCGCGGCGACCGGCCTGCCGGTCTTCCAACTGGCCCGCGTCTGGCGCAATGCCGAGGGCAGCCATCTGCATGCCCCGGAATTCACCATGCTGGAATGGTACCGTCCCGGCGCCACCTTGTCCGGCCTGATGGACGAGACCGAGGCATTGCTGCGCGCCGTCCTGCCGCCGGTGGTCCATCGTCCCGGCGGGCTGGCGGCGGGGGCGGAAATCCGCATCGACGCGCCGTTCGAACGCCTGACGATGGAACAGGCCTTCGCCCGCCATGCCGGGCTGGACCTGCTGCCGACCGAAGGCGACGCCGGGGCGCTGGCGGCGGCGGCGGGGTGCGCCCTGCGTGACGGCGAGGACTGGGAGGACCTGTTCTTCCGCCTGCTGATGGAACGCGTGGAACCCGCGATCGGCCGCGACCGGCCGACCTTCCTGACCCATTGGCCGGCCAGCCAGGCGGCGCTGGCCCGGCGCGACCCGGCGGACCCGCGCACCGCACTGCGTTTCGAACTCTATGCCGGCGGGATCGAGCTTGCGAACGCGTTCGAAGAATTGACCGATCCCGTGGAACAACGGCGGCGTTTCATGGCCGACCGGGAGCGCCGTGCCGCGTTGTACGGGGCGGCGCCCGCAACGGCGTGGCCGATGGACGAAGCCCTGCTGGCCGCGCTGGACCACCTGCCGCCCTGCGCCGGGATCGCGCTGGGGTTCGACCGCCTGGTCATGCTGGCCGCCGGTGCGTTACGGATAGGAGATATCCAGTGGATGGGTTGAAATATTTGTAACCTTTACAGACAGGCCGCCTCAACGTCGGCCGTGTTATCTTAACGTGGCTGTAATTATTTTCCTTCACGTTCGGTTATCGGTGTCATGAAATACATCTCGCTTCTACCGCTGGCTGCCCTGCTTGCCCTGACGGCATGCGAGGTCCCCTCTCCCGAGCAGAGGAGACTGCTCAACTCGATGGTCGGGCGGGGCGAAGTGGACGTGATCCGCACGTTCGGGGTGCCCACCCGGTCGTACGAGGCCCAGGGCCATACCTTCCTGGCCTATATCGACAACCAGACCAATTATGCGCCCGGCGGCGCGGGCTGGGGCTGGGGTTGGGGCGGCGGCCCGGGTTGGGGCGGCGGCTGGGGCGGTCCTGGCTGGGGCGGCTGGGGCGGCTGGGGTGGCGGCTGGGGCGGCGGTGGCTGGGGTGGAGGCGGCTGGGGCGGCACCTACTACACCAGTTCGTGCCAGACGACGTTCGAAATCGTCGCCGGGCGTGTGTCCGCCTGGACGATGCGCGGCGACGGGTGCTGATCGCCGCCCGAAACGGGGGGAGAACAGCATGGTCTCGGCGCGCATCGTAGGGTCCTGTCTTCTTCTTGCCGGGCTGCCGGCGGCATGCGCCGCGCCGGCCCGGCAGGACCCGCTGCTGGTGCGTGGCGGCAGCGTGGCCGACGCCATCCCGACCGTGTCCGTGCAACGGACCTACGCGCCGGCCCGGAACGAGGGGCGCCCGGACAGCCAGGTGGCCTATGGCGCCCCGGACGCGCCCAGCTACCGCGACCGGCCGCTGGACGAAAATCTGCGCGGCAGCATCGAACTGGCCGATTATGTCCGGGCCATGGAACGCGCTGGGCTGATGGCGCTGCTGGACCAGGCGGGCCCCTTCACCGTCTTCGCCATTCCCAATATCCCGATGGAGGCGTTCGCCCAATCCACCAATGCGCCGTCGGCCGCGTCGGGGGACGTGCTGCGCCAGGCCCTGGGCTACAGCGTCGTGCGGGGGGCCTATCCCGCGCCGCTGCTGCGGCGGATGATTGCTGCGGCGCCGCACGGCTGGGCCACGCTGCGGACGGTGGGGGGTGGCACGGTCCTGGTCGGGGCCGAACCGGGGACCGGCCGTCTGGTCCTGTCCAACGGCGCGGGCCAGGTCGCGCGCGTGTGGATCGAGGGCCTGCCGCAATCCAACGGCGTGCTCTACCTGACCCAGTCCCTGCTGCCGCCGGCGCCCCGGCCCGGCTGACCGTCGATCAGGCCTTTGGGGTCATGCCGCGTCGATGGCGGCATTCATGGCGCGCACGCCGGCCGCCGGGCCGTCGGGATGCGACCAGACGGCGCCGATCACCGCCAGGAAATCCGCCCCCGCCTGCACCAGCGGCGCGCAGTTCGCGGGCGTGATGCCGCCGATCGCCACCACCGGCAATTCCATCATCGTCGTCCACCAGGCCAGCAGCGCGGGGTCCGCCAGGACCGGGGTTTCCACCGATGCCGAGGGAAAGAACGCGCCGAAGGACACGTAATCCGCCCCGGCCTCTCCCGCCCGCATGGCCAGGTCGCGGCTGTCGCGGCAGGAAACGCCCAGTTGCAGGTCCTCGCCCAGGATGGCGCGGATACGGGCCAACTCCGTGCCGTCCTGCAGGTCCGGGGCATCGATATGCACGCCGTCGCATCCGGTGCGGCGGGCCAGGTCCGGCCGGCCGTTCAGGATGAAGGCGACATCCCGCTCCTGCGCCACGGGGCGCAGCACGTCGACGGCGCGCAGGACGGCGTCGTCGGTGGCGTCCGTCAGGCGCAGCTGGACGGCGGCGACCGCACCGGCATCCAGGGCACGGGCCAGATCGGGCGCGAACGCGGCCGGATCAAGGGCAGGGGGGGTGACAAGATAGAGCTGGCAGTCATTCATCGCACATCGATCATACGGCGTGACGGCCGAATGCGACAGGGGGGCACGGGGTGCCGGGGCGGCGGTCCAGGCATGTGGCCCCCAGCGACGCGGCCAGCAGCCGCACGGTATCCCCCTGCGGGCAGGACGCATGCAGCACGATATGGCGCAGCCCCAGGCCCAGCGCCTCGACCGCGCGCCCGGCCGAGGCGCCGCAATCCAGGTAGGCGGGCAGCCCGGCCCCGGTTTCCGCCAGCAGCGCCCGCCACCAGGCCGGGCCCATGAAACATCCGGCATCGGGCGGCGACAGCAGGGCCCAGGACGCGGCGTCTTCCCCGCCGCCCGCGCGCAGGGCGGCCAGCACGGCGCGGATCTGCGCTGCCGACGCGACGGTGAAGACGCGCAAGGGGGGGGCGGGATGGATCATTCGCTTGACGTTGAACCCCGCGCGCGCGATCTGTTCAAGAAGCATCGTCGAGGGGGCGGGAAGCACGACCGTGGGGCAGGCTGAAGGATCGGACAAGCCGGGCGGGGCAGGGGCGATGGAGCCCGCCGACCGGCTGGAACAGGCGCTGAACCGAATCGCGTTCGCGCTGGACCGTCGGCGCGAGGCCGCGCCGGCGGCCGCTCCGTATGCGCCCGCTCCGCAGGCCCCCGATCCCCACGCTATTGACCTGCATGCCCTGGCCGCCAACATCGATATCCTGATCGCCCGCGTCCGCGACGCGATCGGTCCCGATGCCGACCATGATGACGAGGATCGCTGACCCATGGCGCAGGTGACGGTCCGTATCAACGGCTATTCCTATGTCATCGGCTGCAAGGACGGGCAGGAACGCCACCTGCAGGCCATGGCGCAGGAGGTCGAGCGCCGTATCGACCGCATCCGCGCCATGGGCGGCCAGAGCGGCGAGGCCCGCATCCTGGCCCTGGCCGCGCTGCTGATGGCTGACGAAATCCACGATCTGTCGGCCGAGAAGATGCCCGAGGACACATCGCGTCAACTGGCCGAAGCCAGGCAGGCCCGCGTCGAGAACGACCGCCGGCGCGAGCAGCTTGCCCTGCTGGTCGAACGGGCGGAAAACATTGCGGCGGCGCTGGAACAGGACTAGATTGCAGGTGCGGGGCTACCCGGCTTGTCAGGCAACTCAACCCCTGGGCCGATAAGCACTTCCTTAGGGAGCTGGCTCTGGCGTGATCCTGGTCATGTTATCTGGCGCCCACCTGCGTGAGCAGGTCCGGGAGGGCTGAAAGACCAACGGCCATGGTGGCTCCGCACATTCTTCCCCAACACGATCCCGCATCCGACGCGCCCGCGCTGGCCGAGGCCAAGGCGGCGTTGCGCCGGCGGCTGCGTACGCTTCGTGCCGCCCCGCTGCCGGCGGACACGCCTGCCGCGCTGTGCCGGCGCATGGCCGATTGCGTCCGTGGCGGCCTGCGTCCGGGCGCCACGGTTGCCGCCGTATGGCCCCTTCCGGGTGAAATCGACCTGCGCGGCCTGTGCGCCGAACTGCATCACGGCGGCTATGGCGTGCTGCTGCCCGAAACGCCCCCGCGCGGCCATCCCCTGCGCTTTCGCCTGTGGCGCCCGGGCGTGCCGATGCAGGCGGGCCGGTTCGGCACGCTTCATCCCGACGGCCCGGTCGTGCGCCCCGATTTCGTGTTCGTGCCGCTGCTGGGCTTTGACAGGCGGGGCTTCCGGCTGGGATACGGGGGCGGCTATTACGACCGCACGCTGGCCGGACTGGATTCGGTGCCGGCGGCGGGCTACGGGCTGTCGGCACAGGAAGTGCCGGCGGTGCCGGTGGGGCGTCACGACGTCCCCCTGCCGGTCATCGTGACCGAACGCGAAACCATCCGCTGCGGCGCCTGACGTCCGGGGCGGACGACGGGAAAAGGAAGGCCGGGTGCGGATCTTGTTTCTGGGTGATATCGTCGGGCGCACGGGGCGCGACGCCGTCATCGCCGCGCTGCCGGGCCTGCGGCGGGATTTGCGGCTGGACCTCGTGGTGGTGAATGGGGAGAACGCCAGCCATGGTTTCGGCCTGTCGCTGTCCATCGCCCAGGACCTGTTCGCCGCCGGGACCGATGTCATCACCCTGGGCAACCATGCCTGGGACCGCAAGGACCTGGTGGGCCAGATCGGCACCGAGCCCCGCATCATCCGCCCCGCCAACTATCCCCCCGGCACGCCCGGACAGGGCAGCGTCGTGGTCGGGCTGGTCGATGGGCGCAAGGCGCTGGTGGTCAATGTCATGGGCCGCCAGTTCATGGACGCGCTGGACGACCCGTTCCGCGCCGTGACCGATATTCTGGGCCGGCACCGGCTGGGCGTGACGGTGCATGCGGTGGTGGTGGATATCCACGCCGAGGCGTCGAGCGAGAAATGGGCGATGGGCCATGTGCTGGACGGCCGCGCCTCGCTGGTGGTGGGCACCCACACCCACACGCCCACGGCCGATCACCGCATCCTGCCGGGCGGCACGGCCTACCAGACCGACGCCGGCATGTGCGGGGACTATGACAGCGTGATCGGCATGGGCAAGGACGCGGCCATCGCCCGCTTCCTGCGCCGCATGCCCGGCGAGCGCCTGCAACCCGCCGAGGGCGAGGCAAGCCTGGCCGGAATGATGGTGGAAACCGACGACGCGACCGGCCTGGCCCGACGCATGGCGCCGCTGCGCATGGGCGGGCACCTGGCCCCGACGATGCCGGATTTCTAGGCGATCGCCTCACTCCCCTTCCGGCGGCAGCGGCCGGGGCCGGCGTTCGTCGTCGATCGCGACGAAGGTGAAGACGCCTTCGGTCACCTTGATGCTCTCGTGTGAATGCCGGGCGCGGCGCCAGGTCTCGACGTGGATCGACATCGACGTGCGCCCGGCGCGGGTTATGGTGGCGTACAGGCTGACCTCGTCACCGATCAGTACGGGCTGGTGCAGCACCACCTTGTCGATCGCAACCGTCACGCAGCGCCCCCGGGCGCGCAGGGCCGCCGCCGTGCCGGCGGCAAGGTCCATCTGCGACATCAGCCAGCCCCCGAAGATATCGCCCGAGGCATTGGCGTCGGCCGGCATCGCCACCACGCGGATCGTGGGCGCGACTGTCGGGCGGCCGGCGGATTGCGGGGCGGTAGGTTCCGGTGCGGTGCGGGTGGCGGTCACGCGAGGCTCCTGGGATGGAAGGGCGGAAGGGTCAGCGGAAGGGCGGTTCGTCGAAGCCGCGTAGCTTGCGGGAATGCAGGCGGTCCACCCCCTGCGCGCGCAGCAGGCGCATCGTCTCGATCCCCACGGTCAGGTGCTGCGACACGCGCTCGCGATAGAACGCGTTCGCCATGCCGCGCAGTTTCAGTTCGCCATGCAGCGGCTTGTCCGACACGCACAGCAACGTTCCGTACGGCACGCGGAAGCGGAAGCCGTTGGCCGCGATGGTCGCGGACTCCATGTCCACCGCGATGGATCGCGACATGTTGATCTGGGTGAACAGGGCATTCAGCCGCAATTCCCAGTTCCGGTTGTCGGTCGTCATCACCGTGCCGGTGCGCAGCCGGGTCTTCAGTTCCGAATCGCGCAGCCCGGTCACGCGGGCCGTGACCTCCTGCAAGGCGACCTGCACCTCCGCGATCGGGGGCACGGGCACCCAGGGCGGCAGGTCGTCGTCCAGCACGTGGTCGTCGCGGACATAGCCGTGGGCCAGCACATAATCGCCCAGCCGCTGCGTCCGGCGCAGCCCGGCGCAATGCCCCACCATCAGCCAGCAATGCGGCCGCAACACCGCCAGGTGGTCGGTAATGGTCTTCGCGTTCGCCGGCCCCACGCCGATATTGACCAGCGTGATGCCGTCCCCGTCCGGGCGGCACAAATGATAGGCCGGCATCTGCGGCAGGCCGGCATGCTGGGGCGCCGTGGCCGCGTCATGCCGGCGATGGATCAGGTCGCCGGGTTCGACGAACCGGTCGTACTCGCCCCCCTGGTCCACCTGCGCACGGCCATAGTCGCGGAACGCGTCGACATAGCGCTGGTAGTTGGTCAGCAGAATGAAGCGCTGCACATGGCGGGGCGACGTGCCGGTGTAATGATGCAGCCGCGCCAGCGAATAATCGGTCCGCTCGGCGGTGAACAGCGCCAGCGGACGCGGCTCGCCCGGCTGGGGGATCAGCGCGCAATTGGCGATCATGTCGTCCGTCGCATGCAGGTCGGGCAGCGCGAAATGGCGCTGCAGCAGGCGCAGATCGTCCTCGGTGATCGCGGTGACGGCCTCTTCCATCACATAGGGCAGCGGGATCGGCCGCCGCGACCGGCCGACCAGCACCGGCTGGCGGTAATGGCGCAGCAGGATGTCGATCTGCTCGTGCCAATACTCGCGGAACAGTTCCGGACGGGTCAGCGTGGTGCCGTAGAATCCCGGCTCCAGCACCACGTCGAAGGGCGGGCGCATTTCCTCGGGCGGCGGCGAGCGATCGACCGGGAAGGCCAGATAGGGATAGGTCGGCGCCGGTCCGTCCCCGGCCTTGCGGCCGGCGAAGGCGGCGCGCAGGGCCCGCACGCCGGAGTCATAGATCTCGGCGATCCGCTCCACGGCTTCGCCGGCATCGGTGAAGGCCTCGAAATCCGTGCCCATCCGGTCGCGGATCGTCGCCATGTCGTCGGTCATGTGCCGCCCTTCTCGCACGCCGGGGCGGGGTCAGCGCCGCAGCAGGATATAGTTGATCGTCAGGTCGATATCGAAATGGTCCCCGACCATGTCAGGGGGCACGGGCGGCAGTTCGGCGCCATGGAACATGCCCGTCGTGGCGGCATCCAGGTAGTACGACCCCGACTGGCCGGTCAGGCGCACCGCCTTCACCCGTCCGCTGCGGTCCAGCACCACATGGACCGAGGATTCGCCGTCCTCGCCCGCGCGGGCGGCTTCCTCGGGGTAGAACATGTGGCTGCGGATCCAGCGATCGATCTCCTCGCCGTAATCTTCGCTGACGCCGTGGATCTGGGTCTGGGTCGAATAGGGGGTGTTGAGCTGCCCGTTGCGGACCAGCGGGCCGACCGACAGGTCGATCGGGCTGCCGGACCCGCCGGCCCGCCCGCGCCGCTGGCGCGTCGGACCGGGTGAGGGGGCAAAGGACAGGTCCATCGGCGTATCGAAGGGGGACGGCGCATGGGTGGGCGCGCGCGGGCGCGCGGGCCGGGTGTGATGCGGCGTCGGGTGCGGCGCGGGCTGGGCAGCCTGGCCGGGACTCTGCTGCGCCGGATTGGGGGGCGAGGTCGATGGCTGGTCGGGCAGCGTCTGGTCCGACGGCGTGCGCGGCAGCGGCGGCGCGGCGGGCGTCTGCGGCGACGGCACGGTCGGCGACGGCGACGAATCGCTGGTCTGCGGCTGCTCGGGCTGCGGGGTGTCGGGCGTGGGCTTGTTGGGCTGCGCCCCGGACCCGCCGGCCTGGTCGGGTGAATTGCGCCCCTGCAGCCCGCTGGACGCGGGGGGGGCGAACATCATTTCGACCGACGGATTTTCGGGCGCCGACTGGGTGCCGGCATGATGCCGCGCCGCCTGCAGGATGATGGCCAGCAGGATCAGGTGCAGCGCCGCCGACAGGCCCAGGACGGTGGTGACGCCCGGTTCTTCCAACGTGTCGGGGCGAATCATCGGCGCGCCGGCACGGCGCAGGGGGCGATAGTCGTGGGGGCGGGCTACCGGAACGGGGCGCAGGCCCTCGCGCCCGTCAGGGCGGCCCGCGGACGCCTCGGGGGCGGCCGGACGCCCCGGGCCACGCCCTGCTCCCTTGCCGCGCGGGATCAGGACGGGCTCCTCGGCCTGGCGGTGGCGGGAGGAAGGACTGAGTGTCACCGTCATGAAAAGCCGGGATTCTCCGCGTGGTCGCCTGCGGCGCGTTCCATTGCGATCGGGACCCTACCCTGTGGCGATCCCGTTGTCATGTTGCCACCCTGTCATGTTGCCACCGACAGGATTGTGTTGCCACAAGAACTCTGTTGCCATGGGGCATGTCATCCGTCGTTCCGGTCTCCGAACCGATCTCCGCCGTGTCCCCCGAACTGGACCGCGCCATTCGTGCCCACCTGTCCGCCGCCGATCCCGATCTGGCGGCCCTGGTGGCCCGGATCGGGCCGTGCGGCCTGCGCATGCATGCGGCGCGCGAGCCGTACGAGGCGCTGGTGGACGCCATCGCGCATCAGCAGCTTCATGGGCGGGCGGCGCAGGCCATTCTGGGGCGGATGGTGGCGCTGGCCGGCGGCGTGTTCCCCGATCCGGCGGCGTTGCTGGCGTTGCCGGTCGAAGCCCTGCGCGGCTGCGGGTTCTCGGGGTCCAAGATCGTGGCGATGCATGGCGTCGCCAAGGCGCGGCTGGACGGGCTGGTGCCCTCGCGCCGCCAGGCGGAATCGCTGTCAGACGCCGAACTGATCGCCCGCCTGGTCAGCCTGCGCGGCATCGGGCGCTGGACGGTCGAAATGCTGTTGATCTTCTCGCTGGGCCGGCTGGACATCATGCCGGTGGACGATTTCGGCGTGCGCGAGGGGTGGCGATTGCTGAAGGGGCTGGACGCCCAGCCCCGACCGAAGCAACTGGCTGCTATTGCGGCGGACTGGAGCCCCTATCGGTCGGCGGCGGCGTGGTATCTGTGGCGCGCGGCGGATGCGGTGAAGCCGCCGGACCGCGCCAACCCCATGACCGCGTAGCGTCAATATTGTTCGGTGAAGGCTTCCAGCAGCGCGGCGAAGCGGGTCGGGTTTTCGACATGCAGCCAGTGGCCGGCCTCTTCGATCCGTTCCAGCCAGTAATTGGGAAACAGCCGGCGCATCACCCCGAAATGTTCCCGACGGATATAGGGTGAATTGCCGCCGGCCAGGAACAGGGTCGGTCCGGGATAGGTATAGCCCTCGGGGATGTAGGGCCAGCTTTCGATGTTGGTCATCGACGACACGATGTCGCGCAGCCCGATGATCCAGCCCGGATTCTCGCCCAGCCGGATATTCTGCAGCATCAGCGCCCGCACGTCGGCATTGGGGATTTCGGGGCGCAGCAGGGCGTCGGCCTCGGCCAGGTTCAGGTAGGGCGGGAACTTCACCCGCAGCATCTGCTCGCCCAGCGAGAACTGGCCGTGCCCGGTACGGGCCGGCGGAATATCGGCCACCAGCAGGCTGTGGACCATGCCCGGCCGGGTCAGGGCCAGCGTCATCGCGACCTTGCCCCCCATCGAATGGCCCACCAGGGTCGCGGGCAGCGCCGCGTGGTGGGCCAGCGTATCCAGCAGGTCGTCGGCCATGGTGTTGTAGTCCATCGGGCCGTGCGGGCTGTCGCCGTGGTTGCGCAGGTCGATGGCCAGCGTCCGCCGCGTCCGGGCCAGCCGCCGCTGGAAGAAGCCCAGGTTGCGCGCGCGCCCGAACAGGCCGTGCAGCAGGACGATGGGCGGCCGCGCGGACTCGCCCCCCGACTGGTCCTCGGGCCCGCGCGCGATGACGTTCAGCAGCACGATGGCATGGTCCTTCCCTTTTATGCCGGCACCAGGCTCAGGACGATCTTGCCCGAATGGGCACCCGATTCCATGAGCTTATGGGCTTCGGCGACGCGCGCAAAGGGGAAGGTGGCGTGAATCACCGGCGCGATCGTCCCGTCCGCCAGCCCGGGCCAGATCGTCCGGCGCAGCCCGTCCGCGACCTGCGCCTTGTATGCCGTGTCACGGGGGCGCAGCGTCGTGCCCGTCACCGTCAGGCGGCGGGTCATGATGCGGGCCACGCCCACATCCTGCGCCTTCGCCCCACCCTGCAGCGCGATGATGACCAGGCGCCCGTCCGGGGCCAGGCAGCGCAGGTTGCGGTCCAGATACGGGCCGCCGATCACGTCCAGTACCACGTCCACGCCCCGCCCGCCGGTCAGGGTGCCGATTCGCGCGACGAAATCCTCGCTGCGGTAGTCGATCGCGGCCTCGGCGCCCAGCCGCACGCACAGCGCGGCCTTTTCGGCAGACCCCACCGTGACGTACGGAATCGCCCCCAGCGCCCGGGTGGTCTGGATCGCGGCGGTGCCGATGCCGCCGCTGCCGCCATGGATCAGCACGGACTCGCCGGCGGCCAGGTGCGCGGTCATGGCCAGGTTCGACCAGGCGGTAAAGAACGTCTCCGGCAGGGCGGCGGCGCGAATGGCGTCATACCCTTCGGGCCAGGGCAGGCATTGTCCGGCCGGCACTGCGCAATATTCGGCATACCCGCCGCCATTGGTCAGGGCGCAGACGCGCGTGCCGGTCGCGGGCCAGGACCCGTCGGGGCGGCCCGCGACGACCTCGCCCGCGATTTCCAGCCCCAGGATCGGGCTGGCGCCGGGGGGCGGCGGATACAGGCCCTGGCGCTGCATGATGTCGGGCCGGTTCACGCCGGCGGCCATGACCCGGACCAGGACCTCGCCCGGGCCGGGCAGGGGCAGGGGCAGGTCCGCCAGTTCCATGGCATCGGGCGGCCCGGGATCACGGACGACGACCGCGCGCATGTGGTGGGGCAGGCCAGGGCATAGCGAGGGAGCGGACACGAGACGACTCTCCGGCAGCAGGAATGGTCAGCAGGAATGGTGCTGCGACGGTTATGGCGTAATTTGAGTTGATCGGACCGGTGCATGACTTCAAATAGTCGGCACGGGTGTCCCGCCGCCGCATGGGCGCCGCGCGAAAGTGGCTTGTCGTGTCGTCTTCCACCCTCGGCCTGTTGACTCATCTGTTCCGTCATCGCGGGGCATCCCTGTCGGAAGGGGGGCCGGCGAAGGGGCTTGCGCGGGACGACCGGGTCTCGCAGGTGCCGCGCGTCCTGCGTGCGCTGGTGCGGGCGGACGAGATCTGGCTGGTCGTGCTGGCGGCCTGCGTGGGCACCGGGGCCGGCCTGCTGGTCAGCGCCATGACCCATGCCACGCTGCTGGCGCATCGGGTGCTGTTCGCCGTCGGCGGGGATGGCCGCATTTCGGGCCTGCCGTCCATCGCGCCCCTCCGCGCCATCCTGGTGCCCAGCCTGGGCGGGCTGGTGCTGGGGCTGCTGGGTGTGCTGATCGCGCGCTATGCCCCCGGCCGTCCGGTCGACCCGATCGAGGCGAACGCGCTGCATGGCGGCCGCATGTCCACGCTGGACAGCGCCATCGTCGCCCTTCAGACGGTCCTGTCGAATTCGGTCGGCGCCTCGGTGGGGCTGGAGGCCGGGTTTACGCAGATCGGTGCCGCTACCGGCTCGCGACTGGGGCGCATGTTCCGGGTCCGGCGCGAGGATCTGCGCCTGCTGGTCGGATGTGGTGCCGCCGGCGCCATCGGCGCGGCGTTCAACGCGCCGCTGGCCGGGGCGTTCTATGCCTTCGAACTGGTGATCGGCACCTATTCGCTGGCCAACCTTGCGCCGGTCGCGGCGGCGTCGATCTGCGCCATCGGGGTGACGCACCTGCTGCACAGCGCGGCCCCCGGCGTGACCGTGGACCTGCCGGCGGGGCTGCGGATGGACGATTACCTGCCGATCGCGACCCTGGGAATCGTGGCCGCCCTGCTGGGGGTGGCGCTGATGTATTGCGTGACCCTGGCCGAAACCCTGTTTCGCCGCTCCGGCCTGCCGGCCTGGATGTGTCCGGCCGTGGGCGGGACGATCGTCGGCACGATGGCGCTGGTTTCGCCCTCGGTGCTGTCGTCGGGCCACTGGGCGATGCGCGTCGCGCTGGAACAGGGCCACCCGACCGGATGGATCCTGGTCCTGCTGGCGCTGAAGGCGGTGGCCTCGTCGGTCTCGATCGGGTCGGGGTTCCGGGGCGGCCTGTTCTTCGCATCGCTGTATCTGGGCGTCCTGACCGGGGCGGCGTTCGGTGGTGGTCTGGCGCTGGTCTCGGCCAATCCGCTTTCAGCGGAACTCTGCGCCCTGGTGGGCATGAGCGCCATGGCCGTGGCGGTGGTCGGCGGGCCCATGACGATGGTGTTCCTGGCGCTGGAAATGACGGGCAGCCTGCCGCTGACCGTCGCGGTGCTGGTGGCGTCGGTGATTTCCGGCCTGACCGTGCGCCGGACCTTCGGCTACTCCTTCGCCACCTGGCGGTTCCACCTGCGCGGGGAATCCATCCGTTCGGCGGTCGATGTCGGCTGGATTCGCACGCTGACGGTCGGGCGGATGATGCGCCGTGACGTGAAGGCGATGTGCCAGACGACGACGGTCCAGGAGGCCCGGCATGCCTATCCGCTGGGCGCGGCGCAACGCTTCGTCCTGGTCGACGGCGCGGGCCGCTATGTCGGATTGGTGCAGGTGCCCGACCTGTATGCCGAAACGGCGCGTGCGACCGAGGACCTGACCCGCTTCGCCCAGTATCGCGACGTGATGCTGATGCCGCAGATGAACCTGCGCGACGCGATCGCCCGTTTCGAACAGGCGGAAAGCGACGCGCTGGTGGTGGTCGATGGCATGGAATCCCGCATGGTGCTGGGACTGCTGACCGAACAGCACGCCCTGCGCCGCTATAGCGAGGAACTGGACCGTACTCGCCGCGAACTGGCGGGTGAGGGTCGTCTCCACGCCCGCGTCTGAGGGCGTGCCGAACGAAAAAGGGGCGCCGGACCCAATCGGTCCGGCGCCCCCTTTTTTCGTCAATCCCGCCGGGATCAGACGGAGTAGTACATCTCGAACTCGGCCGGGTGCGGGGTGTGTTCGAACTTGAACACTTCCTGCCACTTGATGTCGATATAGCTCTCGATCTGGTCCTTGGTGAACACGCCGCCGGCCAGCAGGAACTCATGATCGGCCGTCAGGGCCTCCAGCGCCTCGCGCAGCGATCCGCAGACGGTCGGGATCTGCTTCAGCTCGTCGGGCGGCAGGTCGTACAGATCCTTGTCCATGGCATCGCCCGGATGGATCTTGTTCTTGATGCCGTCCAGGCCGGCCATCAGCATGGCCGCGAACGCCAGGTAGGGGTTGGCGGTCGGGTCGGGGAAGCGGACCTCGACGCGCTTGGCCTTCGGGCTGGTCGCATACGGGATGCGGCAGGACGCCGAGCGGTTGCGCGCCGAATAGGCCAGCAGCACCGGCGCCTCGAAGCCCGGGATCAGGCGCTTGTAGGAATTGGTCGACGGGTTGGTGAAGGCGTTCAGCGCCTTGGCGTGCTTGATGATGCCGCCGATGTAATACAGCGCCTGGTCCGACAGGTCGGCATAGCCGTTGCCGGCGAAGACCGGCTTGCCGCTCTTCCAGATCGACTGGTGGACGTGCATGCCCGATCCGTTGTCGCCATAGATCGGCTTCGGCATGAACGTCGCGGACTTGCCGTAGGAATGGGCGACGTTGTGCACGCAGTATTTGTAGATCTGCATGAAGTCGGCGGACTTCACCAGCGTCGCGAACTTGGTGCCCAGCTCGTGCTGCGACTGCGCGACCTCGTGGTGATGCTTTTCGATCGGCAGGCCCATCTCGCCCATCGTGGACAGCATCTCGGCGCGCAGGTCGTTTTCGCTGTCGACCGGCGGGACGGGGAAATAGCCGCCCTTCACCGTCGGGCGATGGCCCATGTTGCCCTCGGGATAGTCCTTCAGCGAGGCGCCGGGCCCCTCGATGCTGTCAAGCTGGTAGATGCCGAAATTCGGGCCCGTGCCGAACTTGACGCTGTCGAAGACGAAGAATTCGGCTTCCGGACCGAAAAACGCCGTGTCGCCCAGGCCGGTGGACTTCAGGTAGGCCTCGGCCAGCTTGGCGGTGGCGCGGGGGTCGCGATTGTAGAACTGCCCGGTCGAGGGCTCGATGATGTCGCAGATCAGGATCAACTGCGGCTTGGCCGAGAACGGGTCCATGACCGCCGTCGTCGGGTCGGGCAGCAGCACCATGTCGCTCTCGTTGATGGCCTTCCAGCCGACGATGGACGATCCGTCGAACATGAAGCCGTCGCGGAACGTGTCCTGCTCGATCGTCGAGATATGCTGCGTGGTGTGGTGCCACTTGCCGCGCGGGTCCGTGAAGCGCAGGTCCACCAGTTCCACGGAATGTTCCTGGATCAGGCTGAATACCTTGGCAACAGCCTCCGCCGATGGGGACGGAGTCGTGGTCGGAGCTGAACTCGGGGCTTTTTTCGCCATTGCTGATTACCTGCCTTAACTTGGGATGCCGAACGACACGGCGGTGAAACGGTTACGAGACTGGGGCGCCGTTGTCGATAGGACATACGGCCCCCGGGACCAGCCATCGGGAGCATGCCGGTGTCCACGGGGGCACCGGTCTCCGTCGGCCGGGAAGGGGATGGTGGCGCGGCGGGTCAGATGGCCTCCTCGCCGTGCTCTCCGGTGCGGATGCGGATGACGTCTTCCACCGGCAGGATGAAGATCTTGCCGTCACCGATGCGCCCGGTGCGCGCGGCGGCCATGATCGTCTCGACGGCGCGGTCCACCAGGTTGTCGGCGCAGACGATCTCCAGCTTCACCTTCGGCAGGAAATCGACGATGTATTCGGCGCCACGATACAGTTCGGTGTGGCCTTTCTGGCGGCCGAATCCCTTGGCCTCGGTCACCGAGATGCCCATCAGGCCGATCTCGTGAAGGGCGTCCTTCACCTCGTCCAGCTTGAAGGGCTTGATGATGGCCTCGATCTTTTTCATGCCGCGTCGTCATGTCCCCGGGCAGCCCCGAAATCCCGGGGCAGCGATGTGCACACGCCCGGGCCGCCCGCCCGATCCCGTGGGCGCCGCGGGCCGCCCGTACCTGACACCGTTGCACGGGTTGCGCTTTCGGGCAATCGGATCGGATTGCAAAAGGCCGGCATTTTACGCACATCTGCGCATGGCCGGCGGATTGCAGCACGGATCGCAGCAGGGAAGGGCCCACAGGACGGGGTCCGAAGGAAGGATGTTCATGAAATCGCTGAACAGCATGCTGTCCGGCCTGCCGACGACGATCTTCACCGTCATGTCGGCGCTGGCGGCGCGGCATGACGCCATCAATCTGGGCCAGGGCTTCCCGGACACCGAAGGACCGGCCGATCTGATCGAAGCCGCGGCGGCGGCCCTGCGCGACGGCCGCAACCAGTATCCGCCCCTGACCGGGGTCCCGGAACTGCGGACGGCGGTCGCGCGGTCGAACGCGCGATTCTATGGCCTGTCGGTCGATCCGGCGACCGAGGTGATCGTGACCTCCGGCGCGACCGAGGCCCTGGCGGCCTCGCTGATGGCGATGGTCGATCCGGGGGATGAGGTCGTGGTGCTGGAACCGCTCTATGACACCTACCTGCCGGTGATCCGCGCGCTGGGTGCCGTGGCGCGGCCGGTGCGCCTGACACCGCCGGACTGGTCCCTGCCGCGTGCCGAACTGGCGGCGGCTTTCGGGCCCAGGACCAAGGCAATCATGCTCAATTCCCCGATGAACCCGACGGGCAAGGTCTTCGGCCCGGACGAACTGGCCTTCATCGCCGACCTGGTGGCGCGCCACCAGGTCTATGCGATCTGTGACGAGGTGTACGAGCACCTGACATTCGGCGGTGCGCGCCATATCCCGCTGATGACCCTGCCGGGCATGCGCCCGCGTTGCGTGCGCATCGGCAGCGCGGGCAAGAGCTTCTCGCTGACCGGATGGAAGGTCGGCTATGTCACCGCGCCGGCCGCCATCGCCGCGACCGTCGCCAAGGCGCACCAGCTTCTGACCTTCACCACGCCGCCGAACCTGCAGCGCGCGGTCGCGGTGGGGCTGGACAAGGATACGGATTATTTCACCACCCTTGCCGCCGACATGCAGGCCAAGCGCGACTTGTTGTCCGACGGGCTGCGCGCCGCCGGCTTCGACGTGCTGCCGTGCGACGGCAGCTATTTCATCGTGGCGGATATCCGCTCGACCGGTTTCGCGGGGGACGACGTGGCGTTCTGCCGTGCCCTGACCGAACGGTGCCGGGTCACGGCGATTCCGGTCTCGGCCTTCTATGGTACCGACAACGCACCGGACCATCTGGTGCGATTCGCCTTCTGCAAGAAGGACCCGATCCTGGCCGAAGCCGTGGCCCGGATTCGGGCCGGCGTGCGCGATTTGTAGGAACGCCGGGCAAGGCCGGGCTCTTTTTCACCCTGTGGGTGATTGACGTGCCGGACGAGCTTCTCTAAATCACAGCCCGCTGTGGCGGACGTAGCTCAGCTGGTAGAGCGCCGGTTTGTGGTACCGGTGGTCGCGGGTTCGAGCCCCGTCGTTCGCCCCAGCGGATTTCCCGACAAGGTGGAAATTCACTTCGGGAAGAGGCGCGACAGGCCCTCTTCCAGAGGGATCGGCACGATCCCCAGTTCCCGTTCCATATCCCCGATATCGAAGGCCTTGTCTTCCAGCAGGCGCCGGATTTCGGCCGGCCCGACCGACGGCAGGCCGGGAATCCATCGTGCGATCGCGGCCGCCGCCATCATTGCCCCCGCCGGCACCGCCAGCACCGGGCGTGGGCGCAGTCTTGCGTGCCGCGCGACGGTCGCCGCGAAATCCCGATAGGTCAGCCGCGTCGCGCCCGCGATCACCAGGGCATGGGGGCCGTGCCACGGGCGGCGAAGCGCCGCGACCAGGCTGCTGGTGACGTCGTCCTGATGGACCGGCTGTACCAGCGTCCGTCCGCCGCCCGGCAAGGGCGTGACCGGCAGGCGGCGCAGCAGCGCCGCCAGGCGCTGGACGTTGTTTTCGCCCTGCGCGCCATAGATCATGGTGGGATGCAGGATCACCCCATCGCGGCCTGACCGCAGCAGCGCGGCCTCGCCCGCCAGCACCCCGTTGCCGTGATCGTCGGGCCAGCGGGTGAATTTGCGCGTGCTGCCCAGGCAGACCAGCGTGGCACCTGGGGGCATGGCCGCCAGCAGGGCCGGCACATGCCGCGCATGGGCGGTGCTGACCACCCGCGTGGCATCGGCCAGCGCCGCGCGCAACGTACCGGCCGGGCCGGTCAGGTCCGCGACCCGGGATGATCCGTCCAGCCCGGTGGCCTGCCAGCGCGCCGCGTCGCGCACCACCGGCACGACCGGAATATCCAACCGCGACAGGGCGCGGCACAACGCCGCCCCCGACCGCCCGGATGCCCCCACGACATGCACGGCATCCGTGGGGCGGGACGTCATGGCGTGCTGATGGACAGGCCCAGCAGGCCGGCGGTGGACGGGTCGCCGGCCATCGACAGGGCCACGCCCAGCATCAACAGGTTCAGCGGTTGCGGCGGCCGCAGCGTCAGCCGCAGCGGACGGTCCGGCGCGTCCAGGAACCGCCCCAGCGCCTGCATCGATATATCGGGCGACGCCGCCAGGGCGGAAATGACCTGCTGGCGATAGGCATCGGGCGGGACCTGCCGCGCGTGGGCCAGGCCATCCAGCACATGGCCGGCCAGGGACCGGTCGTGCCAGTCGATCGTGGCCGACACGATGCGCGCCGTCTCCGCCAGGCTCATGGGATCGTCGACCGGGATCTGGTCCAGGTCGGCCAGGACGGTCATGCGGCCCATCGCAGGGGCGTCGATGTCCAGCGGATGCAGGCTCATCAATCCGTTCTGCCGCTGGACGGTGGCGACGGCATGGATCGTGCCGCTGAAATGGTCATAGCCGATCAGGCGCAGCGGCGACTGGTCCTGCGGCGGGGGTGGCCAGGCCTCCAGGTCCGTCAGCGTGGTGTCCAGATCGTCCTGCGCCGTGCGGGATTCGTGCTCGACGACCAGGTGCCCGATCCGCATCAGCGGGGTCGACGCGTCGATCTGGATGGCCGAGACGTCGAAATGACGGTGGCCGGATTCATGGATCATGTGCCCGGACTGCAGCAGGCTGGCGATCTGCCCGGCAAAATCCGGCCCGTCGATGCGCAGGTGGCCGATGGTGATATGCCGCCCCGGTGTCAGGTTGATTTGCATGGCCAGGGAGTCGAGGTCGAGATGCGATGTCCGGCCCAGGCCGTACTGGCGCACCGCCGCCCGCGCCACCGTCAGGTCGGTCTGGCTGCCCGGCACCGCGACATGCAGGCCTTCCAGCCGCCCGGAATCCAGCACCAGGGAATCCAGCCGCGGCGGCGCCGGCGCCGCGGATTCAGGATCGGCCAGGGTGGGCCCGGTATTGGGCAGCACCAGCCCTTCCAGCACCAGCAGCCCGATCGACGCCGTGGCGCCCGGTTCCATGACCTGCACGTCATGCAGGGTGACGCGCCCGATGCGTTGGCCGCCGACCGCGTTGCCGGTGACGCCCCCCACCAGCGCGTCGGACGCGGTGACGGTCAGGAACGCGTTGCGATAGCTGACGGCGGTCAGGCGCGCCCCCCGCGCCAGGACCCGCGGCGTGGCGGTGGCATAGGTGAAGCTGGCCCCCGGGCCGATCGCGGCGCGCAGGTCGGCGATGGCCGATTCCATCCGGCTCTGGGCGAAATGCCGCAGGCCCAGTCCCCCCACGATCACGATGATCAGCAGCAGCAGAAGGGCGGAGAGAAGTTTTTTCACGTGCGGGTCATCCGTCAATGGCCTGTGCGACAGCTACATCATTCGGGTCCCGTCCGGCAACGTCCCGCCCCGGACGCTGTGGTATCAGGATACCGTCTCCTAGTTTCCCGAAAAATCGGCGCAAAAACCCGATTTGATCTTGACGGGCGGGCCGGGGACGATGATAACGCGCCACCCGTTACCGCTCCTATTACAGACGGAACACAGACAGATGAAGACCACCCTTTCGCTGAAGCCCGCGGAGGTGACACGGGACTGGATCCTGATCGATGCCGAAGGGCTCGTTCTCGGCCGTCTCGCCGCCATCGTCGCCCAGCGCCTGCGCGGCAAGCACAAGCCGCAATTCACCCCGCATGTCGATTGCGGCGACAACATCGTCGTGATCAATGCCGAGAAGGTGCGCCTGACCGGCAACAAGGTCGGGCAGAAGCTGTTCCATTATCATACCGGCTATCCGGGCGGTATCAAGGAACGCACGATCACCCAGCGGCTGGAGGGCAAGAACCCCGGCCACGTGGTGACCAAGGCGGTCGAGAGGATGATCACCCGCGGCCCGCTGCAGCGCGCGCAGATGAAGCACCTGTATGTCTATGCCGGCGCCGAGCATCCGCATGCCGGCCAGCAGCCCAAGACGCTGGACGTCGCGGCGCTGAACCGCAAGAACACCGTCAACTCCCAGAAGATCGGGGCCTGAGCATCATGTCGGAAACCCAAGAGCGCACAGGCACGCTGGCCGATCTGAAGGACGTGGTCGCGTCCGGCCAGATCGCCGCTGGACAGGAAGCTCCGGTCTACGAGCCCAAGCGCGACGCGCAGGGCCGTTCCTACGCCACCGGCCGCCGCAAGGACGCCGTGGCCCGCGTCTGGATCAAGCCGGGCAAGGGCGACATCACCGTGAACGGCCGTTCGGTCGGGACCTATTTCGCGCGTCCCGTCCTGCGCATGCTGATCACCCAGCCCTTCCTGGTGGCTGACCGCTACAACCAGTTCGACGTGTATTGCACGGTGACGGGTGGTGGTCTGTCGGGCCAGGCCGGTGCGGTCCGTCACGGCATCAGCCGTGCCCTGACGCATTACGAGCCCACGCTGCGCGGCATCCTGAAGGCCGCCGGCTTCCTGACCCGCGATCCCCGCGTTGTCGAACGCAAGAAGTACGGCCGCGCCAAGGCCCGCCGTTCCTTCCAGTTCAGCAAGCGCTGATCGCACCACGCGGCCGGAAAAACGGGCCGGGACGATCGTCCCCCGCATTGCGGGGGGATGGTCGCCCGGCCCTTTTTCTTGGGCGGTCCGGTCCTGCCCGCGGGGCGGCACCTCGCCGGAAAATGAAAATCCCACAGGGATTTATGGGCGGATAGCCCCTGTGTTATCCGCGATGATCGTCCTACCATGGCCCGGCCCGCAGATGGCCGGGGCCGGGGAATGATGATCAAGACTTCGCCTTTTGCGATGACGGCCGTCCTTGCCATCCTGACGGCGGTCGGCCCGATTTCGACCGATATGTATCTTCCCGCCTTCGGGGCCATGACTCACGCCCTGGGCGGCGCGCATGGCGATGCCGAAATGACGCTGGCGGCCTGGTTCCTCGGCCTGTCGGTGGGGCAGGTCACCCATGGCGCGATCGCCGACCATTACGGGCGGCGCGGGCCGCTGCTGGGCGGCACCCTGCTTTATACCATCGCCTCGGTCGGCTGCGCGGTGGCGGGTTCGATGTGGGCATTTTCGCTCTGGCGGTTCGTCGCGGCGTTCGGGGCGGCCGCCAGCCTCGTGATCCCGCGCGCCGTCATCCGCGATGTGGTGGGGGGCGACGGCGACGCGGCGCGGATGCTGGGCCGGATGGTGCTGGTGATGAGCATCGTGCCGATGCTGGCACCGACCCTGGGCGGCGTGATTGCCGAGGACTGGCAGTGGCGCGGTATCTTCTGGATAGCGGCGGCATACGGCGCCTGCTGCGTGGCCATGGTCTACTGGCTGCTGCCCGATACGCTGACCACCGAACTGCATATGCGCTTTCGGCTGGAACAAGCGGTCACGGGCTATGTCCTGATCCTGCATGACCGCGTGTTCCGCCTGCACGCGCTGGAGGGCGGGTGCGCCACCTTCACCCTGTTCGCATTCCTGGGCGGTGCGCCACGGGTTTTCGTGGCGGGGTACGGGCTTTCGCCCGTGCAGTTCGGCGGCATCTTCATCCTGAACGCGGCGGGCTATGCCGTCGGCACCAACATCAACGGGCGGCTGGTGCCGCGGCTGGGCGCCCCCCGCGTGCTCAGCGGCGCGGCCGTGGCGCTGGCGGTGGCGTGCGGCGGCATGTTCGCGGCGGCCCTGCTGCATGTCGGGGGCGGGATCCTGCAGGTCGGCGGGATCACCCTGTGCATGGCCATCCTGGGCTTCCTGCTGCCGGGCGCGGCCCTGGGGTCGGTCCTGCCGAACGGGGCCAGGGCGGCGACGGCCTCGGCGCTGTATGGAACCGTGGTGTTCTTCATCGGCTCGTTCAGCACGATGCTGGTGGGCTGGCTGGGCACGCGCGGGCCCGCGTCGATGACGGGGCTGATGCTGCTGGGCGCCCTGATGGCCCTGGCCTGCGACTGGCGGCGGCGATAGGCGAGCGGCGATAGGGGACCCGGTGCCCTATCCCGCCATGCCGGCCGCCGCCATCAGCAGGTGCATCAGCATGGCGAACACGCCCAGGGCCAGCACGCTGGCGGTCCAGATAACGGCCATCCAGCCCAGGCGGCGCGTCCAGGGCGGCATCAATGGTACCCTTCGCTGGATGTGACCTTGCCGCGAAACACGTGATAGGCCCACGCGGTATAGGTCAGGATGACCGGGATGATGAACAGCGTGCCGACCAGGGCGAAGCCCATGCTTTCCGGCGGACTGGCGACGGCGCGGAAGGAAATGCCGGGCGGGATGATGTTCGGCCACAGGCTGATCGCCAGCCCGCTATACCCCAGGAACAGCATGATCAGCGTCAGGAAGAACGGCGCGGCATGCGGTGCGCCGCGCAACTGGTGCAGCAGCAGCGCGCTCGCCCCCAGGATCAGGACCGGCACCGGGGCGAAATAATACAGGTTGGGCCGCGAAAACCAGCGGGTGGCGATCGCGGGGTGCGTCAGCGGCGTCCACAGGCTGACGATGGCGATCGCCACCAGCAGCAGCGGCGTCACCCACCGGGCGCAGACGATCATCCGCGCCTGCAGGCTCCCCGCCGTCTTCATCGTCAGCCAGGTCGCGCCCAGCAGGGCATAGGCCACAACCAACCCCAGCCCGGTGAACACGCTGAACGGCGACAGCCAGTCCAGCGCCCCGCCCAGATAGGACGGTCCGCTGACCTGGAACCCGTCGATGAACGCCCCCAGCGACACCCCCTGGAAAAAGGTCGCGACGTACGACCCGCCGGCGAAGACGTAGTCCCAGAACGGCCGGTGCGCCTCGTCCGCCTTGAAGCGGAACTCGAACGCCACGCCCCGGCAGATCAGCCCCGCCAGCATCAGGACCAGCGGCAGGTACAGCGCGCTCAGCAGCAGCGAATAGGCCAGCGGGAAGGCCCCGTACATCGCGGCGGCGCCCAGGACCAGCCAGGTCTCGTTCCCGTCCCAGACCGGGGCCACGGTATTGACCATCAGGTCGCGCTCGGCCCGGTCCGGCACGAAGGGAGAGAGGATGCCGATCCCCAGGTCGAACCCGTCCATGATGACGTACATCATCAGCCCGAACCCGATGATGACGACCCAGATCAGCGGAAGATCGATACCCATGTCTGGTATTCCTTCAGGACAGCATGTCTGGGGCGGCGGAGAGCGGGCGGGCCGGCCGCTTGTCGGGCCGGTCGCCATCGGCGGGGGATACGCCTTGCGTGTCGGGGCCGTGGGCCGCCAGCTTCAGCAGGTAGCCGATGCCGGTACCGAATACCCCGCAATACAGGACGACGAAGATCAGCAGGCTGACGCTCAACGTCGCCGCCGAATGGTTCGACACCGCGTCGCGCGTGCGCATCACGCCATAGACCACCCAGGGCTGGCGCCCGATCTCGGTCGTCATCCACCCCGCCAGGATCGCGGCCAGCCCGGTCGGCCCCATCGCGACCGTGGCCGTCAGGAACGGCCGGTTGGCGAACAGGCGCCCGCGCGCGCGCAGGGCCAGCCCGACCAGCGCCAGCAGCAGCATCAGCGTGCCCAGCCCCACCATGACCCGGAAGGTCCAGAAGATGATGGTGGAATTCGGACGGTCCTCGGCCGGGAATTCCTTCAGGCCCGGAATCTGCCCGTTCCAGCTATGGGTCAGGATCAGGCTGCCCGCATGCGGGATTTCGACGGCGTAGCGCGTGGTCTCGGCGGCCATGTCCGGCACCCCGAACAGGATCAGCGGCACGTCCGCCCCCGGCGCGTTCTGCCAGTGGCCCTCGATCGCCGCGATCTTGGCCGGCTGGTGTTCCAGCGTGTTGCGGCCGTGCAGGTCGCCGACCAGGATCTGGATCGGGGTGACGACCAGCAGCATCCACATCGCCATCGACATCATGGTGCGGATGGCGGGCGAGTCGCGCCCCTTCAGCAGGTGCCACGCCGCCACCGCGCCGACGAACAGCGCCGTCGCCAGGAAGGCCGCGATGCCCATATGGACCAGCCGGTAGGGAAAGGACGGGTTGAAGATGATCTGCAGCCAGTCGACGGGCACGACGCGCCCGTCCGCGATCCGGTAGCCCTGCGGCGTCTGCATCCAGCTGTTCGACGCCAGGATCCATGTCGCGGACACCAGCGTGCCGAGCGCCACCATCACCGTGGCGAAGAAATGCAGCCCGCGTCCGACCTTGTCCCAGCCGAACAGCATGACCCCCAGGAATCCGGCTTCCAGGAAGAAGGCGGTCAGGACCTCGTAGGTCAGAAGCGGCCCGGTCACGCCCCCGGCGAAGGTGGAGAAATAGCTCCAGTTCGTGCCGAATTCGTAGGACATCACCAGGCCCGAGACGACGCCCATGGCGAAATTCACGGCAAACAGCTTGGACCAGAAATGATACAGGTCCTTGAACACCGGCGCCCCGCGCGCCAGCCACAGTCCCTCCAGCACCGCCAGGTAGCTGGCCAGCCCGATGGTGATGGCCGGGAAGAGGATGTGGAAGGATACGGTAAAGCCGAACTGGAGACGCGCAAGCAGCAAGGGGTCGAGGGCGTGCATGAATCCGCTCCTGTGATGGGGGGCCATCAGCAGCCCTGGCGGGGGCGGGCCTGCAACCAGAACAGCCGGACCCTTTCATGGGTTCCATCGCCCCTGCCATGCGCGCACGGGACCCTCCGATTCCCTTGCCCGTGGGGTCACACCAGATGCATCCAGGACGAAGGCGGCCGGCCTCGCCGCATCCGCGCGAACCCCGTGCATAACCGGTGGAGCGGCCAGAGGCCGGCAAGCCAGACCAGCACCCCGACGGCGTAATGCGTGCCCATCGGAAAAAACACCGAACCGATCACGGCGAACAGCCACAGGTGGGCCAGGTAGAAGACCAGCGGCGCGCGGCCGAACCCGACGCACAGCCGCCCGAACCATCCGTCCGCGTGGCGCCACAGGGCCCGGAACAGGCACAGGTTTCCCCCCAGCATCGCCAGGATGAACACGGGAGACGGCGGATATTTCACAAGGTTGAAGAATTCCCGCCATGATCCGTCGCGCGGCGGGCGCAGATTGCCGGCCGTCCCGTGCCAGCGCAGCACCAGCGCCGCGACGAGGCATCCGATCCCGATCCACAGCGCCGCGCGTAGCGTCCCGGCCCGCCACTGCGTCAGGCATTGTGCGAAGACATGCCCGAACAGCGCCACGCCCAGCCAGGGCAGCAGCGGATATTCGACGTACAGGCCGCCCGTCTGCCCCGCGACCAGCCCCAGCCGCGCCAGTCTTCCCACCGACTGCATGCCATCGTCCGGCAGGAACAGGGACGGCGACAGCACGCACAGCGCCGCGACCCCCAGCGTCGCCACCCGCCATCGCAGCAGCGGCTGCGCCACCGCCAGCACCATCATGGACAATCCCAGCGTGGTCAGCACCGTGACCGGCAGGTGGATCGCCGGTCCCGCCCCGGGCCAGCCGCCGAGATGCGTGCCGGTATGATCGCCATGGATGCCGACCAGCCAGGCCGGAACCTCCACAAGCGCGCTCAGCAGCATCAGGATCGCGCCGCGCAGCGCGACCTGCGCGCCCAGCCGCGTCCGGGACCATTCGGTCCTGCGGCTGGCCAGCAGGGCCACCCCGCCGCCCATCCAGAAGAAGAAGCCCGGCGCGCACAGATCCGACAGGACGCGGAATCCCAACTGGACCAGGTCGGCCGGGCCGGTGCCGTACCGTGTCCACAACCCGGCCCAGAACTCGGTCGAATGACGACGAACGACCAGCGCATTCACATGGTCGGACGCCATGATCATCATGATCGCGCCCCGCGCCGCGTCGATCCCGGCAATGCGTCCCGACCGGGTCATGGCGCATCCCCCGCCAGCGGCAGGAGATCGAGAAACGCATCGACCACGCCCGTCAGGCGCTCGACGTCGTCCGTCGCGGCCAGTTCCAGCGTCGCGCCGCGAAACATGGCGACCGTCATGCCGGCCAGCAGCCGCGCCCGCTCGGGCGCTTCGCCCGCGTTGCGGAAGCGTGCCTGTATCGTATCCAGCCAGAATTGCGCCGTGCGCCGCGTATAATCGCCGAACCGTTCGGGATCGCGCGTCGCGATCGCATACATTTCGTAGAACAGCCGCAATGTCGCGCGCCGCTGCGGCGCGGCGAGGTGCCGCCAGAGCGCCCGGAAGATCAGGCGCGGGTCCCCCTGCGCCGGCAGCCGTGCCGTGATTTCGGCGGTGGCGGCCTCGCGCATCGTGTCGAAGACGGTGCAGAGCACCTGCTCGCGCGATCCGAAATGATACAGGATCGTCCGATGGCTGGTCCCGATGGCCGCCGCCAGCGGGCGCAGCGAGAACGTCGTCACGCCGTGGTCCTGGACATAGGTGATGATGTTTTCAAGCAGGCGCGGACGCAGGTCCGGGTCGACAGGGCGGGCCATCGCGATTCCTGGAGTATTAATGATCCGATCGGTTCATTAATGCGGCGGGTCCGGCGTCGCTGTCCAGACGTTTCGTCCGGGTACCAATCGGCCGCCACCTGTCTCATTTCCGAGACAGGTGGCTCGTCCCGAAACACAGCTTTGTGAGGTCGTTTCGATGGCGTATGGCGCGCGGCGCGGGGGTCATGCTGATCACGCATGCTGGCCGCAGGAAGCCGTGAAGTGCCGAGACTCACACGCTGCGCGGTCCATGGAACATGTGGAGAAACACGCGGCATGCGAGACAGTCTGACGAGGGCGGGGTCGATCATAACCTCCGTCCTGCTGGCCTTGACCGGGCTCTTTCTATTCTTGGGCGGAGCGGAACTTCTGTTCCTGGGCGGCTCCTGGTTCTATGCCCTGGCGGGTGCCGTCATGCTGGGCATCGCGGCCGGCGCTATCCGGGCCCCGAAACTGGCCATCCGCCTCTATGCGGGGCTGCTGCTGGTCGCGACGGCCTGGTCGCTGTTCGAGGTCGGGTTCAATATCTGGGGGCTGGAAGTGCGCCTGATGACCCTGGTCGGCATCGGGGCATGGATGCTGCTGCCGTGGGTGTGGCGCACCAGCCCAAGCTGGCTGGCCGACAAGCGCGATATGCTCGGCGCGCTCGCCGTCGCCTGCCTGGCGCTGGTGATCAGTTGCTTCACCTCCTATTCCATCGACGGCACGCTTCCCGCCGACCGCATGGCCGCTCAGGGCCAGCCGGACCCGGCGTCGGACGGCGTGGCCGACGCGGACTGGACGGCCTATGGCCGCACCGTCGGCGGTGACCGCTATTCACCCCTGGGGCAGATCACCCGGACCAATATCAGCCACCTGCAGCGCGCCTGGATGACGCGCACGGGCGACGTCCAGCAGGACGGCGAGGGCACGGTCGCGGGCCCGGACCAGGGGCACGAATTCAACCTGGAACTGACGCCGATCAAGGTTGGAAACACGCTGTACCTGTGCACCCCGCATAGCTGGGTGATGGCGCTGGACGCCGCGACCGGCAAGGTCAAGTGGAAGTTCGACCCGCACCCGGCCACCGCCGACCTGGCGAAGAACGTCTATCTGGCCTGCCGTGGCGTCAGCTATTATCGGATTCCCGATGACATCCAGACCAGTTGCCGCACGCGCATCTATTCGCCGGTCGCCGACGTGCGCATGGTCGCGCTGGATGCCGAAACGGGCAAGCCGTGCGAGGATTTCGGCGATCATGGCTTCATTTCCATGCGCGATTACCTGGGCCATGTGCCGCATGGCTTCCATTTCATCACCTCGCCCCCGATGGTCGCCAAGAACCGCCTGATCACCGGCGGCTGGATCTTCGACAACCAGGCCAATTTCGAGCCCTCGGGCGCCATCCGCGCCTTTGACGCCACCACCGGTGCCATCGCCTGGGCCTGGGACGCCGGCCACACGCCGGAAACCTGGACGCCCGGCCCGAACGACGTGCTGACGCGCGACACCCCGAATGCCTGGGGCGTCTATACGGCCGACCTCAACCTGGGGCTGGTCTACATCCCCACGGGCAACTCGCCGCCCGACAACTGGGGCGGTTCGCGCCGTCCGTTCGACGACGCCACGTCGTCGGCGACCATCGCGCTGGACATCGTGACGGGTGAACGCCGCTGGACCTACCAGACCGTGCATCACGACCTGTGGGACATGGACATTCCCTCCGGCCCGTCCATGGTCGACCTGCCCGGGCAGAACGGCGAGAGCGTCCCGGCACTGGTGCAGAGCACGAAGCGCGGTGAATTCTTCGTCCTCGACCGCCGCACCGGCCAGCCGGTTCCGGGCTATCCGGTGGACGAGCGCCCCGTTCCCACGGCCGGCCACGCACCGGACGACCGTGTCTCTCCGACACAGCCGTACCCCGCCGCCATGCCCAGCCTGACGCCCGCCAACCTGAAGGAGAGCGACATGTGGGGCGCGACGCTGCTGGACCAGATGCTCTGCCGGATCGAGTATCGCCAGTCGGCCTATGAAGGCCAGTTCACGCCGCCCCATGTGGGCAAGACGACCATCGTCTATCCGGCGTTCTACGGCGTCGTCGACTGGCAGGGCATCACGATCGACCCCCAGCGGAAGATCCTGCTGGCCAATGCCAGCTACCTGCCGTTCCGCATCAGGCTGGAAAAGCGCCAGACGCTGGAAGCCCCGGGGACCCTGCCGAAATGGAATGGCCAGGGCGAGGAACCCGCGGCCAAGGGCGACGCCCTGTCCGTGTCGCCGGATTACGGCACGCCCTATATCGCCTATACCAACCCGTGGCTGAACCCGCTGCAGATTCCCTGCAAGGGCCCGGTCTGGGGCACGCTGACCGCGATCGACCTGGTGACGAAGAAGATCGTCTGGCAGCACCCGGTCGGCACGACGCGCGATACGGGCCCGTTCCGGACCCACAACAACCTGCCCCTGCCGACCGGCATGTATAATATCGGCGGCAATATCGTGACCAAGGGCGGCGTGGTGTTCATGGGCGCCACGGCGGACGACTACCTGCGCGCCTTCGACCTGGCGACCGGCCAGGTCATCTGGCGCGACCGCCTGCCGGCGGGGGGCCAGGCCACCCCCATGTCCTACGAGGTCGGCGGCAAGCAGTACGTCCTGATGGCCGCCGGCGGCCATGGCGGGCTGGGAACGCGCAGCGGCGACTACATCATCGCCTACACGCTCGACGGCACGCAGGGCGCGACGGTCCAGTAAACGCAAGACCATCCTTGCGCGGGCATCCGGTCCAGGCCGGATGCCCATTTCCTTCACGAAAGCGCCCCCCTATGTATCTGACAGAAAGGTCGGGATGGCCGCGCACCATGCGTCGCCTCGCGACGGCCGGCATCATGCTGCTCGGCACGACGAAGGCCCATGCCTCGGACATCACCCTTGGCATCATCGGACCGCACGAATACGACCTGCCCGTCGATTTCCAGCCGTTCAACGTGCTGGTGCAGTACGGTGACGGCAACGCCGCGGGAAGCACCTATAACAGCCTCGGCCAGCGCCGGGCCGAGGGGGGCAGCCATACCTGGTCCGGCCTGACGAAATACGTCCATTTCCGCAGTTTCGAGGCGATCCCGCATGTCGGCTTCGCGTTCGAACTGATCCAGGGCGAAAGCTACACGCTGGCGAACGGCACCAGTTCCGGCGGGCTCGGCCCCACCATCGTCGGCCCCGCCGCCTGGTTCAAGCCGAACGCCCACAGCACGTTCGGCTTCCAGACCTTCATGCAGACGCCCCTGGGCACCAGGACCGCGACATCGCCCGAATACTGGTCGAATATCTCAAGCTTCATATTCGATTATGAATGGAAGCATTTCAGCTTCGACGGCGACGCCGGGACGGTCACCGGATCGACCAGGCATGTAAAGGGCCAGCACAGCTACGACCCCGGTGTCGTCTTCTACACCAACCTGCGCTTCAGTTGGAAAGCCACGAAGCTGATCGAACCGTTCTTCGCGTTCGACTGGCAGAACGTGACGGGGACCTACGACCACACCGCCGGCAGGGACCTCGATGATTCGAACAGCCGCGAAGTGGCCATGGGCCCGGGGCTGATGTTCAACATCTCGCAGCACCTGTCCTTCACGACGCGCTACCAGCACTCGGTCGAGGGCCGCAATACCCCGGAAAGCAACGCCTATTACGTCAAGTTCGTTTATCTCTGGTAAGCGCGTTAGAAAATATGACAAAAGACGGACCCCGCGCACGGCGGCAGGATTGATGCTGTATGGGTGACAGGCCTCTCCGGGCCGGCAGGGGGGCGGGGAAGCGGAACGCCGGTGAAACGACGCGCGAACGGTGATGGGACATGAGGTCGGCTTGCGGCAAGGATTCCGGTGCCCATCTGTCCTGCCGTCCCCCCGCGGGGGCCGGCACCGGCGAGGTCGCGAAATCCTGGCAACGGTGCGCGGGATCGTATCAGCTTGACCCGGCCCAGGGATGGCGGGCGGAAATCCTCTCCGGCGCGGAGTTCCGCCATATCAGCGGCCGTTCCGCGACCCTGCTGAAGATGGCGGTCCCCGAGATGCGCCGGCTGTTCACCCTGGTGCAGGGGCTGAACCTGATGGTGCTCCTGGCCGATTCCGATGCCACGATCCTGGCGCGCAGCGTCGATGAAACGCACCTGCTCACCTGCCGGCGGCTGCAGTTGCGCGAGGGCGCGATGTGGGACGAGCGCGTGGCGGGAACCAACGGCATCGGCACGTCCGTCCGGGACGGCTGCCCCATCTTCCTGGGCGAGGGCGAGCACTGGCGTTTCTGCTTCTCGCTCCTGGCCAGCTATGCCGCGCCGATTTTCGATTCACAGGGGCGCGTCGCGGGGGCGATCAACCTCGCGGCCCTCAGCGGAGATTCGACACGCCCTGTGGCGTCCCTGGTGCTGGAAACGCTGCTGCAATCGGCACGCCGGATCGAGGAACGGCTGTTCCGGGAACGCTATGTGGGCCAGCGGGTGCTGACCCTCGGTCCTGACGAAGGGTGTTCGGCGCCGCTGGTCTCCATCAATGATGACGGGCAGATCACCGGTGCGACCCATGCCGCGCGCAGTCTTGCGGGCTGGACCGACGACATGATCCAGAAACATCCCAACCTTCTGACCAAGCTGGAATCCAGCAGCGAGATCAGCTTCCAGAAGGCCGAGGAGCATGTCCTCCGCTCCGCCCTGGCAATGTCGCTGGGCAATGCCAGCGCGGCGGCGCGCAGCCTGGGAATCAGCCGCGCCACGCTGTATCGCAAATTGAAATCCCTCGGCCTGACATAGGGGCCGCCCCGTTGAACCGGGCACCGTCCGGACCATATGCATTGCCATGTATGCAGGACCTTTCCTCGGAGATATCCTTCCGCCCGTGACCGACGAGGTCATGCGTCGCCTGCGGCGCATCCGGCGTCTGGCGTGGCTGCTCGATGCCGCCGTGCGCGTGCCGGGCACGCGCTTTCGCCTTGGCGCGGCCTCGCTGGTCGGACTGTTCCCCGCTGCGGGCAGCCTGGTGCTGGGGATGGTTTCGCTGTCCATCGTCTGGCAGGCGTGGCGGATGGGCGTGCCGCGGGTGCTGCTGATGCGCATGATTGTGAACGTGGCGCTGGAAACCCTGGTGGATACCGTGCCGCTGGCCGGGGATGCGTTCGATACGGTGTTCAAGGCCAACATGCGCAACGTGGCGCTGGTCGAACGCTATCTGAACGTCGGTCCCGGACCGTGGCGGGAATAAGCCGCACGATCTGCGTCCTGGCGCGATAGCCCGCATGCCGCACTGGCGCATCGGGGCGGGCGCGGTGCGGAATTCTTGTTCCGAAGTGGAAACCAATGGCGCTGCCGCGCAACACGGCGCCAAAGGCGGGAATTCGAAATATTGATGGAACGAACGGGGTTGTTTCGTTGCCATCACTTTCATGTGAGTCCTGTGCCGCCGGCCGGTCCGCGTCGTTAGAGCCCTACAGTGGCTGAATCCGGCAAAGGTTCGCGCCCCGTTGCTCTCCCCGATCATGAAGGCCAGGAAGAATGGATCGTCACCATCAGGCGCCTCCCGGTTTGATCCGGGTGCTTTCCGTCGCTTCGGAAATGTTTCCGTTCGTCAAGACGGGGGGGCTTGGTGATGTGGTCGGATCGTTGCCTGTCGCGCTGCGCGCCGAGGGCATCGCCGTGACGACGCTGCTGCCCGGCTACCCTGCGGTGCTGGACGCGCTGGAAGGCCCGGTCCGGGTGGCGGAACTCACGCCCCTGCCGGGGGTCACGGTGTCGGTGCTGGAGGGCCATGCCGCCGGGCATCATCTGCTGGTCATCGACTGTCCGACCCTGTTCCGGCGCAAGGGCAATCCATACCTTGCCCCCGAGGGGGTGGACTGGCCCGACAACGGCGTGCGGTTTGCAACCTTGTCGCGCGTGGCGGCCACGATCGCGCAGGGCCAGGTCGCGGCCTTCTGTCCGGACCTGGTGCTGGCCCATGACTGGCAGTCGGGGCTGACGGCGGCCTATCTGCATTATGACGGCCTGCCCGCCGCGCCGGTGGTGCATACCATCCACAACCTCGCCTTCCAGGGACGCTTTCCCGCCAGGGACCTGGAACAGTTCGGCCTGCCGCCGCATGCGTTTGCGATGGAGGGCGTGGAATATCATGGCGATATCGGCTTCCTGAAGGCCGGCCTGTATTTCGCGACCTGGATCACCACCGTCTCGCCGACCTATGCCCGGGAAATCCAGAGCCCCGAATGGGGCATGGGGCTGGAGGGACTGCTGCGGACGCGGTCGGACCGGCTGATCGGAATCCTGAACGGGATCGACACGACCGACTGGAACCCGGCGACCGATCCCGCCGTGCTGTTTCCCTACCAGGTGGGCGACATACGCGGCCGCCACCCCAACAAGCGCGCCTTCCAGGCCGAATTCGGCCTGCGCCAGGACCCGGACGTGTTCCTGCTGGGCCTGGTCAGCCGCATGACGGGGCAGAAGGGGGTGGATATCCTGGCCGAGGTGGTGCCGCGCGTCCTTGACGACCGGACGCAGATCGTCGTCGTCGGCAGCGGCGACGCGGCCATGGAACAGGCTTTCGCCCGGCTGTCGCGCCGTTTCCCGGACCGTATGGCGTGCCATATCGGGTATAGCGAGCCGCTGGGCCACCGCATCCAGGCCTCGGCCGACAGCCTGCTGATCCCGTCGCGCTTCGAACCGTGCGGCCTGACGCAGCTCTGCGCGGTCCGCTATGGCTGCGTCCCCATCGCGGCGCGGGTCGGCGGCCTGGCCGACACCATCATCGACGCCAACACGGCGGCCATGACCAGCGACGTCGCGACCGGCCTGCTGTTCGGGCCGACCGATGCCGACACCCTGGTGGGTGCGATCCGGCGCGGCGCCATGCTGTTCCGCCATCCGCCCTACTGGGCCAGCCTGCAGCGCAACGGTGCGCGGTACGATGTCTCCTGGGGGCACAAGGCGCATGAATACGCGCAATTGTTCCGCCGCGTGCTGGGCCGCAATGACGCCACGCTGGCCGATCCGGACCAGGATTTCGTCAGTCCGCGGCGGCGCACGCTGGGTCACCGACCCCGCATGCAGGGTCCCACGGGCGCGCCCGGACGGGCAGGGCGGCTGCCCGCCCCCATCGCCCGCCGCGCGCGCGTCCGTGCCAACGATCTGCTTGCCCGCCCGCACTGACGGCGCGGGGCGGCGGGTCCTGTCCGTCCCGCCCGCCTGACTGACGCCGTGTCGTTCCCGCCTGCCGTCTCCCTGTGCCGTCCCATGCCTGCCCGCCGGAATCCCGTCATATGAATGCTGCCCGGAACGACTGTACCTACACCCTTCCATCGGGGACCGAAGACCTGCTTGCCGGAACCTGTCCCGATCCGTTCTCCATCCTGGGGCGGCACCCGCATGGCCGCGTGGACATCGTCCGCGCCTTCTGCCCCGACGCGCGGGGGGTGCGGCTGGTGGTGCAGCGCCCGCGCTCGGGCCCGGCCGAACGCCCCATGCGCCTGGTCGACGACCGGGGCCTGTATGTCGGCACCGTCCCCGCCGGGGCGCGCTACCGGCTGAAGATCGGCTGGGCCGACGGGTGGGAGGAGATCGACGATCCGTATTCCTTCGGGCTGCTGCTGGGCGACCTGGACCTGCATCTGTTCACCCAGGGCCTGCATCGCGACCTGGATCGCGTGATGGGCGCGCAGGCCATGACCGTGGACGGCGTGGCCGGGGTGCGTTTCGCGGTCTGGGCGCCCAATGCCTTCCGCGTCTCGGTGATCGGCGACTTCAATGTATGGGACGGCCGCCGCCATCCGATGCGCCTGCGCCATGCCGCCGGGATCTGGGAACTGTTCATTCCCGGCATCGGCCCCGGCGAGCGCTACAAGTATGAAATCCTGGATGCCGAACGCCGCCTGCTGCCGCCCAAGGCCGACCCGATGGCGCTGGCGGCGGAACAGCCGCCCGCCACGGCCTCGGTCGTGGCCGATCCCACGCCGTTCGAATGGACCGACGCCGCCTGGATGGAAAACCGCCAGGACCGCCAGGGCATCACCGCCCCGCTGTCGATCTACGAAGTCCATGCCGCGTCATGGCGCCGTCCGGAGGGCGACCCGCAGGGCATCATGCACTGGGACCGGCTGGAGCGGGAACTGATCCCCTACGTGGTGGAAATGGGGTTCAGCCATATCGAGCTGATGCCCATCATGGAACATCCCTTCGACGGGTCCTGGGGGTACCAGACGCTGGGGCTGTACGCGCCCTCGGCGCGCTTCGGCTCGCCCCGGCAGTTCGCCTC
This sequence comes from Gluconacetobacter diazotrophicus PA1 5, assembly GCF_000021325.1. Lineage (GTDB taxonomy): Bacteria > Pseudomonadota > Alphaproteobacteria > Acetobacterales > Acetobacteraceae > Gluconacetobacter > Gluconacetobacter diazotrophicus. The sequence goes on along the minus strand of NC_011365.1, from coordinate 1,641,423 downwards.
GTTCGTGAATGCCTGCCACAATGCGGGGCTGGGGGTGATCCTGGACTGGGTGCCGGCGCATTTTCCCTCCGACGCGCATGGCCTGGCCCTGTTCGATGGGTCTTTCCTGTACGAGCACCAGGATCGGCGTGAAGGATTCCATCCCGACTGGAACACGCTGATCTACAATTTCGGCCGGCACGAAATCCGCGGTTTCCTGATCGGCAGCGCCCTGATGTGGCTGCGGCGCTATCATATCGACGGGCTGCGGGTCGATGCCGTGGCCTCGATGCTCTATCGCGACTACAGCCGGCGCGAGGGGGAATGGATCTCGAACATCCATGGCGGGCGCGAAAACCTGGAAGCGATCGCGTTCCTTCGCGGCCTGAACACCACGATCGCGGAACTCTGCCCCTCGGCGGTCATGATGGCGGAGGAATCGACGGCCTGGCCCGGCGTCAGCCAGCCGGTCGTCGATGGCGGGCTGGGCTTTTCCTACAAATGGAACATGGGCTGGATGCACGACACGCTGGCCTACATGTCGCGCGACCCGATCTGGCGGCGCTATCACCATTCCGAAATCATGTTCGGCCTGCACTACGCTTTTTCGGAACGATTCGTGCTGCCCCTGTCGCATGACGAGGTCGTGCACGGCAAGGGCTCGCTGATCGCGCGCATGCCCGGTGACGAATGGCGCAAGCATGCCGGTCTGCGCGCCTATTTCGCCTTCATGTGGGCCCATCCGGGCAAGAAGCTGCTGTTCATGGGCGGCGAACTGGCCCAGCCGCACGAATGGCATGCCGATGGCGAACTGGCCTGGTACGGTCTGGCGCAGCCGCTGGTCCAGGGGGTGCAGACCCTGGTCCGCGACGTCAACCGGCTGTATGCCGCCTATCCCGCCCTGCATCGTGCCGACTGCACGCCCGACGGCTTCGCCTGGGTGATCGGCGACGACAGCGACAACGCCGTCTTCGCCTGGCTGCGCATGGCACCGGGCGTCGCCCCGGTGCTGGTGGTGTGCAACATGACGCCGATACCCCGCCCGCTATATCGCGTCGGCGTGCCGTGCGGCGGATACTGGCGCGAACTGCTGAATACCGATGCCGGAGAGTACGCGGGTTCGGGCATGGGCAACGGCGGCGGCGCGCAGGCCCTGCCCGAGCCGTCGCATGGCTACGACCAGTCCTGCGTGCTGGTCCTGCCGCCCCTGGCGGTGCTGTACCTCTCGCCCGAATCCTTTGGCGGGGGCTGGGCATGATGCGCTTCCCCACCCGGCTGATGCCGGGGGCGGACACGCCGCTGGGTGCGAGCTGGGACGGGCTGGGCGTCAATTTCGCGGTCTTCTCCGCCAACGCGCTGCGGATCGACCTGTGCATCTTCGATCCCTCGGGCCGGCGGGAAATCGCGCGGTTCGAACTGCCCGAACGCACCGATGAAGTCTGGCACGGCTACCTGCCCGACGCGCGGCCCGGACTGTTGTACGGCTATCGCGCCTATGGTCCGTACGAACCGCTGCGCGGTCATCGCTTCAATCCGCACAAGCTGCTGGTCGATCCCTATGCCCGCGCGCTGCACGGGCAACTGAGCTGGTCGGATTCGCTGTTCGGCTACCGCATCAGCTCGCCGCGCGGCGACCTGTCGATCGACCGGCGCGACAGTGCCCCCGCCATGCCGAAAAGCGTCGTGACCAACGACGCCTTCAACTGGGGCGACGACCGGCTGCCGCGCGTGCCGTGGGACCGCACCGTGATCATGGAAGCCCACCTGCGCGGGCTGTCGATGCGCCGCAGCGAACTGACCCCGGTCGAACGCGGTACCTTCCGCGCCCTGGCCGACCCGCAACTGATCGACCATCTGCTGCGCCTGGGCATCACCACGCTGGAACTGATGCCCGTCCACGCCTTCGTCAAGGACCGGTTCCTGCTGGAGAGGGGCCTGACGAACTACTGGGGCTACAATACGCTGGCCTTCTTCGCGCCCCATGCCGGCTACCTGGCCGAAGGCTCGCCGCACGAGGTCCGCACCGCCATCCGCCGCCTGCACGCGGCGGGGATCGAAGTGGTGCTGGACGTCGTCTACAATCATACGTGCGAAGGCAACGAACTGGGTCCCACCCTGTGCTATCGCGGCCTGGACAACGCCGTCTATTACCGTCTGGTGCCCGAGGACGAGCGGCACCTGATCAACGATACCGGCTGCGGCAACACGCTGAACCTGTCCCATCCCAGGGTCTTGCAGATGGTCATGGATTCGCTGCGGCACTGGGCGGTCGATTTCCATGTCGACGGCTTCCGCTTCGACCTGTGTTCCACCCTGGGGCGCGAAAGCTATGGCTTCGACCAGGCCTGCGGCTTCTTCGACGTGCTGCGCCAGGACCCGGTCCTGTCGAAGCTGAAACTGATCGCCGAACCCTGGGACCCGGGGCCGGGCGGCTATCAGCTGGGCAACCATCCGCCGGGTTTCGCCGAATGGAACGACCGGTTCCGCGACACGGTGCGGCGGTTCTGGCGCGGTGATTCGCTGCAGCGCGGCGACATGGCGGCGCGACTCAGCGGCTCGGGCGATATCTTCGACCGGCGCGGGCGGCGGCCCTGGGCCTCGCTGAATTTCGTGACGTCGCATGACGGCTTCACCCTGACGGACGTCGTCAGCTATGCCGAACGCCATAACGAGGCGAACGGCGAAGGCGGACAGGACGGCCATTCCGATAATTACAGCTCCGGCTGGGGGGTCGAGGGCCCGACCGACGATGCCGGCATCCTCGCCGTGCGCGACCGGGTGCGGCGCGCCATGCTGGCCACGCTGTTCCTGTCGCAGGGCACGCCGATGCTGCTGGCCGGCGACGAATTCGGCCAGACGCAGGACGGCAACAACAATGCCTACTGCCAGGACAACGCGACCGCCTGGCTGGACTGGTCCCTGGCCGACAGCCAGGCCGGACGCTCGCTGGTCGCGTACGTGGCGCGGCTGGCCGCCCTGCGCCGGGCCTATCCCTCGGTGCGCTGGCGCACCTACCTGTATGGCCGTCGCGAAAGCCAGCCCGGCCTGACCGACCTCGCCTGGTACGGCCCCGACGGCGTGCCGATGACGCAGGACGCCTGGAACGACGACCATGGCCGCGTCCTGGGCGTGCTGCGGTCCTGCGCCGATACCTGGAACGGCACCGACACCACCTATCTGCTGATGAACCCGGGGGGCGAGGACGCGGACTGCACCCTGCCGCCGGTCGCGGGCAGCTGGGCCCTGCTGCTGGACAGTGCCAATCCCTCGGCCACGACCGGCCCGGGACAGCCCGGCGGGGGGGCGGAAGCCGCGATGCACTGGACGGTTCCCGCCCATAGCGTCGTCCTGCTGGCCTTCACCCCGCGATCGGACAGATGAAGGGACCCGCCCATGCGCACGACCCACGCCTTTGCCTGCACGTTCGGCGCCACGATGATCACGCCGCACCAGACGCGTTTCCGCCTGTGGGCGCCATCGTGCGACACGGTCGACCTGGAAATCGAGGGTGCGGCGCCGATCGCCATGACTCGCCAGCCCGATGGCGCGTTTGAAATCGTCGCTCCGTGCGGCGCGGGCGCGCGCTACCGCTATCGCGTGCGGCCCGACCTCGCGGTGGCCGATCCCGCCTCGCGCGCGCAGCCGGATGACGTGTTCGGCCCCAGCATGGTAGTCGATCCCCGCGCCTATGCCTGGACGGTCAACGACTGGTGCGGCATGCCGTGGGAACGGACGGTCATCTACGAAATCCATGTCGGCATCGCCGGCGGGTTCCAGGGCGTGCGCGCCCGGCTGTCGCAACTGGCGGCGCTCGGCATCACCGCCGTCCAGTTGATGCCGCTGTCGGAATTTCCCGGCGGGCGGAACTGGGGGTATGACGGCGTGCTGCCCTACGCCCCGGAATCGTCCTACGGCACGCCGGAGGACCTGAAGGCGCTGATCGACCACGCCCATGGGCTGGGGATGATGGTCTTCCTCGATGTGGTCTATAATCATTTCGGACCGGACGGTAATTTCCTGTCGGCCTACGCGGCCCCGTTCTTCCGGTCCGACCGGCCCACGCCCTGGGGCGAGGCCATCGATTTCCGCCAGCCGGCGGTGCGCACCTACTTCACCGAAAATGCCTTGTACTGGCTGATGGAATACCGGTTCGACGGTCTGCGTCTGGACGCGGTGCACGCCATTGCCGACCGTGACTGGCTGGTCGAGCTGGCGGCGCGGGTCCGTGCCCGCACCGAAGCCGGGCGGCACGTCCATCTGATCCTGGAAAACGAAAACAACGATGCCGGCCTGCTGCAGTCGGGCTTCGACGCGCAATGGAACGATGACGGCCATAACGCGCTGCATGTTCTGCTGACCGGTGAGGATGAAGGATATTACAGGAATTTTTCCGACGACCCGACCGCCCATCTGGCACGGGTTCTCGGCCAGGGCTTCGCGTTCCAGGGCGAGGTGTTTCCCACGCTCAAGCGGCCGCGCGGCATGCCGTCGGGCAGCCTGCCGCCCAGCGCCTTCATCCTGTTCCTGCAGAATCACGACCAGATCGGCAATCGCGCGCTGGGCGACCGGCTGACGGTCCTGGCCGATCCGCGTGCCCTGCGCGCGGCCTATGGCCTGCTGCTGCTGTCGCCGCAGATTCCGCTGCTGTTCATGGGCGAGGAATGGGGGTCGCGCCGGCCGTTCCTGTTCTTCACCAGCCATTCGCCCCATCTGGGGCAGATCGTGCGCGATGGCCGCCGCCGCGAATTCGCCGCCTTCGCCCATTTCAGCGATCCCGCGCGGCGGGAACAGATTCCCGATCCCAACCAGCCCGAAACCTTCGCCGCCTCGGTCCCGAACGCGCGCGAGGCCGCCGGACCCGCCGGACGCGGCTGGCAGGACCTGTTCGCGACCCTGCTGCGGCTGCGGCGGCACCATGTCGTACCGCGCCTGCGCGGCGCGCGGGGGCTGGGCGCGCAGCCGATCGGCCCCGCCGCCGTGGCGGCGCGCTGGCGCATGGGCGACGGCGCGGTGCTGGCGATCGCGCTCAATCTGGGCGAGGGCGTGGTGCCCCTGCCGGACTGGGTCGCCGGCACCGTGCTGTTCGACGGTTCGCCCGCCGATGGTTCGCCCGCCACGCCGGCGCCGCCCCAGCGCGATCTCGACCCGTACAGCGTGACCGTCCGCCTTCTTGAGGTCGCCCATGGATGACCGATCGCTTCGTACCCGGGCGCGCCGGGCGGGGCTGGCGACATCGTGGCGGGATACCGGCGGCACGCTGCACCGCGTCGGCGTCGACAGCCTGCGCAGCCTGCTGCGCGTGCTGGAGGGCGGTCCCGCCATCCGGGCCGGCCTGCCGCCGATGGTGGTGGGCCAGGCCGGCATCCGGACGCCCCTGACGCTGGCGTCCCGGGCGGACCATCCGTCCTTCCACCTGGAGTGCGAGGACGGGACGATCGTCACCGGCCGCGCCACCCGCGCGCGGGACGGCCACCTGACGCTGCCGCCTGTCCACCAGGTCGGCTACCATGTGCTGGATATCGGGGGCGTGCGCGCCGTGCTCGCCATCGCGCCGTCCTGCTGCCACACGGTGGCCGAGGCGATGCAGGACGGGCGGGCATGGGGCCTGGCGGCGCAGATCTACGGCCTGCACGCGCCGCATGACGGCGGGATCGGCCATTTCGGCGCATTGGCCGACCTGGCGACGCAGGCGGCCGCGGTCGGTGCCGATGCGCTGGCGATCAGCCCGGTCCACGCCATGTTCGCTGCCCGGCCCACGCAATACAGCCCCTATTCGCCGTCCAGCCGGCTGTTCCTGAACGTGCTGCTGGCGGACATGCGCTGCTGGTTCCGGGCCCACGAAATCGGGCAGGTCCAGCGCCGGCTGCGCATTGCCCCCTCGGCGCTGCTGGCGCTGGAAAACGCGCCGCTGATCGACTGGCCCCATGCGGCGGCGTTGCGGATGCAGATGCTGCGCGGCCTGTATGACGATTGCATCCGTGCCGCGCCGCCGGCGGAAATGATGGCCTTCGTCGCCGCCCAGGGGCGCGCGCTGCACTGCCATGCGGTGTTCGAGGCGCTGCATGCCCATCAGCTTGGCCGTGGGCCGCGCGGCGGCAACTGGCGCATGTGGCCCACCGCGATCCGCAATCCCGACAGTCCCGAGGTCGCCCGCTTCGCCGACGAACGCCAGAACGAGGTCGGATTCCACCTTTTCCTGCAATGGCTGGCGGCGCGCAGCCTGGACCGCGCGGACAAGGCCGCGGGCAAGGCCGGGATGAAGATCGGCCTGATCGCCGACCTGGCGATCGGGACCGACCCCGCCGGCAGCCAGTGCTGGACGAACCAGGACGATTTCCTGATCGGCGCTTCGGTGGGCGCCCCGCCGGACCCGCTGGGCCCGCTGGGGCAGAACTGGGGCCTGACCACCTTTTCCCCCGCCGGGCTGCACGCGCACGGTTATCGCGCCTTCATCGACACGCTGCGCGCCGCCATGGCGCGCCAGGGTGGCGCGGACGCACGCGGCGCGGATGCGCAGCGCGGCGGCGGAGTGCGGATCGACCACGTGATGGGCCTGGAGCGGCTGTGGATCATCCCGGATGGTGCCTCGGCCACGGATGGCGCGTACCTGTCCTTTCCGCGCCAGGACCTGATGCGTCTGGTGGCGCTGGAATCGCGCCGGCACGGTTCGGTGGTGATCGGCGAGGATCTGGGCACCGTCTCGCCGGGGTTTCGCGGCCAGGCGGCGCGGCGCGCGATCATGGGCATGAACGTGCTGTGGTTCGAACGCGGGCCGGACGGCGCGTTCCTGCCGCCGGACAAGTGGGGGCGCAACGCCGTGGCCATGACGACGACCCACGACCTGCCCACCGTGGCCGGCTGGTGGCAGGGCAGGGATATCGGCTGGCGCAAGACCCTGCGGCAATTGCCGAAGGGCACGAAGGCCGAGGACGCGCTGGCGGCGCGCGACCATGACCGTGCCGCCCTGTGGGACGCGCTGCGTGCTCCACAAGGCGCCCCGTCCGACGCGCCGGTGCCCCCGCCGACCCCGGACGGCGCGGCCCTGGTGGCCGACGCGGCGGTGGGCTTCGTCGGCGCCACGGCGTCCCCCCTGGCGATCCTGCCGCTGGAAGACGTGCTGGGCCTGCCCGAGCAGCCCAACCTGCCGGGTACGATCTCGGGCCACCCCAACTGGCAGCGCCGCTATCCCGCCGGGCGGGACCTGCTGGCCCAGCCGGATGCCGCCCGCCGGCTGGCCCTGCTGCGCGACGCCCGGCGTACACCCTCCACCCCATGACGACGGATCCTGCCATGTTGGGCCCGCGCGCGACCGTCCGCCTGCAGTTCCATGCCGGTTTCACCCTGGATGACGCGGCGGCGCGGGTCGATTATTTCGCCGACCTGGGCATCAGCCATATCTACGCCTCGCCGCTTCTGGCTGCCCGGCCGGGGTCCACCCATGGCTATGACACGCTCGATTTCGGCCGGGTGAATCCCGAACTCGGCGGGTACGACGCGCTGGTCCGCCTGGTGGCGCGGCTGCGCGCGCGCGGCATGGGGCTGATCCTGGACATCGTGCCCAACCACATGGCGGTGGGCGGCAGCGGCAATGCGTGGTGGGAGGATGTGCTGGCCTGGGGCCGCGCCAGCCGGCACGCGCACATGTTCGACATCGACTGGACCCCGCCGGACGAGACGCTGCGCGACCGCGTGCTGGTGCCCTTCCTGGCCGCGCCGTACGGTGACTGCCTGGCCAAGGGCGAACTGGTCCTGCGCCATGACGCGCAGGACGGGCGCTTCGCCTGCTGGCATTACGAGCACTGCTTCCCGATCTGTCCCAGCCACTACCCCGACCTGTTCGATGCGGACGACGTGCCGCCCCCGGTCGCCGGCGTGCTGGACATGCTGCGCGGCGCCCCGCCCGATGCCGCGGCGGCCTGGCTGCACGTCCTGGCGGACTGGGCGCGCACGCCCGAAGGCGCCACCGCCATCGACCGCGCGCTGGCGCGCTTCGTCCCCGCTACCGGGGCGGGACGCGCCCGGCTGCACGCCCTGCTGGACCGGCAGCATTATCGACTGGCGTGGTGGCGCACGGCGGGCGACATCATCAACTGGCGCCGGTTCTTCGACATCACCGGCCTGGCGGGCGTATGCGTCGAACATCCCGATGTGTTCGACGCGGTGCATGGCACGGTCATCGCGCTGTATGCGCAGGGGCTGATCGACGGCATGCGTGTCGATCATATCGACGGGCTGGCCCGCCCCGGTGCCTATTGCGCGCGGCTGCGTCACGCCCTGGCGGCGGTGGAGGCCCAGCGGCCGGCCGGTCTGCCGCCAGGACCCGCGCTCTACGTGGAAAAGATCCTGGCCGCCGGCGAAACCCTGCCCGCCGGCTGGGGCGTGGACGGCACCACGGGCTATGACTTCCTGGAACAGGTGGACCTGCTGCTGCACGACCAGCGGGGCGAGGGCGCGCTGGACGACCTGTGGGTCTGGGGCGCGGGGGGGGCGACCTCGTTCGATGCCGAACAGCGGGCGGCGCGCGGCATGATCCTGGACCACGCGCTGGGTGCCGACCTGGCGCGGCTGGTCCATGTGCTGGCCGGGCTGGCTCGGCGCGACCCGGCGGCATGCGATTTCACGCCCGCCGCGCTGGCGCGGGTCCTGCGGCGCATCCTGGCGGAATTTCCCGTCTATCGTTCCTATGCCGCCGACGGGCCGCCCCCGGCCGGCACGGGCAATCGCGTCCTGCACGATTCCTGCCGGGCGGCGCGGGCGGGGCTGGCGCCGTCGCAGATGCCGGTGCTGGCGTGGCTGGAACGGCAGTTCGGCGCCGCCGGCCGGCCGGCGGCGGGCGAGGCGATCACGTGTTTCGAACACCTGACCGCCCCCCTGGCCGCCAAGGCGGTCGAGGACACGTCCTTCTATCGCTATGGCCGCCTGCTCTCGCGCAATGATGTCGGCACCCATCCGGGCCACTTCGCGGGAACCGTCGCCGCCTTCCACGCCGCCAACACCGTGCGGCGGCGGGACTGGCCCCGGGCGATGCTGGCGACGGCCACCCACGACCACAAGCGCGGCGAGGATGCCCGCGCCCGCCTGGCCGTCCTGTCGGAATGCGGGCGGGAATGGGCGCGCATCGCGACGGGATGGAGCGCCCATAACGCCCCCCTGCGCGCTTCCATATCGGGGGCCGGCGCGCCCGACCGGGCGGACGAACTGATCCTGTACCAGGCGCTGATCGGCGCCTGGCCGATGACCGATGCGCCGCCGCACGGCAAGGAAGCGGCCGATTTCCGCGACCGCATGGCCGCCTGGCAGCTCAAGGCCCTGCGCGAGGCCAAGCGCCACACAAGCTGGACCGACCCCGACACGGCGTATGAGGATGCGTGCCGTACCTTCCTCGACGCCATCCTGTCCCCCGATCCGTCGAACGCCTTCCTGCCGATGCTGGACGGGTTCATCGGCCGGATCGCGCCCGCAGGGGCGTTGAACGGGCTGGCCCAGACGGCCCTGCGCCTGACCGGCCCCGGCATGCCCGACCTGTATCAGGGGTGCGAGTTCTGGGATCTCAGCCTGGTCGACCCCGACAATCGCCGCCCGGTCGATTTCGATGCCCGCACCCGGGCGCTGGCAGCGGTGACGGCGGGCGAGGCGGATTGCGCGTCGCTTGCCCCGCTCTGGCGCGACGGCCGCGTGAAACAGGCCCTGATCGGCGCGGTGCTGCGTTTCAGGGCCAGCGACCCCGCCCTGTTCATCGAGGGCGCCTATCGGCCCGTCCGGGTGACCGGCGGCCGCCGGCGGAATCTGGTCGCCTTCGCCCGGACGCTGGATCACCGGGCGATGCTGGTCCTCGTCCCCCGGCTGACCCTGGGCCTGACGCCCAGTCCGGCCGACCTGTCCTGTCCGCCGGGTACCTGGCGCGGCACGGCGCTGGACTGGGGCGACGCCCCTTCCGGCCCGTGGCGCTCGCTGCTGCGCCCGGGCCGGACCTTCGACACCGCCGCCGTGCGCGAACTGGCCACGCTGGCCGGCGGGATGCCGCTGGATGTCCTGGTGACCGAATGAGGCGGTTTTCCCTGTTCCGCGTTTTCTGCAGAACAGGGAGAACTCATTTCACCGTCTGGTCGCCGCAGCGGGCCAGCAGGGCGCGCAGATGGTTGACCACCGGAAACACCTCCACGTTCCAGTCGCCGCCCTGGGCGTCCCAGGCCTGCTGCTCCATCTCGACGATCTCGCGGTCTTCCTCGAAGATCCGGTTGGTGAATCCGCCCAGCACCGGCCAGATCACGTCGATCAGGAACGGAATCTTGGGCCGCAGCACGGACAGCAGGCCGAAGGCCCGGCTTTCGCGCTGGTCGGCGCTCTGCGGCACGTAGGCCGCCCACAGCGACATGATCATGTCGCCGTCCTTGTCGACGATGGTCAGCGTCTGGTACGGATATTCCGTCCGGATCGTGACCACTTCCTCGACCGGCTGTTCGCGGCCCTCCAGGTCGCGATGGCGGCCGAAGATCAGCGCCTCGGCCAGCGGCTGGTGGGTCCCCGTGCGGGCGAAGCTGTAGCGCGCCTCGACGAAATCCTCGCCCCGGTCCTGGCCCAGCAGCCGCGAGCGGATCTGCCCCATCTGGCGGCGATGCAGGAACTGATGGTTCATGTCCATCAGGTTCTCATGCATGAACGTGTAATGGCATTTCACGCGCGGACCGAACTGCCGCGTCTTGAAGGCCGGATTGGCCACCTGCGCCAACTTCGGAAACGGCACGGAATCCGCCAGCGCGGGGTCGCCGGGGAAGATGAAGATCAGCCCGCCTTCCTCGCGGCAGGGATAGGTGCGCACGCCGTTCGGCAGCTTGCCCTTGCCCAGATACGGCACGTCGATGCAGCGGCCGGACCGGCCGTACGCCCAGCCATGATAGCAGCACTGGACCGCCTGGCCCTTGACCACGCCCTTGCTCAGCGGCACCTGGCGGTGCGCGCAGCGGTCTTCCAGCGCGAAGACGCCGCCTTCCACCGGGCGGACCAGGGCGATCGGCTGGCCGGCATAGCGCGTGCCGATGGTCTTGCCGACCTTCAGTTCGCGCGACCAGGCCACCGGGTACCAGAAATCGGGATTGCAATCGATGGTCCGCAGATCCCGCGTCCCGGCCGATACCTGTTTCCCATACGCCACGTCCTGGTCCATCGTCCCGCCCTGTTTCTGTTTCTGACTATGCGGCATTGTCTCGCGCCGTCCGCCCGCTGTCCTGCCCGCGTTGCGAAACCGAGCGTTGCAGTATGCGAAAGCATGGCGCCCGTGGCGCAGTGGCCCATTGCATCCCTTGCCAGGGGATTTGACAAGAGCGGATCGCTGTCGCTATCGACCAATGTCTATACAAGTACAGGCAAGCCCCCCGTGATGACCGACTCCCTGATCCTGACCCCGGGTACGCTCTCCCTCGCGGATCTGCGGCGGCTCGCGTTCTCCGCGCCGTCAGTCACGCTGGCGGCGGGGGTGCGTGACACCCTGGCGCAGGCCGCGCGCTCGGTCGACCGGATCGTGGCCGACGGCAGGCCGGTCTATGGCGTCAATACCGGTTTCGGCAAGCTGGCGCGGACGCGCATCGCCGACGCCAACCTGCGCGACCTGCAACGCAACCTGGTTCTCAGCCACGCCGCCGGGATCGGCGCGCCGATGGACGACCGCACGGTGCGGCTGATCCTGCTGCTGAAGGCCAACGGCCTGGCGCGCGGCCATTCCGGCGTGCGGCCCGAAATCGTGGACCTGCTGCTGGAGATGGGCAATCGCGGCGTGCTGCCCGTCATTCCGCAGAAGGGATCGGTGGGCGCGTCCGGCGACCTGGCGCCGCTGGCGCACATGACGGCGGTACTGATCGGCGCGGGGCAGGCCAGGGTGGACGGGCGCGTCCTGCCGGGCGACCAGGCCCTGCGCGCGGTGGGCCTGGCGCCGGTGGAACTGGGGCCCAAGGAAGGGCTGGCCCTGCTGAACGGTACCCAGGCCTCGACCGCGCTGGCGCTGGTCGCCCTGTTCGACGCCGAACGCGTGTTCCAGGCGGCGCTGGTGACGGGTGCGCTGACCCTGGACGCCGCCCGCGGCACCGACGCGCCGTTCGACCCGCGCCTGCACGCCCTGCGCGGGCAGAAGGGACAGATCGAATGCGCCGCCCTCTATCGCGCGCTGATGGCGGACTCGGCCATTCGCGCCTCGCACCGCGAGGATGACGAACGCGTCCAGGACCCGTACTGCCTGCGCTGCCAGCCGCAGGTCATGGGGGCCTGCCTGGACAGCCTGCGCCATGCGGCCTCGGTCCTGCTGATCGAAGCGAACGCCGTGTCCGACAACCCGATCCATTTCGCGGAAACCGACGAAATGCTGTCGGGCGGCAACTTCCATGCCGAACCGGTGGCCATCGCCGCCGACCTGATGGCCATTGCGGTGTCGGAAGTCGGGGCCATCGCGGAACGGCGCCTGGCGCTGCTGGTCGATGCGCAGATGAGCGGCCTGCCCCCCTTCCTGGTCCGGGACAGCGGCGTCAATTCCGGGTTCATGATCGCGCAGGTCACGGCGGCGGCGCTGGCGTCGGAAAACAAGACCCTGGCCCATCCGGCCAGCATCGACAGCCTGCCGACCTCGGCGAACCAGGAGGACCATGTCAGCATGGCCACCTTCGCCGCGCGGCGCGTGGGCGACATCGTGGCCAATGTCCGCGACATCGTCGCCATCGAATATCTGGCGGCCGTGCAGGGGCTCGATTTCCTGGCCCCGCTGCAGACGTCCCGCCCGCTGGCCGGCGCGGCGGCGGCCCTGCGCGCGCGGGTGCCGTTCTATGACCGCGACCGGATCTTCACCCCGGATATCGAGGCCGCGCGGGACCTGATCGCCGATGGCGTGCCGACATTGCTGCCCGGGATTGCCGACGTGCTGCCCCGGCTCGAAGTGTAAGGGTCGTGTAGACCTTACCTGGCCTGTGCCGCCCGCTTCCGCCCCCGCACCACGGCCGTGTCCAGCGCCGAGAGAAATGTCGAGCGATCCGCGCGGGTAAAGCCGCGCCCGCCTTGCGTGATCGCCCCGGTCGCGCGCAGGTCCTCCATCAGGTTGCGCATGGCCAGCGCCATGCCGATCGCGTCCTCGTCCAGGATGCGCCCGCGCGGGTCCAGCACGCAGGCGCCGCGCGCCACGCAGCGCGCCGCCAGCGGAATATCGGCGGATATGACGATGTCGTGCGCGTTCACCTGTTCGGCGATCCAGTCATCGGCCACATCCATCCCTTGCGTCACCACGATCCGCTCGATCAGGGGGGAAGATGGGATGGCGATCATCCGGTTCGACACCACGAACGTCTGTAATCCGTGACGCTGCGCCACGCGATAGGTCTCGTCGCGAACAGGGCAGGCGTCCGCGTCAATGAAAATCCGGATCATGCCCCAGTCCTATGCCGGGGCGTGCGCTGTTGGCAAGGCGACGCGCCACGCTGCCCGGCAGGGACAGGGGGTCAGAACCGCTGCGAAATCCCGGTCAGGATCGTGCGGCGCAACCCGTATTGCGGCGCGCCCACGCCGATTCCGGTTCCATCGCGCAGTTCGTACGTCCGGTCGAACAGGTTGATGACGTCCAGCCGCAGTTGCGTGCGTTTCAGGAACGGCACGTGGAACAGGTCCTGGAACGACTGGACCAGCGACAGGTTGAACGTCACGTATTGCGGCAGCTTGACCCCGTTGGGCACGTCGCCGTCGGCGCGCAGGCCGCTGCCATAGACCATGGTGGCGGACAGCCTGGTCGGGTGGCCGGTGCGGTGGAAGAAGCTGTACGACGCCCCTGCCGACGCCGTCCAGCGCTGGTCATGGTCCAGGTAGATCCAGCGATGCTGGATATAGGCCAGGTCGTCGGGCGAGAAATTGAACTGCGCGCTGGTGATGTCCTTTCCGATCGCCCGCGACCACGCCATGTTGCCGTACAGCGACAGCGGCCCGCGATCGTATGACGTGGCCAGTTCATAGCCGTTCACCTGTCCGCGCCGGTAATTGAAGCCCGACAGGATGATCGGCGCGCCGAACTGGCCCTCGTCGATCAGGTTGTGCGCCAGCTTGTAATAGGCATCGAACGAGACCTGCCACCCCGGCAGCAGGCGCTGCGTGATGCCGGCATCGAAATAATGGTCGCTTTCGGCCTTGACCGTGCTGCTCTGCGGACTTGCCGCCTGCGCGCTGGTGCCGTTGAAGGCGGCGACCGACGCGCCGCTGACCACTTCGAAGGGCGGCGGCGTGAAATAGCGCGAATATCCGGCATGCAGCGTGGTTCCGCGCCACGGTGTCCAGACCAGGTTCAGTCGCGGGCTCAGTTGCTGCTGGTGGGTGTATTCGTCCACCCCGTCCATCCGCAGCCCGTAATTCACCGTCAGGTTGCGCAGCGGCTTCCATTCGTCCTGGATATACAGGCCCCAGATGGTCCCCGTCAGCCCGCTGCCCTGATGGATCGATTCCGGCGTCGTGCCGAACACGGCATTGCCTGCCGCATCGGTGCCGGTCTGCGGAAAGACCAGAGAATCCGTCTGCGACACGTTCCGTTCGACGAACACCTGGTAGCCGAAGCGCACGGTATGCCGGGGCGCCACCCGCCAGGTCACGTCGCTTTGCGTCCCTGACGAGAACACCGACCGCGACGCCTGCTGCGCGATGCCGTTATAGACCAGGTCCCCCAGCATGTCGGGCGAATAATCCAGGCTGCTGTAGCGCAGGAAAGCCGAACTTTGCAGGCTGAACCGTCCGATTTCCTTCTGCAGCGACAGGATGGCGAAATCCGTGATCTCGCGCTGGCGTTCGTCCAGGCTGGCGCTGTCGACGCTGCCGGCCAGTTGCTGTGCCAGTGCGCTGCCGGCGAAGGACGGCTGCTGAAACTGCGTCTGCTGACCGGGATTGTTCGGAAGCTGGTATTCCGCGTTCGATACCCCGGCAATCAGGCTGATGCGCGTATCGTCGTCGGCGGTATAGCGCAGGTGCCCCAGGAAATGGTACTGGTTCGTCAGGTCGTGCAGCGCGTTGAAGCTGGAGGTGGTGTTCTCGATCCCCACCCGGTCATGCACGAAATCCCCGGTGGCGAAATAATCCCATTTTCCGCTATGTCCGCCATATTGCAGGGACGGAAAGAAATAGTCCCGCGCGCCGCCATAGATCGAGGCCTCGCCCCCCGGATCGGTGGTGCCGTTCTTGGTCGTGATGTCGATCACCGCCGCCTGCAGGAACCCGTATTCGCTGGGCAGCGCGCCGGTCGTCATGGTCATGGAATCGGCGAAGCGCGTCATCAGCGTCTGGCCGAACACGGTCAGCCCTTCGGGCAATTGCACGCCGTCCAGCCGGAACTGGACCTCGTTATGGTCGCCGCGCACATGGATCTGGCCGTAACTGTCCTGCGCCACGCCGGGGGCCTGCAGCAGCACGCTGTTCAGCGGCGCGTTGTCGCCGCCCGGCACGGTCTCGATGGCGTTGCGGCTGAAGCTGTAGACCGTGGCCCCGGTCGAAGGCTGCAATGCGGCCCGTGCCCGGTCCAGCCGTGCGGTGACGGTGATCGATTCGGGCGCCGAGGCGGAGGGCTGGCCCGGTGCCGCACGGGTGGTCACCGTCGTTGCGGCCGGCCGTGCCTGCGTCTGCCCGGGTGCGGTGTGCCGGGCGTCGGCCGGCCCGGTTCCTGCCGGGGCCGGCGCATCCGGCGTTCCGGCCCAGGCCGGCAATGTCACGGATGCCATCCCTGACGACAGCAGGCTCAACAGGGCAAAACGGGTGCTGCGGGGAAGGGGCATGGGGGCAATCGGTCCAGAGCAGGAGGAAACGGCGGGCAGGGGCCAGGCGGCCCCGTCCGTCTCCCTTAAACCGTATGATATAACGTTTCAATATGCTCCGTCGCAGTTTGGGCGGGATTTCCCCCGCTGTTGCGTCATGACAACAGGATGGCACGAAAAAGGGCGCCTTCCCGAGGGAAGGCGCCCCTGACAGGCCCGGGCCCGCTTTCCGTATCGTGCCTGCTCAGAACTCCGTGTTGACGTTGCCGAAGAACTCGCGGACCGCGCCGCGCTCCATCGACTGGTAATCCCCGGTCACGGGGAAGCCGTTTTCGCCCATCATCGCGATATATTTGGAATTGAAGAGGTTGTAGACGTTGAAGTCGAGCGTGACGTTCTTGAAGACGCTGTAGTCGCCGAACCGGTAGCGCGCGCCGCTGTTGGCCAGCCAGTAGGGCGCCACATGCGTGTCGTTCATGACCGAGAACGGACGGCTGGAATAGTAGTTCGCGTCGAAATGCACCGTGAACCGATGCCACGTATAGCTTACGTTCGTCTTGTACATGAAGGACGGATAGGCATCCATCTTCTTGCCGTAGAGGTCGCAATTGCCCTCGGTCGGGCAGGCGTTCACATGCGCGCCGTAGGTGAAGTGGTTGTAGCTGAAGCTGTTATAGATCGACAGGCCCGGATAGGGCGTGATGGTCGCCGTGGCGTCCGCGCCCCACATGCCGGCCTTCTGCGTATCGATGACCGACGATGTGGGATTGTTGAGGTCCCCGACCGAGGCGGAGATCAGGCGGTGGTAATCGTCCGAGCGATAGCCGTCCAGCGAGATCACGGCCAGCCGGGACGAATAGCGATAGCCCAGCAGATAGGTGAAGTCCTTTTCCGGCCGCAGGGTCTTCTGCAATTGCTGGAACACCTGCTGCGAGGTCTGCGCCGGGGTGGAACCGTCCGTGGGCGTCGGAACCGACACGGCCCAGGGCGAGGCGACGCCGCTGGCACCGCCGGTGCCCGCGATGCTGTAGGGACGCATGTTCTCGGCCATGTCGAAATAGATCTCGTTATGGGGCAGGAAGCGCCAGTCGAGATTGACATGCGGCAGGAACGCCGCCGACGACGTCATGCTGCCGTTCGGCAGCGGCCCGTAATTGAACGCCTCGTTGTTGTAGTTCGCCCCGCCCGATGTCGTCTGGAGCATGGACTTGAAGCCGTAATTGATCGCAACGGTACGAAGCGGCCGCCACGTATCCATGAAATGATACTGGAACGTGTTGGTGTTCCACTGGAAGCCGTAATTCTGCATGAAGGCCGGCCCGTAGGTGGTGTAGGGGCCCACGGTCTTCAGCGGCGCGCCCTGGCCCAGCAGCGGCTCGTTATACCAGAACTGCGAGTACGCCTGGTTGTTGTTCTCGAACCAGACGCCGCTATGGATCGTGTGATCGGCGATGTGGTACTCCAGCGCCGTCTGGAAGCCGTAGCGTTCCTGCCTGGGCTGCCACACCTGTTCCGACAGCGGCGCGCCGGTGGCGGACGGCTGGTAGGGATCGCCGTACGTGTCGTATTCGGTGTCGCTGTGGCCATAGATCGTCGATGTCCAGCGCAGGCGGTCGGTCACCGCCACGTCGAAGTTCAGGCCGCCGACATAATTGACCGTATGCTGACCGGCATCATAGAAGGCGACCCCCGCCTGCTCGTTGGTGTTGATCCAGCCCGCCGGCAACTGGGCCTTGCCCCGGACGCCAGGCGGCGTCGCGCAGGACGGCGTGGTGCCGTCGCAATAATTGACCCAGTTCGCGGCGGCATAGGCGGCGGCATAATTGGGGTAGAAGGATTCGGTGCGCCAGCCCAGCGTGTTCAGGATATCGAGCGATTTATCGGCATAGCCCCAGACCTCGGCATCGGACCAGTTGAAGAAGGCGGACATGCGGCTGTTCGGGCCCAGCGGCTGCACCAGCTTGGCATCGACCTGCTGCATGAAGGCCGGGCTGGGCGAATCATATTTTTCTTCATAGTTGCGGGCGTAGGAGACGAAGAATTTCGTGCCGGTCGGATTGAGCTGGCCGCTGTCGATGCGGACATAGGTGTGCTTCATGGCGTAGGAGCCGAAGCCCTGGCTGACCTTGCCGCCGAACTTGTCCTTCGGGTCACCCGTGAAGAACTGCATCGTGCCGCCGAGGTTGGTGTTCGACGGGATATCCACCGCCCCCGCGCCCTGCGAGACGTTGGTGCGTTCGATGTCGTCGGAAATGGCGGTATTGGCGATGTTGACGCCATTGAGGTTGCCGTAGGTCTGGTCGTTCAGTGGAATGCCGTCCAGCGACATGCCGAGCTGATCCATGAAATAGCCGCGCATATAGACATTGGCGCCCCAGGTATCGAGGCCGAGCGCGTCCGTGGAACTGAAGCTGACGCCCGGGACCTGGGTCAGCGACTTCAGAATGTTCGTTCCCGCGACCTGCTGCTCGATCATCGCCCTGGTTACGAGGTTTTCGGCATTGTGCGGAATGTTGCGGCGCGCGGTGACGGCGACGGATTCCTCCTGCGGCGCCGGGGTGGCGGCGGCCTTGCGCGCGCCCGGCTTCGACGCACCGGGTTTCGCCGTGCCGGATTTCGGTGTGCCGGATTGCGGCGTTCCGGAGGCGGCCTTGCGTGCCTGCGTGTCCTGCGGCGCGTCGGCCCGGGCGATATTGGCGAGGGCCGTCGAAGCCAGAATCGCGCACAGGGTCCAGGACATTTTTTGCCGCATAAAGCTATTCCGTTTAATTTCCGATACGTAATAAAGTTACGGAATCGGAACTGGTGCGGCAACCCGATGGCTGTCCGGGTTGCCTGCGGCGTAACAAAATTTATTGCGATGATGCAAGAGTGTCACACAGGCCGCCAGCCTGTGTGACGCGGACATTACGGAAAATAAGGTAAAATCATATTGGCGCGAGCGCGCGGCGGCCCTATGCGTGGGCCTGCCCCCGAACAATCGCCTGTGGTCAATGAACAGATTTTTCCGTGCCTTCCTTCCGCTGCCCTTATTATTCTGCCTGGCGGGATGCTATGAAATCGGGCCGACCCGGCTGGATCGCGACCAGAGCGACTATTCCCGGGCCCTGACCAGTTCAGGCAAGCAGCAGACCCTGCTGAACGTGGTGCGCCTGCGCTATGCCGACACGCCGGGCTTCCTCGACACCACGCAGCTGATCTCGGGCTATCAGCTCCAGCGCAACATATCGGCCGGGATCGGGACCTATTCCCTGGCCAGCCGCCCCTATGGCGGCGTGGGCGCCCAGTTGCAGGAAAGCCCGACCTTCACCTTCCAGCCCGTTACCGGCGACGCGTATGCCCAGAGCGTCCTGCGCCCGCTGCCGCCCGGCAACCTGCTGCCGCTGGCCATGGGCGGCCTGCCGATCGACGTGCTGTTCCGCCTTGCGGTGCAGTCGATCAACCTGATCAGCAATGCGGGCGCGCTCGGCGGCGATGTCGGGCGCGGTTCGCCCGCCTTCTTCGACCTGATCTACGACCTGCGCCAGTTGCAGCTGGCCGGCCTGCTGGGCATCCAGCTTGAACGCGACCCGGCCGCCACGGGCAAGGAGGACCCGGCGGACGATCGCGTCTTCCTGTCGATCGCCTCGACGGACGATCCCGCCCTGTCGCCCGTGGTCCATGACGTGCGCCGCCTGCTGGGCATGGCGCAGAATGACGAGCGCGTGCAGGTCGTCTATGGCGGCGGCCGGCCCCGCAAGGGCCAGATCCGGCTGCTGACGCGGACGATACTCGGCGTCCTGGGCCAGATCGCCTATCAGATCGAGGTGCCCGAGGAAGACGTGGCCTCGGGCCGCACCCGCCCCACGATCCGGCTGATCGGACGGGAAACCCGGCCCATCGTCGTGGTTCACGTCACCCCCGACTGCCCGGAAGCCGTCTTTGCCCGCACCAGCTACAACCACAAATATTACTGGATCGCCGACGACGACTTCGACAGCAAGCTGGCCTTCACCATGCTGCAGATTCTGCTGGAGCTGTCGAAGACCAGCAAGGGCCCCAGCACGATCGTGACGATCCCCGCCAACGGATAGCGGTCAGAACGTTTCGCCGACCATGTCCTCGCTCTTCGCCCACAGCGCCCTGGCATGCTCGGGGTCCAGGGCGTAGGGGCGCACGCCCTCGCTCATGACGCTGATCTTGCGGTCCGCCACGACCTCGCTCACGTGGCAGTTCTCGCAATACCGCCCGCCGACCTCTGCGGCCGGGGCGACGATTCCGGCCCAGACCGAGGTCGCGGCCCCTTGCGGGATCGTCTTCCATGCGAAGGGGGGCCTGCCCTCGGCGGCCAGGTCGGCGTTGATGCCGTCGATCATCGCCTGAAGATGCGCGGGGTCCATGTAGCGGGCGAGTTCCGTCCGGATTCCGCCGGGATGCACCGCCGTGGCCCGCACGCCGCGATCCTTGTGCCGGCGGTCGAATTCCACCGCGAACAGGATATTCGCGGTCTTGGACCGGCCGTAGGCGACGAAGGGATCGTACGGCGTATGGTCGAAATTCGGATCGTCGAGGTCGACATCCGCGAAGCGATGGCCCGAGGACGCCAGGCTGACCAGCCGCGATCCCGGCCGCATCAGCGCGGCAATCCGGTTGACCAGCACGAAATGGCCCAGATGGTTGGTCCCGAACTGGGTTTCGAACCCATCCGCCGTGTGGCCGAAGGGGGAGGCCATCACGCCCGCATTGGCGACGACCAGGTCGAAGGGCTTGCCGGTCGCGTGCAGGGCGTTGGCGCAGGCGCGCACGCTGGCCAGCGCGGCCAGGTCCAGTTCGATCAGGTCCAGCCCGCCGCCATGGGCGGCGGCGGCGCGGACATGCGCCGTCGCGCGCTCGGCCTTGGCCAGGTCGCGCGCCGCGCCGACGACGTGCGCGCCATGGGCGGCAAGGGCGCGGGCGGTTTCCACACCCAGTCCGGCGGACACGCCGGTCACAAGCACGCGCTTGCCGCGCAGATCGACACCCGCCAGCACATCGTCGGTGGTCGACGTGGCATTGAAGGATTCAGCCATGATTCTGTCCTTTGTGAAACGCCCGGCCTGCATTGCCGAGGGAAAGGCGGTGCGGCATATAAAAGGAGAATGCCTCCGTTTAAATACGGAGGGTCCCTCCGTTTATCAAGGGGCGCTCAGAGGGGAATATGCGACGTGCCGGATTCCACAGCAGCGAAGCCGCGCAAGCCCCGTGCGGATGCGCAACGCAATCGCGACCGGCTGCTTCAGGTGGCGAAGGCGGCGTTTGCCGAAATCGGGCCCGCCGTCAGTCTCGATGAAATTGCGCGCCGGGCCGGCGTCGGGATCGGTACCCTCTACCGTCATTTTCCCACCCGCGACGCCCTGGTCGAGGGGGTCTATCGCAACGAAACCCGGCGTCTGGTCGAAGCGGCGGCGAATCTGGACAAAACCCACGCGCCGGTCGATGCGTTGCGGGCCTGGATGCTGATGTTCGTCGATTACATCGCCACCAAGCAGGTGATGGCTTCGGCGCTCAATGCGCTGATCGCCGGCCCGTCGGACCTGTATGCCGCGTCGGGCCCGCAGATGATCGCGACCATGACGCGGCTGGCGGACCGGGCCGTCGCCAGTGGGGAAATCCGCCTGGATTTCGACCCCGTCGACCTGCTGCGCGCGCTGGCCGGCGTGGCCAATGTCGCGCCCACGGCCAATTGGCAGGACAGCGCCCGGATTCTGGTCGATGTCCTGATCGCCGGGTTGCGCGCGCCACGGGCGGCGGACGAAGGTCTGTAGGACGGGGCGTCGGTCGGATCGTCGATCCGGCCCGATTCTACTTAACGGAATAGTAAATTACATGTTGCAATTGTGCAACTTGTTGGTGGAATATGTCATCCACGTGACAGTGCGAGATTTCCGGCCCCAAACTCACTTGACCAGATTGTTAATTAAAGCAAACACTCACGACCAATGGTTATTTCTCCATAAAACAACCATGCGGATTGGTTATTTTTCGGCAAGCGCCGGGGGTCGGAGACGTCGGGAATTATGAGCGCTTACTCCAGGATTCGGTTTCTCCTCATGTTCGGCACGGCCCTGTCGGCGGGCGTGCCGTCATGGGCCATGGCCGCGTCGCAGGACGACGAGGTCGCGGCCATGCGCCGCGAGATGCGGCAGATGCTGGGGGAAATCCGCCAGTTGCAGGCGCGCGTGGCGCGGGACGAAAGCGGGGCGAAGGCCGCCAGGCATGGCGCCCCGGCAGGGCGCGTCCGGGTGGCGCGCGCCGCCCCCCCGCCCTGGACCGGGCCGGAGCCCGTGATCGGCACGCCCCCGGCCGTGCCGGACCGCACCCTGCTGACGTTCGGATCCTCCAGCGGGCCGCGGTCCGACGCCGGCAGCCGCCTGATCACGCCGGAAGGTCCTCCGTCCTCGTGGTCGGATTTCAGGGCGGCGACGGCCAGGGACGAAACCATGCATATCGGCGGCATGGCCATCGGCTTTCCGGAGGGGCGGCCGACCATCGCGTCGGATGACGGGGCCTATGCCTTCTCGCTGGGCCTGACGGCGCAGGAGGATATCGGCGGCTTCGTCGGCACGGCCCCCAAGCGGGGCGAGGGCAAGGGCAATTTCAACCCGCTGACCGAGAATGCACGCCGCATCCGCCTGTATTTCTCCTGGCGCTACAAGGACTGGGTCGCCAACGTCACCCCCGAATTCGGCAATGCGACGGCCGACGGATCGGTCAGCCTGTTCGAAGCGAACCTGAACTATACCGGGCTGCGCCATACGATCCTGACCGTCGGCTATTTCCAGCCGCGCATGGAAGAGGAAAGCGCGGAACGCGCCTCGTCGTTCGAATTCATGGAACGTCCCACGATCGTGGACCTGGTCCGCAATCTGGCGGGCGGTGTCGCCCGCTTCAGCGTCGGGGGCGAGCACGCCGAAAAGCGCTGGCTGGCGGCGGCCTATTTCACCGGACAGAAATACGGCGACCGTTCCAAGGACACCACGATCACCGACAGCCAGACCGGCGCGGTGGCGCGCATCGCCGGCCGTCCCTATGTCAGCAAGGATATCGACGTCCATGTCGGTGCCGGCGCGACCAGCGCCTTCAAGGTCAACCAGAGCTCGACCGGCCGCAACTATACCTTCAGCGACAATGTGGAAATGCCGCTGGGCGAGACATCGCTGCTGACATCGGGCGCGCTGACCAACGTCGCCCAGATCTGGGCCGCGGGCCCGCAGGTCGGGTTCCGGTGGCGGAACTTCCTGCTGAAGAGCGAATATTACCATATTGGCGTCGAGCGCGGCCGCGCCGCCGCCGGCGCGGCGCCCCTGCCGTCGCTGGGCTTCGACGGCTGGTACGTCGCGGCCAACTACACGCTGTTCGGCAAGGGGCGCGCCTATAACGCCAAGACCGCCGCCTTCACCACGCCCGGGGTGATCTACGATTTCGATCCGCTGCACGACCAGTGGGGCGCGATGGAAGTCAGCGGCCGCTGGAGCGTGACGGACCTGGGCGATGTCCCCGACCAGGGCGGCAAGGGCATCAACGGCAACCAGCAGACGGTCTGGGAAGGGGGGGTGAACTGGTACCCGACCCGGCACGTGAAACTTATGCTGGACTATGATCATTTCATCGTCAGCCGGTCGAAAGGCGTCTCCGGCGGCGTCAACCTCCTGGGCCGCAGCGGCAATGCCGTGATGGGCCGGGTCCAGGCCTCGTTCTGATCCTTCCGGTTCCCCGGATACGGCTTTCAAGGACAGTCATGACGAACGTTTTCCCCTCTTCCTCGCGCCGGGCGTTTCTTGCCGGCGCGGCCGCCGGTGCGGCGTCCCTCGCGGTGGGGCCGTGCCCGGCCCGGGCCGCCACTCCCCGGCTGCTCAACGTGTCCTACGATCCGACGCGCGAACTCTATGCCGATGTCAGCCGCGCCTTCGCCGCGTCCTGGGCGGGCGCGCATGGCGGCGAGCGCGTCGTGGTGACCAGTTCGCATGGCGGTTCGGGCGCCCAGGCGCGTTCGGTGCTGGAGGGCGCGCCCGCCGACGTCGTGACGCTGGGCCTGGCCTACGACATCGACATCCTGGCGCAGAACGGGCTGCTGGCCGCCGACTGGCAGCAGCGCCTGCCGCACAATTCCACACCTTATACCAGCACCATCGTCTTCCTGGTGCGCAAGGGGAACCCCAAGGGCATCCATGACTGGCCCGACCTGATCCGCGACGGCGTGCAGGTCATCACCCCCAATCCCAAGACCTCCGGCGGCGCGCGCTGGAACTACCTGGCCGCCTGGGGCTGGGCCCTGCGGCAGCCCGGCGGGTCCGAGGCGTCGGCACGGGCGTACCTCAAGGCCCTGTTCGGCCATGTGCCGGTGCTGGATACCGGCGCGCGCGGGGCGACCAACAGCTTCGTGCAGCGCGGGCTGGGCGACGTGCTGATCGCGTGGGAGGACGAGGCCCTGCTGGCCTCGCGCGACCTGGGGCCGGACAAGTTCGACATCGTCGTTCCCCCCCTTACCATCCTGGCCGAACCGCCCGTCGCGGTGGTGGACCGCAACGTGCAGGCGCACGGCACGGCAGCGGTGGCCGAGGCCTATCTGCGGTTCCTGTTCACGCCGGAAGGCCAGCGGATCGGGGTGAAGCATTATTTCCGGCCCGTCGATCCCGCGATCATCGCCGAAAGCGCGTCGGTCTTCCCGAAGACCACGGTTTTCGACGTCGCCAGCCTGGGCGGATGGACCCGCGTGCAGAAGACGCATTTCGCCGACGGCGGCGTGTTCGACCAGATCTACAGCCGGTAACGGGTTCCGTCATGGCGCTTCGCCTGCGGCGGCGCGATGCGCTGCCGGGTTTTTCGGTCTCGGTCGGCTTCACGCTGGTCTGGATCGGGCTGATCGTGGCGCTGCCCCTGGTGGCGCTGGTGCTGCGTCCCTGGCAGGACGGCACGGGCGCCGTGCTGCGGGCGCTGCATGATCCGCGCATGTACGCCGCCCTGCGCGTCAGCTTCGGCTGCGCGGCGCTGGCCGCGTTGCTCGACGTGCCGATGGGGCTGCTCCTGGCATGGGCGCTGGTCCGGGGGCGGGTGCCCGGGCGGCGGGCGATCGACGCGCTGATCGACCTGCCCTTCGCCCTGCCCACCGCCGTGACGGGCATCACGCTGGCCACGCTGTACGGACCCAACGGCTGGCTGGGGGCCCCCCTGGCCCGGGCGGGCATCCATATCGCCTTTACCCCGGCCGGCATCGTCACCGCCCTGGTCTTCGTCGGCCTGCCCTTCGTCGTCCGCGCGGTCGAACCCGTCCTGCGGGCCCTGCCGCCCGAGATGGAGGAAGCCTCGATGCTGCTGGGCGCCAGTCCGCTCCAGACGGTCCGGCACGTGCTGCTGCCGCCCCTGCTGCCGCCGGTCATCGGCGGCTTCAGCCTGGCCTTCGCCCGCTGCATCGGGGAATACGGCTCGGTCATCTTCATTGCCGGCAACCAGCCCTTCCGCAGCGAGATCGCGCCGCTGCTGATCGTGGTGCGCCTGCAGGAGTTCGACTACAGCGGCGCCACCGCCATCGCGCTGATCCTGCTGGTCAGCGCGCTGCTGTGCCAGACCGGCGTGTCCCGCCTGCGGCGGCGGGCCTCGCGCGGGCTCGTCGCGCCGGATGCCGCCTGATGCCCGGCCGGTCCTCCCGCACGGGCGTCCTGCTGGTGGTCGCGGTGTACGCCGTGGTCCTGCTGGTGCTGGTCCTTCCGCTGGTGCTGGTCGTCGCCCAGGCGCTGGCCTCCGGCTTCGCCCCGGCGTGGCAGAGCCTGCTGGACCCTGATGCCGTCGCCGCCATCCGCCTGACGCTGGTGGTGACGCTGGCCTCCACCGCCATCAACAGCGTGGGCGGCGTGATGGCGGCATGGGCGCTGACGAAATACCGCTTTCCCGGCCGTGGGGTCCTGCTGGTCCTGATCGAACTGCCGATCAGCGTCTCGCCGGTGATCGCGGGCCTGGTCTGGCTGCTGCTGTTCGGCCGGGGCGGGTGGTGGGGCGCGATGCTGGCCCGGCATAACATCCAGGTCGCCTTCGCCACGCCGGGCATTATCCTGGCCACGCTGTTCGTCACCTTTCCCTACGTCGCCCGGACCCTGATGCCGCTGATGGAACAGCAGGGCCGCGATGCCGAGGAAGCGGCCTTCCTGCTGGGGGCCGGGTTCTGGCAGACGCTGTGGCGCGTCACGATCCCGGGTGCGCGCTGGGCCCTGCTGTCGGGCATCCTGCTGACCACCGCGCGCGGCATCGGCGAATTCGGGGCGGTCTCGGTCGTGTCGGGCCACATTCCCGGCCTGACCGAAACCATGCCCCTGCATATCGAGACGCTCTATAACGGCTATCAGACGGTCGCCGCCTTCGCCATGGCGGCGCTGCTGGCCCTGATCGCGATGACGACCGTCCTGCTGCGGTCGTTCTTCGAGCATGATTTCAAGAAAGCATCTTCATGAGCGTGCAGCTCGAGTCCCTGACCCAATACGCCCCCGGCACTTCGCGCAAGCTTCTGGACGACATTTCGCTGACAGTGGAAGACGGTGCCTTCATCGCCCTGGTCGGCCCGTCCGGCGCGGGCAAGACCACCCTGCTGCGCGCGATCGCGGGCCTGGGCGGCCGGCAGGAGGGTTCGCTGCATGTCGATGGCCTGCCGCTGGCGGGACGGTCCATGCGCGACCGCCGGATCGGGTTCGTGTTCCAGAACTACGCGCTGTTCCGTCACATGACCGTGGCGCGCAACATCGCCTTCGGCCTGGACGTCCTGCCCCGGCGGGATCGGCCGGACCGCGCGTCGATCGCGGCACGGGTGACGGAACTGCTGGACCTGATCCAGTTGCCGACGCTGGGCGGTGCCTATCCGGACCAGCTGTCCGGCGGCCAGCGCCAGCGCGTGGCCCTGGCGCGGGCGCTGGCGACCAGGCCGGGCCTGCTGCTGCTGGACGAGCCCTTCGGCGCGCTCGACCCCATCGTGCGCCGCCAGATCCGGCGCTGGCTGCGCGACCAGTTGGGCCTGACCACCATCCTGGTCACCCATGATCACGAGGAAGCATTGGACGTGGCGGACCGCCTGGTCGTGATGCAGGACGGCCGGATCGTGCAGGACGCGGATGCCGAAACGCTGGATACCGCGCCCGCGACCCCCTTCGTGATGGAATTCTTGGGCGAAGCCCTGGCATTTCCCGGCCGGATCGCGCAGGGGCTGTTTCACCCGGACGATGCGAACGTCCTGCCCCTGTCCACCACGGCGCAGGACGGCCCCGCGTCGGCCCTGGTCCGCCCGCACGAGGTGCGTCTGGTCGAGGGCAGGGGGACCGCCGCCGCCACCCCGCTGAAGGGCCGCCAGCACGGTCTCCGCCGGTTTCACGTCGCGCTGGGACAGCGCGACGTCGAAATCCTGGCCCCCCCGGAGCAGGCGGATGCCGCCGGGCCCGTCGCCCTCGATATCGCGCGGGCCCGCATCTTTCGCGACGGGGTATGTCTGGGGTTCGAATGAAGATGGTTTCTTCTTTGGTCCTACGAAAAAGAAGCAAGAAGACTTTATTCATCGGATCAGAGGGCCACATGGTGGCGGCGCCAGGAACGTGCGTCGCACGAGAAGGCGGATGACTATGTTCCATGCTCGTTCATTGTCGGGCTCCGCCCTTTATAATTCTAACCTCACCGTTGGCTGAAATCACAGTGCTGCCGCCATCGCTGCTAGGAATTATCATCGTATCACCGTCTGGCGCGACGCGATTGTTCCTATCGGGCGTTTTCGTCTTCGGGATCGGGGTATCGGCAATCTGTACGCCGTTTCTGATCGCGGCCTCTTCCCCCAGACCGAGGCTTTCCCCAGGCAACAACTCCGCCTGCGCGTCCCTCTCGTCACCTGCGAAATCCTTCCCGTCAGCAGCGGACAGCTTGTCAAGCGCGTCAGGCCAGATATTGCCGGGTTCAGGCGTAAGGGGCTTGATCGCGACGGAATCTCCGCGCACGCGCCGCAGATTTTCCGCGTCGCCGGGCGGGTGGTTCGGATTGGCACCGGGAAAACTGAAGCTGTCGGAGGCAAACATACCGATTCCCGAACATGCCGAAAGCGTCATCAACCCCAGCAAGGGGAGGACCGCCCGGGGCATTCGATATCGGTCCTGCCTTCCTGACCGCGTGTCATCGCTCATCACCGTCAGCACGCCGGCGTCACCGGAAACTGTTTACGAACGACAGAACGAACATAATGGTCGTCGAAGATCCTGCATAATGATGAAAAACAGTGGATAGGCGGATTTCGCGCGAGCACGTCAGCGTCCGGGTTGGCTACGCGCGAAATCATTCATGCTCCACAGACGGTCCTTGACCGCCCGGTAATAAGCTTTCTCATCGTAGAGTGGGACGCTCAGGTTCAGATCCACCGCGGTCAATCGCCCGATGGCCGCCGCCACGTCGTAGGATGCAGTGACCAGGGCGCCTAAATCCTGAATCAGCGTCACTTCAGATTGCAGCAGGGCCTCTTGCTGTTGCAAAACCTCCAGCGTTGTACTCACGCCTTCCAACGCCTGACGCCGGACCCCATCACGTGCGGCCGTACTGGCTGTGATGGCCAAGCGATCACTGACAACGGAGGCTCGTGCGGACAGGAGCTGGTGCCACGCCGTGGACGCCAACTGAGTCGCTTCTCGGCGTTGGGCATCGACGGCTTGCTGTCCAGCCTGCGCCTGCTGCCGGGCCTGACGGATCGCGGCGTATTCCGATCCGCCTTGATAGAGAGGAACCTGCATCGTCAATGCGGCATATTTGTTTTCAGTAAACTGGCCGCCGAGGCCCTGATTGACTCCACGTTGATAGGCCACCTCCGCCGTCAATGTGGGCATAAGAGCCGAAATCGCGACATCAACGGCGTCCTTCTGCGCCGACTGGGTGAATAGCGCATTGATGACGTCCGGATGGTTCTGCGCGGCCAATGCCCCCGCCTCCTCGTCCGACATCGTCGGGAGGGCCAGCGGCTGTGGCGGCAGCAGATCAGCGGGCGCGGTTACGCCTACGACCTGAAGATAGGCTGCGCGGGCCGCATCCAGTGTTCCCTCGGCCCGCTCGCGCTGTGACGTAGCGGCAGCCAGCGCCGCCTGGGCCTGGTCTACGTCGGTGCGGGTGATCTCGCCATCGCGAAAGCGCGTTTTCGTCGCCCGAAGCTGATCGGCCAGCACGCGCTCATTGCCTTGATTGATCCTGAGCAATTGCGTGTCATCGACAACGCCGATATAGGCTTTGACGACCGCCTGGAAGACTTTCTGCTCGACCGAGATCAGGTTGGCTCGTTCCGCCATCACCTTGTTGACGGCTTGATGGGTGGAGGCGGTAGTCTTTCCGCCGGAATAGACCGGCTGTTGAATATCGACACCAGCCCTATAACCTGGAGTCGAATAGATCCGGGAATATCCGAGATAATCGCCTGTGCCGCGATAGTTGCTTCGCCCGTCGTAATAGGTCACGCCGGCCTGTCCTGAAATCTGGGGCCGCCAGCCCGCCAGGGCCGTAGGCACACCCTCGTCCTGCGCGCGGAGCATCGCACGCTCCTGCCGCAGGGTGGGATTCGTCAAGTAGGCGATGGCCAGAGAATCGAACAGGGAGTGCGGGACAAAGCTGGTCAGACGACTCTGATCGTCCCGAGTGCGCGCATCGCCCATGTTTATCAGTATCACGACGGCAATTGCAGCAAGCGTCACGCGAACAACAGCAGTATTCATCAGTTTAATGAAAACCCCGCTGCAGTCTGTCCACGCACGGACATTTGAGTAACGTCCGCTTTTTTCGAAGCGTATTCCATACAAGAGTAAGTTCGAAGCATTCTCTGGGCAAAAGCTAGGGATTGGGATTGGTATCGACCTATTCAACTGCAGATCGGGCCCATGCGTGTCTCAGATATCGGGGAAACTGACATACGGGTACGGGGTGGTATCTCCAGTCTGTATATTAACTTGGCACAAAGCAGCCTCCCAGCTAAGCCGCCGTCACCAGCGATCAGACAATTGCCGAACGTGACGCAAGCGCCATTAAAAGCGACAATCGACCCATTTTATCCGGTTCGCGTGGCGATGGGGGCCGACATTACAGGCTAACGGAGTCACAATTAAGCTAAAGCTGAACTCTTACTTAATCTCAACCCTTTGGTCACCGGTGGCCTTCGGATATGGTGGTGGCAACTTGGGCTATCGGGTCGCGGACGGGAGCCGCGTCCATGTAATAGGCGCCCTCATTTAGGTATTTTTGGAACTCTCATTGTTTCCAGATTTGTGTTTTTGGTCCGAGATCTGGAATAACTGATCAAGCAGGCTGCTTTGGCCGGTCCGTTTCGTCGAAACCGGATCGGCAGACGTGGTCGAAGCGACGGTGCTGCCGGAGTCTCCAGTTCCATACCCTGATGAGCCGGCCCCATTGTCGCTATAGGGGGTGGCCGACTGTGAATAGGTGGCAAACTCGATCGTTCCATCGGGTTCTTCCGCCCATGAGATCGGGCCCTGCGAACCGCCAGATGTCGCGACGAATTGTGCGAGCAAGGCCGCCGTCTCCGTGTCCGATTCTCCATTGGCCGTTTTTCCTGCGGCCGTATAAAGAGCAGATAAAGATATTGTAGAGACGTCCACCTGACTCTGAATGTCGATGAATGAAGCGCCTGCCTCCTCACTCGCAGGCATTCCGTTAATCGTCGTCCCTAGAGGGACGCTGCTCGCGCTAATTCCACTATCCGCAGGCAGCACCACTCTGACCCCATCGCTGTTGTATTCTTTGGTCGAAGTAGCAAGGCTGACGGACAGCGCAGATCCATTGCCCGAAGTATCTGTTACGGTCGTATCCGAGGCTGCCTCCGCTGTCGGTTTTCCCCCATAACCGCCCAAATAAAACGACTCCTGGATTTCGGCCCAAGCATCGTACGCTTGATTTTCCGATGACGTTGCCGGTATTACTCCCATGTCCCGCCTCCCAAGGCCAAATTTTCTAATAGGGAAAACCATAAGCGGAAGTCCCAAGGGATTGCAATTAAATTCAGAACGGCGTTTCTATGCGCAAAACGAATGAAACGTATCTATATTTTTATTTTTCACTGCCTTGCGCATCTTCGAAACATCTGAAAGTTTAAACTTGGCTTTTTTGGCGTAATTGTTCGTTGCTAAAGGGGGTTAAGGATCATGGTGACGGCAGTCTATAATGAAACGTCAGATTTTTCGACGTCAGATACGGACATCCAGCTGACGGGAGATATTGGCCTGACGCAGGTCGATGCAAATGGATATAACGGCCTAATAACCCTTACAGAGAACCAATACACTCCTGGGTCCGGTGACGTTGATCTCGGTGGCTATAGATATTGGATGGGATCGCTCTGGCTCGGCGGCATTACGACTCCCAGCAGTACGCAGGAAGTGGCTATTTACATAACGACGGATTACACCGACGTCGGCCTTTTCGAGTATAGCCCCGGGGCTGGAAGCGCAGCCAACGTAATTTACTTTGGTGGAGTCAGCGATAGTCTGAGCATGTCGGACTACGCTTCGGCTGGCCAGACCATGGATCTTTCGGGAACGACATTCGAACAGTGGAATAGTTCGACAGGCGTGTGGGACAACGAAAATGTCCACGTCAATATTCACGGTTCGGACGGAAATGATATATTTACCGGATCAAACCAAATAAACTACTTGTATGAAGGAACCGGGAACGACATCTTTTACCAAAGCGCAGGCGATGACATAATTACAACAGAGGGTGGCAACGATATCTATTATGCCAGCGACGCCTTGTCTGACTACGAAGGGGGCTATGAGGATACCAACGGAAACTCCTATATGAACGATGGGTCCAACTGGCTTCTCCAGGACACAGCAAATGGAAAATTCATCGAGTTGACAGATGTATCTTCCGTGAACATAGGAGGCGTCACCTATTCATCTTCAGTAGAGAATTCAGCACCGGCGTGGACCAACGACGACACGACTTCCTCTGCTGCCTCGACGGATGCCAGCAGCGCCCTGGCATCCATTGCGAATGGAGCAGGGCTGCATGCTTCGATGCTTGCTGACTCGGCTGTCATCGCCCTCAACAATGCCAGCGGATCAACGTCGGCCGCCACTACAAGCCCCGGTCCGTCGAGCGATTTGTCATATTCCGGCGGCAGTCTCGCGACGATGCTCGGAACGCACGATACTGTCGCAGCAGGCGTCTTGACCGATGATAAATCCGCTAACACAGTCGTGGCATCGTAACCAGTTGATTGCGCGGTCCTGTCCCCTGCGAAGACAGGACCGTTTTGTACAAGTAGATCAACGTTCTCTTCTGTATAGGCCAGGAGCATAAGTGTTTCTTGTCCCCAGCGCGGTCGGGGAGACGCTCCTGGGTCAGCCAGCTTTTGAGCCCTTGTTGCCGTGACGGTAGGATAGGACGTAATCAGGCTCCATACAGCATGGGTGTTCCGGAACATCCCCACTGTATCTGAAGGGGCGGTGTCCCCTCTACCCGGGATCGTCTTTATAGACCAGTACTGTATCTCGCGGCTCGTTCAATGTGCGGCTATGCTAACCGAGACGGCGCCATCGCTGACCCGTGCATTATACCAAAGGACGCAGCCCCTGACTCGTGTGTGAAGTGACGAACGGTGTGGGTTCTGATTCTCTTGCTGGGGGAGGATCTGGCTGATGACGAGGGCGGTGAAGCTACGGGATGATTATTCGGCCTCTGACCTGAGGAGACTTGCGACCAGAAGCCGGCAGGCGAATGCCGCGCGCCGGCTTCTGGCCCTGGCGGCGATCCGTGACGGGGCCAGCCGGACGGACGCGGCCCGCGTAGGCGGCATGGACCGCCAGACGTTGCGGGACTGGGTGCATCGCTTCAATACCGAGGGACCCGATGGCCTGCGCGACCATCAGCACACGGGGCCGGCCTGCCGTCTGAGTGTCGCACAGCAGACCGAATTGAAGGCCCTGGTCGAGGCGGGCCCGGATCGGCAGCGCGATGGCGTGGTGCGCTGGCGCCGGGTCGATCTGCAACGCGTGATCGAAGAGCGCTTCGGCGTCGTCTATCACGAGCGTCATGTGTCCACTTTGCTGAAACGGCTTGGTTTTTCCTATATCACCGCCCGGCCGCGCCATCCGGGTCAGGACGCTGCCGTCATGGAAGCGTTCAAAAAAACTTCCCCCGCATCCTGAGCGCTCATACCGGCCATCTGCCGAAGGGAAAACCGGTCGAGATCTGGTTCCAGGACGAAGCCCGCATCGGCCAGAAGAACGGCATCGTCCGACAATGGGCCCGGCGCGGCACGCGGCCACGCCAGCCGGCCGACCAGCGCTACGACAATGCCTGGCTGTTCGGAGCGATCTGCCCTGCGCGCGGCAAGGCCGCCGGCCTGGCGCTACCGTTCATCGGCACCGCCAGCATGCAATTGCATATCGAGGAAATCTCGCGCTGCGTCGCCCGCGGCGCCCACGCCGTCGTGCTGCTCGATCGCGCAGGATGGCATACCACCGACAAGCTGAAGCTGCCCCGCAATGTCAGCCTGATCTTCCTCCCGTCCCGAGCCCCCGAACTGAACCCGGTCGAGAATATCTGGCAGTTCCTCCGCGCCAACTGGCTGTCCAACACCGTCTTCGACGGCATCGATCACATCATCGACGCCGCCTGCTGCGCCTGGAACAATCTCACTGCCCTGCCGGAAACCATCCGATCCATCGGACTCAGAAAATGGGCACACACAGGTCAATGCCTATAACCGTTGGTATTAGTGAACATTGTAGAGGACGATCTGTGGATTTAGCCGATGATGTGCTTGCTGCTGCCGACCAGGACCAGGACCATGATTTGGGTGGGGTAACCGGCGACAATAACAAAGGTACATATGCAAGCCAGAGAGAACAGGAAACGCCTGCCCTAATCAGGCTGCGAGCGGTAATCGCCGCCGGCCGTTTCCACGGACTACAACTCGATGTGCTTGATTTCATGGCGGAGCCGGGTGAACAATCGCCCTCGTCCGCCACGTTGGTCCGATGGCTGAATGAACAGGGGGCAGTGGCCAAAGGAATGCGGGTCGAATGGCGTCATCTCGTCCGGATGCGTAACTCCCCGCCGATTGTACTGATGTTCCGGGATGGCTCCGCCGCGCTGATGGTGAATGCGGAGACCGAGCGCGGCGTTATCTGGCTGCGCGACCCGATGGCGCATGAAGCGGAGCCGCCAGTTCCCATAGACGAAATGCGGCTGTCGGAGATCTGGAATGGCGATATCATCCTGATCAAACGCCGGCAGGATCAGAGCGAGATGGATGCGCCGATCAACATGGCCTGGCTGGCCAGGATGGTGCTACGCGAGAAGAAATCGCTGCGCGATATTACCTTCTCCTCCCTGACCTTGAGCGTCCTGCAGATTTTCCCGCCACTGGCGGTCATGCAGGTCATCGACCGCGTGGTGAACAACCACTCGATGACGACACTTGTCTCCATCGCGGCCATCGTTCTGATGCTTTCGTTTTACGAGATCCTGCTGTCCTTCGGGCGACGCGAACTGACGCTCATTCTGACGACACGGATCGATGCCAGAATATCGCTCCATCTATTCAATCGCCTCCTGGCGTTACCTCTCGAATATTTTGAACAGCAGCAGGCCGGCAACATTATCGGCCGGGTGATGGCGATCTACAAGGTCCGGGACTTCATGACCGGACGGCTTATGTCGACGTTCCTCGATATGTTTACGCTAGTGGTCATTCTGCCCTTCCTCTTCTATCTCAGTTCGACCCTGGCATGGATGACAGTGGCGACCGCCGGGATGATCGGCCTGGTCATCGCCGTGTTCATGCGGCCCGTCGGTCGTATCTATGGCAGGCTCGTCAAGGCTGAGGCAGAACGATCCTCGGTCATTTACGAAACCGTAGCCGGAATCCGGACGGTCAAGACCCTGGCGCTCGAACCAGCCCGCAAGCAGGAATGGGATCGTCGCACCGCCGACGTCGTCCGATGGAAGCTCTCCGTCGGACGCATCGCGAACTGGCCGACCACAGTGACCATGCCGCTGGAGATGTTCATCAATCGTGGCATCATCCTTGTGGGAGCCTATCTTGCGCTGACCAATGCCAGCACTGTCGGCGTCGGTGCGTTGGTCGCCTTCATGATGCTCGGGGGACGCGTCGCGGCGCCGTTGGTGGGCGTGGCGCGGCTGCTCGACGATCTGAACGAAGTGACGACCTCGCTTGCCGAAGCGGGTTCCGTGCTCAACCAGTCCACCGAGACGAAGGCGCTCACCGAAGGCATGCGCCCACCCATCAAGGGGGCGCTGTCGTTCACCGACGTGAACTTTACCTATCCCGGCTCCACGACAAAGGCTCTGAACGACGTCAGTTTCGCGCTTCCAGCCGGGACGATGCTCGGTCTGGTCGGTCGTTCCGGTTCCGGGAAGTCGACCATTACCCGCCTGCTGCAAGGCGTCAGCCGCTCCTACGAAGGCTATCTGAAGCTGGACGGGGTCGATCTGCGCGAAATCAACCTGACCCATCTTCGCCGCTCCCTTGGCGTGGTGCTTCAGGATAATTTCCTGTTTCGAGGTACGATACGCGACAATATCGCTGCCGGCCGGCCGGGGCTGACCATTGACGACGTCGTGCGGGCGGCACGGCTCGCGGGCGCCGAGGAGTTCATCGAGCGCCTTCCCGCCGGCTACGAGACCTGGATCGAGGAAGGATCGACCAACATCTCAGGCGGCCAACGTCAACGCCTCGCGATCGCCCGCGCTCTGATTTCGGATCCGAAATTGATGATCCTCGACGAGGCGACTTCCGCGCTCGATCCCGAGAGCGAAGCCCTCGTCAGCGCCAATATCGAGCGCATGGGCAAGGGACGCACGATGATCATCGTCTCTCACCGTCTTTCATCGCTGGTGAATTGCGACCAGATTCTGGTCATGGAACACGGGCGGGTCGCGGATATCGGATCACACGAAGCATTGCTGGAGCGCTGTACGATCTATCGTACGCTTTGGATGCAGCAGAATAGGCACACGGAACGTCGCGCCGGCGCTCGCCGCGCGAGCGAGACCGAATTCGCGCCAGTGGTTGCTGAGGGAGGCTGATCGTGAACATCCAGGAGATCGCGCCGCCCGCTGTCGGCAAAAAGGACGAGATCGAGAAGACGAAGGATTTTCTGCCCCGGGCCGCTGATCCGTTTTCCTTCGCCGACCTGCCGCCAGCGCTGATCGAGTTTCATTCACCGACCACCGCGCTCGTCAATATGCCGCCGACGCCAGCGGCACAATACATCTCCTGGCTGATCGGGGCCCTGACCGCGAGCAGCATTGTGTTCATGGCGGTATTTCCTCTGAACCGGGTGGTGTCCACCACCGGCAAGATCATATCCACCCAGCAGCCCCTCGTCGTGCAGCCCTTCGAAACGTCGATCATTCATAGTATCGACGTGCATGAAGGCGACCTCGTTCATAAGGGGCAGGTGCTGGTGCGACTCGATCCTACTGTCAATGACGCCGATATCGAGGACCTGCGATCGCAGACCCAGAGCTACGGCGCCGAGGTCGCGCGTCTCTCCGCCGAAGCGCAAGGTCGGGACTACAAACCGGATCGAGACAATCCTGCCTCGACACAACAGGCGGAGACATTTCTGCGCCGAAAAGCGGAGTTCGACGCAAAAATCGCCAACTATCAGGAACAGATCGCGTCCCAGACCGCCGATCTCCAGGGGGACCTGGCCAATGCCGATATGTATGCGGCGCGCGTCAAGGTCGCAAACGACGTTCGTGCGATGCGGGCACGCTTGCAGGCCGACCAGGTTGGAAGCCGCCTCTCCACGCTAAGCGCTCAAAACGACCTGATGGAGGTAACGCGATCCGAAATCCTGGCGCAGCACGACGGCGCGTCCGTCCGAAGCAAGCTGCAGGCGCTGGTCGCCGAGCGGCAAGGCTATATCGAAACGTGGAAAGCCGACATCTATCACGACCTGAGCGATGCCCAGCACAAGCTTTCCACGGCTGACAGCGACTATCAGAAGGCGAAGCTCCGCAAGAGCATGACCGTCCTGAAGGCCCAGAACGACGCCATCGTCTTGACGATTGCTAAACTGTCGACCGGATCCGTCCTCACCACCGGCTCGGAACTGATGACTCTTGTTCCAATCGATAGCGGGCTCGAAGTCGAAACCCATCTGAGCGGCAAGGACGCAGGCTTTGTACAACCCGGCAATAAGGCGCTCCTCAAATTCGCGACTTTTCCATACTCGCAATATGGCGGCGCCGAGGCGACCGTACGCGAGATCAGTGCCGACACGTTCGATGGGCAGACTGGACAAGGACCATCATCAAGCGCCGAAAGGGCGGCTGCTCAGAGTAATGACCCTGCCGACGCCGCCCAATCCTATTACCGCGTGCGCCTGCGCATCGAGCGTTACACGCTGCATGGTGTCCCGTCGTTTTTCCACCCACGTCCGGGCATGCCCGTCACCGCCGATATTCAAGTGGGCAAGCGTACCATTATGCGATTCCTTCTGAATAGTATAATGCCACTTATTACCGATGGTATGAGGGAACCGTAAAACGGACTTATTCTTTCAGGAAAATTCTAAGTGAGGATGTCAGTCGTGGTTTCTTTTCGAAACATTTTCGACAGAAACACGTACTTGCCGGGAAACCGATTGTACGGAAAAGGAAAGCGCTACCTGGCATCGGATCAAATTGCGGATTGGGTAAAAGCCGCGAAGTGCTTCTTAGGAGCTGCGAACAGAGGCAGACCGGAAGCCCAGTATCAGCTTGGACTCTGCTATCTCGAAGGCAAAGGCGTGCCGCGCAACCGAGCACAGGCTTTATGCAGGCTGACTGCAGCGGCCGATGCCGGAATTGCCGAGGCTATGGCCAAGCTTTCCTTTCTGTATCTCGAAGGGCTTCCCGACTTCGAGGATGCTTCGCATGTTGCTCGACTGGTTAAAGATGAGCGGCATGGCAGAAACAATGTTGACACTGACAAGGCTCTTTATTGGGCAAATAAGGCGATCGCGGGCGGCGTGGCAGAAGGGCACGTCTGCCTTGGTTATATCTATTCGTTAGAGAGGTCAGCCTATAAGGATATCGATATGGCCATAAAGCATTATAGGGCTGCGATGGAGGCGGGAAGCCGCAAGGCAGGACTTGGTCTTGGACAAACGCTCCTACGGTTTCGGAGTGCGGGCCTTCCTGCTCTCAAGGAGGCGGAGAAGGCGCTTCTTTTTGCCATGGAGGAGAAAAGTCCCGTTGCCGCATATCTTCTGGGTGGATTGTACGAAGTCGGATCCGGAGTGGAAAAAGACCTGTCCAGAAGCCGGGAATTGTACCGGCAGGCCGCCGAAGGCGGCGTGATCAAGGCCATGATGCGCCTGAGTACTTTTCTGCTCGACGGCCATGGTGGTCCCCCCAATCGAACAGCAGGGGAAACCTGGTTGAGACGCGCAGCACTCAAGGGAGACTGGAGCGCCTGCCGTCTTCTGGGCGAAATGTATGCCGCCAGACACCATGCATATGAAATGAGGCGATGGTATGAAATAGGAGCCGGACATGGCGATCCGGTTTCGATCTTCAGGCTGGGAGAGGCCATCGAGCGTCTTCAGGAGCCGGGCGGAACGTCCATCGAGGCCGTAGAGTGTTATCTCCTGGCTCTGCAACATGGATATGAACCGGCCGTGCGCAAGCTTGCCGCGAGCGTACGGAATCCGGGCGAATTCCAGGCTCGCGTCCTCGCGAAGCTCAACGCCCTATGCGCCCAGGATATTCCGTTGGCGTATCTTGCCCTGGCGCTGTGCATAAGATCCTTGAAGGGGGGTGACATGGTCATGGCCAGAGAACTGTTCATCAAGGCTTCTAAGGGGGGAATCGTGACGGCTCACGTCGCTGCGGG
Organism: Gluconacetobacter diazotrophicus PA1 5; assembly: GCF_000021325.1. Lineage (GTDB taxonomy): Bacteria > Pseudomonadota > Alphaproteobacteria > Acetobacterales > Acetobacteraceae > Gluconacetobacter > Gluconacetobacter diazotrophicus. The sequence goes on along the minus strand of NC_011365.1, from coordinate 1,602,807 downwards.
CCAAATGATCATGAACGGTCTTGGAGGCAAGGCGGACGCCGGCCTCGCTCGGGAGTTTTTTTTCAAAGGCGCAAAGGCCGGTCACATCGGCGCCATGTATGCACTCGGGAGTTTTCATCACAAGCGAGGCGCAATCGGGTCGAATATGGCACAGGCCGCGCTCTGGTATCGCCGAGCGGCATCTGGTGGCCATAAGCATGCGCGGCGCATACTTAGCCGGTCATCGCCTTGTGGCACGGAGGAGGCGCCGTTACGGGAGCTTACATGATCCTGGCATACGGTTGGGGAATGCGTAAAAATTTTTTCTTTTAAAAAGAACGAAGACCGCCTCCTACGCCACCGGCCGCCGGAACTCTCGGTGGCCACGGACTCTTATGGTCTCTCGAACCACGGACCGACATGCCCCTGGCGATATCGGGAAGACCAACAAGATGTGGATCGTCAGGATCGCGCTCAGCCGGCCCTACACGTTCATCGTCCTGGCTTTGCTGCTGGCCATCCTCGGGCCGCTGACGATCGCCACCATGGCGACCGATATCTTCCCCGCCATCCGCATTCCCGTCATCGGCGTCATCTGGACCTATAACGGCCTGCCGCCCCAGGAAATGAGCGGCCGGATCACCGCGGGGTTCGAGCGCGCGTCGCTGGTCGCGGTCAACGATATCGACCATATCGAATCCCAGTCGATCACCGGCATGGCCGTCGTGAAGCTGTTCTTCCACGAGGGCGCCAACGTCGACCTGTCCATGAGCCAGGTGACGGCGGTGGCGCAGGCCTGGCTGCGGCAATTGCCGCCCGGCACCACGCCGCCCTTCATCCTGTCCTACAACGCGTCCAGCGTGCCGATCATCCAACTGGCGCTGTCCAGCCAGACGATTACCGAACAGGGGCTGTTCGACCTGGCCAACAATTTCGTCCGGACGCAGCTTGCGGGCGTGGCGGGCGCGTCCATTCCCTTTCCCTATGGCGGGCGGCAGCGGCAGATCCAGATCGACCTCGACCAGTCCCGCATGCGCGAACGGCATGTCTCGGCGCAGGACATCGTCGCGACCATCAACGCCCAGAACCTGATCATCCCCGCCGGGACCGAGAAGGTCGGCGAATTCGAGTACAACGTGCGGCTGAACGGCAGCCCCGTCCTGGCGCAGGACATGAACGACCTGCCGATCCGCATCGTCAACGGTACCATCATCTATCTGCATGATGTCGCCCATGCGCGCGACGGGTCGGCGCCGCAGACCAACATCGTCCGCGTCGACGGCCGCCGGGCCACCCTGATGACGATCCAGAAGACCGGTGACGCCTCGACGCTGGATATCATCAGCCAGATCAAGGGACGGCTGCCGCTGATCCGTGCCAGTTCGCCGCCGGCGCTTCGCGTCGCGCCGATCGGCGACCAGTCGGTCTTCGTCAAGGCCGCGATCAGCGGCGTGGTGCGCGAGGGCGCGATCGCGGCGGCGCTGACGGGATTGATGATCCTGCTGTTCCTGGGAAGCTGGCGCAGCACGATCATCATCACGATCTCGATCCCGCTGTCGATCCTGTGTTCGATCATCGCGCTGTTCTTCCTGGGGCAGACGATCAACATCATGACCCTGGGCGGCCTGGCGCTGGCGGTCGGCATCCTGGTCGACGACGCCACCGTGGCCATCGAGAACATCAACGCCCACCTGGAAGCCGGCGAGGAGGTGGAGCCCGCGATCCTGGCCGGCGCACAGGAAATCGCCGTGCCCGCCTTCGTCGCGACGCTGTGCATCTGCATCGTGTTCACGCCGATGTTCTTCCTGGGCGGCGTCGCGCGCTATCTGTTCGTGCCCCTGGCCGAGGCGATCTGCTTCGCCATGTTCGCGTCCTACCTGCTGTCGCGCACCCTGGTGCCGACCCTGGCCAAATACTGGCTCAAGCCGCACCCGGTCCAGGGAAAGGGGGCGCACGACGGGGACGCGCCGCCGCGCAATCCGCTGCGGCGGTGGCAGCAGGGATTCGAACGCGGCTTCCAGGGCGTGCGGGACCGCTATCGCCGGACCTTGGAAAGCACCATCGCCCGCCGGTCGGTGTTCGTTCCTCTTTTTCTCGGCTTCATGCTGGTCTCGCTGCTGCTGTTCCTGTGGCTGGGCAGCAATTTCTTCCCCTCGGTCGACAGCGGACAGATCAAGCTTCATGTCCGCGCCCACGCCGGATTGCGGGTCGAGGAAACGGCGCGCCTGTGCGACCAGGTGGAAGATGCCGTCCGTACCGTCATTCCCCCCGCCGAGATCGGCAGCGTGGTGGACAATATCGGCCTGCCGGTCAGCGGCATCAATCTGACCTACAGCACTTCGGCCCCCACCACCGCCGCCGATGCCGATATCCTGATCACCCTGTCCGCCACCCACCGCCCGACGGCGGAGTATGTGCGGCGGCTGCGGGGCAGCCTGGCCGCCGCGTTTCCCGGCGTCACGTTTGCGTTCCTGCCGACGGATATCGTGACCCAGATCCTGAATTTCGGCGCGCCGGCGCCGATCGACGTTCAGGTCGCGGGCTTCGACCTGACGGCCAACAACCGGTACGCGCAGCGCCTGCTGGCGCGCATCCGCCACGTGCCGGGCATTGCCGACCCTCATATCCAGCAGGCGTACGACTATCCCGAATTCGATGTCCGCGTCGATCGCAGCCGGGCGGCGGAACTGGGCCTGACGCAACGCGACGTGGCCAACGACCTGCTGGTGTCGCTGACCGGAACGTTCCAGACCAACCCGACATTCTGGCTCGATACCAAAAACGGCGTATCCTACCCGCTGGTTGCCCAGACGCCGCAGCCCCAGCTCGATTCCCTCGACACCCTGCGCGACATCCCGATCGGGGGCACCGGCGGCGCGGGCAACCAGATCCTCGGCGCCGTCGCGACGGTCCTGCGCGGGGTGGGGCCGTCGGTCGAAACCCATTACAACGTGGCGCCCACGGTCGATCTCTACGCCACGACCCAGGATCGCGACCTGGGCGCGGTGGCGACGGATATCCGCCGGATCGTCGCCGACATGCACAAGGACCTGCCGCGCGGATCGCGGATCACGGTGCGGGGACAGGCGGAAACGATGAATACGGCCTTCACCGCGCTGTATGCCGGCCTGGGTTTCGCGACGCTGCTGGTCTATCTGCTGATCGTCGTCAATTTCCAGTCCTGGACCGACGCGTTCATCATCGTGACCGGCACGCCGGTCAGCGTGCCGGCCCTGACCGGCGCGATCATGAGCATCGGGGTGGCGACGGCCAACAGCATCCTGGTGGTCAGCTTCGCCCGCGACCACATGGACCGCGAGGGCTCGGACGCGCACACCGCCGCGGTCGAGGCCGGATATACGCGGTTTCGTCCCGTCCTGATGACTGCCCTGGCCATGATGATCGGCATGGTCCCGATGGCGCTCGGCCTGGGCGAGGGGGGCGAGCAGAACGCGCCGCTGGGGCGGGCCGTGATCGGCGGATTGTGCTTCGCGACGACCGCGACGCTCGTGTTCGTGCCGGCGGTGTTCTCGATGATCCATGGCCGGGGTGCGCGCCCGCCCGCGCCGGAAAACGGGGCCGCGTCGTGACCGAGGGGCCAAAGGCGGGGCGTGGCCGCGCCGGGCTGCTGCTGGCCGGTCTTCTTCTGGTCGCGATCGGCGTTGCCGGCTGGGGGATCTGGTCGCGGGTCCATGCCGGACGCAGGCTGGCGCGGGCGACCGATGACGCCGCCGTCGCGACGGTGGCCGTGGTCCCGGCCCAGGCCGGCCCGGATGTCGAGGAGATCGTGCTGCCCGGCAGCGTCAGCGCCGCGTACGACACGCCGATCTATGCGCGGACCAGCGGATATATCCAGCGCTGGTATACCGATATCGGAACGCGGGTGAAAGCGGGCGATCTGCTGGCGACGATCGAATCCCCGGAAATCGACCAGCAGCTTCGCCAGGCGCGCGCCGACCTGATGACCGCGCGCGCCAACAACATGGTGGCGCAGGCGACGGCCCGGCGGGTGCATGCCCTGCTGCCGACACGTTCGGTCTCCGCGCAGCAGAACGATCAGGCCGCCAGCGACGCCGCCGCCCGCGCCGCCACCGTGGCCTCGAACGAGGCCAACGTGCAGCGGCTGGAACAATTGGTGGGGTTCGAAAAAGTCGTGGCACCCTACGACGGTATCGTCACGGCGCGCGAGACCGACAATGGCAGCCTGATCACCGCCGGCAGCGGCAGCGGCGCGGAACTGTTCCGCGTTACCGATACGAGCTGGCTGCGGGTCTATGTCCAGGTTCCGCAGACCTATGCGCCGGATATCCGGATCGGCCTTCCGGTCGAACTCCGCTTTCCGGAATATCCGGGGCGCGCCTTCCCGGCCACGCTGACCCGCACGGCGGGCGCGTTGCAGCCGGACGCCCGGACCCTGCTGGTGCAGCTTCGCGCCGACAACGCCCAGGGCGCGCTGCTGCCCGGCGGCTATACCGAGGTCCATTTCAAGCTGCGCCGCGCGGATCGGGGCGTGCGGATTCCCGCCAACGCCCTGCTGTTCCGGGCCGAAGGGCTGCGGGTCGCCACCCTGTCGCCGGACGGACGGGCCAGCCTGCACGCGATCACGCAGGGACGCGATTTCGGGACGACGGTCGAAATCCTGACCGGCATCGCCCCCGGGGACCGGGTCATCCTCAACCCGCCATCCTCGCTGGCGGATGGCGAGCGCGTGCATGTCGCATCCCCGGCCCCTGCCCAGGCGGCAGCCAGGCCGGACCGGCATCCGTGATGTCATGCCACAGCCGCGCGTGGCGTGTCCTGATGCTGCTGGCGGCCATGGTACCGGCTGCCTGCGACCTGGCGCCGCGCTATGCGCCGCCCGTGGCGCCGGTCCCGGCATCGTTCAAGGAACGGGACGGATGGGCCCTGGCGGTGCCGGGGGACGATGTGCCGAAGGGGCCATGGTGGCGGATCTTCCACGATCCTGTTCTCGATGCGCTGGAAGACCGGGTCACGATCGCGAACCAGGACCTGCGGGTCGCCGTCGCGCAATATGACGAAGCCCGCGCCGACGCCCGCACGGCCCAGGCCGGCTATTACCCCACGCTGGATTTCACCGGTTCCGCGTCGCGATCGGGCCTGTCGCGCGAAACCGCGAACGTGTTCAACAAGTCGACCTTCAACAGCTACAGCCTGGGCCTGGACCTGCAATACGAGGTCGACGTCTGGGGCCGCGTCCGCAATACCGCGAAGGCCGGCCGGGCACGGGCGCAGGCCAGCGCCGGGGACCTCGCCACGGTCGATCTCAGCCTTCATGCCGAACTCGCGACCGATTACTTCACGCTGCGCGGCTACGACGCCATGCAGGCGGTCCTGGACCAGACGGTCGGCAATTACCGGCATGCGCTGGCCCTGACCCAGGCGCAGTTCGATGTCGGCTACGCGGCGCAGCCCGATGTATCCGCCGCCACCGCGCAGCTCGACGGGCTGCTGACCCAGGCCGCCGACAACCGGTTGCGGCGGGCCATGCTGGAACATGCTATCGCCATCCTGACCGGCCAGCCGCCGGCGACATTCGCCGTCGCGGCGCGTTCGCTCGATTCCGCCCCGCCCCCGATCGCCCCCGGCCTGCCGGTGGCGCTGCTGCAGCGCCGGCCGGACATCGCGGCGGCGGAACGGCGCGTCGCGGCGGCCAACGCCGATATCGGCGTGGCGCGGGCGGCGTATTTTCCCGCTTTCAACATCAACGCCATGATGGGCGTGCAGGCCGCCATGCCCAACCACCTTCTGGTAGCGCCGGCCCAGGCCTGGTCCTTCGGCCCGGAAGCGCTGCTGAACGTGTTCGACGGCGGCCGGCGCGCCGCCCTGAACGCGCATGCCCGCGCGGTTTATGACGAGGAGGTCGCGCGCTATCGGCAGACGGTCCTCGATGCCTGCCGCGATGTCGAGGACAGCCTCGTCTCCCTGCGTCGTCTGGCCGAGGAATCCGCCACGCAGCAGCAGGCCGTCATCGCGGCGCAGGACGCGACGCATCGCGCGGGCGAACTCAATACCGGCGGGCTCGCCAGCTACTACAACGTCATCCTCGCACGGAATATCGAACTGTCCGACCGGCTGTCCGAGGTCGATATCCGCGTGCGCCGGATGACGGCGTCGGTGGCGCTGATCAAGGCACTGGGCGGGGGATGGGGCGGATAAAGCAGATCGTGATGAGGTGGGATCACCTCATCACGCGCTCTAAGGTTTGGGGGCCACCATCGCGAAGATCGCCTCTTGCGGGTCCCGGCACTGGGCGATCCAGCGCTCGCCGGGCACGTGGTGCGGGCCGTTGATCAGCGTGCCGCCGGCCTCGTGGACGCGTGCGATGGCGGGCCCGATTTCTTCCGTATTGAAATAATACAGCCAGAACGGGGCCGGAACCGAATCGGCCTTCTTCATCATGCCGCCGACCGGCGGTCCGCCGGTCGCGAAAAGCTGATAGATCCCCATCGGGCCCATATCCATCGTTTCGGCCTTCGTCCATCCGAACAATCCGGCATAGAAGCCGAAGGCGGCCTCGCGGTCGATGGCATGCAGTTCGTGCCAGCCCACATGGCCCGGCGTGCCCTCCTGCACGGGGGGCATCGGGTCTTCGCCCGTTGCCTGGAACAGCGCAAAGATCGCCCCCTGCGGATCGGCGACGACGGCAAACCGGCCCACGCCCGGAATGTCCTGGGGGGCGCGGTGGATGGCGCCGCCGGCCTGCGTGACGCGTGCCGCGACGGCATCGACATCGCCAACCGCGACGTAGCCGATCCAGCCTGTCCGCACCGCGTCGTCCCGTGCGGCCCGCGCCACCTCCAGCAGGCCGCCGACCGGCCTGTCACCGGCACTGAGCATCGTATAGTGCCAGTCCGGCAAACCGGAATCCCTGGCGCTCCATCCGATGACGGAGCGATAGAACGCCGTGGCGGCGTCGGCGTCGGTGGTGACCAGTTCATACCAGACGAACCGGTCCACGGAAGGCAACATGGTGGAGGTGGACATGGTGGTTCCCCCTGCTGGGAATGATCGTGGTGTCGCTCCCGCCTTTCATCAAGCACCCAGGGCGGGAACACCGATCAGGATGCGGTGCAGCCACGCCGCCATGCCGATCCAGGCGATGGCGCCGATGGCCACCGCCGCCACGTCGCCCCGCGCCGTTCCGGCCGGATAGAGTGTTCCGGCCGCCCGGTCGCGACGGCGGGACATCGCGAAATCCAGCGCGGCCCACAGCAGGAACGGCCCGAACAGCACCAGGTCATGCACCATGCCGGTCGCCAGCAGATGGCCGAACGCCCAGGCCTTGACCCCCGCCAGCATCGGATGGCCCAGACGGGCCTTGAGGTGATTGCCCGGCACATAGGCCGCCGCGACCAGCACGAAGGCCACCAGCATGAACAGCGCGTTGGCATGGCGCAGCCACGCCGGGGGGCTGTACAGCAGGTACGGCTGCATTCGCGCCCCGCCGAATCCCGTCACGATCAGCACCAGGCCGATGGCCGAGACCAGCGAGAACACGCCCTTCCAGCCCCCTTCGCCCAGCGCGGCGATCTGCCGCGCCCGCCAGGCCGGCGCGACCATATGCACCGAATGCATGCCCAGAAAGACGACCAGACCGCAGATCAGCAGCAGCATGACGCGACGCCCCTTCGATGCCGTGGCCGCAACGGGTGGGACAGGGACCGGTTTCCGCAGGACGATCCACCATCGCGGCTTCACGATCCGGTGGGCGTGTTGCGGCAGGGGGGCGGTGTCTCTATCCGGTAGGGGGCATCCGGGTGCCCGGCAGGAAGCGTTCTTTTGCGAGTAAACAATGTTTCGATCGAATTGCCCCCGTCCCATCCGCCGCGGCGGCCTGACGGGGGCAGGGCTTCTGGCGGTGACGGCCCTGGTGTGCGGGCCCTGCCTCCCCTCCGTCGCCCGGGCGGCCGGCGGCACGGGCTGGGTCGACGGGATCACGGTCGACGGGCAGATCGAAGGCGGGATCAACGCCAATCCCGCCCGGCCGGCGAACGGCAATAATTTCGGGGAGTTCTTCGGCGACCATGCCAACCAGGCGCAACTGGACCAGGTGACGATCACGGTCAGCCGCCCGGTGGACCAGGCGTCCAGCGATTATCAGGTCGGCTTCGTCGTGCGCGGAATGTATGGCGCCGATACGCGGTATTACAACATCGCCGGAATATCGGACCGCACGATCGCCGGGCGGTACCAGATCATGCCGGCGCAGGCGCATGTCGATCTGCACCTGCCCTGGGTGACGCGGCATGGGCTGGACATGCAGGCCGGCATCCTGGCATCGCCCATGGGGGTGGAATCCCTCGATCCGGCCACCCGGCCGTTCTATACCCTGGCTTATACGACGCAATATTCGACACCGTTCGAACATGTCGGCGCGATGTTCCAGTGGCATGCGACCGACAGGCTGGATGCGCTGTTCGGCGTCGATACCGGCAACCAGACCAGCTTTGGCGGGGGCGACGACAACAACGCGGCGGCCGGCTATTTCGGCGTGGCGGGCAACGGCTTCCTGGGCGGAAACCTGTCCTTCGTCTATCTGGGCCGCGTCGGGCCCGAAAACGCGGTGCGCGCGCTGGGCCCGCGCGCCAACAGCGCGCAACGGTTCTGGAACGATCTGAATGCCACCTACAAGATCGACGATCGCCTGTCGCTGACGGGGGAATTCAACGTCCTGCATGACGAGGGGCTGCGCGCCGATACGGTCAGCTTCGTCAGTTTCCTCAGCTATCAGGTCACCCCCGGCCTGACCTTCAACTACCGTGGCGAGATCTATCGCGACAATACCGGCCTGCTCGTCACCAGTTTCCTGGGAAACAACGCCTATATGCAGGCCCTGCTGGGAGAGCCCGCGGCCACGCAATCGGCGCCGCCCACCACGTATGGCGCGCTGACGCTGGGTGTCACGTGGCATCCTGCCCTGGGTCATCATGTCAAGCTGTTCGAGATCCGGCCCGAAATCCGGTTCGACCGGTCGCTGAACGGAACAAGACCTTTCAACGATCTGCGCAATGTCGGGATGTTCACGTTCGGGGCGGATGCCGTGCTTGGATTCTAGAGTCCTGTCCGGTTCCAAGACGAATCAGGTCTTTTTGCTTCTTCTTCCGAAGAAAAGGAAGATATCTTTCCGTCCAGACCCCCATCGGACGAGAGGAAATTTATGATCAAGACCATACCAGGGTTCATGAGGATCGCGAAAATATTCGATCTGTTCGAAGAAATTGCGATGCTCGTCCTGACCCTGTCGATCATCATCGTGGCCTCCGTCGGATTGTTCCATGTCGTGGTCGCCGTCGGCGCCATGGTCCTTACGACCGGACTGGCGCCGACCGATCCGGCGATGCTGCAGGCGATATTCGGCCTGTTCTTCACGGTGCTGATCGCGCTGGAATTCAAGCATTCCATTCTTGTCATGCCGGATGTGCAGCCGCACAGCATGGTCCGCATGCGCTCCGTCCTGCTGATCGGCATGATGGCGACCGTGCGGAAATTCATCGTCCTCGACCTCAGCGGGGTGAACGTCATGGAAATGCTCGCCCTGTCCGCGTCGGTACTGGCCCTGGGCCTCGTCTACTGGTTCGTGCGGACGCCCGCGTCGGTGGCCGGTTCGGCGGAAACCGGCGTTTCCTGATCGGCCCGCGTGGCCGGCGCCTGCGGGCCGTCATGGTTTCACGTGCAACACCGGACCGCGTGGCCAGAAGATCCTTTCCCGCATGCGCCGGTCGATGATATGGCCAATCGGCCGGCGCGCGCCGGTTTCAGCGCCCCGGTTGCAGCTCAAGGAAACGCATCATGCCCTCGGAATTGATCGCGGTGCTGATCGCGGTCAGCGAGGACCGGCCCATGGTCCTGACGCTGGATTCCGGCCGTCTGCTGCCCTCGGGCCCGCTGGAGGCCGGCCATCGTTCCCTGCAGACGGGCCTGCGGCTGTGGGTCGAACGGCAGACCGGGCACGCGCTGGGCCATGTGGAACAGCTTTATACCTTCGCCGACGCTCCGGACGGCACGTCGGCCGGCGATGCGCCGGATGACCGGACGGTCCTGATTTCCTACCTGGCGCTGACCCGCATCCATCGTGGCGAACATGGCTGGCGCAACTGGTACGCCTATTTTCCCTGGGAAGACCAGACCGCGCCCAGCGGCCGCGACCTGGTGGTGCGCATCGCCGAACGGCTGAACGACTGGGCGCGGCAGGCGCCCCCCCTGCAACGCGAGGTCCGGCGGCAGCGCATCGCCCTGACCTTCGGGCTGGACGGCCTGGGCTGGGACGACGAACTGGTACTGCAACGCTACGAATTGCTGTGGGAAGCGGGCCTGGTGCCGGAATCCGGCCGCGCTGGCGCCGGCGCCGCGATGCTGCCCGGCGTGCCCATGGCGCGAGGCAACCGCCGCATCCTGGCCACCGCCATGGCGCGGCTGCGGGCCAAGATCCGCTATCGGCCGGTCATCTTCGAGCTGATGCCCGACAGCTTCACCCTGTTGCACCTGCAGCGCACGGTCGAGGCCGTCGCCGGACAGTCGATGCACAAGCAGAATTTCCGTCGCCTGATCACCCAGCAGGACCTGGTCGAGGAGACCGCCGATTTCGCCCCCGAGACGCGGGGCCGCCCCGCGCGCCTGTTCCGTTTCCGGCGCGAGGTCATCGGCGCCCGGCGCATTGCCGGGTCGAAGCTGCCGCTGACGCGGCCATTCTAACGATTCCGCCCTCGGTCACGATTTGTTTGTTCCTGACCAACCCAATGGAATACCCGATTTTTCTTCGTGATGCCGTGGTGCATGGCACGCAATTCGCTTGACGGCGCGCGCGCATTGGCGGAACAAGACCGGCGAGTTCATGTACCCAATTTATACTCACAGTGAGTATAAATTGGGCCGAAGGAGCCGAACATGTCCGAGACTCTCGTCGCCCCGTCCAAGCTCGACGCGCTTTATGACCGCGTCGCCCGCGTCGTCCCGCGCATGGAATGGGATCTGTTCGCCGACGACATCGCGGCCATCCTGGACCTGAAGCGCCGGCGCGGGGCGGTGATCCTGGCCCATAACTACCAGACGCCGGAAATCTTCCATTGCATCGCCGACATTCGGGGCGACAGCCTGGCCCTGGCGCGTGACGCCCAGGGGCTGGATGCTGAGGTCATCGTCATGGCCGGCGTGCATTTCATGGCCGAAACCGCGAAGCTGATGAATCCGGAAAAGACGGTGCTGATCCCGTCGCTGCACGCCGGGTGCTCGCTGGCGGATTCGATCACGGCCGAGGACGTGCGCGCGCTGCGCCGCGCCCATCCGGGCGTGCCGGTCGTCACCTACGTGAACAGCTCGGCCGAAGTGAAGGCCGAAAGCGATATCTGCTGCACCTCGGCCAATGCGCGCCGCATCGTCGAAAGCCTGGGCGTGCCGCGCGTCATCATGATCCCCGACGAATTCCTGGCCCAGAACATCCAGCGGGAAACCGGGGTCGAGATGATCACCTGGGCCGGCCATTGCGAGGTCCATGAACGCTTCACGCCGGAGGAAATCCGCACCTGGCGCGCCGACAATCCCGATGTCGCGGTGCTGGCGCATCCGGAATGCCCGCCTTCGGTCGTCGCCGAGGCCGATTTTTCCGGCTCCACGGCGGCGATGTCCGATTTCGTGGCGCGCGGCACGCACCGCAAGGTGATGCTGGTGACCGAATGTTCCATGAGCGACAACCTGGCGGCGTCCCATCCCACCGTCGAATTCGTGCGCCCGTGCAATCTCTGCCCGCACATGAAGCGCATCACCCTGCCGGCGATCCGCCGGGCCCTGGAAACCATGACGCACGAGGTGACGATTCCCCCGCATCTGGTGGCGGGCGGGCGTCGCGCCGTGGAACGGATGCTCGCCGCGTCATGACCGGTCCGGGCCTCACCGACGCCGGTTCCTGGGCCGGCCAGCCGGTCATCGCCGGGGCGGGGCTGGCCGGGCTGGCGACGGCGCTGCTGATGGACCGTCCCTGCGTGGTGCTGTCGCCCGCGCCGCTGGCGACGGACGCCGCCAGCGCGCTGGCCCAGGGCGGAATCGCCGCCGCGATCGGCCCGGACGACACGCCCGCCCTGCATGCGCGCGACACGCTGGAGGCCGGTGTCGGCCTGTGCGACCCCGTAGTGGTGGACGCCATCACCCGCGCCGGCCCTGGCGCCATCGCCGCGTTGCGCGACCTGGGCGTGGCGTTCGATACCGGCCCTGACGGCAGGCTGGACCTGCACCTGGAAGCGGCCCATTCCCGCCCGCGCATCGCCCACGCCCATGGTGACGGCACGGGGGCGGAAATCATGCGCGCCCTGGTCGCGCGCACCCGTGCCACCCCGCGCATCACGGTGCTGGACGGCGCGGCCCTGCGCCGCGTGATCGTGCGCGACGGACGGGTCGCGGGGGTGCGGATCGCGCGGGCCGGGCAGGAGCTGATCCTGCCGACATCGGTCTGCGTCATCGCCACCGGTGGCGTCGGCGCGCTGTTTCCCACCACTACCAGCCCGCCCGGCGGGCTGGGGTCCGGCCTGGCCTGCGCCGCCCGCGCGGGCGCGGTGCTGCGCGACCTGGAATTCGTGCAGTTCCATCCCACCGCGCTGGCGGTCGGGTCGGACGCGGCCCCCCGCGTACTGATCAGTGAGGCCGTGCGGGGGGCGGGCGCGATCCTGGTCGATGAAAGCGGCGCGCGTTTCACCGACGAACTGGCGCCGCGCGACATTGTGGCCCGCGCGATCCAGGCGCATCTGTCGGCCGGCCACCGCGTCCTGCTGGATGCCCGGGCCGCCACGCAGGGCCACTTCGCCCGGCATTTCCCCGCCATCGCGCGGGCCTGTGTCCAACACGGCATCGACCCCGACCGGCAGCCGATTCCGGTGCGTCCGGCGGTGCACTACCATATGGGCGGGATCGAGACCGACCTGCGCGGCCGCAGCACCGTCCCCGGCCTGTGGGCGTGCGGCGAGGCCGCGTCGACCGGCCTACATGGGGCCAACCGGCTGGCCAGTAACTCGCTGCTGGAAGCCTTCGTCTGCGGCGGCTTCGTCGCCCGCGACCTGGACGCCACATCCCTGCCGGTGCCGGACGGGCTGCCGGACGACACGCCCGTCCCCGGCGGCGGGGCCGACGACCTGGCGGATATCCGCGCCTGCATCGGCCGCGCCGCCGGCATCCTGCGTGACGCGGACGGCCTGACCCGCGCCATCCGCGCGCTGGCCCCGCATGTCATGGATGACGACCACGCCCTGGTCGGCGCGCTGCTGTGCGTGTCCGCGCTCGGCCGGCGGGAAAGCCGGGGCGGCCATTACCGGTCCGACTATCCGGACACGGCGCCCCAGGCGGTGCATACCCGCCTGACGATGCGCCAGGGCCTGGCCGCGCTCGCATCGCTCGCGCCTGCCGCGGCCTCTCTTTCTGACAATGGAATCCTCGTGCCATGACCCCCTTGCCCGATCTCATGCTCGAACCGCTGGTGCGTGCCGGATTGCTGGAGGACCTGGGGTGCGGCGGGGATATCACGACCGATGCGCTGGCGGCGCCGGGGCAGGTGCTGCACACCGCCCTGGTCGCGCGCCAGCCCGGCGTGGTGGCGGGCCTGTCGCTGGCCCGGCTGGCCTTTACCCTGCTGGATTCGTCGGTCCGTTTCACGGTGGACCGGCCGGACGGCAGCCCTGTCGCCCCGGGTGACCGCATCGCGCGCGTCAGCGGTCCGGCGGCGGCGATCCTGGGGGGCGAACGGGTGGCGCTGAACTTCCTGTCGCATCTCTGCGGCATCGCCACCGCCACGGCCGGGATCGTGCAGGCCATATCCGGCACGCGCGCGCGCGTCTGCTGCACGCGCAAGACCCTGCCGGGCCTGCGCGCGATCCAGAAATATGCGGTGCGGGCCGGCGGCGGCGCCAATCACCGCTTCCGCCTGGATGACGCGATCCTGATCAAGGACAACCATATCGCCCTGGCCGGCGGCGACGTCGCGCGCGCCCTGGCCGCCGCCCGCGCCCGCGCCGGCCACCTGGTCAGCATCGAACTGGAGGTCGATACGCTGGACCAGTTGGCCCAGGCCCTGGGGGCCGGCGGGGCGGATGTGTTCCTGCTGGACAACATGACCCTTCCCCAGCTTCGCGAGGCGGTGGCGATGGTGGACGGCCGCGCCCTGACCGATGCATCGGGCGGCATCACCCCCGACACCGCCGCCGATATCGCCCGGACCGGTGTCGATATCCTGTCGGTCGGCTGGCTGACGCATACGGTGCGCGCGCTGGATATCGGGCTGGATTACGAGGAAGGGTAACCGGATCAAAGTTTTTTGGTTCTTTTTTTCAAAAAGGAACCGCTAGAGTCGTGCCATGTCCCGCCGTCCCGCCATCCTGTTCGTCTGCACCGGGAATATCTGCCGCTCCCCCCTGGCCGAGGCCGCGTTTCGCGCCGCCGCCACCCGATGCGGGCTGGATGCCGTCGTCGATTCGGCGGGGACCGGCGACTGGCATACCGGCGAGCCGCCGGATCGCCGCGCGCAGGAGGTGGCCCGCCGCAACGGGATCGATATCGCGGGCTATCGCGCGCGCATGGTCACGGCGGAGGATTTCCGAGTCTTCACCCATATCGTCGCCCTGGACCACACCCACCTGAAGGTCCTGCGCGCGCGCCGGCCGAGCGATGGAATCGCGGAGCTTTCGCTGCTGCTGGATCATGTGGCAGGGCGTGTCGGCCAGTCGGTGGCCGATCCCTATTACGGACAGGCGCGGGATTTCCACACCACCTGGGCGGACGTCCAGGCGGGGACCGAGGCCCTGGTGGCGAGGCTCATCCGCTCCCGTTAGGAGGATACGCCGCACATGCCGTTCCGCCGGACCATGTCGATGCTTGTCCTTCTCGGGGCGATGCTGGCCGCCGCCGGGACACGGGCCGCGCCGCCGGTCGCGCGGCTGCGCCTGCCGCCGGGATTCCATGTCTCGGTCTATACCGACCAGGTTCCTTCGGCGCGGGAGATGGCGATCGGCGCCCGGGGCACGCTGTTCGTGGGCTCGATGACGGCGGGCGCGGTCTATGCCGTGACCGATGACGGGCCGGGACGGGGCCGCCGGGTGCGGGTCGTGGCGCGCGGGCTGACCATGCCGGTGGGCGTGGCCTTCCGGGATGGCGACCTGTACATCTCCGACGTGCGCGACATCGTGGTCCTGCGCGGGATCGAGGACCGGCTGGACCACCCGCCCGCGCCGCAGGTCGCCGTGCCGGACCTGCCCTGGCGGGTGGGCGACCATGGCTGGAAATTCATCGCTTTCGGCCCGGACAGCAAGCTGTATGTGCCGATCGGCGCGCCGTGCAATATCTGCGACGTCGGGCACCGGTTCGGCCGGCTGATGCGCATGAATCCCGACGGCACGGGGCGCGAGGACGTGGCCTACGGCCTGCGCAACAGCGTGGGCTTCACGTGGCAGCCGGGCCAACCGGGGCAGCCGGGGGCCGGCACGCTGTGGTTCACCGATAACGGACGCGACCTGATGGGCGACGACGTGCCCAGCGACGAGCTGAACCGGGTGGACCATGCCGGCCAGTCCTTCGGCTATCCCTATTGTCATCAGGGCGACGTGCCGGACCCCGTCTTCGGGCGGGGCCATCCGTGTTCCGACTTCACGCCGCCGGTGCTCAAGCTGGGCGCGCATGTCGCGGCCCTGGGCCTGCGCTTCTATACCGGCAGCCAGTTTCCCGCGGCGTGGCGCGGCGCCCTGCTGATCGCCGAACACGGGTCGTGGAATCGCAGCCGGCTGGCGGGTTATCGCGTCATGGCGGTGCGCTTCGGCCCGGATGGGGGTATCGCGTCCTATGTGCCGCTGATCGACGGGTTCCAGCAGGATGAAACCCCGTGGGGCCGCCCCGCCGACGTGCAGCCCCTGCCGGACGGCAGCGTGCTGGTCAGCGACGACCTGGCCGGCGCGATCTATCGCGTGACCTATGGCAGGGACTGAAGCGACCGGACCGAAATATCGGGGAGGGGAAGGGATGGCGCGAGTGACGGGGCTCGAACCCGCGACCTCCGGCGTGACAGGCCGGCGCTCTAACCAACTGAGCTACACCCGCATCGGCTCGGGGTCTGGGACCCCGCATCCGTTCGTGGAGGGCGAATTAACAAAGGCTGGCGATTCTGGCAACCGCATTCCGCACGAAAAATGACGGTGCGATGAAATAGGTCCCGGAAAAGGCCCCTGGGAACGTCCCCGGCAGGCGGGTTCCGCCCGCCGGGGCACGGGTCAGCCTGCCGCCGGGTGATCGCCCAGCGCAGCGGCCCCGTCCAGGGTCGCCGCCACCGCATGGACCGTCGCCGCGACGCGCACCGCGGTCTGGACCTGTTCGGCCGACAGGCCGCCCTCGCGCACCACTTTTTCGTGGCTCTCGACGCACATGCCGCAGCCGTTGATGGCCGACACCGCCAGGGACCACAGCTCGAAATCCAGCTTCTCGACGCCCGGGCGGCCGATGACGTTCATGCGCAGCCGCGCCGGCATGTGGGCGTAGTCGCCCTCGACCATGTGGACGAAGCGGTAATAGATATTATTCAGCCCCATGATCGCGGCGGCGGCCTTGGCGGCAGTCAGCGCCTGCGGCGACAGGACGGATTCGTATTCGGCCACGATGGCGCGCGTGACGTCGGCATTGCGTGACGCGATGGCCGAGGCGACGAACGTCCCGGCCAGCTGCTGCGGCGACAGGGTGATGTCGTTGGCCAGCGAACTGAGGTTGAGCTTCAGATCCTTCGCGTAGTCCGGAAGGCGCTCCTTGAGCGTTTCGATCGACATGGTGGATACCTGCTGGGACGGAGCGGATCGCGACCGGCCAGCGGGCGCGCCGCGCGTCGGCTCCATGAAGGGAATGGGGAAATATGCGGGCCGCATCGGCCGGTTCCCCCCCGGCGTCATCGGGGCGTCATCGGGGCGTCCTCGGCCGGCGGGGAAGGAGTGGTCCGGCCGCCGGGGCCGGACCGTGATGACCGGGGACCGATCAGACCTTCAGGAAGTCGTCGCCCTGCTTCCAGTTGCACGGGCACAGCTCGTCGCTCTGCAGCGCGTCCAGGATGCGCAGGATTTCCTGCGGGTTGCGGCCGACCGACAGGTCGTTGACGCTGACATGGCGGATGATGCCCTCGGGGTCGACCAGGAAGGTGGCGCGATAGGCCACGCCGGCTTCCGGCGACAGCACGCCGCAGGCCTCGGACAGCTCGCGCTTGATGTCGGCCAGCATCGGAATCTGCAGACCCTTCAGGTCGTCATGATGCAGGCGCCAGTTCAGGTGCACGAACTCGCTGTCGATGGACACGCCATAGACGACGGTGTCGCGGTCCTTGAACTCGCCGGCCATCTTGCCGAAGGCCACGATCTCGGTCGGGCAGACGAAGGTGAAGTCCTTCGGCCAGAAGAAGACGAGCTTCCACTTGCCGGCATCGCTCTTGTCCGAGATCTGGACGAAATTGCCCTTCAGCCCTTCCGGGCCACCGGGGACGGAGGTCAGATTGAATTCCGGAAACTTGTTGCCGACTGTCAGCATCGGTTTACTCCCTCATAGTGACGACGTGTCGTGGTCCCTGGCGCGGCGCCCTGAACAGGCGGTCCGGCCTCGGACTGTATTTTATGGCGTTGAAGCCTATATCATGCCAATGAATAATTTATATCCGGACAATCGAAAGAATCGATGACACCTCTGCCTTCGGCACAACAATTGCGGTACCTGATCACGCTGGCGGAACTGCGTCATTTCGGCCGTGCGGCGCTGGCCTGTTCGGTCACGCAATCGACGCTGTCGGCCGGAATCCTGGCCCTGGAGCGGCAGTTGGACGTCCAGTTGCTGGACCGCAACGTCGGCAAGCGCGTGGTCTTCACCCCCATCGGCGACGAAGTCGCCGCCCGGGCGCGATTCGCCCTGGAGACGCTGCAGGCGGTGCAGGACGTGGCCGATGCCTCGCGCGCGCCCATGACCGGGCTGCTGCGGATCGGGGTCATTCCCACCATCGGCCCCTTCATCATGCCCGGGCTGGTGTCGCGCCTGCGCCGGCAATTCCCCCAGATCCGCCTGTCGGTGAACGAGGACCTGACCGGCAACGTGATGGACAAGCTGGCGCTGGGCCGGCTGGACCTGGTGCTGCTGGCCATGCCCTGCCCGTGCGAAGGCACGGAAACCCTGCCCCTGTGGCGGGACGAATTCATGCTGCTGCTGCCGGCCGACCATGCGCTGGCCGCCCTCGACTCGATTCCCGTCGAACGGATCGCGGGCGAACGCATGGTGCTGCTGGAAGACGGCCACTGCCTGCGCGAACAGACGCTGTCGCTATGCCGGCAGGAACGGGGCTGGAGCACCCCGGACGGGGACGAGGAATTCGTCGTGACCTCGCTCTATACCCTGGTGGACATGGTGGCGGAGGGGCTGGGAATCGCCCTTCTGCCGCGTCTGGCGGTGGAATCGGGAATCCTGCGCGACCTGCCGCTCGTCGTCCGGCCGGTGACGGGCTGCCAGGCCTGGCGCACGATCGGGCTGGCCTGGCGCCCGCGCTCGCCCCGCGCGGCCGACTTCCGCCAGCTTGGCCTGCATATCCGCCCGCCTGCCGTTACCGCCCCCGCCATGGTGTGAAAAAACACATCCATGGGCGGAAAGTCAGGCATGGGGCGGGGGTGTGCGGTTGACTCCGTGCCGTGGGACCGGTATTCGGCCCGTCTTTGCGGTTTCCTGCCGCCAGTGAGGGTCGGGTCATGAAGATCAGAAACAGCCTGAAGTCGGCCAAGGTTCGTGACAAGGACTGCCGTGTGGTCCGTCGTCATGGCAAGGTCTATGTCATCAACAAGAAGAACCCGCGCATGAAGGCCCGCCAGGGCTGATTGTCCGGGCGGCCTTGGCCGTACGGTTCATCTTGTGTGATTCGCGCACCCGCGTTCGGGTCCGGCTGTCCGGTCCCGGATGCGGGTGTTTGCGCATGGGTGCCCTGATCGCGGCGCTATGGCTGGCTGTCGCGGCACCCGCGCGGGCGGCCCCTCCACCCACCGTGCCGTCCCCTCCGGCCGCGCCGCCTTCCTCCGCTCTCTCCGCCCGGCATGGTTCCAGCGCGGACGAACTGGCGCTGCTGACGGCGGAACTGGCGCGGGCCACGTCCCGCGGTACGGCCGCCGCGCTGGAAGTCGGTTTGGAACAGGCCCGGCTGCGCCCCCTGTCGCCCACCACCCGCCTGCTGCTGCGCCGTGCCCAGGGGCACCTGGCCGCCGGCAAGCCGGTCGATGCGGTCGAGGACCTGGACGATGCGCTGGTGCTTCAGCCGGATGCGGCCATCCTGTGGCGGGACCGCGCCCAGGCCCGGCTTGCGGCGCGCGACCTGGACGGCGCGGTGACCGACCTGGGCGTGGCGCTGCAGCATGACGACCATGACGCGGTCGCATGGCAGGTCCTCTCGACGGTCGAGGAACAGCGCGGCGACTGGCAGGCCGCCTACCGCGCCTGGCAGCACGTGATGGTCCTGGACCCGATGACCGAGGGCGGCCGCGCCCACGGCGAAAAGCTGCACCTGCGCGCCTACGGCCAGCCCACGTAAGGCGCGCGGACGCTTCAGGTCACCGTGAAGCTGGTGGTGTCCAGCAGGAAGCTGCCGTCATCCTCGAGTGCGAATCGCGCGGCGACGATTTCGGGTGCCGCGCGCTGAAGGGACCGGATCGCGTCGATTCGTTCGGTCGGCGTCCGGGCCCGGGCGACCCAGCTTGCGAATTCCATCCGCAGCCGGCGCGGCGTTACGCCCTGCAATGCGAATCCGGCGCGGCCGAAGGCGGCGGTCCATTCGGCGACGCTGTAATCGCGTGCGTGCGACACGTCGCGCAGCAGTTCCAGCGTCTGCAGCCAACTGTCGCACAGCGGGTCGGCCGGGGCCGTGACATCCACGACAATCGCAAGGCCATCGGGTTTCAGCACCCGGCGTGCCTCCCGCAGGCCGGCGTCGATGTCCCGCCAGTGATGGGCGGTGAAGCGGCACAGCACCGCGTCGAACGCGGCGTCGGTGAAGGGCAGGCTTTCGGCCGCTGCCCGCTGCGTGACGATATTGTCCAGGCCGCGTTCGATCGCGGTCCGGGCGACCGCGTCCAGCATGTCCGGCGTCACGTCGCAGGCCACGACCTGCCCGACATGGGGCGCCGCCCGATAGCTGACATGTCCGCCGCCGCAGCCCAGGTCCAGCACGCGCGCCAGCCCCCTGCCTGCCACGGCGCGTTCGATCTCATCCAGGTCCGCGCCGCCGGCATGAACCGTGCTCGACACGTAATCCGCCGCGCGCACGCCGTACTGCCGCGCGGTGAAGGCCCGGTATGCGGCGTCGTGTTCTTCAGTCATCGCTTGCTCTCCTCGCAGGCGCAGATTGCAATCGGGACCCGGCCCGATGATATCCCGAAGATACAGGGCCGTCCGTTGAAGCAGAGAGACGCTTGAACGGGACATCAAGCCGATCTTGCGCGCTCTGTACCGCGCAGGGGCTTCGCGATTTCGGATCGCGTGTGCCATGATCCTGTCATGACGAAACGTGTCGCCCGGGACATGACCACCCGCGGGCGCCGGGCGGATGCGCCGGTGCCCGATCGCGCCGCCCTGCGCGCGGTGGCGCTGGCGCATCTGGCGCGCTTCGGCACCACACGGGCCGGGCTGGCGCAGGTCCTGGATCGCTTCCTGCAACGCTGGGCCCGCCGTGCGGCCCAGGCCGGCACCCTGCCCGAGGAGATCGAGACCCAGATCACCCCCGTCCGCGCCCAGATCGACCAGGTGGTGCGCGACATGGCCGATCTGGGCGCGGTGGACGATGCCGCCTTCGCCGGCGCCCGCGCCCGGTCGCTGACCCGCGCGGGCCGGTCGCGCCGCGCGGTGCAGGCGCATCTGGCCGTAAGGGGGGTGGAAGAGGACACGCTCGGCTCCGTCCTGGACGAAACCCTGGGCGCGCGCGGCGGGCAGGGGCAGGATACCGAACTGGCGGCGGCGCTGGTGTTCGCGCGGCGCCGCCGCGCCGGCCCGTTCGCCCCCCCGTCCGATGCGGCGGAGGGGGAAGCGAACGGGGGGGCGGAGGACGACCGGGTCACCCGCCGCCGCCGGGTGCTGGAGGCCATGGCCCGCGCGGGCTTCGGCCGCGCCGTGGCCGAAGCGGCCCTGGACATGGACCCCGAGGAGGCCGAGGAGCGGGTCATCCGGATGAAATCGGCATGACGGGGCGTCCGGCGAGGCTTCCGATAAGGCTTCCCTTGCGCGCCCGCTGGCTGGCGCTGTGCTGCATGCTGCCGCTGGCGGATTGCGGCGGCGGCGCGGGCTGGAACGGCAGGGTGCAGTGCGCGCCCTATGCGCGGTCGGTCACCGGGCTGCGGCTCAGCGGGCCGGCGGCGGGGTGGTGGCGGCAATCGGCGGGCTATTATGCCCATTCCCGGGTGCCCGAACCCGGCGAGGTCCTGGTCTTCCGCTCGACCGGCCGGCTGCCGGACGGCCATGTCTCGGTGGTCCGCCAGGTGCGCGGCACGCGGGCGATCCTGGTCGACCAGGCGAACTGGGTGCCCGGACGGATCGAACACGATATTCCGATCGTCGATGTGTCCCGCGCCAACGACTGGTCGGCGGTCAGGGTCTGGTGGCAACCGGTCCACAGCATGGGCAGGACAATCTATCCGACCTATGGTTTCATTTCCCGCGACCTGCCGTTACGCCCGTCCCCCGATGCCTGACGATGGGGGCGAAGCGAGAAAACGGCGCTTGCATGACGAACGCCGTGGTTCCATGTGATGGGGACGGATCGGGCCGACCGGCACCGGCCCCGGGTGAAAGCAGCTTCGCGTCGCGGCGCGGAATCGAGGATGTGTTATGGGTAGCTTGAGCATCTGGCACTGGCTGATCGTCCTGGCGGTCGTGCTGGTCCTGTTTGGCGGCGGCGGAAAGATCAGCACGCTGATGGGCGACGTCGCGCGCGGGGTCAAATCGTTCAAGAAGAACATGGCCGATGACGAAACCATGGAAGGCAGCGCGGGCCCCGGCGGCCACATCGCCCCGCCCGGCCCCGCCGCCGGCACCGTGCAGCGTGATGCCAGCTTCTCGGGCACGGGGCGCCCGTCCGGCTCCTCCACGCCGTGAGGGCGGGCCCTGACGGGCCAGCGACCCCGGATCGACCCAGGATCGACATGGACACGATGATTTCGACCGACCCGTGGGCCGGCGCGGTGCAGGATATTATCGCGGCCGGCCGGCGGATGGACCGGTTCGGCTGGGTGCCGGCCACGGCCGGCAATATCAGCCGCCGCCTGCCGGACGGGCGGATCGCCATCACCCGATCGGGCGGCCACAAGGGCCACCTGACCGCGGACGGGGTGATCGAGGTCACGGCGGACGGGCGCGCGGTGCGCGTCGGCGACCGGCCCAGCGCCGAAACCCTGCTGCATTGCCAGGTCTATGAGGCGTCACCCGATGTGGGGGCCGTGCTGCACGGCCATTCCGTCGCCTCGACCGTGCTGTCGATGATGGAACAGGGCGATGCCATCCTGCTGTCGGGCTACGAGGTGCTGAAGGTGTTCGAGGGCCAGCAGACCCACGACACGACCGTGCGCCTGCCCGTCTTCGACAACGACCAGGACATCGCCCGCCTGTCCGGCGTCGTGGCGCCGTATCTGGGCCGGATGCCGGCGGGCTACGTCATTCGCGGCCACGGCGTGTATGTCTGGGGCGGGACGATGGACGTTGCCCTCGCCCGGCTCGAGGGCCTGGAATTCCTGCTGGCCTGCGAACTGGAAAGAAGGAAGGTCGCACGATGAGCCACCTGACCGTCTATCGCGACGACGACCCGGACGACATCGTCCTGCGGACCGACGACGCGGCCGTCATCGCCGACGCGTTGCGCGGCATCGGTGCGCGCTTCGAACGCTGGGACAGCCCCGTGGTGCCCCCGCTCGACGCCACGCCCGACGCGGTGCTGAACACCTACCGCCCCTATCTGGACGAGCTGATGGGTGAGACCGGGGCAGGGTCCGCCGACGTGGTGCGCATCAACGCCGCCACCCCCAACCTGACGGCCCTGCGCGACAAGTTCCTCTCCGAACATACGCATAGCGAGGACGAGGTCCGGTTCTTCGTCCATGGCAGCGGCAATTTCGTGCTGCATGTCGACGGCCGGGTCTATGACGTGTGCTGCACGGCCGGCGACCTGATCTCGGTCCCCCGGGGGACGCCCCACTGGTTCGATGCCGGGCTGTCTCCCGACGTGGTGGCGCTGCGCGTGTTCACCGACACGACCGGCTGGATCGCGGATTATACGGGCGACGACATCGCCCGGCGCTTTCCCGTTAGCTGAGGGGCTGGCGGATATGGTGGTGACGGCGTCCACGGACGCAATCGACTCGGTCCTGCTGGATATCGAAGGTACGACGATTCCCGTCGCCTTCGTGCACCAGGTGCTGTTTCCCTACGCCCGCGCGGCGATGCCCGGCCTGCTGGCCCAACGGGCGGACGATCCGGCGGTGCGCGCGGCCGTGGCCGATATCGCGGCGCTGGCCCCCGGCGTGCCCCCGCTGGACCAGTTGAACGCCTGGATGGACCGGGACGAGAAGATCGGGCCGCTCAAGGCCCTGCAGGGCCTGGCTTGGGAAGAGGGGTATCGCACCGGCGCCCTGCGCGCGACGCTCTACCCGGACGTGGTGCCGGCACTGCGGCGCTGGCGGGCAGCGGGGCTGCGGCTCGCGGTCTATTCCTCGGGCTCCGAGGCCGCGCAGCGCCTGATCTACGGCCACACCACCGACGGCGACGTCGCCGGACTGTTTAGTGGTTTTTATGACCTGCGCATCGGTGGCAAGCGCGCGGCCGGCAGCTATCGCGCCATCCTGGCTGAAACCGGCTGGGCCGCCGGGCGCACGCTGTTCCTGTCCGACATCACGGCCGAACTGGATGCGGCGGAGGAAGCCGGCCTGCGCACCTGCCAGCTCGTCCGGCCGGAAGACGGCACCGTGGCTGGCGACCGCCATCCCGTCGCCACGACGCTGGACGACGTGGCACGCCGCTTCGCCCTGCCGGTTGCCGCATGAGGGCGCACCTGCATACCGGCTGGCGCCATATCCCGGCCGAGGCGCGGGGCATGGCGGCGGCGCTGGGCAATTTCGACGGCGTGCATCTGGGCCATGCCCATCTGGTCCATCTGCTGCATGCGGCCCGGCCCGACCTGGGTCTGGCGGTGGTGACGTTCGAACCCCACCCGCGCGAACTGTTCCGCCCGCAGGACCCGCCCTTTCGCCTGACCCTGCCCGAGGAACGGCTGGCGGCGCTGTCCGCCCTGGGCGTGCGCCATGTGTTCCAGATCCCGTTCGACGCCGCCTTCAGCGCCATGAGCGCGGAACGCTTCGTGACCGACGTGCTGCACGAGGGGCTGGGCCTGCGCCATCTGGGCTGCGGCGCCGATTTCGTCTTCGGCCACCGGCGCGGCGGCAACGTCACCTTCCTGGCCGACCGGGCGGAGGAACTGGGCATCGGGCTGACCGCCGTTCCGCCTCTGACCGATGCCAGCGGTCCCTATTCCTCGACCCGCATCCGCCGTCTGCTGCAGGACGGCTATCCCGAACGCGCGGCCGAGGAACTGGGCCGCGCGTGGTCGATCCGCGGCGTGGTGCAGCACGGCGACAAGCGGGGGCGCCTGCTGGGCTTCCCCACCGCCAACGTGCCGCTGGGCCGGCACCTGGAACCGGCGCGGGGCGTGTATGCCGTGACCGTGCGCCTGGCTGACGGCCGCGCCTGGCCCGGCGTCGCCAATATCGGCCGCCGTCCGACCATCGATGACGGGCAGGAAAGCCGGCTGGAGGTCCATCTGCTGGATTTCGACGGCGACCTGTACGGCCAGACCCTGTCGGTGGGGCTGCACACCCTGCTGCGCGAGGAACGGCGCTTCGCCGGGCTGGACGCCCTGAAGGCCCAGATCGCCGAGGACGCCGCGACCGCGCGCGCGTACCTGGACACGCTTTCCCGCACCGGGACCTGAGGCTCCGAGGGCTGGCGGCTTGACCGGGGGGTGTCGGCCTCCGCATAAGGTTGGGCTTTCGCGGCTTCGCCGCTTCACGCTGTCAGCAGTCAGAAATTCAGGGTCATGACCGAGTCGAAGCCACAGGATCTCTATCGGGACACGGTATTCCTGCCGAAAACCAGCTTCCCCATGCGGGGCAGCCTGCCGAAGCGGGAGCCGGAGATTCTGGCGCACTGGGCCCGGACCGGCCTGGACGAGCGGCTGCACGCCCAGGCCGAAGGCCGCCCGTCCTTCATGCTGCATGACGGGCCGCCCTATGCGAACGGCAACCTGCATATCGGCCACGCGCTGAACAAGATCCTGAAGGACGTGATCAACCGCGCCCACCGCATGGCGGGCTTCGCGGTGCATTACCGCCCGGGCTGGGACTGCCACGGCCTGCCGATCGAATGGAAGATCGAGGAAGAATACCGCAAGACCGGGCGCGACAAGGATTCCGTGCCCGTCCTGCAGTTCCGCGCCGAATGCCGGGCCTATGCCCAGAAATGGCTGGACGTGCAGGCCGCCGAATTCCGCCGCCTGGGCGTCCAGGCGGAATGGGACCATCGCTACGCCACGATGGATTTTTCCTCGGAAGCCACGATCGTCGAGGAAATCGGCCGTTTCCTGCTGAACGGGCTGCTGTATCGCGGCCTGCGCCCGGTAATGTGGAGCCCGGTCGAGAAGACCGCCCTGGCCGAGGCCGAAATCGAATATCGCGACCATGAATCGACGACGATCCATGTCGCCTTTCCCTTTATCCACGACCCGACCCCGGGCCGCGCGCTGCAGGATGTCTCGGCCGTCATCTGGACGACCACGCCCTGGACCATCCCGGGCAACCGCGCCATCGCCTTCGGGCCGGAGATCACCTACGCGGTGCTGCGCGTCGACGGCGTGACCGACGAGGCCCCGCTGGAACCCGGCGCCCGCCTGCTGGTGGCCGAATCCCTGATCGCGCCGTTCTGCGCCGCCGCCGGGATCACCGAGCATTACGTGCTCTACACCCTGCCGGGCGAGGCCCTGGCCGACGCGGTCTGCGCCCATCCGCTGCGGGGCGAGGGCTATGATTTCGAGGTCCCGCTGCTGGGCGGCGACTTCGTCACCACCGATGCCGGCACCGGCCTGGTCCACATGGCCCCCGCCCATGGCGAGGACGATTTCGCCCTGACCGTCGCCAACGGGATCGAGGTCCCGGAAATCGTGCTGGATGACGGGCGCTATGCCGACTGGGTGCCGCTGTTCGCCGGCACGCATGTCTTCAAGGCCGCCGACCCGGTCTGTGCCGCGCTGTCGGCCGCGATGGAGCGCGCCAACCAGGACGGCACGGCGCCCGCCGGGCTGGTCGCGCGGTCCACGCTGGTCCATTCCTACCCGCATTCTTGGCGGTCGCGCGCCCCGGTGATCTATCGCGCGACGCCGCAATGGTTCATCCGCATGGATGGTGACGGGCACCTGCGCGCCCGCGCGCTGCGGGCGCTGGAGGACGTGACCTTCGTCCCCGCGCAGGCCCGCAACCGCCTGACCTCGATGGTCGCGGGCCGGCCGGACTGGTGCATCAGCCGCCAGCGCGCCTGGGGCGTGCCGATCGCGGTCTTCGTGGAAAAGCGTACCGGCGAGGTCCTGCGCGACCCGGCGGTGATGCAGCGCATCGTGGACGCCTTCCGCACCGAGGGCGCGGATGTCTGGTACAGCGCCCCCGCCGCCCGCTTCCTGGGCGAGGACCGCAACCCGGACGATTACGAACAGGTCTTCGACATCGTCGATGTCTGGTTCGAAAGCGGTTCGACCCACGCCTTCGTGCTGGGCCGCGACGGGCTGCCTTTCCCGGCGGACCTGTACCTGGAAGGATCGGACCAGCATCGCGGCTGGTTCCAGTCCTCGCTGCTGGAAAGCGTCGGCACGCGTGGGGTGGCGCCTTATCGCGCCCTGGTGACGAACGGCTTCGTGCTGGACGAGCAGGGGCGCAAGATGTCCAAGTCGCTGGGCAATGTCGTCGCCCCGCAGGACGTCAACGATTCACTGGGCGCCGACATCCTGCGCCTGTGGGTGATGAATTCCGACACCAACGACGATCTGCGGATCGGCGGCGAGATCCTGAAGCAGCAGGGCGAACTCTATCGCCGCCTGCGCAACACGCTGCGCTGGCTGCTGGGCGCGCTGGACGGCTTCACCGAGGCCGAACGCGTCCCCTACGAGCAGATGCCCGAACTGGAACAGTGGGTGCTGCACCGCCTGACCGAACTGGGCGGGCAGGTCGCCCACGCGGTGCGCAGCCACGAATGGGTCGGGCTTTATGGCGCGATCCACGGCTTCTGCGCGTCCGACCTGTCGGCGTTCTATTTCGACGTGCGCAAGGACGCGATCTATTGCGACGGTGCCGACAGCCTGCGCCGCCGCGCCGCGCGCACGGTGCTGGACCATCTGCATCGCTGCCTGTGCGCCTGGATGGCCCCGGTGCTGGTCTTCACGGCGGAAGAAGCCTGGACCGCCCGCTTCGGCGAGGCCGACAGCGTGCATCTGCAGGCCTTCCCGACCCTGCCCGAGGAATGGATCCGCCCCGACCTGGCCGACCGCTGGACCACGCTGCGCGCGGTGCGCCGCGTGGTGACGACGGAAATCGAGGCCGCGCGCCGCGACGGTGTCGTCGGCTCGTCCCTCCAGGCCGCGCTGGACCTGCCCCTGTCGGCGGAAGAGGCCGCGCGCTTCGCGGATATCGACTGGTGCGAACTGGCCATCGTGTCCCAGGCCTCGGTGACGGTGGAACCGGGCGCCGCGTCGATCTACCTGGCCGGCACGGACGGCGCCGAAGGCGCGGACAGCGGGGCGGGCGGCGGCGTGGGCATCCATGGCGCCCCGGTCATCTCGGCCGCCAGCGGCCATAAATGCGCCCGCTGCTGGAAGGTGCTGGACGAGGTCGGGACCCATGCGGCCCACCCCGAACTGTGCCTGCGCTGCGTCGAGGTCGTCGAATCCCGGCCCGACCGCGGGCCGGTCGCATGAGCGAGGCCGTCCTGCCCGCCATCCCGGGTCCGGCCCGGCTGTGCCGTGCCCTGGGTGCCGCCCTGTTCGTCGCGGTGCTGCTGCTGGACCAGGGCAGCAAATACTGGATCCTGCACGGGTTCGACCTGCCGGACCGGGGGTCGGTTCCGCTGCTGCCGGGCCTGAACTTCACCATGGTCTGGAACCGCGCCATCACCTTTGGAATGCTGGGCGGCATGGCCGGAATCGGCCGTGTGGTGTTTTCGGTCGTCTCGCTGCTGATCGTGCTGCTGCTGGGGGTGTGGGTGACGCGCACCACGCGCCCCTGGGTGGCCGGCGCGCTGGGCGCGATCATGGGCGGCGCGGTGGGCAACGTCATCGACCGGATGCACTATGGCGCGGTCGTCGATTTCATCCATGCCCATGCCTATGGCTGGTCCTGGCCGGTCTTCAACCTGGCCGACGCGGCCATCGATTGCGGCGTCGCGGTCCTGCTGTTCGACAGCCTGACCGACCGGCGTTCCCGCGCGCCCGGGGCCTGAGCGAACTCTTGCCCGAAACGTGCGGGAGCGGTATGAGGCGAAGCATGGCGCCCATGCTCTCCCGTCTCGTTCCGTTCACGCTCCTGCTGTCGGGCGGACTCCTCCTTTCCGGCTGCACGGGGGCGGACGTCAACCGGGCCTTCGGCCTGGAACGCGACCTGCCGGACGAATATACGGTGACGACGCGCGCGCCGCTGTCCATGCCGCCGACCCAGGAACTGGCGCCCCCGCACAGCGACGCCGCGCGCCCGCAGGACGAAAGCCCGCGGCTGCAGGCGCTGGAAACCCTGTCGCCCAACGTCGCGCTGCAAAGCGCCGACGGCGCCCCCAGCTCGGGCCAGGCCGCCCTGGTGGACGAGGCCGACGACGCCTCCACCGCATCCGACAAGGGCGAACTGGGCAAGGCCGGGCAGGGCTTCATCGACCAGTTGATGTTCTGGAACGGCGGCGGGGCGGGCAACGTGGTGGACGGCCAGGCCGAAAACCGTCGCCTGCGCCGGAATGCTGCCCTGGGCAACAGCCCGACGCAGGGCGCGACCCCCACGGTCCAGGGCAAGTCCTGATCCCTCTCCCGCGATCGGTTCTTCGGCGCGGTCGCGTTCTGCTCTAGCCTGACATGATGCGCGACTCGTCCAGCCCGCCCGCCCGTCCGGTCATCCGGCGCCTGTCGGAACAGGTCGTCAACCGCATCGCCGCCGGCGAGGTCATCGAACGGCCGGCCGCGGCGTTGAAGGAACTGGTCGAAAACGCCATCGATTCCGGGGCCCGGCGCATCGCCGTCCTGCTGGAGCGCGGCGGTATCGAGCGGATCGAGGTCGTCGATGACGGCTGCGGCATGACGCCGGACGACCTGCTGCTGGCGGTCGAGCGGCATTGCACCTCCAAATTGCGCGACGAGACGCTGGTGCGGATCGAAACGCTGGGCTTCCGGGGCGAGGCCCTGCCATCGATCGGCGCCGCCGCGCGGCTGACCGTCACGTCCCGCCCCCATGGGGCCGACAGCGCGTGGCGCGTGTCGGTGGAAGGCGGGCTGGTGGGCGCGCCCGCCCCCTGCGCCGGCCCCCCGGGCACCCGCGTGACGGTCGAGGACCTGTTCTTCGCCACCCCGGCCCGGCGCAAATTCCTCAAGAGCCCCCGGGTCGAGGCCGGCCATGCCGACATTACGGTGCGCCGCCTGGCCCTGTCGGTGCCGGACGTGGCGTTCCGCCTGCAACTGGACGACCGGGTGGTGTTCGACCTGCCGGCCCAGGACCTGGAATCCCGCGTCGCCGCAATTCTCGAATCCGAGGGCGCGGACGGCATGCTGCCGGTCGAAGGCCGGCGCGGCGACCTGGTGCTGGACGGCTTCGCCTGCGGCCCCTCGGTACACCGGGCCACGGCGTCGGGGCAGATCCTGCTGGTCAACGGCCGGCCGGTGGTCGACCCGGTGCTGCGCACGGCGGTGCGCGTGGCCTACCGGCATGTGATCGAACACGGCCGGCACGCGGTGGTCGCCCTGTCGCTGACCATCCCGCCCGACCTGGTTGACGTGAACGTCCATCCGGCGAAGACCGAACTGCGCTTCGCCGACCCCGCCGCCGTGCGTGGGCTGGTCATCGGCGCGCTGGGCCGTGCGCTGGGCAGCGGGGCCGGTGTCGCGGGGGTGCGGCCCGGCCTGCTGCAATCGCGGCCCGCCACGGCGTCGCGGATCTGGTATCCGTCCGCCGACGCGCCATCGGCCGGCCTGGCGCCGGCCGCGGCGCCCGCGCCCGCGATCTTCTCGGCCCCGGGCCGCGACTCGCTGGCCGGCACGCGCCTGGATTTGGGCGCCCCGGCCGCGCGGGTGCTGGACGACCCGCCCGCCGCCCCGCCGCCCGATGCCGGTGCGGCGGGCGGGGCAGGGGCCGGCGGCCCGGACGCCGCGCCCCCGGACGCTGCCATTCTGGCCGATGCGGCCGATTATCCGCTGGGGGCGTCGGTGGCGCAGGTCATGGGGACCTATATCGTCGCGGTGTCCGGCGACGGATCGCTGGTGCTGGTGGACCAGCACGCGGCGCACGAACGGCTGACCCATGAACGGCTGCGGGCGCGCTATCTGGACGGCACCCTGCGCGCCCAGCGCCTGCTGCTGCCGGAAGTCGTCACCCTGCCGCGCGGCCAGGCCGACCTGCTGCTGTCCTTCGCCGGCACGCTGGCGGCGCTGGGGGTGGAAATCGAACCGTTCGGCGGCGGCGCGGTACTGGTGCGCGCCCTGCCGGCCCTGCTGGGCACGGACGACCCCGCCGGCCTGCTGCGCGACATGGCCGACGAACTGGCCGAGGACGACCTGGCCGACCCGGGCGACACCGGCGCCCTGGACGGCAGGCTGGATGCCGTCATCGCCCGCATGGCCTGCCACGGCAGCGTCCGCGCCGGCCGCAGCCTGACCCGCGCGGAAATGGACGCGCTGCTGCGCGACATGGAACGGACCCCCCGCGCCGGCACCTGCTCGCACGGGCGGCCCACCTGGCTGAAGCTGAGCCGCACGGACCTGGAAAAACTCTTCGGCCGCAAATAGTCCCATGCAGCCAATGCAAGGGAAATCGTACGTCCTCGGCAGAACGTGAGCGGCGTGTGGGCTGGTCTCGCCGTCCGAACGGGGATAGGCTTCCGCCATCTTTCACGGACGATGAGACCGACGTGCATCCGATCCTGCTCCCCCTCGTCACGTACCTGCCCCTCGGCGGTGCGCTTGCCATCCTCCTGATGCGCGGCACGTCCGAGGCTGTCGAGGGCGCGTCGCGCTGGGTGGCGCTGTGGACCAGCCTGATCGTCTTCGGCCTGTCGGTGGTGATGTGGGGCGAATTCGATCCGTCCCTGCCGGGCTTCCAGTTCGTCCAGCAGGTCGGCTGGGCCTCGTCCTTCGGCATTTCGTACCATGCGGGCGTGGACGGGATCAGCCTGCTGTTCGTCCTGCTGTCCACCTTCCTGACCCCGCTGGCGGTCATTGGCGGGTGGAAGCTGGTGACGACCCGGGTGCGCGACTACATGCTGGCGGTGCTGCTGCTGGAAACCACGCTGGTCGGCCTGTTCTCGGCGCTGGACCTGGTGCTGTTCTACGTCTTCTACGAGGCGACGCTGATTCCGGGCAGCCTGATGATCGGCGTATGGGGCGGCCCGAAGCGCGTCTGGGCGTCGATCCAGTTCTTCCTGTTCACCTTCGGCGGCTCGCTGTTCATGCTGCTGGCGCTGCTGACGATGTGGAACATGACCGGCACGACCGATATTCCCACGCTGATGCAGGCAACGTTCCCGCGCGCCATGCAGTGCTGGCTGCTGCTGGGCTTCGTCCTGGCCTTCGGGGTGAAGCTGCCGCTGTTCCCGCTGCATGCCTGGCTGCCCGATGCCTATACCGAGGCCCCGACCCCGACCTCGGCCCTGCTGTCGGGCGTGCTGTCCAAGGCCGGCGCCTACGGGCTGCTGCGGTTCGGCGTCCTGATGTTCCCCGAGGCGGCTCGGCTGTTCGCCCCCTATATTCTGACGCTGGGCGTCATCGCGGTGATCTATGCCGCGATCATCGCCATGGCCCAGACCGACATGAAGCGGGTGATCGCCTATTCCTCGTTCTCGCACATGGGGGTGATCGCGGTCGGCCTGTTCACCCTGACACCCGAAGGGATCGACGGCGCGATCTTCACCATGCTGTCCCACGGCGTGATCATCACCGCGCTGTTCTTCTGCGTCGCCGCTGTCTCGTGGCGGGCGGAAACGCGGTCGATCGACGCGTTTTCCGGCGTGGCGCACAAGATGCCGGTGCTGGCGACGCTGGCGATGCTGTTCGTCATGGCCAATATCGGCCTGCCGGGCACCGGGTCCTTCGTCGGCGAACTGCTGGTGATGGTCGGCGCGATCCACGTCTCGTTCTGGGTGGCCTTCCTGGCCGGCAGCACCATGATTCTGGGCGCGGTCTACATGCTGGTGCTGTATCGCCGGGTCATGTTCGGCGCCGCCGGGCACGGGGTGGTGGCCATGCTGCGCGACCTGACCGGGCCGGAACTGGCGGTGCTGGTGCCCTGTGCCCTGGTCACGCTGTGGATGGGCATCCACCCGACCAGCTTCCTGCGGGTCTTCGACCCGGCGGTGGTCCATGCCGTCGCGGCGCCGGCCCAGGCCTCTGCCGCCGCGCCGATCCACCTCGCCGCACGCTGAACCGTCCCAATCCTGATCGCTCCGAAACGGGCAGGCACGCCGTGCCTGCCCGTTTTGCTGTGGCGAAGCCTATTGTCCGGCCGCCGCCCGTGCGGCATGACGGGGCCGACCAGAAATCAACCCATGTTTGTCAGCAGGCCCGATGATGTCCGAGCATACCCCCATTGGTCTCGATAACGGGACCGCACCCATTCGGGCGCTGACCCATTCGGGGAATTTCCACGCCGACGAGACGCTGGGATATGTCATCCTCCACTACGCGCTTGCGCCGCAGGGGGACCTGCGCGCCCGCGTGCTGGAGGCACAGCCCGGCGATCGGCTGATCTTCGCGCGCACGCGCGCGCCCGAGCGCATTCAGGCGTCCGACATCGTGTTCGACGTCGGCGGCCTGTACGCACCCGCCAAGGGGCGATACGACCATCACATGAAGGACAAGCCGTTGCGCGAGGACGGCACGCCTTACAGCGCGGCCGGGTTGCTGTGGAAGGATTACGGCGTCGCGGCGATTCGCAACATTCTCGAAACGCCCCTGGACGATTCCACCGTTGCCGCCATCTGGCAGGCCATCGACAAGTCGCTGATCCTGCCGATCGACCAGGACGACAATGGGGTCGCGAAGATGGGAAAGCTGTCCCTGGCGGATATCGTGTCGGCCTGCGGACCGGCCTGGGATACCGCCGAACTGTACGGGCCGGAGGAAGCCAGGGCGCGAGAGGCCAGGGGCTTTGCAAACGCCGCGGTCGCCGTGGCGTCGCATCTGGTCAATGTGGTCGATCGTGCGCGGGCCAGCCTGAAGGCCACGGACCGGGTGCTGACGGCCTATGACACGGCGGAGGACAAGCGCATTCTGGTCATGGAAACCGGAATGCCGACCGAAAAGGTGATTTTCGAGCACGATCTTCCGGTCGTCTACGTGGTCTCCCCGACCGGTACCGGCCAGTGGAACGTGAAGGCCGTCCCCCCGGTCCGGGGTGATTTCGGGCAGCGGGTGCCGCTGCCCGAAGCGTGGCGCGGCCTGGAGCGGGAGGCGCTGGCCGGCATCTCCGGCGTTCCCGATGCCGTGTTCGCCCACCCGGCGCGCTTCATCTGTGGTGCGGGAAGCCGGGACGGCGCGATCAGGATGGCGCGCCTGGCGCTGGAGATCGGCGCCGCCCCGCTTCCCGCGTGACCGGATCGTCCGGTTACGCCCCGAACGTGTTTTCGAAAATAATCTCGTCGGCCGGCAGGATGCCGCCCGTGGGATAGGGCTCGGACGCGGGCTTTCCCACGGCCACGAACATGACGATCTCGTGGTCCGCCGGCAGCTTGATCAGCTTGCCGACGGCCGCGAAATCGAAACCGTCCATCGGGCAGGTGGCGTAGCCCATGCTTTCGGCCAGCAGCATGATCGCACCTGCCGCCATGCCGCAGGACCGCATGCCCTCGTCACGCTGGACGTCTTCGCGTCCGCGATAATACTGGTCGATCGCCCCCACCATGAAATCGCGTACGGATGAATCCGCATTTTCCCAGTAGCGTGCGGGGTATTTTTCCCAGGCCTTGATATCGGCGCACAGGACCAGCAGGACCGACGCATCGGTCACCTGCGGCTGGTCCCACGCGACCTTGCGGATATCCTGGCGCAGTTTCGGATCGCTGACGGCCACGAAACGCCAGTTCTGGATGTTGAAGGCTGTCGGCATCCGGCGGGCGAGGCCGAGAATGGCATCAAGATCGCCGGCGGGCATGCGGTGGCCGGCATCGAAATTCTTGGTGGCCCGGCGTTTGAGAATGGCGCTGGCAACATCAAGGGTCATTACGGGGTTCTCCTTTGTTCCGTCAGTCATCATGGGCGGGGGGCAGGTGGGCGTCGAGCGTGAAGATGCTGACCGGCAGCCTGACACGCGACACGCCGTCGCGCTGGAACGTGGCGGTGCGATCAAGCTGGACCGCCGGTATCCATAGCGTTCCCTTGCGGTCGATCCACATCGCATCCGCCCAGACCAGGCGCGGATCGGCGATGAAAACCGACCCCTGGCCCTGCGGCGTGATCTTCAGGATGCGCAGCCGGTCCACATCGGACACATACAGGTTGCCATCCCCGTCGATGGCCGTGCCGCCGGTCGTCGGCGTATTATAAAATGGCGTGACGCGGGCATTGAGCTGCGCATCCGTCAGGCCGGGATTCTCCAGGTCCGCCATAGGGATTTTCGACATCGGACCGGAACTGGGCTGAAAATACAGGGTGCCGCCATCGGGCGAAACCTCCAGCTGGTCCGCGTGGACGCGGGCTTCCCGGTTGCCGGTCATCATCACGCGGCCTTCGGCCCGCATCGGGCGTTCGTCCGTCGTGCTGGCCTGGTGCGACAGGACGCGGCGCTGGCGGCCGGTGCGCAGGTCGACCAGGATCAGCGCCGGGTCCCCGGCGTCGGTCAGGATCAGCGTGTCGCCATGGAACCGCAGATCGTCCACATAGCTGTGTGGCGTCGTGCCCTGCCGCAGGGTGATCACATGGACCGGCCGGCCCGTCGCGATGTCGAACGCGACAAGCTTGGCCGGCGCGCCGTCGGGCGGATTGGGCTTCCCCCCGACATTCGCTTCGCCGGAATCCACGATCCACAGCAATCCGTCCGGCCCCATGCGCAGCGCGTTGACGCGCACGAAGCTGTGCGCCGCGTCATGGGAATGGGTCCAGTCGTTCCACGCGGCATCGGGGAACGGACGCACGGACCCATCCGGCATCTTCTCGGCCACCGTCGGGCCGTCGCCGCCGCCGCCCCAATAGGGAAAGGACAGGAACACGCGCCCGGTGTCGGAAAGCGTGACCGCATTCATGATCCGCCCGGACGCATAGGCCGTCCGCAGGGCCGAACCCGGATAGGATGCGGCCCGCGCACCCGGTGCCATCAGGGCCAGGGCGGCCCCCGCCAGGGCAGGGAGGAAAACGCGAAGTGAGACAGGCATGTCTGGCTCCTCTTCTAGCGCGTCATGGCCTTGAATGTCCGGGTCTGTTCGACCAGTGCCGTTTCGGCGGGCAGGCGTTCCATGCTGGATGCACCGTAGAAGCCGTGGCAGTCCGGGCAGGCGTCCAGCACCTTCTGCGCATCGGCCGGCATCGCGATCGGGCCGCCATGACACAGCACGATCACGTCGTCGCGCACGGTTTTCGCGGCGTCCGTGATCTCGTTGATCAGCTTTATGGAATCCTCGAGCGTGAAGGCCGTCTCGGCCCCGATGCTGCCGCCCGTCGTCAGCCCCATATGGGCGACCAGGATATCGGCCCCGGCCCCGGCCATGTCCTTCGCCTGCGCCACGTCGAAGACATAGGGCGTCGTCAGCATGTCCTTCCTGCGCGCGCGGGCGACGACATCGACCTCCAGGCTGTAGCTCATGCCGGTTTCTTCCAGGTTCTTGCGGAAGTTTCCGTCGATCAGGCCGACCGTGGGAAAATTCTGGATACCCGAAAACCCGACGCGGCTTATGTCGTCCAGGAACACGTCGAAATCCACGAACGGATCGGTGCCGTTTACCCCGGCCAGGACCGGCGTGTTCGGGACGACGGGCAGGACCTCGCGTGCCATGTCCATGACGATCTGGTTGGCGTTGCCATAGGCCAGGACGCCGGCCAGCGATCCGCGCCCGGCCATGCGGTAACGGCCGGAATTGTAGATGACGATCAGGTCGATGCCGCCGGCCGCCTCGCACTTGGCGGACAGGCCGGTCCCCGCGCCGCCGCCGATGATCGGCTTGCGGTCGTCGATCATCCTGTGCAGGCGGGCAAGGATGGTGCTGCGTTCAATGCGGGGCATAGGGATGACTCTCCTCGAAAAGGGTGCGGAATTCCGTGACCATGGCCTGGGCGAAGGCCGGGTCGTTCAGGGCAAGCGGCAGGCTGATGAAACGCCGCCGATCGGTCTGTTCCAGCGTGGACGCCAGCGCGTCGCGGAAGGCCGCGTCCGCCGCCGGATCGTGAAAGGGCTGACCAGGACGATCGAGCTGGGAAAAGCCCTTTTCCGGATAATAGAAGCGCACGGGCCCGTGGCAGCGGTTGAGGCGCGCGCCGATCAGGCGTCCCATCTGCCCGCATTCCTCGGCCGTCGTGCGCATCAGCGTGATGAACGGATTATGCTGCACGAAAACCCGGTCGCGATACCGGTCCGGCACCGTATCCCGGGCGCCGAAATTGACCATGTCCAGCCCGCCGCAGCTTCCGACATAGGGCACACCGGTCGCGGCGACGGCATCCAGGCGCCCGGCCTCGCAGGGGAAGATGCCGCCCGCGACGAAATCGCAGAACTCGGTGGTGGTGATGTCGAGCACGCCGCCGATCATGCCCTGGCGCACAAGCCGTTCCATCGACCGCCCGCCGGTTCCGGTGGCGTGGAAGACAAGACATTCGAAATCCCCTGTCAGGATATGCATCGCCTCCGTAACGCAGGGTGTGGTGACGCCGAACATGGTGATGCCCACCGCCGGACGCGTGCCGGCATCATGCGGCGCGGGGTGCAGCACCATGCCCGCCATGGCGTTGGCGGCGTTGGCCAGGATGGTGCGCGAAATACGGTTCAGCCCCTGAAGGTCGACGACCGAATAGACCATGGACAGATCGGATTCGCCCACATAGGGCGCCACGTTTCCCGATGCGACGGTGGAAACCAGGATCTTGGGCAGGCCGATCGGCAGGTCCTGCAGGGCCGGCGCGACAAGGGCCGTGCCGCCGGAGCCGCCGATCGCGATCACGCCGGCCAGGTCGGCGCGGCCCGGCAGGAAACGCCGCAGCGCCTCGGACATCGCCGCGATGGCGCGCCCGCGCTCGCCGCAGAAGACCGCGGCAGCGCCATCGGGGTGGCAGGCCGCCACCTGTCGCGCGGTGATGTCGGCGGCGCACGGGTCCTCGCGGGTGCCGACATCCACGATATGGCTGCCGACGCCCCGTCCGGTCAGGACCGATCGCAGATAGTCCAGTTCCGCGAACTTGGTATCCGCCGTTCCCAGAAGATAGACGGACGGGATCATGATCTCCCCCATTCTCAGGCCAGGGCCGGCACGTCCTGCAGCAGGGTGACGCTCAGCGGGCCGGCCTTGCCCTGGTCGAACATCGCCTTCATCGCCAGGAAATGGGGCTGCCTTTCATGGTCCTCGATCGCGGCAAGGCTTTTCCATTGTTCCACGAAGACCAGATGCAGCGGATCATGGATGTCCCGGCGGCAGGTATAGGACAGATTGGCGGCTTCCTGCCGTGACGCCCTGATGCAGGCGGCGATCGCAGCCAGGACCTCCTCCGCGTGCTCGTCCTGGATATGGAACGTCGCGACGATCGTCACGGGGCCTTGCGGATCATCGGGCATGGCGGGTCTCCGACCGTGTGTGCGAACGGCGCAACCCTAACCGCGGGGGACACTTTCAGGATATCGCTATAGTGTCACGTGACACTTTTGCCTGTGACAGGTCACAGGCCTGCCGGACGCGCCGCAGGGCTTCGGGAAGGGTACGAAACGTGACGCTTCCCAGGGCAAGCCGGACGCCCGTCCCGCCGCCTGCCGTGCGTGCGGCCGCATCGCCGCTGCTGAACGTATGCGGGCCGGGCAGGGAAACGCCCAGCATCCGCGCGCGCCCGACCATCTCTTCCGCCTGGGCGGCCGGCATCGGCAGCCAGGCATGAAAGGCGTGATAGGTGGGGGCGGCCATCCACTCCCCCAGGATGGAAACCGCCAGGTCCTGACGGCGAATCGCCTCGGCGTGCAGGGATGTGCGGACGCTCTCGGCCGTGCCGTCCTGCATCCATTGCGCCATCATCGCGTAGGACAGGGGGGCGATCATCAGCGAGGACGCCAGAAGCGCGGGCAGGCACGCCCCGGCGTGGCGGGGCGGGGGAATCAGCACGCCGATACGCAGTCCCGGACTGAGGATCTTCGACAGGCTGCTGACGTGAAAGGTCCGCTCCGGCGCCAGGTCAAGCAGCGACGGCCGCGCGGGATCGCGCTCGCGGACATACACGCCGTCCTCGATCACCAGCGCATCCGCCCGCCGGCAGAGGCGCGCGATGTCCTGCCGCCGCGCCGTCTCCATGGTCGCGGATGTCGGATTCTGCATGGTGGGCGTCAGGTAGACGACGGCGCGCTGGTGCCGCCGGCGGGTCAGCACGGCCTCGAGCGACGCGGGAAGCATGCCCTGGGCGTCCATGGCCACGGATTCGATCTCCAGGCCGGCCTGGCGCATCACGCCCAGCATGCCGGGATAGGTCTGCGCCTCGGTCACGGCATAGCCGACATGGGGCCGCGCGACGGTCAGGGCCACGTTCAGTGCCTGCTGCGCCCCGCTGGTCAGCAGCAGCCGTTCGGGCTCGGCCTCGGTTCCCAGCGCCGCCAGCCAGCGCGCCATGATGCGGCGGTGTTCCAGATGCCCGGCGACGGGCGGATAGATGTTGAACAATCTGGGGTCGATGGTGCGGGCCAGCCGGTTGAGCGTGCGGGCCAGCGCCCTGTCGCTGAACATGGGCGGCGGCATGTTGGTCGCCAGGTCGATCTGGTCGCTGGCCTGGTCCGGGCGCGCGGCGACGAAGGTGCCCCGGCCATGGACGCTCCGGACCAGTCCGCGCCGTTCCAGGATGGCATAGGCCCGCGTGACCGACCCGACGCCGATTCCCAGCCGCCAGGCCAGGTCGCGATGCGCCGGCAGCCGGTCATCGACCTTCAGGCTGCCCGACAGGATATCGCCGCCAAGCGCCTCGGCCAGTCGTTCGGCCGGTGATTGCGCGCCCTCGGCCAGGTGGGGCGTCCAGGGCGAATGGTGGCGCATCGTCTACCCGTCCAGCAGGCCGCGCGCCGCCGCCGCGACCACGTCGCGGGTCAGCGCGTCCAGCAGCCGCGTGCCGATGCGCGCATGCTGCCAGTAGAGCGGCACGTCCAGGTATCGTCCCGCCGCCAGGCCGACCAGGCGGCCGGCGGCCAGGTGCTCCGCCACCATCGGAAGCGGGTTCACGCACCAGCCCAGGCCGGCCAGCGCCGCATCGACGAACCCGTGGGCCGAGGGAATCCAGTGGGTCGGCGCGTCCGGGGCGGTTCCCAGCGCCGCGCGGGCCCATCGTTCGTGCAGGTGGTCCCGGCGATCGAACCGCAGGACCGGGGCGCGGGCCAGCGCCGCCGCATCCACGCCGCCCGCGAACCACGCCGCCATGAAGGACGGGGACGCCGCCGCCGCGTAGCGCAGGGCACCCAGCGGCACCGTCCGGCATCCCTGGACGGGGGTGCGGTCGGTAGTGACGGCGGCCAGGACATCGCCCGATCGCAGCCGTTCGGCGGTATGGTCCTCGCCCGCGATGACCAGGTCGACCAGCCGGTCGCCCCGGCCGGCGAAGGACGCGACGGCGGGGATGAACCAGGTGGCCAGGCTGTCGGCATTGACCGCGACGCGGATGGTCGGCGGCCCGGCCTCGGCCCCCTGGCCCGCCAGGGCCGGCAGCGCGGATGCCATCTCGCCTTCCAGCAGGCGCACCCGGTCCACATGCGCGCACAGGCGCGCGCCGATCGCGGTCGGGGTGCAGGGCTGGCCCCGTACGATCAGGATCGCGCCCAGCCGGTCCTCCAGCGCCCGCACGCGCTGCGACACGGCGGACGGCGTCACCCCCAGCGCGCTGGCCGCGCGCTCGAAACTGCCCTCGCGCGCGACCGAGGCCACGGCCGACAGCGCGGCATAGTCCAGCATGGATCTAGATCCTCCCGATCGCGGACGGGGCGGCATGACGCGCCTCGGCCAGCGCATGCAGCGCGGCGGTGATGTCCCGCACCGGCCCGGACCAGTCGCCGGGCTGGCTCTGGCGGAAGACGTGCAGGCTGTCGTACCAGGGGGAATCCGTCCGGCCGGACAGCCAGCGCCAGCACTGGTCGAAGCGGGACAGCATCCAGGCGGGCTTGCCCAATCCGGCGGCGAGATGGACCGTGGACGTATCGACGGCGATCACCAGGTCCAGGTTGGCGACCAGGGCGGCCGTGTCGCTGAACTCATGAAGCAGGCCGGTATGGTCGATCAGGACCATGCCGGGCGGCGGCGTGCGCGCCTGGTCGGCCCGGTTCCCGATCTGCAGGCTGTAGAACACGAAATCGGCCGATACGGCGGCAAACGGTGCGAAGGTCGCAAGGTCCGTCGAACGGCGTTTGTCGATCTGCTCGTATTCCCGCACCCCGCGATGCGGGGCACCCGCCCAGACCAGCCCGATCCGCACCGGGCGGGTCGGTCCGGCCGGGGCGGGACCCTCCGCGCCAAGCCGTGCCGCCCAGTGCCGCACCTTGCGCGGGTCGGCGCGCAGGAAGCCCGACGCGGCGGGAATGTCGGCCATTGCGATACCCAGCGCATGGGGCAGGCTCAGCACCGAACAGTGCAGGTCGTGACGCGGCGCGGGTTCGTCGTGGGGGACGAAGGTCAGGCCGGGAAATGAATCCCGCAGCAGCGACAGCAGTTCCCTGCGCACGCCGGTCACGACCCGGCCGCCCCGGCGGGCGGCGAGCGGGATGAAACGGGAAAACTGGATCATGTCCCCGAAGCCGCCTTCGGTATGGATCAGCAGGGTTTTTCCGTCGAACGGCTCGCCCTGCCATTGCGGCGTGGCCGGGCGGTGCGCGCGCATGTCCAGCGTGGTCCAGCGCCATTCATATTCCCTGAAGCCTTCGGGGTATTTCCCCTGTGCCAGAAGGGATATGGCATAGTTGCTGTGGCGCCTCGCATCGTCCGGCAGCAGCCGGATCGCTTCGCGGTGAAAGATCTGGGCCATGTCGTGGCGGCCCAGCCTGTCCAGTGCGACGCCCAAATTGCTGAAGGCGACCGGCAGGACCGGCTTGCGCTCCAGGCCGCTTTGCAGGACGGCGACCGCGTTCTGATATTGCTGCATGTAGATCAGGGCACAGCCGAGATTTCCCCACCCTTCGGGCAGGTCCGGTGCCAGCCGGATCGCATGGATGAGAATGTCGTGGGCCCTCTGGTACTGGCCCAGCGAGCAGAGCAGGCTGCCGTAATTGATCAGCAGGCGCGCATCGTCGGGACGTTTCGCCAGGTCGCGCAGATAGGCCTGTTCCGATTCCTCCAATCGTCCCGCCTGCTGCAGGACGTCGCCTTCTTCCCCGGACGCGCACAATGACAGGGGCAGGATGGACGGCCTGTTCCGATGCATGACGTCGCCCCCGCCGGTGATGAACCCAGGGGCGGGAGCCTACGCGGCGGCCGTCGTGTTTTGAAGGGTCCTCCGGTTTTTAATTTAGATCTCCTTAATCGGGGATAGAAACTTAAGCTGGTCTGTGCTCCCTCCGCCCGGCATGGAAGCGCCATGTTTTTCGCTTCCAGCTTTGCCAGCGGCTTCGGCCTGGCCGCCGCCCTGATCGTCGCCGTCGGTGCCCAGAATATCTTCGTCCTGCGCCAGGGGCTGCGCCAACGGCACGTCGCGCCCGTGGTGGCGTTCTGCGCCCTGTCCGACCTGCTGCTGGTCTCGGCCGGGGTGGCGGGCATCGGCATGCTGCTGCACACGCTGCCGGGGCTGGTCCGG
This sequence comes from Gluconacetobacter diazotrophicus PA1 5, assembly GCF_000021325.1. Lineage (GTDB taxonomy): Bacteria > Pseudomonadota > Alphaproteobacteria > Acetobacterales > Acetobacteraceae > Gluconacetobacter > Gluconacetobacter diazotrophicus. Next base: position 1,560,602 of record NC_011365.1, on the reverse strand, counting down.
CAACTGACCTGGGGGATGTCCCTGGGCGGCGCGGTGTTCCTGTCCTGGTACGGGATCAGCGCGGCGCGTCGCGCGCTGGCACCCGGCGCGCTGGTGACCGGCGGCGCGGAAGGGCCGGATACGCTGGCCGGGACGATGGGCCGGGCGGCGGCGTTCACCTACCTCAACCCGCATGTCTATCTGGATACGGTGCTGCTGATGGGGGCGGTCGGCGGGGCCCTGCCCGGCGGGGCGCGGCCGCTGTTCGTCGCCGGGGCCGCCACGGCCAGCGCGCTGTGGTTCGTGGTGCTGGGCTACGGCGCGCGGCTGCTGGGGCCGGTCTTCGCCCGTCCCGCCGCCTGGCGGGTGCTGGACAGCATGGTGGCGGCGGTGATGATGGTCATGGCCGTCGTGCTCGCCGCCCGCAGCGTCGGTCCGTAAACGCGCGCTGGTGGCGATCCGGCGCGCGTTTCCGGACCTACACCGGTGCTGATGGCGGAAGGCATCTGGGCCATTCGGCGGGGCGTGCTATCGTCATCGTGACGTCCCATCTTTCGCCGCCGGAAGGAACAGCCTCTTGACGACCCCGTCCGTGACCAGTCCGGCCGGCGCCCATGGCTGGCGCCCGATCGTCATCATGGCGATCCTGTTCTTCAGCATCGGCTTCGTCACCTGGCTCAATGGGCCGCTGATCACCTTCGTGCAGCTTGCCTTCAACCTCAGCGATGTCGCGGCGTTCCTGGTTCCGGCCTGTTTCTACCTGGCCTATTTCGTGTTTCCCATTCCCGCCACCCTGCTGGCGCGCCGCACCGGGCTGAAAGCCGGCATGGCGGTCTCGCTGATGGTGATGGCGGGCGGGACGGCGCTGTTCGGCGAATGCGTGACCGCGCGCTGGTATCCCGGCGCGCTGGCCGGGCTGGGGGTCATCGGCGCCGGCCTGTCGCTGCTGCAGGTGACGATCAACCCCTATGTCAGCCTGCTGGGCCCGCATGCCCGCGCGGCGCAGCGCATCGCCATCATGGGCACGGCGAACAAGTGCGCGGGCATCGTCGCCCCGCTGGTGTTCGCCGGGCTGGTCATGCGCGATATCGGCGGCATCGCGGCGCAGGTCCGCGCCGCGCCGTCGGCGGCGGCGCGTGACGCCGTCCTCGCCCGTTTCACCCATGCGGTGCATGCGCCCTATCTGGCCATGGCGGTGCTGCTGCTGGGGTTGGCGGTATGGATCCTGCGCGCGCGCCTGCCATCCATCGCCATCGGCCGGGAGGACACGGCCGACGCGGCCGGCCATGCGGAGGGGCCGGCGCGGGGCGGCGTTCCCCTGCTGTGCCTGGGCGTGTTCAGCACGTTCCTCTATGTCGGGGTAGAGGTCATGGCCGGCGACGCGATCGGGATGTACGGGCGCGGATTCGGCCTGTCGCTGGACGTCACCAAATATTTCACCGCCCTGACCCTGGCGGCGATGATGGCGGGCTACCTGGCGGGCATGGCCGTGGTGCCGCGCCTGGTCTCGCAACTGCAGTACATGGGTCTGTCCTGCGGGCTGGGGCTGGTGCTGTGCGGGGCGGCGTGGGTCAGCAGCGGGCTGGTCTCGGTCCTGTGCGTGGCGCTGCTCGGCTTTGCCAACGCCATGATCATGCCGGCGCTGTTTCCGGTGGTCATGCGCATGATGGACCGGCATGCCGACCGCGCGGCGGCGCTTCTGGTGATGGCGTTCTCGGGCGGGGCGGTGCTGCCGCAGGTCTTCGTGCATCTGGCGCAGACCCGCGGGGCGCACGCCGCCTTCGTGCTGGTCGCGGCCCCGTCCTATCTGGTGATCCTGGCCTATGTCGGCCTGATGCGGCGGCGGACGGCGATTGCCGGTCCGGGGGCCGGTGGCGGCATGGCGGGCGGCGTGGCGGCCGCGGCGCTGGGCGCGGTGCTGGCCGTGGCGCTGCCGGCGGGGCAGGCGCGGGCGGCGGCCCCGGCGCTGATGCCGCTGCCCGCCTCGGCGCATTATTCCGGCCAGACCCTGTCCCTGGCCAACGGCCTGGCCGTGCAGTGGGACCATGCGCCGACACCCCTGCTGCGCCGCGCGGCCGATCGGCTGAGGGCACGCCTGGACCGGCTGGCCGGCCGGGTGCTGCCGGCCGACGACCACGCGGCGGGGGCCGCGATGCTGCGGGTCCGCTACGGGGCCGATCCGTCCTTCCTCGCCCTGGGCGAGAAGGAGCAGTACCACCTGGCCGTCCGTCCGGACGGCATCACGCTGGACGCCGCCGGTCCCGCCGGGGTGCTGGACGGGTTCGCCACCCTGGCGCAACTGGCGGCGCAGGGGCCGCAGGGCCCGGTGCTGATGCAGGCCGATATCGACGACCGGCCGCGCTTTCCCTGGCGCGGCATCATGATCGACGTCTCGCGCCACTTCATGCGCATCGAGACCCTGCATCGGCAGATCGACGCGATGGAACAGGTGAAGCTGAACGTGCTGCACCTGCATCTGGGCGATTCCCAGGGATTTCGGGTCGAAAGCCGGCTGTTCCCAGGCCTGCAGCGGCAGGGGTCGCATGGCCAGTTCTATACCCAGGCCCAGATCCGCGACCTGGTCGCCTACGCCGCCGATCGCGGCGTGCGCATCATGCCGGAATTCGACACGCCCGGCCACGCGCTGGCCATCCTGCTGGCCTATCCCGCGCTGGCGGCCCAGCCGGTCGATCCGGCCATGGCGGACCCCGACGACGCGGCGCTGAACCCGACGCTGGATGCCACGCTGCACTTCGTCACGCAGCTATACGGCGAAATGGGGCGCCTGTTCCCGGATCGCTATTTCCATGCCGGCGGCGATGAGGTGCAGGCCGAACAATGGACCCGCAATCCGAAGATTACGGCGTTCATGAAGGCCCACGGCTTCGCGGACACCGCGTCGCTGCAGGCGGCCTTTACCGCGCGGGTGCAATCCGTGCTGGCCCGCCAGGGCAAGATCATGGTGGGCTGGGACGAGGTCAGCGCGGCCCCGATTCCCAAAAGCGTGGTGGTCGAGGCCTGGCGGTCGTCCAAATTCATCGGCACCGCCACCCGGGCGGGCCACCCGGTCGTGGTCTCGGCCGGCTATTATCTCGACCTGCTGAACCCGGCGGAGCAGCATTACCGGGTCGATCCGCTGGACGTGCAGGCCAGCGGCCTGACCCGCGCGCAGGCCGATATCAAGCGCGTGACGATGGGCCCCCTGGTGGACGCCTTCACGCTCGACCCCGCCCTGCCGCCGCTGGACGCCGCGCAGAAGAAGCTGGTGCTGGGCGGCGAGGCCCCGCTGTGGAGCGAACTGGTCACGGACGAAACGCTGGATGCGCGCCTGTGGCCGCGCGCCGCCGCCATAGCCGAGCGGTTCTGGTCGCAGCCGCAGACCCGCGATGTCGATGACATGGACCGTCGCCTGGCGGAGGTGGCGAACCGCCTGGAGGTGACCGGCCTGCAGGCGCGGGCGAACGCCTATCGGATGCAGGCCCGCATGGCGCCCGCCGATCCCGGGGCGGTCGCCTGCCTGATGGGTGCCGTGATGCCGGTGCGCAATTACGCCCTGAACAGCTTCGTCCGGCGCAGCGGCCAGGTGCGGTTCGACGAACTGGCGGAAATCGCATCCCCCGACCCCATCGCCGCGATGCGGTTCAACGCGCTGGCCGCGCGCTTCGCCGCCGGGGATCGCGGCGTGGCGGAGGCGTTGCGGGCGCAACTCGGCGCGTGGGCCGCGTGCGGGGATCGCTTCGCCACGGTCGCGCAGGGCGTGGGCGCGCTGGAACAGGGCCTGCCGGTGGCGCGGGACATCGCGGCCCTGGCCCGCATCGGGCTGGCCGCCCTGTCCGGCCCCCTGGACGACGCGCAGCGGCGCGATGCCGTGGCACGGATCGCAGCCGACCAGGCGGTGGTCGAGTCGTTTGCCGGCGTGGTGCGGACCCACGGCGTGAAACCGCCGCCCGCCGGGCTGCTGGTGGCGATCCTGCCCGGGATCAGGTCCCTGATGGGGTAGCAGCGGCCCCTGGTCTGCCCTATCGCGCGGCGTCGCGCGCGCGGGCGAACCAGGGCGTCATGCGTCGCAATGCCTCCTCCAGCCGGTCGGTCGAGACCGCGAAGCTGAAGCGCATGAAACGGTGGCCCTCCATCGGGTCGAAATCCAGCCCCGGTGCGGTCGCCACCCCGGTTTCGGCCAGCAGCCGGGCGCAGAAGGCCAGGCTGTCGTCGGTCAGGTGCCCGATATCGGCGTAGATATAGAACGCCCCGTCCGGCGGCGCGATCCGCGACAGCCCCAGCGCGGGCAGATGCTCCAGCATCAGGTCGCGATTGTGGCGGTACATGCGGACATGGCCCTCCAGCTCCTCGCGGCAGTCGAAGGCGACCAGCCCGGCATGCTGGCTGAGCGAGGGCGGGGTCAGGAACATGTTGCCCACCCGCGTCTGCGCAGCCTCGACCAGCGCGGGGGGCACCACCAGCCAGCCCAGCCGCCAGCCCGCCATGCTGAAATATTTCGAGAAGCTGTTGACCACCAGCGCGTCGGGGTCGTCCTGCAGGACCGAGCGCACCGGTCCGATATAGCTCAGCCCGTGATAGATCTCGTCCGAGATGATCCGGATGCCGCGCGCGCGGCACAGCGCGACGATGGCCTGCATTTCCTCGGTGGAAAGGATCGTGCCGGTCGGGTTGGCGGGGCTGGCCAGGATCACGCCGTCGGGCGGCGGGTCCAGCGCCGCGATGGCGGCGGCCGAGAGCTGGAACCGTTCGGCCGGGCCGCAGGCGATTTCCACCGGTTCCAGATACAGCGCGCGCAGCGTGTTGCGATAGGCGACATAGCCCGGGCGGGCCAGCGCGATCCGCGCGCCGGGCGCGAAGCAGCAATTCAGTGCCAGGACGAAGGCCGGCGACGCCCCGCAGGTCAGCCAGATCTGTTCCGGCTCGACGCTGACGTCGTAGCTGTCCCGATAATGCCGGGCGATGCGCGCCTTCAGCGGCGTGCTCTCCCAATATCCCATGCCGTCGCTGTCCAGGATGCGATGGGCCTCGGCGATCGCGGCCTTCGGCGCGCCGGTCGAGGGCTGGCCGAATTCCATGTGCACGATGCTGCGCCCCTCGGCCGCCATGCGATGCGCAAGCGTGCTCAGGCCGACGGCATGGAACGGGTCGATCCGGGGTACGGTCATGTCGGGACAGTCCAGATGATGGCGAAGGGGCGTGCATCCGGGATAATCGCGGCCGGCCCCGCCGACAAGGTTTGCCCCCGGAACCCTATCGGACGAACGTGCCGTCGCGCAGGCTGGCCTCGATTTCCTCCAGGGACCGTCCGCGTGTTTCGGGGACGTAGCGCAGGACGAACAGGAAGGCCAGGGCGTTGACCACCCCGAACAGCATGAAGGTCCCCCCGGCGCCGAAGGCCTGGACCATCGACAGGGTGGTCAGAGAAATCAGCAGGTCCGCCCCCCAGTGCGACGCGGCGACCAGGCTCATGCCCTTGCCCCGGACCGACAGCGGATAGATCTCGGCCCCCACGATCCAGATCGTGACCGACAGGCTGCCGACATTCAGGATGGCATAGGCCAGCAGGGACGCGACCATCGCCCAGGCCTGCAGCCCGGTGGGCTGCCCGGCATGGAACAGGCTCGCCAGGATGAACAGCGCCACGCTGGCCCCGGGCAGCATCCACAGCATCAGGGTGCGCCGGCCGATCGCCTCGACGGCCCAACTGCCGAACAGGGTCGCCACGATCATCGCGACCCCCACGGCGACCGAGGTCAGCAGGGCCGATCCCTCGCCGAACCCCGCGCCCGAGAAGATGGTGGGCGCATAATAGAGCACGGCGTTGATGCCGCTCAACTGGCACAGCAGGCCGATGCCGATCGACGCCACCAGCGCCGGCCGCACCCATGGCTTGGCCAGTTCGGACCACGGGGCCTGCCTGTCATGGGCGTCGATGATATCCTGCAATTCGCGCTCGGCCACATGATGGTTGCCGCGCACCCGGCGCAGCACGACCCGGGCCCCCTCGAAATCGCCGCGCATCGCCAGCCAGCGCGGGCTGTTGGGCAGGAACGCCATGCCCAGCAGCAGGATGACGGCCGGAATGGCGCCCAGGCCGAACATGACCCGCCAACTGTCGTGGCGCAGCAGGTAGCCCACGATGAACGAGACGAGGACCCCCGACACCACCGCAAGCTGGAACATCCCCACCAGGCGGCCGCGCCGCCGCGCCGGCGCCAGTTCCGAGATATAGAGCGGCACGATCTGCGATGCCGCCCCCACCGCCAGGCCCAACACGAAGCGCGCCAGCGTCAGCATCCACACGCTGCCGGCCAGCGAGGCCATGGCGGTGCCGATGATGAACACCGTCGCGGCCAGCATCACCGTGCGCCGCCGTCCGCCCCGGTCGGACAGCGGCGCCGCCCCCAGGCACCCCAGCAGCGCCCCCGCGATGATGGCGGACGTGACGATCTGCTGCCCGCCGATACCCAGATGGAACTGCGGCGCGATCTGTAACAACGCGGCGGAAATAATGCCGGTGTCGTATCCGAACAATAACCCGCCGGCAGCCGAGATTCCGGCAATGACGTCGATGATGAGGTTGGCTTCCGGCCGTTCTTTTTCATTCATTAGCTTATCGTATAAAAGATATGGATGAAAATCAAACGCTAAAGGACTGTGTCAGGATCGCATCGCAGGTGATGAACAATTTTGTGATGACATCATGAATGTTTCGGGTGGAACCTTTTGCACGGCCCGTCGGGCGCTTAACGCCATGCAAACGATACGGAAAATCGACGCCACTGGCCGATATAGGCATGTCGGAAACCGTTAGAATACATAAGGAATTTGCGACAATAGCCGTGGGGTGACGGACAGGGCGCTGCTATGCTGCGGGTCACGCCATATTCAGGAAGCGGAAAGAATGAAGAACAAGAACGGTTTCCGGCCTGCGGGTTCCGACAGCGTCCTGGCGGGAACCGGCCTGCGTCATGCCGGCCCGGTCCATGCCAACCTCCATGCCCCCGAACTGACCGAATGCGCGATCCGCCGGGGCGAGGGCAGCCTGTCCGCCGGCGGGGCGCTGATGGTACGGACGGGGGTGCATACCGGCCGGTCGGCGCAGGACAAATTCATCGTCGACGAACCGGCGACGCGCGCCGGCATCTGGTGGGGCGACATCAACATGCCCCTGCCGGTCGCCGCGTTCCAGCGCGTCTGCGACCATGCGCGCGGATACCTGGAAGGGCAGGAACTGTTCACCCAGGACCTGTATGCCGGCGCCGACCCGGCCCATCGCATCCGCATCCGGCTGGTCACGACCTCGGCATGGCACGCCCTGTTCGCGCGCAACATGTTCATCCGCCCCCCGGCGGCCGACCTGCCGGGATTCCAGCCGGATTACGTGATCCTGCACGCGCCCGAACTGGACCTGGACCCGGCGGTGCACGGGGTGCGCAGCAGCACGGGCGTCATCCTGTCGCTGGAACAGCGCCTGATCGTGATCGCCGGCACCGGGTACGCGGGCGAGATCAAGAAATCGATCTTCACGGTCATGAACTGGCTGCTGCCGGACCAGGACGTGATGCCGATGCATTGTTCGGCCAATATCGGGCCGGATGGCGACGTGGCGCTGTTCTTCGGCCTGTCGGGCACCGGCAAGACCACGCTGTCGTCCGATGCGTCGCGGCACCTGATCGGCGATGACGAACATGGCTGGTCGGGCCGGGGCGTCTTCAATATCGAAGGGGGCTGCTACGCCAAGGTGATCGGGTTGCGGCAGGCGGCCGAACCGGAAATCTGGGACGCATCGCGGCACTTCGGCGCGGTGCTGGAAAACGTGGTGGCCGACGCGCACGGCGTGCCGGATTTCGCGGACGGCAGCCTGACGGAAAACACGCGGGCCTGCTACCCGATCGATTTCGTCGCCAATGCCAGCGCGGACGGGCAGGGCGGGCTGCCGCGCCATGTGGTGATGCTGACGGCCGACGCGTTCGGCGTGCTGCCGCCGATCGCGCGGCTGACGCCGGCGCAGGCGGTCTATCATTTCCTGTCGGGCTACACAGCACGGATCGCCGGCACCGAAAAGGGGCTGGGGAAGGAGCCGCAGGCGACGTTCAGCGCCTGCTTCGGCGCGCCGTTCCTACCCCGCCCGCCGGAACTGTACGGCGACCGGCTGGCGGCCTGCCTGGCGCGCGTGCCGGTCACGTGCTGGCTGGTCAATACCGGCTGGACCGGCGGCCCGTACGGCGTGGGGGACCGGATCTCGCTCGCGCATACACGGGCCCTGGTCAACGCGGCGCTGGACGGGCGGCTGGACGACGCCCCCTTCCAGGTCGAGCCGCATTTCGGCCTGTCCATTCCCGCCCGGGTGCCCGGCATCCCCGCCGCGCTGCTGGACCCGGCGGCGGCCTGGGCCGATCCGGACGCCTACCGCCATGCCGCGTCGGACCTCGCGGCGCGGTTCGAACGGAATTTCGCGGCGTTCCACGCGCGCTGCACGCCCGACATCCAGGCCGCGGCGATCCGTCCCGTCCGGCCATAGCAAAAAACAACCAGCACCCGGCGGCGGCGTTCGGTGTCAGTGCAGGCTGCCCCGGTGCCGCCCCCGGCAGTCCTCTGAGTACCGCAGGAGGCTGCATGACCCACGACCTGATTCTGGCGCATCTGACGACCCTGTCGCTGGCGCCCCCCGACATGATCCGTGTCGCGTCCCGGACCGGCTATCGCGGCGTGGGCCTGCGCCTGGCCTCCGTGACGGAGGGCGGAACGGCCTATCCGCTGATGGACGATCCGGCGATGCTGCAGGCGACGCGCCGGGCGGCGGCGGAGACGGGCATCGCGGTCCACGACATCGAATGCGTATGCCTGACGCCGGACCTGGACGTCGCGGACGTGGAACCGCTGCTGGCGGCCGGGGCGGAACTGGGCGCGCGCTACGTGATCGCCATGCCCTGCGACCGCGATCGCGGCCGGATGGCCGACCGCTTCGCCGCCCTGTGCGCCCTGGCCCGCCCGCGCGGGCTGGGCGTGGTGCTGGGATTCGCCCCGGGGGCGGCGGTGTCCACGCTGGAGGCGGCGCTGGACCTGGTGGTCATGGCGGGGGCGCCCAATGGCGGCGTGCTGGTCGATACGCTGCATGTCGCGCACAGTGGCGGCACGCTGGCCGCCCTGTCGGCGCTGCCGCGCCGGCTGGTGCCGTTCGTGCACCTGTCCGACGGCCTGCAGGCGGGAAACGGGTCCGAACGCCTGCCCCCCGGGGAGGGGGCGCTGGACCTGGCCGGCATCCTGACCCGTCTTCCGCCCGGCACCCCCGTCGCGATCGCGGTCCCGATGGAGCGCATGACCCGCGAACAGGGGCCCGAGGCCGTGGCCCTGCATGTCCGCCGTGCCACCACGCACCTGCTGGACCAGTTGGCGGGGAGCACGGTCCATGCGTAGCGCGAAGGACCACGCCCCGGACGAACCGGAACCCTTGGCGCCGGGGCCGAAACTGCGCGCCGTGCCCGTGCGGGGCGTGACGCTGGGCGTCGGCCGCGCGGCGGTGATCGTGCCGATCGTCGCCGCCGGGGCGGACGAGGTCCGGGCCGCCGCCCGCCGCCTGGCCGGCCACGACGCGGTGGACCTGGTCGAGGCCCGGGCCGATCACTGGCATGACGCGCGCCCGGGGCATGACGGTCACGGCGCGCGCGTCACCGCCCTGTGCCGCGACCTGCGGGCGATCCTGGACCGTCGCGGGCTGATCGTGACCTTTCGCACCGGGGCGGAGGGCGGCGCGACCCCGATCGATGACGAGGCCTATGTCGCCTTCTACGACCACGTGCTGGAGGCCGACCTGCTGCCGGACCTGATCGACGTCGAATTCAATCGCGGCCGGGACGTCGTGCGGCGCATCGTCGCGGCGGCGCGGGCCGCGGGCGTGCGCGTCATCCTGTCGTCCCATGACTTCGCCGGCACCGGTCCGTCCCATCGCCTGGTGGAGCGCATGCGCAGGATGCAGGAGTGCGACGTGGATGTCCTGAAGCTCGCGGTCATGCCGCATGACGCGGGGGACGTGCTCAGCCTGCTGGCCGCCACGTATGAAATGCGCACACGCTGGGCCGACCGGCCGCTGATCACCATGGCGATGGGCGGAAGCGGCGTCGTCTCGCGCCTGGCGGGTGAAATCTTCGGCTCGGCCGCGACCTTCGGCATGCTGGACCATCCCTCGGCACCGGGGCAGATCGATGCCCGCGACCTGCGGCATTGTGTCGAAATCGTCCATCACGCCGTCGCCCCCGGCCTGCGGACAGCCGGGACGGGCCGCTGACGGTGCGCGACAATGTGACACGCGCCGGTGCCAGGGGTGGGCCGTTTCTCTTGACCCGCCGCGTTCCCCCCGCTCTAAGATCGTCGCGTTCTCCGGGGAGCCGCGTCAGAATGGCTGAGAGAGGGGCTAGCCCCTGACCCGTCGAACCTGATCCGGGTCATGCCGGCGAAGGGATGGGAATTGAGCGCGATGCCGCGATGCGTCGCCAGGATGACATTTCGCGCCGGCGCGGCCCCTCCAAAAGCAACGAGGACGCGCTATGAACATCCAGAGCCCCCCGCCTGCCTCTCCGCGTCAGCCCGCGCATGCGCCCGCCACGGGTGACGTGACCGTCGGCCCCCGCGTGGGTGGCCACAAGGTCTATCAGCCCGGTACGCTCTACCCCGACCTGCGCGTGCCGTTCCGCCAGGTGGACCTGCACCCCACGGCCAACGAAGCGCCGGTGACGCTGTACGATCCCTCCGGCCCCTATACCGACCCGCAGGCCGATATCGACATCGCGCGCGGGCTGGACAGTGTGCGTGACGCGTGGATCGTCCGCCGTGGGGACACCGAGACCGTGGCCCAGCCCCGCATTGTCCGGCCCGAGGACAATGGCGGCGCCACCGGATCGATGCTGGCCCCCGCGTTCGACAACGGCCGGCGGGTGGTTCGCCGTGGACGGGCCGGCCGGCCGGTGACGCAGCTGGAATACGCCCGCGCCGGCATCGTGACCGAGGAAATGGAATATGTCGCGATCCGCGAAAACCTGCGCCGCGCGCAGGCCGACAAGCCGCTGCGCGACGGCGAGGATTTCGGTGCCAGCATCCCGGATTTCGTGACGCCGGAATTCGTCCGCGACGAAATCGCCCGGGGGCGCGCCGTCCTGCCGTCCAACATCAACCACCCGGAACTGGAGCCGATGATCATCGGCCGCAACTTCCTGGTGAAGATCAACGCCAACATCGGCAACTCCGCCGTGCTGGGACATGTGGCCGACGAAGTCGACAAGATGGTCTGGGCCACGCGCTGGGGCGCGGATACGGTGATGGACCTGTCCACCGGGCGCAATATCCACAATATCCGCGACTGGATCGTCCGCAACAGCCCCGTGCCCATCGGCACCGTTCCGATCTACCAGGCGCTGGAGAAGGTCGGCGGCGTGGCCGAGGACCTGACATGGGAACTGTTCCGCGACACGCTGATCGAACAGGCCGAACAGGGGGTGGATTACTTCACCATCCATGCCGGCGTGCGCCTGCCCTTCATCCCGCTGACCGCTCAGCGCGTGACCGGCATCGTCTCGCGCGGCGGCTCGATCATGGCCAAATGGTGCCTGGCGCACCATCGCGAGAGCTTCCTGTACGAGAATTTCGCCGAAATCTGCGAAATCATGCGCGCCTATGACGTGTCGTTCAGCCTGGGCGACGGGCTGCGCCCCGGTTCCATCGCCGATGCGAACGACGCGGCGCAGTTCGCCGAACTGCGCACGCTGGGCGAACTGACCCGCATTGCCTGGGACCATGGCTGCCAGGTGATCATCGAAGGCCCGGGCCACGTGCCGATGCACAAGATCAAGGCCAACATGGACGAGCAACTGGCCCATTGCGGCGAGGCGCCGTTCTACACGCTCGGTCCGTTGACCACCGATATCGCGCCCGGATACGACCACATCACCAGCGCGATCGGCGCCGCGATGATCGGCTGGTTCGGAACCGCCATGCTCTGCTACGTCACGCCCAAGGAACATCTGGGCCTGCCGGACCGCAACGACGTCAAGACCGGGGTGATCACCTACAAGCTCGCGGCGCATGCCGCGGACCTGGCCAAGGGCCATCCCGCCGCCCGCCTGCATGACGACGCGGTGTCGCGCGCCCGTTTCGAATTCCGGTGGGAGGACCAATTCAATCTCGGCCTCGATCCGGAAACCGCGCGCTGCTTCCATGACGAAACCCTGCCGAAGGAAGCCCACAAGACGGCGCATTTCTGTTCGATGTGCGGGCCGAAATTCTGCTCCATGAAGATCAGCCAGGATATCCGCGACGCGGCCCGTGCCCAGAATGACGGCCTGTCCACGGCCGACATCAAGGCCGGCCTGGAGGAGATGAGCGAACGGTTCCGTGCCGGTGGCGGGGCCATCGACATCGCGGTGGCCGACTGACCAAAGGCGGGCCAGGGCTCAGCCCTTGGCCCGCCGCAGGGGCTGACCCCTTGGAAAAATCGATTGGGGGGGGCAGGGCATCGGGCCCTGCCTGCCTTCATGCCGCGCGGAATCGGGCGGTGGCCGGATCGACCGTGTAATGGTCGGCGGTCGGATAGGGCGCGCGGGCCAGTTCGTCCACCGCCGCGATGATGCGCCCGGCCTTTTCATCATCCATCAGCACGCTGAAATTCAGCCGCGTCCAGCCGGGCTTGCTGATTTCGTCCCCCTCCAGGATCGCGGCGCGCAGCGCCTGCGAGGCGTCCCGGTCGATGCCCAGCAACCGGTGGGCGTACGGTCCGGCGCAGGCGCATCCCCCACGGGCCTGGATGCCGTAGCGGTCGGACAGCATGCGGGTGAACAATTGCTGGTGGATCATTCCGCCCCGCCGGGCGTCGCGGACCTGGAACGAGAAGATCGGCAGGCAGGATGCCGCGCGTGGATGCTTCCCGGACAGGCCCAGAATCGCGATATTGGGATTACGGTCCCATACCGCCCTGGCCATGCGGTACAGCGCGGCGTGGCGCGCATCCATGCGCGCCTGTCCGATCGCCGCCTTGACCAGGAACGCCAGCCCCGCGCGAATGTCGCCCACCACATTGGGCGTGCCCGCTTCCTCGCGGCTGGCGATGCTTTCGGCGTAATCGTGACCCCAGGGCGAGACGAACCGCACCGTGCCCCCGCCAGTGAAGACCGGGCGGTGGTGCGTCACCGCCGCGTCGCGCACGATCATGATCCCCGACGCGCCCGGACCGCCGATGAATTTGTGCGGCGAGATCACGACGGCATCCTTTTCGCACGCCGTGCCCCCCTTCATGTCGCCCCCCTTCATGTCGATCGGCAGGTACGGGCCGCCGCCGGCATAATCCCATACCGCGCGGGCGCCGTGCGCCTTCAGCAGCGCCGTGACGGCGTCGGTGTCGGTGACGATGCCCGTCACGTTGGACGCCGCCGAGAAGGCCCCCACCTTCAACCGGCCGGGACCGGCGGCCTGCAGCGCCGCCGCCAGATGCGCCAGGTCGGGGCCGCCGCCCTCCGCCTCGTCGATGGCGACGATCTCGGCACCGCTCTCGCGCCAGGGCAGGATGTTGGAATGATGCTCGTACGGGCCGATGAACACCACCGGGGCCTCGCCTGCCCGGGCGGCATCGGCCACGCCCAGCAGGTGAACCAGGCGATTCAGCCCCGCCGTCGCGCCCGACCCGGTAAAGATCGTGGAAAATCCCGCCCCCGCACGGCATGATTGCGCGATCGCCTCGCGCGCCGCCCGCCGCATCCGGCTGACATGCCGGCCGCAGAACGATGCCTCGGTATGGCTGTTGGCGTAATAGGGCAGGACCCGGTTCATCACGAAATCCTCGACCTGCCGCAACGCCCGGCCGGACGCCACATAATCGGCATAGACCAGCGGATGGACGCCGAACGGTCCGGGCACGGGCGCGCCCTCGCCGATCAGCCCGGCGCGCAATCCGGACAGGTCGTCCACCCGCAAGGATGCGATGAAATCCGCAAAAGGGGGCTGGTCGTCCTGCATCGCACTGTTCGCCTCAAGAGGGTTCGCGATGAAAATAGACGGCACGGCGGGAAAAAACTTCCCCTTTTCCTGCATTGAAACGGCCGAAATCGGGTCATATGATCGGTTATGGTGGAAAATCTGGATCATTTTGATCGTGCCCTGCTGCGGGCCCTGCAACAGGATGCCGCGCTGTCGCAACGCGAACTGGCCGATATCGTGGGCCTGTCGCAGAACGCATGCTGGCGCCGGCTGCATGCCCTGCGCGAACGCGGACTGATCCAGCGCCAGACGGTGCGGCTGGACCCGGTGGCGCTGGGGCTGGGGCTGACCGTCTTCGTCATGGTGCGCACGCGCCATCATTCGCGGGACTGGCTGGACCGGTTCCGCGACGCGGTGACGGCCGTGCCGAACGTGATCGATTTCTACCGGATCGCGGGCGATTACGATTACATGCTCAAGATCGTCACGACGGACATGAACGCCTTCGACGAGATCTATCGCGGCCTGATCGCCCGGGTCGAACTGGACACGGTCACATCCTACATGGCCATGGAGGCGATCTGCGACCGCCGGGACCTGCCCTTGTAAGCGTGGCTGGACAGGGACGCGGGCGGGGTGCGTGATGGGTCGAACCTCACCGCGCACCCCTTCCTGTTCTAGAACCGTGCGTGCAGCGTACCGAAGAACTGGCGTGGCGCGCCGGCAAAGAGTTGCTGCGTGTCACCGGACAGTGAGAACCCGCCGATGCCGCCGATATATTCCTGGTTGAACAGGTTGTAGACGCCGAAATTGAATTCAAGCTGACTGTCTGACTTAAAATGAGTTGAGTGATTTCAGCGGGTTATGATTCATGGGTTTGCGACGACCTGATGAGATCAAGATGGCCTGGACTGAAATCACCCGCGCGCAGTATCGCCGGGACGACCTTGAGTATGCAAGTGACCTGCGCGATGCGGAATGGGCGCTGATTGCGCCGTTGATGCCCGAGAGGAAACGTCTGGGGAGACCGCGCCGCACCGATTTGCGCCGCGTCATGGAAGCGATCCTCTATATCGTCACGACCGGCTGCCAATGGCGGCAACTGCCCCGGCACTTTCCTGCCTTCACGACCGTGCAAGGCTATTTCTATCGGTGGATACGCGAGGGACGGTGGGAGGCCATGAACCATATTCTCGTGATCCTGTCGCGTGAACAAGATGGACGGGACGCCACGCCTTCGGTGGGCATTATCGACAGCCAGTCGGTGAAAACCGCAGAAAATAGCGGCCCGCGCGGCTATGACGCGGGCAAGAAGATCAAGGGACGCAAGCGGCATATCGCCACCGACACGCTGGGTCATGTCGTGGCGGCTGTCGTGCATCCCGCCGACGTTCAGGATCGTGACGGCGCGCCGCTGGTAGCGACCAGGATACGCTCATTGTTCCCCTGGCTTCGCCATCTGATCGGCGACGGGGGATATGCCGGAGAGAAGTTGCGTGGTGCGCTGGCTGAACTCGGCCGATGGACGATCGAGATCGTCAAACGCAGCGATCGGGCCCAAGGCTTCGTCGTCCTGCCCAAACGCTGGATCGTGGAGCGTAGCTTTGCATGGCTCGGTCGCTGCCGCCGCCTCACGAGGGATGTCGAGGCAACAATCTCCTCATCCCACGCGTGGCTGATGATCGCTCATATCCGCAGAGTTCTACGGAAAATCAATCAAACCGCTTTCTGATTCAGGCTCTGAGAGAGATGGGGAATGGTTTTGAAGATATACGTCGCCGACAGCGATGCCAGCCAATACCCGTTCACGGCGGCGTCGTTCATGTACGAGATGTATCGCTTTCCCATATAGTTGACGTTGAAGTTGACCTTCGCGTTGCCATACCTGTACGAGACGTTGGCCTTGTACATCCATTGCGGATAGCCGGCCTCCTGCTTGCCGCTGATGGGATAATTTACCCCGCCGCTGGATACATCCTGCCCATAGGTGGATTTGTTGTAGCTGGCGCTGTTGAAGATCTCGAGGCCCGGCAGCGGGCGCACCGTCACGCCGGCATCGGCACCCCAGATCGCCATGTTCCCCACGTTGATATAGGTATTGTGGGCGTTCACCAGGCTGCCGGTGGTGATGGTGGCCAGCCGGTTCCTGTAATCGATATGATACAGATTGACGAGGCCCGTGACGAAGCGGGAATTATATCGATAGCCGACCTCGTAATTGAAGGTGGTCTCGGGCTTCAGGTTCTGGGGCATCTCATTGACCCCCCATGCATTCCCGCTCTGCCATGTATTATAGGTGAATGCGCGCATGTTCTCCGCGAAGTCGAAAAACAGTTCGTTCCGGGGCAGGAAATTCCAGTTGATGCTGACATGCGGCAGGAAGGCGCTGGCGGTGGTCAGGCTGCCACTGGGCAGGGTGTCCTGGCCCGTATAGACGGGATTGTTATAGGATGCGCCGCCCGACGTCGTCGTCAGCATGGATTTGAAGCCCGCGTGCACCCGCAGCGTCTTCAAGATACGGTAGGAATCTTCCAGGTAATATTGAAAACTGTTGGTATTGAAGGTCATGGCGTATGCGGTGGCGAACGGATCGTTGTACGGTCCGGTGGCGCTTCGGGGCGTACCCTCCCCCAGGAGCGGCTGGTTGTAGTACCGTTGCGCCCAGCTATATCCGTTGTTTTCGTACCAGACGCCGGTTTCAAGCGAATGATTGGCGATCTGGTACTGCACCGCGCCAATCCCGCCCACGCGCGTCATCGATGTGTGCCCGACCTGCTGGATCATGGGCGCGCCCGAGGGCGACGACACATAGGGGTTGGTCCATTCGTAGTCCCCCGCCGATTGCTGGTCGTACAGCACCGTCTTCAGATGCAGGCGGGACGTCAGATCGATCGTGGACGTGATGCCGGAAAGATAATTCCGCTGGTCCTGGCCACCATCGTAATAGGAGACGTCCATGGCATCTCCGACCTTGGCATAGCCTGCGGGATAGATCCCCTCGGCAGCCTGATACGCGGCTTTGTAGTTCGGATAGAAATAATCCACGTTCCGGCCGAGCTTCTGGATGATTTCCAGGCTCAAATCGCTGTAATTATACTGGTCGAATTCGGAATAATTGAAGAATCCGGACAGTTTTCCGTAACGCCCGAGCGGCTGTACGATCTTGAAATTCGCCTGCTGTTCGAACTGGTCCCCGGCGCCTTTCCATTTCCCGGCATCGGTGCGCGCGTACGACGCATAGAACTTCGTCCCGCTGGAATTGAGCTTGCCGCTCTGGGCGCTGACGTACGTGCGATAGGTCTGGTTGCTGCCGAACGTCTGTGAAATGTCTCCACCAGCCTTGTCGCGCGGATCGAGTGAATAATATTGCAGCGCGCCACCCAGGTTGGTGACGGACATGACATCGAGCGCACCGCCACCCTGCGACATGTCGACGCGACCGATATTGTTCTGGATGATCGCCTGATTGATATCGAGGCCGTTGGAATTGATGAACTGGGCATCGCCCAGCGGGATACCGTCCAGGGTGATGCCCAACTGGCTTTGGGAATAGCCGCGAATATAAAATGTGTTCGCCCATGTATCCAGGCCGAACGGGTCGTCCGAGGCAAAATTGACACCCGGTGTCGTGGCCGACAGAATCTGCAGGGGACTGGTCCCCGCCACGAACTTGTCCATCGTCGCACGGGTAACGCTCTGCTCCATCCCATGCGATGTCTCACGTGTTCCCACGACAGCCACCGCTTCATCCTGGCTGGTGATGGCGCTGCCCGCTTTGCGCGTCCCCTGCGCATGTAACGGCCGCGATTTGGCCTGTTTGTTCGTCCTGGGGGGCGACGGGCTATTGTCCGCCCAAGCATAGGATGCGGAAACCGCCAACATACTTATTGAGGTCGCGGCGAGGCAGGGCAAGAGGACGATGCGCATCGATTCCCGATCCATTATCAAAAAATTGTGATGACAGATCATAACGAAATCGGTATGAAAGGTGCGTTCATTTTAAAATCGATTTTATATCGATCTTTGCAGGTGGAACCGAAAAATTGCGCTTTTCCTCACCTTCCGAAGGATAGCATGGCGGTATCAATCACCCCGACCCTGGACGCTATCGACAGGAACATCATCCGGATCCTGGCCGAAGATGGACGGTTGCCCATTTCCGATCTCGCCCAGGCGGTGAATATCAGTGCGGCGACATGCTTCCGCCGAGTCCAGCGCCTGGTGGACCGCGGGGTCATCCTGAAATTCAGCGCGATCCTCAATCAGCCCATGATCAATCGCGGCGCCCTTGTCCTCGTCGGGGTCTGCCTGGACGGCTTGAACAACATCAATCTTGATACGTTCGAAACCGCCGTAAAGAAAATCGGCATGGTGACGGATTGTTATCTCGTGTCCGGAGAATTCGACTATTTTCTAAAAATAAGAGCGGAAGATATTTATCAATTTAACGCAATGCACAGTGAATATCTCATGTCTCTTCCCGGCATACGCCGCACACGAACATTCATCTGCCTCAAGGAGGTGCTGGATAATCATAACCCCCCATTGTAGGGGACGTGTCTGGAAATGCGCACCGGCAGCGCTCCGACGCGCGTTTGCTTCGCATCGCTGCGCATGCCAATCGACGAATACACAACCGCGCCGCCAGATAACCGTCGTGCCGCACCGGGGTCGATCCCATAGGCCCCGGTGCGGCTGATCGCGCTGCTCCGAACACGATCCGGCGAAGCGGTGAAGCGTCAGAACTTGTTGATGGTACCCTTGACCGCGCCCTTGGCCCGTTCGGCGTCGCCCTTCATTTTCTGCGCGGTGCCCTTGGCTTCCAGGTCGGTATTCTTCGTGGCCTTGCCGACACTGCGCTTGATCTCGCCGACCATCGCGTCGGCATGTCCTTTGATCTTGTCTTTAAACTCGCCCATATTTCCTACTCCGTCATCATGCCCCACCGGCCGGGGGCCGACATGTCATTCAACGCTGGCCGTGCAGGGGGGTTGCGGTGGCCGGGCCGGGCCAGCCGGGCGGGGACCGTCACGGAATGACGAGGCCGGGTACGCGCGGGGCGTGCTGATCGACCTGCAGGGTGCGAAAAGATAACGGAAATTTCGATAATTATGGGAAATATGGGACCGGGTGTGGGGCAGCGGGCAAGCGGGGCACGCATACCCCGTTCCGTCAGGTATTCGAAAAAATCCTGTTCCCGTCGCGATCAGGACTGCGGGTCGCCGATGGTCGCGTTGCCGGGATTGACGTCGGCGCCCGGGCGATGGCTGCCATGGGTACCCTGTTGCCCTTGATGGCTGCTGCTGGAACATGGGCTGGAGGATTCGTCGCCGCCCATTCGGCCCATGCCACCCCCACCCATTCCGCGACCCATGCCGCCGCCGCCCATGCCGCCCCCCATTCCTCCACCCATACCGCCGCCCATGCCTCCGCCGAATCCCCCCATGCCGCCGCCCATGCCGCCAAACCGGTGATGGCCGCCCATGCCGTTGCCCGCATGGCAGTTCGAATCGGTGCCGTCATCGCCGCATGCCGCCAGAAGGGGGGCGCTGGCGATCAGCAGGCAGCACAGCAGGGTCCGGGAATGGGTCATGGTCAGGTCCGTAAAGCGATGAACAGATCGGTCGATGATGTGGCCCCGGGGCGGGGAGGGAAAGAAACCGTATGTAACCGAATATGATCTCACGTGACCACGGGGGCGGGATCGGGATCCGCGGGCCGGTCCGGGACCGCGTCCGGGGTCAGGTGCAGGGCCAGGTACAGCGCGACGATATCCGCACTGCGCGTCAGGTCGACGCCGCAGAGCCGTTCGATTTGCCGCAGCCGGTAATCCAGGCTGTTGCGGTGCAGGCCCAGGGCGGCGGCGGTCGCACGCTGCTGCATGCCATGGTCCAGCCAGGTCCGCAGCGTGCGCAGCAGCGGGGCATGCCGCGCCGCATCGGTCAGGGGGCGCAGCGGGGCGCGCAGTTCCTGCGTCCGCCAGTCCCGCAGCGGGTCGTCCAGCAGCACCGGCAGGCGCATGTCTTCATAGAACAGCGCGCGCCGCGCCGGGTGCAGCCGCCGTCCGGCCGCCAGCGTCGCGCGCGCCACCTGGTAGGAGCGTGCCATGCCTCCCGGCCCTTCGACAGGGCGCCCCAGCGCCAGCCGCAGGTCCAGGCCCGTGGCCGTTTGCGCGCGGGCCAGCAGCCGCTGCGCCCGCTCGCGCAGGCGGTCCGGGTCCCATGTCCCGCGGGCGGTCAGCGCCGGCGTCAGGACCGCGATTTCGGTCAGCGACAGCGGGGCGACCAGGTTGCCCTGGTCCGGCGCGCCCAGCAGGGTGCCGAGCCGGTGCATGTCCCCCACCAGGGCGATGCCGTCCTGTGTCCGAGGCAGGATCTCGACGATCGCGGCCACGCGGGCCGGCCGCAGGTCGATGCCCAGCCGCGCCGCCGACGCCGCCAGCGCGGGGATGGGGGCTTCGTCGCGGATCAGGCTCAGGACCAGTTCTTCCCGCAGGCGGGTCTCGCGGGACAGGGTGCGGCTCTGCTGTGCCTGCTCCAGCATGGTCTCCGCCGCCATGCGGACCAGTTCCGCATAGGGGCGGATGGTCCCCGGCACACCCGTCAGCCCGACGCAGCCGACGACCGCTCCGCCCAGCCGCAGCGGCAGGTTGACGCCGGGCCGCGCGTCGCCGTCCGGCGGCGCGGCCCGGGGTTCGATCTCGACCGCCTCCTGCCGGGCCATGACCCGCAACGCGCCGTCATGCACCTGCCCCAGCCGTGCCGGATCGCCGCTGGCGATGATGACGCCGTGGGAATCCATCACGTTGATGTTGCAGGCAATGACGGTCATCGACCGGTCTACGATCGCCTGTGCCAGGGCCGGATCGATCGCCACGCTCGGCATGGTCTCGTGCGCTCCGTCATCCGCCCGGAATTTCGGGCTCCGTCATGGGTATTTTTAGTGCAGATGCACAAAGACGGCCAGATCATTCGGCCGTAGCATCAGCGAAACCCTCCAGACGCAGGTGCGTGTGGAGGAGGAAAAAAAGAACAAGGGGCTGTCTCAAAAGCCTCGGGGATGAACGATGCACGGAAACGCCCCCCTCTCGCCGCCGGCGGATGACCATCGGTTGGATGCGACCTTCCGCAAGGTCACGCTCGGCCTGGTGCCCTATATTTTCGCCTGTTACCTGTTCAATTATCTCGACCGGGTGAATGTCGGCTTCGCCAAGCTCGACATGCTCGATTCCCTGCACATGACCGAACGCGCCTATGGTCTGGCGGCGGGGATCTTCTTCCTGGGCTATATCGCCTGCGGCGTACCCAGCAACCTGATGCTGCAGCGCGTCGGCGCCCGGCGCTGGCTGGCGCTGATCATGATCGTCTGGGGCGCCCTGTCCGCCGCGCAGATGTTCGTTCGCGGTCCGGCCAGCTTCTATGCGCTGCGCCTGGCCACCGGGGCCGCGGAGTCCGGCTTCTTTCCCGGTCTCGTCCTGTATCTGACCCGCTGGTTTCCCTCGGCACGGCACGGGCGGGTGCTGACCCTGTTCATGGCCGCGATTCCACTTTCGGGCGTCATCGGCGGCCCGCTCTCGGGCTGGATGCTGGGGCACTTCGCCGCGTCCCCTGGCGGGATCGCCGCCTGGCAGTGGCTGTTCCTGCTGCAGGGGCTGCCGACCGTGCTGCTCGGGATCGGCATGATGTTCCTGCTCAGCGATACGATCGGCCAGGTGCGATGGCTGACGGCGGCGGAACGCGCGGCGGTGCAGGATGCGCTGGATCGCGACCGGCTGGACCAGCCGCCCCGCCTGGCCGACAGTTTCGGCGCCGTGCTGCGCAATCCGGCGATCTGGATGCTGGGGTTGCTGTATTTCTGTACCCAGGCCGGGGTGTACGCGATCAATTTCTGGCTGCCCAGCATCATCCGCACCAGCGGCGTCCACGATCCGGCGGCGATCGGCTGGCTCAGCGCGATTCCCTATCTGGCGGCCACCATCTTCATGATCCTGATGGGCCGGTCGGCCGATCGCCGGCGCGAACGGCGCTGGCACCTTGCCATTCCGCTGCTGATGGCGGCGGCCGGGCTGGCGGTGGCCGCCCGCTTCCCGGACGACACCCCGGTGGCCCTGGCGGCGCTGACCGTCGCCACGGCCGGCGCGCTGACCGGCTTGCCGATGTTCTGGCCGCTTTGCGGCGGTTATCTCAGTCCCGCGGCGGCGGCGGGCGGTCTCGCCCTCATCAACTCGATGGGGCAGATGGCGGGATTCGTCAGCCCCTATCTGGTCGGCTGGGTCAAGGACATGACCCACCGCACTGACGGCGCGCTGTACCTGCTGGCGGGCCTCGCCATCCTCGGCGTGACACTGGTGCTGCGTATGTCGCCAGCCCGCGTAAACCGCTGATATCTCGCGCTGATGTTGGGCCATCCAGAAACAGCCGAGGGGAACCGGCCATGAAGATCGTCATCGTCTGCGACTCGTTCAAGGAAAGCCTGTCGGCCCTGCAGGTGGCCGATGCGATCGAGGATGGTTTTCGCGACATCTATCCGCGCGCGACCTATGTGAAGCTGCCGGCCGCCGACGGGGGTGAAGGCACGGCGGAATCGCTGGTGATCGCGACCGGCGGGCGCATGCAGGCGCGGATCGTGACCGGGCCGCTGGGCACGCCGGTCGAAGCCGCGTTCGGCATCCTGGGCGACGGGCGCACGGCGATCGTGGAAATGGCGGCGGCGGCCGGGCTGATGCTGGTGCCGCGCGACCGGCGCGACCCGCTGGCCGCCACGACCTGCGGGGTGGGGGAACTGATCCTGGCGGCGCTGGACAGCGGTTGCCGGCACATCATCCTGGGCCTGGGCGGCAGCGCCACCAATGACGGGGGGGCGGGCATGGCGCAGGCCCTGGGTGTGTCGCTGCGCGACGATGCGGGGGCGGATCTGCCGTTCGGGGGCGGGGCGCTGGCCCGTCTGGCACGGATCGACCTCTCGGGCCTGGACCCGCGCCTGGCCGGTTGCCGGGTGGAGGTGGCATGTGACGTGGACAATCCGCTGACCGGTCCGCTGGGCGCCTCGGCCATTTTCGGTCCGCAGAAGGGGGCGACGCCCGACATGGTCCGACGCCTGGACGACAATCTGGCCCTGTATGCCCGGGCCATCGCCGCGGCGACCGGGAACCGTGTCGACACGGTTCCCGGGGCGGGTGCGGCCGGGGGCATGGGGGCGGCGGCGCTGGCCTTCCTGGGGGGCGTGCTGCGGCCCGGGGTGGATATCGTGATGGACGCGCTGGGCCTGGACGCGATCGTCGCCGATGCCGACCTGGTGATCACCGGCGAGGGGCGGATCGACGGTCAGACCGTGCACGGCAAGGCGCCGATCGGTGTCGCACGCATCGCCCGCCGGCACGGACGACCGGTGATCGGCATTGCCGGTGCGCTGGGGGCGGATGCCGCAGCCGTGCACGTGCACGGGATCGACGCGGTCTTCAGTGTCGTCAACCGGCCCTGCACGCTGGAGGAAGCCCTGGCCGAGGCCGCGACCAATGTCCGCGCCACGTCCCGCAATATCGCCGCCGCCACCGCGTTGCTGCGCCCGCGCTGACCCCACGAACCCGTGACCGGCCCGGAGCGGATTCCGGAAATCGGGCAAATCCGCCGGACGGGCGTTCATTATGTATTACCATCTATTACGCATGGAATCGAAATGAATTGGGTCACCGGGCAGCCGAGTGGCGGGTGCGGCCTCTTTATTGATTATATTTTACTCGATCACGACAGGCTGCCCACCCGGCCGCAGGGTCTTTCAGGTAGGGATCGGTGCCTTACTTTCCTATAAGAGCCAGTTTTTAATGTGTTTTCTCTATGGCGGGAGGGCCGCCGCCGAGCCGGCCGCATGGCATCCGCCATGGAAAGATGAATCGAAATTAACTCCACGCGCGCCCGGCCGTGGAACATAAAACCACGGTTTCATGGGCATGTGGCGCGCGCTGGCGGCTCCGGCATGTAGCAGCAGGCGGAGGACCTTGATCTTGCCCTGCATTTCCCGGATGCTGCCGCCCAGCATTACAGGAGGCTCCGTTTTCGTTTCGACGGTCCGGCCGGGGATCATGATCCCGGCTTGCCCGGAACGTGTCATTGGGAGTAGTGCTGCGCGACAAACCGGACGATGCGTTTGTCGCCGTGGCACCGGCGCCGGACCTGTTCAGACGACATTGCCATTCTCCTCGTGCGGCGGCCAACGGGTGGCGGGCACGGGCCCTTTTCTGCATGGTACACGGGATAGATTATGAAGACTAAAGGCGGTATCCGCATCGCGATCGCGGGCGTCGGCAATTGTGCCAGCGCCCTGATCCAGGGCATTCATTACTACACTCCCGCGCGCTGCCGCGAGGAAGTGGTCGGTCTGATGCATGAGTCCGTAGGCGGCTACCGCCCCAGCGACATCCAGGTCGTGGCGGCGTTCGACATCGATGCGCGCAAGGTCGGCACCGATGTCAGCCGGGCCATCTTCGCGCTGCCCAACTGCGTGAAGACGTTCGAGCAGGACATTCCCGAAAGCGGCGTGACCGTGAGCATGGGCGCCGTGCTGGACGGCCTGTCCGAACATATGGCTTCGTACGAGCCGCATCGCACCTTCGTGCTGGCCGACGCCGCCCAGCCGACGAAGGCCGAAGTGGTCGAGGAACTGCGCCGCAGCGGCGCGCAGATCCTGCTGAACTACCTGCCGGTGGGCTCCGAGCAGGCCGCGCGCTTCTATGCCGAATGCGCGCTGGAGGCCGGGGTTGGCTTCATCAACAACATTCCCGTCTTCATCGCCAGTGACCCGGACTTCGCCGCACGCTTTGCCGCGCGCGGCCTGCCGATTATCGGTGACGACATCAAGTCGCAGCTGGGCGCCACCATCGTCCATCGCGTGCTGACCGACCTGTTCGCCAAGCGCGGCGTGAAGCTGCTGCGCACCTACCAGCTGAACACGGGCGGCAACACCGACTTCCTGAACATGAAGAACCAGGAACGCCTGGTCTCGAAGAAGACGTCGAAGACCGAGGCCGTCCAGGCCGTCGCCAAGACGCGGATGGAAAACGAGCACATCCATGTCGGCCCCAGCGACTACGTGCCGTGGCAGAACGACAACAAGGTCTGCTTCGTCCGTATGGAAGGCCAGATCTTCGGCAACGTGCCGATGGAGCTGGAACTGCGCCTGTCGGTCCAGGATTCGCCCAATTCGGCCGGTGTCGCCATCGACATGGTCCGCTGCTGCAAGCTGGCGCTCGATCATGGCATCGGCGGCGTGCTGGCCGGCCCCAGCGCCTATTTCTGCAAGCATCCGCCGGTCCAGTACACGGATGACGAAGCGCACGAGATGGTCGAGGCCTTCATCGAAGCCTATGCGCCGGAAGCCGTCATCGCCTGATGAAATGCCTGATCGTCGCCGCGGGGCAGGGCAGTCGTCTTCGTGACAAGGGGCCACTCAAGCCCCTGGTCCCCATCCGGGGGCGCCCCCTGATCGCCGAGGTCATCGACCGCGCCCGCCGCGGCGGGGTCGATGAATTCGTCGTCATCAACGGCTATCGCGGCGACGAATTGCGCCAGGCCCTGGACGGCATGGCGGAATGCGAGGGCGTGCGCGTCACCCACGTCCATAATGCGGCGTGGGACCGCGCCAACGGAATTTCCGTGCTCAGCGCGAAGCCGTTCCTCGACGGCCCGTTCCTGCTGACGATGTGCGACCATGTGCTGGACCCCGGCATCAACCGCCTGATGGTGTCGCTGCCCGCGCGGCCCGACACCGTGACGCTGGGCGTCGATTTCGATGTCGAGCGCATGCTCAACGACCCCGACGACGTGACCCGCGTGCGGTGCCGCGATGGACGGATCGAGCATATCGGGAAATCGATCGCGGATTTCAACGCGTTCGACACCGGCATCTTCCTGTGCACGCCGATCATGTTCGACGCCCTGGAAAGCAGCCAGGCCGAGGGCGAGGACAGCATCTCGGGCGCGATGAACACGCTGGCCCGCTGGCACAAGGCGCATGTCTGCGATATCGGTGAACGCCTGTGGATCGATGTCGACGATCCCGTCGCCTATGACAAGGCAGAACGCCTGATGGCGCAGGGGTTGCTCTGACCCCCGGCCATGCGCAGGGCAAGGGCGTGATGGAACAGGGACCGGCAATCGTGGACCACCCAGATCCCGTCCGGCGGACGTCGGAAATCGAGGAACTGACCAACCTGCACGTCATCCACCCGATCTCGGCGTGGCTGACGCAGCGTTTCGCCCGTCTGGGCGTGGCCCCCAACGCCGTGTCGCTCGGCGGCATGCTGGCAGGTATCATGGCCGGCGTCGCCTATCATCGCGACCATGATCGGCGCTGCGCGGTGGCGGGATTCGTGCTGATGGTCGTCTGGCACGTCATGGACGGCGCGGACGGACAACTGGCGCGCCTGACGGGCAAGCAGTCCCATACCGGCAAGATCCTGGACGGCATCTGCGACTACGTGACGTTCATCGCCGTCTATACCGGCCTGGCGCTGGCCCTGGCCCGCGACCATGGTGGCTGGGTCTGGCCCGTGATCCTGCTGGCGGGCTTCTGTCACGCGGTGCAGTCCGCCGCCTATGAACGGCAGCGGCAGGATTATAATTTCCGGGGCTGGGGGCGCGGCGGCTCCCCCCTCGCCCGGTCGGTGGCACGATCCGGCCAGCGGGCGGGCGACCTGCTGTTCGGCCTGTACAACCGGATCGAGGCGATGACCGCCGGGGGCGACAGCCGGCTGGACCGGCGCCTGTCCGCCATGATGGCGGCCCACCCCGACCATGTGGATGCGATCCGCCAGCACTATCGTCAGGCCGCCGCCCCCCTGCTGCGCCGCTGGTCGATCCTGTCGGCCAACTATCGCACCATCGGCATCTTCCTGTGCGTCTTCCTCGGCGTGCCCATGGCCTATTTCTATTTTGAAATCATCGGCCTGACGCTGGTCCTGCTGCTGCTTCTGGCGCGGCAGCGCGCGTGCGACCGGGCGATCCTGGCGGAACTGGACAGCATGGCCTGCCCGTCCGACGCTTATCGTGGCGAGCTTTCGCTCGTGGCCGACACCGTTTCGTAGGTCGCCGGCTATTCCCGCGTATGGATGAATACATACGCGGCCGACATCATCAGCAGCACCGACGGCGTCAGCGCCGTCAGCGCCGGGTTCAAATCGAACAGCAGGCCCAGGCGGCTGGTGATTTCCTGCCCCAGGGAAAACACGATGGCGATCGCGACCCCGATCGCCATGCGATAGCCGACATTCTGTGATCGCGGCGGCCCGAACACGAACGGCGCCGCGCAGGCGATCAGCGCGATCATCGCGAACGGCATGCTGATGCGCGCCCACAATTCCTGTTCGTACCGCATCGCGGGCAGATGATGCCGCTTCAGGTCCTGGATATAGCGATACAGCGCAATGGGCGGCACGCTTTCCGGCGGCAGGCTCAGGAACCGGATCTGCCGCGATGACAGGAAGGCATGCCAGGCCATGCTGTCCAGCTGGCTTGTATGGAACTGGTCGGCGACGATGTCCTTGCGCGTCACGTCCCGCAGCGTCCACACGTCGTCGGCGCCGATCTGCGCCCGTGCCGCGTGCAGATAGCTGGTCATGCTGCCGTCGGCGGCGAAGCGGTAGATATCGATGTCGTCGGCCTGGGTCTCGCTGGGGAAGCGGCGGACGCTCAGATATTGCTGGTCGCCATGGGCCCAGAACGCCTGGTCCTGGTCATCCTTCTGGGTGGCCGATGCCAGTGCCGCGGCGCGGCCCTCCTGCGCCATCTGCCGGGTCCCGGGGACGACGAACTGGGCCAGCAGGAACAGCACCATGACGATCGGAACCACCAGGCGCAGCACGGCGCTGATGATCCGGGCCTCGGACAGGCCGATCCCCTGCAGGGCCGTCAGTTCGGAATGCTTCGCCAGTCCCCCCAGCCCCAGCAGGCAGGCCAGCAGCATGGCGATGGGCGTAACCTGCATGAACCGCGCCGGCCCCAGCAGGGCGGTATAGGCGGCGGCATCGGCCAGCCGGTAATGCCCCTGCCCGACGAAGGCCAGCTGATCGACGAATTCCAGCAGGCTGAACAGGGCGGTCAGCCCCAGCGCCACCAGCAGGAAGGCGCGCAGCGTGACCATCTGGATATATCGGTCGAAGCGTTTCATGCCGCGCGGGCCTGCCGCCCCAACAGGGCGGGAATCTGGTCGCGCAGCATGAAGCCGGTCAGCACCGCCAGCAGTGCCGGCGCCCACCAGATCCCGGGCATCGCGGCCACCATGCCGTGCTGCACCCACGTCCGCGCCGAGGTATAGAGCAGGTAGTAGACGAAGAAGATCAGGATGGCGGCGCCCAGCTTGCCATAGCGGTTCTGGCGGGGGCGCCCCCGCGCCAGCGGCACGGCCAGCATGGCCAGCAGCATGGTCGTGATGGGGGTGGACAGGCGCCACTGGAATTCCGCCACGTCCGCCGGCGCGTGCGAGGCCGCCAATTGCAGGCTGGGCGCGGCGATGGAGCTGTATCCCAGCGGTTCGGTGCTGTGGCGGTTCGGGTCCTGGGTGATCTCGCGCACGGTCAGCACCTTGTCGCTGACCCCCGGCTGGCGCCCGATATCGTAGACATGGGCGTTCTTCAGCCGGACATAGACGTCGGATTGCTTGCCCTCGTCCGTCATCGGATAGCCCAGTTCCGCGTGGATGATCTGGGTCGTCTTCGCGCGGCGGACCTGGACGAAGATGTCGCGTGCCGGCGTGCCGGGTCCCTCGCGTTCCGTCAGGAAGATCACGCGGGCGCCGTTCTGCACCACGTAGAACGTGCCGGCCTGCATCGCATCGACATCCAGGCTCAACTGGGCGGATTTGGACAGGTTGTGCAACTGGTGATAGGCCCACGGCCGCACGAACAGCGACAGCAGCCCCACCACGATCGCGACCCCGGCCGCCAGGGTCATGACATGGCGCAGGATCATCCCCGGCGTCACGCGCAGCGCATGCAGCGCCGTGATTTCGGAATTGCCGTACAGCGCGCCCAGCGCCAGGACGATCGACAGGTACAGCGACACCGGCACCAGGACTTCCAGGCCGATCAGCAGCTTCAGCGTCACCAGGGCCAGGATCGTATTGGTGGACAGCAGCCCGTTCACGGCCTCGGACAGGAAGTCGGCGGCGCTGTAGCTGGCGAACAGCGCCATGCAGACCCCGAGCATCGCGGCCAGCGGCTTGCCGATTTCACGAAGCAGATAATTCCGAATGATCAAGCGCGATACTGTCCATCATGGGACGTGCGGTCCGACGAAATGCGCACGGGGGCAGGACGTCCCTTGTGGTCCGAAGGGTGCGGGGATCGCCGCGCATCGACCCGTCCCGGACGTGCCGTCATCATATTCATCGCTACCCCCACCGTCAAACGCCGCGCACGCCCGGCCACCGGCTTCAGGGCGGGGCGGGGTCGCCCTGGATCGTGTCGGGCGGCAGGACGGGCGACCCGGTGCGCAGCAGGTGCACCAGCCACCGCCAGGATTGCCGCCGCCAGGCCCGACGCTGCGCGCCGTCCCAGACACCGGCGGGGGTGGATGGCGCCGTCATGCGTTCCGCGATGGCGGCGATGATGCGGTTTGCCCGCGCATCCCATGTCAGGGCCTGGCTTTCGGCCAGCGCGGTCGCGGCCAGGCGCGTGGACAGGGCGGGGTCGTCCATCAGCCGGCGCAGGGCATCGGCCAGGGCCGGCGGAGAATCCGGCTGGCAGAGCCAGGCATTTTGGTCGTGGCGCAGGACCTCGCGCACATCCGGGGTGTTGCCGGCCAGGATCGGACGGCCCGACGCCATGTAGAAGAACAGCTTCAGCGGCAGCACGGTCGATCCATAGCGTGCCAGCGGCTGCAGCGATGGCGGGATCAGCAGCACGTCGGCGGCGAACACGTACTGGCTCAGGACCTCCGGCGGCTGGAACGGCACGATGCGCACGTTGGGCAGGTCGCGGGCCATGTCCTCGATCGGCCCCTCGCCGTATGAACCGACCAGGATGAACAGCAGGTCGGGCAGCATGCGGGCGGCCTCGATCACCACCGGCAGGCCCTTCTTGTGGTTGACGCGGCCGGTATAGACCACGGTCCTGGCATCGGCCGGGATGTCCAGCGCCCGCCGGGCGGCGTCGGCCGCCATGGGCGTGCGCAGCCGTCCGGGTTCGAAGCCGTTGCGGATGCAGTGCAGTTTTTCGGCGGGAATGCCCAGGTCCAGATATTTCTGCCGCGTATAATCGGAATGGCAGATATTGATGACGAACCGTTCATGGCACATCAGCCGGTGCAGCCAGCGGCGCAGGGGCGGAATCTGGTCGGGCCAGGGGCGGTAATGGTCGAAGACCACGCGCTGGCGGAACAGGATGGACACCCACGCGATCCACAGGTTGCGCGTATAGACGAAACTCGCCTGACGGAACGCGCGGCGCCAGACGATCGTCAGCCCGCAGGCCAGGTGCCGCAACCCGGCCGGCGCCGGCGGCGCCCACGCCCGTATCACCGACAGGTCCGTCGCCTGCCGGCCCATGCCCTGCTGCCCTGTGGCCTGCTGCCCCATGGCCTGCTGCAATGCGGCGCAGGCCGCGCGGTCGCGCATCGGCACGTGCAGCCATGCCCGCGCGACCAGCGGCGCCAGGTAGCGCGCGGTGGTGACGAAGACTTCGGCGTCGGCCTCGGTGCTGGGCAGCGGATTTTCGAACGCGAACAGGATCTTCATCCCGGCACCGGGCCCGGAACCGGCCGGGCCGGCCTGTGTCATGCTCGAAATCCGCGTGGTGTCTGGGCGGGGGGTCCTCATGCGGGGCATATGACCGGGAACGTCCATCCGTGTCCAGAAGCGGGGTCCGGAAGCGGGGCCATAAACGGTGGATGGCCCGATAAGGCCTCATTCATTCCTGGCGCACTAAAATCCTGCCATAAAATGAAGAGATTGATCGCTTCGAAACATGAAACGAGGATGCCCCATTGCCCGGTGACCGGAAAAGCCAGGACAAACAAGGTTTGACGACCACCACCCTGATGGCGCTGGGGATCGTCTTCGGCGACATCGGCACCAGTCCGCTCTACGCCATGCAGACCGTCCTTCAGGACGAGGGCCAGACGATCACGCCCCCGGAGATCATGGGGGTCCTCTCGCTCGTCCTCTGGACGATCCTGCTTGTCGTCGCCTTCAAATACGCCCTGCTGGTCATGCGGGCCGACAATAATGGCGAGGGCGGCGTCCTGGCGCTCACCGCCGTGGTGACCGGCGCCCGGCAGGCCGACGACGCCCGGCGCATTCCCGCCTATCGGCGCCTGTTTTCCTCATCGCTGCAAAGGGGACTGCTCGCCGCCGGCCTCTTCGGGGGCGCGCTGCTGTTCGGGGACAGCATCCTGACCCCCTCGATTTCGGTACTCAGCGCCATGGAGGGCATGCAGGTCGCCGATCCGGCCCTGCGGCATGTGGTGCTGCCCTGTGCGCTGGGGGTGCTGGTCGCCCTGTTCGTGGCGCAGCGCGCGGGCACCTCGCTGATCGGCAACCTGTTCGGGCCGGTCATGCTCGTCTGGTTCGTCACCATCGGGGTGCTGGGCCTGATCGCCTGCCTGCGGCACCCCGGCGTCCTTGCCGCGATCGACCCGGCCTATGCCATCGATTTCCTGCACCGGAACGGCCGGCACAGCCTGCTGCTGCTGGGCGGCGTCTTCCTGACCGTGACGGGGGCGGAAGCGCTTTACGCCGACATGGGCAGTGTCGGGCGCGGATCGGTCCGGCTGGCCTGGTTCGCCATCGTTCTGCCGGCCCTGGTGCTGTGCTACGCCGGTCAGGCGTCGGCGCTTATGGATGCCCACACGCTTCCGGCCAATCCGTTCTACGCCATCGTGCCGAAAGCGGGCGGCACGGTCGCGATCTGGGCGATCGTCGCGCTGGCCACGTGCGCCACCATCATTGCCAGCCAGGCCGTCATCACCGGGGTATTTTCCATTACCCGGCAGGCCGTGCAGCTCGGGTGGTTTCCCGGCATGCGCATCCTGCAGACATCCGCGAAGGAATACGGCCAGATCTACGTTCCGACGCTGAACTGGATCATTATGGTCCTGACGGTGGCGCTGACGGCCTTTTTCGGAAGTTCAAGCCGGCTGGCCGGCGCGTACGGCATGGCGGTGTCCGCGACCATGCTGCTGACGACCCTGCTGTTCGGCGCTTACCTCAAACGCCGGCGGCACTGGCCGGTCGTCGCGGTCGTGACCCTGGTCGCGTGCTTCCTGGTGGTCGACGTGGCGTTTCTTTCGGCAAACCTGCTGAAGCTGACGCAAGGGGGGTACCTTCCCCTGCTGGCGGGCATCACCGTCTATGGCATCATGAGCATCTGGCGCCGGGGCCAGGAGGCGCTGCATGATGCCGGAAACACGGCGGCGGTGACGCCGGATGCCCTTCGCGCCCAGTTGGCCAAGGCGAATATTCCCCGCACCCCGGGCAACCTCGTCTTCCTGTCGTCCCTCGATAAACCGATTCCGCCCAATATCGCCCTGCATGTACGCCAATTCGGCGCCCTGCCCGAACGCGTCATGACACTCAGCGTGATATTCGACCGCACGACGCCGCGCGTTCCGATCAGTGAGCGCATCGACCACCGGATCTTCGAGGACATGCTGGTGCATGTCACCGTGCGCTACGGCTTCATGGAAGCGCCCGCGCTTCTGCCCGCGCTCCAGCTTGCCGCCGAAGATGGGGCACCGATCTCGCCCGATGAAGCCATCTTTATCGCGGAACATGACGAGGTGGCGCGCAATGCGAACAGCGCGACCTATTCGCTGCTGCGGCGGTGGGAGAGACCGGTCTTCGCCTTCCTGTATCGCAACGCGAATCGCGCCGTGGACAGTTTCGAACTGCCCCCCGAGCGGCTGGTGCAGATCGGTCGCAGGATCGCGCTTTGAGGATTCTTCTTTTCTGAAAAAATCAGGAACGGATTACCGGTATCGCGAGCCTGGATCGCGGTATGATCGGACGTCTACCTGAAGCGGCAGGGACGATCGACGGTGGGCGGTTCGTCCAGCTGGATGACCATCAGCGTGACCGGGTCGTCGCCGACATCGCCGGCATTGTGGCCGACATGCCCGTTTCTGTCGGGGCGGGAACGCCGGTCCTCGTGGTCGGGCCAGGATGGCCCGGCGGCAGTATTGACGCGGAAAAGGGCGTGCTTGTCAGGTCTTTGCGGGCCAGCCGGTGGCGGGGATGTCGAAATGTTCGATCAGCGCATGGTCGGGCAGGTGCGCCAGGTCCCTGGGCACGTCCGCCAGCAGCCGGTCCAGCGCGTCCTTGTCCAGCCGGGCGCGGATGTCGTGCAGAAGGTGCGCCGGCGCGGCCAGCACGTAGCGGCCCGGCACCGTCCCTTCGCCGACCTGGTTCAGTCGGCTTGCGATCGTCGCGGCGAATCGCGCGGCGGCGTCGGCCTCCGTGCCCGCCTCCAGCGTCTCGACCGTGTGCATGCCGTGGCTGTCGTGATGCAGGATACGGGCGGTCCTTGCATCCGCGACGATATAATGGACCGGATCGGTATAGGTCATGATCGCATGCTCCTTGCTCTGGCGACAGGACATGTTAGCGGCTCCGGCGGGCGCCGATATCACGTGTTTGTAACACGACCTTTAAAATCACCCGGGCCGGGCCGACCTCGCGATCCTGGCACATGCCGTGCCAGGACGCCCGACTCCGTCCGCCGGACATGCGCGCGCGGATGGTGTCGGAATCGGAACTGGAGGACACGCCAATGGGTCTCTTCACTCGCGACATCCAGACCATGCAGGATCTGTTCGTCCATCAACTGAAGGATGTGCTGTACGCCGAAAAGCGCATCGTGAAGGCCATGCCGGCCCTGATCGACAAGGCGACTTCGCCCGAACTGAAGAACGGGCTGCAGATGCACCTGGAACAGACCCGCAACCACGTCACGCGCCTGGAGAACGTCTTCAGGATGCAGGACATCGAACCCAGTACCGTCAAATGTCCCGCGATCGACGGGATCATCGACGAGGCCGAGGAAATTTCGGGCGAAGTCGCGGACAAGGGCGTGCTCGACGCCGCCATCGCCGCCTCGAGCCAGGCCGTGGAGCATTACGAGATCACCCGCTACGGCACCCTGATCGCCTGGGCCAAGGAACTGGGCCGGGCCGATTGCGCGTCGATCCTGGGCGAGACGTTGCAGGAGGAACGCCAGGCCGACCAGGCCCTGACCCAACTGGCCGAACAGCGGCTGAACCACGCCGCCGCGGCCTGACGGGTCCGGACCGCCGGTCCGTCGCCCTACGGGGCCGGGCCGGCGGCGGCGCATTCGTCCTCGACTTGGCGCGCGATCGCGAAGAACCGGTCGCGTACCGCGCTGGAATAGGGGTTCAGGTGCGCGATGGCGTGGTACACCTCCGGCGCATCGTGCCGGACCATGCCGGCGGCGGCACGCAGATGCTCGAAACTGCGTGTGGTGATCCGCGCGGGCAGGGGCTCCATCCCGACCAGGACCCGCGCCAGCAGATGCGTCAGGCCCTGCGCCGTCGCGGCGTCGCGGTCATGGGCGTCCGGCGTGGTCAGGATGACGCGCAGCCCCAGCGTACGGCGCAGGAAGGCGACCAGCCGGCCGGCCCGCGTGCCGCGCAGCGGGCAGACCGCGATGCGATGCCCCGCGATGCCGTCCCGTGCGCTCTGCGGGCCGAACAGCGGATGGGTGGCGACGATCCGCACGTGATCGGGCAATTCCTGGCACATGATCCGCGCCGGCACGACCTTGACCGATCCCACATCGACGACCAACGCATGACGGACCAGGTACGGCCGGATCGCGCGGACCGTTTCCTCCAGCGCCGTGACCGGAACGGCCAGGATGACGATCGGGCAGGACGCGGCCTGGGCCAGCGATCCGGCTTCGACCCCGGCCATCGGGATGTCGGTCCCCCGGGGCAGGGCGGGGTCGTATACCCGGATGCGGCAATGGGCGCGCAGGTGGGCCGCGATCAGCCGTCCGAAGGCGCCGAAGCCGACCAGGCCGGTCACGGGTTGGGTAGATAGGAACCATCTGTCTGACATGACTGGGCTTTCGAAAAGCCGCGTCGTCACGAATGGTCCAGACCGTTCAACCGCTGACGACGCAGCGGTTGAACCATGATTCATCCCCCGCCGCTATGAATGCGGCGCGTAATACAGTCCGGACAGGAAGGGCATCGTGGTCATGCGCGGCAGCTAACGCCATTCATCGCGGCCGGTCAATTCCCCCCGGCAGCGCGCCGCCGACCGTGACATACTCCAGGCCGCTCCTGACGAAGGGCGCGCCGTGCGGCTCCAGCCCGAAACGGCGATAGAAGTCCACCGCCGTCAGGCGCGCGTCCAGCGTGACCGTCGCATAGCCCGCCTGCCGCAGCTCCGCGAACGCGACGCGCAGCAGCCTGCTGCCGAGTCCCCGCCTCTGGACGTCCGGCATGATCGCGCATTTGCGCAGCCGCACGGTTTGGGAGGCGAGGGGGAAGAACGACCCGCACCCCGCCAGCCGTCCCGCCAGGAACGCCCCGTAATGCAGGGCGTCGGCATCCCCGGGCACGATGCAGGCCTGCCGTGGCAGGTCCGGCCACAGGACCGCCTGCCGGATGGGCAGGCAATCGGCCAGCGCGATGCGCGCGATGCGGATGTCCGGCATGGTGCGGTCCCGTTCAGGAGCGGACAGGATGGTCCGTCGGACCCGGTAAACCGCCATTCCATGTCGATCAAGAAATATAGCGCCCTCTTCCCGGGTCGAAATCGCAGGCACAGCACTCCAGAACGTGACCGGGATATGTCCTGTTGAAGGCATGGTGCCGGTTCACGGCACACAGGCGAACGGGTACAAAACAATAGAAAATAATGGAGTGTGTCAGATGTCGCCAAGACATTGGGCGCTTGTGGGACTGGCGGCCGTCATGACCGGCGGCGGCGTGACTGTGCTGTGCCCCGCCGACGCCAGGGCTGACGATTACAGCGATCTTCTCGATATCCTGCGCGCCAAGGGGGCGCTGACCCAGGGCGAATATTCGACCTTGCTGGTCAGGCATCTTCACCGCACGGCCGCCCCTGTCCGCCCGGCCCGGCACGCGGCCGCCGCGCATCATGACCGGCCCGTGCCCGTTGCCACGGCCGATGACGCCGGCGATGCCGGCGGCCGGATGGCGCCGATGGTCGCAGCGGCCCGCCAGGCGGCGGACAGCGCCGCCGCCAGTGCCCGTTCCGCGCAGGAGGCCATGCTGGCGGCGCAAAGCGAGATCGACAGCCCCAGTGTCGTGAGGATCGCCAACTACGTTCCCGGCAAGGGGCTGACCTTCCATGCCGGACCGGTCGATATCAATTTCTCGGGCTTCATCAACGGTTTCTACAGCTACAACAGCCCGTCCGGCGGCCGCCCGGTGGCTGGTGGCCTCTCAACCGGCGGCAGCGGGTTCGATTCGTCCTCGGTCCGCAACGGCCTGCTGCCGGCGGGCTTCATCGTCAAGCTGACGACGACGCAGTCGGGGATCGATCTCGGCGCGGTGCTGGGGATGTATCCGGGCATCGACAATGCCAATCCGGGCGCATTCAACGCCAATTCGGGCGGCAGCCCGGTCGGGTTGGGGACGCCGGGCATCGATCTGCGTCAGGTCTATATCACGGCCGGCACGAAGTCCGCCGGCACGGTGAAGATCGGCCGCGACCTGGCGCTGTTCGGGTCCGACGCAATCCTGGACGACGCGACGCTGCTCAGCGTCGGCAGCGTCGGCAGCAATGCCAGCCCGGGCAATACCTCGCTGGGCCGCATCGGCGTGGGCTATGTCTATGCGGACTGGATTCCCCAGATTTCCTATGCCTCGCCCGTCATCCACGGGGTCCAGGGGTCGGTGGGCATCTTCCAGCCGCTGGACGAATACAATTATGCGGGCGACAATCTGTCGGCGTCGTCCATCCAGCACAGTTCGCCGATGGTGCAGGGCAAGGTCACGTACGATTTCAAGTCCGGCGACCTCAGCGGCCGGATCTGGGCCGGTTTCCTGGTCCAGCACCAGCAGGACCTGACCGGGGCCAACATTCCCACTGATGCCAGGCGCGGCGCGATGGCGGAAGCCGGCGAAATCGGGGCCAAGCTGACCTATGGCCGCGCGCAGGGCGTGGCCTATTACTATCGCGGCAGCGGGCTGGGGACGACCGGCCTGTTCTTCGACGGCGTGGCCGCCAACGGCCGCAAGCGTGACTCCGAAGGCTATTACGTCCAGGGGTCCTATGCCTTCACCAAGCATTTCAAGCTGGTCGGCAGCTACGGTGTCAGCAACCTCTATCAGGCGCCGGGCGAGGATTCGTCGCTGCTGGTCCGGCGCAATGAATCGGAAGTCGGGGCCGGCTACTACACCCTGACGGACTGGCTGACGCTGGTGGCCGAATACGCCCACACCCAGGCGGACGCCCACGGTCCGGATTCGGCCCGCGACAATACCGTTTCGGCGGGCGCGATCCTGTTCTTCTGATCCCGGCGGCACCGGCATGCCGGTGCCGCCAGCGGGTGTGGTCAGAAGAAACCCAGCTTCTGCGGCTTGTAGCTGACCAGCAGGTTCTTGGTCTGCTGGTAGTGGTCCAGCATCATGCGGTGGTTTTCCCGCCCGATTCCGGATTGCTTGTATCCGCCGAAGGCCGCGTGCGCCGGATAGGCGTGATAGCAGTTGGTCCAGACGCGCCCGGCCTTGATGGCGCGTCCCATGCGATAGGCCCGGGTGATGTCGCGGGTCCACACCCCGGCCCCCAGGCCGTACAGCGTGTCATTGGCCAGCGCCACGGCCTCGGCGTCGTCGCGGAAGGTGGTGACCGAGACGACGGGGCCGAAGATTTCCTCCTGGAAGATCCGCATCCGGTTGTCGCCCCTGAACACGGTGGGCTGGATATAGCACCCGTTCGACAGGCTGCCGCCCAGTTCGGCCCGCGCGCCGCCGATCAGCAGTTCCGCCCCTTCCTGCCGTCCGATGTCGATATAGTTCAGGATCTTGCTGACCTGCTCGGTCGAGGCCTGCGCGCCGACCATCGTCGCCATGTCCAGCGGATTGCCCTGTTTGATCGCCGCCACCCGGCGCAGCGCGCGTTCCATGAACCGGTCATAGACCGATTCATGGATCAGCGCCCGTGACGGGCAGGTGCAGACCTCGCCCTGGTTGAAGGCGAACAGGACGAAGCCCTCGATCGCCTTGTCCAGGAAATCGTCGTCCTCGGCCGCGACGTCGGAAAAGAAGATGTTGGGCGACTTGCCGCCCAGTTCCAGCGTCGCGGGGATCAGGTTGTCGGCCGCCGCGTGGGCGATCGTCCTGCCGGTCGGCGTGGACCCGGTGAAGGCGATCTTGGCGATCCGGTTGCTGGAGGCCAGCGCCGTGCCGGCTTCCCTGCCGAAACCGTTGACGATGTTCAGCACGCCGGGCGGCAGGATGTCCGCGATCAGGTCGGCCAGCACCATGATCGAGGCCGGGGTCTGCTCGGCCGGTTTCATGACCACGCAGT
This sequence comes from Gluconacetobacter diazotrophicus PA1 5, assembly GCF_000021325.1. GTDB lineage: Bacteria > Pseudomonadota > Alphaproteobacteria > Acetobacterales > Acetobacteraceae > Gluconacetobacter > Gluconacetobacter diazotrophicus. Next base: position 1,522,151 of record NC_011365.1, on the reverse strand, counting down.
TTCCCGCCGCAAGCGCCGGGGCCAGTTTCCAGCTTGCCATCAGCAGCGGGAAATTCCACGGAATGATCTGGCCGACCACGCCCAGCGGTTCGTGGAAATGATAGGCGACGGTGTCGTGGTCGATTTCCGACAATGCCCCTTCCTGCGCGCGGATGCAGGCGGCGAAATAGCGGAAATGGTCGACGCACAGCGGAATGTCCGCGTTCAGCGTCTCGCGCAGCGGCTTGCCGTTGTCCCAGCTTTCGGCGCGCGCCAGGGTGTCGAGGTTGGCCTCGATCCGATCCGCGATCCGGTTCAGCAGCAGGGCGCGCTGGGCGGGGCTGGTCTCGCCCCAGGCTTCCCGGGCCGCATGGGCCGCGTCCAGCGCCTGTTCGACATCCGCCGCCCCGGACCGGGCGACCCGGCACAGGATGCGCCCGTCGACCGGCGAAGGGTCGTCGAAATACGTCCCCTCGCGCGGCGGGACCCACCGGCCGCCGATGAAATTGTCATATTGCGCCTTGAACGGTAGCGACTGCTCGATCCGGCGGCTTTCCAGCGGGGGGCTCTCGAGAGAATCCATGGTCGTTTTCCTTCTTGGTCGCCGTGGCGGGGCCGCCGCGGACAACGTGCGAAGGATGGCGTCCGGAACGGGGTTTGTCAGCGGGCCGGGGACGTCGCGGCGTCCGACCTGTCGCATGGGCGCGACAGGTCGCGGGGGGCATTGCGTTTCAGGCGCCGATGCAGCGTCGCCCGGCTGATTCCCAGGTCGCGCGCCGCCGCCGAGACATTGCCGCCGCAGCGTTTCAGCACCCGCTGCAAGGCCGCATGGGCGGCGCGATCGGGCGTTTCGTGCCCGGTATCCGACAGCAGGTCGGGTAGCGTGACCGGCCGGCCGGTGCCCAGGCCGAACAGGGCGCGGGCGGCCTTGTTGGTGCCGATGACGACTTCGTTTTCATCCAGCGCCAGCAGGGCCTGGGCCTCGTCGCCCAGCGACACGATGCGACAGCCGGCGAAGGCCGCGCCGAACAGGCGCGTCTCGATCCGGCGGGCCGCGTCTTCGACCACGAGGGACAGGAAGGGCAGGATCGTCGCGTCGCAATCGGTGCGGACGGACGACACGTCGATGCCTCCCACGGGGCGCCCCAGATGGTCGTGGATCGGCGCCGTGGTGCAGCTCAGCCCCGCATTGCGGGTGTAGAAATGCTGGTCGCGATGAATGGTCAGGACCCGGTCCTCGACCAGGCTGGTGCCGATGCCGTTGGTGCCCTCGTGCGCTTCGTCCCAGACGGCGCCGGGCCCCAGTCCCCAGGCGCTGAAAACGCCTTCATACGCCGGGTCGCACCGCCGTTCCAGCGCGACGCCCCGCGCATCGCACAACAGCACGCAATATCCTCCGCGCCGCACGGCCAGCGCCAGGCGGTCCAGCACCGGCTGCGCCGCCTGGAGCATCAGCCCGTTGCGGTCCCGCACCTGGCGGAACGCGCTGTCGTCCAGGCAATGCGGCGGCGCGCCGTGATCGGGGTCCAGCCCATGGTGGCGCAGGGATCGCGACCAGGACGCCGCCAGCGCGGACCGTCCGGAGGCGGAGCCGTCCCTCAGCACGTCATGGACATGATCCGCATGATGGCGGCTCGCCGGATCGTCGTTATGGCCGAGTGATCCTGATCGCGTCACTCTTGTGCCCTCTCAGGCATGTTTGCGTGCAGGGACGCTAGTCACACGCCACCGCCCGGGCAATCGTCCGCTGTTCACAAAAGCGCGGGACATCGCCGCACGTCCATGCGAACGGGGGCGGGAGGAACCATATTCCATTCCGTCGATTGATTCCCCACTCCCGTGCGGAGGACTGCGATGTCCAAGATCGTGTGGACCTGCCTCGGTCCCCGGCGCCCGATGCCCACGCCCACGCCGGGCCCGTTCAATCCGGACGATCCGATCCCGGGCGACGTGCCGGACGACGATCCGTACGAACCCGACGATGATGACGAGGGACCGGTGCTATGAACCGCATGCCGTTCGGCGTCCCGACGCCCGATCCGGACGAAACGCCCCCGCATGACGGGCAGCCGCCGGTTCCCGACCAGCCGCCGCGGGGTGTCGATCCGCACCGGCCGGCCGGTCCGCCGGGACCGCCCCACCCGCACGAACCGCCTCTGGAGCGCGATCCCTATTCCGATCGCGAGGTCCGGCCCGAACAGGGGGGATGACCGGCCGGCCCCATCCTTGATGCAGCCCGTCCTTGATGCAGATCGTATGCATCCGGCGCGTACCGGGGTAGCCTGCCCGGAGGATGAATCGGTTAGGGGCAGGGCGTGTCACAGGTCGCGACGATTTCAGTACAGCCTCTCGCACCCGCGCGTGTCGCGTTTCTCGCCACCCTTCTCGCCGCCGCCGCCGGACTGCCCGTCGGGCTGGATACCGGCCTGATCGCCGAGGCGCTGGGTGATATCGGGCAGGCGTTCCATGCGTCCTACCGGGTGCAGGAATGGATCGTCTCGGTGCTGATGATCGGTGCCGCCGCCGGGTCGCTGGGGGCGGGCGCGGTTTCCTATCGTTTCGGACGGCGGCGGACGCTGCTGCTGGCGATGCTGCTGGTGGGGGCAGGGGCGTATCTGTGCCTCAGCGCCTCCGGCGTGGGGCAGATCATCGCCGGGCGGCTGCTGATCGGCGTCGCGGTGGGGACCTGCGCCTTTACCGCGCCCCTCTACATTGCCGAACTGGCGACGGGCGACATGCGCGGGCGCATGGTCTCGATCTTCTCGATGCTGCAGTCGATCGGCATCCTGGCCGGCTACCTGGTCGGCGGCCTGTGTTCGGCGGGCGGGCACTGGCGCTGGATGGTGGCCTTTCCCCTGCTGCCGGCGGCGCTGCTGTTCGCCGCCTATTTCCTGCTGCCCGAAAGCCCGGCCTGGCTCGCGGCCCGGGGGCGGGCCGATGCGGCGCGCCGGGTGCTGCTGCGCGTGCGCGACGACCCGGCCCGGGTGGATGCGGAACTGGCGGCCATGGCCGCCGAACGGACGCGGGACAGGGTCGGGGGCTTCGCCCTGCTGCGCCGCCAGCCGAATTTCCGCCGTTCGGTCGCGTTGGGAATCGGGTTGCAGATGTTCCAGCAACTGGGCGGCATCAACGTGGTCATGTACTACGCGCCCCGAATCCTGGAAGGCGCGCATGCCGACCCGGCGATGGCCGTCTGGGCGACCGTTCTGGTCGGCGGGGTCAACGCGCTGGTGGGCCTGCTGGCGGTGTTCGCGGTCTCGCGCTGGGGGCGGCGGCCGCTGCTGGTCGTCAGTTGCGCGCTGATGGCGGGTGCGATGCTGGCCGCCGCCGCGATCGTGGCCACCGACCCGCCCGGTGCGGGCGTGCCGGTCGGGTTGATCGCGGCCCTGCTGATCTTCGTCGCGGGGTTCGGGCTGGGTGCCGGACCGCTGGTCTGGACGTTATGTTCGGAAATCCAGCCGCTGGAGGGGCGGGAATTCGGGGTGGCGACCTCCACGCTGGCCAGTTGGTGCGGCGACTGGGTGGTCAGCAACACCTTCCTCAGCATCGTCGCGGTCGTGGGCCTGCCCCGTGCCTTCATCGGCTATGGGGTGGTGAACGTCCTGTTCATCCTGTTCACCCTTCGCTTCGTCCCCGAGACGAAGGGCGTACCGATGGAAGCGATCGAAGCGCACCTGATGGCCGGCGAACCCCTGCGCCGCATCGGCTGTCCGACATAAGAAGCAGAAGCTGTTTCAAAAGCCCTGATGCTGAGCGAGAGCAGCCCAAAGGGCTGCGCCCGGCGTGTGTTTTCGAGCACCGAAGCGGAGTGGCCTTATGGGCCATGAGCATCGGAGCGCAGGAAACGCGCGTCGGATCGCCAGCAGCAGGGATTTTTTTGTCAGATCAGGCGGGCGCCGACGATGGTCAGAATGGTGGCCAGGACGGCGCGCTGGATGCTTTCGCGGATATAGCCGACGAACAGGCTGCCCAGGACGATGCCCGGGATCGACCCCATCAGCAGCGACACCAGCATGGCCGGATTGACCGATCCCAGCAGCCAGTGCCCCAGTCCCGCCACCAGCGTCAGCGGCACCGCATGCGCGATGTCCGCCGCCACGATCTGCGCGGTGGACAGGCGGGGATAGAGCACCAGCAGCGCCGTCACGCCGATCGCCCCCGCGCCGACCGAGGACAGCGAGACCAGCAACCCCAGGACGGCACCGACCAGCACCGTCAGGATATGGGTCTGCCGGTCGGTCAGGGCTTCGGAAAAGGCGCCCAGCCGCTGCAGGATCCGGGCGCGGAACAGGATGCACGGGGCCGTCAGCAGCAGCGCGACGCCCAGGCTGCGGGTAATGAGCTGCGTGGTGACCGATGACGGGGCGCCCAGCACATGCAGGATCACCAGCGCGATGGCCGAGGCCGGGATGCTGCCGCTGGACAGGCGCCGCACGACCTTCCAGTCCACCCCGCCCGAAAAGCCATGGACGCCGGTGCCGACGGCCTTGGTAATGGCGGCGTAGAGCAGATCGGTCCCGACCGCGGTCTGGGGATGGATTCCGAACAGCAGGATCAGCAGCGGCGTCATCAGCGATCCGCCGCCCACGCCCGTGACGCCGACCAGAAAGCCCACGCCCAGCCCGGACAGGGAATAAAGCGGCTGAAACGTGTCACTTAACATCATCGCGGATTCCCAGACTCTCAAACGCGTTATTATACGATATCATCTCCGGCATATAAATTGAAATCATCAGAATAAGTGGTATTTCTCAATTGCCGATCACCAGGGGTGATATAAATATCGTCCACGGATCGCGACGGGCGTGAAGCACGGCACGCATGATTCGTGCCAGACCGGTACGCATCACCGGCACGCATCGCGTGCCCGGCGGGCAGCGGCGCGGGCCGGCCATCCACATGTGCCGTCGCCCGGTATTTCGTCGAATACGGTTTAAAACAACCTGTTACAGGCGTCGGATCACCATGATGATGCCGACCAGCAGGGCCCACAGAACCAGCGATATCACACCACCGATACACACGCCCCGAATGACGCGCTCGGCTGGAACCGGGCCCGTGAAGGGAAAGAGTCGCGCGCGTATCGCCTGGGGGGGAACGGCGTCGTTCGTCTGTGCGTCCGGCCGGGACACGGTGGCCGGGGGATGATCAGTCACGTCTCAACTCCGTTTCGGATCGGGCCGTTGGACGCTGCCCCGAATAGGTCCCCTGGTATTCTATCGCATACACAATAGATATCAATACAGACCCGTATTGGGATGGCCGGGCGGCATGGTCCCGCGCCATGCCGTCACGCGGCGGGCCATCTGTTCCAGGGTCAGGTAGACGATGGGGGTCGTGAACAGGGTCAGGGCCTGGCAGACCGCCAGCCCCCCGATGATGGCCATCAGCGAGAATTGCTGCCCGAATACCCACAGGGCCACCAGGGCGCCGACCCCCGCCGAGGGCAGGGTGGACAGGATGGTCAGGGGGTGCAGGTAGCTTTGGTACAGGATTCCCAGGACCATGTAGACCGCGGCCAGCGCGGCCACGATCAGCAGGGTCTCGCTGCTGGCGGAATTCTGCAGTTGCGCGGCATTGCCGCTGAAGGCGCCATGGATGCTCGGGGGCATCTTCAGGCGCCGGACCTGGGCGTCGACGACCTGGAGGGCCCGTCCCAGCGGCACGCCGGTCGGCAGGTTGAACGAAATCGTGGCCGCGACAGCCTGTCCCTCATGATTGACGGCCAGCGCGATGTTCCCCGGCGTGGTCTGGCTGACCACCTGCAGCGGGACCATGGTTTCGGCGCCCGTCGAGACCGCCGAACCGTTCGATGCCGAATGGCCGCCCGCAAGCGTGTTGGCGATCTGGTTTGTGAAGGACGCGGCACTCTGCGCCGCGGCCGTGGTGGCCGTGGTGGCCGTCGCCAGCGGCACGCGGATGGTGTTCGCCTGGGTGCCCCCCTGCGCCGTGCCGCCCGCGACACTGACCCACACCTGGCGGAGCGAGGCTGGGTCCTGCCAGAAACGGGGCGCGGCCTCCATCACCACGCGATACTGGTTCAAATGATTGTAGATGATCGAGGCCGGGCGCTGGCCGTAGGCATCATACAATGTGTTGGCGATCAATTGCGGCGTCAGTTGCGTGCGGGCCCCCGTGTCGCGGTCGATCGCGACATCCAGCGCCAGGTCGCCCAGCAGCACGTCGGACGACACGTCCGCCAGTTCCGGCTGCGCGGACAGGGCGGTGACCAGCTTCTGCGTCCAGTCGTACAGCGCGGCCGTGTCGTTGCCCTGCAAGGTATATTGATACGCCAGCGTTGCTGGGCCGCGCGCCGACGCGGATCGCGCTGCGCAGCAGCGCGTAGAACCGTGCCCCGGTCATGAAATGCGACCGGCGGTTGAGATTCCCGATGGTGGTCGAAGGCGGATGGCCGCGCTTCGACTTGTCGGTCAGGACGATGAACAGGTTCCCCTGGTTCGACGACCCGCGCCGCGCAGCCTCGAAGGGGGGGATGCCCTTCTCCACGTGGCGGGTGACGTTTTCCAGCACCACGATGGCATCATCGACAACGAAGCCGGTGGAAATCGTCAGGGCCATCAGCGACATGTTGTCCAGCGAATAGCCCAGCAGGCTGATCACCCCCAGCGTGCCCAGGAACAGCAGCACCGTCAGCACCACCAGCATCACCGACAGGACCAGCGTCATGCGCGTGTCGGCCAGCGACGCGCGGATGGTCATCGACCGGTCCATGAAGGTCTGCATCCGGATCGCCGCCGGCAGGGCGGCCTCCAGTTGCGGCATCTCGGCATGGATCTGGTCCAGGGCCTGCACGATATTGCCGCCGGCCTGCATGAAGACCTGCACCACGATGGCCGGCTTGCGGTTGTAATATCCCGCATTGCGCACGTCCTCGACCCCGTCCACCACCTGCGCCACGTCGGTCAGGCGCACGGCGCGGCCGTTGCGATAGGCGATGACCAGGTCACGATAGGCCTGGGCGTCGCGGGCCTGGTCGTTGGTCTCCAGCGTCAGGCGCTGCCCGTCCTGGTCGATGAAGCCCTTGGGCGTATGGGCGTTGGCCGAGGCGAGGGCGGCGCGGATGTCCTCGAACCCGATCCCGAACTTGTACAGCGCCTGCGGATCGATCTCGACCCGCACGGCGGGCAGCGCGCTGCCGCTGAGCTGCACCAGCCCCACGCCCCGGACCTGCGACAGGCGCGGCAGGATCAGGCTCGACGCCTGGTCGTAGACCTGCGGCAGCGGCATGGTATCGGATGTCAGCGCCAGCAGCAGGGCAGGCGGGTCGTTCGGGTTTGCCTTGGAATATTGCGGATTCTGCCGCAGCGTCGTCGGCAGGTCGGCGCGCGCGGCCTGGATCGCGGCCTCGACATCGCGGGCCGCGCCGTTGACGTCGCGCGACAGCGCGAACTGCAGGGTCAGCCGGACCTGGCCTGTGCTGGATTGCGACGTCATTTCCTCCAGGCCCGCGATTTCGCCCAGATGGCGTTCCAGCGGTGCGGCGATCGAACTGGCCATCTGTTCGGGCGAGCCGCCGGGTTCCTGCGCCTGGACCTGGATCACCGGAAAATCGATGTTCGGCAGGTCGGCGACCGGCAGGGTCAGATAGCCGACGACGCCGCACAGGACGCAGGCCAGCGTCAGCAGCGTCGTCGCCACCGGCCGGCGGATAAAGAGGCCCGTCACCGACATGTGCGGTTTCCCTGCCCCGGGAAGGCCATCCGGCGCCGGGGGGCCGGACGCGGGTACTGCACCGTCATGTTGCCCATGGCCGCATGGTCCGCAAGGGCGCCACGTCCGTCCAGGGAGAGCGGCCTAAAATATTCCCAACACGAATGCGCGGCGGGGGATGTCATGCGGGCGCACGCCCGCTTGATCCGGAACCGTCATGACCGTAGGGCGGCGGCGTGATGACCCTTTGGCGATGCTATCTTCTGCTGTGCGTGCTGGGCGCGGTCCTGCCGCTTTACCGCAGGAAGACCTTGGGCACGCCCTCGCTGTTCAGGCACGACAGGACGATCACCCCGGTCCACAGCAGCAGGGACGCCACCGCCACGACCCGCGAGCGCGGCAGCCCGGCCGGCCGCCCCCCCATCGACGGCTGGTAGATCCGGCGATGGACCAGGGCCACCAGCCCCAGCGCCAGCGCGATCAGCAGCAATTTGGGCGACAGGTAGCCGCGGCTGCCGATGCGGACCGGGTCGTAGAAGAACAGCGCCACCCCACTGACCATCGCCACGCCGAACATCCAGTGGACCCATGGCATGATCAGCCGGGATACCGCGCCCAGCGTGGCCTGTCCGTTGCGGCGGAACAGGGCGAAGTCGAAGATCATCTCTATGCCGAAGAAGCCGGACATGCTCAGGATGTGGACGATCCGGACCAGATAATGCACCGGCTGCATCCAGTAATGGTACATCCGGCTGTCGAGTGCCGTCAGCACGGAGTAGGGCAGGCGCATGAAGGCAAAGGGATGATACATCGGTGTCTTCCGAATGGACGAATCTGTTCCGCATAGCATGTTGAGTTGACAATGCGAACCAGTCGCGTTAGCCGCAGATCATATTTTCCCGATGGATCCGCCCATGCGTGCCGTGCCGTCCCTGATCCTGCCGCTGTGCCTGTTCGTATGCCTGGCCCGGCCGGCGGCGGCGCAGGACCCGTACCGCCTGGTCCTGAAGGACCATCATTTCACGCCGGACCATCTGGACGTTCCCGCCGGCCAGCGATTCCTGATCACCCTGTCCAACCAGGACGACACGGTGGACGAATTCGAAAGCTACGACATGAAGTTCGAGAAGATCGTCGTCCAGGGCGGCACGATCACGGTTCATGCCGGCCCGCTGCATCCCGGGACCTACAAGTTCTTCGACGACTACCACCCGGACAGTGCCGTGGGTACCGTCACGGCGCAAGAGGGACACTGACATGCTGGGCAGTCTGCTGATCGTCTTTCGCGAGGTGATGGAAGCCGGGCTGATCGTCGGCATCGTGCTGGCCGCCACGCGCGGGATCGCCGGACGCGGGCTGTGGGTGGCGGGCGGCATCGGGGCGGGCGTGCTGGGGGCGGCCGTCGTCGCCGCGTTCGCCGGGGCGCTGTCGCAGTCGCTGTCCGGCAACGGGCAGGATGTGTTCTCGGCGTCGATCCTCTGCCTGGCGGTGCTGATGCTGGGCTGGCACATCGTGTGGATGGCGCGGCACGGGCGCGAAATGGCGCGCGACATGCAGGCGGTCGGCGCGGCGGTGGCCAGCGGCACGCGCTCGCTGCCGGCGCTGGCGGTCGTCGTGGCCGTGGCGGTCCTGCGCGAGGGGGTGGAGGTCGTGCTGTTCCTGTACGGGATCGCGGTTTCCACCGGGGCGGGCCTGGTGCCGATGCTGACCGGCGGCCTGCTGGGCGTGGCCGGCGGCTGCGCCCTGTCCTGGGCGCTGTATCGGGGGCTGGTGGTGATTCCGCTGCGGCACCTGTTCAGCGTCACCGGCTGGCTGGTGTCGATTCTGGCCGCCGGCATGGCCAGCCAGGCCGCCGCCCTGCTGGCGAATGACGACCTGATTCCGGCCATGGGCTACGATATCTGGGATTCGTCATGGCTGCTGTCCGACGGCAGCATGGCGGGGCGTGCCGCCAAGGCGCTGATGGGCTACTCGGATCGTCCGACCGGCGTGCAGATCGTGGCATGGCTGGTGACTTTGCTGGTACTGGTCGTGGCGGGGCACAGGATGCGCCGCCAGCCTGCCCGTGCGTGACCGTTCAGGAATGGAAAAGATGACTGCCAGATTTCTTGCCGCTTCCGCCCTTGCCGTCACGTTGCTGGGGGTGGCCGCGCCCGCCCTGGCGCGGGAATATCCGATCGGCGGCCCGGTCTATGCCCATGACATGGAAATCGCCGCCAATTACCTGGTGGGGATCGAGGTCGCGCCGATGATGGCGGGCATGCCCACCGGGCCCGATTCCATTCACCTGGAAACCGACATCCACGCGACGGCCGACAATGTCTGGGGCTTCCCCGACGGGGGCTGGGTGCCGTACCTGACCGTCACCTACACGCTGACGCGGGCCGGCAGCCCTTGGAAGCAAACGGGCACGCTGCACGCCATGACCGCCAAGGACGGCCCGCATTATGCCGACAACGTCCGCATGGACGGCCCCGGCACCTATACGGTCGTCTTCCGCTACGGCTCGCCGGAGGCGAACGGCTTCATGCACCACGTGGATCAGGAAACCGGCACCCCGGGATTCTGGGCCCCGTTCGCCGAATCCTTTACCTTCGCCTACCCCCAGAAATAGGACCCGGCTGCCCTAGCCGGGGGTGGCGCCCCGGGCGGGGCCCGAGAGATGCAGCGTGATGCGCATCGCCTCGGCGGCCAGGCGGGCGCCGCGGGTCGTGGTGGCCAGGTCGATATCGACCAGGTTGTTGTTTTCCAGCAGCTTGCCGCCGCGTCCCAGGCCCATCGTCGCTTCGCCCTGCACGGCCCAGTAGGTGCCCTCGAAATCCCGCAGCCGCGTCAGGTTGCGCACGGTTCCGTGGCCCTCGATGTGCGAGAAGCCCACCCCGACCAAGCCGCCGCCCTTCAGGGTGAAATCATAGGTCTGGCCACCATAGACCAGGCGTCCCGTCCCCCAGGCATAACCCGCGCCGACATCGATCTCCTTCATCGAGAACGTGATCTGCCCGGTGGCGGCTGCCGCGGCCGCCTCGTTCGGGGTCATGCGCGCGGGCGCCGTGGCCATGGCGGGAATCGCGCCCGGAACGGTGGTGGACGGCGGCGCGGCCCGGGCCGGCGCATCAGCCGCGAGAACGCCCCAGATCGCGGCAACGGGGGCCACGGCAAGGGCCCCCAGCGTCAATCTGGCGGACAGGATCTGCTTCACTTCATCCTCCTTGACGCATGCCTGGCTGGCCCGTCGTCCCTACTCAAGCCCGGCGCGACGGATTTTACAACGTGCCAGTTGGCGGCGTGGGGTCCCGTGATGCGGTACGGTGCAGGAATCCGGCCAGTCCGGCATCGATGGCGCGCTGGAAAGCCGCCAGGGTTTCGGCGCCGACATAATGTTCCATGCCCTCGGCATCGATGCGCGCGGTGTCGGCACTGATCCCCAGCGCGCGCAGGAACGCCTCGACCACGCGGTGGCGGGCGCGGCTGTCCTCGGCCATCTTCTGCCCGGACTCGGTCAGGAAGATGCCGCGATAGGGACGGCGCGTCACCAGCCCGTCGCCGGTCAGCCGGCGCAGCATCTTGGCGACGGTCGGCTGCGACACCCCCAGCCGGCAGGCGATATCGACCTGCCTCGCCTCACGCCCCTCGGCCAGCAGGTCGTCGATCAGTTCGACATAATCCTCGACCAGCGCCGTGCGCCGTGCCTCGCGCGCCTGGCGGAAGCCTTCGGACTGGATGTCGGGATCAGGCATGGGCGCGACCGGCCTGCGCGCCGCGCGTGCGTTCTTCACCTGCCGGAACTCCCCATCTGCTCGTCATCGCGCCCGCAGGCGCCGGACCTGCTTCAGCAGGACATCTATACCGCAACCGCACCGGCCTCAATTCCGGTCCGGGGCGACGGGCGGGCACGCAAACCGACGTGAGCATATACCAAATGGCCTGCGCCACATCATATAGCTTATTGCATATTCTCATCCTCCGCCCCTACGCTGGACGGGCTTCCTCCCCCTTGGTGTGCCGCCCGATGCCCGATCCATTCGCCAGCCTGGCCGAAGCCCATGCCTCGGTCCACGTTCCGCCCGGCGCCACCGGCTGGCGGCGGCTGATGGCCTTCGCCGGGCCGGGATACATGGTATCGGTCGGCTATATGGACCCGGGCAACTGGGCCACGGACCTGGCGGGCGGGTCGGCGTTCGGATACCGGCTGCTGTCGGTCATCATGCTGTCGAACCTGATGGCCATCCTGCTGCAGGCCCTGTCGGCCCGGCTGGGGATCGCCACCGGGCGGGACCTGGCGCAGGCGTGCCGCGACCGGTTCCCGATGCCGGTCACCATCGCGCTCTGGCTGGCGTGCGAGGCCGCGATCATCGCCTGCGACCTGGCGGAGGTCATCGGCACCGCGATCGCGCTGCAATTGCTGTTCGGCCTCCCGCTGCTGCCGGGCGCCATCCTCACCGGCCTGGACGCCGCCCTGGTGCTGATGCTGATGAACCGCGGATTCCGCGTGCTGGAGGCCTTCGTGATCGGCCTGCTGGTCATCATCGCCGCGTGCTTCCTGGTCCAGATCCTCGCGGCGGCCCCGCCCGTGGCGGCGGTCCTGCGTGGCCTGGTTCCGACGCCCGCCCTGCTGACCGACCCGGCCATGCTGTATGTCGCCATCGGCATCATCGGGGCGACGGTCATGCCGCATAACCTGTACCTCCATTCCTCGATCGTGCAGACGCGGGCCTATGACCGGTCCGAGGCCGGGCGCCGCGACGCGATCCGCTGGGCCACCTGGGACAGCACGCTGGCGCTGATGATGGCGCTTTTCATCAATGCCGCGATCCTGATCGTCGCCAGTGCCGCCTTCCATGGCAGCGGGCATCGCGACGTGGCCGATATCGGGCAGGCCTATCGCCTGATCTCGCCGCTGCTGGGGCTGGGCGTGGCCTCGACGCTGTTCGCCGTGGCGCTGCTGGCGGCGGGGATGAATTCGACCGTCACCGGCACCCTGGCCGGCCAGATCGTGATGGAGGGATTCCTGCATGTGCGCCTGCCGCACTGGGCGCGGCGGCTGCTGACCCGGGGACTGGCCATCGTGCCGGTGGTGGTGGTCACGGCGCTGTACGGCGCGGCGGGCACGAACCGGCTGCTGGTGTTCAGCCAGGTGGTGCTGTCGATGCAATTGCCCTTCGCCGTCATTCCGCTGGTCTGGTTCGTCGCCGATCGGCGGATGATGGGCTCCTTCGCCATCTCGCGCGGGTTCGCGGCCCTGTCATGGCTGGTCGCCCTGGTCATCCTGGCGCTGAACGGCAAGCTGCTGTGGGACATGGCGACGGGCTGATCCGATGCCGGATGCTTCCTTGTCCGCGACGCTCAGCGTGGCCGCGCTGGCGGCGGTGATCGAATGGCGCGTCGGCTATCCCGCCCCGGTCTTCGCATGGATCGGCCACCCGGTGATGTGGATCGGCGCGCTGATCGGCCGGCTGGACCGCCTGGGCAATCGGCCCGGCTGGTCGTCGCCCGGCCGCCGGGCGGCGGGGTTCGCGGCCCTGGCGATCGTGGTCGCGGTGCCGGTCGGCCTGGCCTGTGGGGCGGTATGGCTGATGGACCGCGTGCTGCCGCGCGGCCTTGCGATCCTGCTGCAGGCGGTGGCCGCCGGCACCCTGGTCGCCCAGCGCTCGCTGCACGACCATGTGGCCGACGTGGGCACGGGGTTGCGCGGGGGCGGGCTGGCGGGTGGCCGGGCGGCGGTGGGACGCATCGTGGGGCGCGACACGGCGGGGCTGGACCGCGCGGGCATCGTGCGGGCCGCGATCGAAAGCCTGGCGGAAAATTTCTCGGACGGCGTGGTGGCGCCGCTGCTCTGGACGGCGCTGCTGGGCCTGCCGGGCGCGGTCTTCTACAAGGCCGTCAATACCGCCGACAGCATGATCGGGCACCTGACGCCCCGCCACGCCGCCTTCGGCTTCGCCGCCGCGCGGCTGGACGACGGGATCAACCTGCCGGCTTCGCGCCTGTCGGCGCTGTGGATTTTCCTGGCGGCGCCGCGCGCGCGGCGGGGGGCCGTCTGGCGGGCCCTTCGGGACGACGCGCGGCACCATCGCTCGCCCAATGCCGGCTGGCCCGAAGCCGCGATGGCCGGCGCGCTGGGGCTGCGCCTGGCCGGTCCGCGCCTCTATGGCGGCGTGCGGGTGCAGGATGCCTGGATGGGCGACGGCACGCCGGATGCGGATATCGGCCATCTGGACCGTGCGCTGGTCCTCTATCGCCGGGCCTGCCGGATCGAATGGATCGTCATCGTGGCCCTGGCGGTGTACATAACGGTCCTGTGATGACCGAACCCGATCCCCGCCCCGCGTTTCCCGACGATTTCCGCGCCCAGCTCGACCGCCTGTTCGTCTGGCGGCGCGACGTGCGGCATTTCCGGACCGACCCGGTGGACCCTGCCGTGCTGGACGGCCTGCTGGCCACCGCCTGCCTGGCGCCCTCGGTGGGGCTGAGCGAACCCTGGCGCTTCATGCGGGTCGATTCCCCCGCGCGCCGGGCGGCGGTCCGGGCGGAATTCGCGCGCTGCAACGCCGACGCGCTGGCGGCGCGCACCGAGGAAGATGCCGCCCGCTACGCCACGCTGAAACTGGCCGGGCTGGATCGCGCCCCGCACCATGTCGCGGTCTTCTGCGACGCCGACCCGGCGCAGGGCAGGGGCCTGGGCCGGCTGACGATGCCCCAGACCACGGTCTGGTCCGCCGTCATGGCCGTCCATACGTTCTGGCTGGCCGCCACGGCGGCGGGCCTGGGGGTGGGGTGGGTGTCGATCCTCGACCCGCAGCAGATCGCCCGCATCCTGGATGCCGATCCGCGCTGGACGTTCCTGGCCTATCTCTGCGTCGGCTACGCGCAGGACCCGTCGGACAGTCCCGAACTGGAGCGGCGGGGCTGGGAACGGCGCGACCCCGCGCGGCGGGCCTGGATCGTCCGGTAAATCAAAGCGGATCGTACCCGGGGCGCTTGTACAGCGTGCCCGGGCCGCCGAGGATATCGGGCTTGTAGACCGCCTCGACCCAGTCCTCCGGCGCGATTTCCTCGATGGAGACCGAAACCGCGCGCTCCGCACAGGGCGCGCTGGCCATGACGGCCTGGGCGACGGCTTCCGCGATCGTTTCCTTCTGATGTTCCGACTTTCCCGGCTGAAGCTTGATGATCACATGCGGCATCGGCCTGTTCCTCTCTCTTTTCGTTTGCATCCAAGGTATCGAGTTCGCGGATATCGTAATATCCGGTCGCCGGAATCCTTCGCGCGATCCTATTGAAACGTCGACGGTATCATTGATTCTGGAACTTGACTGGTCCCGGGTTGTTATAATCAGGCAGGCAGGGCGACAGAGCAGCGATCACATCTGCGATATGCTCGTTATTTTTTATCCGTCGTCCGCTCTCGGAGACAAATATGGCGGATATCGTTTATCGTAATGGCATTCTTTTCGATGGATCCGGAGGTGCTCCCCTGATTTCCGACGTGGCCGTAACCGGTGACAGGATCACCGCGATCGGGCCAGGCCTGGCGACGGACGAAGGGACGACCGAGATTGACTGTCGGGGTCTATGGCTGATGCCGGGGCTGCTCGACATCCACACGCATCTCGACCTGGAGGTCGAACTGTCCCCCGAACTCCCCGAAGTGGTGCGCCATGGTACCACGACGGTCGTGATGGGCAACTGCTCCATCGGGGTGATATACGGCCATCAGCGGCGCGACGGCGAGGACCCGATCGTGGATTGCTTCGCGCGCGTCGAGAACATGCCGAAAACCGTTCTGGGCCGGGTTGCGGATACCTGCACATGGACAGATTCGGCGGGTTATCTCGATCATCTGGAAAGCCTTCCGCTCGGCCCCAATGTGGTGCCGTTGATCCCGCATTCCATGCTTCGGATCGAAGTCATGGGACTGAACCAGTCCGTGGGCCGTCGGCCCACCCGGCAGGAACTTTCCCGCATGGAGCGGCTGCTGGACCTGGGAATGTCCCAGGGCTATGCGGGATTTTCGACCGACGCGCTGCCGTTCCATTTCCTTGCCAACGCGCCGAACAAGAAGAAAAAGATCCCGACGCAATATGCCGGGTTCAAGGAATTGTCCCGGCTTACGTCGGTCGTGCGCCGCTATGGCCGGGTCTGGCAGGCGACACCGTCCAAGGACAATATCCCGGCTGTCGTGCGCAGTTTCCTGCTGACCAGCGGGCGTCTTTACGGCCGGCCGCTCAAGACGACCGTGCTGGCGGCGCTTGACCTGCGGACCAACCGGTCGGCCGTGTCGCTCTGCCTGCTCCTGTCCGCGATCCTGAATTCCAGGCTTCTGGGCGGGGTATTCCGTTTTCAGGCCCTGTCGTCGTCCTTCCGGATCTGGAGTGACGGCGCCATCAACCCGATCGCGGACGAGATTCCGGAATTGAGGGCCCTCAACGAGCTGGAACTCGCCGACCGCCAGGGCCGTGCCCGTATCCTGAACGATCCCGCCTGGATCGAAGCGTTCCGGAAGATGTGGGTGAAGGGAAAAAAGGGCTGGTCGCTGGCCCGGCTGATGCGGCGGCTCCGTCTGGAGGACGTCGTCCTGACCCGGCGGCTGGAAGACATGGTCGTGGCCGAATGCCCGCTTCCCCACTGGGCCGGCGAAACCTTGGCGGCCCCCTGTCGCAGGCTTCGAACCGCCCAGGCATCCAAGGGTCGACGGGGGCCGGCCAATGACGCCGAGGCGGCATTCTTCGCGGGATTTCCAGATCCGATCCAGGATGACGCGGACTTCCTTCTGCATCTTCTGCGGGAATGGGATACGGATTTGCGGTGGGAAACGACCATCGCCAATCGCGATGAAGCGACGGTCAGGAAACTCCTGTTCCACGACCAGACGCTGCCCGGTTTCAACGACAGCGGCGCGCACCTGGCCAATATCGCGTTCTATGACGGCAACCTGCGGACGCTGAAAATGGCGCAGCGGGAGGGGTTGCAGCGGGTTTCCCTGGCCGTCCATCGGCTGACCGGGCTTCCGGCGGAATTCTTCGGGATCAAGGCGGGGCGGGTGCGTGTGGGCGCACAGGCGGATCTCTGCGTCGTCGATCCCGTGGCGCTCCAAAAATGGAATCCGGAAAGCACCTATCACTTCATCGACCGTCGGCAGTTCGGATGCAGGCAGGTCGTCAATCGCCCGCAGGGTGTGGTGCGGAACGTGATGATCGCCGGCAGGATGGCCTGGGCGGATGACCGATATGCGCCCGAGTTCGGCCAGCATGCGTACGGGCGCGTCGTAAGGGCGAAGGACCATGCGCGGGAGTGCGATCCCGTGTGACTCGACCTACCGGGTTCGGCGTTCCGGCGGCTCCTGGCCGATAAGCTTCAGCAGGGCCTCGGCGGCCGGGCTGCGATAGCGCTCCTTATGTCGCAACCCGTAGAACGACCGCGCGCCCAGCGCCTGCGGCACGGCGTGCACCGTGCCGGCCTGTAATGCCGGGACCACGACCAGCGAGGACAGGGCCCCGATCCCGGCCCCCGCTTCGATCGCCGTCCGCACGCTTTCGTTGGAGGGCAGGACAAGGCTGATGGTCAGATCTTCGGGTTCGATCCCGAGGTGACGGAGGTGCTGCTCCAGCGTCGAGCGCGTACCCGATCCGGGCTCCCGCATCACCCAGCGGGCGGCCCGTAGCCATGCCCGGTCGACCGTCCGGGGCAGGCACGGATCGGCCTGGATGATGGTCAGGCGATCTTCCCCCAGCGGCCATTGCGCCAGTGCGGGGTCGTCGACGATCGCCTCGACGATGCCCAGTTCGACCTCTCCGTCCCTGACCCTGGCGGCTGCGTCTTCGGTATTGCTGATCGCCAGGTCGATCGTAATCCCTGGATATTGCTTGCGAAACGATACCAGAATGGGGGGCAGCCAATACGCGGCGATGGTCTGGCTGGCCACGACACGCAATGTGCCGCGCTTCAGGCCGCTGAAATCGTCCAGCACGTTTTCGGCCGCCACGGCCCGGGCCAGGACAGCACGGGCCTCGGGCAGGAACAGCCGGCCGGCGTCCGTCAGGCGAATGCCCCGGCCGACACGGTGGAAGAGCTTCACGCCATGCCGTTCTTCCAGCGTCGCGATGGCGGCCGATACGGCGGACTGGGTCACGTTCAGGGCGCGGCTGGCGGCGGTGACGTGTTCCCGTTCCGCGACGGCGATAAAGAGGCGGAGTTGTTCCAGGGTCATGCCCGCCGGATATCACAACCAATCACGATTTCCGATCGGAATCAGAAAAATTATGAGTTGGAGTGATGAGATGGCTGCCTCCTAGTCTTCGTGGCGAAGGAAAGGGCGGTGACATGATGCTTTATTCCGGCGTGTCCTGGCGGCGGCGAGCCAGCCGTTTTCTGGCGTGCCGCATGCCGGGCGTCCTGCTCTGCCTCGCGATATCGGGCCTTGCCTCCCTGCTCGCATGGGCCGAGGGAAGCCTGTTGGGAAAAGCGTGGCTGGAACCCCTGAATCTCGCCCTTCTTGTCGGCGTGTGCATCCGGACCGTTTACGAGCCGGGTCGTTTATGGGTTCCGGGCATTCGTTACTGTTCCAGGACCCTTCTCAATATCGCCATAGCTTGCTTGGGTGCGTCCTTCAGCATTGGTGCCGTGCTTTCCGCCGGTCCATGGCTTCTGGCGGGTGTCGCGGGGATCGTGGCGTTCAGCCTGGCCTTTACCTGCTGCGTCGGGCGGGTAGCGGGGCTGCCGGTTTCCCAGACCCTTCTGGTCGCCTGCGGCAATTCCATCTGCGGCAATTCCGCGATCATGGCGGCGGCCCCCGTGATCCATGCCCGGGACGAAGACGTTGGCGCAACCATCGCATTCACGGCGGCCGGCGGCCTTGTGATTGTCCTGGGGCTGCCGCTTCTGGCGCCGGTCCTGAACGTCAGCGATGCCGCGCGCGGCGCCCTCGCGGGCCTGACGGTGTATGCCGTGCCGCAGGTGATCGCGGCCTCCTCGCCCTTCGGCCTGGCGGCCGTCCATATGGGCACCCTCGTCAAACTGATGCGGGTGCTCATGCTCGGTCCCGTCTGCGTCGTTCTGTCGTGGCTCTCCTCCGGGTTCGACGGCGGGCCCCGGCGAAGAACACGGCTGGTCCCCTGGTACATTACCGGCTTCCTGATCATGATGGCCGGCCGATCCTTCGATATGATTCCGCATGGGATCGTCGCCCCCCTCAATGTCGCCGCCACGGTGCTGACCATTCTCGCCATGGCGGCCCTGGGTCTCAGTATCGATCTTCGTTCGGTCATGCGGGCGGGTCAGCCGTTGATCCTGACCGTGGCGCTGTCCCTGTGCGGTCTGGTCGGCGCCAGCGTGATACTGGTCCGGGTCATGCCCGGGGGATGACCGGAGGGGTCTCTTTGCGACGGTTTCCGGCTTGCCGTGCCCCAGTCGCGGCAGGCATGATCGCCGTCATGCGTCGTCTTCTGCCGATCCTCGCCCTGCTGCTGCCGAATGTGGCGATCGCGGCGCCCAGCCCTTCCGAGATCGTGGCCCATGCGCCGGGCACGGCCTGGGCCGACGTGCCGGCGGACCGGCTTCTGGTGATGACGCTGGGCGATGGCGCGCAAATTGTGATCGAACTCGCGCCGCAGTTCGCGCCGGTCCATACCGGCAATATCGTGCATCTGGCGCGCGCGCATGTGTGGGATGGCGGGGCCGTCATCCGCGTGCAGGACGATTACGTCGTGCAATGGGCCCCGCGCGACGAAAAGGCGAAACCGCCCGTGGACTTTGTCGCGCATCCGCCGGCGGAATACGATCGCAACCGCCAGGGAATTGCCATTCGCCCACTCGGTTTTTCCGATCCGTATGCACCGGCCACCGGGTTCGCCGCAGGATGGCCGGTGGGGACGGACGGGAACCGTGTCTGGCTTGCGCACTGCTATGGCATGATCGGTGTGGCGCGCGACATGCCGCCCGATACCGGCGATGGGCAGGAACTGTATGCGGTCAACGGCGAGGCACCGCGCCAGCTTGATCGCAATCTGGCCGTCGTGGGCCGCGTCCTGACGGGCATGGAACATCTGGGCGCATTGCCGCGCGGGACGGCGGCCTTGGGATTTTATGCCGACAAGGCGCAGGATATTGCAATTCGCAGCATCTCGCTTGCCGTTGACCTGCCCCGCGCGCAGCAGCCGCGTCTTCAGGTGATGCGCACCGACGATGCGGCTTTTTCGGCCTATCTGGATGCCCGCGCCAACCGCACGGACCCATTCTTCGTCCAACCGGCGCATGGCGTCACCCTCTGCAATGTTCCGGTGCCGACGCGCCGGAAACCCTGACAGATGCGGGGGGATTGTATGCCGGACGTCGGGGGGGTAAGTCCCGTGCATGAGCATCCCTACGCCCGCCTGCCCGCAATGCACCCTGGACGAGACGCATGTCGAGGGGGCGAACCATGTCTGCGACACCTGCGGGTATGAATGGCCTGTCGACATCGCCGACGCTGCCCCCGCCGCAGAGGTGATACGCGATGCCAACGGCGTGGTCCTTGCCGATGGCGACACGGTGGTGATGATCAAGGACCTCAAGGTAAAGGGTTCCTCCACGACGCTGAAAGTCGGGACCAAGATCAAGAATATCCGCCTGCGGGACGGCGACCACGCGGTCGAGGCCGGCGGCTACATGCTCAAGGCCGAGTTCCTGCGGAAGGCGTGAACGCGCGCGGGTCCAGGGAAAACAGGCGGGCGCTGCCTTGCGGCGGCGCGGGCGCCAGAAGATGCGGCGTTCGCCCGGCCGCCAGCGCGTAGAGCAGCCGCAGCGGCCCGCCATGGGTCAGGACGCAGGCGGCCTGTCCCGCATCGCGCAGGTCGGTCCAGAATGCCGTGACCCGGCGGCGCAGCGCGCCGCCGCTTTCGCCGCCGGGCGGCGCGAAGCCTTCGGGGTCGGCGGCCCATTGATCCAGTGCCGCGCGGTCGAGGGCCGCCCAGGGCGTGCCCTCCCAGGCGCCGAAATCCAGCTCCGCCAGGCGCGGATCGATCCGCAGCGTCTGCCCGGTCGCCCGGGCCAGCCGCTCGGCGACCAGCCGGCATCGCGTGGCGGGCGCGCTGTGGATCATGCGGATCGCGGCACCCCGGGCCAGCACGGCCAGGCCGTTGGCCCGCGCTTCCCATCCCGGCAGCAACCCGACATCCAGCCGGCCGTAGCACAGGCCGGCCGCGACCTGGACCGGGGGGTGGCGCACCAGCAGGACGGAAGCGGCAGCCGTCACGGTCGCGATGCCTGATTCCGTGGGCATCAGCGGCACAATGCCCACGGGATCACGGCATTTTCGATCCGCTTGACCGTCACGCCATAGACGGACCCCATGATGGTATCCTGCAGGACCTGTTCGGGCAGGCCATGCCGGACGACACGGCCCTGGTGCATCAGCACCAGTTCATCACAGAACCGGGCCGCCAGGGCCAGGTCGTGCAACACGACGACGATCCCCTTGCCCTGGGCCGCCAGAACGCGAAACAACTGCATCATCGACAGGGCATGGGCGGGATCGAGGGCGGCGATGGGTTCGTCCGCCAGGATGACCGGCGTGCTGGTGGCCAGCGCGCGGGCCAGGTTCATCCGCGCCCGTTCGCCGCCCGACAGGTGGCTGGCCGGACGATTCTGCAGTTCCAGCATGTCGGTCGCGGCCAGCGCGTCCTCCACGACCGGATGGCCGGCCGCCCGTTCGCCCGCCTGTCCGTGCGGCAGGCGTCCCAGGGCCACCAGCGCCCGTACCGGCATGGGGGGCGGTTTCTGCCCGTCCTGCGGGATGAAGGCCACCTGCCGGGCGCGCATCTCCGCCCCGATCCGGCCGATATCGCGATCCTGCAGCCGGACATGACCGCAATCGGGCGTCAGCAGCCCCGCCAGCATGCGCAGGGCGGTACTTTTTCCCGCGCCGTTGGGGCCGATCAGGCCCATGACGCGCCCGGCCTCCAATGTCAGGGATGCCGCATCGACGACCTTGCGACCGCCGCGCGTCAACGAGATATCCTGTGCCTGCATCAGGATCATGACGCCGTCCTCTTCAGCATGATGACCCGGGCGAAGAAAACCGGCGCGCCGACCAGCGCCGTCAGCACGCCCAGTTGCAGTTCCGGTCCCACCGTCACCAGGCGCACCACCATATCCGCCAGCAGAAGCAGGCAGCTTCCCCCCAGCAGGGACGGCAGCAGCAGGCGCGACGGCTGGTAGCCCGTCAGGGACCGCAGGAGATGCGGCACGACCAGGCCGACAAACCCGATGGCCCCCGAAACGGCGACGCAGGACCCGACCGCCAGTGCGCATCCCAGCACGATCCGCGTCTGGACGCCCCGCAGCCCGAACAGCCGGAAGCCGAGGCTTTCCGCCACATCCTCGCCCAGCGTCAGCGCATCCAGCGCGCGTCCGGCCGACAGCATCAGCAGGGTGCCGCAGATCGCGCCCGGCAGGCTGATCCAGACATGCGTGAACGTCCGGTCCGTCAGCGATCCCATGACCCAGTGCATGATTTCGAACGAGGCATAGGGGCTGGGCACCAGATTCAGCGTCAGGGCCGTCAGGGCGGCGGCAAAGCTGCTGAGCGCCGCACCGGCCAGCAGCAGGACCAGCGCGCCGCTGCGCCCGACCAGCCCCATCAATATCGCGGTGGCGCACAGCGCGCCGGCCAGTCCGCCCAGCGGAAGGATGGCCACGGAGACCTGCATCAATCCCGTATAAAAGACGATGACGGCCCCCAGCGCCGCCCCGCCCGACACGCCAAGGATGCCCGGATCGGCCAGCGGGTTGCGCAGGTAGCCCTGCAGCACGGCGCCGGACAATCCCAGGACGCCCCCCACCACGACGGCCAGCAGGGTGCGGGGCAGGCGCAACTGGCCGACGATGATCGCGCCCGCCGTATGCCGGCCCGCCGCCATGTCCCTCAGCGCGGTGAGGAAGGACAGCCGCGTCTCGCCCCACATCAGCGAGGCGCAGGACAGGCCCACCACCGCCACGGCCAGCAGGACGTTGAGCCAGAGGATCTTCCGGGCGGACGTCACGGCGATGGTCCAAGGTCCTGGCGCGCGGCACGCAGCATGGCGATACTGTCCAATGTCTGTGGCAGGCCACACAGCCACAGGCGCGCGGGCAGGTCCAGATGGTGACGTCCCGCGAAAGCCTGCTGCAAGGCCGGATGGTCCAGCAGGGCCTGCGCCAGCGAATGGCCCTGGCCGGAACGATCCAGAATCAGCAGGTCGGGCGGATGGGCGATCAGCACTTCCATGGGCAGGCGGGGCGATGGCGCCAGGTCCATGGTGGTCGCATAGTTCCGAAAACCGGCATGGGCCAGCACGTCGTCCGGCAGCGATCCGCCGTGCATGACAAAGCCGTTCGCGGCATAAATGGCGGCGGTGGGATCATCGGGCCGGCGGTCCGCCGAAAGGGACGCAAGGCGGACGACGAAGGCATCGGCAAGCGCCCGCCCGCGCTCCGGCGCCCCGACCGCATTCGCCACCGTCATGATCTGGGCGGGAATATCCGCCAGCGCCTTGACGGGGGGAAAGGCAATGACCCGGGCCCCTTCCTCCCGCGCCGCCTGCATGGCGACCGCCGCCGTATAGACGCCCCCCAGCACCACGTCGGGGCGGGCCGAGACGATATTTTCCGCCGTCGGCCGCATGACGGGGGCATGGCGGGCCTGTTCGCACAGAACGGAACTCCAGCAGTCCCGCGCAATCGGGCTCAGCCCGACGATCTGCTCCGGTTCGGCCAGCATCAGGACAAGCTGGTCCGTGCAGAGGTTCAGGGACGCCACCCGGGGCAACGGCCGGCCCTGGCCCGCGCTGGTCCATGCCAGCAAACCCGCCACCATGCCCCAGAGCGCCCGTTTCATGTCAGTAATTCAGCGTAAAGCCGCCATAGCCCGCGCGCCCGGGCTGCAGGTAGCCGATCGGGTCCTCATATTGCCTGTTCAGCAGGTTGTCCGCGCGCGCATAGACCGAGACATATCTGTTGATCTTGTAATTGGCGGCGATATCGATCGTAAAATAGCCATGCCCCTTGGCGCATACGCTGCATGATTCGCTGCCGATGACCGGCAGGTCGCGCCAGGCGCTGGTGTACAGGATGTTTCCCGAAAAGGTCAGGTCCTGGATGGGCGTCCATGTCGTGTTGAAGTTGAATTTATGCTGGGGACGGCGCTGCAGTTCCGTATCGTCCGTCTCGTTGCGCGCATGGGTCCAGGTGTAGCTCAGGTTGAACTGCAGGTCGCGGCGTGCCTTCCAGTTCAGGAAGGCCTCCACGCCGTACATGCGCGCCCGGTCCACGTTGGCGTACGAATAGTTGTAGTTATAGGAGGAATCAATGGACAGGGTCGACTGG
Source organism: Gluconacetobacter diazotrophicus PA1 5 (assembly GCF_000021325.1). Lineage (GTDB taxonomy): Bacteria > Pseudomonadota > Alphaproteobacteria > Acetobacterales > Acetobacteraceae > Gluconacetobacter > Gluconacetobacter diazotrophicus. The sequence continues at coordinate 1,498,163 of NC_011365.1, read as the reverse complement.
ATCAGGTTCCGGACCCGGTTGTCATACCAGGTCGCGCCGAAATTCAGGCTATCATGCAGCAGCTTCTGCTCGACCCCGGCGTCATAGCCGATCAGTTGTTCGGCCTTCAGGTTCGGATTGCCCTTTTCGGAATACCCGTACCCGCCCTGGTTGGCGAAGAGCTGGTACAGGGACGGTCCATGAAATCCGGAACCGGCGCTGGCCTTGATGATGGTGCCGGTGCCCGGAACATGGATGGCGGGCGCCACGCGCCAGGTCACATGGTTGCCGTATCGTGAATTCGCATCATACCGGATATTGGCGGCGCCATACAGGATGTGGTTCCAGTTTCCCTGGTACTGCCCGTATCCGGCGGTCGTGTCCATGCCGGCGGACGTGTCATATCCGGGACCAGAAATGCCGCCGGCCTGGCTGGTATTGAATGTCTCGTGGAAATGTTCGGCGCCGACCATGAACTGACCGTACTGCCGGAAATTGAACGTGCCGTGCCAGTCGATCTTCAACCGGTCGGAACGGTAGTAATCGGGATCGGGGTTGATCGGGCTGCCATAGCTCGTTCCCGTCTCCGTCCAGCGATTGCGGTTGGTCATGTATCCCAGGCCGATCACCTGGTCGAACAGCCCGTTGAACGAGACATGATGCGCCGTACCCCGCACGATCGCCTCGTTCGTGTTGTTTTGTTCGCGCACGCCGGAATATCCGAAATACTCGTTTTGCAGGTCATAGAGGGAATAGCTGTGGTTGTTTCCCTGTATCAGGCGGGTCGTCAGGCCCAGGTCGAAATTGCGGGCAACATCATACCCCAGGCGGATATTGGCGCTGCGGTTGTCGTTGCGATTGCCTTCGTGGCGCTGCCGCCAGTCGGCGTTGTAGGCGCGCTCGATATAAGACGGGATGTTGTTGAATCCGTCCATTCGGTAATGGGAAAATTCAACGTTGTAATGGAAGCGCCCCTTGCTGCCGCGCGCGCCGAAGACCTGGTTGAAGGTGCCGTATCCGCCGCCTTCGATCCGGACGAAGGGCTTGAAGCGGCCTTCCCCCTGCGCCGTGGTGATATCGATCACGCCTGCCATGGCATCCGCGCCATACAGGCCGCTTTGCGGGCCGCGCAGGATCTCGATCCGTCCCATGCCGTCCGTCATGAACTGGGCGGCGTCGAACATACCCTGGGCGGAACTGCCGTCATTGACGTCCATGCCGTCCAGACGGACCTTGACCTCGTTCGCGTTGTTGCCGCGCATGAAAATGGATGTCGTCCCCCCGGGGCCACCCGTCTGCACGACGTTCAGGCCCGGCTGGCGCTCCAGGATATCGGCCAGTCCCCGGCGCTGCTGGGTCTGGATCTGCTGTTCGGTCACGATCGTCATGCTGGTGCCGATATCGTCGACCGAGGTCGGCCGGCGCGCGGCACTGACACTGATCAGTTCGGGCAGTTCGGCGGTCTGCGTGGAAACGGCGGGGCTGGATGTCCGGGCCGGGACGTTCGATGACGTGGTCGCGGGCTTCGACTTGCCGGCCTGGTCGCCGCCCTGGACAACATGTGGCTTCGATCGCTTGGCCGGGGCAGCTTGCTTCGCGGGCTCGTCAGCCTGCGCCACGCAGGTTCCCATCGCCACGAACGTGCTCGAAGCGATCAACAGATTACGGAAAACACTCATCAGGTCCAGGTCTCGCGGTCACATCATCGTTGCCACGAGAGCGTACTGTCATAAGGCCGCCCGTCTGTGCGACGGACGATGACACCACACCGTCAGGACACCCCGCCCGACAGTTCCCGGTCGCAACCAATGCAGACGGCAGGTCTCCTGGCTTGCGGCATCACGTCCTGCATAACCTTCCCGGGATGAGTGTTCCCAGTGGTCCGGACCATGATATCCGGCGACGCACAGACATACCGCTTACAGTTGCGGGGACAGCCGAAGCATTGGACCGTAATCCGCACTTCGTTCCCTTTTAATCCTTCTGACAAGAAGGAACCGTCGAAATACTTCTAATCGTACCAGATCTTCTTGTCAAGTCCGACACGATTTTTCAGTGTTCCGCGGGTGGGCATGCTATTGGCGGCAGGTGATGTCCCGCGTCGGGATTTCACGAAAGATACATAAAAGAAACGGGGGGATGCGGCTAGAAGGGGCCCGTCTCTCATCAGGGTGTGCTGTTCGCGATGAACGTGATTCTGAACGACCGACCCGCCTCCGCCAGCTATCGGGCCGTCTTCCTTTCGGACGTTCATCTGGGCACGCGCGACTGCCGCGCGGACCTGCTGGCGGAATTCCTGCGCAACGTGACATGCCAGCGTCTCTATCTGGTCGGTGACATCATCGACGGATGGAAGCTCAAGCGGTCCTGGTTCTGGAACGCCCATCACGACGACGTCGTGAACCTGATCCTGCGCATGGGCCGCACGGGGACCGAGATTTTCTATATCCCGGGCAATCATGACGAAATTTTCCGCCGCCTGCTGCCTCACAGGCTGGAAGTCGCGGGCATCAGGCTGTGCGGGCAGGTCGAGCACGTGACCGCTTCGGGCAAGAGGTTCCTCGTCCTGCATGGGGATGAATTCGACAGCGTGGTCCGCTATGCCCCGTTCCTGGCGATGCTGGGCGACCGGGCCTATACCGTGGCGCTGGTCGTCAATCGCTGGTTCAACCAGGTGCGCCGCCGCCTGGGCCTGCCCTATCGGTCGCTGTCGCAATGGCTGAAGCGGCAGGTGAAGGGCGCCTTGATGGCCATCGACCGGTTCGAGACCGCCGTGGCGGACGAGGCCCGGCGGCGCGGGGTGGACGGCGTGATCTGCGGCCACATCCATCATGCCGTCATCAAGGATCTGGACGGGATACTCTACATGAATGACGGCGACTGGGTCGAAAGCTGCAGCGCCCTGGTGGAACATCATGACGGCAGCATGGAATTGCTGGACATGACCGATGTCCGCCGCCGGACCGGGGCGCCGTCGCGCCTGGCCTCGTTCCTGTTCCCGGCCGGTGCCTGAATGACGGCGCAGCTTGCGGTTCTCGACACGGCACCGCGCGTCACGGTGGCTCCGCGTGCCTTGCGCATCCTGATCGTCAGCGATGCCTGGTATCCCCAGGTCAACGGCGTGGTCCGCACCATCTCGCGCCTCAGCGACGAATTGCGGGCGATGGGCCAGATCGTTCGGGTCGTCGGTCCACACCTGTTCCGCACCGTGCCGTGCCCGACCTATCCGGAAATCCGGCTGAGCATCCTGCCCGGGCGGGAGATGTCCCGGCTGATCGCGGAATTCCGGCCCGACGCGATCCATATCGTGACCGAGGGCCCGCTGGGCCTGGCCGCCCGCCGCTGGGCGATCCGTAACGGGCGATGCTTCACGACCTCGTTCCATACGCGCTTTCCGGAATATATCCGCGCGCGCACCGGTCTTTCGACACGTCTGCCCTACCGCTTCCTGCGCTGGTTCCATGCGGCGGCGGCACTGACACTGGTGCCGACCCCCAGCATGCTGGGGGAATTGAACGATCGCGGCTTCCGGCACCTGGAATGCTGGACGCGCGGTGTCGATGCCGACCGGTTCCGCCCCGGCACGACCGGGCATGACTGGCAGGCGCTCCACGGCGTGCCGGGGCCCTATCTGCTCTCGGTCGGGCGGGTGGCGGTCGAGAAGAATTTGACGGCCTTCCTCGATCTCGACCTGCCGGGGACCAGGATCGTGGTGGGGGACGGGCCGGACCGCGCCGAACTGGCTGCGCGCTACCCCGGCGTCGTGTTCACCGGTTACCTGGACGGTGCCGACCTGGCGGCGGCCTATGCCGCCAGCGACGTGTTCGTGTTTCCCAGCCTGACCGACACGTTCGGGCTGGTGATCCTGGAAGCCCTGTCCTGCGGCCTGCCGGTCGCGGCGTTCGACGTGACGGGCCCGCGCGACATCCTGCCGCCCGGGGTCTCGGCGGTTGGGGCGATCGGCCCGGACCTGCGGACCAATATCCTGGCCGCGCTGAAGGGCGACCGCGCGGCCTGTCGCGCCCATGCGGCACGCTTCAGTTGGGATTCCTGCGCGCGCATGTTCCTGGACGCCATCGTCCGGGCGCAGCGGGTCGATGGTTAGGATCGTCGTCCGCAAGCACCTGATCCGGCCTATCTTAAAAAATCCCAATCTACCGTGGACGCCCTTTACGAGGGGGAGGGCGGCTTTATCCTCGGCGGGGCCCCATGACCCATGTTCCTTCCCCTGTCCGGTTGCTCCTGGTCGAAGACGATCCTCATACGGCCGCCTATGTTCGCGATGGCCTGGCGCGGGACGGGATCGGCGTGACGTGGGTCGCCAACGGTACCGACGGGCTGTCGGCGGCCCTGGGCCGGCACTGGGACGTCATCGTGCTGGACCGGATGCTGCCGGGCCTGGATGGCATGGCGATTCTGAAGCGCGTGCGCGAGGTCGGAATTCGCATCCCCGTCCTGTTCCTGACCACGATGGACGGGGTCAACAGCCGCGTCGGCGGCCTGCGGGGCGGGGCGGACGATTACCTGGTCAAGCCGTTCGCGGTGCGCGAACTGGCGGCCCGGGTTGCGGTCCTGCTGCGCCGGATGGGCCTGGCGCGGGACGCCACCGTCCTGCGGGCGGCGGGCATCACGCTGGACCTGCTGACGCGCGAGGTCACGCGTCATGGGGAAAAGCTGTTCCTGCAGCCGCAGGAGGTCAGGATCCTGGAATATTTCATGCGCAATCCAGGGACGATCCTGTCGCGGCGGATGCTGCTGCACGCCTGGAACGTGGATTTTCCGGTGCACACGAATCTCGTCGAAACCCATCTCAGCCGCCTGCGCGACAAGCTGGGGCCGGATGGGCGGCAGGTGATCCAGACCATTCGTGGCGCCGGCTACGTCATGGGCGGCGTGGCGGGCGCGGAATCGTGATGATGTCCCCGGCCGGCAGGGGCCGGTTCCGCACCTTGCGGCGGCTCACGTCCAGCCTGTCCTTCCGGATCGTCATCCTGTTCGCGGGGTTCCTGATGCTGTCGGGCATCCTGGTGATCCTGCTGTCGGGATGGCGGAGCCAGCGTTCGCTGGAAGGCCAGATCCGCCGTGCCGCCACGACGGAACAGGCGGAAGCCCTGTCGGCGGCCGGCACGCGGGACCTGGAGCATCTTCTGCCGGTCGTGCGGGACCTGGTGCGCCATGAACCGGATTTCTTCTATCTGCTGCAGGATGGTTCGGGCCACGTCATGGCGGGCAACATGCTGAATCTGCGCCCCGTGCCCGGCAGTCGCTGGCTGTCGCGGGCGCATCGGCGGCCCTTCGGCGAGGCGAACGGCCTGGTGTACGGCCAGGGCCTGGTCCTGGTCGATGGCGGTTATTTCTTCGTGGGGATCGATGCATCGCCCCTGCGCCGGCTGCGGCATGAATTCCGGATCGTCGTGGGCTGGAGTCTCGTGGGGTTCGCCGTGCTGGGCGTGGGGGGCGGCCTGATCCTCAGCGCCATCATCCTGGGCCGGATCGAGACGATCGGCGCGATCGCGCGGCGGATCATGAACGGCGATCTCTCGCAGCGGATTCCCCATCAGGGGGCGAATGACGAATTCGATGACCTGGCCCACGCCCTCAACGCGATGCTGGAGCGCAACGAACGGCTGATCGCCAGCCTGCAGCAGGTCTCGAACGACATCGCGCACGACATGCGCCGCCCGCTCTCGCGCCTGCGACAGCGGCTGGAAGCGGCATCGGTCGCCGACCACACGCCCGATGCGTTCCGCGCCACCATCGAGGACGCGGTCGAGGACCTGGATTCGGCGCTGGAAATCTTCTCGTCGCTGCTGCGGCTGTCGCAGATCGAGGCCGCGATTTCGACCGGCACCGTCATGCCCGTCGCCGTGGGCGGTCTGGTCAGGGAGGTCGTGGACCTTTTTCGTCCGGTGGCCGAGGACCGGGGACAGGCCCTGGCCGTCCGCTCCCTCGATTCCGGTCCGGTTTCCGGGACCGTCATGGGCGATCCGGTCCTGCTGATGCAGATGCTGTCGAACCTGGTGGAAAACGCGATCAACCACACGCCGCATGGCAGCCACATCACCGTCGGGGCCACGCTGTCGGGCGACCGGATCATGCTGGTGGTGGCCGATGACGGGGCCGGCATTCCGCCCGACAGCCGCGAACGGGTCTTCCACCGTTTCGTCCGGCTGGACGACAGCCGGTCGGTGCCCGGCAGCGGGCTGGGCCTCAGCCTGGTGCGGGCGATCGTGCGGCTGCATGGCGGCACGATCGCCCTGTCGGACAACCGGCCCGGTTTGCGTTGCACCGTCATCCTGCCGCATATCGCCTCGATTGACCCAACCGACGGGCCGACTCGCCTGGGGGACAGATAGTGACCGATACTGCCGAGATCCTGGCTTCTCCCGCGCCCGCCGTTGCCGATGGGGGGCGGCCCCTGGCGGTCGTGACCGGCGGGACGGGCGGGATCGGGCGGCGGGTGGTGGAATTGCTGGCCGGGGCCGGTTACCGGGTGACGGTCCTGTCGCGCCAGGGTGCGATGGCCGGCGCGATGGCCGGCGCGGGGTTCGCGGACGACATGCCCGTTACGCTGCGGGCCTGCGATCTGGGACGGGCCGAATCGATCGCGGCGGCATCCTCGGCCATCCTGGCGCAGGATGGGCCGGTCAGCCTGCTGGTCCATTGCGCCGGGGTGATCCATCCCGGGGACAGCGCCGCGCAGGGCGCGGACGAACTGGCCGCGCAGGTCGCGGTCAACCTGACGGGGCCGATCGACCTGACGGCGCGCCTGCTGGGGCGGATGCAGCGCGGCGGGCATGTCGTCTTCGTCAATTCCATGGCCGGCGCGCTGCCGCTGGCGGGCTGCGGGGCCTATACGGCCGCGAAATTCGGCCTGCGTGGCTATGCGATGTGTCTGGCGCGGGAGGTCCGGAAACAGGGAATCCGTGTCTCGTCCGTCTTTCCCGCTGCCGTGGATACGCCGATGCTGCGCCGGGAAATGGCCGAGGGAGGATCGGTCCTGAATTTCGTCAGCGCCCCGGCCGACCCGGACCACGTCGCACGCCGCATCGTGCGGATCTGCCGCCATCCCCGGCGGGAAACCTTCCTGCCGGCCATGGACGGGCTGTTCGCCAATCTCTGCCTGCTGCTGCCCCGGCTGCTGGACCTGGCCCTGCCGGTCCTGACCCTGGCCGGCCGGCTGGGCTACCGGCGTTTCGTCCGGCGCGGCGGCGGCAGGTAGGCGCGGGCGGCGAATTCCGCTTTCCCACGGGCAATTTGTTCACTATATGTTCTTCTCTTGGAGGGGAGAATGACCGGAACGGAGCGCACTGACCTGCTGGCCCGCCTGCGTGCGCAGATCGCGCGGATCGAGCACGGCCGGGGGGAGGGTGCATCCCTGTCGGCGTTCTGGCCCCTGGGGGTGCCGCAGGTCGACCGGCATCTGGGGGGCGGCCTGCCGCGCGGCACGGTGCACGAGGTGACGGGACGTGGCGGCGATACTGCCCTGGCGGCGCTGCCGGCGCGGTTCGTGGCGCATATTCTGGGGCTGGCGCCGGGGCCCGTGGCCTGGATCGGGGGCGGGTTCGACCTGTATGGGCCCGGCCTGGTCCGGGCGGGTGTCGATCCCGGCCGCCTGCTGTGCATCGCGGCCGAGGCCGGGGATCGCCTGGCGGTGTGCGAGGACGCGCTCCACAGCCGGGGCGTCGTCGCGGTGGTGGCGGAACTGGACGGGGCATTGTCGCTGACGGCATCGCGGCGGCTGCAACTGGCGGCGGAAGCCGCCGGCGTGACGGGATTCCTGATCCGGCGATCCAGCCGGCCGGACGATCCCGCCCTGCTGCAGCCGACGGCCTGCGCGACCCGCTGGCGCATCGGCCCCCTGCCGTCGGGCGCCGTGCTGGCGGCGTATCCCACGGTGCCGGGCGTGGGCGTCGCGCACTGGTCGGTGGACCTGCTGCGCCATCGGGGCGGCCGCCCCGCATCATGGATCATGGAGGTCGGGGATGCGCCGCATCGTCTCGCTCTGGCTGCCGTTCCTGCCGGTCGAACGGCTGCGGCGGCAACACGGGGTGCCGCCGGACCAGCCGCTGGTCACGCGGTCGCATGACGGGCGGCGACAGGTGATCGCGGCGGCCGACGCGGCGGCACGCGCCCGGGGCGTAACGCCCGGCCAGCCCCTGGCCCAGGCCCAGGCGCTGGTTCCCGGCCTGCTGGTCATGCCGGCGGCCCCCGAACAGGACGCGGCCGCCCTGGCGGGGCTGGTCCGGTGGTGTCTGTGGATGGCGCCGCTGACCGCGCCGGACGGGGCGGATGGGATCTGGATCGACGCGACGGGCTGTGCCCATCTGCATGGCGGCGAATCCGCGATGCTGGCCCGGCTGCTGGACGGCCTGGGGCGGCGCGGCCTGTCCGGCCGGGCCGCGATCGCCGATACGCCGGGGGCGGCGCACGCGCTGGCCCGGCATGGAAGGGCGCGGCTGGCCGTCGTGCCGCCGGGTGGCCATCAGGCGGCGCTGGACCCCCTGCCGGTCGAGGCCCTGCGGATCGCGCCGCGTACCGCCGACATGCTGCATCGGCTGGGGTTGGGCCGCATCGGTGCGCTGCGCGCGGCCCCGCGCGCGCCGCTGGCCCGCCGTTTCGGCCCCCGGTTGCTGGCGCGGCTGGACCAGGCATCGGGCCAAGTGGCGGAACCGATCCGCCCGGTCCTGGCGCCCGATGCCATGCAGGCCCGGCGCGGCTTCGTGGAGCCGCTCTCCACCCCCGAATCCTTTCGCGTCGTGATCGACGTGCTGCTGGCCGATCTCTGCGCCACCTTGCGGGGGCGGGGGATGGGCGCGCGGCGGCTGGACCTGATCTGCGAACGGGTGGACGGCACGGCCTGCGCGGTGCGCGTCGGCACGGCGCGGGCGGTTCACGATCCGGCGCATCTCGGCCGGCTGCTGGTGGAGCGGATCGGGGACGTGGACCCTGGATTCGGGGTCGAGGCGATGCATCTGCTGGTCTCCGCCGCCGAACGGATGATGCCGGCCCAAAGGGGCACGGGGGAATCCGGCGACGCCGAACGAGAGGAGGCGCTGTCGGCCCTGGCCGACCGGCTGGCCAACCGGCTGGGCCCCGGGCGGGTCTTTCGCCTGGATGCGGTGGCGACCCACATACCCGAACGCGGCCAGCGCCGCATGCCGGCGGCGGGTCGCCCTGCCGCCCCCTGGCATGTCCCCTGGCCGCGCCCGATCCGCCTGTTGGCCGCCCCCGAACCGGTCCGGGTGATCGCGCTGCTGCCCGACCATCCGCCGCGCGCCTTCACCTGGCGCGGCCGGACCCATGCCGTGGCGCGGACCGATGGGCCGGAGCGGGTTCGGGGGGAATGGTGGCACCGTGCCCAGGATGATCCGGTGCGCGACTACTGGATCGTCGAGGACGATGGCGGCCGCCGCTTCTGGCTGTTTCGGACTGCCGTGCCCTGCTGGTTTTTGCATGGATTATTTTAAGAGTTGTTCTTTTTTGAAAAAAAGAACCAAAAAACTTTTATTAATTTTATAGTTATGTGCCGGGATCGTCATGAATCTCATAACAGATAAAAGTCTTTTTGCTTATTTTTCTTCAGAAAAAGAAGAATCCTTGCCAAGTTATGCCGAACTGCAGGCCGTCACGAATTATTCCTTCCTGCGCGGCGCCAGCCACCCGGATGAACTGTTCGCCCGGGCGCGGGCACTGGGCCATGCGGCGCTGGGGATCGTCGATCATGACGGCGTCGCCGGCATCGTGCAGTCCTGGAAGGCGGCGGAAAAACACGGGGTGCGGCTGGTGGTCGGGTGCCGGCTGGTCCTGCGGGACGGGCCGCCTTTGCTGGCCTATCCGACCGACCGTGCTGCCTGGGGGCGCCTGTGCCGGCTGCTGACCGCATCGAAGCGCAAGGCCGCTGACGGCACGGCCCCGGGGCTGCGCCGCGCGGATCTGCACAGGGCGACCGACGGGCTGATCCTGATCCTGCTGCCGGACGATCCGGACGCGGCCCTGGCGCGGGACCTGGACTGGCTGCGCGCGCTGTGCGGCGACCGGGGCTATCTGGCGCTGACCCTGCGCCGCCGGCCAGGCGATGCCGTGCGGCTGCATCGCCTGGCAGAGATGGCGCGAGCGGCCGGCGTGGCCGATGTGGTGACGGGCGACGTGCTGTATCACGAACCGGCCCGGGCGATGCTGCAGGACGTCCTGACCTGCATCCGCACCGGCTGCACGATCGACGAACTGGGGCAGGGGCGCGAGGCTTATGCCGATCGGCACCTGAAATCCCCGGCCGAGATGGCGGTGCTGTATGCAGCACATCCCGCCGCCCTGGCGCGGACGCGGGAGATCGCGGCACGCTGCACCTTCTCGCCGGCCGACCTGCGCTACCAGTATCCCGAGGAAAGCGACGATCCGTCCGAGACCCCGCAGGACCGCCTGGAACGGCTGGCCCGCGCCGCCCTGCGCGACCGCTATCCCGCCGGGGCGCCTGATCCGGTGCGGCGGCAGGTGGAGTACGAACTCGGCCTGATCCGCGACCTGCATTATGCGCCCTATTTCCTGACGGTGCATACCATCGTCCGTCAGGCGCGGTCGCAGGGTATCCTGTGCCAGGGGCGGGGGTCGGCGGCGAATTCCGCCGTCTGTTTCGTGCTGGGCATCACGGAGATCGATCCGGCCTCGTCGAACCTGCTGTTCGAACGCTTCGTATCGGCCGAACGCCAGGAACCGCCCGATATCGACGTCGATTTCGAAAGCGAGCGGCGCGAGGAGGTCATTCAGTGGATCTATCGTCGCTATGGCCGGGACCGCGCCGCCCTGTGCGCCACCACCATGCGCTATCGCGCGCGCGGGGCGTTGCGCGACGTGGGCAAGGTGCTGGGCCTGCCGGCCGACGTCACGGGCCTGCTGTCCACCCATCTGGGCGCCCTGTCGTTCGACGAGGACGCGTTTCATGAACGGGCGCGGGAACTGGGGTTGAACCTGCGCAACCGGCGTCTGCTGCTGACGCTGCAACTGGCGGGGGAACTGATCGGCTTTCCCCGGCAGTTGGGCACCCATCCGGGCGGCTTCGTGCTGACCCGCGACCGGCTGGACGACCTGGTGCCGATCCAGCCGGCGGCGATGGACGACCGGCAGATCATCGTCTGGGACAAGGACGATATCGACACGCTGCGCTTCATGAAGGTCGACGTGCTGGGGCTGGGCATGCTGGGCTGCATGCGCCGCGCGTTCGACATGCTGGAAGACCATTACGGAAAACGGCTGACCCTGTCGGGCATCCCGCCAGGTGACGCGGACACCTACGCCATGATCAGCCGCGCCGACACGATCGGCACGTTCCAGATCGAAAGCCGCGCGCAGATGGCGATGCTGCCGCGCATGAAGCCCCGGGAATTCTATGATCTGGTGATCCAGGTCGCGATCGTCCGCCCCGGCCCGATCCAGGGCGACATGGTGCATCCCTACCTGCAACGGCGCGCCGACCGGTCGCTGGTGGACTATCCGTCGCCGGAACTGAGGGATATCCTGCACAAGACGCTGGGCGTCCCGCTTTTTCAGGAACAGGCGATGCAGATCGCCATCCGCTGCGCCGGCTTCACGCCGGGCGAGGCCGATGCGCTGCGCCGCGCCATGGGCACGTTTCGCGGCCATGGCACCGTCACCTATTTCCGCGACCGTCTGATCGACGGCATGATGGCACGGCATTATCCGCGCGATTTCGCCGAACGGATCTTTCGCCAGCTTGAAGGATTCGGATCGTACGGCTTTCCCGAAAGCCACGCGGCGTCCTTCGCGCTGATCGCCTATGCCTCGTCCTGGATGAAATGCCATTACCCGGACGTGTTCTGCGCCGCCCTGCTGAACAGCCAGCCAATGGGATTCTACCGCCCGGCCCAGATCGTGCGCGATGCGCGCAATCACGGCGTGACGGTCCACCCGGTCTGCGTGAATGCGTCGCGCTGGGACTGCACGCTGGAACGCGCACCAGGGCGAAGTACGGCCGTCCGGCTGGGGCTGCGGATGGTCAAGGGCCTGTCCAACACGGATGCGGCCCGCCTGGTGGCCAGCCGCATGCCCCCCTATGACGGGATCGAGGATGTCTGGCGCCGGTCCGGCCTGGGCCCCGACGCGCTGGAATGCCTGGCCCAGGCCGACGCCTTCCACGCGCTGGGGCGGGACCGCCGGGCGGCGCTGTGGGATATCAAGGGACTGGCGGAGTCTCCGCTGCCGCTGTTCGCGGCCGCCGACCGGGGGCTCAACCGGCCATTGCCCGAATGCGTCGAACCGTCCGTCCCGCTGACGGCGATGACCGAGGGGCAGGAGGTGGTCGAGGATTACCACGCCACCGGCCTGACCCTGCGCCGCCATCCGGTGGCGTTCCTGCGGGACGGGCTGCGCGATCGCGGCATGATCGCGTGCGCCGACCTGCGCGCCCTGCGTGACGGGCGGCGGGTGGTGGTGCCCGGACTGGTCCTGATGCGGCAGCGGCCGGGCACGGCGCAGGGCGTGCTGTTCATGACGATCGAGGATGAAACCGGCATGGCCAACCTGGTCCTGTGGAAGGACCGGATTGCCGCCCAGCGGCGGATCGTCCTGTCGGCCAGCCTGCTGGCCTGCCACGGCCGCCTGCAGCGCGAGGGCGAGGTCATCCACGTCATCACCGAGCACCTGGAAGACCTGACCCCCCTGCTGTCGGAAATCGGCCGCGCGGACCTGCGGGCGGGAATGGTACCGGTTATTCCCGCCCGGGATTTCCGTTAGGATTCTTCTCAGCGCCCCTCCCATCGCGGGGGCGTGCCGGTTCCGAACGCCGCGACCCCGCGATGGAAGTCGGCGCTGCCGTAGCAGCGGCTGATGAGGTCGGAGATATCCGGCGCCGCGCCGCCTTCCAGCCGGCGTACCGTTTCCCGTGTGACGTCGATGGTGATGGGGGCATGGTCGCAAATCCGGCGGCAGATCCTGCTGACGGCACCGTCCAGTTCCCCGGGCGCGGTGACGGCACACAGATAGCCCGTCGGCGCCAGGTCCTCGGCGGTCGGCATTTCGGCCAGCAGCAGCATCCGCTTGACCCAGGCCACGCCCAGCCCCCGTTCCAGCCGCGCGACATTCGCCGCCGACAGGCAGTTGCCCAACGTGCGCGCGATGGGCACCCCGAACCGGGCCCCCGCCGCCGCGATGCGGAAATCGCAGGCATTGGCGATCGCCAGTCCACCGCCCACGGCATAGCCCTCGACGACCGCCAGGGTGGGCACGCCGATCCGATCCAATGCCGTGATGCAGGAATCGATCTTCCGTTCGTACGCCACGCCGTCCTCGCCCGTGCGGAAGGCGTGGAACTGCGCGATGTCGGTGCCGGCCACGAAGGCCTTGCCCCCCGCGCCGCGCAGGACAGCGATCCGGACCGAGGGCGTATCGCCGATCCGCGCGATCGCGTCCGCCAGATCGGCATACATCGCCCACGTCATCGCATTGCGCGCCGCCGGCCGGTCGAAGGTGATGTGGGCCACGTCCTGGTCGATCGCCAGCCGAACCCGGCCGGCGGCGGCGCGCTCGTCTGTCGCGCCGTGACCGGCGTGCCCGTCTCTCGCGCCGGTCACGGCGCGAAGGCCCCCTCGGCCGCCAGGGTCGCGATGGCGTCATCCGACAGGCCGCGTTCGGCCAGGACCTCGTGCGTGTGCTGGCCCAGCAGCGGCGGGGGGCGGCGCACGGCCTGCGGCGTGCCGCGCAGCTTCACGGGAAAGCCGATATTGGGGATCGTGCCTTCGACCGGATGGGGAATGTCGATGCGCATCTCGCGGAACATGCCATGCTCGCTCTCGAACGCTTCGGGATAGGTATTCATGCGGCCGGCCGGAATGCCCCTGGCCAGCAGGGTCGCGACCCAGTCTTCGGCGGTGCGGGTCGCGAAACTCTTCTCCAGTTCCTCGATCAGCGCCACGCGATGGGCCAGCCGGTCGGAAATCGTGGCGAAGCGCGGATCGTCCAGAAGGTCCTTCCGGTCCAGTTCGGTGCAGAGCTGGACCCATAATTTCTGGTTCGTCGCCCCCATCACGAAATATCCGTCGGCGGCGCGGACAGCCTGGTACGGCGCGCTCATGCGGTTGGCGGTGCCCAGCGGTTCGGGGATCGTGCCCTTGCCCCAGTATTCCGAGATATCCCATATCGAGAAGGCCAGCGCCGAATCGAACAGCGACGCATCGATGAACTGGCCGCGCCCCGTCTTCTCGCACCCGATATAGGCGGCCAGGATCGCATAGGTCGCGAACAGCGCGCAGCCGATATCGGCCACCGGCACGCCGGCCTTCACCGGCGGCCCGCCGGGATGGCCGGTCACGCTCATCACCCCCGACATCGCCTGCGCCATCAGGTCGAAACCCGGGCGCTGGGCCCAGGGGCCGGTCTGGCCGAAGCCCGAGATGCTGGCATAGACCAGGCGCGGATTGATCCGCGACAGGGTTTCGTAATCGATCCCCAGCTTGCGCATCACGCCCGGCCGGTAATTCTCGACGACGATATCGGCGGTTTTCACCATTTCCAGGAAAACGGCGCGGCCGGACTCGTTCTTCAGGTTCAGGGCCACGCTGCGCTTGTTCCTGTTCATGTTCAGGAATCCCATGCTGTCGTCGCCCTTCATGCGAAACCCCATGGCGCTGCGCGTCTGGTCGCCCGTCCCCGGCGGTTCGATCTTGACGACGTCGGCCCCCAGGTCGCCCAGCAGCATGGTGCAGACCGGTCCGGCCATGACCTGGGTCACGTCCAGGACACGGATGCCCGCCAGCGGCAGCGGACGGCCCGCGCCGGGCGCGGCCTGCGCGGTGTCGTCATCATGGGGGGACGGGGCGTCAGCCTGGAGCATACTGTCCATCGTGGGGAATCTCCCTGTTCCTTCCCGTCTTCGTGAGTGGACGGGTGTTGGTATTTTGCATTCATAATACCATTCGACGGGGCATCACAAGCATCCACAGGGGGGCGCGACGACCGTACTCCGTTCTGTGACCGGCCGGGGGGGGCCGGTCCGGGGGATGCAATGCCACCGTCATGCTGCCGATCTGCCCAGCGACGGCAGGTTCAAGAAAAAGAACAAGAATGGGGCCGACCATGTCCATGGGCACGAATGCGACGCTTGTCGCGTATCTCCGTCGTACCGTCACGACCGTTCCGGGCCGGATCTTCGGGCTGATCTGCGCGATGTATTTCATTACCTATGTCGACCGGGTGAATATCTCGACCCTGGCGCCGATGATGGCGCGGGACCTGCATCTGTCGAACATCCAGCTGGGGCTGGCCCTGTCGGCCTTCGGCTATCCCTATGCGCTGCTCCAGATCCTGGGGGGCTGCGTCGCCGACCGGCTGGGCGCGCGCCGGACCCTGGTCGTGTGCGGCGTCATCTGGGGCGTGGCGACGGTCGCCACCGGCCTGGTCGGGGGATTGTTCTCGCTGCTGGCGATCCGCCTGCTGCTGGGTATCGGCGAGGGCGCGACCTTTCCCGCCGCCACGCGCGCCGTCACCGCCTGGGTGCCGTCGGCCCATCGCGGCTATGCCCAGGGGATGATGCATTCCTCGTCGCGGCTGGCGAACGCCATCACGCCGCCGCTGACGGTGATGATCGCGCTATGGCTGGGCTGGCGCGGCGCGTTCATGGCACTGGGCTGCGTCAGTCTGGCCTGGACCGTGGCCTGGGCGCTGGCGTTCCGCGACCGGCCGGCCGAGCACCCCGCCATCACCCCGGCCGACCTGGCCGACCTGCCGGTGATCGACCAGGGGAGCGGGGCGGGGCTGCGCGACCTGCCGTGGGGCGAACTGGTCCGCGGGATGATGCCGGCGACCCTGATCTATTTCTGCTACAACTGGACATTGTGGCTGTACATCACGTGGCTTCCCAGTTTCTTCGTGCAGGCGTACGGGCTGGACCTGGAACATACGGCGCTGTTCTCGTTCGGCGTGTTCGCCGCGGGCGTGGCCGGCGATACGTGCGGCGGCCTGTTCACCGATTATCTGTATCGCCGCCACGGCAACCTGCCGCAGGCGCGGCGCCAGGTCATCATCACCAGCATGATCGGTTCGATGATCTGCCTGATGCCGGCCCTGTTCGTGCATGACCTGGCGGTCGTCGGCCTGGCGCTGGCGTCCGCCTTCTTCTTCCTGGAACTGACGGTCGGGCCGATCTGGGCGATCCCGATGGACATGGCGCCCCGTTATGCCGGCACCAGCAGCGGCATCATGAATACCGGCTCGGCCGTGGCCGGCATCCTGTCGCCCTTCGCCTTCGGCCTGATCATCCAGGTGTCGCACAGCTACAGCCTGCCGTTCTATGGCCCGGTGGTCCTGTTGCTGGCCGGGGCCGGGCTGGCCTTCCATTTCCTGCCGTCCGGCGCGCGGGCGGACGGGCCGGGGGCGCCCACGCTGCCGATTCACACTGTCCGCAACGCGCATGGACGCTAACATGCGGCCCGCCGCAAGGGCCTGCCGCCTACCCACCCCGAGAGTATATTCGTCATGACGTCGCCGACCCGTATCCCGCGCCTGAACCTGCACGATACGGTCACGACCGCATTGCGCGGCATGATCCTGGATGGCGTGCTGGTGCCGGGTGAAAAAATCGCCGAACGCGGCCTGTGCGACCGGTTCGGCATTTCCCGCACGCCGCTACGCGAGGCGCTGAAGGTGCTGGCGGCCGAGGGGCTGGTCGAATTGCTGCCGCGCCGCGGCGCCATCGTCGCCCAGATCACGGAATCCGATATCCGCGATCTCTTCCCCATCATGGGCGCGTTGGAAGGGCTGGCCGGCACGTTGGCCTGCGCGCGGGTGACGCCGCGCGACATCCAGCATCTGCGTACCCTGCATGAACAGATGATCGACAGTTACGAACGGCGTGACGAACATCGCTACCTGCGCCAGAACCGGCGCATCCATGAAGCGATTTTCGCCATGGCCGCCAATCCCGCACTGTCGGAACTCTATCAGCAGGTTCTGACCCGCATTCATTCCTGCCGCTTCATCCTGAAGAAATGCGACAGCGACTGGGCGGTGGCGGTGGCGGAGCATGCCGCGATCATGGATGCGCTGGCACGGCGCGACGGGGCGCTGCTGTCGCGCCTGATGCAGGATCACATCACGGGGACCAGCGCGCGGATCGCGCTGGCCGCGCTGGGCGGGGATGAAAAACAGGATGCTGTATGATTTCGATGGCCGCGCGCCCGACCTGTCGCCCGAAGCGGGCTACGTGGCGCCGAACGCGACTCTGATCGGCGCCGTTACGGTGGCGGCCGCCGCCAGCATCTGGTTCGGCGCCGTGCTGCGCGGCGATGGCGAGGCGATCGTCGTGGGACCGGGCAGCAACGTGCAGGACAATTCCGTCCTGCATACCGACCCGGGTTTCCCGCTGCTGATCGGCACGGATGTGACGGTGGGTCACATGGTCGTCCTGCATGGCTGCCGGATCGGCGACGGGTCGCTGATCGGCATGGGATCGGTCATCATGAACGGGGCGCGGATCGGGCGGGACTGCCTGGTGGCCGCGGGCACGCTGATCCCTGAGGGCAAGGACTTTCCCGACGGATCGGTCATTCGCGGCCAGCCTGGCCGGATCGTGGGCACGATCACGCCCGAGCATGCCGAGATGATGAAGCGGGCCAGCCTGTCCTATCGCGTACGCGCGCGGACCTATCGCACCGGCCTGCGTGCGGCGGGCCAGGCAGGGTGACGGGCGTCAGCCGGTCCCTTCGTCCATAAGGACGCGCATCCGTCCGTTCTCGCTCCGGATACGCAGCCGGGCGTACCGCAGCAGATAGGCAACGCCCACCAGCGCCGCGCCCAGGCCGCCGGCGGCCCCCACGCCCAGCGCCCAACGCGGGCCGAACCGGTCGGCCACCCAGCCGACGATCGGGGCGCCGATGGGCGTGCTGCCCAGGGCGATGGCCAGCTGGATCGCGATCACGCGCCCGCGCATGTGCGGCGCGGTCGATAACTGGACCAGCGCGTTGGTCGATGTGGTGAAGGTCTGCGCCGCCAGCCCGACCAGGATCAGGACCAGCCCGAACGGGATGGGGCCGGGCATGATCGCGGCCAGCGCGCACGCGGTGCCGAACAGCGCGGCGCCCCCCAGCAGCAATGTCACCTGCGGCTTCGCCCGTCGCGCGGCCAGCAGCGCGCCGGTGACCGACCCCAGCGCCATGGCCGACGACAGCGTGCCGTACTGCCCCGCTCCGCCATGAAAGACGCTGACCGACATGGTGGAGATGAAGATGGGGAAATTCAGCCCGAACGTGCCGATCAGGAACAGCATCAGCAGCACCGCCCGCAGGTCGGGCCGCCCGTGGACATAGCGAAATCCATCGGTCAGCCCGCCCGGTTTCCCCGTCCCCCGGTCGCGGCGGTGCAGCGCGCCCACCCGCAGCGCCGCCAGCGCGCCCAGTACGGCGACGAACGACGCGGCATTGATCAGGAAGACCCAGCCCGAGCCCACCAGGGCGATCAGCACCCCGGCCATCGCCGGCCCGATCATCCGCGCGGCGTTGAACGAAGTGGAATTCAGCGCCACGGCATTGGCCAGGTCGGCCTCGCCGACCAGTTCGGCGACGAAGGTCTGGCGCGCCGGAGAATCGAACGCGGTGACGCAGCCCAGCGCCAGGGCGAAGCCATAGACCTGCCACAGCCGCACCAGCCCGCATATGGTCAGGCCGCCCAGGACCAGGGCCAGCACCCCCATCGCCGCCTGGGTCGCGATCAGCAGCCGGCGGCGGTCCAGGCGATCGGCCGCATAGCCGCTGAGCGGCAGCAGCAGCGCCAGCGGCCCGAACTGAAGCGCCATGACGATCCCGACCGCCGTCGCGTTGTGGTGGGTCAGTTCGGTCAGGACCAGCCAGTCCTGCGCGGTCCGCTGCATCCAGGTGCCCACGTTGGACACCAGCGCGCCGGCGGCCCAGACCCGGTAATTGTAAATGCTGAGTGATCGGAACAGGGCAGGCATCAGGTCCTCCGCACGCCCCCGATCACCGGGCGCGGGTCCGGTCATGGACGCGGGACCGCTGTCCCATGGATGTCCGCCGGGACGTCAGACCGGGGGCACGACCCGGCGGCGATGACCGGCATGCCATCATAACACATTGAATTGTCGGAAAGAATGGTGCCGACACTCGGAATTGAACCGAGGACCTACTGATTACGAATCAGTTGCTCTACCCCTGAGCTATGTCGGCATGCCTGCGGAGGCCTATATCCGACCCGCGTCATGGCTGCAATATGCTGAATGACTATCTCTGGCCCGAATTTGATTTATATTGCCTGCCAATGAGCGAGACGATCTCTGGCCGGACCTCACGCATGATCCGTCGGGCCCGCTGGCCGCGTCGGGCGGCGGACCTGCGCCATGTCCGCACGATCAGCGGGCTGGTCGAATGTCGTGGGTGCGGCCTTTTCCAGTGCATGCCAAGCCTGCAGGCCGGGCAACTGGCCGAGTGCGCGCGGTGCGGGCAGACGCTGGAATGGCGGCGGCGTACGTCGCCCCTGCAGACCCCGCTGGCCTTCTGCATCAGTTCCTGCGCCCTGTACCTGGCGGCGCTGCTGTCCTCGCTGATGACCCTGAACGTCTATGGGCGCGAGCGCACGGTCAGCCTGGTCACCGGGCCGATGGAACTGCTGCACGAGGGATGGGGCGAGGCCGGGGTGCTGGTCGGGCTGGTGACGATCGCGGCGCCGGCCGTGGTCATCGGGATGATGTTCGCCATCCTGTATGCCGCCAGCCGCCGGCAGATGCCCGACTGGGCGCCGCACCTGCTGATCTGGTACGAAAAGCTGCGGCCCTGGTCGATGATCGAGGTCTATGTCCTGGGCATCTTCGTCGCCTATACCAAGCTGACCGACCTGGCCCATGTCGATGTCGGACCGGCCGTCTACCTGATCTCCGCCCTGATGCTGACCATGGCGGCCAGCGATTCGACCCTGGATACCGAACGGATCTGGCGGCACCGGCGCGTCGATTCCGTCACGCGGATGGAGAACGGACGGCGGGTCGAGGTCGATCATTGCCGCATCGAAGACATTCCCATGCCGCCCGCCGATCACCTGGTGGCCTGTCCGGCCTGCGGGCTGGTGGGGGAACTCAGCCTGCCGGTCAGCAACCTGTGCTGCGTCGGCGTGTGCCCGCGCTGCGACCATCGGGTCTGGCGCCGGTCGCCCGAAACACTGGCGCGGACGACGGCCTTCCTGATCTCGGCCATCACCTTCTATTTCCCGGCCAATCTCTACCCGGTCATGACCTTCTTCAAGATTGGCGGCGGGGGTGGCCATACCATCATCGAGGGCGCGATCGAACTGTGGCAGGACGGCATGATCCCGCTGTCGCTGCTGGTGTTCTTCGCCAGCATCGTGGTGCCGATGCTCAAGATTATCAGCCTGAGCTGGATGGTGGGGTGTACCTGGCGCGGCACGTCCTTCGCCCTGGTCCAGCGTACCCGTCTGTTTCGTATCGTCGATATCATCGGCCGCTGGTCAATGATTGACGTATTCATGGTATCGATCCTGGTGGCGGTGGTCCGGTTCAATTCCCTGGCCAACGTCACCGCGAATGCCGGAATGGTGTCCTTCGCCGCCGTGGTCGTCCTGACCCTGTTCGCGGCCTGGAGCTTCGACCCCAGGGTCATGTGGGATGCCGCCGGATTGAATGGACCGTCCCCCGACGACGTGGGACCGGCCGCCGTCAGCGCGGCCCGTCCGCGGCATGCGGCGGGACCTGACAGCATGGAGCCAAGGCAGGCGTGACAGACGACCCCCAAGATTGTCCCGGTGGCCGGTCTTCCGCCCCGCCCGAGGCTTCGGCACGGAAATACCGCTTTTCGATCGTCTGGCTGGTGCCCATCGTGGCGCTGGGCATCGCCGGCTATCTGGGCTGGCGCGGCTTCATGGGCCGCGGGCCGGAAATCACCATCACCTTCGATACCGCCGACGGACTGACCAGCGGCCAGACCCAGGTCAAGAACAAGGCGGTGCCGCTGGGCACGGTCCAGGACGTGGCGCTGACCCCCGACATGCGCCATGTCGAGGTGCGCGTGCGCATGAGCGCCAAGTCCGACCCCATGCTGACCGACCACGCCCGGTTCTGGGTGGTGCGGCCGCGCCTGAACGGCGCCAGCGTCACGGGGCTGGAGACGCTGATGACCGGCGCCTATATCGCGATGGACCCGGGAACGCCCGGCGGCAAGGCCACGACGCGGTTCAACGGGCTGGAATCCCCGCCGGGCCTGAGGTCCGACCAGCCGGGCAACACTTACACGCTCATCAGCCCGTCCCTGGGCTCGATCGGGCAGGGCGCGCCGGTCTTCTTCCGCGATATCGATGTGGGCGAGGTGCTGGGATACACCATGCCGCCGGGCGGCGTGGGACCGATCCTGATCCAGGTCTTCATCCGCGCGCCCTATGACAGCTACCTGCGGACCGATACGCGCTTCTGGAACGTGTCGGGCGTGCAGGTCGGCTTCGGGGCCGGCGGCCTGAAGGTCAAGCTGCAATCGATCCAGGCCCTGTTCTCGGGCGGCGTCGCGTTCGGCCTGGCGCCGCAGCGGGTCGACCAGCCGGTGCCCTCGGCGCCCCGGAATTCGGTCTTCCGTCTCTATGAAAGCCAGGAAGCGGCGGACAATGCCGGCTATCGCGAACGGCTGTCCCTGGCGACCTACCTGACCAATTCGGTGTCCGGCCTGGCGGTCGGGGCGCAGGTCACGATGTTCGGCATCCAGGTCGGCACCGTGACCAGCGTGAAGCTGGACCTGGACCAGAAGGCCGGGACGGCCCGGGTGCGGGTGGGCATGGAAATCCAGCCCGAACGGATTCTGCCGACCGACCAGATCCATCACGACACGATGGCCGCCACCGTGCAGGCGCTGGTCGATAACGGGCTGCGGGCCTCGGTCGATACGGCCAGCCTGCTGACCGGCGAATCGGTGATCGGCCTGAATTTCGTCAAGAACGCGACCCCGGCCATGGTGCAGGCCGAGGGCACGACCCTGATCATCCCCAACAAGGCGGGCGGGATCAGCGGCATCATGGATTCGCTGTCCACTGTCGCGGACAAGATCGCCGCGATGCCGCTGACCCAGGTCGGCGTGAACCTGAACAACCTGCTGGCGCATTCCGACGCACGGATCAACAGCCCCGAGGTGCGCCAGGCGATCGTGGCGCTGCGCGATTCGCTGCACAGCATCCAGGGCCTGGCCGGCGATGCGCGCAGCGGAATGCATCCGCTGTTCCAGCGCCTGCCGCAGATGAGCAAGCAGTTGGACGGCACGCTGAAGAACGCGAACGTGCTGATGGCCAGCTATGGCGGCGACACGGACTTCCATCGGGACCTGCAGCAGATGGTGGTGCAGTTGAACGAGGCGGCGCGGTCGCTGCGCTTCCTGACCGATTTCCTCAATCGCCATCCTTCGGCGCTGATTACGGGACGCTAGTTGATGAGCCTGCCAGGACACGCACCCAAGCCTGCTGCCTCGCGCCGGGGACTCCTCCGGGGCGGGCTGGGCCTGTTGACGGTGGCGGCCGCCGGGCCGCTGGGCGCCTGTTCGTCGGACCCCGCGTTCTATGCGCTCGCCCCATGGCCCGGCGCGGCGCAGGGCGGCGCCCCGATGGTGATCGAGGTCCGGACCCCCAACGTGGCCGTATCGCTGGATCGTGACCGGATCGTGCGGAGCGATGGCGATTACCGCGTGCGCCTGGCCGACGGCGCGGCGTGGAGCGAATCGCTGCCTGGCATGATCGCCCATGTCCTGACCGCCGATCTGCAGCAGCGCCTGCCCGGCAGCACGGTCTTCGCCCAGAACGATGCCGTGGCGGCGCCGGCGCAGGCCGCCGTCGAACTGACGGTGACGCGCTTTGCCCGTGACGCCGCCGGTCAGGCGGTGCTGGGCGGCAGCCTGGCGGTCCATCGGGTCGGTACAGGCGGTGCGGGAGAGGGTGGGGCGGCATCCAGCGTGCTGGCGCTCGCCCTGTCGCCACAGGGATCGGATACGGGCAGCCTGGTGGCGGCGCTCAGTACCCTGCTGGGTCAGGTGGCCGACCAGGCGGCGGCGCAGTTGCGCGTGCTGGGGCCCGTGCCCCCGCCGGCCTGACGACATGGCCGGGCACTGCCCGGCCCCCTTTGAACGTTCACCACGAAAAAGGGCGCCTTGCGGCGCCCTGCTTCGTTTCCAATCCCGATTCGCGGTGGATCAGAGCTTCTCGACCTGGCTGTATTCCAGGTCCACCGGCGTCGAGCGACCGAAGATCGAGACGCTGACCTTGAGGCGCGCCTTGTCCTCGTCCACTTCCTCGATCGTGCCGTTGAACGAGGTGAACGGCCCATCGGACACGCGGACCTGCTCGCCGATCTCGAAGGTGATGGAGGGGCGGGGGCGTTCCACGCCTTCCTGCGCCTGCTTCATGATCCGGTCGGCCTCGGCGCCGGAAATCGGCGAGGGACGGGTCTTGCTGCCCAGGAAGCCGGTCACCTTCGGCGTATCCTTGACCAGATGCCAGGCCTCGTCGGTCAGCTCCATGTTGACCAGGACGTAGCCGGGGAAGAACTTCCGCTCGGCGCTGACCTTCTGGCCGCGCCGGACCTCGACCACTTCCTCGGAAGGAACCAGCACGTCACCAAAATGGTCGGACAGGCCCTTCTGCGCGGCCTGCTCCTTGATGTGCTGGGCGATCTTCTTTTCGAAGCCTGAATAGACGTGAACGACGTACCAACGTTTTGCCATGGTCCGGCCCTCAGCCTCCAAGCCCAAAGAGTTCCCGTACGCCCAGGCCGATGATCTGGTCGACGACAAAGAAAAACACCGACGTCATGGCGGCCATGGCCAGAACCGCGCCCGTCGTCACCAGCGTGGCGCGACGCGTGGGCCATGTGACCTTGCCCGCTTCGGCGCGGACGTCTTGCACAAATTTCGCGGGACTGACCGACACGAAACACCCTTCTTGTAACACCACGCCACCGTCCATCCGGAAAGGGCGGACGGGGCCGAAAATCACCTCAACTGCATGTCGGGGCGCCACCTTTGCCCGGACGGAACAGATCCGACCGGGGCGGTCTGGCAGGGGTGGAGGGTCTCGAACCCGCAACCTCCGGTTTTGGAGACCGGCGCTCTAGCCAATTGAGCTACACCCCTGCATGCCGCCTTCGGCGCCGACCAAGAAATAGCGGAAAGCTGGTTTCTTGGCCACCCGTGCGAACCCGGCGCAGGCAGCGGAAAAAAGTATGACCGGGCGGCAAAGTCAAGGGGGGCCGATGCAATTCCCTGCCGCGACGGGCCGGAACCCGCGAACCGGCATGACGACACCGGCAGGCGGGACTTGCCGCGCGGCCGGGTTCGGCGTTATGAACGTCGCCATGGGCGGGCGTAGCATAGTGGTAATGCAGTAGCCTTCCAAGCTTCTGAGGAGGGTTCGATTCCCTTCGCCCGCTCCATCTCCCCGCTGCTTTTTTCCAGAAAATCGATTCGATCCGGCTCCGGACCGGCGTGATCGCATCCGCGTGACCGGGCTGCTCGTGACTGGACTGTTCGTGACTGGGCGGCCGACGGCGGGATTCCTATTGTCGCGGGGCATGACCGACCTGTCCCCCCATCCCGCTCTGCGTTCCGATCTTCGTCCGGGCCTGGTGCTGGCCACCTGTTGCCTCAGCCTGCTGCTGGTGATGATGGACGTGACCATCGTCAATGTCGCGCTGCCGTCGATTCGCGCGGCGCTGGGCGGGCGGTTTTCGACCCTGCAATGGGTGGTGGACGCCTACACGCTGGTCGTGGCCACCCTGCTGGTCCTGGCGGGGTCGACGGCCGACCGGATCGGCCGGCGCCGCGTCTTCGTCACGGGAATCGCGATCTTCTGCCTGGGGTCGGCGCTGTGCGGCCTGGCGCCCAGCGCGCGGGCCCTGGTGATGGCGCGCGCGTTCCAGGGGCTGGGCGGCGCGATGCTGAATCCCGTGGCGCTGTCGATCATCGCCAATGTCTTCGTCACCCCCGTGGCCCGGGCGCGGGCGATCGGCATGTGGGGCGGCATGTCGGGGCTGGCACTGGCGCTGGGGCCGCTGGCGGGCGGCGTGCTGACCACGCTGGCCGGCTGGCGGGCCGTGTTCTGGGTCAACCTGCCGATCGGACTGGTGGCGATGGTCCTCAGCCTGCGCTTCATTCCCGAATCGCGGGCGGCGCGGGTACGGCCGATCGACGTGCCGGCGCAGGTGCTGATCGCCCTGGTCCTGGCGGCGACGACCGCGGCACTGATCGAAGCCCGCAACTACGGCTGGGGCGCCCCGGCCATCCAGGCGACGCTCGCCCTCGCGGCGATGGGGATGGTGGCGCTGGTCGTGGTGGAACGCCGGCGGGCGCAGCCGCTGCTGGATCTGCGCTTCTTCCGTGCCCTGCCGTTCACCGGGGCGATCCTGATCGCGATCTGCGCCTTCGCGATCTTCAGTTCCTTCCTGTTCCTGAACACGCTGTACCTGCAGGACGTGCGCGGCCTGTCCGCCCTGCGGGCCGGGCTGTACACGCTGCCTTTCGCCATGGGGGTGATGGCCTGCGCGCCGCTGTCGGGCCGCATCGTGGGGGCGCACGGCGCGCGGTTGCCGCTGCTGCTGTCGGCGCTGGGGCTGGGGGGCGGGGCGATATTGCTGACCGGTCTGACGGCGACCACACCGCCCGCGGTGCTGCTGGCCGCCTACGGCCTGTGCGGCTGTGGATTCGGCCTGTGCAACGCGCCGATCACCAATGCGGCGGTTTCGGGCATGCCGCGCGACCAGGCGGGGCTGGCGGCGGCCCTGGCCTCGACCAGCCGGCAGATCGGCGCCCTGCTGGGGATCGCGGCATCGGGGGCGATGACGGCATCGGTCATGTCCGCCCCGGTCCAGCCGGCGCCGCTGTCATCAGCGGGCGCCGTCGTCGCGTACATGGCACTGCTGCCGGCGGCCAGCCATCGGGTCTGGTGGACCATCGTCGTCCTGGCCTGCGGCATCGCCGGCCTGGGCGTGGTGTCGACGGGCGCGCGCGCCCGGCGCAGCGCGCAGACGGTCCGCGCGCTGTTCGATGACGGGCCGCAGGCGTCCGGTTACAGGACGGACAGCACCCCGCCATCGACATAAAGCGTCTGGCCGTTGACGAAGGACGACGCGTCGGACGCCAGGAAGACCGCCGCGCCCTGCAGTTCCTCCACCCGGCCCCAGCGCCCGGCCGGCGTGCGCTTCTGCAGCCAGGCATTGAAGTCCGGGTCTTCGACCAGCGCGCGGTTCAGCGGCGTCTCGAAATAGCCGGGGCCGATGGCGTTGATCTGCAGCCCGTGCCGGGCCCAGTCGGCGCACATGCCCTTGGTCAGGTTCTTCACCGCGCCCTTGCTGGCGGTGTAGGGGGCGATTCCCGGCCGGGCCAGTTCGCACTGCACGCTGCCGATATTGATGATCTTGCCCTTGCCGCGCGGGATCATGTGCCGGGCCACCGCCGTGCCGACGAAGAAGACGCTGTCCAGGTTCGTGCGCATCAGCTCCGACCAGTCCTCGGGCGAAAACGTGTCCAGCGGCGCGCGGCGCTGAATGCCGGCATTGTTGACCAGGATGCGGATCGGGCCGTCGGCCTCCTCGATCCGCCGCACCCCGTCCTCGACCGCCGCGCGGTCGGTCACGTCGAACGCACGGGCCAGGATCGTGCGCGTCGCGCCGTCAGGCGCCGTGTCGCGCAGATGCGTGGCGGCGGCCTCCAGCCGGGCGGCGTCACGCCCGTTCAGGATCACATGAGCCCCCGCGTCGGCCAGACCGGCAGCGATTGCCAGGCCGATTCCGCCGCTGGAGCCGGTGACGAGCGCCAGGCGTCCGGTCAGGTCGAAGAGGGGGTTGGAAGGCATGATGGACGATTCCCGTTTCTGTTCTTGAGATTAAGCGGCCAACGGGACAGGAACATGGCGGCATTGTCCATATTTCCGGCGCCGCTTTGGCCGGCGCGGGACTATAAGTTTCCGTGAACGACGGGCCCGGGGCGAGCGGGAAGGGTGTGAAACGGGCATGACAGGCAGGCGGACGACAGGAACAGGCCCGACGGCTGGGCCGGAGGTGCCGGGGCAGGAAGGGCCAGGGCAGGGGATGCCGGAACACGCGATATCCGAGGCACGGCCGCGTGCCGCCCGGCCCACCATCATGGATGTCTCGGCGCGGGCGGGGGTGTCGCGCATGACGGTCTCCCGCGCCTTGCGGACGCCGGACCTGGTCCGCGAGGACACGCGGCGGGCCATCGAACGCGCCATTGCCGACCTGGGCTATGTGCCCGACCGGGCGGCCGAGGCCCTGTCGACCCGCCGCAGCGGTTTCGTCGGGCTGGTGGTGCCGACCCTGACCAACACCAATTTCGCCGATGCGGCGCGGGGGCTGACGGACATCATCCGCCGCGACGGGTACGAATTGCTGATTGGGTATACCGATTATGACGAAAACGCAATGCTGCGCCACGTGCGCGACATGCTGGGCCGCCGGGCGGAGGCCCTGATCCTGCCGGCCGGTCCGCGCGGGCCGGCGTTACGGGGCATGCTGGCGTCGGAAACCATTCCCATCGTACAGATGGCGGGCCTGGCCGGCCGGCCGGTCCATCGCATGGTCGGCTATTCGAACCGCGAGGCCGGGCGCATGGCCGCGCACCACCTGATCGCGCTGGGCCATACGCGCATCGGTGCCCTGGGGGCGGAGGGTGACGGCCTGTCCTGCGATCATCGCGGCGGCGAGCGGCTGGCGGGCTTCGCCGAGGCCCTGCGTGAGGCCGGACTGTCCGACGCGCTTGTGCTGCGCATGGGCAATCCGCCGATTTCCTTTACCCATGGCGCGCAGGCCATGGGGCATCTGCTGGACCGGGAACCGGACGTGCAGGCGGTGTTCGCGGTGTCCGACCTGGTGGGGGTCGGCGCGCTGATGGAATGCCACCGAAGGGGCGTGCGCGTTCCGCAGGATATATCGCTGATCGGGTTCGGCGGGTTCGAGGTCGGCCGCCAGATGGTGCCCGCCCTGACCACGGTCGCGGTCGATTTCCGCGCGATGGGCGAACGGACGGGGCGCATGGTGCTGGACCTGCTGGCCGGCCGCCCCGGGGTGCCCCGCATCGTCGATCTGGGCGTGGCGCTGGTCGAACGCGAAACGACGGCCTTCCGTCCGTCCGCGCTGTCCATCACCGCCTGAAGGACCGCGGGCCGAACAGGCGCCCGCGCGCCCGCTGCAATGGCGGTGCCAACGGCGGAGCGGAAGGCGTTGCCAGGCGCGCGGGACCGCGTCATTGTCCCATCAGGCTTGTTGCGTGGGGCGGGGCGGCATGCTAGACGCCCCGCCAACGATGGACAGGACATGAAACGGCGGACAGGACCGATTCCGGGGCCGCCGCACGTCATAATGTTCAGGATCTTGGGATGGAAAGGCCGACCGTGGTTTCGGGTGGAACGACAACAATATCGATCGCCTCCGTCGCCAATGGCCTTCCGGGTCGTTACGCAACGGCACTCTATGAACTGGCCGCCGACCGGTGGCTGCTGAACGAGGTCCTGCCCCAGGCCGAGGCCCTGCGCGGCCTGATCGACGGCAACGCCGATTTCCGGGCCCTTCTGAGCGACCGCACCCTCGACATCAAGGACATCACCCGCGCGCTGCTGGCGGTGCTCGATGCCCAGGGGTTCGGCGCAACCATCCGCCATTTCGTGGGCGTCATCGCCCGCAACCGCCGCCTGTCCCAGCTGCCGGCCATCCTCGACGCGCTGCGGGCGATCGCCGCCGCCAAGCGCGGGGAAGAGGTGGCTGAAGTTGTCTCGGCCCAGCCCCTGACGGACTTGCAGCGCGTCCAGCTTCAAAGCCGCCTCGCCGAGGCCGGCTATTCCAGGGTCAACATTCAGGAGCGTGTCGATGCGGCGCTGCTGGGCGGCCTGGTCGTGCGCGTCGGCGCGCGCCTGTACGACACCAGCCTCCGGTCCCGCCTGACCCGCCTGCACCACGCCATGAAGGGAGCCGCGTGATGGAAATCCGCCCCGCCGAGATTTCGGATATCCTCAAGCAGCAGATCGCCACGTTCGACACGCCGGTTGATATTGCCGAGACGGGCACGATCCTGTCGGTCGGCGACGGCATCGCCCGCGTCTACGGCCTGCAGAACGTGCAGGCCGGCGAAATGGTCGAATTCCCGGGATCGGGCCAGCGCGGCATGGCGCTGAACCTGGAAAACGACAATGTCGGCGTCGTGATCTTCGGCGATGACGCCGACATGCGCGAAGGCGACACCGTCTCGCGCACCGGCGCGGTGGTCGAGGTCCCGACCGGCAAGGCCCTGCTGGGCCGCGTGGTCGACGGCCTGGGCAACCCGATCGACGGCAAGGGACCGCTGGTCGGCGACGTCGTCATGAAGCGCGCCGACGTCAAGGCGCCCGGCATCATGCCGCGCCAGTCGGTCGGCGAGCCGATGCAGACCGGAATCAAGGCGATCGACGCCCTGGTGCCCATCGGACGCGGCCAGCGCGAACTGATCATCGGCGACCGCCAGACCGGCAAGACGGCCATCCTGATCGACACCATCGTCGCGCAGAAGTCGGTCAACGCCCTGGGCGACGACAAGAAGTCGCTGTACTGCATCTATGTCGCCATCGGCCAGAAGCGCTCGACGGTGGCCCAGCTGGTCCGCACGCTGGAGGAAACCGGCGCGATGGAATATTCCATCGTCGTCGCCGCCACCGCGTCCGACCCGGCGCCGATGCAGTACCTGGCCCCGTACGCCGCCTGCGCCATGGGCGAATATTTCCGCGACAACGGCATGCATGCCCTGATCGTGTATGACGACCTGTCCAAGCAGGCCGTGGCCTATCGCCAGATGTCGCTGCTGCTGCGCCGCCCGCCGGGCCGCGAGGCCTATCCGGGCGATGTGTTTTACCTGCATTCCCGCCTGCTGGAACGCGCGGCGAAGATGTCGGATGAATACGGCGCGGGTTCGCTGACGGCGCTGCCGGTCATCGAAACCCAGGCCGGCGACGTTTCGGCCTATATCCCGACCAACGTGATCTCGATCACCGACGGCCAGGTGTTCCTGGAAACCGACCTGTTCTATCGCGGCATCCGCCCGGCGGTGAATGTCGGCGGTTCGGTGTCGCGCGTCGGCTCGGCCGCGCAGATCAAGGCGATGAAGCAGGTCGCCGGCAAGATCAAGCTGGAACTGGCGCAGTACCGCGAAATGGCGGCGTTCTCGCAGTTCGCGTCCGACCTCGATCCCGCCACGCAGAAGCAGCTTGCGCGCGGCGCGCGGCTGGTCGAACTGCTGAAGCAGCCCGAAACCTCGCCCCTCGCGGTCGAGGAGCAGGTGTGCGTCCTGTTCGCGGGCACTCGCGGCTTCATTGACGCGGTGCCGGTGGACAAGGTGAGCAGCTACGAGCGCCAGCTGCTGGCCGAACTGCACACCGGCGGCAAGGAAATCCTGGAATCGATCCGCACTGAGCGGCAGATCACCAAGGATAATGACACGCGCCTGACCGACTTCCTGACGAGCTTCGGCCGTCAGTTCGCGGGCTGAAGGCGGACAGGCACCCATGGCATCCCTCAAGGACCTTCGCGCGCGGATCGGCAGCGTCAAATCGACGAGGAAGATCACCAGCGCCATGAAGATGGTGGCGGCGGCCAAGCTGCGCCGGGCCCAGGGCCGGGCAGAGGCCGCACGCCCCTATGCGGCGGCGATGCGCAGGATGCTCGCGGAACTGGGCGCCAGCGTCCGCAATGAAGCCGGCCTGCCGCAGCTTCTGGCCGGGACGGGGAAGGACAAGGTCCATCTCCTGATCCCAATGACCAGCGACCGTGGACTGGCCGGCGCATTCAACGCCAACATCAACCGCACGACGCGCGACCTGATCCGCCGCCTGCAGGCCGAGGGCAAGACGATTCGCCTGCTGCCCACCGGCCGCAAGGGGTACGAATTCCTGATGCGGGAATTCTCCGACCTGATCGTGGATCATGTCCACGGGTCGGGCGGCAAGGAGGTTCCGTTCTCGGCGGCGGCCGAACTGGGCGAACGGCTGACCGCTATGCTGGAAAAGGGCGAATTCGACGTCTGCACGGTGGTCTATAACCGCTTCAACAACGTCATGTCGCAGACGCCGACCGAGATGCAGCTGATTCCGCTGGCCGTGCCGGCGAACGACACGGTTGCCTCGGGCGAGCGTGCCAGCTACGAATTCGAACCGGGCGAGGAGCAGTTGCTGTCCAGCCTGTTGCCGCGCAATCTGCAGGTCCAGCTTTACGCGACCATGCTGGAAAGCGCCGCGGGCGAACAGGGCGCGCGCATGACGGCCATGGACAACGCGACGCGCAACGCGGGCAAGGCCATCGACCGGCTGACCCTGACCTACAACCGTACCCGCCAGACCAACATCACCAACGAACTGATCGAGATCATTTCGGGCGCCCAGGCCGTCTGAATTTGATCCGGTCCCCTCGTCGCAGGAGCTGACCCATGTCGGAAACCACACAGAACGAGGCTCCTGTCGCAGCGCAGGGCGCCTCGCAGCACAGCAACATCGTCGGGCGCGTGACGCAGGTGCGCGGCGCCGTCGTCGACGTGCAGTTCGAGGGCACGCTGCCGCACATCCTCGATGCACTGCACGTGACCTTCAACGGCCAGACCGTGGTGCTGGAAGTCGCCCAGGAAATCGGCGAGCATGAAGTACGCTGCATCGCCATGGACACGACCGACGGCCTGATGCGCGGGACCGAAGTCGTGGCGACCGGCGGCCAGATCACGGTTCCCGTCGGCCCCGGCACGCTGGGCCGCATCCTGAACGTGATCGGCGAGCCGATCGACGAGCGCGGCCCGGTGAAGTCCGACAAGCGCTATCCGATCCATCGCAAGGCCCCGTCCTTCGACGAGCAGGCCGCCGCGACCGAGATCCTGGTCACGGGCATCAAGGTCGTCGACCTGCTGTGCCCGTACCTGAAGGGCGGCAAGGTCGGCCTGTTCGGCGGCGCCGGCGTGGGCAAGACCGTCATCATCCAGGAACTGATCAACAACATCGCCAAGGCCCATGGCGGCGTGTCGGTGTTCGCGGGCGTCGGCGAGCGCACGCGCGAAGGCAACGACCTGTATTACGAAATGCAGGATGCCGGCGTGATCAAGCTGGGCGAGGACACGACCGAGGGCTCGAAGGTGGCGCTGGTCTACGGCCAGATGAACGAGCCGCCGGGCGCGCGTGCGCGCATCGCGCTGTCGGGCCTGTCCCTGGCCGAGTATTTCCGTGACGAGGAAGGCCAGGACGTCCTGTTCTTCGTCGATAACATCTTCCGCTTCACGCAGGCGGGCGCCGAGGTCTCGGCCCTGCTGGGCCGTATCCCCTCCGCCGTGGGCTACCAGCCGACGCTGGCGACCGAAATGGGCGCGCTGCAGGAGCGTATCACCTCGACGAAGAAGGGATCGATCACCTCGGTGCAGGCCGTCTACGTTCCGGCCGACGATCTGACCGACCCGGCGCCGGCCGCGACCTTCGCCCATCTGGACGCGACGACGGTGCTGAACCGCTCGATCGCGGAAATGGGCATCTACCCCGCCGTCGATCCGCTGGATTCCACCTCGCGCTCGCTGGACCCCAAGATCGTGGGCGAGGAGCATTACCAGGTGGCCCGCGACGTGCAGCGTATCCTGCAGACCTACAAGTCGCTGCA
The DNA here is from genome assembly GCF_000021325.1 of Gluconacetobacter diazotrophicus PA1 5. Classification (GTDB taxonomy): domain Bacteria; phylum Pseudomonadota; class Alphaproteobacteria; order Acetobacterales; family Acetobacteraceae; genus Gluconacetobacter; species Gluconacetobacter diazotrophicus. Next base: position 1,465,534 of record NC_011365.1, on the reverse strand, counting down.
GGACATCATCGCGATCCTGGGCATGGACGAACTGTCCGAGGACGACAAGCAGGTGGTGGCGCGTGCCCGCCGCATCCAGCGCTTCCTGTCGCAGCCCTTCCACGTGGCCGAAGTCTTCACCGGCGCGCCGGGCAAGCTGGTGTCGCTGGAAGACACGGTGCGTTCGTTCAAGGCGATCGTGGCCGGCGAATACGACCATCTGCCGGAAGGCGCGTTCTACATGGTCGGATCGATCGAGGAAGCGGTGGCCAAGGCCGAGAAGATGAAGGAAACGGCCTGACCGGCCCGATCCCGCGCAAGGAAGTCAGTTGATGCCGATTAAGGTCGAGATCGTCAGCCCCGAGAAGGTCCTCTTCTCGCGCGCGGTCGACATGGCGCTGATCCCGGGCCTGGAGGGCGATATCGCCGCCATGCCCGACCATGCGCCGATGATGCTGCTGCTGCGCGGTGGTGTCGTCGAACTGCATCAGGACGGGGCGGTGACGGACCGGTTCTTCGTGGCCGGCGGCTTCGCCGACATGACGGAGACAAGCTGCACCATCCTGGCCGACCAGGCGACCGCGCTGTCCGACCTGTCGGTCGAGGCGGCCCAGGCCCGTCTGGCGGAACTGGAAGCCTCGTACGACAAGGCCGACAAGATGAACGTGCCGGTGCTGGACCTGCTGATGGCCAAGATGCAGTCGGCCCGCGCGGAAATCGAAGCGGCGGGCGGCCCAGCGGTCCAGGGCGCGTAACCGCCCCCGTTTGACGCAAGACGATGGCAGCACCCTTCGGGGTGCTGTTTTCGTTTGGGGTTCGTAGAGGCCGCTTCAAAAATCCTTCAGCCCCGCCCGCGATATCCCGGCACGTCCTGCGCCGGAATCCACACGCCCTCGGGTGCCGGCCCGGTCTGCCAGAACACGTCGATCGGCATGCCGCCGCGCGGGTACCAGTACGCCCCGATCCGCAGCCAGACCGGTGACAGCAGATCGACCAGCGTGGTCGCGATCTGGATCGAGCACGCTTCGTGGAAGGCGCCATGGTTGCGGAAGCTGGTCAGGAACAGCTTCAGCGACTTGCTCTCGACGATCCACTGGTCGGGGATGTAGTCGATGACCAGATGCGCGAAATCCGGCTGCCCCGTCACCGGACACAGCGAGGTGAATTCCGGGGCGGTGAACCGGACCACGTAGCGACGTCCGGGATGCGGCGCGGGCACGCGCTCCAGCGTCGCGTCTTCCGGGCGGGCGGGTTGGATCGTGGCCTGGCCCAGCTGGGTCAGGGTCTGGCTGCCATCGTCCGGGCGGGTGGGTGCGCTCACGTCTCGTATCCTTGCGCTTGGGGGTAGGGGGGTGATGTCAGAGCGGGACCGCCGCCGTCAAGCGCCGGGTCTTCGCACCGACCGTGGCCCATGATAACAGGACGGAATGGCGCGCACATCCAAAGCGGGTTTTCCCGATCCGGTCCTGATTACCACCACTGAAGACCTGACGGGGGTCGTCGAACGCCTGCGGCGCGAGCCGTTCGTTTCGATCGATACCGAATTTGTCCGCGAACGGACCTACTGGCCCGAACTGTGCCTGGTACAACTGGCCGGCCAGGACGAGGTCGTGGTGGTGGACACGCTGGCCCCGGGCATCGACCTGGCCCCGCTGGGGGTCCTGCTGGACGACCCGGAGGTCGTCAAGGTCTTCCACGCGGCGCGGCAGGATTTGGAAATCTTCCTGTACCTCTTTGGTCATTTGCCGGCCGCCCTGTTCGATACCCAGGTCGCGGCGATGGTCGCGGGGTTCGGCGACCAGGTGGGGTACGACAATCTGGTCGCCTCGCTGACCGGCGCGCATATCGACAAGGCGCACCGGTTTTCCGACTGGTCGGCGCGCCCCCTGTCCGAGGCGCAGATCGCCTACGCCGCCGCCGACGTCACGCATCTGCGGACGGTCTATCAATTGCTGCTCGAACGGCTGGAGCGCGAGGGCCGGCTGGACTGGGTGGCGTCCGACCTGGCCGTCCTGTCCGATCCCGCGACCTTCCGCCCCGATCCCGAAACCCTGTGGGAGCGGATGCGGCCCCGGACCTCGAACCGGCGCATGTTGGGCGTGCTGCGGGCCATTACCGCGTGGCGCGAGCGCGAGGCCCAGCGGGTGAACGTTCCGCGCCAGCGGCTGCTGAAGGATGAAAGCCTGCTGGAAATCGCGGCCACCGCCCCGGCGGATGTCGATGCCCTGGCCCGCATTCGCGGCGTGTCGCGCGGCTTCGCCGAAGGCAAGAGCGGCACCGGCATCCTCGAAGCCGTGGCGGCCGCCCGGGCGCTGCCCGACGGCGCCCTGCCGCGCCAGCAGAAGGGCAAGGAGGGGCCCCGCCCGTCGCCGGCGCTGGTCGCCCTGCTGAAGGTCCTGCTGGCTGCCTGCTGCGAGGAACATGACGTGGCGCCGCGGCTGGTCGCCTCGTCCGAGGACCTGGACCGCCTGGCGCTGGAGCCCGAGCCCGACCTGCCGCTGCTGCAGGGATGGCGCCGCACGGTGTTCGGTGACGAAGCCCTGGCCCTGAAGGACGGCCGGATGCTGCTGGGGGTCGATGGCACCCGCGTCAAGCGCATTCCCGCCTGACAGGTCGCGCACCTGTTTTACAGGGGTTGCGAACAGGTTATGCCCAGCCTTGTCCACAAGATTTTGTGGTGGAATGGTTGAGTCGACCACAAGATAGGCTTAATTTCCGCCTATTCTTCGTAAGGAGAGATGGGGCATGGCAATGGAATGGACCGAGGAGACGATCGCGCGTCTTCGCGAGCTTTGGCAGCAGGGGCTGTCGACGGCCGAGATCGGGCGTCAGCTTGCGGTGACGAAAAACGCGGTCGTGGGCAAGGCGCATCGTCTTGGCCTTCAGTCGCGTCCGTCCCCGATCCGCAGGCCCCCGGCACCCGCCCGGGCGATGGAACAGAAGGCGACGACCCCGACACCAGTGCCCGCAGTGGCGCCCGTTGTCGCGTCATCCCCTGCCGCTCCGACCCCCGTCGCCTCTCCGGCCATGGCGTCGGACAGCGTGACGCCCGTCGCAGCGGCGGAGCCCCGTCCGGCGACCGTGGCGCCGGCCGTCGTCGCCGAAATCCGTCCCGCGCCGCAGGGTTCCGCGCCCCCGGCTGCCGTGGCTCCGTCCTCTCCGCAGCCGGTTTCTCCGGCGCCGGCGCCGGCGACCGAAAGCAAGGCCGAAAGCACGGTGGAAGCCCGCGCGGCCACCCGGCCGGAACCGCGTGCCCCGCTGCGTGCCGTTACGGCTCCGGCCCCGCGCCGCAGCGGCCTGACCTGCTGCTGGCCGCTGGGCGACCCGGGTACGCCGGGCTTTCACTTCTGCGGCGGCACGCCGGTACCCGGCAAGCCGTACTGCGCCGAACACGCGCAGCTTGCCTATGTCAAGCTGCGCGACCGGCGGGACAACGTCGCCTGACGGCTTCGCACGCTGGAACAGGATCAAAAAAACCGTTGTGGATCGCAGGGTCCACAACGGTTTTTTTATTTTGGAAATACCGTCGTTACTGCTGCGACGTCCGCGTCGCAGCAGTCTGGCGAATGAGATCGTCCGTCAGATCGGTTCGGGCACTTCGGGCGCGACCGGGGTTTCCGGGGCCGGGACCTCGGCGGCGGCCGACGCCGGCGTGGTGATCATCTCAAGCTGGCCGGTGACCTGCCCGCCATCCTCGACCTGCAGCCGGCGGCATTTCGCCTTGCCCAGCAGGCGGCCGGTGGACCGGATGGTCAGGCTGCCGCGCACGGTCAGGGTGCCGTCGATGGTGCCGGCCAGATCCGCGTCCTCGACCTCGACCTCGCCACGGAACATGCCGCCATGGGCGACCTGCAGTTCATGGGCGTGGATCATCGTGGATTCGACCGTGCCCTCCACAACCAGGCGCTCGGCATCCTGGATGGTACCCTGCACGCTGATCCCGTGCCCCACGACCAGCGTCCGGCGTTCGGCACTGTCCTTGCGCGGCGACGCGGCCATGCCGGTGCGCGGCGGCGGAACGGCGCCGGGGCCGGGCGGCGGAGCGGGCGGGAACGGGGCACGGGCCATGGGGGCATTCTCCTTGGGCGGAACGGCAGGGGCGGACGGTGCGCCGGGACCGGATGCGGCGGCGGAACGGGGGGACGAAACACCGGCAGGCGGCGGCGGGAAGCTCGTCTGCGGACTGGCGGGACGGCCCGGGGGGGCTGCTTCGTCTTCTGGTTTGCGTCGTTTGAACAAAAGATACCCCGCTGAGTGTCGTGGGTGGGGCCGGGCGGGGGCCCGGCCGGTCGGAGGATTTTTTCGAAAAACGGTGTGGGCAACGATTACACGCCCTGATTGGGCCCGAACAAGCCTGAAGCGTCAAGCTTACGGACAAGAAATGTGTGCCATTGCGACCGTGCCGCTCCGATGTTAGCGAAAGGGCGCGTTTGATTGATGATCTTGGTTATTTAATGGCACGGCGTCGGAAAATCCGGTCCGCGCGGGAGGAATGGAATGTCTGTGACGAACGGCGACGCCGCAAAGGATTGTCGCTTCGACCTGCTGGGGATCGGCAACGCGATCATCGACGTCCTGGCACCGGTCGATCCGGCCTTCCTGACCGAGCATGACATGATTTCCGGCAGCATGATGCTGATCGACGCCGAGCGTGCCGAAGCCCTGTACAACAAGATCCATCGCGAACGCGAAATGGGCGGCGGGTCGGCTGCCAACACCTGCGTCGTGGCATCCAACATGGGCGCGCGGGTCGCCTATCTGGGCAAGGTCGCGGACGACGCCCCGGGCCGGACCTTCGCGGCCGACCTGCAGGATTCCGGCATCTTCTTTCCGTCCTCGTTCCTGACCGGCCGCATCGCGCAGGAACAGCCGACGGCGCGCTGCCTGGTACTGGTCACGCCGGACGGCCAGCGGACCATGAATACCTATCTGGGGGCCTGCGTCTCGTTCGGGCCCCAGGACGTCGTGGAGGAGGTCGTCGCCAGCGCCTGCGTGACGTATCTGGAAGGGTACCTGTTCGATCCCCCGCACGCGCAGGACGCATTCCGCCATGCCGCGTCGCTGGCCCACGGGGCAGGGCGGCAGGTGGCGCTGTCGCTGTCCGACCCGTTCTGCGTCGCCCGCCATCGCGATGCGTTCCGCGAGCTGGTGCGGGGCCATATCGACATCCTGTTCGCGAACGAGGAGGAAATCTGTTCGCTGTACCAGACCGAGGATTTCACGACGGCGATGGAGCACGCCGCCGCCGACACGCATTTCGCCGTCGTGACCCGCTCCGGCCAGGGCAGCGCCATCATCCGGGAGGGCGAGCGGATCGACGTCCCCCCCGTGGCGACGCAGGTGGTCGATACCACGGGCGCGGGTGACGCCTATGCCGCCGGCTTCCTGGCGGGCTGGACCTCGGGCCGCACGCTTGAGGAATGCGGCCGGCTGGGCAGCGTCGCGGCGTCCGAGATCATCTCGCATTACGGCGCGCGTCCGCTGGTCAACCTGCGCCAGGACATGGAACTGTAGCCTCCGGAAGGCTGCGGGGCGCGCGTCTGATACCTGCCCTGTGCGTGGCCGGGGCGCCGGCCGCGAAGTTTCGCGTGCAATCCGCGTGCGTCCCCTCTATCAACCCCGGGAATACGGAATCATCTGCGGGTCGGCCGTGGCGCAAGGTGCGCGGGCCGGCCGGCACGCCCGTCGGGTGCCCGCGAAGGAAGTCAGGTCACACACGTTATGGATATTCGCAATATCGCCATCATCGCCCACGTCGACCATGGCAAGACCACGCTGGTTGACCAGTTGCTGAAGCAGTCGGGCTCGTTCCGCGAAAACCAGCACGTCGCCGAGCGTGCGATGGACAGCAACGACCTGGAACGCGAACGCGGCATCACGATCCTGGCCAAGTGCACGTCGGTGGTGTGGAAGGACACCCGCATCAACATCATCGATACGCCGGGCCACGCCGATTTCGGCGGCGAGGTCGAGCGGATCCTCAGCATGGTGGACGGCGCCGTGGTGCTGGTGGACGCGGCCGAGGGCGCGCTGCCGCAGACCAAGTTCGTGGTCGGCAAGGCGCTGGCCCGCGGCCTGAAGCCGATCGTGGTGGTGAACAAGATCGATCGCGGCGACGCCCGCCCCGACGAAGTGCACAACGAGATCTTCGACCTGTTCGCCGCCCTGGGCGCGAACGACGAGCAGCTCGATTTCCCGATGCTCTTCGCCTCGGGCCGCCAGGGCTGGGCGGATGAGGAACTGGAGGGCGCGCGCAAGGACCTGGCCCCGATGTTCGACCTGATCGTGCGGCACGTTCCGCCGCCGCAGGTGGATAAGGACGCGCCCTTCGCCATGGTCGCCACCATCCTGGAAAACGACAACTTCCTTGGCCGCGTGCTGACCGGCCGCGTCGAGCAGGGACGCGCCAAGGTCAACATGCCGGTGCGCGTGCTGCGTCCCGACGGCTCGGTGGTCGAAACCGGACGCCTGACCAAGCTGCTGTCCTTCCGCGGACTGGAGCGCGTGCCGGTGGAGGAAGCCGAGGCCGGTGACATCGTCGCGGTCGCGGGCCTGTCCGAGGCGACCATTCCCGAAACCATCGCCTCGCCCGAAATCACCGAGCCGCTGGCCTCGACCCCCGTCGATCCGCCGACCCTGTCGATGACCTTCCGCCTGAATGACGGCCCGCTGGGCGGCCGCGAGGGCAAGAAGGTGACGTCGCGCCAGATCCGCGACCGCCTGTTCAAGGAAACCGAGGGCAACATCGCCATCCGCGTGACCGACAGCCCCGAAAGCGAGGCGTTCGAGGTCGCGGGCCGTGGCGAACTGCAGCTTGGCGTGCTGATCGAGCAGATGCGCCGCGAGGGTTTCGAACTGACCATCGGCCGCCCCCGGGTGCTGTTTCGCACCAACGAGGAGACCGGCGAGCGCGAAGAGCCGTTCGAAGAGGTCCTGATCGACGTCGACGAGCCCTATTCGGGCGTGGTGGTCGAGAAGATGGCGCAGCGCAAGGGCCTGATGCAGGACATGCAGCCGTCGGGCGGCGGCAAGGTGCGCCTGACCTTCCTGATCCCGTCGCGCGGCCTGATCGGCTATCACGGCGAATTCCTGACCGACACGCGCGGCACGGGCATCATGAACCGGCTGTTCGCCGGCTACCAGCCCTGGGCCGGCGCGATCGAGGGGCGTCGCAACGGGTCTCTGATCTCGTCGGAAGACGGGGCGACGACGCAGTACTCGCTGTTCTCGTTGCAGGAGCGCGGGACCCTGTTCGTCGATGCGGGCGAAAAGGTCTATGTCGGCATGATCATCGGCGAGCATTCGCGTGAGAACGACCTGGAAGTGAATCCGGTCCGCGAAAAGAAGCTGACGAACATCCGCGCCGCCGGCAAGGACGACGCGCTGCTGCTGACCCCGCCCCGGAAGATGAGCCTGGAACAGGCGATCGCCTATATCGAGGACGACGAACTGGTCGAGGTCACGCCCAGCGCGGTGCGAATCCGCAAGCGCTACCTGGACCCGCATGAGCGCAAGAAGCGCGACCGCCAGGGCGCCTCGGCCTGACCGCGTCCCGCTTTAACCGGGCGTTTTCAAGGTGTTTCCACGTGGTCGGGTGATCCGCCCGGCCACGTGCCGGCCACGGGCCCGGACATATTTCGGAAGTGATATAATTCGTAATGTTTTTATAATTGCGAATCCGTGGCCCTGACGGCACAACCCTATCCTGGGGTTTTTCTTGATAAATTTTAATGCGAGACGGACGCGGTGCGGCGTGCTAGCAACGGCGGGCACGGACCGTGTGCGGCGCTGTACTTTTGCCCGACTTGGGAAAGCCTCTCCGATTACTGGTCTGGGCCTTGGGATGACGTCCTGATTCTGGAGAGATTCAATGATCGTTTCGACTCGTCGGTTCTTGGCCGCCGTTGCTACCGTTGCCCTGATGGGCGCCGCTGTCCCGGCGATGGCGCAGGAAACCCCGGCGGCTCCGGCAGCGCCCGCCGCCCCGGCCGCGCCCGAGGCTGCTCCGGCCGCGCCGGCCACCCCGGCTGCTCCGGCGACTTCCAGCGAAGCGCCGAAGAAGCACTCGCATCACGGCTCGCACCACAAGAAGGCCACCGCGCCTTCCAAGTGATCGGCTGATCGCACGGCGGCGGGGCTTCGGCCCTGCCGGCACGAAAGAGCGGGGACGGTTTGCCGTCCCCGCTTTTTTTGTCACCGCCGCATGCCGGGACGATCAGAAACCCAGCACGGCGTCGCCGCCGAACGTGAACACGCCCGTGTTCCGTCCGTCGTTGAAGGGCGTCGTGCCGTTCAGCGACCGGTCGAAGCGGATTTCGGGCCGGATCTCGAACACCCGGATATGGTGGCCCAGATCCGGCTTGTAGGTGACGCCCAGCGTCAGTTCGCCATAGGTGGTCGGCGGGGCGGATTCCGCGGGGGCGGGAATGCCGGCGACGGCCTGCATATAGGCCCGGTTGGTCAGGAAGCTGGCGACGAACAGGCCGGTATTGTCGCGATAGATTTCGCCGCGATAATTGAAGGTCAGGGTCGGCGTGATCTTGTAGCTGAGGAAGCTGACGAAGCTGGTCGTATCCGCCCGCAGCCCGTCATCGTGCAGGTAGTTGAATTCGCCGGTGACCGACAGCTTGTCCGTGATGGCATAGGTCGCGTTGATATCGTTCCAGAATCGATTCAGGTGATTGGCGGGCGAGCCCAGGACCTTCACCGAATCTTCGGGTCCGACACGGCTGAGTTCGATGATGGTCAGTTTGCCGTGTGCCAGGTTGTTCAGGTTGAAGCCGAAATAGCCGGCCGGTGCGTCATTGTTGTCGCTGCGGCCGAACGTCGTCTGGTTGCCGGTATCGATGCCGAAGGTGACGTCGAGCATATCGATCACGTGCCATTTGAACATCGCGCCGACATGCTGGAACGGCACCGAATATTCCGACGTATAGGCCAGAGAATAGAAGGGCCGCGTTGTCGGGTCCAGGGTTTCGACCCCCATGGGGGCCTGCAGGATGCCCGCCTGCATGTTCAGCCCCCCCTTCGTCAGCCATGGCAGGTGGGTATCGACGTGGGCCTGGGCGGGAATGAGCTGATAGCGGTCCGACGTCATGTGGTCGGAAATGCCCAGCAGGTGGTAATAGCGTGCGTCCGAGCCGTAGAGCGCTTCGAGCGTGAAGCCGATCTGGTATTCGGCCTTCGTCGGGTCGATGGCCCTGGCAAGGGTCAGCGCCACCTGGTTGAGCTGCACCTGATTGGCGTGGTCCCCCAGGAAGTTGCCGAAATTGATGCCGTTGTCGGGCCGGGCGGGATTGGCGTCGATGCCGCCCTCGATCTGCCCGGTCAGGGTTATGCCCTGCAGCCAGGCATCGAAATCGGATGAGGGGCCGGATTTCTGGAAGATGGTCACCTGGGCGCGCGCGGCAACGGGTTTCAGGGCCACGGCCACGCCGACGGAACACACGATAATCGTAAGGACATGAGATATCAGCTTCATGGAATCTTCCCATTCCGTACAATAGGCGCCCATTGTCCGAATGCGAAATAATCGTCGACCGACCGAGCGCGTATGTCGGATATATATGAGGATAAAATAATTTATATTGTTTGTTTGTGCCCGAGAAAATCTCGTGCGTTATTATGTATTGCTTAAATATTACTGTATTTTTCTGATATTAACGGGTGGCGCATGACGCGCCGCCCGTTTCCGGAACGATCAGCTTATCTTTTCGCCATGGAGGGACATGTCGAGACCCTGCTGTTCCTGTTCGGTGGTGACGCGCAGGCCGATGGCGAGGTCGACGATCTTCAGCAGGATGAAGGTCACGACGCCGCACCAGACGATGGTGACGCCCACGGCCTTGGCCTGGGTGACGAACTGCGCGAACGACCCCACGACCCCGGCGGGGTTGGCGTCGGTGGCCGAAAGCGGGCCATAGGCCAGCACACCGGTCAGCAGCGCGCCCAGGATGCCGCCGATGCCATGCACGCCGAAGGCGTCCAGGCTGTCGTCATAGCCCAGCATGTGCTTCAGCGACGTCGCCGCGAAATAGCACACGGCGCCCGTGATCAGGCCGATGACCAGCGCCCCGCCCGGCAGCACGAAGCCGGCGGCGGGCGTGATCGCGACCAGGCCCGCCACCGCGCCGGAAATGATGCCCAGCACCGTCGGCTTGCCGGTGCGGGCCCATTCGGCCAGCATCCAGGACAGGCCGGCGGCGGCGGTCGCGATCTGCGTCGTCGCCATCGCCATGCCGGCGCGGCCGTTGGAGCCCACGGCCGACCCGGCATTGAAGCCGAACCAGCCGACCCATAGTAGCGACGCGCCGATGACGGCATAGGTCAGGTTGAAGGGCGACATATCGTCCTGGCCGTAGCCCTGCCGCTTGCCCAGCACCAGCGCCGTGACCAGGCCTGCGATGCCGGCATTGATGTGCACCACGGTGCCGCCGGCGAAATCGACGGCGCCGAACCCCGCGACCCAGCCCAGCGGGCTCCAGACCCAGTGGGCGATCGGCGCATAGACCAGCAGCGACCACAGGATGGTGAAGACGCACAGCGCGCTGAACTTCATGCGCTCGGCAAACGAGCCGGCGATCAGCGCCGGGGTGATGATCGCGAACGTCATCTGGAACATCATGAAGACGCTCTCGGGGATTGTCATCACCGTGGCGTTGGCCGACCCCAGCCCCAGCGTGAAGCCGACATCGGACCCCTTGGAAATCTGCGCGCCGATGCCGTTCAGCATGAAGCGGGACAGATCGCCGATATAGGGCGACCCGGTGCCGAACGTCAGGCTGTAGCCCGCGACCATCCACAGGACGGTGATGATGCAGCAGATGGCGAAGGACTGCATCAGCGTGGCCAGCACGTTCTTCTTGCGGACCATGCCGCCATAGAACAGGGCCAGGCCCGGCACGGTCATCATCAGCACCAGCGCGGTGCTGGTCAGCATCCAGGCGGTATCGCCGGTGTTGATCGGGGGAGGAGGGGCCGGATCGGCGGCGGATGCGATCGACGGGGCGGCCAGCAGGGCCATCGCGGCGGCCGGGGCCGCCAGCGTCAATCGTCTGAAGCAGGAATTTGACCCGTTCACAAGGCAATCTCCCCGGTTTCATTCGTACGGATACGAATGGCCTGTTGCAGTTCAAGAACAAACATCTTGCCGTCCCCGATCGTGCCGGTATGGGCGGCGGCACGAATGGTATCGAGCGCCTGATCCAGCATCGAATCGGCCACCGCGACTTCGATTTTCACTTTTGCCACGAACTGGATCTGATATTCCGCGCCGCGATAGATCTCCGTCTGTCCCTTCTGGCGGCCATATCCTTTGACTTCGGTAACGGTCAGTCCCTGGATGCCGATGGTGCCCAGGGCTTCGCGGACATCGTCGAGTTTGAATGGCTTGATAATGGCTATAATGAATTTCATGTCTTCCTCGCAGGCGAATATGTCTCCAGGAAAGCTGCGATGCTTGCATTCGCCAAAACGTTTCGAAGCAAGACCGTTCTGAAGCCGCTACCGGATTTCCATGTCGTCAAAAAACCGTCGTGCAACAAAAAAGTGATGGGATGACGACAACCATGTCGTCATCAGGCGTTTCGGAAAATCCGAATGATGGACGCCGGTCCATCAAACGCATCCGGAAACGCTGGTTGCATCGATTGTGAAATAAAAAAGGCATGGTGTGGGGCCGCGATCCGATTTAGGGCGCGTACCGCATGAAAACCTGCCCGGCCGGAACACATACAGTAATGAAAGCCGTTTGACTTGGGCGATACAGCCCCCTGCCTTGGGGCGGGCAGGGGGCGACCGGCGCGGATCGCGATCCTTCAGGAAGCGTAGCGGTCGATCGACAGGTCCAGGTGTGGAATGTTCGGCCGCCGGCCGGCGATCAGGTCGGCCAGCATGTGTCCGGACCCGCAGGCCATGGTCCAGCCCAGGGTGCCGTGGCCCGTATTCAGCCACAGATTGCGGAAACGTCCCGACGGGCCGACCACCGGGGTGCCGTCCGGCGTATTGGGGCGCAAGCCGGTCCAGTAGGTGGCGCGGCCCAGGTCGCCGCCGCCGAACAGGTCCGAAAAGGAGAGTTCCAGCGTTTCGCGCCGGTCGGGGCTCAGCCGCAGATCGTATCCCGTCAGTTCCGCGGTGCCGCCGATGCGGATACGGTCGCCCAGCCGGGTCATGGCGACCTTGTACGTCTCGTCATTCACGGTCGAGACGGGGGCCCGATCCGGGTCGGTCAGGGGCACGGTCAGGGAATAGCCCTTGACCGGATAGACCGGCAACCGGATTCCCATCGGCCGCAGCAGCAGCGGCGAATAGCTGCCCAGCGCCACGACGTATGCATCGCCCGTCATCCGGCCGGTGGACGTGCGGACGCCCAGGATCTCGGACGCGCTGGCATCCAGCCCCTCGATGCCCGTCTCGTAGTGGAAGGTGACGCCCAGTTCTTCGGCCTTCTGCGCCAGGCGCTGGGTGAACATATGCGCGTCGCCCGATTCATCGCCCGGCAGGAACAGCCCCCCCTTCAGCAGATGCTGCGCGTGGGCCAGGCCGGGTTCGCGCCTGACGATGGCCGCCACGTCCAGCAGTTCGTGCGGTACCTCGCTTTCGGCCAGCAGGCGCATGTCCTCATGCGCGTGCTCCAGCTGCGCGTCGGTGCGGAAAAGCTGGATCAGGCCGCGCTGGCGGTCGTCATAGGTGATGCCGGTTTCCTCGCGCAGCGCCGTCAGGCAGTCGCGGCTGTATTCCGCGATCCGCAGCATCCGCGCCTTGTTGACGTCGTAGGCGTGCTCGGTGCAGTTCGTCAGCAATTGCGTCATCCAGCGGAACATCGCGAAATCGATGCGCGCGCGGATGACCAGCGGGCTGTGCTTCTGCAGCATCCAGCCCAGCGCCTTGCGCGGCAGGCCGGGCATGGCCCAGGGCGTGGAATAGCCGGGTGAGACCTGGCCGGCATTGGCGAAGGAGGTTTCCATCGCCGCCGCGGGCTGCCGGTCGACCACTTCGACCTCATGGCCCAGTTTCGCCAGATACCAGGCCGAGGTGACACCGATGACCCCGGCCCCCAGAACGATGACCTTCACCCGTTGCATCCTTTCCGCGACCGGTCGTCGCGATAGAGACGATGATACCGTGCGCCCAGCCCCGTCAGCAGTTCGTAGCCGATGGTTCCGGCGGCAGCGGCGGCGGAATCGATGGAATGATGCGGACCGATCAGGTCCAGCGCCGTGCCGGCGTCCAGGGGGGCGTCGCCGATGTCGGTCACGTCCACCGCCAGGCAATCCATGGAAATCCGGCCGATGATCGGCAGCTTCGCCGCCGGCCGTTCGGGCAGGACCGCATGGCCGTGGCCGCCCGCGGCGCGGGGAAATCCGTCGCCGTACCCCACCGCCAGCGTCGCGATCCGGCTGGGCCGGTCGGCGATGAAGGCTGCGCCGTATCCGACTGCCGTCCCGGGGCCGATCCAGCGCGTCTGCACGATGCGCGCCTGCAGGCGGACCACCGGCTGCATCGGATTCGGCCAGCCCGGCGTGGGATTGATGCCGTACAGCGCGGCGCCCGGGCGCACCATGTCGAAATGCCAGTCGCTGCCCATGAACAGGCCGGACGACGCGGCCAGGCTGGCGGGCGCCGCCGGCAGCCTGGCCCGCAGGCGCAGGAAGGCCGCGCGCTGCGCGTGGTTGGAGGGGTGGGCGGGTTCGTCGGCGCAGGCCAGGTGGCTCATGACCAGCAGCGGCGTGATCCCGGCCAGGGAACCGTCCCGCGCCGCCAGGGCATCCACATCCGCGTCCGACAGGCCGAAGCGTGACATGCCGCTATCGACCTGCAGCGCGGCAGGCAGGTCCCTGCCGGCCTGCCGGGCCAGGTCGCGCCAGCGCGCGATCTGTTCCAGGCTGTTCAGCACCGGCACCAGTCCGTGTTCGTGCAACGCGGCTTCGGTGCCCGGCATGGCGCCGTTCAGGACGAAAATCGTGGCATCCGTGCCCAGCAGGGGCCGGATGGCAGCCCCCTCGGCCAGGTGCGCGACAAAGAAGGTACGGCACCCGGCTTCCGCCAGGACGGGCACGATGCGGGCCGCGCCGAGCCCGTACGCATCGGCCTTGACCGCCGCGCCGCATATCGTGCGGGGACCGACCCGGTCGCGCAGGATGCGGTAATTGGCGGCGACCGCGTCCAGATCGATCGTCAGGATGCCCCCCGCCCAGGCCGAAAGGGCGGCGGGCATCGGGTCCGCGGTCAGCATGGCGGGCAGGACCGCCGGTACGGCATCGTCTGGCGCGGGCTGGAACGCATCGCGGACTCCGGATGGGGGTCAGCGATGATATAACAAATTCACCCGACAGCAACAGTGTGGCGTAACAGAGACAGGAACGATGCTAGATCCGATCGGGTACGCCCTTGCTGGTGGAATATTCGAAATGCAGCGCCGTGTCGGGGCGCACGATCGGGTGGATGGCATGGGCCGCCATCGCGCCCTCGCTGAAGCCTTGCAGGATCAGCTTCAGCTTGCCGGGATAGGCCGCGACGTCGCCGACCGCGAACACCCCGGGCAGGGTGGTTTCGCAGCTCGAAGGCACGACGGGGATCGTGCTGCGGATCGAATCCATCCCCCAGTGCGCGATGGGGCCCAGGTCGGTGGACAGGCCGAAGAACGGCAGCAGGCGGTCGGCGGGCAGGATGCGGGTGTCGCCGTCCAGCGTCGCGACCTCGACCCCTTCCAGCGCGCCGTCCGTGCCGCGCAGGCCATGAAGCTGATAGGGCACGATCTTCTCGATCCGGCCGGCGGCCACGGCCTCGTCCAGCTGGCGCAGGCTTTCGGGGGCGGCGCGAAAGCGGTCGCGGCGATGGACCAGCCAGATCTTCTCGGCCTCGTCCTTCAGCGCCAGGGCCCAGTCTATGGCGGAATCGCCACCGCCCGCGATCACGATGCGCGTGCCCGCGAAATCCGCGCGGCGGCGGACGTAATACTGCACCGCCCCCGTGGCCTCGAACCCGTCCAGCCCGGCCAGCGGCGGCCGGTTGGGCCCGAAGGCGCCGGCCCCGGCGGCGATGATGACGGCGCGGGCGTGAATCGTCTCGCCCCGGTCGGTGCCTAGCGTGAAGGCGCCGCGATGGCCGCTCAGCCGCTCCACCCGCCGGCCCAGCAGGCGCGGTACGTCGAACGGCGCGATCTGCTGTTCCAGTCCCTCGATCAGCGCGGCGCCGGCGATCGCGGGATGGCCCGGGATGTCATAGATCGGCTTTTCCGGATACAGCGCGGCGCATTGCCCCCCCACGCAGTCCAGCGCGTCGATCAGCAGGCTGTCCAGCTTCAGCATGCCGCATTCGAACGCGGCGAACAGGCCGGCGGGGCCGGCGCCGATGATGGCGACATCCGTCGTCAGGGTAGGGGCGTCCGTCATGGGTCCAGATCCGTCTTTCCACGCTGCTGCGATGAATGGCATGGGTTGTGCGGCCTCGCCGGGCGGAGTGCAAGTCGCCGTCCGCGCGGAACGAGGTCTTGTGCGCCCGCCGGGCCGGCGGGCACAATGCGGGCATGGAAGCCCAATCCGTCATGCTGCCCACCCAGGAAGCGACCGAGGACCTGGCGCGGCGCATCGCGTCCGCCGCGACACCGGGCGACGCGATCCTGCTGTCCGGCGTGCTGGGTGCGGGCAAGAGCGTGTTTTCCCGCGCCTTCCTGCGCGCCGCCTGCGCGGATCCGGACATGGAGGTACCCAGCCCTTCCTACACGCTGGTCCAAGTTTACGACGCCCCACGGGGCCCGATCGCGCATTTCGACCTGTGGCGCCTGTCCGGGCCCGACGCCGTGCACGAACTGGGCTGGGACGATGCGTGCGAGGGGATCGTGCTGGTCGAATGGCCCGACCGGCTGGGCGCGCTGGCGCCCGCCGACGCCCTGCGGATCGACCTGGAGGTGCTGGAGGACGGCGCGCGCCGCGCGCGCCTCACGGGCTGGGCCGACCGGCCGGTGCCGGCGCCATGAGCGTTCCGATGCCGGCCCGGGCCATGGTGTTCGCCGCCGGGCTGGGCGGGCGGATGCGCCCGCTGACCGACCGGACGGCCAAGCCGCTGCTGACGGTGGACGGGCGCAGCGTCCTGGACCATGTGCTGGACCGGCTGGAGGCGGCCGGCGTGGCCGAGGCGGTGGTGAATGCCTGCTGGCAGGCCGACCGGGTAGCGGAGTCCATGCAGGCGCGCGCCGGAACCGGGCAGGGGCCCCGCGTCACCCTCCGGCGCGAGGATGCGCTGATGGAAACCGGCGGCAGCGCCGGCGCGGCCCTGCGCGACGGCGCGCTGGGGGACGGTCCGTTCTTCCTGCTGAACGGCGATTCGATCTGGCTGAACGGACCGGTTCCCGCCCTGCGCCGGCTGGCGGATGCGTTCGATCCCGCGCGCATGGATGCGCTGTTGCTGCTGGCACGGACCAGCCTGGCGGTGGGCGAGGTCGGGCGGGGCGATTTCGTGCTGGAGTCCGGCGGCCTGTTGCATCGTCCGGCATCGGGGGCGGTGACGCCCTATGTCTTCACCGGCGTGCAGATCGCCGGCCCGGCGCTGTTCGCCACGGCCCCGTCCGGAGCGTTCAGCCTGAACCTGCTGTGGGACGCGGTGATCGCGCGCGGACGGCTGTACGGCATCGTGCATGATTCCGTCTGGTGCCACCTGTCGCGGCCCGAGGACCTGCCTGCCGCGACGCGCGCCCTGCGGATGGCGCGCGATCCCGACGGAACGGACCAGGACGTCGTCGTATGAGCGATGTCGTCACCATCCCGCCGCATGTGCCTTTCCTGGACGCGGTCGCGACCCGGTGGATGGCCGAAATCGCGGACGATCCGCAGCGCAGCGGCGACGGGCTGATCCTGCTGCCCAGCCGCCGCGCCGCCCGCGCCCTGACCGAGGCCTTCCTGCGCCATGCCGATGGCCGGCCCATGCTGCTGCCGCGCATCGCCCCCATCGGCAGCCTGGACGAATCCGCCCTGGCCCTGTCGGGGCAGGAGGCGCTGGACCTGCCGCCCGCCGTCGAGCCGCTGCGCCGGCTGGCGACGCTGACGCGCCTGATCCTGCAGGCCGGCGATGCCTTCGGCGATGTCCGCACCATCGACCAGGCTTGGCCGCTGGCCCAGGCCCTGGCGGAGTTGATGGACGATGCCGAATGGGCGGAATGCGATCTGGCGGAGCGCCTGCCGGCGGCGGCCGAGGGCGATTTCGCCGAACATTGGCACCTGACCCTGCGTTTCCTGTCGATCGTGACCGGGATCTGGCCCGCCTGGCTGGCCGAAGAGGGGGTCATGAATCCCGCCGCCCGGCAGGTCGCCCTGCTGCACGCCCAGGCCCGGCGGTGGCACGCCTCCCCCCTGCCGGGCGGCGAGCGGCTGTGGGCCGTGGGCTTCACCGACGCCATGCCGTCGGTCCTCGCCGTGCTGGACGCGGTGCTGGCCATGCCGGGCGGGCGGCTGGTGCTGCCCGGGGTCGATCTCTCGCTGGACGAGGCCTCATGGACGGCCCTGCCGGACGGCCACCCGCAGGCCGGCATCGCCCGGCTGCTGGCGGGCGTGGGCCGGAACCGCGCCGATCTGGCGCAATGGGGCGATCCGCCCCATGACGCGGGTTCCGGTGACGCGGGTATGGCATGCCCGGTGGACCGGGGCGCGGTGCTGGCCCGTGCCCTGCTGCCGGCGGCCGCATTGGGCGAATGGCTGCGGGACACCACGCCGGTCGCGATGGACGGATTGTCGGTCCTGCGCGCCGCCGACCAGCAGGAGGAAGCGGCGGCCATCGCGCTGCTGCTGCGCCAGGCGATCGCGGAACCGGGGCATCGCGCCGCCCTGGTGACGCCCGACCGGGGCCTGGCCGGCCGGGTCGCGGTGGAACTGGCACGCTGGGGCGTGGTGGCGGACGACAGCGCCGGCGAGCCGCTGGGGGCCACCCCGCCCGCGATCTTCCTGCGCCTGGTGGTGCAGGCCGCGACCGGCGGATTGTCGCCCGTCGCCCTGCTGTCGCTGCTGAAACATCCGCTGGCGGCCTGCGGCCTGTCGCCCGGGGCCTGCCGTGCCTCGGCCCGCCTGCTGGAACGCGCGCTGCTGCGCGGACCGGCGCCCCGGCCCGGAATCGACGGGCTGCGCGATCGCCTGGCCGTGGCGCGCGACGACGCGCATGGCGCACTGGCCGACCGGCCCGACGCGCCCGAGGACCTGGCCGGGTTCGTCGACCGGGTGGAACGATGCCTGGCGCCGCTGCTGACCCTGGTCGCGGCGCCGGCCCCGGGGCCGGTCGCCGACCTGCTGGCCGGCCTGGTCGAAGCCGCCGAGGCACTGGCCACCACCGACGACCGGGCCGGGGCGGACCGCCTGTGGGCGGGCGAGGACGGCAACGTGCTGGGCCAGCACCTGGCCGCGCTGATCGCGTTCTGCGACGTGCTGCCGGCGCAGGGGGCGACGATCCTGGATGGCCTGCTGGCGGCCTCGATGGCTGGCCAGACCGTGCGTTCGCGGCGCGGCCTGCGCGGACGGGACGCCACGGCGCTGCATCCGCGCATCTTCATCTGGGGCCTGATGGAAGCCCGGCTGCAGGCTGTCGAGACGATGGTGCTGGGTGCGCTGGTCGAAACCGTATGGCCCCCCGCGACCGATCCCGGCCCGTGGATGAGCCGTCCGATGCGTGCCCGCGTGGGTCTGCCCTCGCCGGAACGCGCGATCGGGCAGGCGGCGCATGATTTCGTCGCCTGCGCCTGCGCCGCCCCGCGGGTCGTGCTGTCGGTCCCCGGCCGGCGCGACGGCGCGCCCACCGTGCCCGCGCGCTGGCTGGTGCGGCTGGATGCCTTGCTGGCGGGACGGGACCAGGCGCTGGCCGCGCACCCGGCCCTGTCCTGGCTGTCGCGGCTGGACCGGCCGGTGGATGCGCCCCGCCCGGTCGCCCCGCCACGGCCCCGCCCGCCCCTGGCCGCCCGGCCGCGCGCCCTGACCATCACCGAGATCGAAACCTGGATGCGCGACCCCTATGCCATCCATGCGCGCCATATCCTGGGCCTGCGCCGGCTGAAGGAGATCGAGGAACCGGCGGACGCCGCCGACTACGGCACGATCGTCCATGCGGCGCTGGACCGCTGGTTCCGCCAGCCGGCCGAGAGGCGATCGGCGGCGGGCGAGGCCGGGTTGCGCGCGACCTTCGCCGAGGAACTGGCGGCCGCCCGCCTGCGTCCGGCGCTGGCCGCCTGGTGGGCGCCGCGCCTGGCGCGGATCGCGGCCTGGGTGGTCCAGGCCGAGGCCGCCCGTGCCTCGGGCCAGGCCGGTGCCGTCGTGACCCGGACCGAACGGTCGGGAACGGTGGAACTGTCCGGCCTGCCCGGCGGCCCGTTCGTCCTGCGCGGCCGCGCGGACCGGATCGACCGCAACGGGGACGGGGGCCTGACCCTGATCGACTACAAGACCGGCACCCTGCCGCGCCGCAAGAGCGTCTTCGCCGGCTGGTCCTCGCAACTGGTGCTGGAGGCCGCGATGGCCGAACGCGGCGCCTTCGGGGCCGAACTGGTCGGGCGGGCGCGGGAACTGCTCTACTGGCGGCTGACAGGCGGCCCGGAAGCCGGCGAGGACCTGCCGGTGGCGACCGGCCAGGAACTGGACGACCTGATCGCCGCGTCCTGGGACAATCTGCGCGGGCTGATCGCGATGTATGACGATCCCGCCCAGCCCTACCTGTCCCATCCGCGCCCGGAGGAAGGGCCGCGCTTCGCCGATTACGCCCGCCTGGCCCGGGTCGCGGAATGGAGTGCCGCGCGCGACGAGGCCGGATCATGAACCCGCTGGATGCGATCGGCCTGGCCAACGCCAGGCAGGGCGAGGCCTCGGACCCGGGGGCGTCGGTCTTCGTCTCGGCCTCGGCGGGCAGCGGCAAGACCAAGCTGCTGATCGACCGGCTGCTGCGGCTGATGCTGCCGCGCCCCGCGCCCGACGCGAGGGGGGACGGGGCGGGGGACCTGCTTGCGGGGGCGGACCCGGCGCGCATCCAGTGCCTGACCTTCACCAAGGCGGCGGCGGCGGAAATGGCGATCCGCCTGC
The DNA here is from genome assembly GCF_000021325.1 of Gluconacetobacter diazotrophicus PA1 5. GTDB lineage: Bacteria > Pseudomonadota > Alphaproteobacteria > Acetobacterales > Acetobacteraceae > Gluconacetobacter > Gluconacetobacter diazotrophicus. The sequence continues at coordinate 1,445,510 of NC_011365.1, read as the reverse complement.
AGAAGCGGCTGGGGAGTTGGGTAACGCTGCCCGACGCGTCCCTGGACCGGGAACTGGCCTTCCTGTCGGTCCCGCCGTGCGAGGCGACACGCCGCGCGGCACGCGAATTGTTCGCCCGCGTGCTGGACCTGCCGGGCGGAATGCGGATCGGCACCATCCATGCCTTCTGCCAGTCCCTGTTGCGGCGCTTTCCGGTCGAGGCCGCGATCAGCCCGCATTTCACCCTGGTCGAGGACACGGATGCCCGCATCGCCATGGGCGAATCCGTCGAAGCCGTGGTCGGCGGCGGCGGGCCGGCGGTCGCGATCCTGGCCAGCCAGATCGGTGCCGGGGATTTCGCCGCCCTGATCGGCGGATTGCAGGCCCGGCTGCGGCAGTTGCAGCCGGTCATCACGGCGCTGGAGCAGGACCGCGCCGCGATCGAGGCCGCGCTGATGCGCGTGCTGGGCACGCGCGGCCGCGATGCGGACGCGGTGCGCCGCGCCGCCTGCGCCGTCCCGGACGAGGAGCGGCTGCGCGGGATGCTGCGTATCGTGGCCGAACAGGCCTCGACCGCCGTTCGCGCCAAGGCCGTCGCGATGCTGGACTGGATGGCCCTGGCGCCGGACGCCCGCGCCGCGCAATGGGACGCGTGGCGCGCGGCCCTGGTGAAGCAGGACGGCGAACCGCGCCGCCGGGGCGGCCTGAACGCGAAATTCGACGAAACGCAGCCGCAGATCGGCGACGCCCTGCTGGCCGAGGCCGAGCGGATCATCGCGGTGGACGAGGAATGCCGGGCCATCGCCATCCTGCGCGTCAGCCAGGCCCTGCTGGATGTCGCGGTGCCGGTGCTGCATCGCTATGGCGAGCGCAAGCGCGGGCGCGGCCTGGTCGATTACGACGACCTGATCGAACGGACCCTGGACCTGCTGAAGGACCCGGGCGCGGCCTGGGTGCTGTACAAGCTCGATGGTGGCATCGACCACCTGCTGCTGGACGAGGTGCAGGACACCTCGCCCGACCAGTGGGCGATCGCGGGCGGCCTGACCTCGGAATTCTTCGCCGGGGCGGGCGCGCATGATGACGGCGCCCCGCCGCGCACCCTGTTCGCGGTCGGCGACTACAAGCAGTCCATCTATTCCTTCCAGGGGGCCGATCCCGCCGCCTTCCGCCATTGGCGCCAGCGCTTCCGCCGCCAGGTCGAGGATGCGGGCAGGATGTGGAAGGAACCGGCGCTGACCGTGTCCTTCCGCTCCACCGCGCCGGTGCTGCGCCTGGTGGACAGCGTCTTTTCCCTGCCCGACGCCGCGCGCGGACTGGTCGAGCCGGGCGGGGGCGTGCCCGGCCATCTCTCCGCCCGGCCGGGGCAGGGCGGGCGGGTCGAACTCTGGCCGCTGACCCCGATCGACGAGGCCGGCGAGGACGCCAACCCGTGGGCGGCCCCGCGCGAGAATGAAGGGCAATCCACCGCCGCCCAGCGCCTGGCCGATTCCCTGGCCGCCTGGATCGTGGCGGAATTGCGCCGCCCGCCCGAACCCGGGCAGGCCCCGCTGACGCCGGGCGACGTGCTGGTGCTGGTGCCCCGGCGCTCCAATTTCGTGCGGGCCCTGATCCGCGCGCTGAAGACGCAGGACGTTCCGGTGGCGACGCTGGTGCGCACCGGCCTGGTGGACCAGGTGGCGGTGCAGGACCTGATGGCGCTGTGCGACGCGCTGCTGCTGCCGCAGGACGACCTGACGCTGGCCTGCGTGCTGACCTCGCCACTGGGCGGGGTGTCGGATGACGGGGTGATGGACCTGGCGGTCGGACGCGGCGACCGGCCGCTCTGGGCCGTGCTGCGCGACCGCCATGCCGAACGGCCGGACTGGCGCGCGGCCTGGACGATGCTGGATGCGCTGTTCCGCCGCGTCGATTACGCCTCGCCCTACGGATTGCTGTCCGAGGCGCTGGGGCCGCTGGGCGGCCGCGCCCGCCTGCTGGCCCGCCTGGGTCCCGAGGCCGCCGAGCCGGTGGACGAACTGCTCTCCGCGGCCCTGCGCTACGAATCGCTGCATCCGGCCTCGCTGCAGGGGTTCCTGCACTGGCTGCGCGCGTCGCAGGAAACCGTGAAGCGCGAACCCGACGCGGCGGCCGACATGGTGCGGGTCATGACCGCCCATGGCGCCAAGGGATTGCAGGCCCGGCTGGTGATCCTGCCCGACACGGTGGGCACGGCGAAGTTCGACGGCGGCCTGGTCTGGGCACGGGACCAGCCCAGCGGCCTGGACCTGCCGCTGTGGGTGCCGCGCGCCGAAATGGGCATCGGCGTGACCCGCGCGCTGCAGCAGACCATCCGCGCCGCCGCGATCGAGGAATATAACCGTCTGCTCTATGTCGCCCTGACCCGGGCCAGCGACCGGCTGGTGGTCTGCGGCTGGCAGCAGAAGCGCATGGTGACGGACGAAAGCTGGTACATGCTCTGCCGTCGCGGCTTCGAACAGGCCGGCGCCGAGGAACGCCCCTTCGACCTGGGGTGGGAAGGCACTCGCCTGGTGCTGGAGGAAGCCCCCGCGCGCCTGTCCGGCGCCCCCGCCGCGCCCCGATCCCGGCCCGAGCCCCCCGCCGTGGCGCTACCCGCCTGGATGGGCCGCGCGCCGGACTGGATCGCCACCCCGCCCTCCGCCGAGGCGAAGCTGCTGCGCCCGCTGGTGCCCAGCCGCCCCGACGATGCCCCGCTGGGCCCGCAGCCCGCCGTGCGCTCCCCCCTGGCCATCGCACGCGCCCGCCGCCCCGCCGCGCGCGAACAGGCCCTGCGAAAGGGTCAACTGGTGCATGCGCTGCTGCAATACCTGCCCGACCGGCCGGCGGCCGATCGCGCCCGGGTCGCGCGCGACTGGCTGTCGCGTACCGGGCATGGCCTGGACGCCGCCGAACAGGCACGCATCGCCGCCCAGGTGCTGGCGGTGATGGACGATCCGGCCATGGCGCCGCTGTTCGGACCCGGCAGCCGCGCGGAGCAGCCCCTGGCCGGCATCGCCGGCGGTGCGGTGATCGTCGGCCAGGTCGACCGCATGATGGTGCGGCCCGGCGACGTGCTGCTGTGCGATTTCAAGACCAACCGCCAGCCGCCGGACGACGCGGCATCGGTGCCCGTGCTGTACCTGCGCCAGATGGCGTCCTACCGCGCGCTGCTTGGTGCCCTCTATCCCGATCGCCCTGTTCGGTGCACCCTTGTGTGGACCGAGGACGTCCGGATCATGCCCTTGCCCGATTCGCTTCTGGCACAGCATGCTCCGGGTCAGGCCTCAGGCGGGCAGACGCCCGAAGGACCATAATCTTGATAACCGGGCCGTCCGGCGCCATGTCCGGACGGAAGCCGCCATCGGAAACCCGAGGAGTGATGTGATGAGCGAAAACACCGTGGCCGTCAGCGACGCCACTTTCGAAAGCGATGTCCTGAAGGCCGAAGGGCCCGTTCTGGTGGATTTCTGGGCCGAATGGTGCGGCCCCTGCAAGATGATCGCCCCGGCGCTGGACGAGATCGGCGCCGAGTTCAAGGGCAAGCTGACGGTGGCCAAGGTCAATATCGACGACAATCCCGGCACGCCGAACAAATACGCCGTGCGCGGCATCCCGACCCTGATCCTGTTCAAGAACGGCCAGCCGGCGGCCACCAAGGTCGGGGCGCTGCCCAAGAGCCAGCTCAAGGAGTGGGTCAAGAGCAGCCTGTAAGGAGGCTTGGGGCTCCGCCCCCAAACCCCACCAAAGGGCAGTCGCCCTTTGGAAACCCGATTGTTATCAAATGATTGGGGTGCAGGGCCTCAGGCCCTGCCGGGTCCGGGCAGAGCCCGGCTTTCAGGCCGACCAGCTTGTCGGTATGGCGTGGCAATGCGACAGGCCGGCCCGAAAGCCCGGGCTGCACAGCGTCGCCAGTTCGGCGGCGTGCTCGTAGGTCGGCATCAGCCGTTCCAGCAGCGCGTTCTTCGCGGTGGCCGGGTGGAAATAGATTTCCGACAATCCCTCGGGCAGGTGCGCCGCCAGGGCGGCGATCCGCTCGGTGGTCATATGGCCGCTCCAGGCGATACCGAAGCACCAGTCATTGGTGCGCAGCCCGGCCCGGTTCGCCTGATGGCGCAGCAGGCCGGTCCAGCGGCGCAGGGCGGCGGCGCCCATCGAATCGCTGTACGTGCCGGCGGCGATCAGCGGTTCGGGCGGTTCCAGCGGCACCCGTACCGCCGTCAGTCCATGGCGCAGCCCGCTGCGGATCAGGTACTGCCCCACGGTGGGGTGCAGGTGCATGTGCTTGTGCGCGTTGGCATGGTCCAGCTTCAGTCCCGTGCGGGCGAAGGCGGCGAACTGCGCCTCGATCTCGGCGGCCAACTGGCGGCGCACATCGGGGCGGAAGAAATAATTGACGCCCAGTTCCAACTGGTTGGACGGAAACTGCCCGGCGGAATCGACCAGCAGCGGAATCTCGGCGGGCGGCAGTATGGCCGGCCCTTCGATCACCACCAGGTGCAGCCCGACATGCAGCCCCGGCAGGCGCCGTGCCCGCGCCACCGCGTCCGCCACCGCCGGTCCCGCCACCATCAGGCTGGCGGTGGACAGCAGCCCGTCGCGATGGGCGATTTCGATGGCTTCGTTGACCTCTTCCGACAGACCGAAATCGTCGGCGGATACGATCACACGCTTCATGGATAGGTGTCGCCGGGGGAAAGTCCGCCGGGGCCTGGGCCCCGGCGGGTGGGCTCAGGCCGCGCGGCGGTCGCGCAGGAACTGGAAGAATTCCACGCCCTCGCGCAGGCGGCGCTTCATCATCTGCGGGCTGCGCACCATCTCGCCGACGATCGAGGCGATCTTCGGCGCGCGGAAATAGAATTTCCGGTAGAATTCCTCGACGCCGTTGAAGATTTCGCTGTGCGACAGATGCGGGTAGTGCAGGGGGGCCATCTGCACGCCGTTCTCGTCGATCAGTTCCGCGTTGCTTTCGTCCAGCCAGCCGTTTTCGGTCGCCTGCTTGTGCAGGAACGTGCCGGGATAGGGCGCGGCCAGCGAGACCTGCAGCGTGTGGGGATTGATCTCGGTGGCGAACCTGATCGTCTCCTGGATCGTCTCCTTGGTCTCGCCGGGCAGGCCCAGGATGAAGGTGCCGTGGATCTTGATTCCCAGTTCGTGGCAGTTCTTCGTGAACTCGCGCGCGACCTCGACCCGCATGCCCTTCTTGATGTTGTGCAGGATCTGCTGGTTGCCGCTCTCATACCCCACCAGCAGCAGGCGCAGCCCGTTTTCCTTCAGGACTTCCAGCGTCTTGCGCGGCACGTTGGCCTTGGCGTTGCACGACCAGGTGACGCCCATCTTGCCCAGTTCCTTCGCGATCGCTTCCGCGCGCGGCAGGTCGTCGGTGAAGGTGTCGTCGTCGAAGAAGAATTCCTTGACCTGCGGGAAATACTGCTTCGCCAGCCGGATTTCGGCAGCCACGTGTTCCGGGCTGCGGGTGCGGTAGCGATGGCCACCCACGGTCTGCGGCCACAGGCAGAACGTGCAATGCGACTTGCAGCCACGGCCGGTATAGATCGAGATGTACGGGTGCATCAGGTACCCGATGAAGTAATCCTCGATCTTCAGGTCCCGCTTGTAGACCTCGGTCACGAAGGGCAGGCTGTCCATGTTCTCGATCATGGCGCGGTCGCGGTTGTGGACGATCGTGCCGTCCTCGTTGCGCCACGAAATGCCGTCGACCTCGGCAAACGGGCGGCCTTCGGCGATTTCCTTGATCGTGAAGTCGAATTCGTTGCGGGCGACGAAATCCACCGGCGCGGCCTTCAGCAGGCTTTCCTCGGCCTGGACGGCGACCTTGGCGCCGACCATGCCGATCTTCAGCGCCGGGTTGGCGTCCTTGAGCATCTGCGCGACCCGCACGTCCGATGCGAAGGACGGGGTCGAGGTATGCATGATGACCAGGTCGCGGTTGCGCACGTCCTCCAGGATCGGCTCCATCCCCATCCGGGCCGGCGGCGCGTCGATCAGGCGGCTGCCTTCGACCATGGCGGCGGGCTGCGCCAGCCAGGTCGGGTACCAGAACGACCGGATTTCCCGCTTGGCCTGGTAGCGCGACCCGGCGCCGCCATCGAAACCGTCGAAGGAAGGGGGTTGCAGGAATAATGTTCTCATCATGATACGCAAATCCTCGGGCGGGGGGACATCGGTCCGGCGCCGCCATTCTTGGTCTGTCTTATGTCGTGTGGGGTGCGTCAGTCGCCCGGCACGACAGGATGGGATGGAGGCGTCATAACCGAATGTGGCGCGATATGCATCGTCTGTCCACGCCACGCGACACGCGTGCCGCTGACGCTGCCGACCATGATCGCGGCGGAAAGCCAGTCGCGTAGCGGCAGCAGCAGAAGCGGGACCAGGCTGCGCTGCGCCAGCAGCCGGTCCATCAGGAAGGCGCTGGCCGCCCGCACCGCCCAGACGGTCAGGAAGACCGCCCAGGTCCAGCGCGCATGCGGTTGCAGCAGGACGGCAGCCGCCGCCCAGAACAGCGGAAGCTGGATGGCGGACGCGGCATAGCCCGCCGGCTCCAGCGTCTTGACCGTCCGGCCCCAGCGCAGTTCGTGAAGCATGACGTCGTTGAAGGTCGGCTCGCCCACCGTGGTCCAGGTCATGCAGGGGGCGATGGCGATGTGCAGCCCGTGCTCGCGCACCAGGCGGCCCAGCATGGCGTCGTCGGCGATATGCGGTGCCAGCGCCGCCAGGCCGCCCACCGCATCCAGCGTCTCGCGCCGCAGGGCCATGGTGGCGCCCAGGCAGTCCTGCCGCCCCAGATAGCGCGACAGCATGACCCCGGGCAGGAAATTGTGGTTGATCTGGCATGCCGCCAGCAGGCGCGGCAGGCTGCGCGTCGCCGGCAGGCCGGCATACAGCGTGGTGGCCAGGCCCACGCCCGGCCGCGCCAGCGCATGGACGACATGCCGCAGGTAATCCGGCGCCACGTGGATGTCGGAGTCCGAGATGACCAGCACGTCGTGCCGGGCCCGGGGCAGCATGTTGATCAGGTTGCCGATCTTGCGGTTGACGCCATGGACGGCGGGATCGACCACCAGGGCGATGTCCAGGCCGGGATGGCGTTCCCGCAGGCGCCTGACGATCGCGATCGCCGGATCGCCGGCATCCTGCACGCCGAAGACGATCTGCATGCAGGGATAATCCTGGGTGCAGAAACTCTCCAGCGCCTCCTCCAGCAGCGGCTCGTCGCCATGCAGCGGCTTCAGGATCGTGACCGGCGGCAGCGTGCTGTCCGGGGGAATATGGCGTTCGCGCCAGCGGAATCGCGCGACCAGTGCGGTCCCCAGCGTCGCCTGCACGCATCCGGCCGCCGCGACAAGGGCGGCAAGACCGGCGGGTGAGGCAAGGGCGTGCAAGGCGAACATCATCTTTCCGGCAGCGGGGGCACAGACAAGGTGACCAGCGATTGGGCGCCCAGGAATCGGGCGCGCACGGCCACCGGGTGGATCACAGGTACAGGTGGGCTCCGCGGGTCATCAACCCTCGGAGAACGCCTTGACCTTCCTCTGTAGCAGGGAGATCAGGTTCTGCACATTCCCGGATGCGAGCGTCGAACTGAAATCGGACCGCTGCGCCGCGACCTGGCTGATATGGGCTTCCAGCAGGACGTCCACGATGCGCCAGCCCTGCGGGCCCGACCGCATGACATAGTCGATCTCGGTGGGGTCCGAATCGTCGGCCGCGCCGATATGGGTGGTCACGATCTGGTCGCTGCCGACCGGCGACGGGCGCGGGGTGGGGTCGATGGTGAACCGTGCGTTGCCCCCCGGCTTGAAGCTGGAAATGTACCGCGCGACGGTGAACTGGCGGAACACGCCCAGCAATTGCTGCTTGTCCGCGTCGGCCAGGCCGGCATAGCGCAGGCCCACCGATGCGCGCAGCACCGTCTCCAGGTCATAGACCTTGTCCACGACCGGACCCAGAAGCTGCGCCCGCTGGTCGAAGCTGCCGCTGTGGGGGGCCTGGATCTGGCCCAGCGCGGCATAGAGCGCGCTGACCGGGGCCGTCACCGCGGCGGCCGGGGCCGGGGCGGCCTCGGCGGACTGGGCGTGCGCCGCGACGGGGCTGAAGAGGGGCGCGGCGATGGTCGCCGCCGCCAGGCCGGCACAGAAGGCCAGCGGGAGGGAATGGGTCAGGACTCGCATAACCTTCATGATCTCTGTCCGATTGTCGCCTTTAGCAAGGGTTGCGGCATGGTCTTTTCGATCCCCAGGGCCTGCATGGCGCATGCGGCGATGGCTGGGGCGTCCAGGCCGGCCTGGTGGTATTGGGCGTCCTGGGTGTTGTGGTCGATGAAGCGGTCCGGCAGGGTCATGGGCCGGAAGCGGATGGTGTCCAGCAGCCCGGTGCGGGCCAGGTGGTGCATGACATAGGCGCCGAAACCGCCCTCGGCGCCGTCCTCGATGGTCAGCAGCACGGCGTGGTTGCGGGCCAGGTTCTCGATCAGCGCGGTATCCAGCGGCTTGGCGAAGCGGGCGTCGGCGACGGTGGGGGCCAGCCCCTGGGCGGCCAGCATGTCGGCGGCCTTCAGCACCTCGGCCAGGCGGGTGCCCAGCGACAGGATGGCGATACCGCCGGTCTCGCGCCCCGACTGGCGGCCCATCTCGCGGATGATGCGGCCGCGGCCGATCTCCAGGATCTCGCCGGCCTCGGGCAGCGCCAGGCCCAGCCCGTTGCCGCGCGGGTAGCGCAGGGCGATCGGCCCGGCATCGAAGGCGCAGGCGGTCGCCGTCATGTGCAGCAGTTCCAGCTCGTCGCTGGGGGCCATGATGGTCATGCCCGGCAGGCAGCCCAGATAGTTGATGTCGAACGCCCCGGCATGGGTGGCGCCGTCGGCGCCGACCAGCCCGGCGCGGTCGATGGCGAAGCGCACCGGCAGGTTCTGCAGCACCACGTCATGCATCACCTGGTCGTAGGCGCGCTGCAGGAAGGTGGAATAGATGGCGCAGAACGGCCGCAGCCCTTCGGTCGCCATGCCGGCGGCGAACGTCACCGCATGCTGTTCGGCGATGCCGACATCGAAGAAGCGGTCGGGGCAGGCGCGGGCGAAGGCGTCCAGCCCGGTGCCCGAGGGCATGGCGGCGGTGACGGCGACGAGGGTGTCGTCCTGCTTCGCCCGGCGCACCAGCTCGCGGCTGAACACCGAGGTATAGCTGGGCGGTCCCGGCGGGGCCTTCTTCTGCTCGCCGGTCACCACGTTGAACTTGGCCACCGCGTGGTACTTGTCACCCGCCGATTCGGCCGGGCGGTAGCCGCGTCCCTTCTCGGTGAGGATGTGCAGCAGGATCGGGCCCTTGTCGTCGGCGTCGCGCAGGTTGCGCAGGATCGGCACCAGCTGGTTCAGGTCGTGGCCGTCGACCGGGCCGACGTAGTAGAAGCCCAGCTCCTCGAACAGGGTGCCGCCGGTGATCATGCCGCGGGCATATTCATCGGCCTTCTTGGCGGTGCGCTCCAGCCGCTCGGGCAGGCGGCGGGCCACCTTGCCGGCCAGGTCGCGCAGGCCGAGGAACTGGCGCGAGGACATCAGCCGCGACAGGTAGTTGGACATGGCGCCGACCGGGGGCGCGATCGACATCTCGTTGTCGTTCAGCACCACGATCAGCCGCCCGGCGCCGGGGCCGGCGACCGAGGCGTTGTTCATCGCCTCGTAGGCCATGCCGGCGGAAATCGAGCCGTCACCGATGACGGCGACGACGTTGCGCTCGCGATAGGCGGGGTCGTGCTCGGCGCGCAGGTGGTGCGCCACCGCCATGCCCAGCCCGGCGGAGATCGAGGTCGAGGAATGGGCGGCGCCGAACGGGTCGTATTCGCTCTCGCACCGGCGGGTGAAGCCCGACAGGCCGCCGGGCTGGCGCAGGGTGCGGATGCGCTCGCGCCGTCCGGTCAGGATCTTGTGCGGATAGGCCTGGTGGCCGACATCCCAGATCACCCGGTCGGCCGGGGTGTCGAACACCGCGTGCAGCGCCACCGTCAGCTCCACCACGCCCAGCGACGCGCCCAGGTGCCCGCCGGTGGTGGATACCGCGTCCACCGTCTCGGCCCGCAATTCCTCGGCCAGCTGCTTCAGCTGCTCCACCGACAGGTTCCGCAGGTCCTCGGGATACGCCACCCGGTCCAGCAGCGGAAAGCGGCCACGCGTCGGAACCGAGCCCCCCGGCTGTGCGTCATGCCGCCCATCCCGCTGCCGGCCATCCGTCTTTCGTTCGGCGGGGACCGCCGCGATTGCCGACAGGCCGGTGGGCTGTGTGGGATTCGGCTGATCCATGACGATTACGTCCATATATGTTTGCCGGGATATCGTCCGGGGACGGGCGACTCCTGGTCCAGTCTGCTTCGACGTCTCCGAGCCGGATGCTCGTAACGCCCCTCGGCCTGTTCCAGTTCGGGTTCTACTCCCGGGGCGGAAGCAAAGACAGCCTCTCGCTGTCAGGTGTGGTTATTAAGGCACAGTGCATGCGGTAGGACATGCGATGGGAATTGAGTATAACACCCGACTTGTCCTATACCCCCGGGAACGGGATCGCGTGGCGTAGCATGTCCGCAACCGCGATATGTCTTTCGCGCACAGCTTGGACGGCCCCGGGGTTGTTATCCTTCGTACGAACGTGTCCATAATAAGGTCACATGATTTGAAGAGGGCCGGCATATCGCCGGCGCAGGAGCAGAGGTTTCATGGCCGTTCCTATTATGCAGGCTGTCAGGGTGGGTGCTTACGTCGTGAAGCAGCACGTGACCGGCCGGAAACGTTACCCGCTTGTCCTGATGCTCGAACCGCTGTTCAGGTGCAACCTGGCCTGCGCGGGGTGCGGCAAGATCGATTACCCGGCGCAGATCCTGAACCAGCGCATGAGCGTGCAGGAATGCCTGGACGCGGATACCGAGGCCGGTGCCCCCGTCATCGCGATCGCGGGTGGCGAGCCCTTGCTGCACAAGGAAATGCCGGACATCGTCCGGGGCCTGATCGCGCGCAAGAAATACGTCTATCTCTGCACCAATGCCCTTCTGCTCGAAAAGAAGATGGACGATTACGAGCCGTCGCCCTTCTTCTCGTGGGACGTGCATCTGGATGGCGACCAGGCGATGCATGATGCCTCGGTCTGCCAGGACGGCGTGTACGAACGCGCCGTGGCCGCGATCAAGAAGGCCAAGGCCCGCGGCTTCCGCCTGTCGATCAACTGCACGGTGTTCGACGGGACCGACCCCAAGCGCCTGGCCGCCTTCTTCGACGAAGTCATGGCCATGGGCGTGGACGGCATCATGACCGCCCCGGGTTATGCCTACGAGCGCGCGCCGGACCAGGCCCACTTCCTGAATCGCCAGAAGACGAAGCAGCTTTTCCGCGACGTCTTCCGCCTGGGCAAGGGCAAGAAGTGGCGCTTCACGCAGTCGCCGCTGTTCCTGAACTTCCTTGCGGGGAATGAGGAATATCATTGCACCCCGTGGGGCAAGCCGCTGCGCAACGTCTTCGGCTGGCAGCGTCCGTGCTACCTGCTGGGCGAAGGCTACGCCAAGACGTTCCAGGAACTGATGGACGACACCAAGTGGGATGATTACGGCACCGGCAATTACGAAAAATGCGCCGACTGCATGGTCCATTCCGGGTATGAATCCACCGCCGTGATGGACGCCGTGCGCCGCCCCTGGCACATCGCCAAGGTCGCCCTGTTCGGGCCCGAGACCGAAAAGCCGATGGTTCCTGAAATCTCGCTGGCCAACCAGCGTCCGGCCGAATACGTCTACACCCAGCATGTCGATGCCCGCATGGCCGAACTGGCCGCGGCGAAGAAGCCGGCCAAGCCGCCGCGCGTCACCGTCGTGGACGCGCCGGCCGTCGAGACCGCCGCCGACTGAGCGGTGCGCGACGGACGCGATCTGAAGTGGCGGGGCTTGTCCCCGCCATTTTCATATTCATCGCGTCTTTTTTGCCACAGTTCGGATTGCTTCCGCCGATTGGTATAAGATCGCTTCCATCATGATCGCGCCGCTTGTCGTCATTTTTCTCCTCGTTCTCATCAATGGCATCTTCGCCATGGGGGAACTGGCCCTGATCTCGGCGCGCCGCACGCGCCTGATGATCATGCACCGCAGCGGGGTGAAGGGCGCCGAGCGGGCCCTGCGCCTGGCCGAGGACCCGCAGAGCTTCCTGCCCACGGTGCAGGTCGGCATCACCCTGGTCTCGATCCTGGAAGGTACGTTCGGCGGCACGCAGATCGAAGGGTACCTGACGCCCTGGCTGGCGCGGTTTCCGGCCTTGCGTCCGTTCGCCGCCGAACTGTCGATGACGGTCGTGGTGGTGGCGATCACCTCGCTGATGCTGGTGCTGGGCGAACTGGTGCCCAAGCAGCTTGCGCTGCGCCATCCCGAAATCGTCGCGGCGCGGCTGTCGCTGCCGTTGGAAGGCCTGGCCCGCGTCACGCGCCCGGCCGTCTGGCTGCTGGGGCGGTCCTCGAACCTGGTGCTGCGCCTGATGGGCGTGGGCGCCATGACCCGCGAAGCCCTGACCGAGGAAGAACTGAAGGCCTATATCGCCGAAGGCGCGCAGTCCGGCGTGCTGGAGCAGGAGGAGCGCGACATGATCGAGCGCCTGCTGCGCCTGGCGGACCGGCCGGTCCGTGCCATCATGACGCCGCGCAACGAGCTGTTCTGGATCGAACGCCACGCCAGCCGTGAGGAACTGCGCCGTACCCTGCGCAACACCGTCTATACCCGCATCGTGGTCTGCGACGGCGGGGTCGACAATCCGGTGGGCGTCATCCTGGCGAAGGACATGCTGGACCGCCTGCTGGACGGGCGGCCGGTCACGATCGAATCGGGGCTGCGCAAGCCCGTGGTGGTCCCCGACACGATCTCGGCCTTCGACATGGTCGAACGGATGCGCACCGTGCCCCTGGGCATCGCGCTGGTGCTGGACGAATACGGGTCGTTCGAAGGGATCGTGACCGCCTCGGACCTGTTCGAGGCCATCGTGGGCGAACACCACGAACCGGGCAGCACCCCCAAGAAGCGCATGGCGCAGGACGACGTGCTGATCCTGGACGGCTTCATGCCCGCCGACGAGGTCAAGGACCGCCTGGGCCTGTCCGACCTGCCGGACGAAGGCAGCTACCACACGCTGGGCGGCCTGATCCTGGCGCTGCTGCGCCGCGTGCCGGCGACGGGGGACAAGGTCGTGTTTTCCGGCTGGCTGTTCGAGGTCCTGGAGACCGACCAGCGGCGGGTTGTGAAGGTCCGGGCCAGCCGTCAGGCGCTGGCGGACTGAACCGCCCGGGTCCAGGCCGCCCTTCCGGGCCGACCTTCAGTGTATGGTGTGGAAGTGGCGGCCGGCCAGGTCCTGCTCGGCGGCGAAGGCGGGCCATTCGTTGCGCGCCAGGGTTTCCAGCGACGGCGTGGGCAGGCCCATCTGGTCGGCATAGATCCACAGATAGGTCAGGGCGCGATGGACGTAATCCCGCGTCTCGGCGCTGGGCAGGCTTTCGATGAACAGCAGCGGGTCGTCACCGCAATCGTTCAGGGCTTCCTGTCGGGAAATCGCCCCCGGCCCGGCATTGTAGCTGGCCAGCAGCCGCACCAGGTCGCCGCCGGACGGGTGACGGCCGCCGGCATGCTGTTCGCTCAGGTGCGCCAGGTAAAGGACGTAGAGCTGCCCGATATCCAGGTTCGTCGCCGCATTGTGCAGCAGCGCCGGGGCCGCTTCGAAACGCCGGGTCCTGCCGGTCACGAAGCTGGCGGTCGTCGGCATGATCTGCATCAGCCCATGCGCGCCGGACCCGGAAATCGCCCCGCTGTCGAAATTCGATTCCAGGCGCGTCAGGGCATAGACCAGCGCCGGATCGACCCTGAACCCATGGCTGGGCGCCAGGCGCGGCGTCGGAAAGCGGGAGGGCACGGCCGGCTGGGGCGCGCCCTGTGATGCCAGCAGCGACGACAATTGCGCCGACAGGCCCGTCAGCCCGGCGGCATCGGCCACAAGCTGGATCGAGCGGCACAGGGCGGCATCGCCCTGCACCTCGGGCCACAGGCGGCGCAGGGCGGCTTCCGCCCGGGCCGTCTCGCCGACCTGCAACAGGGCGAAGGCCCGCCGCCCGGCCGGTTTCGCGGCCACGGCGTCCACGTCGATTTCGCCCATGACCGGCGCGCCGGCATGCAGCATCGTCCGGTCTTCCGCCGGCATGGCGGACGGCGCGGCGGGTTCGCCGGAAAGGGGCTCACCGGGAAGGGACGTGTCCGCGGCGTGCTGGCCCTTCGCCGGGCGCAGGCCCAGCAACTGGGCCGCCAGCAGGCCGTAGAACGTGTGCGGGGCGGCGGCGGCGCGATGCAGCCAGGGATGATAGGCCGCCAGGTCGCCGGTATTGCGGTGCGCCCGGGCCGCCCAGAAGGCGGCGCCGGCCCGGATGCCGGCCGCCGTCAGCTCGGCGCGCGACGCGCCTTCGAACAGCGGTTCGGCAATGTCGGGCCGTCCCCGGCGCCAGGCCGCCAGGCCGGCGACATAGCCGGCCAGGCCGATCCGGCCGCCGGACTGGATGAAGGCATCCTGCCCCGTCCGCAGCGCCAGGGCGGTTTCGCCCGCGCTGAACAGCGTCATCGCGACCTCGGCGCGCAACTGCGCGGCATACAGGTCGCCGATGCCCGGCGTGATCTTGATCAGGTGCAGCGCGCTGCGCGCGCCCTTCACCCCCTGCTCGGCCCGGTCGCGCACCGTCCGGTCCAGCAGCGGGTTGCGGGCGAAGGCCCGGCCGGCGGGATCGTCCTCTTCCGGCGGGCGCATGGCCGCCGCTCCGGTGCCGGCCGCCAGCGCCATCTGCGCGGGCAGCGGCGGCAGGCTGGCGCCGCGCGGCGACAGGCCGGCCAGCAGCGTGTGGATGGCGGGGGCGTCGGCCAGGGTGGAAAAGGTGCGCAGCCACAGCCGCAACTGCCCCGGCGCGGGATGATAGGCGGGATTCAGGTAGCGGTCGGCCAGGATGTCGCCCAGCAGAGTGTCGTCGCGCAATTGCGCGGTCTCCCGGATGGCGTCGTCGAACGCCCCCGCGCGCTGCAGGCTGAAGATCCGGCGTACCTGGGCGACGACGTCCGGGCTCAGCGGCTGGGCCAGTCCGACCGCTCCGCCACCAGGCGGCGCGATCCGCGGCATGGCCAGGGCCGTTTCCTCGTTCCGCTCGCCCGGGCCGGACGGATGTCCGTCCGTGTTCCGGGCGTTCGCGGTCTGGACACGCAGCGGCGTGAACGTCGCTCCTGCCAGAAGGGCGGCACCGGCCAGAAAGGCCCGGACCGCGATCTGTGGGGGTGTGTGTGTTGTCCCTCGCATGGCCGAGGGGCGTCTAAGGGGTTATTCCCCGGAAGGCAAGCCTTTTGCGTGCGGGGCAATCAGTATGGCATCAGAACAGATGGCCAAACCGCAGTAAAAACGGCGGTTTAGGCAGGGATGTCGAGAGCGAATAATTCGTATGTTGCGACGCAATAAACACAGTTTTCGCCACAATCCGGACAGAATTCAAACCGCGTTTTCCTGCTTACTGTTTCACTCTGTATCCTGGTCCTGATCCAGCGTCGTGCGCAGCAGCACGATATCCTTCCAGGCGTCGCGCCGGGCCGCCGGACTGGCGCCCAACTGCGATGGATGGCGCATCGGCAGGATGGGTATCGCCCGGCCCAGGCCGGGGATCGCGACGTCGCGCCAGCGGCCGCGCAGGCGCGCGATTCCCCCCTGCTCGCCGGTCAGCAGGCGAGCGGGCGTGTTGCCCATCAGGATGATCCGGCGGGGGTTCGCCAGCACGATCAGCCGATGCAGGAACGGCGCGCAGATCTGCAGCTCGGCGGCAGAGGGGGGGCGCTCGCCGGGCGGTCGCCAGGGGATGACCGGCGCCAGCAGCATGTCGGTCCGGGCCAGGCCGATGCTGGTCAGCATCCGGTCCAGGATCTGCCCGGCCGGCCCGGCGAAGGCGGTGCCGCTCCGGTCCTCGGCCGCGTCCGGCGGCTCGCCGATCAGCAGCAGGCGGGCCCCCGCGGGGCCTTCCGGCACCACGGTATGGGTGGCGGTGTCGCGCAGGGCGCAGCCCCCGAATGCCGCCAGCGCGGCGTGGAGGGCCGGCAGGTTCTCGGCCGCCGCCGCGGCGTCCCGGGCCTGGCGAATCGCGCGTTCGACCAGGGTCAGCCCGTCATCCGGCTCCACGGCCGCGCGGCCGGCAGGGCGCGCCGGGGGGCTGGGGGCGTCGTCGCGCGCGGGGGGGATGCCGGCGCGGGCCGGGGGGGGCGGCCGCGCGGCCAGGTGGTCCGTCGGACTGTCGTCGAACGCGACATCCGCCCCCCATTCGGCGTAAAGTTGCAGCAGCGCGAGTGCGTCCATCATCCGGTCCGGGCGGCCTCTTGCATGCGGGTGGTCGCCGGGCGGCCACGCGCCATCCGACAGGGTTTGGCAGTTTACCCGACGCGGGGTAGGGTCCGCCATCATGCAGCGTTTTCACCTCGTATGCACGGCCGCGTTGGCCATCGTAGCACCGCTGGCGGCCGTGCCCGCCGGCGCGTGGGCGGCGGCCCCCGCTCCGTCCATGCAGCCCCCTGCCGTGACGGTGGCGGCGGCGCCGTGGCCGGACGGGTTGTCGGGGTCCATGCTGGTGGCCACCGTCGCGGCGCTGGAAGGCGACGACGCCGTCGCGGCGTCGGCCTTCCGCCAGGCCTATGGGCTCGACCCCTCCCGGCCCGTCCTGCTGCGGCAGGCGTTCCTGTACAGCGCGCTGGCGGGCGACGATGCGGCGGCCGGCCTGGCGGCGCGCCTGCCGGGGCAGTTGATGGCCGAACTGGTCATGGGCAATGACGCGGTCCGGGTCGGACGCTGGTCGGACGCGAAGGCGCATTACGACCGGGTGCAGCAGGATGCGATGCTGGCGGCGATCCGCCCGTTGCTGGATGCCTGGACCCTTCTGGGCGCCGGCCAGCCCGACCGGGCGCTGGCGATCATCGACCCCTGGACCGCCGACCGGGTGCTGGGCCGCTATTATGCCGTCCATGCGGCGCTGATCGCCGATCTCGCGGGACAGCATGACCGGGCCGACCGGTATTATCGTCTGGCCCTGGACGCATCGCCGGGCCGCGACCTGTTTTCCACCTGGGCCCTGGGGCACTGGCTGATCGCCCAGGGCCATCGCGCCCAGGCCACGCGGCTGCTCGACAGCCTGGTGGCCGGCGGGGCCGGCCTGTCGCTGGCGCGTGACGGCGTGCTGGCCGCGATGGACCGCCCACCGGTCACGTCACCGCGCCAGGGTATCGCGCAGGCCTATGCGTTCCTCTCCGCCCTGATCGGGCAGGAGGCCGAGCGCATACCCGACCCGACCGGACGGCTGGCCCATGATGCCGGCGTGCGCGACATGCGCATGCTGCTGCTGCGATTCGCCCTGGCGCTGGACCCGGGTTTCGGCCAGGCGCGGCTGCTGCTGTCCGCGCTGCAGTATGACGGCGGCCAGGCGGCGGCGGCCCGCGATACTATCGTGGCGCAGGCGCGTGATGGTGGCGTGGCGCAGGCGTTTCCCCACGACCCGCTGGCGACGGTCATGCAGGTGCAGGTCGCGCGCCTGGACGCCGCGACGGGCCGGGGGGACGATGCGATCCGCATCCTGACCGACCTGGCCCGCGCGCAGCCTGCGCAGGCGCAGATCTGGCAGACGCTGGGCGACATCCAGTCCGGGCGCGAGGACTGGGCCGGGGCCGCCGTGTCCTTCAGCCGGGCGATCACGGCCACGGGCCGGCTGTCGGGCGACGACTGGGAAATCCTGTTCGGCCGTGCCGTCGCCTATGACCGGCTGGCCCGCTGGCCGCAGGCCCAGGCCGACCTGGAACACGCGCTGGCCCTCGCCCCCAACGAGGCGCTGCTTCTGAACTATCTGGGCTATTCCTGGGTCGAGCATGACCGGAACCTGCCGCAGGCCGAAGCCCTGCTGCGGCACGCCGTCGCGGTCGAGCCGCAGAACGCGGCGATTCGCGACAGCCTGGGCTGGGCGCTGGTGCGTCAGGGCCGCATCGCCGAAGGGCTGGCCCTGCTGGAACGCGCGGCGGAACAGACGCCGGAGGACCCGGCCGTCAATTACCATCTGGGCGTGGCCTACTGGAAAGCCGGCCGCCCGCGTGAGGCCGTCAATCAATGGCATGTCGCGCAGGCCCTGCCCGCCGCCGATCCGTCGGACGTGCAAAAGATCACTGCCGCCCTTGCGGATGCCGCCCGATCGGGCCACGAAGACCCGCCGCCCGACCAGGACGGGGCGGCCCGGAAGAAGGACCCATCCGACCGTGACTGATCCGACAGGGACTGGAACGCTGCACGAATCCGCCCATGCGAAAATCAATCTCTACCTGCATGTAACGGGGCGCCGGCCGGACGGATATCACCTGCTGGACAGCCTGGCGGTCTTCGCCGGGGCGGCGGACCGCCTGACCCTGCATCCCGGTGCGGCGGGCCAGGGGGAAGCGGTGGTGCTGGACATTGCCGGCGCGTTCGGCGCCGGGCTGGTGGCCGATACCGACAGCAACCTGGTGCTGCAGGCGGCGCGCAGGCTGCGGGCGGAAATGGGGGTCACCGATCGGCTGGCCCCCATGCGGATCGTGCTGGAAAAATCACTGCCCGTCGCATCGGGAATCGGCGGCGGGTCGGCGGACGCGGCGGCGGCGCTGCGCCTGCTGTTGCGGGCCTGGCCGGGCGAGGCACCGCCCCGCGCGCGGCTGATGGCGCTGGCGGTCGAACTGGGGGCCGATGTCCCGGTCTGCATCGACCAGCGCCCGGCCCGGATGGGCGGCGTGGGCGAAAGACTGGCCCCCGCGCCGGCGCTGCCGAACTGCGGCATGATGCTGGTGAATTGCGGCGAGGCCGTGCCGACCCCCGCCGTGTTCCGCGCGCGGGCGCCGGTCTTCACCCCGGCGGCCAGCCTGCCGTCCGCGTGGCCGGATGTCGGGGCGATGGTGCGCGACCTGGCGGTGCTGACCAACGACCTGCAGGATGCGGCCTGCGAACTCTGCCCGACCATCCGCACGGTCCTGCAGGTGCTGGACGCCGCGCCGGGCTGCCGGCTGGCAAGGATGAGCGGCTCGGGCGCCACCTGCTTCGCCCTGTTCGACAGCCCGCAGGCGGCACGCGACGCGATGACGGCGGTCGAACGCCCCGGATGGTGGGTATGGGCCGGCGGCTTGCATGGAATGCCGGCGGAAACCTGATAGACTGTCCCCCTCCGTTGGGGGGAGGATGGTATGAGCGCGCGCATGCAGGTCAGTCTGTCCGACGACGGCCGGACCGCGAGCCTGGCCTTTCTGGAAGCAAGCGGGCAGGAGGGTGAAATCACCCTCTCGCTGGATCAACTGACCCAGTTGATCGCCAGTCTGGGTGCCGTCCGCCGCGCGATGGTCGAAAACACGCCCCCGCCGCCGATCGAGGGCGTGCCGGTCGTGCCGGTCTTTCGCACCAACTGGGCGATACAGCCTGAAGCATTGACCGAGGGCTCGCTGATCGCCTTCCAGCATCCGGCCTATGGCCCGATCGGCCTGGCCCTGGCCCCGGACGATGCGCGGCGCGTCGTCCAGGCGCTGACACGGCACCAGGCCATGATCCACCCCAGCGGACGGACCCGGCCCAGCTAAGCCGGATCAGTCCCTGCGGCGCAGCAGGGACAGGGCGGCCCCGGCCCCCGCAACCAGGGCCGCGCCGATGGCGGCGGTGCGGATCGTGGTCGTGATCAGCGGCGGCATGGTCTTGCGCGCGATCAGGTCGAAACGGCCGTGCGCGGCGTAGGCCCCGGCCACCGGGGCGAACAGGCTGTCCGGCGCGTCGCTCTCGGCCGGATTCTTTTCCAGTTGCGCGGCATAGGACCGGACCGACTGCCGGCGGTCCACCAGCGTCGGGGCCAGCAACCCGGCCAGGCGCCGTCCCAGGCCCGACAGGCCGACCCACACGTCACGATGGCGGCCGAAGGCGGCATGGCTGATCGCCTCGGCGGCGATTTCGGGTTCGTAGACCGGGCCGGCCGGCCGCAGCCGCTTGCCGGTACGGTTGCGCGTCCAGGCAAAGCGCGGGGTATTGATGGCCGGCAGATGGACCAGGGACAGGTGAATCCGATCCCCGTCATGCAGGATTTCCGGCCGCAGGCTTTCGGTAAAGGCGCGGATCGCCGCCCGCGCGCCGCTTTCGACGGCCCGCAGCGGGCGCGGCAGGCCCAGCGCGTCCAGGTTGACGATCGTGCCGTATCCGCGCCGCCGCATCCGCGCCAGCGCCGCACGCGTGCCGAAGACGGTGCCCAGGTAGGTCACTTCCGTCGCGCGACGGATTTCGTCGGGCGACAGGGCGACGAACTGGCCGCTGACCCCGGCGCCGGCGCAATTGACCCACAGGGTGATGGGGCCCAACTGGTCCTCGATCGCGTCGGCGGCGTGTTCCAGTGCGTCGGCCTCGGCCACGTCGGCCACCAGGACGGCGGTGCGGACATGCAGCCCGGCCAGTTCGGCCGCCGCATCCTCCAGCCGCGCCCGGTCCCGGCCGATCAGGGCGATGTCGCATCCCGCGCGGGCAAGGGTCCGCGCGGTGGCGCGGCCGATACCGGCCCCTGCTCCGGTGATGACGGCAACCTGGTGTGGCATGGCGAAGGCTCCGGACCTGATACGTACTTTCCGATGCCGTGTTTGCTCCGGGACGCACCGCGCCGCAAGTCGCCGAGTCGGATCAGAGGTATTTCAGCGCCACGAATCCCCCCACCAGCACCACCCCGAACGCCGATGCGACCAGGGTCAGCCGGCGCTCGATGAAATTCTGGATCGGCGGCCCGTAGATGCGCAGCAGGGCGGCCAGCAGGAAGAAGCGCGCCCCCCGCGTCACCAGGCTGGCCACCACGAACGGCGTCAGCGGAAAATGGGCGGCCCCGCTGGCGATGGTGACGATCTTGAAGGGAATCGGTGTCAGGCCCTTGAACAGGATGATCCACACGCCCCAGTGGCGGAACTGGTCCTGCATGGCGGCCAGCCTGGCCTCGGCATGATAGAAATGCACGATCGGCATGGCGACGTGCTGCAGCAGGAAGGCGCCGATGAACCACCCCAGGATGCCGCCGCAGACGCTGGCCACGGTGCATAGCGCCGCCAGCGCCCAGGCGCGGTCGCGGTGCGCCAGCACCATGGGAATCAGCAGGATGTCGGGCGGCAGGGGAAAGACGCTGGCCTCGGCGAAGGCCACCACCGCCAGCCAGAGCGGCGCGTGGCGGCTGGCCGCCAGGAACAGGGCACGGGCATAGAATCGGTCGAGCATGTCGGTCCGCCATGTCGGGTGTCGGGTGGGGCGCAAAGGGTCGCGCCCCGCTAACGGCGGGAGGAAGGTCCGCGTTGCACCGATTGCATCCAGCAATGCCATTCGCCGCGCCGCGCCGCAAGGAAGACGTGATCAGCAGACCAGCGTGACGGTCGCCCTCAGTCCGTGTGGGGTGCGGTTGCCCAGGCGGATATCCCCGCCCAGCCCCCAGATGATGTTCCGGGCGATCGCCAGGCCCAGCCCGGTTCCCCCCGTTTCGCGGTTGCGGCTGGTCTCGGCCCGGACGAAGGGTTCGAACATTCTCTCCAGGTCCTCGGGCGGCAGTCCCGGCCCGTCATCCTCGATCAGGATGGTCGTCAGCATCTCGCCCGCGGCGCCGGGGTAGGGCGGTTGCAGCGTGATGCGCACGCCGCCGCCGTAGTTCACCGCATTCTGTACCAGGTTGTTCAGCGCCCGCTTCAGCGCGACCGGACGGGCATGGATCGTCACCGCCGGGGGGTCATCGGCGAATCCGATGGCCTCGGCGATGTCGGGGTGGGTCTCGGCGGCCTCGTCCAGGATGGTCTGCAGCAGCGCGGTCAGGTCCAGCGATCCCATCGGCTCGCGCCGCGACGTGTCCCGGCCGAAGGACAGGGTGGCCGCGACCATGGATTCCAGTTCGTCCAGGTCCATCAGGAACTTGGCGCGCAATTCGTCGTCGTCGATGAATTCCGACCGCAGTTTCAGCCGTGTGATCGGCGTGCGCAGATCGTGCCCGATCGCCGTCAGCAGCAGGGTCCGGTCGGTCAGGAACCGGCGGATGCGGCTGGCCATGACATTGAACGCCCGCCCGGCCCGCGCGATTTCCAGCGGCCCGTCCTCGGGCAGCGGCGGGGCGTTGACGTCGCGCCCCAATGCCTCGGCGGCGGCGGCCAGGGTGCCCACCGGCCGGATCACCCGCCGCACGCCCCAGACGATCAGGATACTGCCGGCCACGGTCATCAGCGCGAAGGCGGTGGGAAAGGTCGGCGAACGGAACGGGTTGGGCGCGGGCACCACATAATGGATCGTCAGCCACCGCGTCTCGTCCGGCAGCAGGAAGGCCACGGCGCGCTGCGGCGAGGGACGCGCCGCGCCGAACAGCATCTGCCGCGGCCGCAGATGCGGCGGCAGGGGCGGCATGTTGTCGTGCGGCCGGCCGAAATTCATCCGCTCCATCCGCATGTCCATGCGGTCCATCGGCGGGGGGCCGTCCACGGCCTGTTCGACCATGTCGGGCTCGGGGCCGGGGGTCAGCGTGGCATGGAAGGTCGGGGGCAGGTGCAGCGATTCCAGTTCCGCCTCGCGGTCCTCGGACGGCGTCTCGACGATCGAGCGGTAGATCATGCCGACCCGGTTCTGGCTTTCCTGCTGGATCATGCGGCGATCGAAATCGATCCGGTCCAGCGCGTGGATGGTCAGGCCGATCGATTCGATGATCCCCAGGCCCACGATCAGCAGCAGGCTGGTGCGGGCGGCCAGCGACCGGGGGCGCAGCCAGCCGGCCATCCGGCGGATCGGCCCGGCCGCCGCGTCGCCATCGGAAGAGGACGAGGACGCGGGGGCGGGGGCGTTCAGAATCGTGTCCGCGGCACCGCGCGCCGGATCAATGCCGTTCGACATCGGACGCCAGGACATAGCCGCCGCCGCGCACCGTCTTGATCAACTGGGCGTTGCGCCCGTTATCTTCCAGCTTGCGGCGCAGCCGGCTGATGGCGACGTCGATCGCGCGGTCGAACGGCCCCGCCTGCCGTCCGCGCAGCAGGTCGAACAGCATGTCGCGGGTCAGCACGCGGTTGGCCCGGTCCAGCAGCGCCATCAGCAGGTCGTATTCCCCGCCCGTCAGCGGGACCTCGGTCCCTTCCGGGTTCAGCAGCCGGCGCCGTGCCTGTTCCAGCGTCCATCCCGAAAAATGCAGGCTGCGCGGCTCGCCCACCACCCGGGTTTCCGGTGCCTCGCTGCTGCGGCGCAGCACGGCGCGGATGCGCGCCAGCAATTCGCGCGGGTTGAACGGCTTGGGCACGTAATCGTCGGCGCCCAGTTCCAGCCCGATGATCCGGTCGGTTTCCTCGCCCATCGCCGTCAGCATGATGATCGGCACGTTGGCCTGCCCGCGCAGCCAGCGCGCCAGCTCCAGCCCGCTTTCGCCCGGCAGCATCAGGTCCAGCACCACGATCTGGTAATGGCCGGCCAGCCAGGCCTTGCGGGTTTCGCGCCCGTCGCGCGCGGTGGTCACGCGGAACTGGTTGCGTTCCAGGAAACGGGCGAGAAGGTCGCGGATTTCACGGTCGTCATCGACAATCAGGATGTGCGGCAAGGGCTCCATTTCATCACTCTATCTCCAAACAAGGCGGCCGGCATCCGGTGTTTCATTCGGTTGCAATCCGCCGGGGCGACCCGGTCGCGTGAAAAAACATCCATCGGGGCGTCGAAGCCTGTGACAGGACGGCGCGGTTCGTGCCACAGGATGGCCATGGAACATCGCCCCCTGTCCCCGGCCGCGCATCCGTCCGGCCGTTCCGTACGCCTGGCGGCCGCGTGCGGCGCCCTGCTGGGCGTCCTGACCCTGCTGCCCGTGCCGACCCGCGCGGCGGATGCGGCCGGCCCAGGGACGGAAAGTCCGGGAACGGAAAGCCCGAGGACGGACGGTGCCGAAAGCCAGGGCGTGGACAGCCCGGCGCAGGACATGCCGACGGGCGACGACGCCGAACTGGCCGCCCCCCCGATCCTGCCTCTCGCTTCCGCGCCCGCCGTGCGGCACGACGCCGCCCCGACCACGCTGGCCAGCCGCCGGCTGGGCAGCCTGATCGATCGTGACGTCGTCGCGCCCGACGGCAGCCATGTCGGCCAGGTGATCGACGTGCTGCTGGACCAGGACGGCCGCCCCGCCGCCGCGGTGGTGGATGTCGGCGGCTTCCTGGGGGTGGGCAACCGGCGGATCGCCATCGCCTGGGACCAGTTCATCATGGGCGGCATGACGGAAAAGAGTCCGGTCAAGCTGCGAATCGGCGCGGCCGACGTCCGCTCGGCCCCCGCCTATGACGCGGCGTCGATGAACGTGACGGTCGTCCATGGGCCGCCTCCGCCCCCGCCGGCGCCGCCGGCCGCGCCCCCCGCCGAAATCGACCCGCCCCCCGTTTCGGTCGAGGTCCAGCCCGCGCCGCCGCCGGCCGTGCTGCCCGATTCCTCCAGCCGTGGCGACGCGCCGGCCAATCCGCGTCCTCCTTCCGCCCGGGCGGGGCAGATGGTGCGATGAAGCCTGCCTGCCACCCCCTGAAGCCTCGAGGTCCGGATTGCCGTTTCCGTCAATCCGGGGGCGGGCCTGCGTGAAGGCTCTGCCCACAAACAGCCAGCGCGGGCTGGACTGGCTGAATTTCTTCGTCGGAAATCTCCAGGCTTCTTTCGGCTCGTTCATCGCGGTGTACCTGACCGGCGCCCATTGGACGCAGGGACAGATCGGCGTGGCGCTCAGCATCGGGTCGGTCACGGCTATGGTCAGCCAGGTCCCGGCCGGGATGCTGGTCGACCGGCTGCGCGACAAGCACCGGGTGGCGGTGCTGTCGATCCTGTGCGTGATCTTCTCGTGCCTGCTGCTGGCGCTCTTTCCGCAGCAGCTTCCCGTCGCGATCGCGGAAATCCTGCACGGCCTGGCCAGTTGCACGCTGACGCCGGCCATCGGCGCGATCACGCTGTCGGTGGTGGCGTCGCGGATCCTGCGCACGGCCGAAAGCGGCAAGGGGCTGCTGGGGGAACGGTTCGGCCGCAATGCCAGCTTCGCCGCCGTGGGCAACGCCATCGGTTCCGGCCTGATGGGGGCGGTGGGGTACTGGGTGTCGCCCCAGGCCACGTTCTTCCTCGGGGCCGCGCTGGCGGTGCCGGGGCTGGTGGCGCTGGCGGCGATCGAACGCTCCGACCCGCCGGCGTCGGTCAACACCGCCGCCCTGGCCGAGGGCGAGCGCGCCCCGCGCACCAAGGGGCGGATATGGGAATTGCTGCGGGACCGGCGCCTGTTCTCGTTCGCGATCTGCGTCGCGTTCTTCCATCTGTCCAATGCCGGAATCCTGGCGCTGGCGGCCGGCCAGGTCACGAAGGACGCGGGCAATATCGCGGAAATCGTGATCGCGGCCTGCATCCTGCTGCCGCAACTGGTCGGCGCGGCGCTGTCGCCGCATATCGGCCGGCTGGCGGAAACGGTCGGGCGCCGGCCGGTCATGCTGGTGACGTTCGCGGCCCTGCCGCTGCGCGCGGCGCTGCTGGCGACGACCACCAATCCCTATCTGATCGTCGCGATCCAGCTCCTGGACGGGGTCAGCTCGTCCTCGTTCGGGGTGATGATGCCGCTGGTCGCCGCCGACCTGACGCGGATCAGCGGCCGGTTCAATCTGTGCATGGGCATCCTGGGCCTGGCCATGGGCGCGGGCGCCAGCTTTTCGACCACCCTGGCCGGAACGGTGGCCGACCGGTCGGCGCCGCTGGCCTTCCTGCTGCTGGCGGCTGCGGGGCTGCTGTGCGTGGTGCTGGTGTGGCTGCTGATGGGCGATACCAGCCGCCCGAACGGGGTCTCGCGGAGCCCGTTCGGGCGTACTCCGCCGGCTACCGATCCAGCCAGGCGGGAACCGGCAGGTTCCGTTCCCGCAGGAAGGCCGGATTGAACAGCTTGGACTGGTAGCGGCCGCCGCCGTCCGACAGGATGGTGACGATGCGGTGGCCCGGACCCATCTGCCGCGCCACCCGGATCGCCGCCGCGATGTTGATCCCCGAGGACCCGCCGACCGACACGCCCTCGTGGATCAGCAGGTCGTAGATCAGCTCCAGCGCCTCGGGGTCGGGAATCCGCACGGCGTCGTCGATGGCGATTCCGTCCAGGTTGGCCGTGACCCGCGACTGGCCGATTCCCTCGGTGATCGAACTGCCGCTGACGCCCAGGTCGCCGGACTTGACCCATCCGTACAGGCCCGATCCCTCGGGGTCGGCCAGGACGATCCGGGGCCGCGCGGCCCCGGCGGCCCGGGCGGAATCCTCCAGCCCCAGCGCCACGCCGGCCAGCGTGCCGCCGGTCCCGCAGGAACAGGTGAAGGCGTCGATCCGCCCGTCGGTCTGCGTCCAGATCTCGGGCCCGGTGGTGGCGCGATGGCCCTCGCGGTTGGCCAGGTTGTCGAACTGGTTGGCCCACACGCCCCCGGTTTCCTCGGCCAGCCGGCGCGAGACATGGACGTAGTTGCCCGGATCGCGAAAGGGCTTGGCCGGCACCAGGCGCAGGTCGGCGCCGATCATGCGCAGGAAATCGATCTTCTCCTGGCTCTGCGTCTCGGGCATGACGATGACCGAGCGATAGCCGCGCGCGTTCGCGACCAGCGTCAGGCCGATGCCGGTATTGCCCGCCGTGCCCTCCACCACCATGCCGCCCGGCTTCAGCACGCCGCGCCGTTCGGCATCGTCGATGATCGCAAGCGCCGCGCGGTCCTTGACCGACCCGCCGGGATTCATGAATTCGGCCTTGGCCAGGATGTCGCATCCCGTCAGTTCCGATGCGCGGCGCAGGCGGATCAGAGGCGTATGGCCGATCGCGGCGGTCATGTCCGGGGATGACGTGGTCCAGCCGACGGCGGACGGATTTGCACTTTCGGCCATAAGGCAGCACCCTCTCTGCAACGTGCGTGGCGGTCAGCCGCCGCCCGTGTCGCGCACAATGTGCATTCTTGCGATAGGACACAAGATGATCGACGACGTAACGCCGGGCGAAAGCTGGACGGCCCTGAACACGCGGCCCCAGGCACAACTGGTCGATGTCCGCACCGACGCGGAATGGATGTTCGTGGGCCTGCCCGACCTGGCGGGCACGGGCAAGCAGGTGCTGCCGATCTCGTGGCAGGCGCTTACCGGCCAGCCGAATCCCCGTTTCGTGGAACAGCTCAAGGCCGCCGGCCTGACGCCCGAGAGCGAGATCCATTTCATCTGCCGGTCGGGCGCGCGCAGCCATTCGGCCGCCATGGCGGCCCGGATGGCGGGCTTCACACACGTCTTCAACGTCGCCGGCGGCTTCGAGGGCCCGCCCGATTCCCACGGCCATCGCGGTACCGTCGCCGGATGGAAAGCCGAAGGTCTCCCCTGGCGCCAAAGTTGATCCGTAAACACGCCCTGGTGGCGATCCGACGCGCGTTTCCTGCGCGCCGGTGCTCACGGCCCGTATGGCCGCTCCGCTCCGGTGCTCGGAAACGCACGCCGGGCGCGGCCCGCTGGGCCGCTCTCGCTCACCAGCCCGCGTTTCCGGACCAACTTTTGGGGTCCATGATGAGAGACTGAACGGTCGGCTATCCGTGGTCGGGGGGTTCGCTGTCGGCGTCGTACAGGACCTGCAGCACGACGCACCAGGGATAGCGCGGGTCGTAGCTGTGGCCGGTGGCGTCCGCCAGCTTGCCGTCGGGCCCGACCGGGACATGGGTCAGCGTGACCGCGTCGTCGACATTCCCGCCGATGATGCTGATCTGGCGGCCGAAGGGCGGTCCGTTCTGGCCGGTCGCGACCACGAAGCCGCAATGGGCCGGAAAACCGTACTGGGTCGGCAGGTCGGCGAAGCGCACCGTCTTGCTGGCCCCCCGCCCGACGCAGATCAGGTCGCCCAGTGCCGGGGCATAGACGGCCGGGTCCTGGGCCCGCACCCCGCTTTCGGTCCCCGCGGCGGCCGCGTTGATATAGGTCGAATGATTGGGGGAATAGGCGAAGCGGTCGTTCGCCCCGGCCACCCGCATGACGTAGGAGATAAAGGCCGCCGACCAGGCGTAAAACCCGTCATGGACGAAATCGGTAATCTGGCCGTCCGCGGCGTGCTTGCCGGTCCAGCCCACCTCGGTTTCGCCCGGGTCCTGGCCGATCCACCAATATTCGCCCACCCGCTGCCACAGGCCGGGGGTCCGCTCGGGCTTGACGCTGGCGGTCTGGGGTTCGGGGCGCTGCTCCGGGTCGTCGTCATCCACCGGCTGGCCGAACAGGCGCCATTCCCGCGTCGCGATCGCCACCACGTCCTGGCGGGTGAAGGGCTCGAAATTGCGCGTGGCGAAATCGGGAACGTGGTCGTCCACCGCCAGCGGTCCCTGGCCGGTGCGGTACTGCGCCGTCGGCGTGCGCGCGGGATGCTTGGATGGATACTGGCCGGAACAGGCCGCCAGCAGTGCAATGGGTGCCAGCGTGACGATCTTGCGCGGCATTGTCTCTCCATTCGGCCCATGCCGGACGACCGGAAGCGGGCGGTCCGGCCCCTTATACCGTAGGACGTGGGGCCCGGCGGGGGAAGAGGCGCATGCCCCGCATCCCGCCCGGGCGGGATAAGCGGGCCTCACGGAACTGGCATGAAAGTAAATCCGTTTTTTATTGTGCGTGGCTGTATTCGGAGGACGATAGGCCTTGGCGGGATATCCGGTACCCGTCACTTGCATACGAGGGAAAACTTGGCCGGGGTGGCGACATCCCGGCCCTTTTTCGCGTAATCTCTCCGTTCCGCCCGGCCTATGGTGGCCGCGGCATATCCTGCCCCCCGCCGATTGGGGGTATGAGCCAAGGCGCTTGCGTCGCCGGCGGCAGGACAGGAAGGACAAAGACCATGTCGATGGAAACCCTTGCCATTGAAGGCATTCCCTTTCCCGTATCGCGAATCGCGCTGGGAACCTGGGCGATCGGCGGCTGGATGTGGGGTGGCCCCGACGACCGGAAGGCCATTGCCACGATTCACGAGGCCCTGGATCTGGGCATCACCCTGATCGACACCGCCCCGGTCTACGGTTTCGGCCATTCCGAGGAGGTCGTGGGCCAGGCCCTGGCCGGCCGCCGCGACAAGGTGGCCATCGCGACCAAGGTCGGGCTGGACTGGAAGGACGGCAAGCCGTTCCGCAACGCCACGCCCGCCCGTATCCGCACGGAAATCGAGGATTCGCTGCGCCGCCTGCGCACCGACCGGATCGATTTGTACCAGGTGCACTGGCCCGATCCCTCGGTGCCGATCGACGAGACGGCGCGGGAACTGGAACGGCTGCATCGCGAAGGCAAGGTGCTGGCGCTGGGCGTCAGCAATTTTTCCGTGGCGCAGATGGAGCAGTTCCGCGCGGTGGCCCCCCTCGCGGCCGTCCAGCCCCCCTATAACGTGTTCGAGCGCGAGATCGAATCCGACATCCTGCCCTGGTCGGTCCGTCACGGGCTGGCCGTCCTGGCCTATGGTCCGCTCTGCCGGGGCCTGCTCTCGGGCCGGATGACGGCGGACACCGTCTTCGGCGTCGACGACCTGCGCAGCGCCGATCCCAAATTCCACGCTCCGCGCTTCGCCCAGTATCTGGCCGCCGTGACCGCGCTGCAGGATTTCGCGCGCCAGCGCTTCAATCGTTCGGTCCTGGCGCTGGCGATCCGCTGGGTGCTGGACCAGGGGCCGACTATCGCGCTGTGGGGCGCGCGCAAGCCCGAGCAGATTGCCGGTATCGACCAGGCCATCGGCTGGACGCTGTCGGCGGACGACAAGGCGGAAATCGACCGGATCCTCGCCCGGCACATCACCGATCCGGTCGGCCCGGAATTCATGGCGCCTCCGGGCGGCTGAAGGCGAAAGACCCGATCGTCCCGGGCCGGGGCGGCCCGGGGCGCGTCACGCCGGCATGAAGCAGACCGACAGCGTGCGCACGCCCTGGGCCCCCCGGATGAGCACGCCCTGGATGTCCGCGGTGGCCGACGGGCCGGACATCAGGACGCCATAGCGCGCGGTATGGAATTCCGGCCGGCGATAGGCCGTGTGCATGTTGGCCGTGATCTGCGCCGGGTCCAGCAGGACCACCAGGTTCTGCGCCAGATGGGCCAGGGCGTTCAGCCGCAATTGCGCCTCGCCCAGGAAGATCGAGCCGGTTTCGGCAATGCCGAAGGCCGCGCGGACGATGGCGACATCCACCGGTTCGGCGGCCTGCGGCGTCGGCAGGTCCTCGATCCGCACCGTGCCGCTGATGCCGTCCACCACCGAACAGATCATCGTCGCATGGGGAAAGCGGCGGGCGACCGCGTCCTCGACCCGCTCGGCGGGGGCGCGGTCCAGCACGGCGCCGCCCATCTGGCACAGGCTGGTGCAGAAGCGGGCGATCCCGGCATCCTCGTCGCCCAGCAGGGCGGGCGGGGGCAGGGGATGCGCCGCCGGGTCGGGCCGGTTGCGGCGCAGCGCCGCCAGGATGGTGTCGCGCGCGCTCATGTCGCCTCTTTCGCGTCGGTCCCCGCATCGGGCTTGCGGGGCCGGTTCCGGCGATACCAGCTATGGAATGTCTGCGGGGCGGGATGCGGCAGTTCGCGATGCCGGCCCCAGGGATTCAGCCAATTGTACAATGCCGCGCGGGGCAGCGTGTTCAGCGCGGCCCCGCCCCCCGCCATCGCGGCGCGGTAGAGCTTCGGCTGGCCCATCAGGCGCCCGGCCATGTGCATGAGCTCGCGTTTGACGAAAGGCATCTGGTGGTGCTCGACCAGCACCTGCCGCCATTTGTATAACTGGTCGTGAATGTCGATCCGGACCGGACAGACGTTGGTGCAACTGCCGTTCATGGTCGAGGCGAAGGGCAGGGTGCTGTATTTGCGCTCGTTGAAGGTCGGATCGATGATGGCGCCGATGGGGCCGGAATAGACCGCGCCATAGGACAGCCCCCCCGACCGGCGATAGACCGGGCAGGTGTTCATGCACGCGCCGCAGCGGATGCATTTCAGCGAGGTCCAGAAATCCGCCATGCCCAGCCGGGCCGACCGGCCGTTATCGACCAGGATCACGTGCATCTCGCCCCCGTCCTGCGGGCCGCGGAAATGGGTGGTGTATTGCGTGATGGGCGAACCCAGGGCGCTGCGCGACAGCAGGCGGACGAACACGCCCAGGTCGGCCATGCGGGGCACCAGGCGCTCGATCCCGATGGTGGCGATATGCACGCCCGGCACGGTGGCGCACAAATCGGCATTGCCCTCGTTGGTGCAGACGACGAAGCTGCCGGTTTCCGCCACCACGAAATTGGCCCCGGTCATGCCCGCGTCGGCGTGCAGGATGACCGGGCGCGCCGCGATGCGCTGGGCCTCGGCCAACTGGTGGGGGTCGTCGGCGGCGGGGTCGGTGCCGTAATGGCGGGCGAAAATCCGCGCCACGTCGCCCGTCAGCTTGTGCACCGACGGCACGACGATGTGACTGGGCATCTGGTCGTCCAGTTGCTGGATCCGTTCGCCCAGGTCCGTCTCGGTGACCGTGACGCCCCGCGCCGCCAGGTACGGGCGCAGGTCGCATTCCTCGGTCACCATCGACTTGCTCTTGATCAGCGTCTTCGCGCCGCGTGCCTCCAGGATTTCGGCCACGATGCGATTATGCTCGGCCCCGTCGGCGGCCCAGTGGACGCGGATGCCGTTGCGCGTGGCATTATCCTCGAACTGCTGCAGGTAATCCGCCAGGTTCGCCAGCGTGTGTTCCTTGATTTGCGACGCCAGGGTGCGCAGCTCCTGCCATTCCGGCAGCAGGTGCATCTGCGCGTCGCGCTTCTGCCGCATGTCCCACAGCCGCGCGTCGTGAAACGCCAGATGCGCCTCGTCGGCCAGGAAGGACGCGGCCGCCCCGGCATGGTCGACGCGCTTCTCCTTCATGCGCCCTGTCCCTTTCATGACCGGGCTCCATTGAGGATTTCGGCAATGTGAATGAAGCGCATGTCCACCCCGGCCCGCTCGGCGCATCCCTGCTGGTGCATCATGCAGGATGAATCGGCCGAAACGATATACTCCGCCCCGGCGTCGTGATGGTCGCGCACCTTGTCCAGCCCCATGCGGGCGGATACCGCTTCCTCGGCGACCGAAAAGGTGCCGCCGAATCCGCAGCATTCGTCGGGCCGGCGGGGTGTGGCGAAGCGGATGCCCCGCACGCCGGACAGCAGCGTCAGCGGCTTGGAAAACGGCGGCTCGCCCAGTTCCGACATACTGGCGGTCCGCAGCGCGCGCAGCGAACTGCACCCGTTATGCAGCCCGACGGTATGGGGAAATTCGGCCCAGGGAAAATCCCGCACCTGCAGCACGTCGTGCAGGAATTCCACCAGTTCGTAGGTATGGGCACGGACATGGCGCACGGCGTCGGTCTGGGCAATGGCGTCGAAATGCGCGCGAACGTGATGCGTGCAACTGCCCGACGGCATGACGATGGCGTCAAACGGCGCGAACAGGCGCACGAACAGGGCCTCGGCCGCCGCGGCATCGGACGTGCAGCCGGCATTGGTCATCGGCTGCCCGCAACAGGTCTGCTCCAGCGGATAGGACACGTCCTGGCCCAGCCGCTCCAGCAGTTCCAGCGTCGCGATCCCGACCGAGGGATAGAAGGCGTCGATATAACAGGGAACGAACAGGCCGATTTTCATCCGTGTGGTTCCCTCGGACGCGCGCCTGCCTGGGCGCATCGGCCAGGCCGGGCTTGCGCCGCCGCGACCGCTGGACCGTGTCCGGTCTTCTGTTTCACCGACGGGCACGTTATTACATAAGCCAGCGGCGACTCAAGCCATGGGACAATGGCGGTGCCTCCCTGCCGGGGGTGGGGTGTCGCGGGGGGAACAGACCAATGCGCATGCCCGATCCCGATCCGGCGATCATCGCCCGTCGCGCGGAACTGGCCGGGCAACTGCGCCGGATCGTGGGCCCCGAATGGGTGCTGGATGACGAGGCCGAGCGCCGCCCCTATCGCTGCGACGGGATCACCGCGTACCAGGCGACGCCGCTGCTGGTCGTGCTGCCGGGCAGCACGCGGGAAATCCAGGACGTGCTGCGGTTCTGCCTGGCCGAGGGCGTGAAGATCGTGCCGCGCGGATCGGGTACCTCGCTGTCCGGGGGCGCGCTGCCGCTGGAAGACGGCATCCTGCTGGTGACGTCGCGCCTGTGCGCGGTCCTGTCGGTCGATGCCGTAAACCGCGTGGCCCGCGTGCAGCCGGGGGTGGCGAACGTCCGGATTTCCGATTCCGTGCGCCATCTCGGCCTGTGCTACATGCCCGACCCGTCCAGCCAGATGATTTCGACCATCGGCGGCAATGTCGCGGAAAATTCCGGCGGCGTGCACTGCCTGAAATATGGCGTGACCGCCAACCACATCGTGGGACTGGAAGCCGTGCTGGTCTCGGGCGAGATCGTACGCCTGGGGGGCGCCTTCCAGGGCGCCGCGGATGGCGAACTGGACCTGATCGGCCTGCTGACGGGGTCCGAGGGCCTGCTGGCGGTCATCACCGAAATTTCGGTGCGGCTGGTGCCGGTGCCCGAGACCGCGCGCGTGGTGTCGATGGAATTCGCCCATGTCGAGGATGCCTGCCGCTGCGTGGGCGCCATCATCGGCGCCGGCATCATTCCCGCCGGGCTGGAATTCATGGACCGCAAGGTGGTGAACGCGGTGTCCGCCCTGCTGCGCGAAACCTGTGATCCCCGCACCGACGCCCTGCTGCTGTGCGAACTCGACGGAACGGCGGCCGAGGTCGATGCCCTGATCGAGACCGTGGCCGACCTGGCGCGACGCGGTGGCGCCATCGCCGTGCGCGTCAGCAGCACCGACGAGGAACGGGAACGGATCTGGCGCAGCCGCAAACTGGCATTTTCCGCAATCGGCAAGCTGTGCAAGGATTATTACTGTACCGACGGCACCATCCCCCGCAACCGGTTGCCGGACATCCTGGCGCGTATGGCGATCCTGTCGCGCACCTACGGGCTCGACTACGCCAACTGCTTCCATGCCGGTGACGGCAACCTGCACCCGATCATCATGTACGACGCCGCCCGCCCCGGCGACCTGGAGAAGGCCGAGGCCTTCGGCGCCGACGTGCTGCGCGCCTGCGTGGACATGGGCGGGGTGCTGAGCGGCGAGCACGGGGTGGGCGTCGAAAAGCGCGACCTGATGACCCATCAGTTCGCCCCCGCCGACCTGCGGCAGCAGCAGGTTCTGAAATGCGCCTTCGATCCCGGCGAACTTCTCAATCCCGGCAAGGTGTTTCCCACCCCCTGCCGCTGCGCCGAATTCGGGCGGATGCATGTACGGGGGGGCGCGCTGCGCTTCCCCCATATACCGAGGTTTTGATGAGCATCCTGGCCGACCCCATCGTCTACCGCCCCACCCGGGCCCCCGACGTTGCCGAAATGGTGCGGGCCGCCTGCTCCAAGGGGCAGGCGCTGGCGATCGCGGGCAACGGCACGCGGCACGGTCTGGGCAACCCTGTTGCCGCTGCCGTGCGGCTGGAAGTGGGCGGACTGCGTACGGTGCATTTCTATGAACCCGACGATCTGGTCATCCGCGTCGATGCCGGACTGCCCCTGGCCGAACTCACGGCGATCCTGGCCGAACACCGCCAGTACCTGCCCTTCGAGCCGCCAGTCCATGCCGTGCTGTACGGCACCGATCCGGCACGGGCGACGATCGGCGGCGCGATCGGCACCGGCCTGTCGGGTCCCCGCCGGTTCCAGGCCGGGGCCGCGCGCGATTTCGTCCTGGGGGTCGAAGGGGTGAACGGCCAGGGTGACTCCTTCTCCGCAGGCGGCCGGACGATGAAGAACGTCACCGGATATGATCTGCCGAAACTGGTGACCGGCGCGTTCGGAACCCTGGCGGTGCTGACCAGCGTGACCCTGAAGGTGCTGCCCGCCCCGCCCGAGGAACGGACGCTGCTTCTGCCCTCGGCGGGACTGGCCGGCGATATCGCGCGCATGGCCACGGTCCTGGCGCAGCCGCTGGCCGTGACCGGCGCGGCCGTCGTGCCGGACGGCGACGGCAGGGTCATCGCCCTGCGGGTCGAAGGCAGCCGGCCCGCCGTGACCGACCACATGGGCCGCCTGGCCGATCCGGTATCCGGCCTGCCCCCCGGACGGATGCTGGAGGGACCGGCCAGCACCGCCTTCTGGACCGGGGTGCGGGAACTGGTACCCCTGGCGGCAGGGCCCGACGACTGGCTGTGGCGCATCCATCTGCCCGCGACGGCGGCGGCCGGCCTGGCCGACCGGCTGCGGGGCGAGGGACTGGTCGCCAGCCTGATGCTGGATTGGGGCGGCGCGCTGTTGTTCTGCGCGATGAAGCCCGGCCGGGAAGACAGCGTGACCCGGCTGCGCGCCCTGGCGGCGGCAGTGGCCGGACGGGCGATCCTGATCCGCGCGCCGGACGCCGTTCGCGCTGCCCATGGCGCGTTCCCCGCGCCCGATCCGGCGGTGCGCGCGCTGTCCGAACGGACGCGCCGCGTCTTCGATCCGGCCGGAATCCTCAATCCCGGCCGCATGACCCCGCCGGCGCAGGAGGACGCGGCATGCTGAATACCATCTCCCCGGCCGCACGCCGGGATTCCGATATCGCGCTGGCCGCCGACATCATCGATGCCTGCGTCCATTGCGGCATCTGCCTGTCGCATTGTCCGACCTATCAGGTGCGGCACGAGGAAAATGACAGCCCGCGCGGGCGGATTTTCCTGATGAAGGACATGTATGAAAAAGGCGGCGCCCCGGACGCGCGCACCGTCCTGCATCTGGACCGCTGCCTGACCTGCCTGGCATGCGAGGCGATCTGCCCGTCCGGCGTCGAATATTCCAAACTGATCGGCCCCGGCCGCGCCTATGTCGCGTCCCATTTCCGCCGTCCGCCAGTCCAGGCGGCGATCCGCCGCATGCTGGTCCTGCTGCTGGCGCGGCCCCGCCTGTTCCGCACGGCGCTGGAGGCCGGGCGGCTGGGGCGCCCGCTGCGTGCCCTGCTGTCAGGCCCAGTGCGCGCGATGCTCGACAAGGTGCCGGCCGCGCCGCTGCCGCCGCCCAGCCCCGTCGACCGGCCGCAGGTCTTCCCGGCCCAGGGACCGCGCCGCATGAGGGTCGCGTTGCTGAACGGCTGCGTGCAGACCGTCCTGGACACCGCGATCAACGAGGCGACGATCCGCCTGCTCCGCCGCCATGGGGTCGAGGTGGTGGTGGCGCGCGGCGCGGGGTGCTGCGGCGCGCTGGCCGAGCATATGGGCGACGAGGCCCCGGCCCTGAAGCGGGCGCGGGCGAACATCGCCGCCTGGCTGCGCGAGGCCGACGGGCCGCACGGCCTGGACGCGGTCGTCATCAACGCCTCGGGCTGCGGCAATTCGGTCAAGGCCTACGGCCATGCCCTGCGGAACGATCCGGCCTGGGCGCCGCGCGCGGCGCGTATCAGCGCCATGACGCTGGATATCAGCGAAATCATGGACCGGATCGGCCTGATGAAGCCGGTCGTCGCGCCCGGGCTGCGGGTGGTCTATCACGCCGCCTGTTCGCTGCAGCACGCGCAGCGCGTCACGCGGCAGCCGAAATCCCTGCTGCAGGCCGCCGGCTTCACGGTGCTGGACGTGCCCGAAGGGTATCTGTGCTGCGGGTCGGCCGGGACCTACAACATGTTGCAGCCGGGCATCGCCGAGGAGTTGAAGCGGCGCAAGGTCGCGGCCATCCGTTCGGTCGACGGGCAGGTCGCGGCCAGCGGCAATATCGGCTGCATCACGCACCTGGCCGCCGATGCCGGCCTGCCCTTCGTCCACACGGTGCAGCTCCTGGACTGGGCCACGGGCGGGCCCCGCCCGGATGGACTTCCGGAGACCGCTTCAAACAGCCTCTGAGCGGAACCGACCGATCATTCCGACGACGGCTGATCGCCGATCTTCGTATTGTTGATGCGGTCCCAGGCCCCCCGGCTGGCCATGCAGGCGGCGTAGGTATATTTCAGGCGTTGAAACTGGTTGCCGCCGCCCCCGCCAGTGCCGCTGCTCTGCATGGTGCTGCCGTTGATCGAGGCATCCACCGATGCCTGGGTCTGGCAGTAGGAATCGGCGCTTTTATATTCCGGCGAATCCCGGTCGATCACCGCCTGATAGCCCGAAACCGAGCCATAGATCGTGTGTTCCTGGTGGCCGTGATGCCGGGCCTGCGCCGGACCGGCACCCATCAGGGCCAGGCCGGCCGCCAGCAGGACGGGCAGCGCCAGGTGGCGCGGACGCGGCGCCTCGATACGGACGACCATGATCGTGTTCCCCACAGCCTCGAAACTGCGGTCTTGTACTCCGAAGTGCCCGCCGGGTGAAGGCCTGCGCCTTGTGGGACGGGGCGCGGTTCAGGCATGATGGCGGCATTGTCCGTCCGGTGGGTGGCCACGGGATGGGCGTTTGCGTGATGGCTGCTCTGCATGGTGCCGGCCCGCATTGACCGTCCGGCGGGCACTCCCCATTATTTTCAGAGAAACAGGCGCTTCCATGGGGCGCCGAAGCCCGATTTCGCACCCAGGCAGGGAGAAGACGCACCGTCGTGAGCACCGATCCATACGAAATCCTGGGCGTGTCGCGCACGGCCAGCCAGGACGATATTCGCAAGGCCTATCGCAAGCTGGCCAAGGCCTGGCACCCCGACCTGAATCCGGGCGACAAGGCGGCGGAGGAAAAGTTCAAGGCGATCGGCACGGCGCATGCGCTGCTGTCCGACGCGGAACAGCGCGCGCGCTTCGACCGGGGCGAGATCGATGCCGCCGGCCAGGAACGCGGCTGGGCGCCCGGCGGGGGCGGTTATCGCGACCATGCCGAGGGCGCGCAGGGGTTTCGCTATTCCGCCGGCGGCGGCGGTTTTTCGGAAGACGATCTGGGCGACATCTTCGGGTCGATGTTCGGCCAGCAGCGCGGCTACCGCCGCCGCCCCCAGGGGCCGGCGCGGGGCGAGGACCGCAATTTCTCCCTGACCGTCAGCTTCGCCGATGCGGTCAATGGCGGCACGTCGCGCATTACCCTGCCGGGCGGCGGCACGCTGGACGTCAAGATCCCTCCGGGCATCGAGGACGGTCAGGTCCTGCGCCTGCGGGGCAAAGGGGGCGAGGGCCATCAGGGCGGCCCGGCGGGCGATGCGCTGATCACGATCAGCATCGCGCCCAGCCCGGATTACACGCGTGACGGCAACGATATCCGCATGACGCTGCCGGTGGGGCTGAAGGTCGCGGTGCTGGGCGGCTCGGTCACGGTCCCGACCCCGGGCGGCCCGGTCTCGATGAACATTCCCGCCCATTCCGACACCGGCCGCCTGATGCGCCTGCGCGGGCGCGGGGTAAAGGCCCATGGGAAGCGCGAGGCGGGCAATCTGTACGTCACGCTGAAGGTCGTGATCGGCCCGACCGACGCGGCGCTGGAAGACTTCCTGAAATCCTGGACCCCGCCGGAGGCGCCTGCCGGGGGAAGCACGACATGATCACGATCGAAACTCTGTGCCTGCGCGTCGGTAACGTGACGGTCGCGGACGTCGAACACTGGATCGACGTCGCCTGGCTGCGGCCGGAGGGCGAGCCCGGGCACTACGTCTTCCACGACATCGACGTCGCCCGCGCCCGCCTGATCGTGGAACTGACCACCGATCTGGGCATCGGTAACGACGGCATGCCCCTGGTCCTGTCCCTGCTGGACCAGCTTTACGACGCCCGCCGCCAGATGATGCGCCTGCGCGCCGCCCTCGAACGCCCCCAGGCCGACGACGTACGCGCCCGCGTGCGCGCCCTGCTGGGCGACCTGCCCAAGTGACATCCGGGTAGGATGGTGAACCTGGCGCCTGCCCCGACCATCGTCTGGTTTCGCGAGGATTTCCGCATCGCGGACAACATGGCGTTGCTCGAGGCGGAAAAACGGGGCCAGCCGACTCTCTGTATCGTCATTCTCGATGATGCCCATCTGCCCGGTGCCGCGGCGCGGTGGTGGCTGCACGGCGCGATCCGCTCGCTGGACGAAACCCTGCGCGGGATGGGGGGCGCCCTTCATGTCTTTCGCGGCGCGGCCCGGGCGGTTCTGGCGGAAATCGTCCGGAAGACGGGCGCGGGCGCCGTATTCTGGAATCGCCGCTACGATCCGGCGGGACGCGAGGCCGATACCGCCATCAAGGCGGATCTCAGGGCGCGGGGCCTCACGGTCCGCAGTTTCCCCGGTGCCCTTCTACATGAACCATGGAGCGTCTGTACGCGCTCGGGTGCCCCATACAAGATCTTTACCGCCTTCTGGCGCGCCGCCTGTGCGCTTCCGGCGCCCTTTCCGCCCCATCCCGCGCCGGAAAGACTCGTCTTCGCCCCTCCCCCCCCGATGCCGGACAGCCTGATCACGCGGCACGAGCAGGATGGATTGCTGCCGCGCCACCCGGACTGGGCGGGCGGACTGCGCGACATGTGGTCGCCGGGTGAGGAGGAAGCGGGCGACCAGCTTTCCGATTTTCTCCGGCATGACGGGGCCGGCTACGCTACCGCCCGCGATTTCCCCGGGGATGAGGCGACCTCCCGGCTGTCTCCCTTTCTGCGATTTGGCCATGTCAGCCCGGCACAGGTGTGGCACGCGGCCACGCGGAAGGCCTGTCCGGACAAGTTCCTGATGGAACTCGGCTGGCGGGATTTCGCGTGGTCGCTCCTGTTCTTCAACCCGGATCTCGCGACCCGGAATCTGCGGCCGGAGTTCGACGCCATGCCCTGGCGTCACGATCCCGGGGGCCTTGCGGCGTGGCAGCGGGGCCAGACGGGATATCCCCTGGTCGATGCCGGAATGCGGGAACTCTGGCACACCGGGTGGATGCATAACCGCGTCCGCATGGTAGCGGCGTCATTTTTGGTCAAGCACCTGCTGATCGACTGGCGGGAAGGCGAGCGCTGGTTTGCCGACACGCTGGTCGACCATGATCCGGCCAGCAACCCGATGAACTGGCAGTGGAACGCCGGCACAGGCGTGGATGCCGCGCCCTATTTCCGCGTCATGAACCCCATTCTGCAGTCCCGGAAATTCGATCCCCACGGCGTCTATATCCGCCGCTGGGTGCCCGAGCTTGCGCATCTGTCCGACGACGCCATCCACGCCCCATGGGAATCAGGCGCAACCCATCCCTATCCCGCGCCCATCGTGGATCATCGCGCAGCGCGAGAACGGGCCCTGGCGGCCTGGAAGATGATCTGATACCAACGGTTATAGACACAGACCTGTGTGAGCCCACTTTCTGAGCCCGATGGATCGGATGGTGTCAGGCAGGGCGGCAAGCTTGTTCCAGGCGGAACAGGCGGCGTCGATGATATGATCGATGCCGTCGAAGACGGTGTTGGACAGCCAGTTGGCGCGCAGGAACTGCCAGACATTTTCGACCGGGTTCAGTTCGGGCGCGCGGGACGGCAGGAAGATCAGGCTGATATTGCGGGGCAGCTTCAGCTTGTCGGTGGTATGCCATCCTGCGCGATCGAGCAGCACGACGGCGTGGGCACCGCGGACGACGCAGCGCGAGATTTCCTCGATGTGCAGTTGCATGCTGGCGGTGCCGATGAACGGGAGCGCCAGGCCGGCGGCTTTGCCACGCGCCGGACAGATCGCGCCGAACAGCCAGGCATTCTCGTAGCGCTGATCAGCCGGCTGGCGTGGCCGCGTGCCACGCCGGGCCCATTGTCGGACGATGCCGTTCTTCTGGCCGATCCGGGCCTCGTCCTGGAACCAGATCTCGATCGGCTTGCCCTTGGGCAGATGGCCGGTATGGGCATTCAGGATGCGGGGGAAGTTTTTTTGAATGCCTCCATGACGCCAGCGTCCTGACCCGGGTGACGTGGCCGGGCGCTGACATAGGAAAAACCAAGCCGTTTCAGTAGAGTGGACACATGACGCTCATGATAGACGACGCCGAAGCGCTCTTCGATCACGCGTTGCAGATCGACCCGGCGCCAGCGCACCACGCCATCACGCTGCCGATCCGGCCCCGCCTCGACCAGGGCCTTCAATTCGGCCTGCTGTGCCCCGCTCAGGCGGCAGGCCGGCCCTGCGTGCAGATGATCGCGCAGGCCATCCGGCCCTTCAGCATTGAAGCGGTGAACCCAGTCCCGCAGCGTCTGGCGGTCCATGCCGCCTACGCGGGCCGCATCGGTGCGGCTGGCCCCGTCACGGATCGCCGCCAGGGCCAGAAGCCGGCGCGCAGCGTTCGCCTGCCGGCTGCGCGCCGCAAGTCGCCTCAGATCAGAGGCCGAATAGTCATCCCGTAGCTTCACCGCTCTCGTCATCTGCCAGATCCTCCCAAAATCAAGAGAATCAGAGCCGGCGCCGTTCGTCACTTCACACACGAGTCAGTGGCTACGGCCTTTGGTATGACGCAATTGCGTCCCTACCTGTGGCTCGGACGCGTGCTGCGTGGAGCGTTCGGGAAGTCCCTTTATGGCGGGTTTGGCGGGAGTGCTGACCGTCCGCTTCGGAACGCCTGGTAGGTGTTTCAGGTCGTACGTTCGACGACGGGTGACGGACGCTATGCGCCATGAACTGAACGCGTGGAGCCTTGGAGCGGCTACGATGGTCAGACAATGATGTGGTCACTCCGCAAGTGACCGTAGTCCCGAAGTGCGCGGATAAGCCTGATTACGTCCAACAACTCGTCGAGGGTCGCGTGCTGCTTGACGAATCTAATAAGATCTCGCTTGCCCTGCTCTGTGAAGTCTCGATGGGTTCGATCTAAGATGGTGGTCCGATGGCGAACTGCGGTAGGGAATTCGTCCTCGAAGAGATCTAGAAAGGTAGGCTGTATTAGATCCTCCATCTCCCAATCCAGGTCTTTGTACGGTTCGTTATCGCGTTCGAAGCGCTGCTGGACGATCCGATGATCAGCGCCGCCCTTCAGAGACATCTCCGGGCGAAGCAGGAAGACTTCAGAGCACTTCTTGATGGTCGCATCGTATGAGGATATGGCCGCGAACGCTCTCCTCCCCGCTCTGTCGTTGTCATAGAGTCCCAAGAAGCGATACCTCAACTTTCCGCTTTTGTCCGGATCTGCCGCGGCTACTTGACGAAGGGTTGGAAGCCGTCGGTTTATTCCGTCCACCCCCCCCTTCATTTCCAAGGCCCGCGGCTATTACCGCAAGGTCAGGTCCGAGTAGTTTCACGCCGGTCACCTTACAAAAGAGGCTTGCAGCATGTGTGATTAGAGAGACGTCGTGTGTTCCCTCGACCAGTATATTCACCTTCGCGAGAGTCCAACCTAGTCGCGCAGCAAAGCTCTCCATCAATCCTGACATGGCCTAACGCGCCAAAGCTGTCAGGGGGCGGAGGAAGGGACCATTGTGGGCAAACGACACGTAGCCCCGGATCTGGGTGCTGGGCCTGATCTGCTTCAATCCGAACTCGGGGGCTCGGAAGGGCACGCTGAGGTTCCGCATCTCCTGGATATTCGCGAAGCCGCGGCCCTCTCCTCCAGCCGTTACACGTGCGGTTACCTGAAGCCGATTGTCCGCGTTCACATCCAGTAACCATCGAAGTCGGTCCGGCACCTGCACGAAGAACTCGCCCGTGCGCCACAGCGGTCGCAGTTGTTTGAAGAGATGCTCCGCGTCCTCGTACCGGCCGCGTTGGTGTAGGAGGACGGCCAGTTCGAGGCGCTGTTGAGGGCTGACCGGATATCCCCCGGAAAGGAGCGCCTCCAGGAGCGAGAGCTGAGCTTCGAACGCCCTAGCACTACAGTTGCGTTTTTGCCCTGAGGCGCGAGAGGTATGCTGCGGCCTGATGAGCACGTCGAAAGAACGACCATCGGAGGATATGCTCGATGGAGGCGCGGCTTCGGGTAATTTTCACGGCGAGGCGGCGGATTTCCTGGATTGACCAGCGGATGAGCGGCCGCGTTTGTGCAACTGGCTTTTTTTGAGCGCCATGGCGTTGGCCTGGGACCGCACAGCGGCCATCATGGCGTAAGCCAGCATGACCAACGAGACGTGACGGTGCCAGCCATGCCAGGAACGGGTTTCATTATGGTCGAGTCCGAATTCGTTCTTGGCGGTCTCGAACCCTTCCTCGATTCGCCAGCGCGTGCCCTCGACACGCACCAAGATCTCAAGCGGTGTTCCCTGAGGGCACCAGGTCGTGAAATATGCCAGATCGCCATCGGAGGGATTACGCCGGACCAGCAGCCCACGGGTCCATATCCCGGTTGAGATACCTGAATATTCGGAGGCCTCGAGATCGGCCATCGGGCAATACAGCCAGTCATACAGTCGTTCGCCCTTGGTGCCGCGTCCGGCGGAACAGCGGACCCAGGTCTCGTCCGGCAGGGTCTTGATGATTTCGCGCGCCTCGCCGGACCAGTGGATGTCCGGACGCCAGGAATGGAACCAGTGATTGGCGTTGACGCCAAGGACGAAGCCTTTGCCTGCGCGGCGCAAAGCCATTTCCAGTTCACCGACGCCATAGACGCTGTCGCCAGCCACCCACCGGAACGGCACATCGGCCGCAAGCGCCCGGCCGATCATCGCGGTGGCCAGGGACGGTTTGCTGGCAAACGTGACATCGCCCGGCACATGGGCCGCCGCCAACCGCTCAGGCTTTTCAGTCCAGGCTTTCGGCAGATACAAAGCCCGGTCGAGAAAAGCATGCCCCTTGTCAGAGACATAGGCTGCGAA
Organism: Gluconacetobacter diazotrophicus PA1 5; assembly: GCF_000021325.1. Lineage (GTDB taxonomy): Bacteria > Pseudomonadota > Alphaproteobacteria > Acetobacterales > Acetobacteraceae > Gluconacetobacter > Gluconacetobacter diazotrophicus. Next base: position 1,401,810 of record NC_011365.1, on the reverse strand, counting down.
CACGCCAATCTGGCAATTCGTGATCTTGCCGGCAGACCCGGTATATTGCCGTCCCACTCCGCATGATGCAGAGCCCTTCTTGAGGAAACCAGTCTCGTCGACCACCAGTACCGCGTCGGCATCCCCCAGATGCTCGACAACATGATCGCGCACGACGTCCCGCAATGCATCGGCGTCCCAATGCCCGCTGACCCTGCCCCGAACGTGCCCTCAGTTTTGAGTTAGGGTCTGTGTATTGTTGTATGCCTTGGTGGCGTGTTGAGCGAAAGCCTCTGGCGTCATGCCATTGAGGCTGGTGTGAGGCCTGACGGCGTTGTAGTCGGCCCGCCAGTCCTCGATGACCGTCCGAGCGTGGGCGATGTTACGGAACAGATGCTCATTGAGGCATTCGTCGCGGAACCGGCCGTTGAAGCTCTCGACGAACCCGTTCTGCTGCGGCTTGCCCGGTGCGATATAGTGCCACAGCACCGATCGCTTCTGCTGCCAGGCCAGGATCGCGTTCGATGTCATCTCGGTGCCATTGTCGCTAACGATCATCAGCGGCCAGCCGCGATGCTCGCCGATCCGGTCGAGTTCACGACCGAGGCGTTCGCCTGATAACGAGGTGTCCGCCACCAGCGCCAGACATTCGCGCGTGTAGTCGTCGACCACCGTCAGCACCCGGAAGCGCCGTCCGTTGTTCAATGCATCCGAGACGAAATCCAGGCTCCAGCGCTGGTTCGGCCCGTCGGGCAGCATCATCGGCGAGCGCGTGCCCAGCGCCCGTTTCCGGCCGCCACGCTTGCGGACCGACAGCCCCTCTTCGCGATACAGCCGGAACAGCTTCTTGTGGTTCATCGTCATTCCTTCCCGGCCGAGCAGGATATGCAGTCGCCGGTAGCCAAATCGCCGTCGCTCCCCAGCCAGTTCGCGCAGCCGCCCGCGCGCTGCGGCATCATCCGGGCGGCGTGACGCATAGCGCCAGGTCTTCGGGTCCATGCCGATCAGCCGGCAGGCCCGTCGCTGCGAATACTCTTTCTCCCGGATCGCCCAGGTCACGGCTTCCCGCCGCAAACCGGGCGTCACGAGTTTTTTGCCAGTAGTTCCTTCAGCGTCGAGACGTCCATCACGCTCTCCGCCAGAAGCCGCTTCAGCTTCGCGTTCTCTTCTTCAAGAGCCTTGAGGCGCCGCGCTTCCGACACCTCCATCCCGCCGTATTTCGACCGCCAGGTGTAGAAGGTCGCGTCACTGATCCCGTGCTTGCGGCACAGATCCGCAGCCGTAGCGCCCGCCTGATGCTCTTTCAGGACCCCGATAATCTGGTCCTGCGTAAATCGCGCTTTCTTCATCGTCTGTCTCCAGTGGACAGACCTTACTTCAATGCGAGGGCATTTCAGGGGGCAAGGTCACCGCGTCCAAGCAGGGCCTGCTGTCGCCATGGCCCCGGATCGCCCGCAGCTTCAGCCCGCATCCAGCCGGTCTTGCGCGGCTCGTTGCCCAGTAGTGTTTCCAGAAACCGGCCTGCCGATGCCGCCACCCGCTCCTGGCCGAATACCGGGCGCATTCGCTCCTTGGCGTCCCGCAGCGCCTCCAGCGTCAGAGCCAGAACATCCTCGACCGAAGCTGCGCTATTCATCTCGTTCAGAATCATGGTTACCCATAGATTCAGAACTCTCAGAAAAACGCAACTGTAGTGCTAGGCCTGTCAAGGCATGTGAGAGCGTAAAGCATCCGCACGGCTTGCAGGTTCGACTGCACGTCCGGATTCGAGAGTATCCGCGCGGCCTCCAATCGATTCTCGACAGGAAAGTCACCAAGGCCCACTCCGGCCAGATCGGGTACATCGTGGGTAAGCGCGTCGAGCGCCGCGACGAGCAGGGCGATCTCGGGGTTATCGGAATTCCGGTGCCTTCCCCCCGTGACGAGGAGATTCTCGATAGCGACCTCGGCCAGACGGCTCAACTCGTAGCGTCGCTGTGCCGAGCGATCACGCTCCATTTCCAAGTAGATTAGGTTCAGCACCTCAATGGCGTTTCCCGCCGCCTTCAGCGGATTGGCCTTGGCCTCCCCAAGCAGACTTCGCGCGTAAGTTTCCACGACGAAAGGACTATCGGGATTGAGCTGGAAAGCTCGGCGCGTCGCGTCCCGCGCCAGTCCTCGCAGGCGTTCGAGTTCGTCGGTCGCCGCGCCAGTCGCGGCGGCCTCGTCGTGAAGGTCCTGATATGCCCGCGCCAGCGAGTTGTAGAGGTTGAGGTCAGACTCCTCGCCCTCGGCTCGGGGAATCATGTCGAGAGCGAACCGGATATCTTCGACCGCCCGCCGCAGCAGGTCCAACCGCTCGCTCTCGGGCAGGCCGAAGAGCTCCTTGTCTTTCGCGATGCGTCGCCGTGAGATCGCGGAGTGGTGCCGCAGGGCGCGGCTCGTCTGCCACAGCAGCTTTGGCATTTCGTCCAAGGCGGCCAGGGCCTCGCGCCAATAGGGCACGAATGTGCCGTGGCCGTGATCAGGATCGATCTTGAAGATGTTGACGGCGAAGTCCTCCGCGATCTCCCGGTTGGATGCGTTCCCCAAGGCGGGATTGGCCGAGAGTCGCCGAAGTGCGAGGAAGCGGAGATGCTCGGTGTTCGAAGCCTCGCCGAAGCCGAATTCCTCCCGCGCGGAGCGATCATAGTAGATCGCATTCAGCAGATATCGGCCTAAGATATCGTGTGCGAGTGCCCAATACCTGTCTCCCTCGAGTCGCAATCTGATCAGGCCCATCGCGCCGATCATGGTTCTCAGGTCCTCGAGTTTTTGAGTCACTGGCCAGTCGACGGTTGCGGGGAGCATGGTCTCCGGTAGCGGACGTCTCTCGGTGCTGATCGCGGCGATATCCACGAGCGTCGAGCGCAGTTGCGGATCGACGACGGAGCTCTGGAACTGCCTGAACAGCCAAGACTGTACGGTCTCGCTCATGTCGATCTGCCGTTGGAGCCAGAAGGACAGCGCCACCCAGAAGGAGGAGATGCCGCTTTCCGCGTGTACGGCCGAGGCTTGGAAGAATCCCTGCCACTCCTCGCGCCTTCTGACAGGTCCGTGGGGCGCAAGATACTGATTGAGATGCTGGCCGAACTCCACCGCGCCGGCTCGTGGCATTTCGTGCGTAAGCTGGTCAATCTCCTTAAAGCGAGAGCTACTCATGAACTCCATGCTCGCGTAGGGGCCTGTGACCACAAGTACGCATGCTGCGCGGCCGCTCTGTTCGAGTCCCCGTAGGAAGCTCCGCAGCTCGCTGTCGCGTCCCTCCCAATGGTCTCGATCGAACACGATGAGCCACGGAGCTTCGTAGAGACGACCGTCGTCCGGCTCCCCGCGGCTCTGCTTCTCGGCGTCAATCGTTCGCGTCATGAAGTTGACGATCTCGAGCGAGGTTGGCTTGAATGGAGCCCCCTTGGCGAAGAGGGTGGGATAACCCTCGGCAGCGGCCCTCCATGCCAGCATCCGCGCATGGGTCGTTCCGCCCGCGCCAGGCTCGGTGCGGATGACCGCGACCGTGTTGGCCTCGGAGCCGCTGCGATCTAAGCGCCGCAATATATGACGCAGCTCAGGCCACGCCACGTCGTCCCGCGGCCAAGGAAGGCCTGCCGCGTAGGGCTGCCATGACGCGCTCGGATCGCGGAAGAACCCCTCGACGGTCTCCGCCGTCAGATCCTCGGGCGCGAGGGGCCGGAGATCCTGATCCTGGATGAGTTCGTAGCGCCCAAGCACCGGATGCTGGGCGTCGTCCACCTGGGTTATATCAACCGACGTCGTGTCGCCCCGCGCGCTCCGCACGCGAAGGAGAACCCGTTCCCCAGTATGGGCTTGCGCATACCGGGTGGAAAGGTCGTGGGCGAAGCTAGCGATGTCCTTCTCGACGATTGCGATCGAGCCGCCGGCGGCGCGAGCTCGTCGCCATCCATCGGCCTCGGCATGAAGGGTCGCGTAGTCTCCGACAATGGTTGTGAGCGGCCGAAAGCCCTCTTCCCACAAGGTACGGAGATCCGGCGGGACGCCGGTCGCCTTGGACGAAAGCACCAGCAGCTCACGCGGATCCGTGCGCGCCAACTCATTAAGAATACTCAATCTCGAGAGCTGCGAGACGAGGGTACCCGACCCGCCGCCGCTGTTGAGCTTGTAGATCGGCAAGCTCCGCGGAGGCAGCACGATATCCGCGGGGTTGCCGTCGATGATGATGGGATATCCGCGGCGAAGAACCCTGAAATCAGTCGGGTCTTCCTGCGCAAGGATCGCGGTCTCAAGCGCAGGGTCTCCTCCCTCGAGAAGCACGGCTCGCCACGGCAATCGGATGACGTCGGCCAAGGCGACCGGGTCCGCGGCCCTAACGACGTCCTTGCCAACCCAGAGCGCGATGTCTCTAGCGTCCAAACGGGACAGGATGGAATCAGAAACCGATACCTGTCTAATTGTCATGTTTTCCATCGGCCCGGTCCCAATAAATAGCCTGCCCCTGTTGGGGGGCAGGATTTGAAATTAATACATTCGGCCTCATTAGGCCGTGTTTGGATTGGGCGAGCGCAAGACCCCCATGGCAAACGCGCTCCCCCAAGGTAAGATGGGGCTGCTACCTCTTACTTATATTCAAGATGACGGGTGTCGCCAAATGGAGAACTGAGCGGCTCCAGGACTGACGGAGTTTATTTCTCGCACGCGATGAACCACGTCCGCTTCGAAGAAGCGTGAGGCTGCACTACGGCGTCCGACAAGAGGCGAGAGCGGTAATATGTAGCGTTCCAGCAGATGCCGGCTTTTGCATGCCGATGTCCAAAAGTTGCCCGTGCGCTCCCGGCCAGGATTGCTCGTTTCTTCTGGCGGGACTTCATGCACGAATATATTGGGTTGATTCGTACCTGTTGCCTTGGAAGAAACGACCTGGATAAGCGGTTGTTCAGCATATCGGCATCGGAGAGATCATGATCGTCGGACAAGCGCATCGCGAGGCGATCAGGCGGATTTCAGGATGGACACCGGAATCGTTCCGGGTCGTGCGCGGAGGTTATACGCCGGCTGCGCGGTATCTTGTACGAAACGGGAAACAACAAGCTTTCGTCAAGATTGCCACGACACTCCACACGGCCAATCTGTTGCGTCGCGAAATCGTGGCCTACAGGTCTTTGCCGGAAGGGACCCGGCCGCGCCTGTTGGGATACGATGCCGAGAGCGTCAATCCCATACTGGTTATCGAAGATCTGAGCGAGGCGATCTGGCCGCCTCCCTGGACCGACGACAGGGTTTCGGCCGCGCTAGCCGCAATTGAAGACCTTCACGGCATGCGTGCTGAATTGCCGACGTTCGACGCGGTCCATGGCGTGGACGTCCGAGGGTGGACCTGTGTCCAGGCTGATCCCACGCCATTCCTGGCATTGGGACTCGCCTCGGCAGATTGGTTGGCGAGGGCGCTGCCTGCTTTGATCGAGGCTGAAAATGCATGCCCGACAGCCGGTCTCAGTCCGACGCACTGGGATTTGCGTAGTGACAATATGTGTTTCTTGTCCGGGACCGTGAAACTTGTCGATTGGGCAGAGGCCTGCCTGTCCAATCCGAAGCTGGATATGGGATTCTGGTTGCCCAGCCTTGCGCATGAAGGCGGCCCGCCTCCTGAAGCAATCCTGCCGGACGCGCCCGAGGTCGCTGCGTGGGTATCAGGATACTTTGCGGCCCGCGCGGGCCTGGCGAATATCCCCGACGCTCCGTTCGTTCGCCGGGTACAGCGCGAGCAGCTTATGACGGCATTGCCCTGGGTCAAACGAGCACTTCGCCTTTAAGCGGCTGTTTCAAAAGCCCTGATGCTGTGCGAAAGCGGCCCGAAAGGTCGCGCCCCGCGTCATTCGTGGCACCGAGGCGCATGGCAGCAATGTTGCGCCATATCGTCGCTGCCTTGAACTGAAGTCGAGGGAGGACGTTGACGTCCGATTGCGGGTCCATGACCGGATCGACTGGCTTCTCCGGACCGCCCCGCGTGCGGGAGACACCGTTCAATGAACAGGCCTGTACCAGACATGTCCGGACCGGCTGACGGCGATCATGCCTTTACCCTGTGGCTCGGACGCAGGCTGCATGGAATGTACGGGGATGTGGCCCGTGAACCGATACCGGATAGCCTGCTGCAAATTGTCCGAAATATCGAGGATAAGGATACATCGGACTAGGCTGCGTGTCGTCGAATGACTCCGTCGCGGGCGTCCTAGTCGTCCCGGCTCAGGGGCAGGTCCAGCATTTGCCCCGGCTTGTTGCCCTTGATCGTCAGGTCGGCGCTGTTTTCCGATACCATGCGAAACGTTACCAGCGGATCGCGGTCGATCGATTGCAGCGTCGTGTGGTCGTGACGGGTCAGGGTGAACTGGTGCCGCGTGATGGCATGCAGTTCGTCGGGCAGCGTGATCTGGATCTGGTGGTGGCTGTCGGGGGCGGCGATGACGACGGGCGAGATGCCCATCGCGGCCCAGCGGCCGGTGAACGGGTCGGCGGCAGCGGCGGCGCGCGCGTCCGTGGGTGTGCCCAGGCACGCGCCCGTGGCGGACAGGGCCATCAGCACGGCGGCGCGGGTTGCGAGACGGCGGGTCATGGCGTTTCTCCGGTCTGGTCTTTTTATGGAATGAGCCATGTTAGCGGTCCTGTCCGTCCTCCGACACCCCGTTCGACAGGGACGTGGGTGACGGAACAGGCGTGGCGGGGGAAGCCGCCACCGCATTGGGCGGCCGGACGCGGTGCAGCGACTGGCGCAACTGGGCGACCAGCGCGCGCAGCGTCACGCGGGGCTGTCGTCCCTCGGGGGTGACGATCGAAACGCTCGCGGTCATGCCCGCCGCCAGCGTGATTCCGGCGGGCAGGGCGTCGATATGCACCCGCACCGGAATGCGCTGCGCCAGCCGTACCCAGGTATAGACCGGGTTGACCAAGGGCAGGCCCTGGGTCGATCGTTGCGCGTTGGCCGAGGATATGCCGCGCGTGATGGTCTCGACATGGCCCCAGAGCGGGGTCGCGTAGCCCATCAGGTCGATCCGCACCAGCGCGCCGGGATAGATCCCCCGCATCCGGGTTTCCTCGAAATACCCGTCCACCCAATAGGATTCCGCGTCGATCACCTCGATATCCGATACGCCGGCGGTGGCGAAATCGCCCACTCGCATCGTCAGGTTGGTGACGTAGCCGTTGACGGTGCTGCGGACCTGCGTGCGGTCCAGGTTCATCCGCGCCTGCGACAGGGCGGCCAGCGCGTCGGCATATTGGGCCTTGGCCTGTTCCGCCACGGCTTCGAACTGCTGCTTTTCCTCGGCCGAGGCCGAGGCCGAGGACAGTTGCTGCCGGCGCTGGTGCTGCGCCAGGCGCAGCGTCAGGTCCGCCTGGCGTTCATTGACGCGCGCCGTCGCCGATGCCACCGCGATGCGGAAATCGAACGGGTCGATGGAGTACAGCACATCGCCGCGATGGACATACTGGTTGTCGGTGACACGGACATCCACGATCTGCCCCGATACGCGCGGCGCGATGTTGGCGACCTGCACGCGCACCTGCCCGTTCCGGGTCCAGGGCGCGGCCGTGTAGTAATCCCACAGCCCCAGCACCACCACTGTCGCAATGGCCAGGATAGCCAGCGTGGTTGCGATCCGCATGACGTGACGGGCGCGTTCGAACACCATCCGACCTTTCACAACAGGAAAACATAGAATCCGGCCAGGCAGATCAGGATTCCGAATTCGGCCAGCGGCACGTTCCAGACCCGTTTCTGCACGAAGGTGGTGCCCAGAAGCGGGCGCAGCACCAGCAGGGTCAGCACCGCCAGCCCCGCATCGATGACGAACGAGGATACCTGCACGCCCGCGATATCGACCGTCGGCCCCATCTCAGCCCCTCCACGCCGCGGGGATGATGCCGTAATGGCGCAGCAGCCGCACGTTGCGCTCCAGCAGCCGCGCCGCGCCGAACAGGCCCGATACGGCGCCGATCACGATCTCGCGCTCGACCGGGGGCAGGTCGCGGGACGCGGCCAGCAGCACCGTCGCATGGTGCATGATGCGCCGCGCGCTTTCGGGGACATTGCGCACCCGCAGCAGGTCCAGGCCCTGGCGGGCCAGGTCCGATACCGGTGGAATCATCATGGCCCGCGTCAGGTGCCGCCGGGCCCGCGCCAGCGCGCCGATCAGGTCGCCCATCGACACGATGCGGCCGAACACCCCGGCGGCGACCCGGTGCGGCGGCAGATGGCCCGTCCAGGTGCGGGCCTGGATCAGCCGGTCATATTGCCGGCTGATCAGCATCGGGCCGGCGATGTCCCCCCGGCCGGTGAACTGCCGCCGCAGCGACAGCGCCACCGTCATCGCGACCCGGAAGCGCCGCCGCCGCGCCGAAGGCGGCAGCAGCACCAGCGAGAAGAACAGGATCACCGCCGACAGCGTGTAGAAGACATTGCGGTCGATGAACTGCATCGGGTCGTAGTTCTGGATGTTGTCCAGCCCCAGCACGATGAAGAAGAACACCCCGAAATTCAGCCCGATCGCCGCATGGCGCGGATGGATCAGCAGCAGGCATGTCGCGAACACCACCGGCGCGATCATCAGCGCCAGGAAGCCCATGTCGGACCCGTAGGGCAGGATGCGGTAATCCAGCACCAGCGCGCACAGCGTGGACAGCGGCACGCCGATCAGCGCCCCGAACCCGAAGGCGCGGGTGTCGAATGTCGTGATCGACAGGGTCAGGATGGTGGCGACCTGTACCAGCGTCATCGTCGAACCCGGCAGACCGGACAGGATGCAGATCGCGGCGGCGGCGGAAAATCCCACGATCACGCGCACGCCGTTCAGCATGGCCAGCACCGGGTCCTGATGCCGGGCGAGGCGCACGTTCCGGGCCACGCGCGGTGCCGCGCGGCCGTCCTCCAGCGTGCGGATGCCGTCCTCGACCCATCGTCCGTAGGACAGCAGCGCCATCGCGCGCTCGATCAGATAGGCCTCGGCCGGGGTCGGTGGCGCGTCGCCGTCCTCGACGCGCAGCAGCGCATCCAGCGCGCCCCGCGCGTCGTCCGCGCCGGTGAAGGGCGTCCCGTCGCCGAAGCGCTGCCGCACCCGCGACAGGATCGCCGGGCGGACATCGTTCTCGCGCAGGACGCCGCCGATGGCGCGGCTGCACGATATCATGTCCAGCATCGCGACCATGGCAGACCGCGCGCCGGTCATGCGCAGCGCGCTGTCGGCCAGTTCCGTCCGCGCGAATGAAACCTGGCTGGTCAGCGCCATGATCGTCCCTGCCAGCGCAACACAGCTTCCGTCGTCGGGAATACCCCGCCCGGCCACGGCGTCGCGGGCGATCCGCCGGACATCGACCGCCGCCCGGCGCAGCCGGTCCGCCAGGGCGCGCCATGCGGAGGGCGAGCCCGTCACGTCATTGACCACCGCGACCGATACGATGCCGATCATGATGGCCGACACACGGAAGATCGCGACCGAGAACACCGCTTCAGGCCGGTCGATGCACCCGATTCCGATGATGGCGACGGTATAGCCGGCCAGCAGCGCGCCATAGGCCCGGAAGTCGCGCGCCAGCGTGCCGGCGACCACGCACAGCCCCAGCCACAGCGCGGCCCCCCCCAGCACCATGAACCGGTCCTGCCCGAAGGCCGCGATCAGCCCGATCGCGACGGCAGCGCCGACCAGGGTACCCACGATGCGATACAGCGCCTTGGACAGGATCTGGCCGCGCAGGGGCTGGGACAGGATCATCACCGTGACGCCCGCGCTGGCCGGCGAGTCGATTTGCATCCAGAACGCCACGGTCAGGGCCAGCACGGCCGATGCCCAGGTGCGCAGGCAGAAGGCGATGCTGCCGGGGGGAAACCATCCCGCCAGTATGGGAGGCAGCCAGACCCGGCGCGCGATGCCGGCCCGCATGCCCGCCCCGCCGCTTGCGGCGTCCTGCCCCATACGTCCTTGCCCCTATCCGCCGTGCCGCCTGACCCTATCTGCGGGCCGGAGCGAAGTATGGCGGCCGGCTGCCCATCCTATGTGTCACGATGGCGACAAACCATGTCACGGCGGCCGCGCCCAGCCCGGGATACGGGCTGGTCGAGGGAATAAAGGCAGTGTTTCAATCAGTTGTCTGGGAATCCGTCCCCCGCGATCCCGGTCCGATGGCTGAAATGCGCCATGGTCATGGCCGCTCCACGATTCAACGGGCGACGCGCCCAGCGTCCGAGCGGCGGTGGGTCTGCAGATGCCGGCGGTGCCGGGTATGAATGGCCCGCACGGCCTCGGACATGGCCGGATGCAGGCGGGTGCGACGGGCAGGGCGGTTGGGGCTGGACGTCGTCACAGGGGGCGGGGTGGTGTGGGAGGAACTGCGAACCGGAACCATCATCGGAGTGTCTTGAACCCTGTCTTCGCCGCGCGGCCGGACTGCCGAGCTGGCCATACGCAGTCTTGCCCGGCCTCATGTCCGAAATACGGCAGGGAAAAGGTCGTCCGGTGGTTCCTCTGGCCCCTGGCGCCGGTTCGGGCGATAAGATGCCATGCGCCTGATTCACACGTCCGACTGGCAGATCGGCAAGGTCTTCCGCTTTGCCGATGACGATGTCCTGCCGGTGCTGCAGCACGAACGGCTGGAAGCGATCAGCCGGATCGGCCGCCTGGCCCGCGCCCAGGGGGCCGATGCGGTGGTGGTGGCGGGCGACATCTATGACTATACGCGCCCGGCGGAACGCACCCTGCGCCAGCCGATCGAACGGATGCGGCAATTCCCCGACCTGCGCTGGCACCTGATCCCAGGCAACCACGATTTCCACGAACCGGACGGGCTGTGGGACCGTCTGCTGCGCACCGGCCTGCCGGACACCATCCTGCCCCATCTGTCCGACGGCCCGGCGCCGCTGGACGCGGCCGGCACGGCCTGGGTCATTCCGGCCGGGCTGGGCCATCGTCACGTCATCGGCGACCCCACGGCGGGGATGGACCGGGCGGCCACGCCCGAAGGCACCATGCGGGTGGGGCTGGCGCACGGGTCGGTCCGTACGTTCGGCGAGGACGCGCCGGACCATAACGTGATCGCCATCGACCGCGCGCGGCAGGCGGGCCTGTCCTACCTGGCGCTGGGCGACTGGCACGGCGCGCTGCGGATCGATTCCCGGACCTGGTATTCCGGCACGCCGGAAGTCGACGGGTTCGACGTCGGGGGCGCCGGCGGCGGGCAGGCGCTGCTGGTCACGCTGGACGGCCCCCGGGCCGAACCGGTCGTCGAAGCCCATGAAGTCGGGCGCTTTCGCTGGTGGCGCGAACAGGCGGTGCTGACCGATGCCGCCGGCATCGAGGCGCTGGATGCCCGGCTGCGCGCCATCGACCGCGACGACCCCAGCCGCGTCCTGGTCCGCCTGGCGGTCAGCGGGGCGCTGAACCTGGCCGACCTCGAATGCTACCAGGCGCGGATCGTGGACGGGCTGGGCTCGGCCTTGCGGCTGCTGCGCATCGACGGCGCCCCCGGCCTGGCCCCGTCGCCCGACGATCTGGACGGATTCGGCCTGGCCGGCGCGGTGCGGGCGGCGGCGGACGCCCTGGTCCGCCAGACGCATGAAGGCCCCGAGGATGGCCGCGATATCGCCGCCGCGGCGCTGCAACGACTCTACCTGCTGGCCCGCGCGGGCGATCCGCAGTCGGGAGGTGTGGCATGATCCTGCACGGGCTGGAGGTCGAACAGGTCCGGCGCTTCGCCGACCCGGTGCGTCTGGTGGGGCTGGGGCCGGGGCTCAACCTGCTGGGTGCGCCGAACGAATCCGGCAAATCGACCCTGCTGGCCGCGTTGCGCGCCGTCTTCCTGTTGCAGCACGGCTCCAAGAGCCGGCCGATTGCCGACCTGCAACCCTATGGCGGCAAGGGCGCGCCCCGGATCGCGGCCGACTTCACCGTGGACGGCACGGCATGGCGGCTGGAAAAGCGCTTCCTGCACCGGCCTTTCGCCCAGTTGACCGGTGACGGCGCGACCTTCCAGGGCGATGCGGCGGAGGCCCGCCTGCATGCCCTGATCGGCGTCGAGTCCGGCAAGCGCGGGACCGAGGCGCTGGGCCTGATGAATGCCCTGTGGGTCGGGCAGGGCCACAGCCTGGCCCAGCCCGATTTTTCCGACCCTGCGCGGACGACCCTGCGCGCCTGCCTGGAATCCGACCTCGGCGCCATGACCGGCGGCGAGGCCGCCGAACGCATCCTGGCGCGGGTGCTGGCCGACCTGTCGGTGCTGCTGGATGGGCGCGGCAATCCCAAGGGACGCTATCGCGCGGCGATCGAGGGCGAGCAGGCGGCATCCGACGAACTGGTCCGCCTGCAGACCCGCCGGCAGGTGCTGGAGGACGATCTGCAGGCCATGGCCGACCTGCGCCGCCGCCTGGCGCACGAAGACGATTCCGACCGGCGTGAGAAGGAGCGCGAGCATCTGGCCGAGGCCCGGCGGCAACGCGACCGGCTGCGCGACCACGATGCCCGGCACCGGGCCGCGCGCGCCGCACTGGATCACGCGACGGCGCGGCTGGCCGCCGTGCGGCAGGACGTGGCCCGCCGTGCCGAATGGCGGCAGGCGCTGGATGCCCAGTCGGCGCGCAGGGCGGACCTGGCCGAGGCGCTGGCGGCGGCGCGGGCGGCCCATGACGCGGCCCAGACCGCCCAGGCCGCGCGCATGCGGGCGGTTCAGGATGCCGACGCACACCGCCTGTCGGCCCGGCGCGTCCTGGACCGGGCCACGCGGCGGGTGGAGCGGACGCGACTGGAACAGGAACGGCGCGATGCGGCGGCGTCGCTCGACCGGCTGGAACAGGCGGCGCAGGCGGTGACGCGGGCGGCGGCCCGCCTGTCCGCCTGCACGGTGGACGAGGCCCGGATGACCGCGATCCGCCAGGCCGACCGCGCCGTCCAGGCCGCCCGTGCCGCCAGCCAGGCGCAGGCGACGATGCTGGATGTGGTGCTGGAGGGCGCGGGCGCCGGACGGCTGAAACTGGACGGCCGCGTGCTGGACTCCGGCCGCATTCAGGTGACGGACACCGCCCGGTTGCACATCGCGGATATCGGCATCGTATCCATCGAACCCGCCAGCCATGATCGCGAGCGGCTGCGCGCCGACGCGGCACGGGCCGACTACGCCCTGCGCCAGGCGCTGGACGCCGCGGGCTGCGTCGATCCCGACGCGGCCGAGGCGGCCCTGGCCGAACGCCGCCAGGCCGACCTGGCCTTCCAGGCGGCACAGACGGCGCTGGCCGGCCTGCTGGTGGCCGCCGACCGGTCGCCCGCCGCGGCCATGACCGAGGGCCGCCGCCGCCTGGCCGAAGTGGATGCGCGGATCGCCCGGCACGCCGATGAGGACGGGAACCCGGCCGCCGGAGGCGATCCGGCCCAGGCGCTGGAGCAGGCCAGGGACGCCATGCAGGCGGCCGAGGACCGCTACGCCGCCGCCAGTCAGGCCCTGTTCGCGCCCGACGAAACCCTGCGCCAGGCTGCCGCCGAACTGGGCCGCCTGGAAGGCGACCACCGCCTGGCGCAGGATGCGACCTCGCGGCTGACGCACGACGTGGCGGCGGCCCGTGCCGCCGAGCCGGACGACGCGCTATCCGCCCGCCTGACGGCGGAAGACGCTGCGATGCGCGAGGCCGGGCAGGCGCTGCACCGGATCGAGGAAACCCGGCCCGACGGCACGGAGGCCCTGGCCGACGCCGCGATCCAGCGCCTGGAGCGCGCGATCCAGGACGGAAGCGCCCGCCTGACGGCGCTGAAACAGGACATGGCGGCGCGCGAGGCCCGGATCCGTGCGGCCGAGGGCGACGGCCTGGACGAACGGATCGCCGCCCAGGACAGATTGCGGGACTCCCACGCCGCCGAGCGCGCGGCCTGCGCGCGCGAGGTTGCGATCCTGCACTGCCTGCGCGACGCGGTGGCGGGCGCGGCCCGGGCGGCGACGGAACGCTATCTGGCCCCGCTCAGCCGGGCGATCCAGCCGGCGCTGGCCGCGCTCTTTCCCCGGGCGGTGGCGACGGTGGACCCGGATTTCCGCGTCTCCGGCCTGACCCGGCGCGTCGGCGAGCCGTTTGAAAACCTCTCGGACGGCACGCGCGAGCAGATCGCGGTGCTGGTGCGGCTGGGTTTGGCGGAATTGCTGCACGCGCGCGGGCGTCCGGCCATGCTGGTGCTGGATGACGCGCTGACCTGGTCCGATACCGGCCGGCTGGACCGTATGTTCGATATCCTGGCCGACGCGGCCACCCGCGTGCAGGTCCTGATCCTGACCTGCCGGACCGAACTGTTTACCGGCCTGGGGGCGCGTGCCCTGACGATTGAGTCCGCGACGCCATCGTAAAATCACGATTGTGTTATAATCGAGGCGACCCAGGTTCGGGATGGGGCGAGGAATCCGCCTTATTTGATTGTTTTATATGCAGATATATCGGAACTCCATCACGCTCTCGGGACGTTGTGGTATATCGGTCATGCGAATGTTATACGGGGCGAACCCAGGACGACGACAGAATAGAGCGTCGCCCAAAACAATAAAGGTGCCTGCAGGCGCCTGACGTGATGATGTCCCTCCGGCATGCCCTTGGCCGATGTCGGACGCAGGTAGATGGAACCCGATGATTCGTACTGTGTTCGGGGCGGCGGTCGTGCTGTCCATATCCGGCCTGATGCTATCCGACGGGTCCGCTCGCGCGCAGTCCACCCGGTCCGACGTCGCGGCGACCACGCGGCCGGTCGTGGTGGGCGGCTATGCGAACCGGGTCCCGGCGCGGATCGTCCCCCCTCCCGCCTCGAAGCAGGCCGTCCCGGCATCCACCGCCTCGAAACAGGCCGCGGCGGCGCACGTCTATGTGCCCCCGTCCTCGCTGGCGGGCTATTTCCCGCCCAGCTACGAGGAATGGATTCGCGGCAGCACCATGACGGGCGACTGGGGGGGGCTGCGTACCCATCTGGAAGATCGCGGCGTGCATATCCAGGGGCATTTCCTGGAAGACGCGTCCGGCAATCCGGTGGGCGGAAAATATGCCGGTGTCCGCTATGCGCATGAATTCGGGCTGGGCGCCGACATCAATTTCGCCAGGCTGATCCATCATGACATCGGCGTCCTGCATATTCTGCTGACCGAACGCGCGGGCCTCAGCCTGGCGGCGGGCCCGCTGGGCGGCGCGGTGGATTCCGTGCAGCAGATCTTCGGCTCGGGCGAGACCGTGCGCATCACGCGCCTGTCGCTGGAAAAGCAGTTCAATCGCTACGTCTCGATGGAAGCCGGCTGGATCAACACCGAAAACGATTTCGGGCAGTCCACCATGCATTGGGGCATGTCGATCTACTGCCAGTTCCAGACCAACGCGATCTGCGGCATGCCGCAGGGGCTGGCGATGAATGGCGGCTATGGCTGGTATCCCACGGCCCATCCGGGCGCGTGGCTGAAGCTCTATCCGGCCGGCAACGACCATTATCTGGTGTCGGCGGGTATCTATAACGTCGATAACACCATCTCGAACACCCATAACGGCTTCAAGCTGGGACTGGACGATACGACGGGCGTCTACCTGCCGTTCCAACTCGGCTGGCATCACGGCAACGACTACACCGGCGACATGGACGGCAATATCCGCATCGGCGGATACTGGGACACGTCCGAGGTCCCGATCGTCACCTCCAAGGCCGGGGCCTATCAGCCGGCGAGCGTCGAGTTGATCGACCTGCCGACCACCCAGATCCGCGGCCGCTTCGGCGGCTGGTTCGAAGGCGACCAGATGATCCAGCGCGACAGTTCCGGCAGCGGCCGGGGCACGGTCATTTTCGGATCGTTCATCTGGGGCGATCCGCGCACCGCGCTGTCGCCGTATTTCGCGACCTGGGGCATCATCCGCAAGGGAACGCTGCCCAACCGTCCGAACGATACGATCAGCTTCGGCGGCAAGATCGCGGTGCTGAATCCGAAGATGGCGCAATATGCGGGCATGCTGCAGCAGGAAGGCCAGAAGGCGATCCGTCCCTCGAACGAACCGGCCATCGAACTGAACTATGGCTGGCGGCCGACCCCGTGGGCCACGTTGCGCCCCGGCCTGCAATATGTCTGGCACCCGGGCGGCACCAATCGCTACGCCAACGCCTTCATCATAGACATGGAAACCGGATTAACCTTCTAAGAGTGTGTTGACGGCGGTACCGGTGGGGGGGAACATGGACGCCATGTCCAGACTTGATCCTGCCCGACCGTTCCTGCCGGTCCGCATCGCGGTGCTGACGGTTTCCGATACGCGCGTCTTGGAAACCGACACCTCCGGCACCCTGCTGGCGCAGCGCATCGCCGCCGCCGGCCATCACCTGGCCGACCGCGCCATCGAACCGGACGATGCCGACCGCATCGCGGCCCGTCTGGCGGGCTGGATCGCCGATCCCGCGATCGACGCGGTCATTTCCACCGGCGGCACCGGCGTCACGGGCCGCGACGTGACGCCCGAAGCCTTCGAACGGGTGCTGGAAAAGCGGATCGAGGGCTTCGGTGAACTGTTCCGCATGCTGTCGTACCAGAAGATCGGGACCTCGACGATCCAGTCGCGCGCCCTGGCCGGGGTCGCCAACGGCACGTATCTGTTCGCGCTGCCGGGGTCGTCCGGCGCGGTGAAGGACGGGTGGGACGATATCCTGGTCTGGCAGTTGGACAGCCGTCACCGCCCCTGCAATTTCGTGGAACTGATGCCCCGCCTGCGGGAGCATCTGGAACCCGCTCACGATTGAGAGGTCATGCGATGACTGGCAAGAAGCTGCTGCTGCTGGCAGGCGATTATGTCGAAGATTACGAAATCATGGTGCCGTACCAGGCCCTGACCATGCTGGGCTTCACGGTCGATGCGGTCTGCCCGGGCAAGCGGGCGGGCGACTATGTCCTGACCGCCATCCATGATTTCGAAGGTGCCCAGACCTACAGCGAAAAGCCCGGCCACCGCTTTACCCTGACGGCGGATTTCGACCAGGTGAACGCGGCGGACTATGCGGGGCTGGTGGTCCCGGGCGGCCGCGCCCCGGAATATCTGCGCCTGGACCCGCAGGTCATCGCCCTGGTCCGCGCCTTCTCCGACCGGCCGGTCGCCGCCATCTGCCATGGCGGCCAGTTGCTCGCCGCTGCCCGGGTCATCGGCGGGCGCACCGTATCGGCCTATCCCGCCTGCCGGCCCGAAATCGAACTGGCCGGCGGCGTCTATGCCGACATCGCGATCGATGACGCGGTGACCGACGGATTGCTGGTCACCGCGCCGGCGTGGCCGGCCCATCCGCGCTGGCTGGCCCAGTTCGTTACGCTGCTGGGCGTCACCATCAAAATCCCGGGATAGGCCGGATAGGAAAGACGGATCGTGACGAGGTGATTCCACCGCGTCACGTTCGGTCACGGCCGGGGCGCGCTATCGTTGTCTCTCGGCGCGCACGCCCTGCTCGATTCGCAGGCCCGTCGCCTCGTCGATATTTTTCCAGTATTCGAATACGCGGGACAGGACGGGTTCCTCGACACCGGCCAGGACGTGGCCGACGACGTTCTGGACCAGGCGGTCCCGCGCCTCGTCATCCATGACCCTGGAGACGAGCACCTTCGCCTGGCTGAAATCGTCGTCGTCGCGCCGCTGCGCATAGGCCGCGCGCAGGAACCCGCCGTCGGCGGCCCATACGGCATCGTCCGGAAAGCGTTGCGCGTCCGCGACGGGGCCCCCCTTGGAATTGGGCGCATAGACCGGATCGCTGGCTTCGCGGATCCGCATGGCGCCCCCCTTGGCATAGCTGTGCACCGGGCATCGCGGCGCGTTGACGGGAATCTGCTTGTAGTTGACGCCCAGGCGCGCCCGATGCGCGTCGGCGTAGGCGAAGGACCGGCCGAGGAGCATCTTGTCGGGCGACAGGCCGGTGCCGGGCACGAAATTATTCGGCTCGAAGGCGACCTGCTCGATCTGCGCGTGGAAATCGGTCGGATTCCGGTCGAGAACCAGCCTGCCCACGTCGATCAGCGGATACTCGCCTTGCGGCCATACCTTCGTCAGGTCGAAGGGATTGATGTGATAGTCGCGCGCCGCCTCGTACG
This sequence comes from Gluconacetobacter diazotrophicus PA1 5, assembly GCF_000021325.1. Classification (GTDB taxonomy): domain Bacteria; phylum Pseudomonadota; class Alphaproteobacteria; order Acetobacterales; family Acetobacteraceae; genus Gluconacetobacter; species Gluconacetobacter diazotrophicus. The sequence continues at coordinate 1,383,741 of NC_011365.1, read as the reverse complement.
GCATGATCTGCATCTTCAGGGTCCAGCCTGGATGGTCTCCGCGCTGGATCGCCGCGTACAGGTCGCGCCGGTGATAGTCGGCGTCGGCGCCGGCCAGGCGGTTCGCCTGCTCCTGCGTCAGGCATTTTATGCCCTGGTCGGTCTTGAAATGATATTTGACCCAGAAGCGTTCGCCCGCGGCGTTGACCCACATGTAAGCATGGCTGGAAAAGCCGTCCATGTGACGCCAACTGGCCGGAATGCCCCGGTCGCCCATCAGCCAGGCGACCTGATGCGCCGTTTCGGGATTGAGCGTCCAGAAATCCCACTGCATGTCGTTGTCGCGCAGGCCGTTATCGGCGCGGCGCTTCTGCGAGTGGATGAAATGCTGGAATTTCATCGGATCGCGGACGAAGAAGACCGGGGTATTGTTCCCGACCATGTCGAAATTGCCCTCTTGCGTGTAGAATTTCAGGGCAAAGCCGCGCGGGTCCCTCCAGGTGTCGGGGCTGCCGGCCTCGCCGGCGACGGTGGAGAAACGCGCGACGATTTCGGTCCTGACGCCCTTTTGCAGGAACGCGGCCTTCGTGTACGGGCTGACGTCGTGCGTCACCTCGAAATATCCGAAGGCGCCGCTTCCCTTGGCGTGAGGCTGGCGATCGGGGATCATTTCCCGGTTGAACGCCGCCATCTGCTCGATCAGATAGTGGTCATGCAGCAGGATCGGACCGTCAGGGCCGACCGTCAGCGAATAGACGTCGCTGGAGACCGGTATACCGGAATCGTCGGTGGTTGATCTGGAACTGTGCTCGGTCATTGCGATGTCTCCGATTTTCATGCCCGCGCAAATCGTCGGGACATGTTCAAAAGCGTCCGCCCGCTTATTGTATACAGACCTGGCGGACGGCACAATCTCGGCTGAACCCGATATCAGCCGGGCAGGCGGATCAGGTGGTCGAACGCGGCCAGCGCGGCCTTGGCCCCGTCCCCGATCGCGATGACGATCTGCTTGTACGGCGTCGTCGTCGCATCGCCCGCCGCGAAGATGCCGGGAACCGACGTCGCGCCGCGGCCATCGACGATGATTTCGCCGAACGCCGTACGCTCGACCGTGCCGCGAAGCCAATCGGTATTGGGCAGCAGCCCGATCTGGACGAACACGCCGTCGACGTCCAGATGCCGCGCGGCTTCGCCGTCCTGAACGGTCAGGCCCGTCATCTTCGTGCCGTTGCCTTCGACCTTCGTGATCACGGCATTCGTCATCACGGTGACGTTGGGCAGGCTGCGAAGCTTGTCCTGCAGGACCCTGTCCGCCCGCAGCGCCGGATCGCGCTCCAGCAGCGTCACGTGGGAACTGATCCCGGCAAGATCGATCGCGGCTTCGACGCCGCTATTGCCCCCTCCGGCGACCGCGACCGGCTTTCCCTTGAAGAAGGGGCCGTCACAATGCGGGCAGTAGGCTACCCCCCGGGTGCGATACTCCTCTTCGCCGGGAACGTTGAGCGGCCTCCAGCGTGCTCCGGTTGCAAGGATGATCGTGCGCGCCCGCAGGCTCGCCCCGCTTTCCAGCACGACGTGATGAAGGGCGCCGGGCTGTGCTGCGGCATGCAGTTCCCGCACCCGTTGCGCGGAAATGACCTCCACGTCGTACTGGCGCACATGCGCCTCCAGCGCGGCGGCCAGCTTCGGCCCCTCCGTTTCCCTGGCCGAGATGAAATTCTCGATGCCGGCGGTGTCCATCACCTGGCCGCCGAACCGCTCGGCGACCAGGCCGGTGCGCAGCCCCTTGCGTGCGGCATAGACCGCCGCCGCCGACCCGGCCGGCCCTGCGCCCACGACCAGGATGTCGAACGGAGCAAGATCCTTCAGCCGTTCCGCGGCCCGCTTCGGCGCGTCGGCATCCAGTTTCGCCAGGATCTCCGCGACGCCCATGCGGCCGGACCCGAAGGGCTGTCCGTTCAGGAACACCTGGGGGACGGACATGATGTTCTTTTCTTCGACCTCACGCTGGTACAGCGCGCCGTCGATCGTGACGTTGCTGATGTTCGGGTTCAGCACGCTCATGGCATTGAGCGCCTGTACGACGTCCGGGCAGTTCTGGCAGGAGAGCGAAACATAGGTTTCGAACCGATACGTGCCGCTCAGTGACCCGACCTGGGCCGTGATGTCGTCCGGCAACTTCGGCGCATGACCGCCGACCTGCAGCAACGCCAGGACCAGCGAGGTAAATTCATGTCCCATGGGAATGGCGGCGAACGTCACGCCGCCCGCCGCGTCCTCGCGCCGGATCGCGAAGGACGGGCGCCGCGAGGCCGCGCCGTTCGTCGAGACGCGAATCTTGCCGGACAGTGCTGCGATCTCGTGCAGCAATGCCGCCATGTCCCGGGCCGGAGCGCTGTCGTCGAGCGAGGCTTCGAGCACGATCGGATGTGCAAGATTGGCGAAATGGTCCTTGAGTTGCGACTTGATCGTATCCTGCAGCATCGCGAGGACTCCGTGTTCCAGTGGGGTGGGGCGGCGGCCCGGCCATGTGGGCCGGGCCTGCGGCTGGGGTCAGATCTTGCCGATCAGGTCCAGGGACGGGGTCAGGGTCGCGCCGTCTTCCTTCCACTTGGCGGGGCAGACTTCGCCGGGATGGGCGGCGATGTATTGGGCGGCCTTGATCTTGTCGATCAGGCTTTCGGCCGTCCGGCCGACGCCCTCGGCGGTGATTTCCATATATTGCACCCGGCCCTGCGGATCGATCAGGAAGGTGCCGCGGTTCGCCACGCCGGCGTCCTCGACCAGCACGCCGAAATTGCGGGAGATCGCGCCCGTGGGGTCGGCCAGCATGACGTAGCGGATCTTGCCGATCGCCGGCGACGTGTCATGCCAGGCCTTGTGCGTGAAATGCTTGTCGGTGGATACGGCGTAGATCTCGACGCCCAGATCCTGGAAAGTGGCGTAATGATCGGCCATATCTTCCAGTTCTGTCGGGCAGACGAAGGTGAAATCCGCCGGATAGAAGAAAAAGACGGCCCATTTTCCCCTCACATCCTGGTCCGATACCTTGACGAATTTGCCGTTATGGAAGGCATCGGTGCTGAATGACTTCAGTTCGGAGTTTATCGTCGTCATAAGTTCTGTCCTTCTGTGCGTTGATGACAGAACGGGTGTCCGACAAATTTCCCTCGGGCGGAAATCGTTTGTCCCGATGGGAATTATAGGTAAAACCATTTTATGGGATTGGATTGAGCGATCGTACTTATGGAAAAGACCTACACTCCCCTGTCTGGCCTGTCGCTGCGCGACATCGAATATGCCGTGGCCGTCGATGATCTGCGAAACTTCTCCCGCGCCGCCGAACGATGTGGCGTCAGCCAGGCGGGGCTGTCCGAGCAGATCCGCAAGCTGGAAAATCTCCTGGGCGTCGTCTTGTTCGAACGTACGCGACGGCATGTGAAGCCGACACCGGAAGGTATACGGCTCCTGGAACGGGCAAGGGATGTCGTGACCGCCGCCCGGATGATGCTGGAGGCGGCGCACATGCAGTCCGGGCCGCTGAACGGAATCCTGCGCATCGGCGTGATCGCGACGCTGGGGCCCTACTACATTCCCAGCATGCTGCCGCTGCTGCGCAAGAGCTATCCTGATCTCAGGCTGCAGGTGACGGACGGCCTGACCGGACCACTCCTGGCGAAGTTGCAGCAGGACGAGCTCGACCTCGTATTCGCGGCGCTGCCGGTTTCGGAAAAATCGTTCATGGATTGCGCCCTTTTCGAGGAACCGTTCGTCGCCGCCGTTCCGTCCGGCCATCCGCTTTCCCGCAAGCGGTCGCTGGCGACGCGTGACCTGGACGGGCCCGAACTCCTGCTGCTCGAAGACGGTCACTGTCTGCGCGACCAGGCGCTTGCGCTGTGCGGCCTGCCGACGCAGGCGCGCGCGCGGCAGCGGCTTGCGACCAGCCTGGAAATGCTCTGGCACATGATCGGTGCCGGTGAGGGCCATTCCCTGATCCCCCATCTGGCGCTGCGCAATCGCGGCGAATGGCGCGGCCTCATCGCCGTCAGGCCCCTGGCGGATGCCAGCCGGACGATCGGCGCCGTCTGGCGCAAATCGGACCCGCGCGGGCCGGCCTTTGCCGAGCTTGGCGATTTCCTGCGCCGGCACGTTCCCGAAGGGTGCCGCCCGTGCCAGGACGGGCCGGAAGCATAGGTCGCGACGTGCCGCGTCCCTGACGATATTTTATCGATTCCATTGTGGAAAAGGAGGCCTGTTATCGGGTGTTCCTATCACGGCATTCGATACTATCTGTTTCCCGGCCGTCTCGGAAATCCGTATCCCGTTTCAGGTGCCTCATCAGGAAAGGATACGAAACATGATGAAATCCACAAAGACTTCCGCGACCGCGATCGCCGTCGCGATCTCGTCCGCCCTGGCACTGTCCGCCTGTGCGGGCTCCGGCCTGCCGCAGTCCGACGGGCACGGTCCGGCCGGATATGATGCCGGCCTTGCCGGCAACGTCGCCACGATCCCCGACCGGGCGCTCTTCTAGAACCGGGCCGCGGCCATCATTGGCATTGCCCGGAAGGTGTGCATCATGGGGGCAGGGGGTCGGCGCGCACGCCGCCGGCCCGTGTCATGGGAGAATTCCATTTTGCGCACCATCCGTCATATCATGGCCCGCTCGGCGCTGGCCGTTGCCCTGGCCACCGGCTTCGCCTCGGTGCCCGCCCTGCACGACGTGGCGTTCGCCGCCGCGCCGGGGCCCAATGACCCGCTGAAGCTGAAATCGGTGGTCGTGACCGGCAACAAGCAGGTCTCGACGGAGGACATCCTGGCCGCCGTTCCCTTCCATGTGGGGGACACCGTCACCCGCAACCAGATCGCAGCCGCCATGCAGGACGTCATGGCCGTCTACCAGAAGAAGAATGTCGGCCTGAAACTGGGCGGCAGGACGAAATTCGCGGGCAAGGCGGTCTATGTCCAGTGGGTCATCGAGGAACAGGCCCCGGGAACCGAAACCGAAACCCATGTCGGCCTGGTCGTCGACAAGATCGTCTTCGAGGGCAACAAGAAGGTTTCCACCGCCGACCTGACGGCGGCGACGGCCCTGCGTCCGGGTTCGGCGATCACCCAGGCCACGATGGCCGCCGATCAGGAAGCCGTCCAGAAGCTGTACCAGAAGCGTGATATCAGCGCGTCGGTCCAGGTCGTGCCGGCCCAGAAGCCGGGCGACAGCCACGTGACCCTGACCTATCAGATCAACGAAAAGGCGGGCGACTGACCCGAAGGTCCCCGCCACCGGCGGGGACCACCCACCCGGTCGAACGGGCGGTTATATATGGGTGGTGGCGGCCGAAGGCCGGTTCAGCATCGCCATCAGTTCGCGCCGCGTATCCGAATTGGTGCGGAATACCCCCAGCATGCGGCTGGTCACCATCGATACGCCGGGCCGATGCACCCCGCGCGTGGTCATGCATTGGTGCCCGGCCTCCAGGATCACCGCGACGCCATGCGGTTGCAGCACATCGTTGATCGTATTGGCGATCTGCGCCGTCAGGCGTTCCTGGATCTGCAGCCGGCGGGAAAAGGCCTCGACCACCCGCGCCAGTTTCGAAATCCCCACCACCCGCTTGCCGGGCAGGTAGGCGACATGCGCGACGCCGATGATCGGCACCATGTGGTGCTCGCAATGGCTTTCGAAACGGATGTCGCGCAGCAGCACGATCTCGTCGTAGTCATCGACTTCCGAGAAGGTGCGCGACAGGATTTCGGACGGGTCCTCGGCATAGCCCTGGAAGAATTCCTCGTACGACCGCACTACGCGGCCCGGCGTATCGAGCAGCCCTTCGCGGGCGGGATCTTCGCCCGCCCAGCGTAGCAGGGTGCGGATCGCGTCTTCCGCCTCCTCGCGAGAGGGACGGGGCAGGGGAACCGTGTCGGTGGGGGTCATGAGCCTGTCTTGCTGGGGGCGTGCCGGAGCGGCGCCCTTAATGAATGATGGCGGGGTGGTACGGGCAATCCAGGCTGAACGGCGGAATCCGCACGTCGAACTGCTGGTGCGCCTGCGGGCGGATCATGTGGAACTGCCCGCGCATGAAGCCGGTGGGCGTCTGCAACGCCGCGCCGGATGTGTATTCGAAGGCCTGGCCGGGCTCCAGCACCGGCTGTTCGCCGACCACGCCGTCACCATGGACATGTTCCACCCGGCCGGTGGCGTCGGTGATTTCCCATGTCCGGCGCAGCAACTGGACCGTGTCGCTGCCGTGGTTCTCGATCCGGATGCGATAGGCCCAGGTGAAGCGGTGTTCCTCCGGCTGGGACTGGTCGTCCAGCCAGAAGGCCCGGACGACCACGCGGATCGCGCCGGTCGTCGCCTCGTAGCACGGGGCGCCGTCCATGGCCTCGGCCAGGGCGGCGTCCGGGTCGGGGTCCAGTCCGGGGGGCGGCGGTCTGTCTTGGGCCATGGCGCGTTCCTGCCTGCGTCAGCGTGACCGAAGGGCGGCCAGCCCGCGATCCAGATCATCCTTCAGATCGGCGCTGTCTTCCAGACCCACCGAAAAGCGGATCACGCCGTCGGTGATGCCCAGTCGCGCCCGTTCCTCGGCGCCGATCTTCATGTGCGTGGTGGTGGCCGGGTGCGTCACCATCGATCGCGCATCACCCAGATTGTTGGAAATCGCGATCAGCCGCAACGCGTTCATGAAGGCGAACGCGCGCGCCTTGCCGCCCGCGACCTCGAAGGCGACCAGGGTGGAGGCGCCGCTCATCTGCGCCTGCGCCAGCGCGTATTGCGGATGGTCGGGCCGGCCGGGATAGAACACCCGCGTCACCCCCTCGGCGCCGGCCAGGTGATCGGCGACGGCGGCGGCATTGTCGGTCATTGCCCGGACGCGCAGGGCCAGCGTCTCCAGCCCCTTCAGCATCACCCAGGCATTGAACGGCGACAGGGCGTTGCCGGTATTGCGGGTGAAGGGCTGCAGGGTATCGGTGATCCAGTCCTTGCGGCCCAGCACCGCGCCGCCCAGGACACGCCCCTGGCCGTCGATATGCTTGGTGCAGGAATACACGACGACATCCGCCCCCAGTTCCAGCGGCTTCTGCAGCAGTGGGGTCGCGAAGACGTTGTCGACCACCACCAGGGCTCCGGCCTGGTGCGCCAGGTCGGAAATGGCGCGGATGTCCAGGATGTCCAGCATCGGGTTCGACGGGCTTTCCAGCAGGACCGCCGCCGTGGGCCGCGCCAGGGCCTCCGCCCACGCGTCCATGTCGCCCCCGTCCACGAACACCGTTTCCACCCCGTAGCGCGGCAGCAGGTTGGCGACGATCCAGTGGCACGACCCGAACAGCGCGCGCGACGCCACCACCCGGTCCCCGGCCTTGACGTGCGACAGCAGCGCGGACGACACCGCCCCCATGCCCGTCGAGGTCGCGATGCAGGCCTCGGCCCCTTCCAGGTCCGCCAGGCGCTTCTCCAGCGCCTCGACGGTGGGGTTGCCGAACCGGCTGTACTGATAATGCGTCACGTCGCCGGTGAAGGTCGCCTCGGCCTGTTCGGCATTGTCGTAGACGAAGCCCGATGTCAGGAACATCGCCTCGCTCGTCTCGCCGAACGGGGTGCGCTCGACGCCGGAATGCAGCAGGCGGGTCGCGGGGCGGTAGGCTCGGTCGGTCGAATCGTTGCTCATCATGAGCTCCCGGAACAGAATCGTCAGAAAGGCCGGGCCTCGGGGCATCCGGTGTCGAACCGATCCGGCGGCCCCGCGTCCCGACGCGAAAATCCGACCGTGGAAACCGTGACGCCCGCGGATTCTGGCGGAAGTCAGGCCTCTTTAGCGCGTCTGTTTAACCTCGTCGCAAGCCGGCCGATCCAAATCACGAGGGCCCGCCGAACCCCAGGCCCGCCGGACGACAGGGTTATCGCGGATCGGGGCGCCGCTCGTCAACCATCGCCGCCCCGCGCGGCCGACGGCGGCGGAACGGATTGCATCGTCCGGCTCGCTGGGCTATAGGGGCCGCAGCGCCGCGGGTGTAGTTCAATGGTAGAACGGCAGCTTCCCAAGCTGCATACGAGGGTTCGATTCCCTTCACCCGCTCCACGCACTCCCCCGTCTTTCCTGTGTCGGCCCCGTTACTGCGGCGGCGGTGCCTTGTGGTGCTGGGCCTGGTAGTGTTCGATCGACTGGCGCAGATCGTCGGCGGGCGGGGCGGGCATGGTGTCGCGATAGGTCGTGCCGTTCCACACCCAGCGATCGGTCCCGTTGATGATCAGGTCGTGCATCCCGCCATGCGTGCGGCGCGACAGCGAAACCGGGCCGCTGACCGAATCCAGGACCTTGATCCAGTCCTGCTTGTCCTTGCGCAGATAGACCGACGTCGAACAGCCCGCCGATCCGCACAGGTCGGCCGACTGCAACTGCACGAACAGCGCGCTGTCCCCCGCCCGGGTCGACAGGGGGGCCGACCCGACCAGCACCACGGGCGTATTCCCGCGCCGGGCCGCCGCCGCCAGGTCGCCCGCGTTCAGCAGCCGCGCCGCCCGGTCCAGCACGCTGTCCGGCTGTTGCGTCAGCGTGACGGGGCCGCCCATCGTGGCGGGATGTGACGGGTGACGTGGCGCGGCGCCCCGCGCGGGGCCGAGCGCCAGCATCGGCATGATGACCGGCAGGAGAAGGGGCAGGATATGACGAGGCGGGCGGTTCATGCGATGAGGTTCCGTCGGTTCGCGTGGGCGCTGGCTCGGGGTCCCGGAGCCGAATCCAGGTGGGACAAGGGTAGTAACGCATGAACGAGACCGAAAGGACACGACCGGGCCTGTATCGGCATTACAAGGGCGGCCTGTACACGCTGATCTGCGTCGGCCGGCATTCGGAAACCGAGGAATGGCTGGTGACCTATCGCAGCGAGGCCCGTGGCGATTACTGGGTGCGGCCCCTGGCCATGTGGGTCGAGGACGTCGATGGCGTTCCCCGCTTCAGCCCGCTGTCCTGACATGTAGCGGCTGTTGCGTTTTGGAATCGGTCACCGCACCATCGCCGCATGGTCCGACTCGTTCCCGTCTGCGCCCTGGCCGCCGGCCTGGCTGTTTCACTGATCACGCCCGGGGTGGCCGCGTCCCGGGCCGCGCCGGCCCCGCCCGACGCCGTCTCGGCTGCCTTCGATCGCATCCGTACCGATCCGGCGCGGCTGGACGACGTGCTGCGCGCCATGCCGAAGGGCGCCGACCTGCACAACCATCTGGCGGGCGCGGTCTATGCCGAAAGCATGCTGGACTGGGCGGCGCAGGACGGGCTGTGCGTCTCGCCCGCGCTGGGGCGCATCCTGCCGGGCAATTGCGGCCCCGCGCCGGTCTCGGGCCGGGTCCGCGCCGCCGACCTGGCCGCCCGTCCCGACGACCGGGCCGACATGATCGACGCGCTGTCGATGCGCGATTTCGTGCCGACCGCGACCGACCGGTCCGGGCATGACCATTTCTTCGCGACCTTCGACCGGTTCATGCCGGTACAGATGACCCATGGCGGCGACATGCTGGCCGAAGCCGTGACGCACGCGGCGGGCGATCACGTCCTGTACCTGGAACTGATGGTGTCGCCGCAGCTCGGCCCGGTCGCGGGACTGGGCACACACCTTCCCTTGCAGGGCGACGGGTTCGCCGACGTCGATCGCGCCATCGCCCCGGCGCTGCCCGCCCTGGTCGTGGCGGCACGGCAGGAGGTCGATGCGATGGAGGCGCGCATGCATGCCGTCCTGCAGTGCGGCACGGACCAGGCCCGCCCCGGCTGCTCGGTCGTCGTGCGCTATCTGTACCAGACCATCCGCACCATGCCCCCGGCCATGGTCTTTCCGCAGCTTGATTTCGGCTATGCGCTGGTCAAGGCCGATCCCCGCTTCGTCGGCGTGAACATCGTGGCGCCGGAAGACAACGCCATCGCCATGCGCGACTACGGGCTGCATATGCGCATGTTCGGCTGGCTGGCCCGGCGCGATCCGCAGGTGAAGCTGTCGCTGCATGCCGGGGAACTGGCGCCCGGCCTGGTCCCGCCCGAGGGGCTGCGCACCCATATCCGACAGGCGGTGGAAATCGCCGGCGCCCGCCGGATCGGCCACGGGGTGGACATCCTGCATGAAGACGATTCCGATGGGCTGATGGCCGAAATGGCGCGTCGCCGCGTGATGGTGGAAATCAACCTGACCAGCAACGACGTCATTCTCGGCGTGGCCGGCGCGGCCCATCCCTTCCGCGCCTATCGCGCCGCCGGGGTGCCGGTCGCGCTGTCCACGGATGACGAGGGCGTGTCGCGCATCGACCTGACCCGGGAATATGACCGCGCGGCGACGACCTATGCGCTCGACTACGCCGCGCTGCGCGACCTGTCGCGCAGCGGGCTGGAATATGCCTTCGTCCCGGGGGACAGCCTGTGGCGGCAGACCGCGCCCTACCGCATGGTGGCGGCCTGCGCCGCGGTGCCGCCCGGCCCCGCACCCGCCGCGGGTGCCTGCCACGACGTGCTGGCCGGCAGCGAGAAGGCACGGCTGCAATGGACGCTGGAGGCCCGGCTGCATGACTTCGAGGCCGGGATGATCCGCGATGCCGGCGCGGGCGCCGCACCCCGCCGCCAGAAAGGAAACGGATGATCATGATCGGCCGACCCACATGGATGGTCTCCTGCCTTGCCCTGCTGCTGGGCATGGCCGGGGCGGGCACGGCCCAGGCGGCACGAATTCCGGTGCGCGTCGTCGTCGTCACCACGTTCGAGGTCGGCAACGATACCGGCGACGTCCCCGGCGAATTCCAGACCTGGGTGGAGAAGCTGCCCCTGCCGCAGGTCCTGCCCGCACCAGGCACCTGGCACGGGGTGATGCGCTACAATCCCGACCTTCAGGTACTGGGCATCGCCAGCGGCGAGGGGCCGGAACATATGGCCTCTTCCATCACGGCGCTGGTCCTCGACCCGCGTTTCGACCTGCGCCATGCGTATTTCGTACTGGCCGGCATTGCCGGGATCGACCCGAATTTCGGTTCGGCCGGATCGGCCGTCTGGGCCCCGCGCGTGATCAATGGCGGGCTGGCGCACATGGTCGATGCCCGTGAAATCCCCGCCGGCTGGCCGGACGGCTTCACCCCGGTGCAGGGCAGCGTCCCGGACGAACAGCCGGTGCCGCCGCTCCATTCCCTGTCGGGCGACATGGCCTACACGCTCAATCCGGCGCTGGTCCGCTGGGCGTATGACCTGACACGCGCGGTGCCGCTGGCCGACACGCCGGCCCTGCGGGCGATCCGCGCCCGCTATGCCGGCTATCCCCAGGCGCAGAAGCCACCCACCGTCCTGCTGGGTGATACCGTGTCCAGCGAGACCTTCTGGGTCGGCGCGCGGATGAATCGCTGGGCGGAACGGTGGGTGACATACTGGACCAAGGGGCAGGGCACGTTCGCCACCACGGCCGAGGAGGATGTCGGCTTCATGCAGGCCCTGACGCTGCAGGCCCAGGCCGGGCGCGTGGACCCGGACCGCGTACTGATCCTGCGCACCGCCAGCAATTACGACATGCCCCCGCCCGGCCAGACGGCTGCTGCCCTGCTGAAGTCCGAGGCGACCGAGGGCGGGTATTCCGGTTATCTGCCCTCGGTCGCCGCTGCCTATCAGGTCGGCAGCGTGGTGGTGCGGGAACTGGCGCTGCGGCCGCCGGGGCCGTAACGTACCATCCCGCCCCGGCTTACCGTGGCCACCCGGCCACGATCCTTTCCGCCAATTGTTCCAGCACCGCCTGGGTCAGGCGGGCGGTGTCCCCGTCCGTCGCGGCCGCGCCGGCCTGGGTGAAGGCCGCGCGGCTGTGCAGGATCGGCAGGTTGGCGTCATGCGGGATGATCGACCAGTCGGCTTCCAATGACGCGGTGCCGTCCCGCGTGACATCCAGCCGGCTGATATTCACCGCCAGCCGCCACGTCGCGGGCAGGCTCTGCGGCTGGTCGGTCACGAACAGATCCGTGCGGCCCCGCGCCAGTTGCGCGGTGATCAGGTCGGTGGCGCCCAGCGACAGCCGGCTGGCCCAGCGGCCGGTGGCGCTGCGTTCGATCTGGTTGCCCGCGCGCACGACGATATCCTGCCCGTCCAGATAGTCGGGCAGGGTGACGCGCGCGACCTCGACGACCGGCGTGGCGGGCGTGACGATGCCGGTCGGAACCGCCCCGGTCGCGATCGCCGGCGCCCCCAGCGTGTAGAACCGCACGGGCGGGGACGCACAGCCCGCCAGGAAGGCGGGAACCACGAGGAATGCAAGCCGGGGCAGGGCAAGCCGGGCCATCCGGCGATTGCGGCGGGTCATGGGCGGCGTCCCATCAGCAGAAGTTGTGGATTGCGCTCGACATCGCTGGCAAAGCCGCGCAGCGCGGCGGCGGCGGCCGAAAGGTCGCGCAGGGTCGAATCGATGTTGGCGCGGTCGGCCGAACGCGGCGACGTCATGTCGCGCAGCCCGGCCAGGCTCTGGCGTGCCTGGATCACCGTGTCGTTGGCATTGCCCAGCAGCACATGCAGGTCGGCCCCCCGCGCGTCCAGTTGCCGGGTGCCGGTGGTGGCCAGCGTGTCGATGCTGCCCAGCGTGGTGTCCAGCCGCCGCTGCAGGTCGTCGATGGCGCGGGTCGCGGTGTCGACGGCGGCCCGCGAATGGTCGGACGTCTCCCTCACGCTGTCCACCAGCGGCGGCAGGTCGCCATCCAGGCGTTCGGCCAGTTGGCGGATGCTCTGCAGCGCGGCCTGGGCGTTGTCCGCCAGGTCCTTCAGCGGAAGCTGGCTCAGGGTTTCCTGCACCTTCTGGATGGCCGATTGCCGGGTCGGGATTTCCGTTCGGGTCGCGATGTCCGGGTGCAGCACGGCGGGCGAGGCCGGGTCGAAATCCAGGTCGATCTCGGCCTGTCCGGTGACGAAGCTCTGCAGGTTCAGCGACGCGCGCAGGCCGTGATCGATCAGGTCCCGCAGGGTCAGGGCGGTGCGGCGATGGTCCTCGCCGGTCAGGGTCACCCGGCCCGGCTGCACCTCGATCGTCACGGGGATGTAGGCGCCATGGGTCCTGGCGTCATATGTGATCGAAATCCCGTCCACGGCACCGACCCGCACCCCGCGAAAGGTGACCGGCGCGCCGATGCTCAGGCCCGATGTGGACCCCTGGAAGACCACGACGGCCTGCTTGGTGCTGGAAAAGATGTTGAAATTGCCGAAGAACACCAGCGCCGCCATTCCCAGCGCGACGCCGCCGATGACGAATGCGCCAACGGCTGTTTCCTTGTTTGCCATGGGTCAGTCGGTCCTTCCGGACTGGGTTTCGGTACGTTCGCGGTGCATGAAGGCGTGGACCTGCGGGTCATCGCAGTGATCGCGCAGCCAGGACGGGGCCCCGTGCGCGATCGGTGTCCTGGTCTGCGCATCGAGGAAGATGCCGTCATCGGCAATGGTGAACAGGCTGGGCAATTCATGGCTGACGATGACGATCGTCGCCCCCAGCCCGTCGCGCAGGTTCATGATCAGATCGTCCAGCCGCGCCGATGTGATCGGGTCCAGCCCCGCCGAAGGCTCGTCGAAGAACAGGATGTCCGGGTCCAGCGCCATCGCCCGCGCCAGTCCGGCGCGCTTCTTCATCCCGCCGCTGATTTCCGACGGATACTGGTCGATGGCATGCAGAATGCCGACCAGGCCCAGCTTCAGTTCCACCTGGCGGCGGACCGTGACCGGGTCCATGTGCGTCAGCATCTGCATCGGCAGCGCGACATTCTCGCCCACCGTCAGCGAACTCCACAAGGCCGCGCTCTGGAACAGCACGCCGAACCGGCGGCTGACCGCCAGGCGATGGGTGTCGTCGGCCGCCCAGTAATCCTCGCCGCCGACCAGGTAGCGGCCCGCGGTCGGGCGCAGCAGCCCGATCATGCTTTTCAGGATGGTACTCTTGCCGCAGCCCGACCCGCCCATCACGGCGAAGATGCTGCCGCGCCGTACGTTGAAGGTGACGTTCTGCTGTACGACCTTGGGCCCGAACGCCAGCGTGACCCCGTCCAGCGCCATCAGGGTTTCGGGCTGTGCCGCGTGGGAATCGGTCATGCGTCAGATCCCCAGGGTCGTGGCGATGACGGCGAAGATCGCATCCAGCGTGATGACGCCGACGATCCCCACCACCACGGCCCGCGTCGCCGCCACGCCGACATCGGCGGCGCTGCGCCCCGACCGTAACCCGATCCGGCAACTGGTCAGCCCGATCAGAATGGCGAAGAAGATGCTCTTGATGAAGCCGAACTCGAACTGGTTCAGTCCGACGGCATTGATCGTCTGGTGGAAATAGCCCGCCCCGGTGACGGCCAGCATGCTGATCGCCACCGTGAAACCGCCCAGCATGCCGATCAGGCAGCCATACAGGTACAGAAACGGCATGGTGGCCACCAGCCCCAGGATCGAGGGCAGGATCAGGTAGCTGGAAACCGGGATGCCGAAGACCGTCAGGGCGTCGATTTCCTCGTTGCCCTGCATGGTCGCGATGCGCGCGGCGTAGGCCCCGCCGGTGCGCCCCGCCATGATGATCGCGGTCATGACCGCCGACATCTCGCGCACCATGGCGATGCCGACCAGGCTGGCGACATAGATGTCGGCGGCGAACTTGCGCAACTGCACCGCGCCGACGAAGGCCAGGATGGCGCCCACCAGGAAGTTCACGACACTGACGATCAGCAGCGCCGACGGCCCGGCATCGCGGATGTTCGACATCAGGTCGATCGACCGCATCCGCCCGCGTCCGGTCACGGCCTCCAGGCCGCCGCGTGCCGTCTCCACGCCCAGTTCGGTCACGGTGCCGATCTCGGTCAGGCTCTCGATCGTGAATGCGCCCAGCGCGGTGACGGGGGCGAAGGTGCGGGGCCGGGGCGTCGGCGGTGGCGGTGGTGCTTCCGGCAGCAGGTCCAGCAGCTTGCGCGCGGAATCGGGCAGCGTGTCGGTGCGCAGGTCCAGATGGGCCTGGGTCGCCCGCTGCTTCAGATCCCACAGGAAGGCGATCAGCCCGGTATCCCACCGTCCCAGCGCATCGCTGCGGAAGGTCAGCGGCCGGCCGGGCGCGGCCTGGCGCAACCCGTCGGGCGGGAACGTGGGAATGGGCCCCCCCGGACCTTGCCCTCCCTGGGCAAGCCAGTTCCCCGACAGGACGATCACGGTAGCACCGTCGCCGGTTTGCAGGGACCATTCCGGCTGGCCGTGATCAGTGCTGCTCACCGCCTCTCCAATCGCTTCGATCCTCCATCCTCCTTATCAGATGACGGCGGAGGGACAAGGGGCTGGCAGTATGGCCGGATTTGCGCCCCGTTCAGTGCAGCGGCACCAGGACCCGACCGTGTTCCGGCGGGATGGCGCGCCCCGAATGGATGGCGGCCAGATCGTCCATCACCAGACGGGCGACGGACTGCCGGTAATGGATCGAATCCCAGAAATTGTCGCGCGTTCCGGTGACCGGGCCGGGAATATCGAAATCGACCACCATGGTGCGCGGCGCGGCCCGGGCGATCGCGGTGACGGCGGCACGGCAGGCGGCGCGGGTCGCGGCGACGGTGCTGCCCGGGGCGCCCTGTCTTTCCTTGTCCGTGGGGGGAAACCACAGGATCGTGGTGGTGCCGGCCGGGATGGCGGCGACCAGGCCGGCCAGCATCGGCATCGACACCGGCGGGGCCGCGGGCCCGCGTGCCATGCTGGTATCGAAGATCTCCTTGCGGAACTGCGCCGCGACCCACCTTGGATCGTAGCGGCTGTCGGGTGGCAGGAAGGTGGTATAACCGTCCGTGCCGAAGCGCTGGCGCTTGCGCCCGGTAAGCCACATGAACTGGTTCGCGGCTTCCTGCACCGCGTACAGGCTCATGATGTCCGCGTATCCCCGCCAGGGCGATCCGACATACATCCAGTCCGGCGCGGGCCGGTTGCCGGTGGACAGGTTCCGCGGCGCGGCGAAGCACCAGGCGGCATCGATGTCGATCAGCACGAAGCGGGGCGCCGCATGATGGCGCAGGAACAGGCGCAGCAGGCGATCCTGCTCCCAGGGCGAGGCGCTGCTCATCGCCAGGTTGGCGAAGCGTGCGTCGAACGGCGCATCCATGATGGCGGGTTGCAGCAGGCGGCCGGTCGATGTCCCGACCATGGCGGAATCGAACCGCGCGCTGACGGCCAGGGCCGGCATGGTGTAGCGCGCATTGATGGAAATCGGGACCCGGTGCCAGCGCGGTGACAGCGGCAGCATGTCCCACGGATCGACGATGGCGACGAACAGGTACACCGCCGCCCCCACGCCCGCCGCGGTCGCGGCGAAGAGGACGGCGAAGCGGCGCCAGGCCGCCGGCCCCGCGCCGGATTTCGGGTCAGAACTGGAAATAGATGAAGGCATCGGGTATCCGCCCCCCGATCAGCAGCAGCAGAAGCACGAACGCGACCCCGGCGGGCACGGCGAGCAATGGCGTGGGGCGCAGCATCCGCAATGCCGCGTCCTGCGAGGACGGGCCGACCAGCGCGACCAGGATCGCGATCCAGAAGACCGGTGCCTCGTGCATCCAGGCGCGTCCCACCCCGTTCAGGCCTGCCATCGCGCGCAGCATCCGCGCCGCGGTCGGGAAATCCGGCGCGCGGAACACGACCCATCCGACGATGACGGTCAGCATCGTCACCGCCCATCCCGCCACGCCGGGCAGGCGCAACCCCAGGCGCGTCCAGACATGGTTGACCGACAGGGCCGCCCCGTGCAGCGCGCCCCAGGCGACGAACGTCCAGCCGGCCCCGTGCCACAGCCCGCCCAGCGTCATGGTCGCGACCAGGTTGGCGATCTGCCGCCCCGACCCGTGCCGGTTGCCGCCCAGCGGAATATAGAGGTAGTCACGCAGGAACCGGGACAGCGTCATGTGCCAGCGGCGCCAGAACGCGCGGATGCTGGCGGCGCGATAGGGGACGTCGAAATTGAACGGCAGCCGCAGCCCGAACAGCAGCGCCATGCCGATCGCCATGTCCGAATAGCCCGAGAAATCGAAGAAGATCTCCAGCGTATAGGACAGGGCGGCGATCCAGCCCTGCGCCATGTTCAGGGGCATGCCCTGGGCGGCCTGGTCGAACAGCGGGTTGCAGATCCCGCCCAGCGTGTCCGCCAGTTCCACCTTCTTCGCCAGGCCCAGCAGCAGCAGGATGGCGCCGCGCGACAGGTTTTCCCACAGGTCGGGACCGTGGGGATCGCGCTCGAACTGGGGCACGATCTCGCTATGGCGGACGATGGGGCCGGCGATCAGTTGCGGGAAGAAGGTCACGAATTCCAGGAAATCCAGCATGCTGCGAACCGGGCGGCCGCCGCGCAGCAGGTCGGCGTGATAGGCGATCTTCTGGAAGGTGAAGAACGATATGCCCAGCGGCAGCATGATCGCCCAGGCCTGGTGATGCCAGCCCGCGACCCGCGCCACGCTGTCGGCCAGGAAATTCGCGTATTTGAAAAAGCCCAGCACCAGCAGGTTCAGCACGATTCCCGTGATCGGCCACAGGCGCCGGCCGCTTGCCGCCCATGCGCGGCCCAGGCCCCAGTTGACCAGCGTCAGGGCCACCAGCGCCGGCACGAACCGCCAGTTCCAGAACCCGTAGAACAGCAGCGACGCCCCCACCAGAACCGACTGGCGGGCGATGCGATGGCGGGCGCACAGGTGGAACAGCACCAGCGTCGCCGGCAGGAAACCGAGCAGGAAGCCCTGGCTGCTGAACAGCATTACTGGTGGCGTATGGTCACGACCAGGACGTCGCGATAGGCCGGCCGCGCCGGGTCGATCGGACGTACGGGCGTGACGCCGTGATAGACGCGGTTATCGTCCACCAGGGCGGCATCCAGCGGTTCGGCCAGCATGAAATGCCCCAGCGGGCGCCGGTGCAGGTCGTGGATCGAGGTCTCGCCGCTGGCCACGTTCTCGCGCCGGACCATCAGCACGAAGACCCAGTCCACCCCGTCGCGATGCAGCCCCTCGGGCGTGGGTTCGCCCGGTTCGTCGGCGCGGGCCTCGATGCGGAACTGATGGATCTCGACATGCCAGGCGTCGGGCCGGCCGGCCGGGGGCGTCAGGTCCGTGACCACCCGGTGCAGCAGCCGCAGCACGGCCATCAGCGCGGGATGGGCGCCCACGGCGGTTTCGACGGGGCGGAACCAGCGTTCGATGCCGCCATTCAGTTCGTTGTAGTCGCGGCTCTGGTAATGGGGCTGGTGCTTCTTGCGTTCGACGCCCTGGCCGGACATCGCGTAGGTGGCGTGCCGCCGCCGGCGGTAGCGGCCGCCGTCGGCCATGTAGCGGTCCAGGCCCAGCCGGTTCCAGCTTTCGGCGAACCCCGCCCAGTCCGCCAGGCCGTACGGCTCCAGCATCGCCCGGGTCGTGGCCGCGCGCAGGAAGGCGAAGCCGTCGGTCCGCAGGGGTTCCTCAAGGCCGGTCAGGCCGGCCGGTGTGTGATCGTCGGTCATTGCGATGTGTCCGGATGAGGAACGCCCCCCGGGACGCGCGGCGGAGCGTCGGTCGGGGGCTGGGTATTGCTGTTCGCCGCCGCCGGGGGCGTCACCATCTGGATGCGCAACGGCGCTCCGCCGGTGTTGCCCAGCAGGGAAATGGCGGTGGGGCTGGGGAATTTCACCCCTTCCGCGACCATGCGCAGCCCCAGGCGCCGATAATATTCGCGCGACACCTTCCATTTGTTGCCCGCCGTGGTGCGGAACGATCCCACCAGCTTCGCCCCGTCGCCGTCCGCCTTCTCCACGCCCAGGAAGGCGAAATCGGTCAGGATCATGGGTGCGAACTGCGGGTCCGCCCGCATGCCGGCCACCACGTCGGCCAGGATGGCGGCGACCCGGTCGGGGTCCTCGCTCAGATCCAGCATGAAGGTCACGACGACGACGTTATAGTCGCGCGACGTGTTGGCGATCGAGGTCACGGACGAGAACGGAATGATATGCACGTCGCCCGACGTGGTGCGCAGGCGCAGCGTGCGGATCGACAGATGCTCGACCGTGCCCGAAATGCCGCCCGCCGTGACCCAGTCGCCGACCTGCATGGCGTTTTCCACCAGCATGAAGAATCCGGTGATGAAATCCTTCACCAGGCTTTGCGACCCGAAGGCGATGGCGGCGCCCATGATACCCGCGCCGGTCAGCAGCGGCGCCACGTTCAGGCCGATCTGCGACAGGGTCGTGACCGCGACGATGATGATGATGACGCTGAGCAGCACGGTGCGGATGATCGGCAGCACCGTGCGCAGCCGGATGGCGCGGGATGCCTGCTCGGTGGTCTCGTAGCGGGCGATCTGGTTCTGCAACGCGGCATTCGCGATTTCCCACACCGCGATCGCGATGGTGAAGGCGATGATGATCGACACCAGCGCCGTCATGATCTGCGTGCCCAGCGCGCCGTACAGGAAGAAGGCGACCGCCGGGATGCCCCATGCCTGCAGCAGGATGACCAGGGTGGCGAAGACCAGCAGGATCGACAGCCCGCGCCGCGCATAGGGATAATAATAGTCCGCCCGCGCCTGCAGCCCGGGATAGCGGGCCTCGAACTCGTCGCTGACATGAAAGACCCTGTTCTGCAGGCCGAACGCCAGGAGCGACAGCACGCGCGACAGCAGGATGACGACGATGGTCAGGATCGTGGTGCGCCAGATCCACGTGTATCCGCCGCGCACATGCATCGCCCAGACCAGCCACAGCGCCAGGTCGAACACCATCGCCGGCAGCCACCAGAAATGCGCCAGATGGCCGACGAAGCTCCAGAACGAGCGGCCCCGGAAGCGGGCCGGCGGCTGCATGGCCATGGCGACGGGCTTGCGGATGCGCCAGATGAACACCGCGATCATCACGTGCTCGGCCAGCACGATGGCACGGATCAGGGCCTCGGTCCCGCGCGGGGCCAGGTGGAACAGCGCGCCCAGCGACGACAGGCAGACGACGATGGACGGCACGGCCACCAGCACGTTCCACCAGCGCGTCACGATCCGCGCCGTCCGGTCCGATGCCCCACACAGCCGGATGGTCGGCGATTTCGGCACCATGATCATCTCGACCACCAGATACATCGCCCGCGCCGCGACATAGGCGTTGGTCAGGGTCAGCGTGACCAGTTCCGTGACCTCGCCGTCGCCGACGAACGCCGCCCCGGCGTAGCCGATCCCCAGGAACAGGGCCACGGGCAGCAGCTTGGTCAGCAGATGCAGCAGCGAATACGGAATGCGGCGGATGATGCGCAGCGTTTCGACCTGCTTGCGGACGTCCTGCCGGCGGGTGTCCTGGACCGCCTGCTCGGCCTCCGTCTCCGGGGCCGGCATGGCGGCTTCCGCCGTTTCCTGCTCCGCGCTGCGATTCAGTTGCCGCTCGGCTTCGACGGCGCGGGCGGTCACGGCGCTCAGCGGCCGGCGCAGCGCGATGGCCAGGCCCCGCTCGGCCGCCAGCGCCAGGATGAAGATCAGCCCGGCGCGTCCGAACGCGTCGAACAGGGTCTGGCGCGATTGCGGGCTGGACAGTTCGGAATGGATCCAGTGCCCGACGAAGACCAGGTCGGAAAACAGGCCGATGAATTCACGCGCCTGGTGCAGCGTCACGTCGCGCACGCCCGCCAGTTCGGACATGACGTCGCTGCCCAGGCTGTTGGGCTCCAGCGCCACGTCCGCATTGCCCGCGGCCGGCGCGGGGGCGGCGGCTGGCGCCGAAGCCCGGGCCGGAACCGGGGCTGCCTGGGGCAGGCCCCTGGCGATGGCCGTCAGGGTGCGGGTGAACTCCTCGCGCTTGTGCGGATCGTTCAGTACCCCCAGGACCTGCTGCGCCTGATCGGCGGTCATGGGGGCCTGGGCGGAGTATTGGGTGGCCGGCGCGGCGTCGGCCGCCTGGGCCGGCCGGATCGCGGGCGTTGCCCCGGCCAGCAGCGCCAGGACCAGAATCGCCACATAGGATAGGCCCCGCCGCGGATCGCGACGGACGGAAAAAACCGGCATGCCTGTTCGATACCTCCTGCTGCTCCGCACGGCCCACGGCGGACGGCGAAGCGTGACGATACCCCGGGGACGGTCCCGGGGACACCCCGGGTCATGCGCGCGGGGGAAAACGGCCTTCAGGCGGGCGGCGCGAAGCTGACCAGGGCCTCCTCCTGCCGGCGGATGACGCAGGTGCCGGCCAGCAGGTCGTGCAGCGCCTGCTTGCGCCGGGTCCACAGCACCATCAGGTATCCCAGCCCCATCAGCATGAAGGACAGGAAATGGCCGAAGAACCGGGCCGCCGCACGCCCGATGCCGATCCGTCGGCCCATCAGGTCGGTCACGCGCATATGGCAGGCCCGCTTGCCCGGTGTGGCCTGCAGCGGCGAGGATTCGAACAGGATGTAGTACAGCGCCGGCAGCACGAACTGCGCGATCTCGTAGAATCCGTGCCCATGCCAATGCCATACCGGCTGGATCGTGGTGTAGGAGTAGGCATAGTCGGCCGGCACGTAACTGGCCTGCACGATGTCGGAAATCTGGTATTTGCCCGTCCCTGGCCCGCTGTTCATCAGCGTGACCGACAGGCTGGGCGCAAACAGCAGCCGGGTGACCCAGCCCAGCATGGTCAGGATGAACGCATCGATCCACCAGGCCAGGACCCGGAACCAGAACCCCGCATAGACCCAGACGAAATGTGGCCGAAGGCTGCCGAACGGGTTGGTGCCAGGCGGCAGGTCGGACATGGGTCGGTCTCCGTGCGATGCGCGCGATGGCGTCCTAGCTGCGATAGGAACCGTTGATGTCGATATAGCCGTGGGTCAGGTCGCAGCTCCAGGCCGTGCCGGCGCCGTTCGCCAGGCCCAGGTCGATGTCGATGTCGATCTCCTGCCCCTTCATGTGGGCCACGACCGGGGTCTCGTCATAACCCGCCACCACGGTGCCGTTGCGGGCGATCCACACGCCGCCGATCCCGATCGACAGCGTGTCGCGATTCGCGGGCTCGCCGCTCTTGCCCACCGCCATGACGATGCGGCCCCAGTTCGCGTCCTGGCCGGCGATCGCGGTCTTGACCAGCGGCGAATTGGCCACGGCCATCGATACGCGCTGCGCCGATTCGTCACTGGCGGCCCCGGTGACCTGGATACGGATCAGTTTGGTCGCGCCCTCGCCGTCGCGCACCACCAGCAGCGCCAGTTCCAGCAGCAGGCTGTCCAGCGCCTCGGCGAATGCCGACAGCGCCGGGTCGGATTCGGACTGGACGGGCGCATTGCCGGCCTGCCCGGTCGCGAACAGCAGCACCATGTCCGAGGTCGAGGTATCGGAATCGACCGTCGTGCGGTTGAAGCTGCGCGCCGTGCCCGCCGACAGCAGCGGTTGCAGGACCGACGGCGGCAGGGCCGCGTCGGTGGCGATGAAGCACAGCATGGTCGCCATGTCGGGCGCCACCATGCCGCTGCCCTTGGCGATGCCCTGGATACGGACCGGCGTGTCGCCGATCGTCGTTTCACGCACCGCCGCCTTGGGGAAGGTATCGGTGGTCATGATGCCGTGCGCGGCATCCGCCCAGCCGGTTTCGGACAGGGTGGCGTACAGGCCGGGCAGGGCGGTGGAAATCTTCTTGTAGGGCAGGATCTCGCCGATCACGCCGGTCGAGGCCAGGAAGACATGACTGGCCGGGCAGCCGACCAGGCGGGCGGCATCGGCCGCGTTGGCCTGCGTCGCCTCGAACCCGGCACGGCCGGTGAACACGTTGGCATTGCCCGCATTGACCACCAGCGCGCGCGCCAGGCCCTCCGGCAGGGCCGCGCGGCACCAGTCCACGGGCGCGCCGGGGCATTTGCTGCGGGTGAACACGCCGGCGACCGTGGTGCCGGGCGCGAATTCGGCCATGACCAGGTCGGTCCGTCCCGTATAGCGGATGCCGGCCGCCGCCGCGCCGAAGCGCACGCCGGCCAGGGCCGGCAGGTCAGGCATCGTACGGGCCAGGGGGGATACGGGAAGGGTTGCCATCGGTTCGGCCTTCTTGCTTCCGCATGATCGGGAAACCGGCCCGCCCCCTGGATGGGGACCAGGCCGGGGTCGGGGGGCGCGCCGGGCGCCCGCCCTTATTTGGCCGCGGCTGCGGGGGCCGGGGCCGGCGTGGCGGGAACCGGCTTGCCGCTGGGGTCGTAGCGGACGACCTTCACACCGGCCACGGCCTTTTCGACCGCATCGCGAACGCCCTGCTGGATCAGCTTCTGGCGGATCTCGTCACGCACCGCGTCCAGTTTGGGCACGTCGGCGGTCCGGGTGTCCAGCACTTCGATGACGTGCCAGCCATATTGGGTGTGGACCGGCGTCTGGCTGAACGTGTGGGGCTTCATCGCGAACGCGGCGTCCGAGAACGCGGGCAGCATGTCGCCCTTCTTGAACCAGCCCAGGTCGCCGCCATTCTGCTTGGCCGACGCCTTGTCGGTCGACAGCTTGGTGGCCAGGGCCCCGAAATCGGCGCCGGCCTTCAGCTGCTTGATCACGTCCTTCGCCTCGGCCTCGGTCGCGACCAGGATGTGGCGGGCGTGGATTTCGGCCTCGGGCTTCTTGTTGGCGTAATGCTGCGTGTAATAGGCCTGCACGGCGGCATCGGTCAGCGTCGGCGTGACCTGCTGCGACAGATAGGCGTTCTGCAGCGCGTTCATCGCGGCGGCATGCATCTGCTGCTGCACGTCGGGCTGCTTGTCCAGGCCCGCATGCGTGGCGGCCGCCTGGATCGCCTTCTGGTCGATCAGCTGGTTCAGCAGCATCGGGAAGATCATGTTCGGCGGAAGCTGGCGCAGTTGCGCGGGCATGTTCGCCGCGGCCTGCCGCACGTCGGCCAGGTGGATATCCTCGCCATTCACGCTGGCGACGAGAGGATTCGGATTGGCCGGCGCGGCCGGTGCCGCGGCGGGGGCGGCGGACGCCGCGGGTGCTGCGGCATGGGCTTGAGTGACGGAAAGCGCAGGGACGAGCAGGGCCGCCGCCAGAAAGGAGGCTGCCGGGCTGGAAGGCCGCATATGTTGAATACCCTAGATTATAAAGCGTCCGACGCATCATGGCCGAGCCCGTCCGCTCCTGCAAGACAGCCTCATCGGGCCGGCTTCGGTTGACCGGTGACGGCGCGGGTCCTATCTCAGATGCCGCGCGAGAATGCCATTCCTACAGTTCCAGCCCGTCCGGGGGTCCGGCGGGGGGAGCCGCGCCATTCCGGAAGGTCTACATGTTCGCCAGTCTTGCCCGTGCCCTGTTTGGAACCGCCAACGATCGCTCGCTCAAGGCCTTTCAGCGCCGCGTGCCCGAGATCAACGCGCTGGAGCCGCAGGTCCGGGCGCTGGACGACGCGGCACTCGCGGCGAAAACGTTGGAATTCCGCCAGCGCGTCGCCGCCGGCACGACGCTGGACGCCCTGCTGCCCGAAGCGTTCGCCGTGGCGCGGGAGGCCGCCCGGCGCGTTCTGGGCATGCGCCATTTCGACGTGCAGCTGATCGGCGGCATGGTCCTGCATGCCGGCCGCATCGCCGAGATGCGCACCGGCGAGGGCAAGACCCTGGTCGCGACGCTGGCGGTCTATCTCAGCGCCCTGTCCGGCCGCGGCGTCCACGTGGTCACGGTCAACGACTACCTGGCCCGCCGCGATGCCGAGGAAATGGGCAAGCTCTACGCCTTCCTGGGCCTGACCACCGGGGTGATCGTGCCCAACATGCCCGACGACGAGCGGCGGGCGGCCTACCAGGCGGACATCACCTACGGCACCAACAACGAATTCGGCTTCGATTATCTGCGCGATAACATGAAGTACCGGATCGAGGACATGGTGCAGCGGCCCTTCCACCACGCCATCGTGGACGAGGTCGATTCGATCCTGATCGACGAGGCCCGGACGCCGCTGATCATCTCCGGCCCGGCCGAGGACAGTTCCGACCTGTACCGTTCGGTCGATACGGTCATCCACGAACTGGTCAAGACGCCCGAGGCGTTCGAGAAGGACGAGAAATTCCGCTCGGTGATCCTGACCGACGCGGGCGCCGAGCAGGTCGAGGCCATGCTGCGCGAGGCCGGCGTGCTGATCGAGGGCGGGCTGTACGATATCCACAACATCGCGGTGATCCACCACGTCCAGCAGTCGCTGCGCGCCCACACGCTGTTCGCGCGGGACGTGGATTACATCGTGCGCGGCGGCAAGGTCGTCATCATCGACGAATTCACCGGCCGCATGATGGACGGGCGCCGCTATTCCGACGGCCTGCACCAGGCGCTGGAAGCCAAGGAGCATGTCGAGATCCAGCAGGAAAACCAGACGCTGGCCTCGATCACCTTCCAGAATTATTTCCGCCTCTATCCCAAGCTGTCGGGCATGACCGGCACCGCGATGACCGAGGCCGACGAGTTCGCCGAGATCTACAAGCTGGACGTGGTCGAAATCCCGACCAACCTGCCGGTGGCACGCAAGGACGACGATGACGAGGTCTACCTGACGGCGCGCGAGAAATACGAGGCCGTCAGCACGCTGATCGAGGACATCGCCAAGACCCCGCAGCCGGTCCTGGTCGGCACGACCTCGATCGAGAAGAGCGAATATCTGTCGGAACTGCTGACCAAGCGGGGCATCCGCCACAATGTCCTGAACGCCCGCTTCCACGAGATGGAGGCCACGATCGTGGCCCAGGCCGGCGCGCCGGGCGCGATCACCATCGCCACCAACATGGCCGGGCGCGGCACCGACATCAAGCTGGGCGGCAATGTGGAAATGCGCATCCGCCAGGAACTGGCGGAAATCGAGGACCCCGAGGAACATGCGCGGCGCGAGGCCGAAATCCGCGCCCAGGTCGCCGAATACCATGACATCGTCACCAAGGCCGGCGGCCTGTACGTCATCGGCACCGAACGGCATGAAAGCCGCCGCATCGACAACCAGTTGCGCGGCCGCGCCGGGCGCCAGGGCGACCCGGGCAGTTCGCGCTTCTTCATCTCGCTCGAAGACGACCTGATGCGCATCTTCGGGACCGAGCGCATGGGCGGAATGCTGCAGCGCCTGGGCCTGAAGGAGGGCGAGGCGATCGTCCATCCCTGGATCAACAAGGCCCTGGAGCGCGCGCAGAAGAAGGTCGAGGCCCGCAACTTCGACATGCGCAAGAACACGCTGAAATATGACGACGTCATGAACGACCAGCGCAAGGAGGTCTATGCCCAGCGCCGGGAATACATGGCGGCGGACGACCTGGCGGCGACGGTCCAGGACATGCGGACGGACATCATCCACGACATGGTCGCCCGCCGCATCCCCGAACGCTCGTTCGCCGAGCAATGGCAGAGCGCGGAGCTGGCCGAGGACGCACGCGGTATCCTGGGGCTGGACCTTCCCATTGCCGACTGGGCGCGCGAGGACGGGGTGGACGGCCACGCGGTGACCGAACGCCTGGAACAGGCCGCCCTGCAGGCCCAGGCCGCCAAGGCGGCCAATTTCGGCCCGTCGGTCATGCGCTACATCGAAAAGCAGGTGCTGCTGACCACCTTCGATTCGGTGTGGAAGGAACATCTGCTGGCGCTGGACCAGATGCGCCAGGGCATCGGCCTGCGCGCCTACGGCCAGAAGGACCCGCTGAACGAATTCAAGCACGAGGCCTTCCAGCTTTTCACCGCGATGCTGGACGCCCTGCGCCTGCGCGTGACCTCGACCATGTCGCGGGTCGAGGTCGCGCCCCCGGTGCTGGACAATCCCTTTGCCGGCGTGGCCGAACTGCATGCCGACCCTCATGTCCCCGGCCTTGCCTCCGAACCCGCGCCCGGCCTGATGACGCAGCCGGTCGGGTCCTATGGCGCCGCGACGGCCGACATCGCCGTCGCGACCCCGATCGGCGCGTCGGCGATCATGCCCGACGACCCGTCAAGCTGGGGCGAAACGCCGCGCAATGCGCTGTGCCCCTGCGGGTCGGGCAAGAAATACAAGCACTGTCACGGGCGGATGGGTTGATCGGGAGGCCCGTTTTCTCCCGAAAAAAGAAGATTTTGCATACACTTCAGTAGAGACGAGCCATGGCGGGTCATTCCCAGTTCAAGAACATCATGCACCGCAAGGGCGCGCAGGACGCGCGCCGCGCCCGGCAGTTCGCCAAGGTGATTCGCGAAATCACCGTCGCCGCGCGGTCCGGCATGCCCGACCCGGCATCCAATCCCCGCCTGCGCGCCGCCATTTCCGCGGCCCGCGAAGTCAACATGCCCAAGGACACGGTCGAGCGCGCGATCAAGAAGGCGACCGGCGCCGGCGGCGGTGACGATTATGCCGAGGTCCGGTACGAGGGCTACGGCCCGGCCGGCGTCGCCGTGATCGTCGAAGCCCTGACCGACAACCGCAACCGCACGGCCTCGGATGTCCGCGCCGCGTTCTCGAAGCATGGCGGGTCGCTGGGCGAGACCAATTCGGTGTCCTTCATGTTCACCCGCCTGGGCGTCATCACCTATCCGGCCGCGGTCGCCACCGAGGACGAGATGCTGGAAGCGGCGATCGAAGCCGGCGCCGAAAACGTCGAAAGCACGGACGAGGGGCACGAGGTCACATGCCCCGTGGAATCGTTCTTCGCCGTGCGCGACGCGCTGGAAACCCGCTTCGGCGAACCGTCCAGCGCGAAGTTCGACTGGCGCCCCGGCACCGTCGTGACCCTGGACGAGGACAAGGCGCGCGGCGTGCTGAAGCTGATCGACGTGCTGGACGAACATGACGACGTCCAGGCGGTCTACGCCAATTTCGACCTGCCCGACGACGTGGCCGAGAGGCTGTCCGCCTGACGCCCGCCACGGGGCCGAATGGACGGATGGTCCGGCTGCTGGGCATCGATCCGGGCCTGCGCTTCACCGGCTGGGGGCTGGTCGATGTGGACGGCAACCGGCTGTGCCATGTCGCGGACGGCGTGATCGCCACGGACGGTGACGCGCCCGTGCCGGAGCGGCTGCGCTGCCTGCACGATTCCCTGCTGGACCTCGTGCGCCGGTACGGCCCGCGCGAGGCCGCGGTGGAGGAGACGTACGTCAACCGCAACGGGGCCTCGACGCTGAAGCTCGGCTATGCGCGCGGGGTGGCGCTGCTGGTGCCGGCGCTGGCCGGAATCGCGGTTTCGGAATACGGTGCCATGGCGGTGAAGCGGGCGGTGGTCGGCACCGGCGCCGCCAGCAAGGATCAGGTGGAAATGATGGTGCGCCGTCTGCTGCCCGGGGCGACGATCCGCCGGGCGGACGCGTCCGATGCGCTGGCGGTGGCGATCTGCCATGCCCATCACCGGGCCAGCGCCCTGCGGGTGTCGGCCGGGACCCGTATGGCATGATCGCGCACCTGACCGGGCTGGTGGGGCAGATGGAATCCGACCGCTGCGTGGTCGATGTCGGCGGCGTCGGCTATCTGGTCCATGCCTCCACCCGCACGCTCTCGGCGCTGCCCCGTCCGCCCGATGTGACCCGCGTCCTGGTCGAGACCGTGGTGCGCGAGGATGCCTTCCTGCTCTACGGCTTTGCGGAAGCCGCGGAGCGCGACTGGTTCCGCCTGCTGACGACGGTCCAGGGGGTGGGGGCGAAGGTCGCGCTGGCCATTCTCTCCGCCCTGTCGCCGGGCGACCTGGCCGGGGTGATCGCGGCGGCGGACAAGGCCAGCCTGACCCGGGTGTCGGGTGTCGGCGCGCGGCTGGCCGAGCGCATCCTGACCGAACTGCGCGACAAGGCCGGGCGCATGCCCGCCGGGCCGGGCGTGACGATCGCGGCCCCCCCGGCCTCGGGCGGGGTGGAAGCCGATGCCCTGCTGGCGCTGGCGGGCCTGGGCTTCCGCCGGGCCGAGGCCCAGCCGGTGGTGGGGCGCATCCTGGCGCGCCTGGACGGCAAGGCGGACCTGGATGTCGTGATCCGCGAAAGCCTGCGGGAACTTGCCCGATGACCGAAATCCCCCTCCGCGAGGTCGATCCCGCCCGCAATGCGGAAGATGCTGCCGAAGCCGGGCTGCGGCCGCAGACCCTGGACGATTTCACGGGCCAGAAGGCCAGCCGCGAGAACCTGGCCATCTTCATCGCCGCCGCCCGCCAGCGGGGCGAGGCGATGGACCACGTGCTGCTGCACGGCCCGCCGGGGCTGGGCAAGACCACGCTGGCGCAGATCGTGGCGCGGGAACTGGGGGTCGGCTTTCGCGCGACCTCGGGCCCCGTGATCCAGCGCGCGGGCGACCTGGCGGCCATCCTGACCAACCTGCAGCCCCGTGACGTGCTGTTCATCGACGAAATCCACCGCCTGCAGCCGGCGATCGAGGAAGTACTGTATCCGGCGATGGAGGATTTCCAGCTCGACCTGATCATCGGCGAGGGGCCGGCGGCGCGCTCGGTACGCATCGACCTCTCGCCCTTCACCCTGGTGGCCGCGACCACGCGGGCCGGGCTGCTGGCCACCCCGCTGCGCGACCGGTTCGGCATTCCGCTGCGGCTGGTGTTCTACACCCCCGACGAACTGCGCCAGATCGTCTCGCGCGGGGCGCGGAAGCTGGAATTCGACCTGACGCCGGAAGGGGCCGAGGAAATCGCCCGCCGGTCGCGCGGCACGCCGCGCATCGCCGGGCGCCTGCTGCGGCGGGTGCGCGACTTCGCCTCGGTCACCCGTGGCGGCCCGGTGGACCGCGCGATGGCCGACGCCGCCCTGTCGCGGCTGGAAGTCGATTCGCTGGGGCTGGACGGGATGGACCGGCGCTATCTGCGCCGCATCGCCGAACATCATCACGGCGGCCCGGTGGGGGTGGAAACCCTGGCCGCCGCCCTGGCCGAGGCGCGAGACACGCTGGAAGACGTGGTCGAACCCTACCTGATCCAGGAGGGGCTGGTCCTGCGTACCAGCCGGGGACGCATGCTGGGCGAGCGGGGCTGGCGGCATCTGGGGCTTGCCCCCCCGCCACGGCAGACGGGCCAGGGCGACCTGCTGCAGGGGGACGACGGGTGAGGCACAACATTCCTTTCCGCATTTATTACGAAGATACGGACGCCGGCGGCGTGGTCTATCACGCCCGGTATCTCGGCCTGGCCGAGCGCGCGCGGACCGAGGCGATTCGCGGCCTGGGCCAGCCGGTGTCCGCGCTGCTGGACGATTTCGGCCTCGCCTTCGTGGTGCGCAACGCCAGCATCGACTACCGCTCTCCGCTGCGGCTGGATGACGTCGTGACGGTGACCACGCGCCTGACCGAACTGGGCTCGGCCAGTTGCCGGCTGGAACAGACCTTCCTGCTGGGGCAGACGCTGTGCGCGGCGCTGGATGTCCGCCTGGCCTGCGTGCGCGCGGCCGATGGCCGGGCCGCCCGATTTCCGCCTTTATGGCGTGATCTTCTGACTGGACTCGTGGATTGAAGGCCGGTCGGTAATTTCTTGTTTCGATGGGTGTGTCCTGCGGCTGGGGTGCTTCTGCTTTCCCGCGGAAGCCTATAAGGAACGCACTGGAGTGCAGTGTCAGACTGCCCCCGACTCGGCGGTCGGGATCGCGATCGCGCGGCGACGGGCAGAAGGTGCAGGAGGCGTTTTTGGACCAAGCGGTTAACGCGGCTAACCTGGGCGCGGCAGCGTCGGGTCTGTCGCTGTGGAGTTTGTTTCTCCATGCGGCGATCGTCGTCAAGCTGGTGATGATCGGGCTGGTATTCAGCAGCGTGGTGGTGTGGGGCATCATTTTCGACAAGATCGTCACCCTGCGGCGCGTCAACCGGCAGGCCGGCGTCTTCGAGGACAAGTTCTGGTCGGGCGGCAGCCTGGACGACCTGTATGAGACCGACGGGGCGAAGCCCGTTCACCCGCTGGCGGCGGTCTTCGGCGCCGCCATGGGCGAATGGCGCCGCTCGTCGCGGATCTCGGGCGTGGACCTGGCGCGCGGCGGCGTGCAGGAACGCGTCGATCGCGCCATGAACATCACGATCACGCGGGAGATGGAGCGCCTGGGCCGCTGGATGATCTTCCTGGCCACGATCGGCCCGGTCGCGCCGTTCATCGGCCTGTTCGGCACGGTGTGGGGCATCATGCACGCCTTCGGGGCCATCGCCGCGATGCACAACACCAACCTCGCCGTGGTCGCCCCCGGCATTTCCGAGGCCCTGTTCGCCACCGCCATCGGCCTTGTGACCGCCATCCCGGCGGTGATCGCCTATAACGTCATCAACAACAGCCTGTCTCTGTTCGAGGACCGCATGGCGGCGTTCGGGACCGAATTCGCCGCCATCCTCTCTCGCCAGTCCGAGGAAAGGGGCTGAATCATGGGCGTTTCGCTCGGTGGAGGGGGTGGGCGCCGCGGGCGCCGGCGTCCCATGTCGGACATCAACGTCACCCCCCTGGTGGACGTCATGCTGGTGCTGCTCATCATCTTCATGGTGACGGCGCCGATGATGACCAGCGGCGTGAATGTCGACCTGCCGAAAACCGACGCGGCGCCGGTCAATGCCGACACCAAGCCGATCACCGTGTCCATCCGCTCGGACGGCGCGCTGTACCTGGGTGACAACCCGGTCTCGTCCGACCAACTCGTGGACCAGTTGCGCGCGGCGGCGCAGAACGACCCCGCGCACCGGATCTTCGTCCGTGGCGATTCCCACATCGATTACGGCCGCGTGATGGAAGTGATGGGCCGGATCACGGCGGGCGGCTTCACCCACGTCGCCCTCCTGGCCCAGCAGCCGCCGTCCGGCGGCGGCGCGCCCTGATCGCGCCCCCCTTGATCGTCATCGGCTAGGAGCATCCTCGTCGTGGTTCAGCCGCGCCGTTCCGAACGTATCCTGATGCGGCGATCGATCGTCGTATCGGGGGCCGCGCATATGGCGCTGCTTCTGGCAGTGCTGCTGGGGCTGCCCATTCCGGTGCCCACCGAACCGCCGCCCCCGCCGACGATCGAGATGGAATTCACCAGTTCGGACAGCGGCGGCACCCCGCACAAGGCCGAAAAGCCGGCCCCCAAGCCCGCGCCCGCGCCGGCCCCCGTGCCGCAGGAGGCCCCCCCGGCCCCGACGCCGCCGGTCCAGGCGCCGACCGAGGAACCGCCGCCGCCGCCCCCTCCGCCGCCGCCCATGCCGCCGCCGCCGGAAACCCCGCCGGTCGAACTTCCGGACACGCAGGTGCCGCCGAAGGTCGAGGAACCGTCGCCCGACGCCGTCCAGGCGCCGCCGACCCCGCCGGCGCCGCCGGTGCCCTCGCGCGCGGCCTCGCCGCCGACGCCGCAGCCCGAACCCAACGCGCTGCCCAAGATGCAGCAATTCTCGCACGTCACCCAGCCGAACGAGACGAAGAAGGCGGTGCCTGACACGCACTCGCTGCTGGCGACGCTGGATGCGTTCCGCGCGGACCAGAAGCAGACCCATCCGCCCAAGGCGCGCGCCAACCCGCTGCAGGGCGGCGCACCCAACGGCGGCGGCGCACCGGACGGTGACATCACCAGCGCGCTGAACGCGGCCGACCAGCGCGCGATCGGAAATGCCGTGCGCCGCTGCTATACCGAAGATACGGCGGCGCGGGATTACGCCACCTTCGTCGCCCATCTGGTGGTGACGGTGGATGCCACGGGCATGGCCCGCATCGTCCAGTTCGCGCCGGAAACCCAGGCGCGCATGGACGCCGATTCGTCCTATCGCGCGCTGGCGGAACGGGCCCGCGCGGCGGTGCTCAGCCCCACCTGCGCGCAATTGCCGCTGCCCAAGGCGATGCTGGGGCAAACGCGGCAGCTCAAATTCGTTTTCCGCCCATGAAGCAGCACAACCTGCCGCAGCCCATGCACGGGCGGTGCGTTCGAGGAGAAGACCATGCGTCCCTGTGACCTTCCGCCGACTTCCCCCTGGATTTCCGATACCGATGCATCGCTGCTGGCGACCCATCTCGGCCGCCGCATGCTGCTGGGAACGGGCGGCGGCATCGCGGCCGGCATCCTGGCCGCGCCGCTGTCGGCCGTCGCGCAGGGCGCGCCCGCGGCGGGCCCGGGTGCCGCCGAAATCACGGTGGACCAGGCCCGCACGGCGCCGATTCCCATCGTCATTCCGGCGCTGGGCGGCGACGCGGGCGCGCTGGTCAGCAGCGTGATCTCGGGCGACCTGGGGAATTGCGGCCTGTTCGCCCCGATCAGCGGGTCGCTGCCCGTGGGGGTGCCGGATTTCGGAACGTACAAGTCGCTGGGCGCCCGCGCGCTGGTCAGCGGTTCCGCGACGACCGGCGGCGGCGGCCTGCGCGTGGAATTCCGCCTGTGGGACGTGCTGACCGGCCAGCAGATCCAGGGCACGGCCTATACGGCGGGCGCCGGCGACGCGCGCAAGATCGCGCACATCATCGCCGACGTGATCTATGAACGGCTGCTGGGCGAAAAGGGCTATTTCAACACCCGCATCGCCTATATCGCCCGGTCCGGTCCGCGCGCGCACCAGACGACGCGGCTGGCGATCATGGACCAGGACGGCGCCAACAGCCATTACCTGTCGGGGGGGCAGTGGCTGACCCTGACCCCGCGCTTCAGCCCGACCAGCGACCAACTGGCGTTCATGTCCTATGCCAACAACCGCCCGCGCGTTTACATGCTCAACCTGGCGACGGGCCGGCAGCAGTTGCTGGGCGATTTCGAAGGGATCTCGTTCGCGCCGCGTTTCGCGCCGGACGGGCGGGCGGTCATCCTGTCGGCCACGCGCGGCGCGGGGTCGGACATCTATAGCGTGGACCTGGTCACACGGGCCAAGCGGCAGATCACCAGTTCCGGCGCCATCGATACCAGCCCGTGCTACAGCCCGGACGGCTCGCAGATCGTCTTCAACTCGGACCGGGGCGGTTCGCCGCAGCTTTATATCATGAGCGCGGGCGGCGGCGACGCGCGGCGTATTTCGTACGGCAACGGCGTGTACGGCTCGCCGGTCTGGTCACCGCGCGGGGATTTGATCGCCTTCACCCGGATCGCCAACGGCAGCTTCTCGCTGGGCGTGATGGCCCCCGACGGCACGGGCGAGCGGATCATGACCCAGGGCTTCACCGTCGAAAGCCCCACCTTCTGCCCGAACGGACGGGTGATCGCCTTCTGCCGCCAGACGGCGGCGGGGGCCGGCGGGGCAGGGTTTTCCTCGGGCATCAGCACCGTCGATATCACCGGCTTCCACGAACGCGCGATTCCGGCCGGCGGCGCGTCCGACCCGGCCTGGTCGCCGCTGAACGGTTAAGATTTAAAGACCGGGGAAGCGCGTTACTGTGCTTTTCCGGTCAATACTGAAACAAGATATCGGACATGTGTTCCGGGCATCTTGACGCTTCGTCGCGTCTGGCGCTAACCGGCAAGTGGTCTCCAGTGTTCGCAACGTTCTGCCTCTGGGTTGTTGGCGGAACAAAACGAGTGTCGGGACCGGACCTTTACCCGGCAACTTAATCATATGGTTCCACGCGGGAACCGATCTCAGGATCTAAAATAATGAGACTGAAGCTTCTTGGTGCGCTTGGCATGGCCGTTCTTCTGGCGGCGTGCTCGGGTGAGAACGAAAAGGGCGCCACGACCGGAACCGGCGCCGCCGCGCAGAGCACCGGCGTCACCCCGGGCAGCGAAGCCGACCTGGTCGCCAATGTCGGCGACCGCGTGTTCTTCGAGCTGAACAAGAACAACCTGTCCAGCGACGCCCAGGCGACGCTCGACCGTCAGGCCGCCTGGCTTGCCAAGTATCCGCAGGTCACGATCCAGGTCGCGGGCAACTGCGATGACCGTGGCACCGAAGAATACAACATCGCCCTGGGCGAGCGTCGCGCCAACGCGGCGCGTGACTACCTGGTCGCCAAGGGCGTGGCTGCTTCGCGCATCACCACGATCTCCTACGGCAAGGATCGTCCGACGGCGACGGGTGACGACGAGCAGTCGTGGGCCCAGAACCGCAACGCGATCACCTCGGTCCGCTGATCGTATCGATCGGATCGTCGTCCGATCGGTCGGAACCGGCCAGGCGCCCGTCGCCTGGCCGGTTTTGTTTTGTCTGGTCCGTGGTACATAACAGGGCCTGTCTTGTGACCTTGCCCGTGACTTGGGGGAAATCCGTTCATGCGGTCCGCTGCATTCCGCCACCTTCCGCCGTTCCTAGGCGTGATGGCCGCCCTGACCATCCTGTCGCCGCTGCCCGTCCGCGCCCAGGACGGAATGACCAGCCGCGAAGGCATCGCGCTGCAGAACCAGATCATGGATCTGCGCCAGCAACTATCGCAGTTGCAGTCGGCCCCCGGGGCCGGGGGCGGAATGCTGCCGCCGGCCGGGCCGGACAGCGTGCCGCAGAACGTGATGCCGCCGGCCAATGGCGACCTGACGGCGCAATTGCTGAACAGGGTGATGACGCTGGAACAGCAGGTGCGCGACATGCGGGGCCAGCTCGACCAGTTGACCAACCAGGTCCAGCAGCAGAACGCGGCCCTGTCCAAGCAGATCGAGGACATGAATTTCGCGGCGCAGAACGGTCACCCCGCCCCGGCCGGCGCCCCGCCCGCCGCCGCTCCGGCCGCACCCGCGCCCGAAGCACCGGCCAGGCAAACGCCCGAGGCCCTGCTGCAGCAGGGCAACGCCGCCCTGCTGCACGGCGATTACGCGGCAGCCCAGGCGGCGGCCCAGAAGGTCCTGGCCGGCCCGCGCGGCCCGCGCCAGGTGGACGCGCAGTTCCTGCTGGCGCAATCCCTGGCCGGGCAGAAGCAATATCGCCAGTCCGCCGTCGCCTATTACGACACCTATAACCGCGCGCCGCATTCGGGCCGCGCGCCGGATGCCCTGCTGGGGGTCACGGCCACGCTGCTCGCCCTGGGCGACAAGGCTTCGGCCTGTCAGGCGCTGGCGAAGCTGAAGGCGGAATTCCCCACCCCCGCCCCCCGCGTCCGCAGCGCGCAGGCCATCTACCGCACCCGTGCCGGATGCCACTGATATCAGGCTGACCGGGGACCCCGCCGGGGGCCCGACCCGCTCGGGCGTACTGGATGACGCCCGTTTCGCCGCCATCATGGCGGGGCTTGGTCCCTGGCTGCCCGATGGGCCGGACATGCCCCCGGTGGGGGTGGCGGTATCGGGCGGCGCCGACAGTCTATGCCTGGCCTACCTGGCCGCGCGCTGGCGCCGCGCGGTCCGTGCCCTGATCGTCGATCACGGCCTGCGTCCCGCCGCGGCGGCCGAGGCCGCGCTGACCCGGCGGCGGCTGCATGCCCTGGGCATTCCCGCCGACATCCTGGTTCTCGACGGCCTGCGGCCCGGGCCCGGCCTGGCCGACCGGGCCCGTCGCGCACGCTATGCGGCGCTGGCCCGGGCCTGCCGGCGGGCGGGCATCGTCGACCTGCTGCTGGGCCATCATGCCGGCGACCAGGCGGAAACGATCGCCATCCGCCGCCGCGCCGCCAGCGGGCCGGACGGTCTGGCCGGCATGGCCTCCGTCAGCTTCACCGCCGATCTGCGTCTGGTGCGTCCCCTGCTGGGTGTCGATCGCGACCGCCTGCGCGCGACGCTGCGCCGCGCCGGCCTGGCATGGGTCGAAGACCCGTCGAATGCCGATCCGCGCGCCGAACGGGCCCGGGTGCGCGCGGCGCTGGACGACGACCCGGCGGCACGCGGGCCGCTCCGCGCGGCGGCGTCGCGGGCCGGCGCGGCGCGCATGGACCGTGATGCCAGGCAGGCCGCGCTGCTGGCCCGGAACGTGACGATGGCGGAAGGGGGCTGGGTGGCGCTGGCCGACGATCCGACCTGCCCCAGGGCGCTGGCGTTCCTGATGCGGGCGGTGTCGGGGTCGGACTACCTGCCCCCTTCGCGGGCGGTCGCGGCCCTGTGCGCCGCCCCGCGGCCGGCGACGCTGGGGGGCACCTGCCTGATGGCGGCGGGGCCGGCCCTGAAGCGCGCCGGCCATCGATGGCTGCTGCTGCGCGAGGAAGCGGCGATGCAGCCCCCGGTCGTCGCCCGGCCGGACTGCGTGTGGGACGGGCGCTTCGTCCTGTCGGCGCCGGCGGGCACGAACCTGGACGGTGTGACGCTGGGCGCGGCCGGCCCGTCCGGGGCCTGGGCGCCCCCCGGCTGGCGAACGCAATGGCCCGCGCGCGCGTTGCGCACCCTGCCGGCGCTGCATCGCGCGGGGCGGGTGGTGGCGGTTCCGACCATGGGGATCTGCCACGCGGCGGACCTGGCGGGGGTGGCCCTGATGCTGACCCCGGGGGCGGTAGCGGCCGAGACCGCCCGCTTTTGACAAGAAAGAGGGGCCATGGGGGTGTGAATGTCCCCCGAACCGCCTATGTATGGGTGAACATTAGGTTGAAAAGGCGTTTGGCCGCTGGTTGGCGCCAGCGTATGGAACAATGGGCAAGATGAACAATTTTGGCCGGAACCTGGCTCTCTGGGTTATCATCATCGTGCTGCTGCTGTTGCTGTTCAACGTCTTCCAGCCTGGAAGCGTGCAGCATGCGTCGCAGCAACTGGCATATTCCGACTTCATCGGGGATGTGAATGGCGGGCGCGTGCGCTCGGTCATCGTGCAGGATCACAATATCTCCGGCACGCTGACGGACGGCACGTCGTTCGAGACCTACACTCCCCAGGACCCGACCCTGATCCCGCGCCTGACCGAAAAGGGCGTCGAGGTGGTCGCGAAGCCGCTGGACAGCGATTCCAATCCGTTCCTGCGTTATCTGATCAACTACGCCCCGATCCTGCTGATGTTCGGCGCCTGGATTTTCATCATGCGGCAGATGCAGGCCGGCGGCGGCCGGGCGATGGGTTTCGGCAAGTCCCGCGCCCGCATGCTGACGGAAAAGCAGGGCCGCGTGACGTTCGATGACGTGGCCGGCATTGACGAAGCCAAGAGCGAACTGCAGGAAATCGTGGACTTCCTGCGTGACCCGCAGAAATTCACCCGCCTGGGCGGCAAGATCCCCAAGGGCGTGCTGCTGGTCGGCCCGCCGGGCACCGGCAAGACCCTGCTGGCCCGCGCCATCGCGGGCGAGGCGAACGTGCCCTTCTTCACCATCTCCGGCTCGGACTTCGTCGAGATGTTCGTCGGCGTCGGCGCGTCCCGCGTCCGCGACATGTTCGAACAGGGCAAGAAGGCCGCCCCCTGCATCATCTTCATCGATGAAATCGACGCCGTGGGCCGCCATCGCGGCGCCGGCCTGGGCGGCGGCAACGACGAGCGCGAGCAGACCCTGAACCAGATGCTGGTCGAAATGGACGGTTTCGAGAGCAATGAGGGCGTGATCCTGATTGCCGCGACCAACCGTCCCGATGTGCTGGACCCGGCCCTGCTGCGCCCCGGCCGTTTCGACCGCCAGGTGGTGGTGCCCAACCCCGACGTGGTGGGACGCGAGAAGATCCTGCGCGTGCACATGCGCAAGGTCCCGCTGGCCTCCGACGTCGATCCCAAGGTGATCGCGCGCGGCACGCCGGGCTTTTCGGGTGCCGACCTTGCCAACCTGGTGAACGAGGCCGCGCTGATGGCCGCCCGGCTGGGCAAGCGCACGGTCGCGATGCTGGAATTCGAGAACGCCAAGGACAAGGTCCTGATGGGTGCCGAGCGCCGCTCGCTGGTCATGAGCGACGACGAAAAGCGGATGACCGCCTATCACGAGGGCGGGCACGCGCTGGTCGCGATCCTGACCCCCGGCGCCGATCCGGTGCACAAGGCCACGATCATTCCGCGCGGCCGCGCGCTGGGCCTGGTCATGAGCCTGCCGGAGGGCGACCGCTATTCCAAGAGCCGGGCGAAATGCCTGGGCGAGCTGACGCTGGCCATGGGCGGCCGCGCGGCCGAGGAGATCATCTTCGGCGCCGACAACGTGTCCAACGGCGCGTCGGGCGACATCAAGATGGCGACCGACCTGGCCCGCCGCATGGTTTCCGAATGGGGCATGAGCGACAAGCTGGGCATGATCGCCTATGGCGATAACGGGCAGGAAGTCTTCCTGGGCCACAGCGTGACCCAGAACAAGAACGTGTCCGAGGAAACGGTCCGCGAGATCGATGACGAGATCAAGATCCTGATCGACAGCGCCTATGCCCGGGCCCGGACGCTGCTGATCGAGCATGTCGACGAACTGCATCGCCTGGCCCAGGCCCTGCTGGAGTACGAAACCCTGTCGGGCGAGGAAATCCGCCAGGTCCTGCGCGGCGAGCCGATCGAGCGGGTGGTGGTGGACGACCCGATGCCGGAAAATCGCCGCGCCTCGGTTCCGCCCACGCCGCCGGCCGCGCCGCTGCCCTCGCCGGGCGGCGGGGGGCTGGATCCGGCGCCGCAGCCGGGCTAAGGCGCCGTCTATTCGAATAAACACGACAGGCGGGGGTATCCCCCGCCTGTTTTCCGTTGGGCGCAGGGAAACGGGAAGGCTGGATGGATTGTCTTCGGTTGATCGAACCCGTGGGGCTGGTCCTGGGGCGGCAGGCGCATGTGGCCGTGGCGGCGGGACTGGCCCACTGGCTGGCCGGTGGGCCGGCGGCCTTTACCCTGGCTCGGCTGATCGACGGGGACGATGTCCGCCTGGTCCGCGCGGGCGATATTCCGCCCGGCTGGCTGCCGGTCCTGGCCCGTGTGACGGCGCCGCTGCCGTCGGCGGACCTGCCGGACGGGCCGCGGGTGATGGGCATCCTGAACGTGACGCCGGACAGCTTCAGCGACGGTGGCCGCCATATGGGACCGGACGCCGCATTGCGTGCCGCGGCGGCCATGGTGGAAGCCGGTGCCGCGCTGCTGGATATCGGCGGCGAGAGCACGCGGCCCGACGCCGCCGTGGTGACGCCGGACGAGGAATGGGCCCGCATCGCTCCGGTGCTGGCGGACCTGCACGGCCGGACCGGGGCCGTACTGTCGGTCGACACCCGCAACGCCCGTACCATGGCCTCCGCGCTGGGGCTGGGGGCGACGCTGATCAACGATGTCTCGGCGCTGGCGCATGACCCGGATGCGCTGGGGGTGGTGGCGGATGCCGGGTGCCCCGTGGTGCTGATGCATATGCGCGGCACGCCGCAGACGATGTCGCGCCTTGCGACCTATGGCGACGTGGGCGCCGACGTGACGCGCGAACTCGCCGCGCGAATCGACGCGGCCGTGGCCGCCGGTGTCGCGCGCCATCGCATCCTCGTCGATCCCGGCATCGGCTTCGCCAAGACCACGGCGCAGAATGCCGCATTGCTGGGCCGGTTGCCGATCCTGGCGAACCTGGGGTGCCGTATCGTGCTGGGAACGTCGCGCAAGCGCACGCTGGGGGAACTGGCCGGGGTGCAGGTGGCCGCCGACCGCGATCCGGGGACCGTGGCCAGCACCCTGCCGGGCCTGGAACTCGGCAACACGATCCTGCGTGTACATAACGTGCCGGCCATGGTTCAGGCCCTGCGGGTCTGGCAGGGCGTGTGGACCTGCGATAAGCCGGC
This sequence comes from Gluconacetobacter diazotrophicus PA1 5, assembly GCF_000021325.1. Classification (GTDB taxonomy): domain Bacteria; phylum Pseudomonadota; class Alphaproteobacteria; order Acetobacterales; family Acetobacteraceae; genus Gluconacetobacter; species Gluconacetobacter diazotrophicus. The sequence continues at coordinate 1,343,422 of NC_011365.1, read as the reverse complement.
ATCAGGGCCCGCCATGGCAGGGCAGAACCAGGGATAGCCGGGAATGAGCAAGACCAGACATCTATTCGGCACCGACGGCATCCGCGGCCTCGCCAACCAGGACCCGATGACGGTGGAAATCGCGCAGAAGCTGGGGCAGGCCGCCGGCCTGCGCTTCACGCGGGGCGTGCACCGCCATCGCGTGCTGCTGGGCAAGGACACGCGCCTGTCGGGCTACATGATCGAATGCGCGCTGGTGTCGGGCTTCCTGTCCGCCGGCATGGACGTGACGCTGGTCGGGCCGATGCCCACGCCCGCGATCGCCATGCTGACGCGGTCGCTGCGCGCCGACCTGGGCGTCATGATCTCGGCCTCGCACAACCCGTTCGGCGATAACGGGATCAAGCTGTTCGGTCCCGACGGATTCAAGCTGTCGGACGAGACCGAGGCCGAAATCGAGGAGTTGATGCGCTCCGACCTGGCCGGCCGGCTGGCGGCGCCGGACCGGATCGGCCGGGCCTCGCGCCTGAATGACGCCGCCGGGCGGTATATCGAGAATGCCAAGGCCTCGTTCCCGCGCGGGCGGCGGCTGGACGGCCTGCGCATCGTCATCGACTGCGCCAATGGCGCGGCCTATCGCGTCGCGCCCACCGCGCTGTGGGAACTGGGGGCCGAGGTCATCCGCATCGGGTGCGAGCCCGACGGCATCAACATCAACGAACAATGCGGCTCGACCAAGCCGGAATCCCTGTGCGAGGCAGTGGTCGCGCACGGCGCCCATATCGGCATCGCCCTGGACGGCGACGCCGACCGCGTGCTGATCGCGGACGAGAAGGGGCGGCTGATCGACGGCGACCAGATCCTGGCCCTGATCGCCCGGTCCTGGGGCCGGCAGGGGCGGCTGAACTCGGCACAGATCGTGGCGACGGTGATGTCGAACATGGGCCTGGCGCGGTGCCTGGAGGGGCTGGGCCTGGAACTGGTGCGCACCGCGGTAGGCGACCGGTACGTGGTCGAGCGGATGCGCGAACTGGGCGCCAACCTGGGGGGCGAGCAGTCGGGCCATATGGTGCTGTCCGATTTCGCCACGACCGGCGACGGGCTGGTGGCGGCGCTGCAGGTCCTGGCCGTGCTGGTCGAGGAAGGCCGCCCGGCCAGCGAGGTCTGCCGCATGTTCACCCCGTTCCCGCAGATGCTGCGCAATGTCCGCTTCACGGGCAAGAGCCCGCTTCACGCCCCTTCGGTGCAGGACGCCCGCCGCCGGGCGGAAGCCGAACTGGGCACGGCCGGCCGGCTGCTGCTGCGCGAAAGCGGCACGGAACCCCTGGTCCGGGTCATGGCCGAGGCCGAGGACCCGGCGCTGGTGGAACGAATCGTCGCCGAAATGTGTGAGGCGATCGATTCGGCCCAGGTCGTGGCCTAGGGACGGGGGCCATGAAGGGGCGCATCCTCGTCATCGCGGGCAGCGATTCCGGCGGCGGCGCGGGAATCCAGGCGGATATCAAGACCATCACGGCGCTGGGCGGGTTTGCCATGACGGCGCTGTCCGCCCTGACCGTGCAGAACACGCTGGGGGTGACGGGCGTGCTGCCGGTCCCGCCCGATTTCGTGGCGCAGCAGATGTGCAGCGTGCTGGACGACCTGGGCGCCGATGCGTTCAAGAGCGGGATGCTGGACCGGGCAGAGGTCATCCTGGCCGTCGCGGACATCATTCGTGTCCATCCCGGCATCCCCTATGTCCTCGATCCCGTCATGGTGGCCAAGGGCGGCTCGCGCCTGTTGCAGGATAACGCGGTGGAGACGCTCAGGCGGGATCTCCTGCCTCTGGCCACCCTGCTGACCCCCAACCTGCCGGAGGCCGAAGTCCTGGTCGGACGTCCGATTCGCACGGTGGACGACATGCGGCGGGCGGCCGAGGACCTGCGCCGGGCCGGGGCCGGGGCGGTCCTGGTCAAGGGCGGGCACCTGGATGGCGACGTGCTGACCGACGTGCTGGCCACCGACGCGGGGATCGAGCTGTTTTCGGATACGCGGCTGCATACCCGCCACACCCATGGGACAGGCTGCACGCTGGCCAGCGCGATCGCCACCGGCCTGGCGCAGGGCCTGACGCTGCGTGATGCCGTGATCCGGGCCCGGCGCTACCTGCGCGCCGCCATCGCGGCCGCGCCGGGCTATGGCGCGGGCGCCGGACCCCTGAACCATGCGGTCACGATCGGCCCCGACTGGACCCCCGCCGCCTGATCACGCTTCGTCCCGTCGACCGGATGGACGGCCGGGCTGCGCCCAGTCGGCGGCGTCGGCCATGCGCACGATGACGGGAACCAGGCGCGAGACGTGATTCGGCCGAAGCACGCCCAGGCCGCGCAACCCCTGCACCGTCCGCGCGGCCGCCCAGGCACAGCCCAACGCCAGGTCACGTGCCAGGCGGCTGCGGACCGGCACCGGCCGGGTTGCAAGGGACGTTGCAAGGGGCTCCGGCGGCGGAACGGCGGTGGCGCCATGCGGCGCGTGGCGCAGGACGCTGCCGCGGCACCACGCCCGCAGCGGAACCGGCGAGGGGGCATTGCGCGGCCCGGTCATGCGTCGTCGCCGCGCCGCGCCATGGCGCGGACATCAAAACAGATACAAAAAGCCATGAAAAAGGCCTCCTGCCGCTCAAGCGGTTGCTCGAACCCGGGAGGCCGGTTGCCGGTCAGCCGACCAGGGTCAGCAAACAGGCAGAACGGTCAGACCCGGATAGGGACGATGCCCGCAGACAGACCCGGCGACCGAAAGAGATCGGTCACGGCGTCCCCGCCAGGCGATTCTAGATCGGGGTTTCATGATCGTTTCTTGTTCGGGGTGTCGCCGCGCGTCCAGCGTCCGCGCGGCGATCGGTTGCGGTGGGTATAGCCGGTTTCGGGGCCGGTTCAAGGAAAAACACGCCCCGACTCGGAAACGGAACGCATGCCTTTCCGCTGCCCGTCGTGCTGAACGGCGGAGTGATATAACATATGCGTGATCAGATGGATAACGCGGCTGTATTAATGCCTAACCTGTCCCGGGAAGATTGTGTCATACAATTTATACACCTATAGGTAGCAATGTTGGTTTAACAAAACTCATGGTGGCATATATGCGTGTTTTGCTCGTCGAGAATGATGGTGGCACGGCTCATGGCACCTCCAGCGCCCTGCGCGCGATCGGCTATGCCCTGGATCATGTTGCGACGGGACATGAGGCGGTCGAAATGCTCCGGCGCTATGATTACGATCTTGCCCTGCTGGAAATGGTTCTGCCGGATATCGATGGGTACGAGGTCCTGCGTGCCACCCGGGCGGCACGCCGGGAAACGCCGATCGTCGCCCTGTCCAGCCTGGGCGGTCCGCAGGCGAAGGTCCGGGCCTTTTCGGCCGGTGCCGACGATTACATCACCAAACCTTACGACGCGCCGGAACTCGCGGCCCGAATCCAGGCGGTGGTCCGCCGGTCCAAGGGATATTGCCAGCCGATCCTGCATGCCGGACCGTTGCGGCTGTCGCTGGACAGCCGCGAGGTGACGGTGAACGGGCGGCCCGTCCACCTGACCGGCAAGGAATACCTGGTCCTGGAACTGCTGCTGCTGCGCAAGGGAACGGTCCTGACCAAATACGCCTTCCTCGACCATCTCTATGGCGGCATGGACGAGCCGGAGATGAAGATCATCGACGTCTTCATCTGCAAGGTGCGCAAGAAACTGCAGCAGGCGGGGGCAGGGTCGCTGATCGCCACGGTCTGGGGCCAGGGCTACATGCTTCGGGGGGACGGGGGCGTGGCCCCCATGACGGTACCCAGGCCGGTCGTCGGCTCGGCGGCGCTTTCGGTCGCCTGACATCCCAGGGCGGGGCTATGGGCAAAAAAAATGCAGGGTCCGAAGACCCTGCAAGGTATCGTGATGGTTCGATTTGCGATGCCCCCATCGCCCTTTTCGTATGGCATGGTCGAGGGACCAAAAACATGATTTGAATCAAAAGTTCATGAAAAGAACGACAGGTTTGGTAAAAGACTCGGCCTGGCGCCTGTCGGGCGGCCCGAATCCCGGGGTTTTGCCTCGCCCGGCAGATCGTCTACGAAGAATATGGTGCATCGCTATGCAGCGGCCGGGCGGCCGCATGCCGCTGCCGATGGTCCCTGGTTTGCCTTCGCCACCCTGCCGACTGGATATCCGATGATCGACCTTTCCGTCGAAGCCCGTTCGCTGCTCGCCACGCTGGGGGTCGCGGACGACGCCCTGACGGGCGACCTGCCTGTGCGTTCACCCGTCAATGGGCAGGAAATCGCGCGTGTTGCCACCGCCACGCGGCAGATGGCGTGCGACGGGATCGCCTCGGCCCACGCGGCCTTCCAGGCGTGGCGGCTGGTGCCGGCGCCGCGCCGGGGCGAACTGGTGCGGCTGCTGGGCGAGGAATTGCGTGCCGGCAAGTCGGCCCTGGGCCGCCTGGTGTCGATCGAGGCCGGGAAGTCCCCGTCCGAGGGACTGGGCGAAGTGCAGGAAATGATCGATATCTGCGACTTCGCCGTCGGCCTGTCCCGCCAGTTGCACGGCCTGACGATCGCGACCGAACGTCCGGACCACCGGATGATGGAAACCTGGCATCCGCTGGGTGTTACCGGCGTGATCTCCGCCTTCAATTTCCCCGTCGCAGTCTGGTCCTGGAACGCCGCGCTGGCGCTGGTATGCGGGAACCCGGTGGTGTGGAAGCCGTCCGAGAAGACGCCGCTGACCGCCCTGGCCTGCCAGGCGCTTTTCCACCGTGCCGCCGCCCGCTTCGCGGCGTCGGGCACGGCGGTCCCCGACGGCCTGTCGGTCCTGCTGACCGGTGGACGCGCGGTGGGTGAAATCCTGGTCGATCATCCGGATGTGAAGCTGGTATCGGCGACCGGGTCCACGGATATGGGCCGCGCGGTCGGCCAGCGCCTGGCTGCCCGCTTCGCGCGGGCCATCCTGGAACTGGGCGGCAACAACGCCGCCATCGTTACGCCGTCGGCGGATCTGGAACTGGCCCTGCGCGGCGTCGCCTTCGCCGCGATGGGCACGGCGGGCCAGCGCTGCACGACGTTGCGTCGCCTGTTCGTGCATGACGCCATCTATGACGGGTTCGTCGCGCGGCTGAAATCGGCCTATGCGACCGTGACGGTCGGCAGCCCCCTGGAAGAGGGCAATCTGGTCGGCCCCCTGATCGATGCCGCGGCGATGGACCGCATGCAGCGTGCGCTGGAATCGGCGCGTGCGTTGGGTGGCGTGGTCACGGGCGGCCACAGGGAAGGCGCGGCCGACTGGCCCGATGCGTATTATGTCCGTCCCGCCCTGGTGGAAATGCCCGAACAGGCCGGCCCGGTGCTGGACGAGACCTTCGCGCCGATCCTGTATGTGATGAAATACTCCGATTTCGACCGCGCCGTCGCGTTGCAGAACGCGGTTCCGCAGGGCCTGTCCTCGGCCGTGTTCACCACCGACCTTCGCCAGGCCGAACGGTTCCTGTCGGCCGCCGGGTCCGATTGCGGCATTGCCAACGTCAATATCGGCACATCCGGGGCCGAGATCGGCGGGGCGTTCGGCGGCGAGAAGGAAACCGGCGGCGGCCGCGAATCGGGATCGGACGCCTGGAAAGGCTATATGCGCCGCGCCACCAACACGATCAATTACGGTACGACCCTGCCGCTGGCGCAGGGCGTATCGTTCGATATCGGTTAGCGTCGGGCGCGCAGGGCGGCGGCCAGCCGGTCGGCCCGGCGGTCGGCGTTGCGCGCGTTGATGACGGCAAAGGCGTGGGCGACGCCGATGCCCCACAGCAGCAACGCCGGCAGCAGGCCGAAGATCAGCCCGACCACCAGGCTGAACAGCGAGACGCACCAGATCACGCCGTTCAGCAGCGCCTGGATCGGACGACCGGCCAGCAGCAGTGCGAGCGGGGAGCAGAACAGGCCGATCAGATAGAGCATGGGCAGGGTTCCTTGTTGCCGAACGGGACCAGTCTGAAGCCTATCCGCCCATCAGGGCCAGCCCTTCGGCCACCGACACGAACTCTCCGCCTCGATCGACCCGCTCGGCGCCGAAACGTGTGACGAACAGGTTCCGTACCGCCGGGACGAACGACGTGCCGCCCGTCAGGAACACCCGGTCGATCCCCGCCTCGGTCAGTCCCGCGCGGGTCAGGGCGGTGGTGACCGCCGCGTCGAACTGCGCCAGGTCCGGGGCGATCCAGTCCTCGAATTCCGTCCGGGTGATCCGGCGTTCGATCCGGATGTCCTTGTGGTGAAAGCGCAGGGTTGTGCTGTCGGCCTGGGACAGGTCGGTCTTCGCGGCGCCGATGGCGCGATACAGGGCCTGGCCCTGCTGGTCCGCGATCAGGGTCGCCAGCGCGTCCAGCCGCTGGGGGGCGGAGGCGGTGCGGGCCACGTCCGCGATCGCGCGTAGCGTCTGCGGCGTACGCATCAGCGACAGCCGGTGCCATCGCGCCAGGCTGGCATACCATTCGATGGGAACGGGCAGCGGCGCGCCGCCCATGACGCGATAGGTGCTGTCACGTCCCAGCGCGGGCGAGACCACATTGTCGATGATCCGGTAGTCGAACTGATCGCCCGCGATGCCCACGCCGGCATGGCCCAACGGCTGCGCGTGTCCCCGTCCTGTGCCGCCTTGGGCCGGGTCGAAGCGCAGGATGGAAAAATCGCTGGTGCCGCCGCCGAAATCGCCGACCAGGATGGTCGCCGGCCCATCCAGCCGCTGGGCGAAGCGCCAGCCGGCGGCCTCGGGCTCCAGCGCCACGGCGATGTCGCCGAATCCCGCATCGTGGAAACTGTCGCGCAGACGCTGCTCGCCGAACGAATCGTCGGGCATGTCGCCCGCGAACCGCACCGGGCGGCCGACCGTGGCGGTCACGCCGGCCGGATCGATTCCGGCTTCGCGCATCAGCCCGGTCAGGAAACGACCGATCAGGTTTTCCAGCGTCAGCCGCCGCCCCAGCAGCCGCGTTTCGCGGAACGAGGTCTGCGCCAGGTACGATTTCATCGACATGATCAGCCGGCTTTCGGCCGGGTCATCCAGATAGGCGTCGATGGCGGCGGCGCCGATCGCTTCATGCACCGCCAGCCGCCCGCGCTCTTCCTCCTGCCACAGGCACAGCAGTGTGCGGCAGGTTTCGGCCTCGGGGTGGCCAGGCGGGGCGAAGCGCGCGGTGTGGGTGCGGCCATCCGGCGTTGCGATGACCACGACACTGTTGGTGGTGCCGAAATCGATGCCGATGCGGGTCGGGGTGGTCGGGGACATCGCGCGTGAATAGGCGCGGGCGGCCACGCTGTCCATCGCCCGCCGCCATCTGCCGATCTACATCGCCCGCCGGAAGGTCAGGTTCAGCCGTGCCCGGCCCGTCAGCGGATGCATGCCCTCCGTCAGCGGATGAATGCCGTGATGGACCAGTCGCGCGGGGCCGCCCCAGACCACGACATCGCCATGTTCCAGCGGCACGCGCCGCACCCGGTCCGATCGTGCCGGCCCGCCCCACAGGAAGATGGCCGGCAGGCCCAGCGAGACCGAGACGATCGGCTGGCTGAAATCGTGCTCGTCACGGTCCTGATGCAGGGTCAGCCGCGTTCCGGGCTCGTAGCGGTTGATCAGGCAGGCATCGGGGTGGAATTCCGAAAACCCGGCCCGGGACGCGGCCCGTGCCGCCAGGTCGGCGAACAGGGCGGGCAGCGCGGGCCACGGATGGCCCGATAGCGGGTCCATCGGGTCGTAGCGGTATCCCTTCGTGTCCGATACCCATCCGGCGGTGCCGCAATTGGTCATGGCGACCGACATCGTCCGGCCGCTGGGCGTGGACATGCGGCGAAACGGCGCCGTGCGCGCGACCATGTCCACCATGGCGATCAGGTCGGGCGCGATGGCGCGGGCGAATCCCGCCAGCACCATGGCGCCGGGCCCCAGGACGCGGTCCCGCCCGCCCGTGTCCAACTCCAGGCTGGGGTGGGTGTCCGCGTCCGGCGGTCTGGATGGATGCGGCATGGTGGGAAGACCGTATGGGGGGGGCAGTCAGGACCGCGCCTGTGGCGGCGAGCGGTCCCCGGGGCCCAGTTCGCGTTGCAGCAGGACGACGTCCAGCCATCGTCCGTGTTTGTATCCCACCGATTGCAGCGTTCCGACCGTACGAAATCCCAGCCGCTCGTGCAGCCGGATCGACGCGATATTCGCGCTGTCGCCGACCAGGGCGATCATCTGCCGGAATCCCCTTGCCACGCAGGCGGCCAGCAGGGCGTCCAGCAGCATCGACCCCACCCCGCGTCCCGCCGCGTCGTGCGCCAGGTAGACCGAATTTTCCACCGTGTCGCGATAGGCGGCGCGGAGATGATAAAGGCCGGCATAGGCATAGCCGATGACCGCCCCGCCTTCCTCGGCGACCAGATAGGGAAAATCCCCCGCACGCAGCGCCGCCATGCGCCGCGCCATGTCCTCGGCCGACGGGGGCTCGGTCTCGAACGACGCCGTGCCGTGCAGGACATGGTGGGCATAGATCGCGGCGATGCCGGGTACATCCTCCGCCCGCGCGGAACGGATCGTAACGGTGGGCGGCGGGGGGGCTGGGGGCATGGCGTGCAATCCGGCTCGTCGGGTCATGGGCGATGCGCCTATGTTTGTTCCCGCCGCCAGGAAGGCAAGAAGGAATGATGCCCCACGGGCCCGATCCTTCCGGTCCCGTGACAATAGCGGAGATGCGGTCTACACCGAAGCCTCTGCCACCGTATGGACCGGATCATGACCGAGACCCCTGTTTTCCCGCGTGATCAGGCGGTCCCCCGGTTCGTGGCCGAGACGGTCCTGTTCGTCTTTCTGGCGCATGCCCTGGCATTTTTCCTGCATGAATACAGCCACGCCGTCACCGCGTGGCTTCTGGGCTTCAAGGCCGATCCGCTGGCACTGCATTATGGGCACGCCGATATCGTGAATATCCTGCTGCAGCGGGAGATCGACGAAAATGTCGCGTACGGCCCGATCTACGCGGCCCATCGCGACGGTGCGGCGGCGTTGATCGCCCTGTCGGGGATGGCGCTGGGGAACGGGGCTCTCTATGTGCTGTGCTTCTGGTGCATCCGGCGCGTCCGTCCCCGGGACATGAACCGTCCGGCGGTGCGTTTCCTGTTCTGGCTGGCCCTGATGGGGGCAGCCAATCTATGGAGCTATGCGCCCATCCGTACCATCACCACGCATGGCGACATGGCCGAAATGGCGCGCGGGCTGCATATGTCACCCTGGCTGTTGCTGCCGCTCGTCACCCTGCCGTCGATTCTGGCGATGTACAGCTTCTTCTTTCGGCTGGTGGTACCCAACTGGGCGTGGCTGTTCGCGGGCGGACCGGCGCGGCCGGTCTTTGCCGCCGCCATGACGGGTCTTCTCTATTTCGGCTTCTTCGGCGCGGCGGGATTGTTCGGTTCGTACGGCGACGTCTGTGCCCTTCTGTCCATCGTCAGCCTGTTTGTCCTGTTCCCCCTCTCCGTCGTCTTCTGTCTTCTCGCGACCGGTATGGGGGTGATCGGCTTCGGGCAGGGCCACGGGCAGGATGGCGGGGCGCCGGTATGACGGACGTGTTCGTGCGCCGGGTCATGCGGGCGGATGCCCCCGACCTGATCCGCGCCAATATCGACAATCGCGATTACCATGCGCCCTGGGTGAATCCCTTCATCGATCAGGGTGGATTCGATTCCTGGTTCGCCGGTCTGGTGACCGGTCCGGATGTCGGCCTGCTGGCGCGGCACGATTTCACGGGTGAAATCGTGGGCGTGTTCAGGTTCAGCCAGATCGTGATGGGCGCCTTTTGCAGTGCTTATCTGGGATATTACGGCATGCGCGCCCATGCCCGTACCGGCCGGATGGCCCGCGCGCTGCGCCTGGTGCTGGAATATGGTTTTGACGAGCTGGGCCTGCATCGTGTCGAGGCCAATATCCAGCCCGGGAACATGGCCTCGATCGCCCTTGTCCGGCGGGCGGGATTTCGCAGGGAGGGATTTTCTCCCCGCTACCTGAAGATCGATGGCGCGTGGCGCGATCACGAACGCTGGGCCTGTCTGGCCGACGACCGGTAGGACAGGTCCCGTTTCATTCCGTTCTGCCCCGCGTCCGCCGGCAGGGCGGGCGCGGGGCAGGGGGAGGAGGGCGGCCTACCGGATGGCCGCCGTGGTCTCGGGTTTCAGCGTGGCGGCCAGGAAGGCCTCGCGGGCCAGGGCCACCTGCGTGCGCAGCGCCGGATCGGTCAGCATGTGGGTGCCGGGCAGCAGCAGCAGATTGTACGGCCGGCCGGCGGTGATGAAGGCCTGTGTCATCTTCATCGTGTTTTCGAAATACACGTTGTCGTCCGTCAGGCCGTGCATGATCAGCAGCGGCCGCGACAGCGCGGCGGCATAGGTCAGGACGTTGCTGGCCCGGTAGCCGTCCGGGTCGGCCTGGGGCGTGCCCAGGTATCGTTCGGTGTAGGCCGTGTCATAATCGGCGAAATCGGCCGGGGGCGCGCCCGCGACGCCGCTCTTGAAGATATCGGGGCGGCGAATGGTCGCCATCGCGGTGAAATAGCCGCCGAACGACCAGCCATGCACGCCGATCCGCGTCATGTCCATTTCGGAAAAGCGCCGTCCCAGGGCGGTCAGTCCGTCGACCTGGTCCTGCAGCGGCAGGTCGATCAGGTTGTTCCTGGTCGCCCGTTCCCAGTCATGGTCGCGCCCCGGCGTGCCCCGTCCGTCCAGGCTGACGACGATGAAACCATGGTTGGCCATGCACTGGTTTTCCAGATACAGGCGCGGCGCGTCCAGCACCTGCTTGTATCCGGGGCCGGCATAGACCGACAGCACGACCGGATAGCGCCGGCCGGGCGTGAAGTCGGCGGGGCGGACGATCATCGCGTCCATGTCCCGCGCGCCGGCCCTCGTGTATTCGATATGCGGCGCCAGGGTCGGGGTTTCCGCCACGGCGGGAACCGTGGCCAGCACGTGCCCGTCCCGGTCGCGCACGACGGTGGCGGCGCTGCCGTCCGCGCCCGTGACGCTGTCGACGAAGCGCGCATGTCCGCCTTCGGCGAAGGCGGTGGCATGCAGCCCGGGTTCGGTCCCCAGCTTCACGGGCGTGCCGCCATGCAGGTCCAGGCGGTAGATTGCTGTCCGGATACGGTCCGGATTGGCGGTGACCGTCACGGTGCCGGCATCGGCATCGACATCGTCCAGCGAGACGAACGGCAGGTCCGGCGGCGTGACGGCATGATCCAGCGTGCCGTCGGCGCGGCGCAGTTCCAGGCGCCACCTGCCGTCGCGCTCCGCGGCCCATAGGAACCCGCTGCCGTCCGGCAGCCAGCGCGGCAGCGCGTGGCCGCGTCCCTCGCCGGCCGGGGTGATGTTGATCCAGGCCGGGTCATGTTCGTCCAGCAATGTCGTGGTGAGTCCGGTGGCCGGGTCCACGCGCAGCACCTTTTCCTGGGTCTGGGCGCGGTTCAGCACGACCAGCGACAGCGGGCCGCGCCCCTTCGGCCAGACGACCCGCGCCAGGTACGGAAAGGCAGCATTGTCCCACGTCACCCAGCGCGTCGGGCCGCCGGTGCGGGCGACCAGGCCCAGGCGGATGCGCGCGTTCGCGGTGCCGGCGCGCGGATAGCGGAATTCGACCGGCGCGATGGACGGATGCTGGGGGTCGGCGATGTAATGCTTCTCGACGCCCGATGTGTCGGCTTCCTCGTACAGCAGGGACTGCCCGTCGGGCGACCACCACAGCCCGTCGGGGCGGCTCAGTTCCTCGGCGGCGGCGAATTCGGCCAGCCCGTGGGTCAGCGTATCGGTTCCACCATGGGTCAGGCGCACCGTGTCGCCGCTGCCGGGTGCCACGACATAGACGTCATTGTCCCGCACCGCCGCGACATGGGCGCCGTCCGGCGACAGGCGGGGGGCGATCCACCCGCGACCCGGCACGTCGGATACACGCCCCGTCGCGACCGCGACCTGCATCAGCCGGTCGCCCTGGCTGACCAGGGCGACCCGCCCGTCATCGGACAGTGCGAATTCGGTAATGCCGGTCAGCGACATCCGGGCGCGTTCGCGCCGGGCCTTTTCCTCGACCGACAGGGTTTCGGGGCCGGCGGCGGGGCGGGCCAGTTCGGTTTCGCTGCGGTCCGCCACGTCGAACCGCCACAGATGCAGCATGGTATCGCGCGGCCCGCTGCGCAGGAACAGCACCGACCGGCCGTCCGGCGTCGGCTGGGCATGGCGCGGCAACCCCAGCGTGAAATTCCGCGTGGCCGCCAGGTCCGCATAGCACTGGCCGCCGGGGGCGGAGGCGGCCTCCGGTGCCGCCTGGGCCGTGGTCGCCAGCAGCAATCCGGGCAGGCACAGGGCCAGACGCCGAAGGGTCCGCCCGGCGCGGCCGCCGCGAAGAAGAGAGGTCATGACGTGGTCCATCTGTCGTTCCGGTTGGATGGACGATGAATCCCCCACGCCCGTCGCGCAAGGCGCCGGATGAAACGAATCCGTACCGAACCCCTCGCGCCAGGCGTGCAGGTCCGATATGACGCTATGCGATCGGGGTGACATCCCCAGACCGTCGATCGGGAACGGACAAGACAGAGCAATGACCAAGACCGTCGCGCGGTTCATTCCCCTGATCGTCGCCATTGCCATCCTGTCCTGGGCCAGCGCCTATCCGGTCGTGCGGATCGCCCTGCGCGACCTGCCGCCGATCCCGTTGGCCGCGGCGCGCTATGCCGGGGCGGCGGTGCTCGCCATGGCGTGGCTGGCATGGAAGCGTCCCCCATTGCCCGCCGCACGCGACGTGCCGCGCATCCTGGCCTGCGGCGTGATCGGCATCGCGGTCTATAACGTGCTGTTCAATACCGGCGAGGTCACGGTGTCGGCCGGTGCGTCCAGCCTGCTGATCAGTGCCGCCCCGCTGATCGCGGCCCTGATCGCGGTGGTGACGATGGGCGAACGGCTGTCCCTCTGGGGGTGGACGGGTTCGTTGCTCAGCTTCGCGGGCGTGGTGCTGATTGCCGAGGGGCAGATCGGTGGCGTGTCCTTCGGTTCGGGGGCCACCCTGGTGTTTGGGGCCGCGTTCTGCGGCGCGCTGTATACGACGCTGCAGAAGCGTCTGGTGCTGCGCTACGGCGCGTTGCCCAGCATCAGCTACATCCTGATGGCCGGCGCCCTGTGCCTTTCCCCCTGGCTGCCGCAGGCCCTGACCGTCCTGCCGCACGCGCCCGTCCGCTGCTGGGCGGCGGTGCTGGAACTGGCGGTCTTCCCGGCGGCCATAGGCTATGCGGCCTGGGCCTTCGTCGTCGGCCATATGGGGGCGGCGCGCGGTGCCGCGCTGTTGTATCTGTTACCGCCCGCGACCCTGGTGCTGGCCTTCGTGCTGACCGGCGAAATCCCGAGCCTGCGTACCCTGGCGGGCGGCGCGATCGTCATGGCGGGTGTGGTGGTGACCAATACCTATGGTCATCCACGCCGGCTGGCGCGATAGGGCATTGCCGCATCGGCTTCCATCGTCCGGTGCAGGAAGGTGCCGATGTCATGGCTCAGCACGCCCTGGTACGCCGCGCGGTCGAAGCCCGGCGGGTCCTGCGACGGCGGAAAGTTCGGATGGACCATGTTGGCCGGGAACGGACTGAGGAACGCGAAATGCCCCGCCCCCGCCACGCATCGATAATCCACCTGCGTGGGGTCGGGCACGCCGTCCAGCACGATGCCGGCCTGCGATGGCGGTGTGATCGTGTCATGTTCGGCGCTGCGCATCAGGATGGGGCCGCGCACGGAAGACAGGGCGCCGGGGGCGCGAAACCACAGGGTGGCCGGGGCCAGCAGCACCAGGGCCCGGACCCGATGGTCGTGCTCCACCGCGATGCGATGGGGTGGGCCGCCGGACGGTCCGTCCTGTCGGGTCCAGGGCTGGCCGCCCGCCGCGGCCAGGACGGAATATCCGCCCATCGAATGGCCGATCAGGGCCACGCGGCCGGGTCGCAGGCCTGGGCCGACCAGCGGGTCGGCAAAGGCGGCGGCGATGCTCAGGCAGACATGGCGCGGGCGATTTTCAAGGTTTTTGATCGTGCGGGCCAGCGCATTGTCGTTCAGGCTGTTGCCGGGGTGCCGGGGCATCGCGACGACGAAGCCCATGCCCGCCAGCGCCATCGCCAGGTCGCGATAGACCCAGGGCGACCCGCCATTGCCGTGGGACAGCACCACCAGCGTGCGGTCCCGCCCCGCCACGCCCCCGTCGGTCGCCACGTCCAGACTGTAGGGACCGAAGGAACGGGCGTGCGGCGTATCCCCGGTCGGATAGAGAATAGCCAGTTCGATCACCGCGTCCTGCACGGCGTCGCGCACCGCCAGGCCGCGATATCCGACCGCGCTTCGTGGCTGCATCGTCCCGACATCCTGATACCGCTCCATGCCGATCTTTCCTCCCGCTTCGGATGACCCTCGGCCTGGATACCAAAAAAGGCAGTGATGACACTGCCTTTCCTGATGATCGGATATGGGCGGCGCGTCAGCTATTGCTGCCGAAGGCCGGTCGGGTGGATTCGAACAGGAACCAGGTGCGGCGCTCGGTCTCGTCGATCCAGTTTTCCAGCAGGCTGGCCGTCGCGACATCGTTGCCTTCGTCGCATACGGCATGGACGGCGCGCATGCGGGCCGTCAGGGCCAGGTTGTCCTCGCGCAGTTCGGACAGCATGTCCTCGGGCGTGACATAGATCGCATCGTTGTCCGACACCTTGGTCAGCCGGCTGATTTCCCCCACCGAGTGCAGGGTCGTGCCGCCGATCTTCCGCGCTCGTTCGGCCAGCGGGTCCGTCATGGCGAAGATCTGGCTGCTCTGCTCGTCCAGCAGAAGGTGATAATCGCGGAAATGCCGCCCGCTCATGTGCCAGTGGAAGTTCTTCGTCTTGATATAGAGGGCGAAGACATCCGCCAGGACCGCCTTCAGGCCGGCCGAGATCTTGTGGACGGCGTCGTGCTTCAGGTCCGTCGGTGTTCCCAGATAGGTATGGGCGTGGGCTGTACCGGCTTCGGAAGGTGTCGTCTTGTTTGTCATTACGATCTCCCTGGAACGTATGGTGCCATGCTGAGGTGGACGTCCCGGATGCCCATTACAAGGCGTGGGCGGCAGGCGCATGGGGGATATGCATCAGGGGGCGGTCCGTGTCCCCGGGTCGCGGCATCAGGGCGGTATCCAGGGGACGCCGTGCCGGGCTTCGGCGCCGGGATCATCCGGTCTATGGTGCCGCACCGTTTCCGTTAACCGACACCCAGGCGGGGCCCGCACCATGACGATGACCACGATCAGGATCGCCGAAAGCAGCCAGGACAGGGACGCCTGCTTCCTGATCCGCAAGACCGTCTTCGTCGATGAGCAGCAGGTTCCGCTCGACATGGAGTATGACGAGCATGACGAAACGGCGCTGCACCTCCTGGTCCTGGAGGGGACGCGGCCGGTGGGGACCGCGCGCGTCCTGTTCGGGCCGGATGGAAAGACGGCCAGGAGCGGTCGCGTCGCCATCGATGCGGCCCGGCGCGGGCAGGGGCTGGGCCGGCGCCTGATGATCGCGATCGAGGATGCGTCCGCCTGCCGTGCTGTCGAACGATTCGTCCTGGACGCCCAGGCCGGGGCGCTGCCCTTTTACGAATCCCTGGGATATGTGGCGCAGGGCCCGGAATTCATCGAGGCCGGGATCGTGCACCGTACCATGGGCAAGCAGCGCCAAGGCGACACGTCGCTCGCGATTGAAACCCCCGCCGTGGCATGAAATGACCGGAATCGTTTCGACCTGTTGTATGCCGGTGGCATCAAATGTCAGTTGCCGGTCTGTCCCGGCATTGTCGCGCGCCTGTCCTCTCTGTTAGGGCTCTCGCCTTCCGCGTTGCCATGTCCTTGGGAATTTCATGAATTTCTCCCCCTCCGCCGGTGCCGCCCAGCCGTCCCGCGCGTCGTCCTTCGCGGTCGTGGTCGCCATCGAATTATGGGAACGGTTCGGCTATTACGGCATGCAGGCCGTGCTGCTGCTGTTCATGGTGCAGCATATGGGCCTGGGCGACACGCAGGCCAACCTGCTGATGGGCGCCTTCGCGGCCATGACCTATGCGCTGCCGGTGGTCGGCGGCTGGCTGGGCGATCGGGTGCTGGGGTCGCGCCGGGCGATGCTGCTGGGGGCCGTGGGCATGATGTGCGGCTACGCCACCCTGGCGCTGGCGACGGTGCAGGTGCAGTTCATGACGGTCGCGATGGGAATCATCGCGGTATCCAACGGCTTTTTCAAACCCAATGCCGCCAACCTGGTCCGCCGTATCTATGACGACGACGATGCCGCGCTCGATTCCGCCTTCACGCTTTACTACATGGCGGTCAATGTCGGTTCGACGGCCTCGACGCTGCTGACGCCGTGGCTGCAGAACCGGTTCGGTCCGGCGGTGGCGTTCGCCGCGTGTTCCGCCGGCCTGTTCGTGGGGCTGTGCATGTACGTGGTCCGGCGGCGGCGGCTGGCACGGATCGGCTCGGTGCCCGATTTCGCGCCGCTTCCGCCCCGGCACGCCGGGATGGTCCTGCTGGGGATCGGCGGGGTGATCGGCGCGCTGGACCTGGTGCTGGCGCGGCCCACGCTGGCACGGGACTGCGTCTGGCTGGCGGCGCTGCTTGTCCTGCTGTCCTGGGCCGTGATCTATCGCCGGGCCGCGGCGGCCCAGCGGCCGGGGCTGCGCATGGCCTACATGCTGTCGATCCAGGGCATGCTCTATTTCATCTTCTACCAGCAGACGGTGACCTCGCTGACCCTGTTCGCGCTGCGCGCCGTCCGAGGGCAGGTCGGGGTGGGTGGAGTGACGCTGTTCAGCATGTCGGCCGGTCAGTTCCAGGCCCTGAATCCGATCTGGATCATGCTGGCCAGCCCCGCGCTGGCCTTTGCCTATCGGCGCCTGGCGCGGGCGGGGCGAGACCTGTCGATCGCACAGAAATTCATGATCGGGTTCAGCCTGGTCTCGCTGTCCTTCGTGGTCTGGTGGCTGGGGGCGCTTTCGGGCGGCACGGGGCGGGTCTCGCCCTGGATCATGATCTGGGCGTACGGCTTCCTGTCGGTGGGGGAATTGCTGATCGGCGGGCTGGGACTGGCGGTCATCGCACGCTATGTCCCGCCCGCCATGGGGGCATTCATGATGGGGTCGTACCTTCTGGCGATGGGGGTTGCGATGTATCTCGGCAGCATGATCGCCAATCTGGCCGCCATCGACCATGGGGCGGGTGCTGCGGTCGTGCCGGTCGGGGCAGGGGCCTATGCCGGCCTGTTCCTCGACCTGGCGGTCGGTGCTGCGGGGATCGTGGCGGTGGTCGCCCTGCTGCTGCCGCTCGCCCGCCGGTGGGACCGCCAGCATATGGCGGCGAAGCCGGAAGCCCTCTAATCGCCGTTTCGCGTCAGTTCGCCGTGGATATTCATCGGAATGACCGCGGTCAGCGTGCCGAGCGGACGGTCGCTGCGGAAGACCGTGTCGCGCGGGTAATCCTGCGGCCGAAACGTGAAGGCGTAGGGTACGGCCCCGCGATTGACGACCAGCGGGCGCACCGCGCCGTTCGAGACCGCATCCAGGCGCGCGCCGGCCGCGACTTCGACCGTCAACTTGTGCGCGTCCGGCATCAGGAAGGCGAAGACCACGCCGACCACGTCCTCGATGCATCCATCCAGTTCGCGCAGCCAGGTGCGGGCCTGGACATCGGTAAACCGGTCGGTCTGGCCGTGCGTCACCGTGATGACGAAGCGCAGCCCCACCGTCTGCCCGTGTGCCAGGGGCGCATAGACGGGCGGGTTTTCAGCCCATAGCGCATCGGTCAGCGGCAGATGCATCTCGGCTCCCGTCGCGCCGAACAGCGCGACCGGGCCGGAGGCACGGCGCAGATAGGGGGGCGCCGACTGGATCGGCCGGTCGCCGGGCAGCACGCGCGCAATCAGATGCAGCGTCAGGTCCGCCCGGTCGGCCGCCGGAAACGCGTTGAAGGTGCGAAACACCTTGGCCAGGTCGCGATAATCCGCGACCTGGACCGGCCGGACTCCATCGACCGCGATCGCTTCCGGCGCCGCGCGGGCTGCCCCTGGCACCCCCCAGCAGGGTACGCACAGGATGATCGCGGGAAGCAGGGACCGGACAACGGACGTCATGGCCTGCGACGCTAGGCGCGTCCCAGGGAGGGGTCAAGTCGGCGGAACCGGCCGGAGGAAGCATGCCGGACGGAAATCGACACCACCCTGTCGGCGGTGTTTGATGGAATGTCCGCCGGCATGGCAGGGCATGGCAGGGCATGGCAGGGCTTGGCCGGGGGAAGAAGCATGACGGGATGGCGGGCCAGGCTGGCGGCGGCGCTGGTGGTATTGGCGGTACTGGTCCTGGCGGGGCCGCGGGTTCGTCCGTGGACAGGGGCGGTACCGTTGCCTTCGGTGCCGCGCGACCCGGCGGCGCTCGATGCCTGGATCGCGGCCGGGGAGAAGGCGGCGGGCCCGTTGCGGCCCGACACCCGGGCCCGGGTGGTCTGGGCCGATCCGGCCCATCCGGCGCGCACCGCCTGCGCCATCGTCTACCTGCACGGCTTTACCGCCAGCCAGGGCGAGGGCGCGCCCCTGCATACCGGCCTGGCGCGCCTGTTCGGCTGCAACCTCTATCTGGCGCGCCTGCCGGGGCACGGGTTGCGGGCGCCGGACGCGATGCGGGGCCTGACGGCCGCGCGGCTGATGCAGGGAGCGGCCACCGCGCTGGCTATCGGCGGGGCCATAGGCGACCGGGTGGTGGTGGCCGGCAGTTCCACGGGGGGCACGCTGGCGCTGGCGTTGGCGGCCCGGTACCCGCGCCGGGTCGCGGGCCTGGTCCTGTGGTCGCCCCTGGTGCGCGAACGGGGCGACAGGCTGGACCCGCTGTTCCGGCCCTGGGGGACGGACCTGATGTGGCTGGTGCATAATCACGGCCATGACGTGACGCGCGGGGCTGCCCAGGGGCCGATCTGGACCGGCGACGTGCATGTCGACGGGTATGTCGCGCTGGCGGAACTGACACGGGGCCAGATGACCGGCGACACGTTCCGCCGCGTCGTGGCGCCGGTCTTCCTCGGCTATTACGATCGCGACCCCGCGCATCAGGACCCCACGGTCTCGGTCCCGGCGATGCTGGACATGTTCGATCGGCTGGGAACGTCCCCGGCCCTGCGGCGGCGGGTGGATTTTCCCGACGCGGGCAGCCATGTCATCGCGTCCCCCCTGCGTTCGCATGACGCGGCCGCCGTGTGCCGCGCCACGCGCGACGATCTGCATGACGTCCTGGGCCTGCCCTACGCGCGCGGGGTCGATCCCGCGCTGTGCGATGCGATCCATGCCCGGACCTGACCTGCCATGCCCGGCCCGGGCTAGCCAGCCGGGACAAGGCGGGTAGAATGGTGGGCGATCCGGCCTGTCCACATGCCGGATGTTGTTGCAAGGAATAAAGATTATGGCCAATTGTCCCGCAAAATGCTCCGTGAAGTCCCCGTGTGTGAAGGGGATGCTGGCGCTGGGCCTGGTGGCGGCAGTGATCTTCTTCTTCAAGAAGAAGTCCTGCTGCAAGGCCGGCGCCTGATCGTATCGCCCCGGGGTCATGCTCCGGGGCGGACCTTTTCGTGTGCGGGCAGCAGGGCATGTCGCCACAGGATACCGATCCCGACCCCGCTTCCTTACGCCGCATCATCCATGTCGACATGGATGCCTTCTATGCCTCCGTCGAACAACGCGATGATCCCGCCCTGCGCGGCCGGCCGCTGGCCGTCGGCGGCAGCAGGCAGCGCGGCGTCGTCGCCGCGGCCAGTTACGAGGCCCGGCGCTATGGCGTACGCTCCGCCATGCCGTCGGTCACGGCGCGGCGCAAATGTCCCGACCTGATCTTCGTTCCGCCGCGCTTCGACGTCTATCGGGCGGTTTCGGCGCAGATCCATGCCATCTTCGCGCGCTATACAGGGCTGATTCAGCCGCTGTCGCTGGATGAAGCCTATCTGGACGTGACCGATCCATTGATCGACCGTCCCTCCGCCACCGCGATCGCGCAGGATATCCGGGCGGCGATCCGCGCCGAAACGGGCCTGACCGCGTCGGCCGGGGTGTCGTACAACAAATTCCTGGCCAAGCTGGCCTCGGACTATCGCAAGCCTGACGGGCTGTATGTGATTACACCCCGCATGGGCCCGCGTTTCGTCGAATCCCTGCCGGTCGAGGCGTTTCACGGGATCGGCCCGGCAACGGCCGCGCGCATGCGCGCGATGGGCATCCGCACCGGCCTGGACCTGCGCGCCCACGACATGGACAGCCTGGCCCGGCATTTCGGCAAGGCGGCCGCCTTTTATTACGGCATCGCCCGGGGACGGGACGACCGGCCGGTCGAAGCCGACCGCCGCCGAAAATCCGTGGGCACGGAACGCACCTTCGAACATGACATCCATGACTGGGCCGAGGCCCTGTCGGCGCTGGACGGCATGGTCGACCGGGTCTGGGGCGAGTGCCGCAAGCGGGGGCTGGTCGCGCGCACGGTGACGGTGAAGGTCAAATATGCCGATTTCCAGCAGACCGGCCGCGCCCGCTCGCTGCCCCAGCCGCTGGCCGCGCACGCCGTCTTTCGCCAGGTCGCATGCGACCTGCTGCGGCCGTTCTTTCCGCCAGAACGGGGCATCCGCCTGCTGGGGGTGACGCTGTCGAATCTCGACCTCACCGGCGGTGCCAGCCCGCAACTGGCCCTGGCCCTGGATGATCCCGGGAGTGTTCAGGCCGGGCCGTGACCGGAATCGGGCCGGAATGCATCCAAAACGAATATCGTGCGTTTGTGGTGCGTTCGTATCATCGTCGTGCCCACTGACAGAGTCGCGTCCGGCCGGCCGTTCCGGTCCTGCACCCCATCCGCCGAGGCCCGAATGCGACTTGTCGTCGTCGTTGATGACGGTTCCGCCACCCGGACGATCCTCGCGCGGATGGCCATGACGCTCGGCGCGGACATCCAGGTCGAAGCCTTCGCTTCCCCGATCGAGGCGCTGGACTGGTTTGGGGACACGAATATCCCCGATCTGGTCATTGCCGATTGCAGAATGCCGATGATGGACGGGGCGGCTTTCACCGCGCGCATCCGCGCCCTGGGCTGGGGCGGCGATGTGCCGGTGATGGTCGTGACGGCCCAGGAAGACCGCGAGGGTCGTATCAGCGCGCTGGCGGCCGGGGCCACCGATTTCCTGTCCAGCCCCGTCGATCACACGGAATTCCTGACCCGGGCCCGCAACCTGCTGCAACTGGGCTGGCACCAGAAGCGCGCCCGCTCGCCCGTGCAACTGGAGCAGGAACTGGAAAACAGCCGGGCCGCGCAGGCCGAAATCCTGCGCGGCAGCCGCGACCGCCTGCTGCAGGTCATCGACACGGTGCCCGCCCTGGTCAGCGCCACGGACGCCGAGGGGAATTACATCTTCGTCAACAGATTCCATGCCCGGGTGATGGGGGCAGGGCAGGGGCGTAACGATGCGGCATCGCAGCTCCGCGACAGGCAGGTGCTGGAAACCGGCCTGCCCACCGCGCGGTACGAGGAAAGCATTGCCGACCGGTACGGCATGGAACGTATCCTGCTGACGTCCAAGATCCCGTTTTATGACGACGCCAGCGGTATGCGGTACGTCCTGACCACGTCGCTCGATATCACCGACCGGAAGAAGGCCGAGCGGGAACTGCATCATCTGGCCTATTATGACCAGTTGACGGGTCTGCCCAGTCGCTCGAAGCTCGAGACCGAGATGCAGGTGCTGCTGCGGCAGCGCGGGGCGGACGGCCCCCCTTTCGCGTTTGTGCTGATGGACCTCGACCGGTTCAAGGGCATCAACGACACGCAGGGCCATACGATCGGCGACCTGTTGCTGCGCAAGGTCGCGCTCCGGCTGCGGACGGCGCTGCCCCGGGCCGGAATCATCGCGCGCCTGGGCGGGGACGAATTCGCCATCGTGCATGACGTCATCGACGCGGCGGACGCGGCGCACATGGCGGAGCGGATCGTGGGGATCTTCGCCCGTCCCTTCACCCTGGGCGACCGGGTCACGAGCGTCGGCGCCAGTGCGGGGGTGACGCTGTTCCCTGCCCGCGGCGCGACGTTCGAGACGCTGCTCAAGCGCGCGGATCTGGCGATGTACCGTGCCAAGAACGAGGGACGCTGCCGCTACGCCTTTTTCGACGAGGAAATGGAACAGGCCTTCGCGGCCACGACCGAACTGGAGCAGGCATTGCGCCGCGCGGTGGAGAACGAGGAATTCGTCCTGCATTATCAACCCCAGATCGATCTGGCCTCCGGCACCTTATGCGGGGTCGAGGCCCTGATCCGCTGGGTGCAGCCGGGGGGCGACCTGGTCCATCCGGGCTGCTTCCTGCCGCTGGCCGAGGAAACCGGGCTGATCGCGCCCATGACGGTGTGGTCCCTGCGCGAGGCCTGCCGCCAGGCGGCGCGATGGCAGAGCGACGGCATTCATATCCGTGTCGCGGTCAACCTGTCGGGCGTCCTGTTTCGCCAGCATGACGTCCATCGACTGGTGGTGGACGCCACGACGGAAGCCGGCCTGGACCCGTCCTTCCTTGAACTGGAACTGACCGAAACCGCGGTGATCGAAAACCCCGAATCCGCCGGGCGGCAGCTTGCCGCCCTGCAGCAGATGGGCGTGTCGGTCGCGATAGACGATTTTGGAACCGGCTATGCCTCGCTGGTCTATCTGACCAGGCTTCCGATCCACCGCCTCAAGATCGATCGCGTCTTCATCCAGGACCTCGGTTCGTCACCGGGCAGCCGGGCCATTGTCAAGGCGATCATCGCGCTGGGCAAGAACCTGGGAATCCGCGTCATCGCCGAGGGGATCGAGCGCCAGGACCAGCTCCGCTGGCTGGAAGAGCAGGACTGCCAAGAGGCCCAGGGCTTCTATTTCGGCTATCCTGTTCCACCGGCGAAACTTCAGGACCTGGTGGATAGCGGGACCCTGATGGTGCCTTAGTCGGCCTCTTAGAGTGCATGATTGGGTAAACCCAATCATGCACTCTAGATTTTTGTTTTCAGCGCATCTTCACGTGATTAGGCGATTCCGCCTACTCAGGATCTGCTCTAGCAGGCTCTCGGCGGCGACCAGGCTGCGATAGCCGTCCGGGTGGGCCAGGCGCCAGCGATAGGCCGTCTCGACGATGTCATCCAGTCTGGCGAAGCGGGGGGTCCAGGACGTTTCCGCGCGCAGCCGCTCGGCTCCGGCGACCAGGCGCGCGGGGTCGCCGGGACGGCGCGGGGCCAGGCGCCACGGGACGGTGCGCCCGGTCACGCGTTCCACGCTGCGGATGACCTCCATGTTGGAATGACCGACCCCGTTTCCGACATTATAGACGACGCTGCGGTCATGGATGACGTCCAGGGCCGCCAGATGCGCCTGCGCCAGGTCGGTGACGTGGATGTAATCGCGGATGCAGGTACCGTCCGGCGTCGGATAATCGTCGCCGAACAATTGCAGTTCCCCCCGTCGTCCCAGAGCGGCATCGATGACCAGGGGGATCAGGTGCGTTTCGGGCCGGTGGTCCTCGCCGATCCGTCCGGTGGGATCGGCACCGGCCGCGTTGAAATAGCGCAGGCAGGCACTGCGCAATCCGTGAATGCGGTCGGCCCACACCAGCGCGCGTTCCACCATGTGCTTGCTCTCGCCGTAGGGCGAGCCGGGAATGATGGGTGTCCGCTCGGTGATCAGGGCGTCCTCGGTCTGTCCGAACAGGGCGGCGGTCGATGAGAAGACGAACCGCTTGACGCCATGGCGGACACAGGCATCGATCAGCGAAAATCCCAGTCCGGCATTGGCCTCCATGTACAGGAACGGCTGCTGCATGCTCTCGCCGACCAGGGACAGCGCGGCGAAATGCAGCACGCCGTCCCACGGGCCGTCCGCCAGCACCCTGTCCACCAGCGGCCGGTCCGCCAGGTCTCCCGGGACGAAGCGCACGCCATCGGGGACGGACTCCCGATGTCCGGTCCGTAGATTGTCGAATATGACGACATCATGCCCCGCATCGCACAGCGCGGCCACGACATGGCTGCCGACATAGCCCGCGCCGCCCGTGACCAGAAAGCGTGATCGTGTCGTCATGATCCTCTCCCGGAGGCTGCCGACCTCCGAAATCCGCCGATCGAATTTCGGAGATGAGGCATCAGCTGCGGTTGTAGTTATCCTCGAACCGGATGATATCGTCCTCGCCCAGATAGGATCCGGTCTGGATCTCGATCAGCACCAGCGGAATCTTGCCGGGATTTTCCATCCGGTGGGTGCATTCCTGCGGCAGGTAGATGCTCTCGTTCTCATGGACGGTAATCAGTTCCGCATTGCGGGTCACCAGCGCCACGCCGCTGACGACGATCCAGTGTTCGGCGCGATGGTAGTGCTTCTGCAGCGACAGTTTTTCGCCCGGCATCACGACGATGCGCTTGACCTGGAAGCGCTGGTCCTGGATCAGGCTTTCATAGAAACCCCAGGGACGATAGCAGCGGTTATGCGCCTTGGCCTCCTGGCGTCCCGCGGCCTGCAGGCGGGTGACGATCTTCTTGACGTCCTGCGCCTTGCTCTGCTGCGTCACCAGCACCGCGTCGCGGGTCGCGACCACGATCACGTCGTCGACGCCGACGACGGCGGTCAGGATCTCGTCCGACCGGACATAGCTGCCATGGACCGATTCCAGAAAAACCTGGCCTTCGGCGACATTGCCGCTGTCATCCTTCCTGCTGATGTCCCACAGCGCGTCCCAGCTGCCGATATCGGTCCATCCGAAATCGCCGGCGATCACCGCCGCCTGGTCGGTATGTTCCATGACGGCATAATCGAACGAGATATCGGGCGTGGACAGGAAGGATTGCGGGTCCAGGCGCTGGAACACCAGGTCGCTGGTGCGGCGTTCGACGGCCTGGCGTACGGGGTTCAGTACGGCCGGGGCGTAGGTCTCCATTTCCTTCAGCAGGGTACGGGCGGTGAAGACGAACATGCCCGAATTCCACATATACTTGCCCGACGCGATCAGCTCGGCCGCCGTCGCGGCATCCGGCTTTTCGATGAAGCAGGCGACCGCGTTGGCCTCGGGCAGCTTGGCAAGCGGCTTGCCGGCCTCGATGTAGCCGTATCCGGTCTCGGGCCGCGTGGGGTGCATGCCGAAGACGACGATATGGCCGCGCTGCGCCGCCGCCGCCGCCGCGGGCATCAGGTGCTCCAGTGTTTCCGGGCGCGTGATGACGGCATCGGCGGCCATGATCCACAGCACCGCATCCGGGTTCGTCTCGGCGGCCAGCAGGGCGGCGGCGGCGATGGCCGGGGCGGAATTGCGTCCGGCGGGTTCCAGCACGATCCGCGCATTCTCGATACCGGCCTCGCGCAGTTGCTCGGCGATCAGGAATCGATGTTCGTTGTTGCAGATGACGATCGGCGCGTCGAACATTTCCCCGCAGCCGCGCAGCGCCGTTTCCTGCAGCATCGTCTTCTCGCTGACCAGGGACCAGAGCTGTTTGGGATAGCTGGCCCGCGAGAGCGGCCAAAGCCGGCTGCCGGTTCCGCCGGACAGGATGACGGGAACGATACGGGTCGTGTTGGCAGCCTTGGTGCCGATCACCGGGAAGGTGGTGTCAGACATGTCACGGTCCTCTCTGGTCCATGGGTTATGCGGAGCGATGCATCAGTATGCATGGGAAACAATGCGATTACGCGACGAAACGCCGATAGTCGCCCGGACCCATGCGGATAGGGTGATTTCGTCACCGGGACAGTCTCGTACGGAATGACCGACATTTCGAAGAATTCGTAATGAACGAGAATGCAGCATCCTGGCGCCCGGCGGTGTATCCGCTATTTCAGCCTTCCTATAGGGTCGAGCCATACCATGAAATCGAAAATCGTCACAATCAGGAATGTATGCGAGCTATTTAATAATATCAGGATCTTGGTTGTCAGTCCGTGCCCGCCTCCAAGGCTTTCGGGCTCAGGCGCATTATTGTGCCCATGAAACGTGACGAAAATGTGCGCGAGCGGACGCGACACCAGACCAGGCGAACCCATGGCCCAGCTTCGGGCATGATCGCGTGCCGGGTGGGCCGACGCATCCGCTCCCGTCGTCGCGATCTTTCAGGGTGGCAACGTCATGCGGGATGGTCCGGTTCCGGACAGGCGTGCATACGCCGCGCGCCATGTGCAGACACGTATCGCCGCGGGAGGAAATCGCTTGGAAAACAGGAGATCACGAAACGGCAGATGGCGTCCGCACCAATGCGGTAGCCGCCGGCGCCGCTTCTCAATGTGGTTCCCCGGAGCCGCGATGCGGGAGCGGAACACGCATCGGATCACCGGCATCAAGGCTCGGAAACGGACTCTTATCGCCGGGTGGGGTCCTCGCCCTGGCAGCCGGCATGTCCGAACCGGTTGAAACGCTTCTGCGTGCTGTGCCGCCGCACGGCCAGCGGCAGTTCGGTCGTCAGGGCCGCAAGCGTGTCCTGATCCGTCATCGCCGTCTCGCGCGCGATTTCGGCCACCAGGTCCGGGGGCAGAAGCAACTGTACCGTCAGCATGTCGGTGGGGAACGGGCTGGGGGTCTGGCTCCAGTTCCGCACCACGTCATAGAGTCCGGTATCCGCCGCCCGGCGGAGCAGGTGCCCGTATCCGCGCTGCGGTGCGGTTTCCGAAAGGAAGGTGTCCAGCCAGGACGCGCATTCGGTCCGATCGAGCCACGGCCCGATATCGGCCGGATTTCCGGAAGAGGCGCCGAGGCGGGAATGCGACATCGTCATGGAAGTTCTCCCTTTTTCCAACCGGGTTGCACTCTGGCGGTCATGTCGCGCATGCCTTGCCCTTATGGACCATGCCATCCGTTCATGGCGATTGCGGCTTTGCACCGTCTTGCCGGGCGTCATGTCGCCTGGCGACACAGTCGCTATATGGGGCTTCCGCCTGCGTCATGCACAGGCCACGCCACCACGAACGGAGACGTCACGCCGGGGGCGGACGTCGATCGGGGGGCGTATCATGCGCCCTGCCCGTGACAGGTTCCCAGGCGGGGCTTTGCGACAGGTCGGCCTGCCGTCCCGCGCTTCGCTCCCTCCCGTTTACTCGGCGTCGGCCGACGTCGATCCGCCGGTGGAGGGGGGGGTCGCTGGCCGGAAAGCTCTCGTCCAGTCCCTCGTCCAGCTTGGCCTCCGTTTCGGCGCGGCCCGGTTTTTTCTTTTCGTCCTGGGGTTTGTCCGTGCGGGGGGCGGCGCCCGCCATGGCCGTTCTCGACATGATGACCTCCAATGTTGGCTCATGCGACAACGGCTGAACGTGAGTCGCGGCCGGATGTTTCCCACCCTATCGGCTATGTGATACGTGGGCGGGGCGCCGGGCAGCGTGTCCGTGTCCCAGGGTCCCGTGTCCCAGGGTTCCGCGGGGCGTCGATTGACTGGGCCCCGATTGATGATGCATGACCGTCGGCGGCCGGCCCCGGTTTGGGCCGCCACGTTATCCGGGCTATGATCGGTACATGATTTCTGTTCCTTTCCGCGTTTCGCGCCTCATGCCCCCCTGTCCGGGGTGTCGGGCATGACCGGGCGCCGGGCCGGGCGCCGTCGGGCCATGGTGCTGCCCGATGACGGGCCGGCTGACGGTCCCGATGTGGGGTTCGCTCCTCGCGGCCGGTTCCCGGCACGGCTGCGCGCGACGGCGCGTCTGGTCGCGATCGCGGTATGGGTGCCCCTGTCGGTCGGTTTCGAAGCCCTGCTGCTGCTGGTGCCCGGCACTGCGAAGATCCGCTGGACCCGTGTGATCTGGGGCATGCTCTGCCGGCTGCTGTCGCTGGACATCAGGGTGATCGGCACCCGGGCCGGCACGGTGGGCGGCGCCCGCGCGCGGGCGCGGGGCGAACGCCCGGTGATCTATGTCTCCAACCATGCATCATGGCT
The DNA here is from genome assembly GCF_000021325.1 of Gluconacetobacter diazotrophicus PA1 5. Classification (GTDB taxonomy): domain Bacteria; phylum Pseudomonadota; class Alphaproteobacteria; order Acetobacterales; family Acetobacteraceae; genus Gluconacetobacter; species Gluconacetobacter diazotrophicus. Next base: position 1,315,465 of record NC_011365.1, on the reverse strand, counting down.
GGACGTGCCCGTGCTGGGAACCGTCCTGCCGTCCGTATTCGTGGCCAAGGGCGATATCGGCAACTGGCCGATCATGGGAACCGTGTCGCGCATCGGGCGCACGATCTTCGTCAGCCGCCAGCGCAGCACGACGGGGCGCGAGCGGGACGAGATGGTCGGACGCCTGATCAACGGCGACAACCTGGTCCTGTTTCCGGAAGGAACCTCATCCGACGGTGCGCGGGTCCTGCCGTTCATGTCGGCGTTCTTCGCGATCGCCAAGATGCCGGCCCTGCGCAAGGGGGCCGACACCCAGCCCCCGATGCTGACCTACGCGCCGGGGATGGCACCGCTGATCCAGCCGGTCTCGCTGGTCTATGACCGGCTGGACGGGCTGAACGTGAACCGCCACCGCCGGGCGGTGTTCTCCTGGTATGGCGACATGGACCTGGCGCCGCACGTGTGGCAACTGGCGCAGTGGCGTTCGATGCGCGCCACCGTGATGCTGCATCCGGCCCTGGACCCCGACGATTTTCCCAGCCGCAAGGCCCTGGCCCAGGCGGCCTGGAACGCGGTCGCCGAGGGTGCTGCCCTGTTGCGGCGCAACGCGGACGCCGAGACGCCCGTTAAGTAGGTCCGCGGCCATGGCGGCGGGCGCGCGGATGCTCGGGCCATTCCATCAGGACATTTTCCACGGCCAGCGGGTCGGTGCGTTCGGCCTCGGCGAACAATTCGTCCGCGTGGGCCTGCTGGCCCTCTTCCTCGGCCCGTAGGGCAGCCTCGGCCAGGCGTCGCGCCTGTTCGTGCTTGTCCGGCCCGGTGTTGGCCGGTGCGTCGTCGTCTTCGATGAAGCGGGGCATGGGTCGTTCTCCTTGTCCGACAAATAATGTGTGGCGCGGCGCGGCGGTTTTTACCCCCATGGCGGCAAAGCAGGCATGCCGCCCGGGTTCGCCGCGAACCGGTCCCCGGCTCAACCGTTCTTCCGTCATGCGAACCATGCCTGGAAGGACGCGCGATTCAATGCATCACACCCTCACCAAACCGGCGGCGGGCCTTGCGCTGCTGATGATGCTGGCTGCCTGCGGCCAGGCCGGGGCGCCCACCACCGCCGATATCCAGCAGGTGATCCGCAGCGCGATGCAGACGGAGAACCAAAAGGCGTCCGGCATGACGCTCGGCCTGTTCAGCGGCCCGTATGATCCGGCGGATCTGGTGATTTCCCATGCGGACTGCACGGCGCAGGACAATGGCGTCTATCGCTGTGCGGTGACCGCCGTGACGAAAAACGGCACGAATACGGCGCAACTTTCCTTCAAGAAGGTCGATGGGCGCTGGACCCTCGTGCAGAATGTCGGTTGAGGGCGATCGGTCCCTGAAACGGGGCAGGCAGGATCGGGTCGGTGCTACCGTGGGATAACCAGACGGAATTTATTGTAATTCTGGAACTTCGCACCTGTTTTGGTGTTGCTGTGACAGGAGAAAGTCGTGATGGCAGATCTTCATCGCCCGGGTGGATATCATCGAGGCGCATGGCGTATCGCCTGCGTGATTGGGGCGGCGGTGGCGCTGGGTGGCTGCTATGACCACCGCGATCATTATCGCGACCATTATGGTCGCGGTGACCATCAGGATCGCGGCCCATACGTCCATGGCGGCGGGGGTGGCAATGGCTGGTAAAGGGTCCTCGGCGACGGGATGCGTGTCTTATAATGTTAACGCGCATCCGGGCACGATCGGGATTATGAAGGCGTAACGACCCGTGTCGGGATACGATACGGCGATGCTGCAGAAAAGTCCGGCTCTCGCCATGATTCGAGCACAGGCGATGGCCATTTCTGACGCTGTTGTGTGGTTTTCAGCAGGAGAACGGCAATGGTCTATCTGGGAATGATGAGCCTGGTTTCCGGGCTGCTCATTGCATGCGGCATCCAGGTTGCGCGATTTGTCGACACCCGGATCGATCCCGACCTGTCGGCGCTGAACCGTTCGGCCGGTCTGGACATCTGAATTTCGGCAGGCAAAGCTTTTCAGGCCGCGCAGGCGCGAAGCGGCAGGAAAACGACGTGCCGATGCTTGCGCTGCCATAGCGAGTTCTGCGGGAGATCCCAATACATGATCCGTTCTTACCTGTTCGCCGGCCTGACGCTGGCCGCGCCTGTCCTGGCCGTGGCGCCGGCCGAGGCGCGGACGCAGCACGTGACCGGCCAGTTCACCCCGGCCGCCGGCGTGACGGAAACCCCGAGCGGCAGCGTCACCGCCACGCTGGACGACAAGAAAAACCTTGTGACCTACCATATCACCTGGAAGGGACTCAGCGGCCCGGTCATGGCCGCCCATTTCCACGGTCCCGCCGATCCGGGGCAGGATGCCGGGGTGCTGGCGCCGATCAGCGGCCCGTATACCAGCCCGTTGCGCGGCGCCGTCATCCTGACGCCCGAGCAGGTGACGGCGCTGCGGGCCGGCCGCGTCTACGTCAATCTGCACACCGCCGCCCATCCGGATGGCGAGGCCCGGGCCCAGTTGCAGGTTCGCTGATTGCAGGGCGTCCCCCGGCGATGGCCGGGGGACCCTATTCACTGGCCCAGGGGAATCGTCGGTGACAGCAGGATGCTCAGCGCAATCGCGACCAGCATCAACAGGATGACGGCAACCCCGCCCAGTGTCTGTTTTGTGGTGTCCGACAGTTTGTGGCCGGCCGGATAGCCGGCCATGCGTTTACCGAACATGATATCGATCTCCATCCGGGGCCGGATTCACGCCCCGACAGGCCGCATGTGGGGGCGTGGCGCCCGGGCGCAAGCGGTCGTCCGGCGGAGCGCGACGATGTGATGGTGCCAAGGTGATGTGTCCGGGTGATGGCGTCAGGCGGCCGTCAGTACGCTCAGTACGCTGCATTCGATGATCAGGGCGGTGGCGCCCAGGATGTCGCCGGTCTGTCCGCCGACCTGGCGCCGGGCCATCCGGCCCATCAATATTGCCGCCGCGCAGGCGGCCAGGCAGACGCTGCCCGTCTGGAACTGCGTCAGCGTCAGCCGCGCGGCGATCACGGGCGTCAGCAGGCTGGCGACCAGAACGGGCGGCGGAATGCGCGTCATCGTGGCGGCCATTCCATCCTGGCGGGCCGGGGGCAGCACCGCCACCAGGCCGGCCATCGCGGCCCGGCCCAGGCCCCCGGCCACCGCCATGGCCGCGACGGGGTGCGGCAGGTCCGCCGCCGCCGTCGCCCGGATCAGCAGCGCCAGGCCCAGCGCCATGACCCCGTAACTGCCCACGCGGCTGTCGCGCATGATCGCCAGCTTGCGCGCGGCGTCCCGGCCGCCGCCGAACCCGTCGGCCATGTCGGCCAGCCCGTCCTCGTGCAGTCCCCCGGTCAGCAGGATCTGCGCCGCGACGGCCCATCCCGCCGCCGGCAGGCGGCCGATGCCGGCCTCAGCCAGCACGGTCAGGACGGTGCCCCCCAAGGCCCCGATCGCCAGCCCCGCCAGGGGCCATGTCCAGGCCGACCGCGCCAGGTCGACGCCCGTGCTGCCCCGCGCCAGCCAGGACACCGGCAGCCGGGTCAGCAGGCCCAGGCCCGTGGCGAGGTCCGCGCGGACTCGGGTAAGCCAGGTCATGTTTCCCCGCTGACTTTCTTCTCGCTGACTTCGGCCTCGGCGAATGTCGCCATGCCGCCATGACAGGCTGCCGCCGCGCGCAGCAGCGGCACGGCCAGCGCCGCGCCCGATGCCTCGCCCAGGCGCAGGCCCAGATCCAGCAACGGTTCCAGCCCCAGATGCCGGGCCAGGACGCCATGAGCGGCCTCGGCCGACCGGTGCGACAGGACGGTATGGGCCAGCCCGTCCGGGTTCAGCCGCAGCAGGGGCGCCGCCGCCGCCGTGCAGATGAACCCGTCCAGCACGACCGGCACGCGCTTCTGCCGCGCCGCCAGGACCGCGCCCAGGATGGCCGCCATTTCGTACCCGCCCAGGCACCGCGCCAGTGCCAGCGGGTCGCCGGCGTGGCCGGCGTGACGGGCCAGCGCGGCGTCGATCGTCCGGGCCTTGCGCGCCACGCCGTCCGCGTCCGATCCCGCGCCCGGTCCGGCCCAGTCCGCGCCGCTGCCGCCGTACAGGGATGCCGCCAGCGCGGCGGCGGCGGTGGTGTTGCCGATCCCCATCTCGCCCAGGCACAGCAGGTCGGTTTCCGCTTCGACCGCGTCATGGCCGGTGGCGACCGCCGCCAGGAATGCGTCCTGGTCCATGGCCGGGGCGACGGTGAAATCCGCGGTCGGGGCCAGGTCCATCATGGGCACCACCGTCAGCCCGGCCCCGGCGACGCGCGCGATCTGGTTGATCGCCGCCCCACCCGCCGCGAAATTGGCGACCATCTGCGCGGTGACGCTGGCGGGCCATGGCGACACGCCCCGCGCGACGACCCCGTGGTTGCCGGCGAAGACGACCACCCGCACCCGGTCCAGCGCCGGTCTCTCCCGGCCCTGCCATGCCCCCAGCCACGCCGCCAGTTCTTCCAGGCGTCCCAGGCTGCCGGGCGGCTTCGTCAGCGTGGCCTCGCGTGCGGCGATGGCGTACCGTGCCGCCTCGTCCGGCGGCGGCAGGTCCGCGCAGGCCGCGCGCAGGGCATCCGGCGTGGGAAAGGGCAGGGAGGTGCGGCGCGGGGCTGGCATGGCGCTTTTTGTGTGGCGTTATGCGCCGCGATGCAAGACAGCGTGGTGGGGGACAACGGGGGGCGCGCGATGGAACCGGCGGGATGCGGGGCGGACAGACACGACGGAGCGGACTGGACCCTGGTTCTGGGCGGCGTCCGGTCGGGCAAGAGCCGCCATGCCGAGGCCCTGGTCACGGCGTGCCCGGGACCCTGGACCTATATCGCGACCGGCCGGGCCTGGGATGACGAGATGCGCCGGCGGATCGCCCATCACCGGGCCGCGCGCATCCCCGGCTGGCACACGGTCGAGGAACCGCTGGACCTTTCCGCCGCCCTGGACTGGGCCGGCGGGATGCCGGTCCTGGTGGATTGCCTGACGCTGTGGCTGACCAACCTGATCCTGGACGACCGCGATGTCGCGGCCGCGACGGAAGGGCTGCTGCAGGCCCTGTGGCGACGTCCGGCGCCGACCGTCCTGGTGGGGAACGAGGTGGGGCTGGGCATCGTGCCCGAAACGCCGCTCGGCCGCCGCTTCCGTGACGAGGCCGGGTGGCTGCACCAGGCGATCGCCCGCGATGCGCGGCGAGTCATGTTCGTGGTCGCGGGCCTGCCCCTGACGGTAAAGGACGGATAAGAGGCAGGACTTTTGAAACAGCCTCCGGTGCTACGCCGCGCGGGCCGACCGGGCCCAGGGCGCGGTCGCGAAACGGCTTGCCAGATACTCCAGAAGTACCGATACCCGCGCCGGACGCGTCTGTCCCGGCGGGGTCACCAGATGGATCGCCACCGGCGTCACCTGCCATTCGGGCAGGACATTCACCAGCCGGCCGGCGGCCAGGTCATCCCAGATCATGAATTCCGGCAACAGCGCGATGCCCAGGCCGGCCAGCAGGAAGGGGCGAAACGCCTCGGCATTGTTGGCATGCAGCCGGCCGGGCTGCACGATCGTATACTCGCCGGCCTGGGCGTGATGCAGCCGGATCTGCCCCGGCGTCGCGACGTTGGTGTAGACGAAGCCCGGAATCTGTTCCAGGTCGCGCGGGTGGGTGGGTTGTCCCACCCGTGCCAGCAGCCCGGGCGACGCCACCATCAGCAGTCGCACCGTGCACAGCCGCCGCGCCCGCAGCGAGGAATCCGACAGCGACGCGATCCGCACGGCCAGGTCGTAGCCGCCGCCGACCAGGTCGACGATCTGGTCGCTGAATCCTATCGTGATGTCGATGTCCGGATAGGACGCCATGAAATCCGGCAGGACGGGTGCCAGATGCGCGATCCCGAAGGTCATCGGCGCGGTCATGCGAATCAGGCCGCGCGGATGCACCGTCTGCTCGCGGGCCTCGGCCTCGGCCATTTCTCCATCGGTCAGGATGCGCGTGGCGCGCTCCAGCGCGCCACGCCCGGTTTCGGTCAGCGAGAACTGCCGTGACGTGCGATGCAGCAGGGGCGACCCCAGCCGGTGTTCCAGCCGGCTGATCGCCTTGGACACGGTGGGTTTCGAGATCTGTAGCTCTTCGGCCGTCCGCGCGAAGGACCCGGTTTCCACCACCTTGGCGAAGATGGCCCAGGCTTCCAGGTCGGGGAGTCGCGTCATGTCGTTTCCAGAACCTATGTGTTTCCACCATTTCCATTTTTTACGATGCCCGTTGCGCCTATCTTCTGTCCAGACACAACCCGCCAGGGACAGGAGAAATTCCCATGATCGATATCCGTCCGTTTGCCAGTCTCGGTGCCGCCAACCACGGTTGGCTGGATGCGCGGCATCATTTCTCGTTCGCCGATTATCACGATCCGGCGCGGATGGGCTGGGGTGCCCTGCGCGTCTGGAATGACGACGCCATCGCGCCGGGCACCGGTTTTCCGTCGCATCCGCACCGGGATATGGAAATCATCACCTATGTCCGCGAGGGGGCGATCACCCACCGCGACAGCCTGGGCAATCATGGCCGGACCGAGGCCGGCGACGTGCAGGTCATGTCCGCCGGTACCGGCATCGTCCATAGCGAATTCAATCTGGAAGAGCGGACGACGCGCCTTTTCCAGATCTGGATCCTGCCCACGGCGCGGGGACACGCGCCGTCATGGGGCGCGCGTCCCTTCCCCAGGGGCGAACGTGCGGGGCGGTTCGTCGTCCTGGCCTCGGGCTATGACGACGATGCGGGGGCGTTGCGCATTCACAGTGACGCGCGGGTCGTCGCGGCCACCCTGCGCAAGGGACAGAGCGTCGACTATCCGCTGGGCGCCGAACGCGTGGCCTATCTGGTGCCGGCCAGCGGCGCGGTCGAGGTCGAAGGAAAGCGGGTGGCGGCGCGCGACGGGGCGGCGATTTCGGAAACCGAGACCGTGCGTGTGACCGCGCTGGAGGATTCCGAACTGGTCCTGGTCGACAGCGCAGCCTGAAGCGCGGGGTAGCGGGGGGCGGGTCGCGAAATCGGACCGGAATATGGTCGGTTTTCCGGTCCCGCCGACGGTGGCCGGAGTCCCGCCGGCCTCGTGAACCGGCGGGCGGCGCCCGCGCGCTCCGTTTTTCATCGGTGCGGCGGGCGCCCGCGCGACATGGGGGAAGGGTGGGCGGCGGCCTGGGACGATTTTGTCAGAATCGTTATATAATATAGGAAAAATAAAATACGACTGCTCTTTCCTTCCAAGAGGGGGTGCGATCTGTGTTTCGTCCTGCAAGAAAAAAATGCAATCCGTCATGGCTTTGACTTGACATGTGCCCGTGCAGGGTCGAGATGATGCCGAAGAACGAGGTATTTCATTGACCTCAGTTCGGGCGGGTATCCGGCATGGTGGGAACGAAACGGCTTTTCGGGATTTCCGTTCGGACCATGGGCCCATGGCGCTGGCGCGCTACCGCCCGGACGATGGCCATCAGGACAAGCGGAAGGTTGTATTTATATGAGCGAAGAAACGAAGCCGGCCACGCGCGGGCGGCGCAAGGCATCCGACAAGAAGGCGGAAACGCCGGTGACGACCGCCCCGGCCATCGCGACGGAGGCCCCGGTCGTGGCCGAGACGCCCGCGAAGGCGAAGGGCGGCCGCAAGAAGGCCAAGGAAGCCGAAGCGAAGGTTGAAATCGCGCCGGCTGCCGAGCCGGCGCCGGTCGCGGCAAAGCCCGCGCGCCGTTCGCGCACGGCGAAGGCCGTGGCCGCCGAACCCGTTGCGGCGCCCGTCGTCGCGGCGGCGCCCGCGCGGCGTCGCGGGACCGCACGTGCTGCGATCAAAACCGGCGCGGTGGCCGAGGAAGCGGTGACGTCCGCCCGCAAGCCCGCCAAGGCGGCCCCGGCGCGCAAGGTCGCGGCGCGGGTGGCCCCTGCCGGACGCAAGGCGGCTGCCACGCGGACCACGGCGCGTGCGGCCGTCGCCAAGGGCCCGGCCCGCATCGCCCGCAAGGCGGCCCCGGTGATCGAGGCGCCGAAGAAGGGTGCGAAGGCCACGGCGCCCGCGGCCAAGGCCGTTGCCGTGAAGCCCGCCAAGGCGACCCGGGCGCCGGCCGCAAAGGCCGCGAAGGCGCCTGTGAAGGCTCCGGCGAAAGCCCCCGTCAAAGCCCCCGTGAAAGCGGCCAAGGCGCCGTCCCCCAAGGCTCCGGCCAAGGCCGTGACGAAGACGTCCGCCAAGCCTGCCGCGAAGGCGGCCCCCAAGGCCAAGGCGGCGGTAAAGGCACCCGCCAAGGCCGTGAAGGCGCCGGAGCCCAAGGCGCCCAAGGGCAAGAAGCAGGCGGCGGCCAAGGCTGCCCCGGCATCCGCGCCCCGTGGCGCGACGCGTCGGGCCGCGAAGGGAACCCGTACGGCGGTCGATGCGTGGCGTGAAGCGCGCGAGGCCCGCAAGCAGGTGCGCCTGGCCCGTCTGGCAGCGGCGAAGGCGGCTCGTTCGGCCTGATCCCGAACGCTTGTCGATTTGAAAGGGCGGCCCGTCTGTGACGGGCCGCCTTTTTTGTTCCTGCTGGAAAAAAGAACCGAAAAACGTCTGATTCGTTGAGGATTGCGGTGGTGGGACATGTAACGTCCCTTGGTGAATAAAGGCCTTTTTCCTTCTGTTTCGGAAGACAAAGGCAAAGACGACCCGGGAGGACCACACGATGCCGGAAACCCGACTGCAATCCGACCTGCCCATAGGCCTGACCGCGCAGGGCGAACGGCGCGAGCACGACGCGCTGGGTGACATCCAGGTTCCGGCCGATCGGTACTGGGGTGCACAGACCCAGCGCAGCCTGGTGCATTTTTCGATCGGCACCGACCGGATGCCGCTGGAACTATGCCGTGCCTATGGTCTGGTAAAGAAGGCGGCGGCCCTGGTGAACCTGGCCGACGGGCGGCTGCCGGACTGGAAGGCGGCTGCCATCATCCAGGCGGCGGAAGAAGTCGTGGACGGGAAACTGGACGATCATTTCCCGCTTTTCGTCTGGCAGACCGGTTCGGGCACCCAGACCAACATGAACGTCAACGAGGTCATCGCCAACCGCGCCATCCAGCTTCTGGGCGGCCGTCCGGGCAGCCAGGACCCGATACATCCCAATGACGACGTCAATATGGGGCAATCCAGCAACGACACGTTTCCCACCGCCATGCATGTCGCGACGGTGCGGATGGTGGATGCGCGCCTGCTGCCGGAACTGCAGGCACTGGCCGATGTGATCGAAACGCGTGCGCGCCAGTGGCATGACGTGGTGAAGATCGGCCGGACGCACCTCCAGGATGCGGTGCCGCTGACCGTGGGCCAGGAATGGTCGGGATGGGCGCATCAGATACGCGATGCGATGCGGACGATCGGGATGGCGCGGGAAGGGGCGCTGGAACTGGCGGCGGGCGGAACGGCGGTGGGAACCGGCCTGAACGCCCCCGCCGGGTTCGGCCGGGCGATCGCGGCACGTCTGGCTGAATTGACCGGGGCGCCGTTCGTGACCGCGCCGAACAAGTTCGCGGCCCTGGCGGGGCTGGACGCGATGGTGCGCGTCTCGGCCGCGATACGGGGGGCCGCCGTGGTGATGATGAAGATCGCCAACGACATGCGCTGGCTGGGTTCGGGGCCGCGATGCGGCCTGGCGGAACTGCACCTGCCCGCGAACGAGCCCGGATCGTCGATCATGCCCGGCAAGGTCAACCCGACCCAGTGCGAGGCCATGGTCATGATCTGCACCCAGATCATGGGCAACGACACGGCGGTTGCCTTCGCCGGCAGCCAGGGCCAGTTCGAATTGAACGTCATGCGGCCGGTGGTGATCGCGAACGTACTGCACGCGGTGCGGATCATGGCCGACGGATGCCGGTCGTTCCGGACTTTCTCGGTCGAGGGCACGACCCTGAACGCCGAACGCATCCGTCGCTATGTCGAAGGGTCGGTGATGCTGGTGACGGCGCTTACCCCCGCGATCGGCTATGACCGGGCATCCGCCATCGCCCATGACGCCATGGAGCATGACATCTCGCTCCGGGAGGCGGCATTGCGGTCCGGCGTGGTGGACGCGGCGACGTTCGACCGCCTGGTCCGGCCGATCGAGATGGTGGGCGACGGAGTGGCCGGCGCCTGAGAGTATCCGTCGTAACCGGGCGGCTTCTGGCCTCCATGTGCGATTACGCCCAAGGATAAAAGGGCGTCAGACGTGCCTGGAACGGGAATATATTGATAATGTTGTATTAAACTTGCCCCGGACGTTTAAAATACAATTTAAATCTACTCTACAGGCCGTAAGGAAGACTGTCGCGGAACTGCGACAGATCTTCATAACAATTGCGTGATAATCGGCGGGGAACCGTCCTGCTTCGCGCGGGCCGGGCGGCGGGTGATCCGTCACGGCGGCGGCCGGGGAAGATCGGGATTATGATGATGGATTATGAAGTTTCGCCGGAACCGGGCGGGGATGGATTCCCGTGTGGACAGGCGTGAAACGTGCGGGTTCCGGTTTGCACGGCGCCGGATCGGCACGGACGGGCGGGGTTGCCAGCGGTGCGAGTTCTGATCTAGGTCAAGTGGATAAGCGGACATAACCGCAGTTCAAAACAAGAATAGATCGTTTTTTGCCCCCCCCGGTGTTCCCCGGAGCTTCGTGATGTCATGACACTTCCCTCGTCCGATCCGTCCCGCAGGACGTTCATGCAGGGTCTGGCCGGTGCTGCGGCACTGGGTTCGGCCACGCTTCCCGCACGTGCCGCCCGTTCGACCGAACGGTCGTCCTATACGCCCGGATTTTTTTCGCAACCGGAATGGGCATTCCTGCATGCGGCCTGTGACCGCCTGATCCCCGAGGACGCGGTCGGTCCCGGGGCGATCGCCCTGGGGGTGCCGGAATTCATCGACCGCCAGATGGAAACACCGTATGCCTACGGAAAGCTGTGGTACATGCAGGCACCGTTCGTGTCCGGACCGGACAATCTGGGGTACCAGCTTCCCTTCACCCCCCGCGACATCTACCGCAAGGGCATCGCCGGGGCCGAAGCGTTCGTGAAGGCGAAATACGGTCAGTCGTTCCATGCGCTGGATGCCGCGACGCGCGATGTCATCCTGCAGGGGTTCGAGACAGGCGACGTGCGGTTCGGTGACCTGCCGGCCAGCGTCTTCTTCGCGCAGCTTCTGAACAATACCATGGAAGGGGCGTTCTCCGACCCCATTCACGGTGGAAACAAGGGGCTGGGCGGCTGGACGACGATCGGCTTCCCCGGTGCCCGCGCCGATTTCATGGACTGGGTCGACCAGTACGGGAAGGAATATCCGCTCGGCACCGTCTCGATTTCCGGCGAGACGGCCTGACATGGCGAATATCACGATGAAATCCGTCGATGCGGTGGTGGTCGGCGGTGGTTGGGCCGGGTCGATCATGGCCAAGGAACTGACCGAGGCCGGACTGAATGTCGTCATGCTGGAACGCGGCGCCGACCGCAGCACGGCCAGCGACGGCGCCTATCCCGGTTCGATCGACGAACTGCAGGGCAATTTCCGTCACAAGATCTTCCAGGATCTCTCCCGCAGCTCGGTGACGATCCGCAACAATTCCAGCCAGACCGCACTGCCTTATCGTCAGATGGCCGCGTTCCTGCCGGGCGAGGGGGTCGGGGGCGCCGGCCTGCACTGGTCGGGCGTGCATTTCCGCATGCCGCCGGACGACCTGATCCTGCGCAGCAAGGTCAAGGAAAAATACGGCGAGAAATTCATCCCCGAAGGCATGAACCTTCAGGATTACGGCGTCACCTATGACGAACTGGAACCGTTCTTCGACAAGGCCGAGAAAGTCTTCGGCACGTCGGGCGAGGCCTATACCGTCAACGGGCAGGTCGTCGGCAAGGGGAATGTCTTCGCGCCGTCGCGTTCCGACCATTTCCCGCTGCCGGCGCTGAAGGACGTGTATGGCGCCAGCCTGTTCCGCCGCGCGGCAGCGGAAGTCGGGTTCCATCCTTATGCGATGCCGGCGGCGAATGCCTCGGCGCAATATACCAATTCGTACGGCGTGCAGATGGGGCCGTGCAATTTCTGCGGATATTGCAGCGGCTATGCCTGCTACATGTATTCGAAGGCCTCGCCGAACGTGAATATCCTGCCGGTGCTGCGCACCGATCCGAAATTCCAGTTGCGCGACCGCGCGCACGTCCTGCGTGTCGAGCTCGACAGTACCAAAAAGCAGGCGACGGGCGTCACCTACCTGGACAGCAATGGCGATACGGTGTTCCAGCCCGCCGACCTGGTCGTCGTCGCGGCGTTCCAGTTCCACAACGTGCATCTGATGCTGCTGTCGGGGATCGGCAAGCCCTACGACCCGGTGGCGAACGAGGGCGTGGTGGGGCGCAATTTCGTCTACCAGAACGTCACCACCACCACGGCGTGGCTCGACAAATCGGTTTATACCAAACAGTTTATCGGAACCGGCGGCGGCGGCGTCGCCTTCGACGATTTCAACAGCGAGAATTTCGACCACGGGCCGCTGGGCTTCGTCGGCGGGTCGCCCGTGTGGGTGAACCAGGCCGGCATCAAGGCCATCGCCGCCGCCAAAAGTGGCGGTCCGCCGGGCACGCCACGTTGGGGGTCGGCGTGGAAGAAGGCCATGGTCGATACCTACCGGCATTCGGTCCGCATGGATGCGCACGGGTCCAACATGGCCTATCGCGACGTGTATCTGGACCTGGACCCGACATGGAAGGACGCGTACGGCCTGCCCCTGCTGCGCATGACCTTCGACTGGAAGGACAATGACATCCGCATGAACCGGTACGTCGTCGGCCAGATTGCCAAGGTGACCCGGGCGATGGGCGCGCGCGACGTGCATTTCGGCCAGCGGCAGCCGGACGAGCATTTCGACACGCGCTATTACCAGACGACGCACCTGGCCGGTGGCGCCGTCATGGGCGCCGACCCGAAGACCAGCGCGCTGAACCGCTATCTGCAAAGCTGGGACGTGTCCAACGTGTTCGTCATCGGCGCCAACGCCTTCCCGCAGGGAACGGGCTACAACCCCACGGGCATGGTGGCGGCCCTGGCCTACTGGTCGGCGTATCATATCCGCACGACCTACCTGAAGAACCCCGGCCCGCTGGTGCAGATCTGATGGGGTATCGTAAGCGGGCCGGCCTGGCGGCCCTGTTCGGCGGCCTGGCGGCGTTGGCGTTCCCGGTTGCCGCCACCCCCGCCCGGGCCCAGGTCCAGGCCGGTACCGAGGCGGCGCTGGTCGCGCAGGGCGCATATATGGCGCGCGCCTCGGACTGCGTGGCGTGCCATACGGCACCGGGCGGCAAGCCGTTCGCGGGTGGCCTGCCCTTCGCGCTGGCAATGGGCACGCTCTACGCCCCCAACATCACGCCCGACGCGGGGCACGGCATCGGTGCGTATACCGAGGCCGAATTCGCCCGCGCGGTGCGCGAAGGCGTGCGCCGCGACGGGGCGATGCTGTATCCGGCCATGCCCTATCCCTCGTACGCGCGGATGTCGGATGCCGACATCCATGCGCTGTACGTCTATTTCATGCATGGCGTGGCGCCGGTCGCCCAGCCGAACCGGCCCGGCACCATCCCCTGGCCGATGTCCATGCGCTGGCCCCTGATCTTCTGGCGCGCGCTGTTCGCGCCCTCGGTCAGGGACGCGCAGGCCAGTTCCGGCCGGGCCTTTTCCGATCCGGTGGTGGCGCGTGGCGCCTACCTGGTCGAAGGGCCCGGGCATTGCGGCGCCTGTCACACCCAGCGCGCCGTGACGATGCAGGAAGTCGCCCTGACGGCCCAGGACGGCACGCGCTTCCTGGGCGGCGGCGGGGCCATCGACGGCTGGGTTCCGACCAGCCTGCGCGGCGAGAACCGCACCGGGTTGGGCCGCTGGTCGGAAGACGACATCGTCGCTTTCCTCAGGACCGGCCGCATCCAGGCGGGATCGGCCTTCGGCGGCATGTCGGACGCGGTCGGACACGGCACGCAGCATCTGACCGATGCCGACCTGCATGCTATTGCGCGCTTCCTCAAGACGCTGCCGCCCGACGACACGACGCAGGCGCCATGGGTCTATGACGCGGCGCTGGCGAACGCGCTGCATGCGGGCGACGTATCGGCCCCGGGGGCCCGGACCTACGTCGATCGCTGCGCCGCCTGCCATCGCACCGATGGGCACGGCTATCCGACCGTGTTCCCGCCGCTGGCGGGCAACCCGGTGGTGATGGGCCATGCGCCGGACTCGCTGATCCATATCGTGCTGACGGGCGATACGCTGCGCGCCACGCATGCCGCGCCGTCTTCCTTCGTGATGCCGGGTTTCGCCGACCGCCTGTCGGACCGGAAAGTGGCCGATGTCGTCAGCTTCATTCGCAAGGCGTGGGGCAACGACGCGGCGCCTGTGACGGAAGCGGACGTGGCCCGCGTGCGCAAGGCGCTGCCGCGTGGGGACGTGGTCACCGGCCTGCCGCTGAACTGATCGAGCCTGCGAACGGTCCGGCATCAGGGCGGACCGTTCGTTCTTCAGGATGTCGCGATCGAAAGTGCGTGATGAAAAGAAAGCTTTTTTTAATATCGTTCCTGGCCGGCATCTTTACGGTCCTGCCGATGAGCCGCCTCGTTGCTGCCCCGTCCAGCGCCCCCGATGTAGCGCCCACCCTTGACCAGGCGCGGGCCATGGCCCGTGCCGCCGAACGCCGCGCGGTGGAAAACCATACCAGCGTCGCGGTGACGATCGTCGATGCGGGCGGTTTCCCGATCCTGGTCGAACGGATGGAGGGTAGCCAGTTGGCCAGCCTGGCGCTGGCGGAACGCAAGGCGCGCAGCGCGGTGCTCTACAAACGCCCTTCCGCGTCGTTCGAGCAGGCGCTGGCGGGCGGCAGGATGGCGGTGCTGGCGCTGCCGGACGCCATGCCGGCGGCCGGCGGCATTCCGATCATCGAAGATGGACGGGTGATCGGCGCGATCGGCGTCAGCGGCGGGTCCAACCCGCAGGACGAACAGGCGGCCGAGGCCGGCATGGCCGTCTGGACCGGGCACGACGCCGGCTGAACGCCGGATTGGAATATCCCAAGGCGCGAACGGCAGGGTTCGCGTGCAGGGGCGTGGGATGACGCGCCCGTGTTGGAGTGAAGAGACAATGAGCGATCCCTTACCGACGGGGGCGAAGACGATCGACGCCGCGCCGGGCGTCAGCCGGCGGGCGCTGATGGCGGCGGGGGCCGTGGCCGGTGCCTCCGCCCTGGCGCCCGGGGCATTGGTTCCCGGCCGTGCCGTCGCCCTGACGCTGAGCCCGGACGAGGCGCGGTTCCTGGCGGTGTCCCGGGCGGTGACCGGACGGCAGGACCTGAATCCCCTGATCGGGACCCGGCTTTTCGCGGCAATGGTCCGGACCTTTCCGAATTACGGCGCACGGATCGCCGCCCTGTCGCGCCTGGCCGTCGCCGGGGGCAAGCCCGAGGAAATCCTGGCCCGCGCCGAGGAGGCGAACCAGCGCCAGACGATGCTGGACCTGGTCGCGGCCTGGTACACCGGTTCGGTGCAGGACAGGACCAACGCGCCCATGGTCGCCTACCGGGACGCGCTGATGTACCGCCCCACGGACGATGCGCTGCCGGTGCCGACCTACTGCTTCGGCACACCGGGCTGGTGGACGGAAGTGCCGCCCGCGCTGGGCGTGGCGGTCCTGTCGCCCGTTCCGGTACCCGCGCCGGCCCCGCCGCCGGTCGGCGTCGAAGCCAAACCCCCGGCGCAATCCAGGATTCTTCCGACCAAGCCCCCGGCAAAGGAGCATTGATCCGTGGCGCACCCCGTCTTTTCCAGTTCCGGTGACGTGACGGCCGATGTCGTGATCGTGGGCTCCGGCGTCGTCGGGGCGATGATCGCCCACCAGATGGCCGCCGCCGGGCATTCGGTCCTGGTGCTGGAGGCCGGCCTGCGGCTGAAGCGATCGGACATCGTCGAGAACTGGCGGAACATGTCGTTCCACAACCGGGTCCAATCCGATTTCCAGGGCCTGTATCCCCAGGCGCCGCTGGCCCCGGCCCCGCTCTATTTCCCGGCCAACGACTATGTCGGGCTCAGCGGCCCGGACGGGTCGGCGTTCCAGCAGGGATATCTGCGCACCGTCGGCGGCACCACGTGGCACTGGGCGGCGTCGTGCTGGCGCCACCTGCCGGTCGACTTCCAGATGAAGACCCGGTACGGCGTGGGTCGCGACTGGGCGATTTCCTACGACGACCTGGAACCCTATTACTGCCGCGCGGAAGAGGCGATGGGCGTTTCCGGCCCGCACGACCCGGACCTGCAGTCCCCGCGCGAACGCAGTCGCCCCTATCCGCGCGACATGATTCCGTTCGGCTATGCCGATCGCCGCGTCGCCGAACTGGTCAACCCGCACGGGTTCCATCTGGTACCGATCCCGCAGGGACGCAGCATCCAGCCGTTCGAGGATCGTCCGTCATGCTGCGGCAACAATAACTGCCAGCCGATCTGCCCCATCGGGGCGATGTATAACGGCATCCAGCACGTGGTGAAGGCGGAAGATGCCGGCGCGGTCGTGCTGGACCAGGCCGTCGCCTACCGGATCGACACCGACGAGGCGAACCGTATCACCGCCATTCACTGGTACGATGCGGAGCGGACGTCGCACAAGGCATCGGGGCGCATGTTCGTCCTGGCCTGCAACGGCATCGAAACGCCGCGCCTGCTGCTGCTGGCGGCCAATGCGCGCAACCCCAAAGGCATCGCCAATTCGTCCGACCAGGTCGGGCGCAACATGATGGACCATTCGGGCGTGCATGCGACGTTCCTGGCGAACGAGCCGCTCTGGTTCGGCCGCGGCCCGGCGCAGAGCAGTTGCATCGTCGGCCCGCGTGATGGCGGCTTCCGCAGCACCTATTCCGCCAACAAGATGATCCTGAACAATATCAGCCGCGTCGCGCCCGCCACGCAGCAGGCCCTGGCCCTGGGCCTGGTCGGCCAGGCGCTGGACGACGAAATCCGTCGCCGGGCGGCGCGCGGCGTGGACCTGTCGGTCAGCCTGGAGCCCTTGCCCGATCCGAACAACCGCCTGACCCTGAGCCGCACCCGGCGCGACCCGCTGGGACTGGCGTGCCCGGACATCCATTACGATGTCGGCGAGTATGTGCGCAAAGGCGCCGTGGCCGCCGCCGACCAGATTCGGCAGGTGGCCGCCCTGCTGGGCGGCAGCGAATTGCGGATCACCACCTCGTTCAATGCCAACAACCACATCATGGGTGGCGCGATCATGGGCCGCGACCCGAAGGATTCGGTGGTGGACGGTGACTGCCGTGCCCATGACCATCCGAATCTGTGGCTGCCGGGCGGCGGCGCGATGCCGTCGGCCAGCGTCGTCAACACGACGCTGAGCATGGTGGCGCTGGGCCTCAAGGCCGCCGACGCCATGCGGGCCGACCTCCAGGGGGGACGGGCATGATCGGCAGGACGGCGCGCGCCGCCGCCCTGGTCCTCGTATCGTTCGGCGGTACCGCGCTGGCGCAGGACGGGGGCGATTCCGGGGCCGGCCTGGTGGCGCGCGGCCGCTATCTGGCCACCGCCGCCGATTGTGTGGCCTGTCATACCGCCCCGAATGGCGGCCGGCCGTTCGCGGGGGGATACGGCATCGCTTCCCCGCTGGGCACGATCTATTCCTCGAACATCACCCCGTCCCGGCACGGGGGCATCGGCGGATATTCCGAGGCCCAGTTCGCCGCCGCGGTGCGTGACGGCGTCCGGGCCGACGGGGCGCACCTGTATCCGGCCATGCCGTATACGTCCTATGCCAGGATGACGGACGCCGACATCCACGCGCTGTACGCCTATTTCACCCAGGCGGTACAGCCGGTCGACGCGGTGGCGCCGCAGACGAAGCTGCCGTTCCCGTTCAACGTGCGCCTGTCCCTGTGGGGCTGGAACATGCTGTATCTGGACCGGACGCGCTTCACCCCCGATCCCGCCAGATCCGCCGAAGTCAATCGCGGTGCCTACCTGGCGGTCGCGCTGGCGCATTGCGATACCTGCCATACGCCGCGCAACGTGACGATGGCGGAAATCGGCGACAGGAACCTGGGCGGTGCCGCCCTGGGCTCATGGGTCGCGCCGAACATCACCCCCGACCCCGTCAGCGGTATCGGCACCTGGAGCGCCGACGAACTGTACCGCTACCTCAAGACCGGCGACGTGCCGGGCAAGGCGCAGGCCGCCGGTCCGATGGCCGAGGCGATCGAGCACAGTTTCCAGTATCTCGACGACGCGGACCTGAAGGCGATCGTCGCCTATGTGCGCCAGGTCCCGGCCATTCGGGATACGGCCGACCGCAAGGCGCGCGACGCGTACGGCGCGGCGTCGGACAGTGACGCCCTGGTCCGTGGCGCGGCGCCGGACACGCTGGCGCATGGCGCGCGCCTGTTTGCCGGCGACTGCGCAGCCTGCCATCGCCCGACCGGCCAGGGCAGCCAGGACGGATATTACCCGCAACTGTTCCACAACACCGCGACCGGCGCCCGCACGCCGGACAATCTGATTGCCGCGATCCTGCAGGGCGTGGACCGGACGGTGGCCGGCCGGCATGTCTACATGCCCGGCTTCTCGCACGGGTCGTATGTCGATGAACTGTCGGATCAGGATGTCGCCGATGTCAGCAATTATGTGCTGGCGCAGTTCGGCGATCCGTCGGTCCATGTCTCGGCGGCCGACGTGGCGCGGTCCCGCGCCGGCGGGGCCAGGCCGCTGCTGGCGCGGGTTGACTCATATATCGTTCCCGCCATGGTGGCTGCCCTGGCGGTCGTGCTGGCCCTGATCTGGCTGCTGGTGGCCCGCCGCCGCCCTGCCTGAAAGCAGACTTGCCTGAAAGCATACGGGGGAAACGCCATGAAACGTCGATCCGTCCTGGGTCATGCCGTGCTGGGCGGCGCCATGATGGGCAGCGGCGCGCTGGCCCTGGCCGGTCGTGCGGCGCGGGCCGCGCCGCCCGCCAGTTTCGCCACCAATACCGATCACGGCTTCAATTCGGCCGGATCGTTCGAGATCGTGGCCGAATTCGCCGATCCCGGTCCCTCGGGGATCGCCATCACCCCTGACGGGCGCATGTTCGTCGGTTTCCCCCGCCATGCCGTCAACCACACCGGCGCCACGCTGGCGGAACTGAAGGGCGGGGCGCTGGTGCCCTATCCCGACGCCGCGACCAGCCTGCCGTCCGCCCGTGCGCCGTCCGCCCGGCTGATGTCGGTGCATGGCATGACCACCGACACGCGCGGCCGGCTGTGGCTGATCGATGACGGCAAGCTGGCCGGCCAGCCCCTGCGGCCCGGCGCGGCGAAAGTGGTGGGGATCGACCCGGCGACCAACCGCATCGTCGCCAGCATCGTGCTGACCGCGCCGACCCTGCTGTCCGACAGCCACATGAACGATTTGCGGGTGGATCTGACGCATGGGGCGCAGGGAACGGCCTATGTGACCGATTCGTCGTTCGGGACCCATCCGGCCCTGGTGGTGGTCGATCTCGCCACCGGCCGCCAGCGCCGCGTCCTGGCCACCCATCCCTCGACGCAGGCCGAGCGGGGCTTCATGACGGTGGTCGAGGGGCGGCCGCTGGTGTTCGATCCGCATCATCCCACGTTCGTCTCCGGCGGGGTGGACGGCATCACGCTCAGCCCGGACAGCGCGACATTATATTATTCCCCGCTGACCAGCCGACGGCTCTACAGCCTGCCGACCGCGCTGCTCTCGGATTTTTCGAAGACCGACGCCGACCTGGCGGCCGCCGTCGCCGATCTGGGCGAAAAGGGCGTGGCCGACGGCCTGGCCACCGATCCGCAGGGCCGGATCTATACGACCAATTTCGAGCATGACGCGATCTTCCGCCGCAATCCGGACGGCACGTTCGATACGGTGGTGCGCGACCCGCGCGTGCTGTCGCCGGACGGGATCTTCGTCCATGACGGCTATGTCTATTGCACGCTCGGGCAATGGAACCGCCTGGCCAGCTTCAATGGCGGGCACGACCTGCGCGTGCCCCCCTATTTCCTGATCCGCTGCCCGACCGACGTCGCGGCGCCTCTTTCCTCGATCGGAGATGTACGGCAGAAAATCCAGCCATGATGGATATCATGTCGAACATGCTGATGCCGCTGGTGCGGCGGCTGGACCCCGAGGACGCGCATCGCCTCGGCCTGAACGCGCTCCTGCTCGGCCTGGGGGGCGGCAGCGGGTCGGGCCAGGACGATCCGGCGCTGGCGGTGCGGGCGCTGGGCCTGCGCTTTCCCAATCCGATCGGCATCGCCGCCGGGTTCGACAAGAACGCGCTGGTGGTCCGGCCGCTGGCCCGGATCGGTTTCGGCTTTGTCGAAGCCGGAACCGTGACCCCCCGGCCGCAGCCCGGCAACCCGCGCCCGCGCCTGTTCCGCCTGGACGAAGACCGCGCGATCATCAACCGCATGGGCTTCAACAACCAGGGGATCGACCGCTTCGCGGTGCGGCTGGCCCGACTGCATCGGGTCTCGCCCGCCGGCCGGCATGCTGGGGCGCGGGTGCCGGTCGGGGCCAATCTGGGCATCAACAAGTTCGGCGCGGACCCCGAGCGCGATTATCCCCGCCTGGTCGGGCGGGTGAAGCACTATGCCGATTACGTGGTGCTGAACCTGTCGTCGCCCAACACGCCGGGCCTGCGCGACCTGCAGGAGGCCTCGCGCCTGGGCGCGCTGCTGCAGGCGATCGGCGAGGCCCATCCCGACCGGCCGCCGCTGCTGGTCAAGCTGTCGCCCGACCTGGCACGCGACGATATCGGCCCGATCGTCGAGGCCGCGATCGCGGGCGGGGCGCAGGGGCTGATCGTGACCAATACCACCATCTCGCGCCCCGCCGGGCTGCGCAGCCCCCATGCGGGCGAGGCCGGCGGCCTGTCGGGCCGTCCGTTGCGCCCGCTGGCGGCCGATATCTTCCGCGCGGTCGCGCAGGTCGCCGCCGGCCGTCTGGCACTGGTGGCCTGCGGCGGGATCGAAACCGGGGCCGACATCGTGGACCGGGTGCGCGCCGGGGCCGACCTGGTGCAGCTCTACAGCGCGTTTGCCTATGAAGGCCCGGGGATCGTGCGCCGGCTGAAGCGCGAGACCGTGCGGGTCCTCAACGCCGAAGGGTTCGAAACCCTGGCGGATGCGAAGGGAACCGCATGATGGACAGCCTGGACGGCTTCGCCCCGCTGGCCGGGCGGTATGACGGGTTCATCGTCGATCTGTGGGGCGTCGTGCATGACGGCGTCAGCCCGTATCCCGGCGCAGCCGATTGCCTGGCGCGCCTGCGCGACCTGGGGCGGCGGGTGATCCTGCTGTCCAACGCGCCGCGCCGGGTCGATGTGGTGCGCGAGGGCCTGCGCGCCATGGGGGTGGCGGACGACCTGTATGACGGGGTGATGACCAGCGGCGAATATACGCGCGGCCTGCTGTCCGCGCGGACCGACCCGTGGTTCGCCGGTCTGGGGCGGCGCATGCTGCATCTTGGCGCGCCCAAGGATTACAACCTGTTCGAGGGGCTGGACCTGGAGCGGGTGGACAGCCCCGCCGACGCCGACTTCATCCTCAATACCGGCCCGGATCAGGACCGGGGCGAGAACGATCCCGCGCCCTACCTGCCCATCCTGGCCGAATGCGCCGCGCGCGGCCTGAAGATGGTCTGCGCCAATCCGGACATGGAGGTCATTCGCGGCGGCCAGCGCCTGATCTGTGCCGGGCTGCTGGCCAGCCTGTATGCGCAGAAAGGATGTGCCGTCCGCTGGATCGGCAAGCCCTATCCCGAAATCTACGCCCCGGTGCTGGAGATGCTGGGCCTGCCGCGCGGGCGGGTGCTGGCGGTGGGCGACGCGCTGGGCACCGACATGCGCGGGGCGAAGGGGGCCGGGGTGGACGGGTGCTGGGTCCTGGGCGGCATCCATCAGGAAATGATCGGTGACGACATGGCCCTCGCCCGGGCCGAAGCCACGTCGGCAGGGCTGGCACCCGTCGCCACCGTCCCCACCTTTCGCTGGTAGGGCAGGAGCCGCCCGAAAGCGGCTCGATCACAACGGATACTCTCAGGGGCTGGCGTGGGCCGCCACCTGATGGTCCAGCGCGTGCAGCAGTGCGTCCACGCTGCCGTTATGCCGCGCGATGAACGAGGCATAATCCTGCCGCTGCGTCAGGCGCAGGCTGGTGCCTTCGCCCACCACATCCACCACCTTGGGCTGGCCGCTGCTGCTGCTGACGATCCACTGGGTGTTGGCGGCCGGCTGTTCGGGGCGGTTGATGACGGTATCCACCGCCTGGTCGGCGCCGACCATCGAGGTGCCGTTGATGGTGAAGGTCACGCCGCGATAATCGCCGATCTTGTCGGTGATGGCGTTCAGCAGGACCTGATGGAACAGGGCCAGGTAGCGGGACTGCTGTTCGGGCGTGGCGACGCGCCAGTAGCGGCCCAGGCAGTACCGGCCGATCGCATCCATGTCCACATGCGCCTGCAGCAGCGGCAGGATGGCCACCTTCTTTTCGGACAGCGAGCGGTTGGAATTGACGATCGCGATCAACCGGAGGCCGAAATCGTTGACGAAGGCGCGGGCGCTGGCGGCCGACGCATCGGCGGCGCGCGCCGGCCCGGCGACGGGAAGGGCGGCGGCCACTCCGGTCCACGCAACGAGACCCAGCGCATGACGACGGGTAAGGGCTGTCTTCATCTCTGCGTCTCCTTCTTAATTGTACCAGTCGGGCACGGTGGCCCGGCGGTCGTGGCTGATGGTGTCGGCCAGGGCCTTGCGCTGCTGCTGATAGGCGCTGCGGATGGTGGCGTAGGGGTCCAGCGCGTCCTTCTGCAACTGGTCCAGCGCGTCCAGATGGTCGGCCCTGGCGTTGATCATGCCCATGATGTTGTAGGCCCAGTTGAACGTCAGCAGGCCGTAGCCGCTGGGCACATAGTTCCACGGCGACAGGCCGACATCGATGCCGTAGCCGATCCCGTCGCGGAACGAGGACGGGCCCATCATCGGCAGGAACAGATAGGGGCCCGACGGCACGCCCCATGTCGCCAGCGTCAGCCCCGCATCGTCGTCGTGATGGGGGTAGCCGGCATATTTCGCGACATCGATCAGCCCGCCGATGCCGGCGACCATGTTGATGCACCACCGCACGAAGGCATCACCCGCGCGGCGGGGCTTGCCGGCGCCGACATCGGTGAAGAACACCACGGGCTCGTTCATCGTCTGGGACATGTTGCCCATCGACTGCCGCACGCGATAGGGCACGGCCCAGACATACGCCTGTGCGACCGGACGCAGGGAGTATTTGTCCAGCTTCATGGTGATGTCGTAGAACTTGCGGTTCATCGACTCATACGGATCGTTGGCCTCGCGATATTCGGCCAGTTCGTCCGGGTCCTTGGGCGGCGGGGCCGCGCAGCCCGCCAGCGTGGCCAGCACCAGGCCGGATACTCCCAGGCCGGCGATCAGGCGGGCGACCAGGCGCGGACGGCGGGCAGAGGCGGATGACCGGGACGGTGAAAAGATCGATCCTGTCATTGCGCGCATACTCGTATCCGTTTCCCTGGTCTGCCGTTCCCGAAAGGCCAACGCATCGGGACGCCAATGGATGTCGCGGACTGCCCGTGCGTCTTCCGCAAGGGTTCTCTCTAGCATGCGTTGCGGCTTGTGCAATCCGCCGCATGACCGATCGGTCATGCGTTATCGCGACCTGGCGCCCCCCGTCCGGGCCCGCAACGGGGATTCGGGCGCTTGCCTCCGACGAGAACTCTGGTCCACTGTGGCGCAAAATCCACAATGCCAAGAGGAACAGAATGCTCAGAATCTCCCCGACCCGTCTTGCCACGTCGCTGCTGGCGGCCACGGCCCTGGTGTCCGCTACCCTGGCATCCGCCACGCCCGTCCGGGCGGCCGATGCCCCGGTCGCGCTGGCCCGGGCCGGCTTCGGCACGATGGCGGACGGCAAGCCGGTCGAGATTCTGACCCTGCGCAACGCCCATGGTGTCTCGGTGCGCTTCATCACCTATGGTGGCATCATCACCGCGATCGACACGCCCGACCGGACCGGCCACACCGACGATATCGTCCTCGGCTTTCCCGACCTGCAGGGCTATACGGTGGACAGCGCCCAGGGCGGCCTGTTCTTCGGCGCCATGATCGGCCGCTACGCCAACCGGATCGCGCGCGGCACCTTCACCCTGGACGGCGCGACGTATCACGTTCCCGTGACGGCGCCGCCGAATGCGCTGCATGGCGGCACCAGGGGCTTCGACAAGCATCTGTGGACCGTCGACGGCACCGCCACGGACGCCCATTCGGCCAGCGCCACGCTGTCGCTGACCAGCCCGGATGGGGACCAGGGCTTCCCCGGCACGCTGAAGGTCAGCGTGACCTACACGCTGGACGACCAGGACCGGCTGACGCTGCATTATCGCGCGACGACCGACAAGCCGACGGTGCTGAACCTGACCAACCACAGCTACTTCAACCTGGGCGGCGAGGGATCGGGCTCGATCGAGGATGAAATCCTGCAGATCAACGCCGATCACTTCACCCCCACCGACCCGACGGCGATTCCCACCGGGGACATTGCGCCGGTGGCCGGCACGCCGCTGGATTTCCGCAAGCCGATGCGGATCGGCGTGCATCTGCGCGATTCCTATCCGCAACTGATGTTCGCGCGCGGCTACGACCATAACTGGGTCGTCAACGGCCCGGCCGGCGCCGCACCCCGTCCGGCCGCCCATATCGTGGACCCCCGGACCGGCCGCACGATGGACGTCCTGACGTCGCAGCCCGGCCTGCAGGTCTATACGTCGAACTCGCTGGATGGGGCCTATGCCGGGGTGTCGCATCGCGCCTACCGCCAGACCGACGCGATCGCGTTCGAGGCCGAGCATTATCCCGATTCGCCCAACCATCCGTCCTTCCCCACCACCACGCTGCGCCCGGGCGAGACGTTCGATTACACGACGATCTTCCATTTCGGCGTGCAGCCGGCCGCACCCCGTCACGGACAGTGATGGATCAGGGGCGCTGATGGAGGGGGGCGCCGATCCCTCCGGGGTGCGCGTCGCGTCCCTGCACGTCTATTCCGTCAAGTCGCTGGGCGGGGTGACGGTGCCGGACGGCTGGCTGGGTCCCTGCGGGCTGGAGGACGACCGGCGCTGGCTGGTCACCGACCCCGACGGCGGTTTCCTGACCCAGCGGCAGGTCGCGCGCATGGCGCTGGTCGCGGTGACGCGGCGGCCGGGCGGCCTGGTCCTGTCGTTGCCCAGGGAAGGCACGGGGCAGGGTACGGGGCAGGGCGGGCTGGACGTCGCGATTCCCCCGGCGGATGGCCGCCGGGTAACGGTTCGGGTCTGGCGTGACAGCGTGCCGGCCGTCGATGCCGGCGACGGGGCGGCGGCGTGGCTGACCGCCGCATTGGGGCGTCCGTGCCGGCTGGCCTATCTGCATGATACCGGGGCGCGGCCGGCCGATCCGGCCTATGCCCCCGCGGGGTCCACGGTCGGGTTCGCGGACGGCTTCGCCGTGCTGGTGGCGACCGGCGCATCGCTGGCCGCCCTGAATGCCGAACTGCCCGCCCCGGTGCCCATGGACCGTTTCCGGCCCAACCTGGTGCTGGCCGGCGTGCCCGCCTGGGCCGAAGATACATGGCGCCTGATCGCGGTGGGGCCGGCGCTGCTGCGCATCGTCAAGCCGTGCTCGCGCTGCGTCATCACCACCATCGACCAGGCGACGGCCTCGGTGCCCGACCCGCGCGAACCGCTGCGCACGCTGGGCCGGCTGCGGCGGGCGAAGGGCGGGGTGATGTTCGGCCAGAACGCCGCCGTCGTGCGGCCCGGCCGCATCGCCGTGGGCGATGCGGTCACGGTGCTGGAACGCGGCCCGTCGAACCTGCTGCCGGAATAGCCCGTCAGGGACGGAGACGGGGGCCGATTTCCGGCAGCATGGCCACCAGTTCGCTCACCTCGCGCTTCGACAGGCCGCTGGCCTGAAGGTCGACCTCCTGCCCCGCCAGGACCGCGCGCAGCGCGCGCAGCGCTGGGCCGGACAGCAGGGCGGCTTCCTGCATGTAGTCGCGGAAGGCCTCGAAGGTGTGCGGCACCCAGCGTTCTACCAGGCCCAGGATCGCGTCGGCATAGGCACGGATCTCGTACTGGGCGTGCGCGTCCGCCCGCAGGCGCAGGAAATGCAGCAGGTTCCACAGATTGATCTGCCAGTAGAACTGCGTCATCACGTTCACCGGCAGGGTCATGCGCGCCAGTTCGCGCGCCACCACCGGGCGGTCGGGGTCGATCACGTTCCCGGCCTCGTCCTGGTTCAGCATTTCCAGATAATGGTCGTAGCACCGCCCCGCGTCCTCGCGCAGCAGGTCCAGCACGTGCTGCGCGGCCTCGGGGGGCAGGGTCTCGCCGCGCCCCTGCTTGTTGCTGGCGGACTGGCGGGCGATGTCCTCGGGGCGGGGGAAGTAGAATTCCTTCTCCAGCACCGAATAGCGCGCGGAATATTCGTTGATGCTGGCGGTGCGGTGGCGGAACCATTGCCGGGTCACGAAGATGGGCGCGCGGACATGGAACTTGGCCACCGCCAGCTCGAACGGGCTGGTATGCCGGTTGCGCATCAGGTAGCGGATCAGCCCCCGGTCGTCGGACGTGCTGCGCGTGCCCTTGCCGTAGGAGACACGGGCCCCCTGCACGATGGCGGCGTCCCCGCCCATGTAATCGACCAGGCGCACGAATCCGGTCTCCAGCACCGGGACGGGCGCGTACAGCGCCTCCTCGGCCGCCGGCACGACCGTGCGGCGCGTCTCGGCCCAGGCGGCGCGGGCGGCGTCGATTTCCGATTTCTGGTCCGTTGAAAACATCGCTGCGTCCCCGCCTCTGTCGCTGTGCCGATCGGTGTATGCCAAGCGGCGCGCATAACACGAAACGGCGGGGGCCGCGACCGCCGCGACGACCGCCGGGCCGGCGCGGGGTGCTTGCCAAAAGCGGCCGCTGACCCTATATCCCGTGATGCCGGAGGGGCTTGCTCCTTGGCTATGGCGATAAACGGCACGTGGAATAAGTGTAGTGGACCCGGGGGCAGTACCCGGCGTCTCCACCAGACACTCCCCGCGACGCCCCTTCGGGGCAGGGGAGCATGGGGACGAAACAGGCTCGACACGCATGGTAAAGACCTGCCTTTTGCCCGGCATTGTACCGCCGTTATCGGGCTAACTCACAAGTGCCAACGATAACTCTGAGGTGCTCGCTGTCGCTGCATAAGTGACAAGCGCGGTTCGGGAGGGCACCGGGCAACAGAAGCCCTCCCACTCCGCGGCGGTTTCAAAAGCCCCGCTGCTGGCGATCCGACGCGCGTTTCCTGCGCTCCGATGCTCACGGCCGACAAGGCCGCTCCGCTTCGGTGCTCGAAAACACACGCCGGGCGCGGCCCTTAGGGCCGCTCTCGCTCGGCAGACCGGCTTTCAAGCCAGCCTGAGAAGAGTGATCGTCCCCGGCGCCCGAAGCTGGTAGCATGCCCGCTTCGTGAAGCTGGTCTGCTGGCACGCCTCTTGTTCGCCGGCACGGTTTGACGCATGGCTGGTGCTGTGGCACGGCGTGGCGCGATCCAGCAAGGCCACCAGGGTCCGGCTGCCCGACCGAGGGCGACCGGACGGTACGGAGAGACCCGCATGTCCGACGATAACGACGAGGAAATCGGCTTCGACGCCGCGATTCCCGACAGCCTCCTTCCCTATGATTCGTGGATCGAGGACGCGTATCGCACGGTCATGCTGCGCGCCCTGGAACTGGTCGGGCGCGAGGGCCTGCCCGAGGGGCATCATTTCTACATCACCTATCTGACCAACTGGCCCGGGGTGGAACTGCCCGCCCGGCTGCGCGCCCAGTACCTGCACGAGATCACCATCGTGCTGCAGCATCAGTTCTGGGACCTGAAGGTGGACGAGGCCTCGCGGACCGTATCGGTCGGCCTGTCCTTCGGTGGCGTCGGATCGACCCTGGTCATCCCCATCGACGCCATCACCGCCTTCGCCGACCCGCATATCCGGCTCGCGCTGCGCTTCACCCCGCCCGAGCTTGCCTCCGAGGACGAGGAGCCGGACGGTGCCGAGGCGCCCGACGCGGCCCCGGCGGATACGGAAGCCCGGGCCGAAGAGTCGTCGTCACAAGTGGTCAGCCTTGCCGCCTTTCGGAAGAAGGGACCCAGCCAGGGCTGAACCGCCTACCATCCGGGGGCCCGGATGCGGCCGGGCACCCCGTGAACCGCCCCCACCCGGAAGCAATCCGGGGGAGACAGGCACAGGGAGAACGTCCGAAGTGAATGCGTCATCCACCCCCCCCAAACCACCCCTCAAGCCGTTCGTCTACGGCCCGCTCTTTCCGGGCCATGACGACGATACGCCCTGGAAGAAGCTGGAGATCGAGGGCGTGCACACCACCGTGTGCGACGGCCGCACCGTTCTGCATGTCAGGCCCGAGGCACTGAGCGAACTGGCCGCCCGGGCCTTCCACGACATCGCCCACCTGCTGCGTCCGGGGCACCTGGCGCAGCTGGCCAAGATCCTGAAGGACCCCGAGGCCTCGGACAATGACCGGTTCGTGGCGCTGGACCTGCTGAAGAACGCCTGCATCGCGGCGGGCGGCGTGCTGCCGATGTGCCAGGATACCGGCACCGCCATCGTCTACGGCAAGAAGGGCCAGCGCGTCTGGGTCGACGGGAACGAGGAGGAAGCGTTCTCGCGCGGGGTGTACGACACCTATACCCGCACCAGCCTGCGCTATTCGCAGATGGCGCCGCTGTCGATGTTCGAGGAAGTGAACACCGGCACCAACCTGCCGGTGCAGTTCCATATCTCGGCATCGCCCGGCGATTATCATTCCGAACAGATGGACCTGATGTTCGTCGCCAAGGGCGGCGGGTCGGCCAACAAGACCTTCCTGTTTCAGGAAACCCGCGCCCTGCTGTCCAGCAAGGAAGACCTGCTGAAATGGCTGGCCGTCAAGGTGCGCACGCTGGGCACCTCGGCCTGCCCGCCCTATCACCTGGCCGTGGTGATCGGCGGCATGTCGGCCGAACAGACCCTGGAAACGGTGAAGCTGGCCTCGACGCACTGGCTGGACACCCTGCCCACGCAGGGAAGCCCGCTGGGCCATGCCTTCCGCGACCTGGAGATGGAGCAGGAGGTCCTGAAGCTGACCCAGTCCCTGGGAATCGGCGCGCAGTTCGGCGGCAAGTATTTCTGCCATGACGTGCGCGTGGTGCGCCTGCCGCGCCACGGGGCGTCGCTGCCGGTGGGGATCGGCGTGTCCTGCTCGGCCGACCGGCAGATCAAGGCGCGCGTCACCGCCGACGGGTTCTTCCTGGAACAGCTCGAAACCGACCCCGCGCGCTTCCTGCCCGAGACGACGGACGAGCATCTGGGCGGCGAGGTGGTGCAGGTGGACCTGAACCAGCCGATGACCGAAATCCGCGCGCAATTGTCGCGTTATCCGGTCCGTACGCGCCTGTCGCTGACCGGCACCGTGGTCGTGGCGCGCGACATCGCCCACGCCAAGTTCCGCGAGCGGCTGGAACGCGGCGAGGGGCTGCCGCAATACCTGAAGGACCATCCCGTCTATTATGCCGGCCCGGCCAAGACGCCCGACGGGCTGCCGACCGGCTCGTTCGGTCCCACCACGGCCGGTCGCATGGACAGCTATGTCGCCATGCTGCAGGAAGCCGGCGGGTCGTTCGTCATGCTGGCCAAGGGCAACCGGTCCAAGGCGGTGCGCGACGCCTGCCATGAATATGGCGGCTTCTATCTCGGCTCGGTCGGCGGGCCCGCGGCCCGGCTGGCCAAGGACTGCATCCGCAAGGTCGAGGTCCTGGAATATCCGGAACTGGGCATGGAAGCGGTGTGGAAGATCGAGGTGGAGAATTTCCCCGCCTTCATCGTCATCGACGATAAGGGTAATGATTTCTACGAAGGCCTGACGGGCTGAGGCGGGGCGATTCGCCCCGTCACCCCTGGGCCAAGGGAGACCTCCGTTCCATGCGCTTTACCGTCGATCGGCTGGACCATGTCGTCATCACCGTCCGCGACCTGGAGGTCTCGGCGTCCTGGTACCAGCGGGTGTTGGGCATGGAGCGCGAGGAATATGGCCGCAACAACCGTACGGCGCTGAAGTTCGGCGGCCAGAAGATCAACCTCCGTCCCCATGGGGCGGAGGGCTGGTCCACCGCGACCGATGCGCTGCCCGGCACCAACGACCTGTGCTTCATCACCGCCGTGGCCAGCGACGACGTAGTGGAACATCTGCAGGGATGCGGCGTGACGGTGACCGAGGGCCCGGTCGCCCGGCTGGGCGCGCTGGGCCCCGTGACCTCGGTCTATTGCGAGGACCCGGACGGCAATCTGGTCGAGATCGCCTCCTACCAGGGATAGCGCATGCCCGATGTCAGTCCGATCGCGCCGGCGGTTGACGACCCGACGCGGTATCCTCACCCCAACGACCGTCCGCTGGCGGGCGAACCCCATCCCGACCGGCTGGTGCATCCGCGGCTCTATGCCTGCGAATGCGCGGGCACCGTGCTGCTGATGGTGTTCGGCGTGGCCACCAACGTGCTGCTGGGGGCGGCCGGCAGCCCGCTGGGGCGGGTGCTGGCGGATTATCCGGCCCTGCAGGTCGCGCTGCAGGGGCTGTTCTTCGGCATGGGCGGGTCAATCGCGGCGCTGTCGCCGTTCGGCCGGGTCAGCGGCGGGCATGTCAGCCCGTCGGTCTCGCTGGCCTTCACGCTGGTCGGGCGGCTGGCCTGGCGGGACATGCTGGGCTATATGGCGGCGCAGATGGTGGGCGCGGTGCTGGGCACCGGGCTGGTGGCGCTGGGCGGCCTGGCCTGGCCGCGCTTCGGGGCGTGGTCGCACGCCACCCATTTCGCCGCGACCGTGCCCTACGACCTGGTGCCGCTGTGGTGGGCCTTCACCGGCGAGGCCTGTGCCACCGCCCTGCTGATCACCGCGCTGCTCTATACCGGCGGCCACGCCAGCCTGCGCTGGGCCACGCCGCTGCTGGCCGGGCCGCTGTTCTTCATGCTGAACCCGTTCGAGGCCTGGCTGTCGGGTGACAGCACCAACCTGGCGCGCAGCCTGGGCCCGGCGCTGTTTTCCGACCAGTGGCGGGGGTTCTGGATCTATGGCGTGGCCCCGTTCGCAGGCGTCGCCGCGACCGTGCTGATGATCCGCCTGCAGGTCTTTGGCGAGGTCCACCTGCACGAAGCGCGGCTGGCGCATTTCGGCCACCACGGCCGGGCGCCGTTTTTGCTGCCCTGGCGGAGGCGGCGTTCGTCTTAGGACGCGGGTGCGGGTCAAGGCCGCGCTGTCAGGGGCGGGGAAGGTCCCTGTAGAACGATATTCCGCTGATGCGTTTTTTCTTGATTTCGTACATGGCCTGATCGGCTTTTTTCATCAGGATGTTCTGGGTGTCGCCGTCGGAAGGGAAAAGGGAGATGCCGATGCTGCAGCCGACTGTCAGGGGCATGCTTTCAATCTCGCTCGGCTGGCAGAGCAGGTCGCGCAGTTCCTGGGCGCAGGTCTGAAGACCTTCCATATTGTCATAGGGGCATAGCGCGACGAATTCGTCGCCGCCCAGCCTGGCGATGAAGATGTCGCGGTGGCGGAAATGGTTTCCCAGATTTTTTCCCATGGTACGGAGGACTTCATCACCGCAGAGATGGCCGTACTGATCGTTGATATCCTTGAAATTGTTCAGATCGACGATCAGGCATCCGATGGTCCGGTTCCGGTGTTTCGCGTTCTTCAGGATGTCGGGAAACTGCTCGTCGAGACAGTTCCGGTTCGCCAGGCCAGTCAACCTGTCGGTGGTGGCCATGCTTTTCAGGTGGGACAGGACCTTTTTGGTTCCATAATAATCAAGAAAATACCCCAGAATGCTGGACCACAGCAAAACAAAAGACAATCCAAGCAAGACAACTCCAAGGATGTCGGTTGCGTTGTGAACATTCCTTGTCGGGCATCCATGAAGTGAGTGAATGGAGTTCTTGTTGATGATGTGGCTTAAAACGATCCCGAGGCCGAATACGAAACCGGCGATGTAGTTCGAATACGGAAATCTGCGATCTATTACTTTCAAGGAGAGGAAAACGCCCGCCATCACGATGGCGAAGGAAGCAAGGCAATGCACGATCGATACGGACATGTTTTCCGACCCGACGGTACGAAGCATGGCCGTGAAATGGATGGTCCAGAGGGTCGTTCCAAAGGGAATTGGCAACAACGCCTTCAATATTTTCCGGTGCCTTGTTTCCCCATTGTTCTGACGCAGAGCGCATGCCACCCCAAAGGACAGAAAAGATGCCAGGAGTGCCAGGACTTCGAGAACTATAAAGTCGGTCTGCGAAAAGACATGTTCCATGCGTCAGTTATTTCTTGCTCGACTTGAGGGCTCCGTTGTTTAGGATACGGAGCCAGCATGCAGCCATGCCACCAGTGGCTGTCCAAGAAGGTCGGGGTCGTATCCCGGCTTACGCGTCCTTGCCGAATACCGCCGTCAGGCTGGCCGACCCCAGGGAATGGCTATGGAGGAAGAAGCCCACCATCGCCCCGGATGCGTCGGACGGCACGCTGAGCGATTCGGTGTCCAGCGCATGCACGGTGAAGATGTAGCGATGGGCGGGGCCGGGCGGGGGCGCGGCGCCGCCATAGCTGTTGCCGCCGAAATCGGTGCGGGTCATGAACGCGCCCGCCGGCAGGTCGGCATCGCCCGACCCGGCCCCGGCGGGCAGGCTGGTGACGGTGGCGGGAATATTGACCACCACCCAGTGCCACCAGCCCGATCCGGTCGGGGCGTCGGGATCATACAGCGTGATGGCGAAGCTGCGCGTGCCCTCGGGCGCGCCGCTCCAGGCCAGGGGCGGCGACACGTTGCCGCCGCGATAGCCCATGCCGTCGAAGACCTGCGCATCCGGCAGGCGGCCGCCCTCGGTGAAGGCGCGGCTGGTCAATGTGAATGTCATGGGGTCGTGTCCATCCTGTTTTCAGGCTTTCTACCAGTTCTTGCTGACCAGCCAGAACTCCTCGGACGTCAGGGTCACGACGCCGCCGCCGGCGGGGGATTCGGCGGCTGCCTCGGACAGGGCGGCGATGCGCTGGACCATCAGCGTCTTGCGCATGTGGGCCTCGGACGTTTCGGGATTGGCCTCCAGCACGCTCAGCGCGACCTTGCAGGCCCGGGCGACGCGTGCGGCGTCGAGTGCGGCATAGGACATCTGTTTCGCTCCGTTCCATGATCGGGGCCACGGGGCCCTTATCGGGTTTGCTCCATTTTGACGGGTGGCGCGGCACCTGTCCAACGGGGCCTGTCCGGCGGGGCCGCGTGAGATGCTGGCCACGCGGCCCGGGATTCCGTAAACGGGGCATCCGATGACCGACCTTGCCTCCGATTTCGATTTCGACCTGCCGCCCGCGCTGATCGCCGAGCATCCGGCGCGGCCGCGCGATTCCGCGCGGCTGCTGGACATTCCGGCCGCCGGCCCGTTCCATGACCGCATCGTGCGCGACCTGCCGTCGCTGCTGCGGCCCGGCGACCTGCTGGTGGCCAACGATACGGCGGTCATCCCGGCGCAACTGGACGCCCGCCGGGGCGAGGCACGGATCGGCATCACGCTGGACCGCATCCTGCCGGACGGGACATGGCATGCGCTGGCCCGCAACGCCCGCAGGCTGCGGGCCGGCGACGTGCTGACCTTTCCGGGCACGCCCAATACCGCCGCCGTCATCTCGCGCGATGACGAGGGCGGGGTGGTCCTGCGCTTCGATACCGAGGGTGCGGCCTTCGACGCCTTCCTGCAGGCGGCGGGCGTCCTGGCGCTGCCGCCCTATATCGCACGGCCCTTCGGCCCGACCGAACAGGACCGCGTCGATTACGCCACCATCTTCTCGGCCCATCGCGGCGCGGTGGCGGCCCCTACGGCGGGGCTGCATTTCACGCCGGACCTGCTGGCGGCGCTGGACGCGGCGGGGGTGGGGCGGTGTACCCTCACCCTGCATGTCGGGGCCGGGACGTTCCTGCCCGTGCGGGGGGACAGCATCGCCGCCCACCGCATGCATGCCGAACGCGGCGTGATCACGGCCGAGACCGCCGATGCGATCAACGCGGCGCGCCGGGCGGGCGGGCGCATCGTCGCGGTCGGCACGACGTCGCTGCGCCTGCTGGAAAGCGCCGCCGATCCGGACGGCACGATCCGCCCCTTCGACGGCGACACCGCGATCTTCATCCGCCCGGGCTACCGCTTCCGGGCGGTGGACGTGCTGATGACCAATTTCCATCTGCCGCGCTCGACCCTGTTCATGCTGGTCTGCGCGTTTGCCGGATATGACAGGATGCGTGACGCCTACGCCCATGCCGTCGCCGACGGCTACCGGTTCTATTCCTACGGCGATGCCTGCCTGCTGCATCGCGCGCCCGCCGCCGGGGAGCAGGGACTATGAGCACCGCATTCCGCTGGGTGGAACAGGCCCGGATGGGCCGGGCGCGGGCGGGGCACCTGCATACCGCCCACGGCGTGGTCCCCACCCCCACCTTCATGCCCGTCGGCACCGTCGGCACCGTCAAGGCGATGACGATGGATTCCGTGCGCTCCACGGGGGCGGGCATCGTGCTGGGCAACACCTATCACCTGATGCTGCGTCCGGGGGCGGAGAAGGTCCGCGCCCTGGGCGGCCTGCACCGCTTCATGGACTGGCCGGGGCCGATCCTGACCGATTCCGGCGGATTCCAGGTCATGTCGCTGGGCGCGCTGCGCAAGCTGGACCAGGACGGGGTGACGTTCAATTCGCACATCGACGGGTCCAAGCACCGGCTGACGCCCGAACGATCGACCGACATCCAGCATGCGCTGGATGCCACCATCACCATGTGCTTCGACGAATGCCCGGCCCTGCCGGCCCCGCCCGAGACGATCGCGCAGTCCATGCGGCTGTCCATGCGCTGGGCCGCCCGCTGCCGCGAAGCCTTCGTGCCGCGCGCGGGCTATGCCCAGTACGGCATCATCCAGGGCGGGACCGAACCCGAATTGCGGGCCGAGAGCGTGCGCGCCCTGACCGGGATCGGCTTCGAAGGCTACGCCATCGGCGGCCTGGCGGTGGGCGAGGGGCAGGACCTGATGTTCGCGACGCTGGACGCGACCGTGCCGCTGATCCCGCACGACAGCCCGCGCTACCTGATGGGCGTCGGCACGCCGGACGACCTGCTGGGGGCGGTCGAACGCGGGGTGGACATGTTCGACTGCGTCATGCCCACCCGGGCGGGCCGCACCGCCCGCGC
Organism: Gluconacetobacter diazotrophicus PA1 5; assembly: GCF_000021325.1. GTDB lineage: Bacteria > Pseudomonadota > Alphaproteobacteria > Acetobacterales > Acetobacteraceae > Gluconacetobacter > Gluconacetobacter diazotrophicus. The sequence goes on along the minus strand of NC_011365.1, from coordinate 1,280,099 downwards.
CTATACCGAACGCGGCACGCTGAACCTGCGCAACGCCCGCCATGCCGACGATACCCGTCCGCTTTCGCCCCATTGCGACTGTCTGGCCTGCACGCGGCACAGCCGGGCCTATCTGCACCACCTGTTCCGTGCGAACGAAATCCTGGGTCCGATGCTGCTGACCTGGCACAATCTGGCCTATTACCAGCGGCTGATGCGCGGCATGCGCGGCGCGATCGTCGCGGGCACGCTGGGTGCCCACGCCGCCGGATTGCGCGCCGAATGGGCCATGGAAGACTGGACGCCCGATGAGATGCCGCCTCCCGACCTTCCCCCGGTCCCGTGATGGAGGGCGGCCTGCCGCCCGGAAGAGCCGCCATCCTGCGCGATGCGATTCGCGACAGGGCCCTGGCGCTGGGGTTCGACGCGGTGGGCTTCTGCGAGGCCGCGCTGGGGGACGAGGCCCGGGCGCGGCTGGCCGATTTCCTGGCGGCCGGGCATCACGGGTCCATGGGCTGGCTGGCCGAGCGGTCGGCGCAGCGCGGCGACCCGCGCGCCCTGTGGCCCGAGGCGCGCAGCGTGATCGCGCTGGGGCTGTCCTACGCGCCCGGCACGGACGCGCTGGCCACCGTGGGCCGGGCGGATCGGGGCAATATCTCGGTCTATGCGCGCAATCGCGACTATCACGATGTGGTCAAGGGCATGCTGAAGCATGTGGCGCAGTTCGTAGTGGCCGAGGGCGCGCGCGCGGGCGCCGCGACCGGGGTCAAGGTTTTCGTCGATACCGCCCCGGTGCTGGAAAAGCCGCTGGCCGAACGGGCGGGCCTGGGCTGGCAGGGCAAGCACACCAACCTGGTGTCCCGCCGTCACGGAAGCTGGCTGCTTCTGGGTGAAATCTATACGACCCTGGCCCTGCCGCGCACCGACCCGTCGGGCGGGGGGTGCGGCACTTGCCGCCGCTGCCTGGACGCATGCCCGACCAACGCGTTCCCCGAACCCTACCGGATGGATGCGCGGCGGTGCATTTCCTACCTGACGATCGAAAATCCCGGCCCGATTCCGCTGGAATTCCGGGCGGCGATGGGCAACCGGATCTATGGTTGCGACGATTGCCTGGCCGTATGCCCGTGGAACCGCTTCGCCACCGCGTCGCGGCAGATGAAGCTGCAGGCCCGCGACGACCTGACGGCGCCTCGGCTGGCGGCGCTGGCCCGGCTGGACGATGCGGCGTTTCGTGCCCTGTTCTCCGGTTCGCCGGTCAAGCGGATCGGCCGCGACCGCTTCGTGCGTAATGTGCTGGTCGCCATCGGCAATTCGGGGCTGGCGGCCCTGCGCCCGGTGGCGCAGGATCTGTGCGGCGATCCCGACCCGGTGGTGGCCGAGGCCGCGCGTTGGGCCGTGGAACGGTTGCCGTCATGACGGGCGACCGGATCCTGGTCAAGCGTAGCCTGGTCCTGTCCGGCCATCGCACCAGCGTGGCGCTGGAGCCCGAATTCTGGTCGGCTCTGGAGGAGATGGCCCGGGCGCGCGGCCTTGGCGTCGCCGCCCTGATCGGCGGAATCGACGCCACCCGCGATCCGGCGCGGCCGCTGGCATCCGCGTTGCGCGTGGCTGCGTTGCAGGAGGCGCGGGGACGCGGGACGGAAGGCGGCGATTTGGGGTGAGCGCCTGGCGGGTGCTATAAAATGGAAAAGTGAAGCCGTGTGCGCCGCTCGCGGCCATCTGGTTTGGAGATCAGGGCGGGAAGAATGGCGATCTGGGGCAAACTGTTCGGGGGCGTGGCGGGGTTCGCGGTGGGCGGGCCCCTGGGGGCCGTCGTGGGTGCGGCCCTGGGGCATGCGGCCGATAACGGGTCGATCCTGGAAACGCCGGTCGGCGGCTGGACGGACCGCTGGGGCCCGCGCATGAACGCCGATCCGAACGGGGCCGCGACCTTCGTGGCTGCCAAGCTGGCCGCGGTGATGGGCAAGCGCGACCAGCTGTACGGGTTGGTGATGGTGGTGCTGTCCGCCAAGGTCGCCAAATGCGACGGACCGGTGAATCGCGCCGAGATCGACGCCTTCAAGCGCCGTTTCCAGGTCCCGCAGGAAAACGCGAAGGATGTCGGCCGCCTGTTCGACCAGGCGCGGCAGCGGGTGGACGATTTCGAATCCTTCGCGGGCGAGCTGGGGCGCGCCTTCCACGACCGCCCCGACATGCTGGAGGAAGGCCTGGCCGCCCTGTTCCTCATCGCCCGCGCGGACCTGCCGGCGGGCGAGACGCTGCACCCGAAGGAGGTGAAGTTCCTGCGCCGGGTGCATCAGGCCTTCGGGCTCAGCCCGGGGGCATGGGACCGTGCCGAATCCGGCGGCGCGCGCCCCGGCGTGAACGAGGTCGATGCCTATGCCGTCCTCGGCCTGGCGCGCAGCGCCTCCGATGTCGAGGTCCGCGCGGCCTGGCGCGAACTGGTGCGCGAACATCACCCCGATGCGATGGCCGCGCGCGGCGCCAGCGCGGCGGCGCTGGCAGCGGCGGCCGAACGGATCGCGCGGATCAACGCCGCCTGGGACCGGATCAAGCGCGACCGCAAGTTGTAGGGGTGCCGGGCAGCGGCCCGCTTATGTCCTTCGCCGTATTGTGGCCGCGATCGTGCCCGCCAATGCACGATAGGCCTGGCCAGCCGGGCTGTCGGGCGCGCCGATGACGATGGGGGCGCCGGAATCGGCGCTGGCGCGGATATCGGCCAGCAGCGGGATTTCGCCCAGGAAGGGCACGCCCATGGCGGCGGCTTCGGCCCGGGCACCGCCATGGCCGAACAGGTCGGTCCGGTGGCCGCAATTCGGGCAGCAGAAGTACGACATGTTTTCCACCATGCCCAGCACGGGCACGTTCATCTTCTCGAACATCGTGATACCGCGCCTGGCGTCCAGCAGGGCGATGTCCTGTGGCGTGGACACCACGATCGCCCCCGCCAGCGCGATCTTCTGCGCCAGCGTCAGTTGCGCGTCCCCCGTGCCCGGCGGCATGTCCACCACCAGCACGTCCAGCACGCCCCAGTCGACGTCGCCCAGCAACTGGCCCAGCGCGCCCATGACCATCGGCCCGCGCCAGATCATCGCCTGCCGCTCATCCACCAGCAGCCCGATGGACATCGCGCGGATGCCCCAGGCGTCCAGCGGCGTCATCCGTCCCTCATGCACCACGGGGGGCTGGTGCAGGCCCATCATGCGCGGCAGGGACGGACCGTGGACGTCGGCGTCCAGCAGCCCGACCCGCAGGCCCTCCATCCCCAGCCCGACCGCCAGGTTGACGGCGGTGGTCGATTTGCCCACCCCCCCCTTGCCGGACGCCACGGCGATGACCGTCTTGACGCCGGGCAGCAGCTTGCCTTGCGCGGCCTGTCCAGGTGCCCCCCCCAGGTTGAGCGGCCGGTGCCCGCCGCCGGCGGCGCCCGGGGAAGGGGCGGCGGCCGGCGCGGCGCGGTGCGCGGTCAGGATCACGCTGGCGGCGGTGACGCCCGGCAGGGTGCGCAGGGCACGCTCGGCCTGCGGCAGCAGCGGCTCGATGCGCCCGGCGCCCGCGCGGTCGGTCGCCAGGGCAACGTGCAGCGTGCCGTCGCGCAGCGTCGTCGCGTCCAGCGCCGCATGGTCCAGGATCGCCGTTCCGGCCGTGTCGCGCACCTGGCGCAGCATGGTTTCGATTTCTGCGCGCGTGGGGTCCGTCATGGGGGTCTATCCTTCCTCGCGGCCATGGCCACCGGGGGTATCGTGATGACGGGACATAGGCGAAAAATTCCCCATCGCAAATCAGGCTGGGGCAAATCAGGTTGGGGCGGGTAACGGCGTGTACGCCCATGTAAGGAATCGCAACGAGGGCTGGAGTCGGGACCCGTTCTACTCCATCTGTGGGCATATGCCTTGCGGGGGACCGTCCGGGATCATCCCGGAACGGCATGCCACGCGAACGATCGACTTCAGGGGGGCCGGCCGATCATGACCTCATCCGCGTCCCGCCCGCAGGGGGCTGCCCGGCCGCATGCCCGTTCATCCTGGGGGCGGCGCGACCATCGCATCGACGCGCTGCGCGGCGTGGCCCTGCTGATGATGTTCGTCGATCACATTCCGCAGAACGTCCTGAACCGCTTCACGTTGCGCAATGTCGGCTTCGCCGACGCCGCGGAAATCTTCGTGCTGCTGGCGGGCTATGCCTCGTGGCTGGCCTATGGGCGCAATTTCGCCCGTGTGGGCCTGCGCGCCGGGCTGGGCCGGGTGATGCGGCGCTGCGCGCGGCTGTATGTCTTCCAGGCCATCATGGTGGTGGTGACGACGGCCACCATCCGCTACTGGCGGGGGTTCTGGCCGGTGCCGGTGGATTTCCTGGAACCCGAACTGGCGCATGGGCTCAGTTCGTTCTGGCGGGTCATGTTCCTCGACGCGCTGCCCAGCAACCTCAACATCCTGCCGCTCTACATCGTGCTGCTGGGCTGCTTTCCGCTGATCTACCTGCTGATGCGGGCCAGCCTGCTGCTGACCCTGGCGGTCAGCGGCGGATTGTGGCTGCTGACCAACCTGGACCCGGCGATCAATTTCCCCAACTGGCTGGACCCCGACGGCTGGTATTTCGACCCGCTGGCCTGGCAGTTCCTGTTCACGCTGGGGGCCTGCGCGTCGGTCCTGGCGGCGCGGCATGACGGCAGCTTGCCGCGCCTGGGCTGGCTGCGCGTCGCATGCGGGGCCTATCTGGCGGTGTCGGCGCTGGAGGCCTTTCCGTGGTCGCAATGGGGGCTGCCGGACCTGCGGCCCTTCGTCGTCGCGGCCCCGGACAAGAGCGTGCTGGCGCCCCTGCGCCTGCTGGACGTGATGGCGATCTTCTATCTGGTGCAGTCCTCGCACGCGACGCGGCACATGGCCGAGGGCCGGATCGGGCGCGTGATGGCGCTGTTCGGTCGCCATTCGCTGGAAGTCTTCGCCACCGGCACGGTCATCGACCTGTACGCGCGGCTGGTCTTCACCACGTTCGGCGCGGGATGGTGGCTGCAGATCGCGGTGAATGTGATCGGATTCACGATCCTGTGGGCGCTGGCGACGGTTCTCGACCGCCAGCGCATCAGGCAGAAGGAACGGATGGCGGGCGCCTCGGCGGCGAAAGACCACGATGCGCCGTCATCTTCCGTTCCAGGCCTGAAGAGAGCGCATTGATGACCGATACCCCTCCTTCGCCGATCCTGCCCCGCCTGACCGACCGGCTGCGGCGCGGGCAGGGCGTCCGCGTCACCCTGTTCGGGTCCTCGACCACCGAGGGGATCGGGGCCAGCAGCCCGGAACACGGTTTCGCCCCGGTGTTCGAACGCGCGCTGGCGCCGTTCGTCCCCGGTGGGCTGACCGTGATCAATCGCGGCATCGGCGGCAACGGCGCCCAGGAAATGCACGATCGCCTGCCGGCGGTGCTGGCCGACGGGGCGGACCTGGTGATGTGGCAGACCGGCAGCAACGATCCGTGGCAGGGCGTGAAGCTGGACGACTATGCCGCCATGACGCGGCGCGACCTGCTGGCCACACGCGCCACGGGTGCCGACCTGGCGCTGATCGATCCGCAATATTGCCGGATGCTGGAGGAATGCGCGGCCTTTCCGCCCTTCGTCCCGGCCGTCCACGCCATCGGCGCGGAACTGAACATCCCGGTCTTCGGCCGCTACGCCCGCATGAAGTCCTGGTGTGCCGAACTGGGCCTGTCGCGCGAGGACTTGTCGCCCGACGGGCTGCATATGGGCGACATGGGCTATCGTCTGCTCGGGCAGGCCGTGGCGGCGTGGCTGGTGGAACTGACGGGCGCGCCGGCGGGGGCGTTCGTGCACGGCGGCTGACGGCCCTGTCCACGGTCCGGGCATATTTATCACACTGATCGCTTCAAGCCGGGGCGATCCGTGTCTAGGATGCAGCCTCCGCGACGTCCTCGTTTTCTGGAAGCTGCCTGCCCGATGCCCCTGACCGTTCCGGTTTTCTTCCGTCCCTGTGCCGCCGTCGGGCTGGCGGCGGCCCTGTCCCTGATCGCGGGGGGGGGCCTCCGGGCCGAACCGGCGGTGGTGCCGCATCCGGTCGCCCCAGCCGCGCCCGCCGCCCCTGCGGTCCCGCCCGTTACCGTGCCGCCGGTCCACCTGCCCGCGCCGGGGCGCGGCGCGCCCGACAGCTTCGCGGACCTCGCGGCGCGGCTGCTGCCCGCCGTGGTCAACGTCTCGACCACCGAGACGGTCAAGCCCGGGGACCAGGACGGCGATTCCGACGGTGATGGTGGGGGCGAGGATACGCCCCAGGTCCCCAATTTCCCCGAGGGATCGCCGTTCGAGAAATTCTTCCACGATTTCATGAACCGGCAGACCGGGCCCGAGGCCGCGCCGCGCAAGATGCAGGCGCTGGGGTCGGGCTTCATCATCGACCCGTCGGGGATCGTCGTCACCAACAACCACGTCGTCCGCCACGCGGACCAGATCACGGTGACGCTGCAGGACAATACGGTGCTCAAGGCGCATTTGCTGGGCCATGACGACCGGACCGACCTCGCGGTGCTGAAGGTCGATGCGCCCCATCCGCTGCCCGCCGTGCCCTTCGGCGACAGCGACCATGCGCGTGTGGGCGACTGGGTGCTGGCGATCGGCAATCCGTTCGGCCTGTCGGGCACGGTGACGGCCGGCATCATCTCGTCCCGCGGCCGCAATATCGAACAGGGTCCGTACGACGATTTCATCCAGACCGACGCCCCGATCAACAAGGGCAATTCCGGCGGTCCGCTGTTCGACATGCAGGGGCAGGTGATCGGCATCAACACTGCGATCTATTCGCCCTCCGGCGGGTCGATCGGCATCGGCTTCTCCATTCCCTCGGCCGAGGCGCGGGGCATCATCGACCAGCTCCGCCGCACCGGCAAGGTGTCGCGTGGCTGGATCGGCGTGCGGATCCAGGACGTGACCCAGGACATCGCCGACGGGCTGGGCCTTAAGGTCGCGCGCGGCGCCCTGATCGCGGGGATCGAGCCCAAGGGCCCGGCGGCGGCGGCGAAGCTGCAGACCGGCGACGTGATCCAGACCCTGGACGGCAAGGAGATCGACGGCCGCGCCCTGCCGCGCCTGATGGCCGACGAATCCCCCGGCCGGGTGGTCAGCCTGGGGGTGTGGCGCCATGGTCATGTCCTGACTGTTCCCGTCACGGTCGGCGCCCTGCCCGAGGAAGCGGCCGAGGCCCCGGCGCCCAAGCCCGCCGCCACGGCCCAGGGCAACGTTCAGTTGCAGGGCATGGGCTTCACCGTGGGGGCGATCGACGACGTCGCCCGGCAGAAATACAGCCTGGCCGAGGGGCAGAAGGGCGTGGTCGTCACCGCGGTGGCCGCCGACGGCCCGGCCGCCGATCGCGGCCTGCGCCCCGGCGACGTGATCACCGAGGTCCAGCAGTCCGAGGTCGCGTCCCCCGCCGACCTGCGCCGCCTGGTCGAGGCGGCGCGCGCGCAGCATCGGCGTTCGGTCCTGTTCCTGGTGCAGAACGGCGACGGGCTGCGCTGGGTGCCGCTCCCGCTGGTCGGAGGGGACGGGAAATAGCGTGACGGCGCGGGACCCCGGGACAACCGGACCGGCCGGAACCGGCGTCGCCGCCGGCCGCTGGGCCGCGATCCGGCGGGCGCTGGAACCGCGTGGCGCCGAAATCCGCCAGGCGGTGCGCCTGCTGGTCTCGGTCCTGCTGTCCGACGTCCTGGCCCGGGCGGTGCATCTGGACGAACCGGTCTGGTCGGTCATCACGTCGGTGATCGTGACGCAGAGCCGGATTACCCAGACCCTGACCACGGGGCGCGACCAGATCATGGGCACGCTGCTGGGCGCGGGGGCCGGGATCTGCGCGATCGTGCTGCTGCAGATGACGCCGCTGCCCGGCTGGCTGATCTTCTGGCTGGCCCTGACGCCGCTGGCGATCCTGGCGGCGGCGCGGCCCAACATGCGGTTCGCGGCGGTGACGCTGATGATCGTCCTGCTGTTTCCCTCGCAGGGCGATCCGTTCCTGCGACCGCTGGACCGCGTCGCCTCGATCCTGATCGGGGTGGTCACCTCGCTGGCCGTCGCGTTCCTCGTGCTGCATGACGAGGCACGGCGCGACGTGCTACGCTCGGCGGGTCAGTTGGTCGCGGATATCGCGGACCTGCTGGACCACGCGCTGCGCGGCGCGCTGGATCATGACGCGATCGAGGCCGCCGACGAGGCCTGTCGCACGCATATCCAGGAGATCTACGGCGCGGTGGCCGAGGCCCAGGTCGAGGGGCTGGGTTTCCTGCGCGGCCGGCAGGACCCGCTGCTGGACGCGTTGCCGGCGCTGCTGCGGCGGCTGCGCGGCAGCGCGGTCTTTGCCGCCCGTGCCGCGACCGAGGGCGGCGAAACCCTGGCCACCGGCAGCGTTCTGGATGCGGAGCGGCAGGCGCTGGCCCGTGTCCTGGCGCAATTGTCCCGCCGCTGCGCGCGCGAGGCCAGGGGCCGCCGCCGTCATGGCCACCCGGATAACGGCGACGCGGAGGCGGTACTGGCCGTGCTGCGTGAACCGGGCCCGGACTGGAGCCCGGTGATGCAGTTCACCCTGGGGCTGCTGCATGCCGACCTTCAGCGCGCCGTCCGCGCGCTGTGGTCCGGCAATGTCGCACCCCACCCTGTTGAGATAACGACCGAGAAGGAGAATGAGGCGACATGATGAACCGGACAATTCTGGAGACTCTGCCGGCCGGCGTTTCCGCACCGGGTTATGACCCGTCCGCGATCGGCACGGGGATCGTGCATTTCGGCGTCGGCAATTTCTTCCGCGCGCATGAGGCATTCTATGTCGATCGCTGCCTGGCCCTGCCGGGGCAGCAGGATTGGGGCATTGCCGGCGTGGGCCTGACGGGGGGCGCCCGGTCGCAGGAGAAGGCCGAGACCTTCACCGCGCAGGACTGCCTCTATTCCCTGACCGAGGCGGCACCGGACGGCACGCGCACGGTGCGGGTGATCGGCGCGCTGCGGTCCTACCTGCTGGCGCCCGCCGACCCGCAGGCGGTGCTGGACCTGCTGGCCGACCCCGCCACCCGCATCGTGACCATGACGATCACCGAGGGCGGGTACAATATCGACGAGACGACCGGCGCCTTCCGCCTGGACACGCCGGCCGTGCGGTCGGACCTGTCGGGCGAGGCCCCGCCCACCACCATCTTCGGCTTCGTCGTCGAGGCCCTCGCCCGCCGCAGGGCAGCTGGCGCAGGCCCGTTCACCGTGATGTCGTGCGACAACCTGCGCCATAACGGTGACGTCGCCCGCACCGCCTTCCTGGGCTATGCGCAGGCCCGCGACCCCGACCTGGCGGCCTGGATCGCGGAAAACGTTACCTTCCCCAACGCCATGGTCGATCGCATCACGCCCACCGTCGATGCCGCCATCGCGGCCAGGCTGAACGCGGCCAGCGGCCTGGACGACGCGCTGCCGCTGGTGGCCGAGGATTTCACCCAGTGGGTGGTCGAGGATAAATTCTGCGCCGGCCGGCCCGCGCTGGAGAAGGCGGGCGTGCAGTTCGTCGACGACGTGACGGGATACGAGCAGGTGAAAGTGCGGATGCTGAACGCGTCGCACGCCCTGCTGGCGTTCTCCGGCCTGCTGCTGGGTTATCGGCTGATCGACGAAACCCTGCGCGACCCGGACCTGGAGCGTTTCGTGAACGCGTATCTGGAGCAGGACGTGATTCCGCGCCTCAGCACCCCGCCGGGCCTGGATGCGCAGGAATACCGGCGCAGCGTGCTCAGCCGTTTCTCCAACCCGGCGATGGCCGACCAGTTGCTGCGCATCGGCGGCGACGGGTCGTCCAAGATCCAGGTCTTCTGGACCGAGACGGTGCGGCGCGTGCTGGCCGATGGCGGGGACCTGTCCAGGATCGCCTTCGGCATTGCCGCCTATCTGGAAATGCTGCGCGGGGTGGACGAAAACGGGGCATCCTACACGCCCTTCGAACCGACCCTGGACGCGGCGCAGATCGCGCTGGCCAGCGCGGACGACCTGACGGCGGCGCTGGCCCTGCCGTCCTTCGACGGCTGGCGCGACGTCCAGACCCCGGCGCTGACCGATGCCATCGTGGCCGCGCGGCGGGCGATTCGCGACCAGGGCGTACGGGCAGCGCTGCCCCGCTAGGAAGGTCTCTTGATCGGGGTGCAGGGCATCATGCCCTGCCGGGTCCGGGCAGGGCCCGGCCTGTGTCACACTCCACGCGCCATCAACTGCGCGCGAGGATCGTAACTGCGCAGGACGGTCGCGGCGTCCGGCTGGTCCAACGGGGTGAAGCCCGCCCGCCGCCAGTAGGCGGCGGCCTGGCCGGTCGCGATCAATGCGATGCGCCCCAACCCCGCCTGCGCCGCCCGCGTGCCGATCAGCGCTAGCGCGGCGGCGGCGGCCCCCTGGCCCCGGGCCGGGGGCAGCAGGGCGATATCGTGCAGGTACCAGCAATCGGGCACCGCCGGCAGCGCGCCCAGCGCCGAATCCAGCGCCGGCGGACCATCCACCCGCCAGGGATGGCTCAGCACATACCCCACAAGCCCCTCCGCCCCCGGCAGGACCAGGCAGCCAGCCGGGCAGAGCGCCAGCCGCTCGGCGAACACCGCTTCACCTTCCGGGTAGTCGGGATGGATGCGCGCGGCGAGGTCCATGACCGCGGGCAGGTCGTCCGCGCACATGGCGCGCCATAGGGATCGTGGATCGGAGTCGGCGGGGAACTCGGGCGGCATAAACGCTCTCGACAGGCGGGCAGGGTGTCCAGCATAGCATGCAGCACATCAGGGGACGGGAATGCGATGGCGGATGTGCGTCTGACGGTGCGGATCGATGCGCGGGACCAGCCGATGCTGGGCCACGGCAAGATCCGCCTGCTGGAAACGATCGGCGAGACCGGATCGATTTCGGCCGCCGCGCGGGCCATGGGCATGTCCTATCGCCGGGCGTGGCTGCTGGTCGAGGCGCTGAACGGCGCTTTCGCCGCACCGGTGGTCGAGGCCCGCCCGGGCGGCGGCGGCGGGGCCGCGCTCTCGGCGGCGGGTGCCGAAGTCCTGCGCCTGTATCGCGATATCGAACGCCTGGCGCAGGCGGCCGCCGCCCCGGCGCTGGAGGCGCTGGAGGCACGGCTGGCTCCGCCCCAGGGTAAGCACCAACGCGATCCCCTGGACGGGACGTAAACCGGCCAAGTCCCGGACAACGCCGTAAAAAAGCCACAACTATCCGCCAGTCTGGCAATCTTGGGCGGATTGTTCGCCCGCGCCGGACGGCCTACGATCAGGACAGGACGGCACAACCTGCGGGCGAAGACGCCGGCGGGAAACCATACGAACGGGCCGCATGGCGCGGCGTCCGGGGAGCAAGGATGTTAAGACGCGATCTCGTGAAAGCCGGTGCCGGCATGTCCCTGCTGTCGCTCCTGGGGGGGACCGCCCTGGGGGGCGTCGGCCGTGCCCGCGCGGCGGATGCACCGGCCGGTTCGGCACCTTCGCCCACCGGGGCCTTCGAAGCCGGGACGGTGCGGCAGATCGCGGAACATTTGTCCCGCCATCCCTATCGCGCGCCGGACCAGAGCCTGCCGGCCGCGATCGACGCCCTGAATTTCGACCAGTACCGGGCGATCGCCTATCGACCCGAACAGGCATTGTGGCATGGCCAGAATCTGGCCTTCGACGTGGAATTCTTTCCGCGCGGCTTCCTCTACCGCCCCCGGATCGAGATCTACGAGGTCGCGGACGGCAAGGCGGCGCCGGTACCCTACAATCCCGACCTGTTCAGCTATGGCGACCCGAAATTGCGGGTGACGGACGATCTGGGCTTCGCGGGGCTGCGGCTGCGCTATGCCATCAACACGCCCGGAGTGATGGAGGAATGCTGCGTCTTCCTGGGCGCGTCCTATTTCCGCGCGGTGGCCAAGGGGCAGAATTACGGCCTGTCGGCCCGTGGCTTCGCGGACGGGACGGGCAATCCGAAGGGCGAGGAATTCGCGCTGTTCCGGGCGTTCTGGCTGGAAAAGCCGCAGCCGGGCATCGATTCGGTGGTGGTGCATGCACTGCTGGATAGTCCCTCGGTCGCGGGCGCCTTCAGTTTCACCATCCGGCCCGGGGACATGACCGTCTTCGACGTGCAGTCCTATCTGTATCCCCGTGGCGCGATCGCCGAGCCGGGCATCGCGCCGCTGACGGGCATGTTCTATTTCGACGCCAACGATCGCAACCATGTCGATGACTGGCGCCCCGCCGCCCATGACAGCGAGGCCCTGTCGATCTGGACCGGCGGCGGGCAGCAATTGTGGCGGCCGCTGCGCAACCCGCAGGACCTGCAATTCTCGGCCTTCGCCGACGACTCGGTGCGTGGGTTCGGCCTGATGCAGCGCAAGCGCGCCTTCGCCGATTTCGAGGACCTGGCCCTGAATTACGAGAAGCGCCCGTCCCTGTGGATCGAGCCGATCGGCGACTGGGGCGCGGGTGCGGTCGATCTGGTGGAAATCCCGACGCCGAACGAGGTCAACGACAATATCGTGTCGTTCTGGCGGCCGAAGGGCGGGCTGGCCGGGGGGCGGGAATATGCCTTCACCTATCGCATGTACTGGGGATGGGACACGCCGTGGCCGACCCGGCTGGCCCGCGTGGCCGCCACCCGCGTCGGCGCGGTGACGGACGACCGGAATGCGCGCTTCTTCGAAATCGATTTCAGCGGCGCGCCGTTCGCCAACCTGCCGCCGGATGCGAAGTTCCATCTGGTGCCCAGCAGTTCGGTGGGCACCATCCGCAACGTGGTGGTGGAACCGAATCCGAACATCCATGGCTGGCGCACGACCTTCGAATTCGCGCCCGGCGATGCGAAGATCGCGGAACTGACCTGCGCGCTGGCCGATGATTCCGGACCGGTTTCGGAACAATGGACCTATCGATGGACACCCTAGACCCAGGCGCGCGGCAGAAGCGGGCGGGACAGGCGGACGCGTCCGGCGCGTTCCGCGCCCTGCCGGACGAATCCCCGATGCGGATGGACGTGCAGTCCCTGTCGGCATGGCCCGATACCCATGGCCGTCCGCGTACGCCGGTCACCGAACCGCCGATGATCGCCCTGCGGCGGCTGGCCGTGATCGGCTCGGCGTGCCTGCTGACGGGTTATGGCGCGTATGAAATGAACCGCGTGTTGAACTCGATGGGCCTGTCGGTGCTGGGCGCGGTGCTGCTGGTGCTGTTCGTCCTGCTGTTCCAGTGGATCGCCCTGGCCTTCACGTCGGCGGTGGGCGGGTTCATCTCGCTGCTGCGGCATGGCGGGCTGGGGCTGGGGATCGCGCGGGACGGGCCGTTGCCGGCACTGTCCACGCGCACCGCCCTGTTGCTGCCGACCTATAACGAAAGCCCGGGCCGGGTGATGGCCGGGCTGCGCGCGATGTATGACAGCCTGGCCGCCACGGGCCGGCTGGACGATTTCGATTTCTTCATCCTGTCCGACACCACCAACCCCGACATCTGGGTCGAGGAGGAAGCCGCCTTCCTGGCGCTGCGCGCCGCGACGGGCGGGCAGGGGCGGATCTTCTATCGCCGCCGCCCGGTCAATACCGAGCGCAAGGCCGGCAACATCGCCGAATGGGTGCGCCGCTTCGGCGGGGCCTATCCGCAGATGGTCACGCTGGATGCCGACAGCCTGATGGCGGGCGAGACGGTGGTGCGCATCGTCGCCGCGATGGAGCGCCATCCCGGCGTGGCCCTGATCCAGACCCTGCCGGAAATCGTCAACGGCACCACGCTGTTCGCGCGCATGCAGCAGTTCGCGGGGCGGGTCTACGGCCCGTTGATCGCGCATGGCATCGCCTGGTGGCATGGGGCGGAGGGCAATTACTGGGGGCACAACGCCGTCATCCGCACCCGTGCCTTCGCCGAGCAGGCGGGCCTGCCGCATCTGCCGGGACGCAAGCCGTTCGGGGGCCATATCCTCAGCCACGATTTCGTCGAGGCCGCGCTGATGCGGCGTGGCGGCTGGGCGATCCACATGGTGCCGGGCCTGGCGGGGTCGTACGAGGAAAGTCCCCCGTCGCTGACCGACATCGCCATTCGCGACCGGCGCTGGTGCCAGGGCAACCTGCAGCACGCCAAGGTGGTGCCCACGCGCGGCCTGCACTGGATCAGCCGGCTGCACATGATGATGGGAATCGGCTCCTACATCACGTCGCCGATGTGGCTGGTGTTCCTGCTGGCGGGCATCCTGATTTCGCTGCAGACCCGGTTCGAGAAGCCGGAATATTTCGGCGATACCAAGTCGCTCTATCCCAACTGGCCGCATGTCGATCCCGAACAGGCGAAATACGTGTTCATCGGCACGATGGCGATCCTGCTGGCGCCCAAGCTGATGGCCTATGTCGCCCTGCTGTTCGACCGCGCCGCCTGCCGGGGCTGCGGCGGGGCGCTGCGGGCGGCGCTGTCGGTGCTGGTGGAAACGCTGGTCGGCGGACTGGTCGCGCCGGTGGCGATGCTGATCCAGACCTCGGGCGTGATCTCGATCCTGCTGGGGCAGGATTCGGGCTGGAACGCGCAACGGCGCGATGACGGGGGCGTGCCGTTCGGCGACATCGTGCGCGCCTACTGGCGGTACATGCTGTTCGGCCTGGTCCTGGGCGGCAGCGCGTGGAGCGTCTCGATCCCGCTGTTCCTGTGGATGACCCCGGTGCTGCTGGGGCTGGTCTTCGCCATTCCGCTGGCGGCCGTCACCGGTAGCCGGGGCGCGGGCCAGGCCTTGCGGCGGGCCGGCCTGCTGCTGATCCCCGAGGAAACGGCGCCGCCGGATATCCTGCTGCGCGCCGCCGCCGCCCGTGCCGCCCTGCCGCCGCCGCGCGCGGCCGACGCCATCGCGCTGCTTCTGGACGATCCCGCGCTGATGGCGGCGCACCGCGCGATGCTGCCCCCGCCGCGCCGGGCGGGCGACCCCATCAATGCCGACCTGCTGGTGGGCCTGCTGAAACTGGAGGAAAGCCCGGACCGGACTGTCGCGGTCGCCGCGCTGAACCGTGCGGAGAAAGCGGCGGTTCTGGCCACCGCCGATGGGCTGGACCGCCTGACCGTCCTCTAGGTTTCTGTCTTCAGAGCATCTTTACCTGACCAGGTGATCCCGCCTCGTCACGGTCTGCCCTAATCCTGGTCGGCCTTCGGGTCGGCCTCGCTCTGGTCCAGTGCCGCGCAGGCCTTGGCCAGCTTGGGGTCGGCCCCGGCCTTGTCGCATATCGACGTCGTATCGGCGCGGCAGGACTGGACCGCCGTTTCAAGATCGGTTTCCAGCACGTCGCGCGCGACGTCCAGGTCCGGGTCCTTCGAGCGGTCTTCTTCGGCCGAGATCGTATCCTGCGTCTTGTGCACTTCCGCCAGCGCGTCCAGGCAGTCCCGGCTGACCCCGTTGGGATTGGATTGCAGGACGGCGACCTGTCGCTGGACCTGGGCGGCGGGTCCGTGGGCCGGGGCATCCTGCGCCATCGCGGACGCGGCGACCGAGACAAGGCCGCATGACAGAAACAGGGCGGGCAGGCGGCCGGCAAGGATGGTCGTCACGGTAAGCGTCTCTCCGGGCATTTCACTGGCGCGAAGGCCCGGGGTCCGATTCGGGCAGGTCGACGACGATCCCGGACAATCCCCGGGGTGCGCCGGGCCGGTCGGGCGGCGGCGCCGCGGGATCGGCCGGACTATGGCAGGAAGTGCCGGGGGGCGAAAGGGCATGGCGGCCCAGCGCCGCAAAATAGGTCTTGCATCATGTCTTACGATATACATATCGTAAGACATGTTTAGAGATCATCATCCCACTCACCGTCTTCATCATATCCTCCATGCCATCGGTCGCCGCCACGGGCGCCACGGGTTCGGCCGTGGCTTCGGCGGCGGCTTCGGCCGGGGGTTCGGGGGCGGCGACTTCCCGGCCGGCCGCAAGTTCAGTTCGGAGGAACTCCAACTGGTCCTGCTCAGCCTGCTCGCGGACCGTCCGGCGCACGGATACGAACTGATCCGCCTGCTGGAAGAAAAATCGGGCGGGTTCTACGCGCCCAGCCCCGGCATGGTCTATCCGGCCCTGACCTACCTGGAGGAAATCGGCCATGCGACCGTCACGCCGGAGGGCAATCGCAAGCTCTACACCCTGACCGACGAGGGCCGCGCCTACCTGGAGGCCAATCGGGGCCACGCGGACGCCATCCTCGACATGCTGGCCCGCATCGGCGGCCGGATGGCCGAAGTCCGTGATGCCTTCGCGGGTGTCGATGCCCCCGATCCGCAGGCGGCGGACGACCTGCACCGGGCGCGTCACGCCATCAAGCAGGCGCTGATGCGCAAGCGCGGCTGCGCGCCGGACGAAGCACGCCGCATCGCGCGTATCCTCGACCGTGCGGCGGCCGAGATCCTCGGCAGCTCGGACTGACCGTCCCGCCCTTTTCCGGAGTACCGCGATGAACGCATTATCTTCTCCGGCGCCGCGCGCCCGTCCGCCGGTGCGGCTGCGCATGATGCAGGTCGTCCGCGTGGAAGATCTGTCGCCGCGCATGCGGCGCGTCGTCTTCACCGGTCCCGACCTGGCGGACTTCAGGACCGCCGCCGCCGACGATCACGTCAAGCTGTTCTTTCCCGCGCCGGGGCAGGATCGGCCCGTCCTGCCGGCCATCGGCCCCGATGGACGGCCTGTTCGCGATCCCGCGGTCCCCGTCATCGCCCGGGACTATACGCCCCGGCGGTTCGATCCCGCGTGCGGCGAACTGAGCATCGAGTTCGTGCTGCACGGTGATGGCCCCGCCACAAGCTGGGCCGCGCAGGCCGCGCCCGGACAATGGCTGGGGGTCGGCGGCCCGCGCGGTTCGTTCGTGATATCCGGCGATCATGCCGGTTATCTCCTGATCGGGGACGAAACCGCGCTGCCGGCGATCGCGCGGCGCCTGGAAGAACTGCCCGCCGGCACCACGGTGACGGCGCTGATCGAAGTCGAGGACGCAGCCGAGGAACGCCGCCTGTCGAGCGCCGCCGACGCGCGGGTCCTGTGGCTGCCCCGCGCCGGCGCACCGGCCGGGCGATCCCCGGTGCTGCTTGACGCTCTGCGCCGCCTCGCCCTGGACACGCGGACCCTGCATGTGTGGATCGGAGCGGAAATCGAGACCGTCCGGGCGCTGCGGACCTACCTGATCGAAGAAGAAGCGATACCGCGCGACCGGATCCGTGCCGCCGGATACTGGCGCCTGGGCACGTCCAACGGCGGCGAACGTATTCGGGATTAGCGGCTTTCGGGGTTGCCGGCGGCATAGGCCCGCAGCAGCAGGGCCTGCATCTTTTCATCCGGCGCGCCCAGCCAGCTTTGCAGGAAGGGGTGGCTTTCGTCGGTGCGGGTGTGCAGCAGGCCCCATGCGGCGCGGCCTCCGGGGGCGAAGACGATGTCGAGCTGGTTGTTGCCGCAATCATGCGGCTGGCACAGATGGCCCACGATGTAGGTCTGGCCGTCCATCGTGACCTGGCTGCTGGGGGCCGAGGTCGCACGGCCGCGCCGGATCCAGTCCGGGAAGCGCTGCATGGCGACATAGGCCTGGCGATACGGGGCTTCCAGCAGCAGGTCGGCGGTCTGGGGCTGGCCGGCGGCATGGGCGCGCGCCATCGTCAGGCAGGCCAGGGCGGCGATCAGGACGCAGGCCGGGAGACGGCGGATGGATCCGGGGACGAAGGGCATCACGTGGGGAAGGTTCCTTGCGGCATGGAGGCCGGTCCGCTGGCGCGGCCGGCTGCGTCGGAACGTCGCGGGTATCGCACAGTTCCGGGAGAAGTGTCGTGGTCCCGGACCATGGCCCCGCGCCATGGTCTGGCGGCGGCGGTCTGCTATAAGGGGCCATCCCCAGGTCAGGAATGATTGCCCTCCATGCTGCTTCGCTCGCTCCCCCCGCCCGGCACGCCCCGGCTGCCGAACCCGAGGAAGCTCAAGATCGGGGTGCTGGTCGTGCTGGCGCTGACCTACGCCGGCCTGTTCGTCGTGCTGTCCCGCCATCCCAAGCCGCCGCCCGGGCCGCATTATACCGCCATTCCGGTGGCGGTGGTGAAGACGGCACCCCCGGCCCCGCCAGCCCCGCCGCCGCCCGCGCCGCACCTGGCCGACCCGGTGCCGGTGACGATCCCGCCGCCGCGACTGGCGATTCACTGACGTCACCGACGCTACTGGCGGCCCGGCGCGTCATTCCGGTCTCTGGCAGATGTCCACCCACGTGGCGCCGGTCAGGGTGGCCAGGCGATCGGGCGGCAGGCGCACCGAACTGTTGATCGCCCCGGCGGCCGGGATCACGTCGTCGAACGCGCGCAGCGAGATGTCGCAATAGACCGGCAGCGGCGATTTCAGCCCGAAAGGGCAGACCCCGCCCACCGGGTGGCCGGTCAGGTCCTCGACTTCGGCGCGGTCCAGCATGCGCGGCTTGTGGCCGAAGACGGCCTTGGTCTTGCGGTTGTCCAGCCGTGCGGTGCCTGCCGCGACCACCAGCACCACCTGCTCGCCCAGCCGAAGCGAAATCGTCTTGGCGATCTGGTCGGGTATGGTGCCGTGCGCTGTGGCGGCCTCGGCGACCGTGGCGGTGGACCCGGCCAGTTCGATGACGTCCAGGTCGGGCGCGTGCTCGGCCAGGAATGCCCGGACGGAAGCGAGGCTCATCGGGCGGGGGCGGGATGAAGGGACATGGGGCGCTGGATTCCTCCGACGGGGTCAGACGTATCATGGCCCAGGCCCCGGCCCGGCGTCGAGACGCCGGCGTCGGGGGGGATGGTCATTCCCGCGACGTGCCGCCGTTGAACAGGCGGAACATCGGCCCGGTCAGCACGGTGGAGATCACCGCCAGCAGCATCAGCGAGGCATAGGCGAAGTTCGAGACCATGCCGCGCTGGTGCAGGATGGTCGCCGCGACGATTTCCATCAGGCCCTTGCATTGCAGCAGCGCGCCCGCCGCCAGCGCGCGGCGTCCGCGCAGGCCGGGCGCGGGTGGATAGGCCAGCACCGCGCCCAGCTTGCTGGCGATCGAGACCACGACCAGCAGCAGTGAGGCCAGGACCGACGGGAAGGTCAGGGCACGGCCGTCGATATGCATGCCGCTATGCCCGAAGAACAGCGGGGCCAGCCAGATCAGCGCCAGGGTGCCCGCCTGTTCGACCGGCAGGCGGCGGACCCAGCGCGGCGGCATCAGCGCGCCGGCGGCATAGGCACCGATCAGTTCGTGCAGGCCAAGCTGCATGCTGGCCCACGATCCCGCCGCCAGCCAGAGCGGCAGCACGGCCCAGATCAGCCACAGGGGCGGATTCCGCACCCGGCGCGTGGTCCAGCCGCTGATGGCCACCATCACGCCCAGGATCAGGGCCGCCAGGAACTGCGTCCGATGCCACCCATGCAGGGCGCCCGCCCCGTCGGCCGCGAACTGCAGCACGGCCAGGCCCGTCCACAGCGCCATGTCGTCGACCACCGCCAGGCGCAGGGCCAACTGCCCCACCGCGCGTTCCGCCGGGGCCAGTTCGCGCACGATGCCGATCAGCACCGGCAGCGCGCTGACGGCGATGCACAGCCCGATGGCCATGGCCCCGATCCAGCCATGGCCGTCGGGCGGCTGCCAGTCCGGCAGCGGCATCAGCACCGTATGCACCAGCAGCGTGCCGATCCCGAACGGCAGGGCCAGCGCGACCAGCGCGCTGGTCAGCAGCCGCCGCAGCGATGTCGCGGGGACGGGGGCGACGGACGGGTCTTCCCCGGGGTGCTGCCACATTTCCAGCCCGGCGGTGAAGGCCAGGATCAGCACGGCGACCCAGCCGACCATGTCGCCGGTGGCCGAGGGAACGCCCAGCCGCCCGACCGGCCATCGCGTCACCGCCAGAAGGATACCCACCACGATCGGCAGGACGGCGATGGGAATCCGCCGTCCCAGCAGGCGCCATGTCAGCCATGGCACCGCCACGAACAATGCGAAATCCGCAATCACGCCCAATACCATGCGTTACCCTTCTGTTTCGATGCCGTTCGCTTCAATATATGCATAATGCGTATATATGAGATATGGCCAGAAGACAAAATCGCCACGTCCCCCGATTGTATGATCGCGGAGGGATGGAGATGAAGGGACAGGGATCACATGGTGCAGCGTGTGGCCGTCGTGACGGGTGGCAGCCAGGGGACGGGGGCGGCCATCGCCGCCCGCCTGCTGGCGGATGGATTCGACGTCGCCCTTACCTTCACCGGCGACGGTGACGCGGCGCAGCGGATGGCCGACGGGATTGCGGTGACGTGCCGCCGGGTTCTGGCGCTGCGGGCGGACAGTGGGCAGGTGACGGACAATTCCGCCATGGTCGCGCGGGTCATGGCCGAATTCGGCCGGATCGATGTGCTGGTCTGTGCCGCCGGGTTCCAGGTGCCCGACGGGTTGCCGGCGGCCGGGCTTGCGGCCTTCCTGCTGGATGTGGCGGTGCGCGGCACGATGCTGGAGGCCATCGCGGCGGCGGACCACATGGGACGGGACGGCCGGATGATCTTCGTCGCCCCCGCGTCGGATGTGCCGTCCGGCGTGACAGGCGGGCCGGCGGTGGACGCGGCGTCGCTTCACGGTCCGGCCGAGGCGGCGCTGACACGGTTTGCCCAGGGCCTGGCCCGCGACCTGGGGCCGCATGGCATTACCGTCAACGTGGTGCGGCCTGGTCCGGTCGGCGGCGTGACGCAGTCGGGGATGGTGCCGCCTTATTACGAAGCGGGTGACGATCTGGTTGATTTCGTGGCGTTTCTGGCAAGCGGGCCGGCGGGCTTCATCAGCGGCGCGACGGTGGTGGCCGAACGAAGCAAGACGGATGCCGCCGCATGACGGGCGACCCATGCGGCAGGCCCGGCCCTGCCATACCGTGGACCTAATTTCGCCATGGCGGCATGCTCTGCTGAACTATCGACCAAACATGAAAGCCGTATCAATAATGTTCCGAAATCCCATGTCTGCCCTCCGCCTGCCGGCCCTGGCCCTGCCGGCCTTGACCGTGGTGGTCCTTTCGGTTGCCGCTTCGTCCGCCCGCGCCGGGTCGGCCGATGCGGCCTGCGGGTCGGCCTCCAGGCCGGGCTGGGATGTGGCCGGGCGCCTGTCGCAACGCGAGCACTGCATGAACGGCCAGGCCCAGGCCTATCGCGACCAGGCGGTCCAGGGGGCGACGCAGGACGTGCGGCAGCGCGTCCAGGCGGGGCGTGATGCGGTCGATTCCGCGCGCGCCCTGCCGGGCCAGCAACTGGACCGGCTGCGCGCCGCCGGCACGGCGGAACAGAACCGGCTGAGCCAGCAGGCCGGGGCAAGCGTCGCGGGCGCCCTGGGCGGACTATAGGCCCGGTCGCCGCGATTTATTGGATTTTGGCGGGTCCAGGACAGAGCCCTGGACCTGTTTGCGCTACGACGCGCGCGACGGCGCCCGCTTGCGTGACGAGGGCGCGCCGCGCGTGGCGCCCGCCGGTGCACGACCGGCACGCGGTCCGTGCGGATAGCCGGCCTTGCCCGCGGGCTTGCGCGGGGCATAGCCGCGTTCGCCACTTACGCCACGGGGGCCGCCCGCCGGGGCCTTGGCCGCGCTGATCCGCACCTCGTCGGAATCGGTCGCGGCGACGCAGGCGGTGAAGCGCTCGGCCGATTCCGTCGCGATTTCGAATAGCGTGTGGTCGTCGGCGATGCGGATCGCGCCGATATCGTTCTTGCGCACCCCGCCCAGACGGCAGATCAGCGGCACCAGCCATTTCGGGTCGGCCTTGTCCTGGCGGCCGACGCTCATGGAAAACCACGCACCCGGTCCGCCACGCGGCGCATGGTCCTCGCGGGGGCCCTGTTCCTTGCGGCGGGCATAATCGCCCTCGCGCGGGGCACGGGGTGCCTCGACGCGCAGCGGGCGGATATCCTCGGGGTCCGGCAGGCGGGCGCGGTACATCTGCAGCAGGGCGGCGGCCAGCTGCTCGGCGCTGCGGTTTTCGGCCAGGCGGGCGACCAGGTCTTCGTCGCCCGGGGCCGCGCCCTCGGTCAGGATCGGGTCGGTCAGCAGGCGCTCGGCGTCCTGGGCGCGGATCGCCTCGGCGGTCGGCACGGCGGTCCATTCGGCCGAGACCTTCGCCATCGTCAGCAGCCGCTCGGCGCGCCGGCGCATCGAAACCGGCACGATCAGGGCGCATACGCCCTTGCGCCCGGCGCGGCCGGTACGGCCCGAACGATGCAGCAGGGTGGCGCTGTCGGTCGGCAGGCTGGCATGCACCACCAGGCTGAGCGCGGGAATGTCGATGCCGCGCGCTGCGACGTCGGTGGCGACGCAGACCCGCGCCTGCCCGGTGCGCAGGCTTTCGATCGCGCGGGTACGCTCGCTCTGCCCCAGTTCGCCCGACAGCGCGACCGACGAAAAGCCGCGTTCCAGCAGCGCGCCCTGCATGTGGCGCACCAGTTCGCGCGTGGCGCAGAACACCATGGCGGTCGGGCTGTCGGTGAAGCGCAGGATGTTGACGACGGCCGGAATGATCTCACGCGGGTCGGCCATCACGGCGCGATAGGTGATGTCGGCGTGCTGCCGGGCGCCGGACAGCGTGTCGATCCGCAGCGCGTCGCGCTGGTAGCGGCGGGCCAGGGTGGCGATGTCCTTGGCGATGGTGGCCGAAAACAGCAGCGTCCGCCGCGTGTCGGGCATCGCATCGAGCAATTGCTGCAATTCGTCGCGGAAGCCCAGGTCCAGCATTTCGTCGGCTTCGTCCAGCACCACGACACGCAGTTCGGACAGGACCAGGCGTCCGCGCGACTGGTGGTCGCACAGCCGCCCGGGGGTGCCGACGACGATATGCGCGCCGATTTCCAGGGCCCGGGCTTCGCGCCGCGCATCCATGCCGCCGATGCACGACACGATGCGCGCGCCGGCCGGGGCGTACAGCCAGGACAGTTCGCGCTGGACCTGCATGGCCAGTTCGCGGGTGGGGGCGATGATGACGGCCAGCGGGGCGCCGGCCGGGCCGAACCGTTCGGCCCCGCCCAGCAGCGTGTCGGCCATCGCCAGGCCGAACGCCACCGTCTTGCCCGATCCGGTCTGCGCCGACACCAGCAGGTCCCTTCCGTCCGCCGCGACATCCAGCACGGCTTTCTGGACGGGGGTCGGCTCTTCATAGCCGCGCGCGTCTAGCGCGCGCCGAAGGGCGGGATGGGTCTCGGGAAACGGCATGGGTCAGGTCAATCCGGACAATAGGGGCGCGTCACGGCCCCAGGGCGGGTCGGGCATATGCGCAATGCGGGAAAGGGCGCTCCATAAAGAACCCCCGCCGAAAAGGCCAGCGATAAAGCGGAATGGCCGGTAAAATGCCTCAATCCGCGCCCTTTGCCCGCCCGCGCCGCTCAGGGCACCAGCACCGCCGCGCCCTCGAACCGTCCGGCCCGCAGGTCGGCCAGCGCGCGGTTGGCATCGCGCAGGTCATAGCGCGTCGTCTTGGTGCGGACGCCGATCCTGGGCGCCAGCGAGAGGAAATCGATACCGTCCTGCCGTGTCAGGTTGGCGACCGAAACCAGTTGCCGTTCCTCCCAAAACAAATCGTAGGGGAAGCTGGGGATGTCGCTCATGTGGATACCGGCACAGACCACGCGGCCGCCCTTGCGCACCGCGCGCAGGGCCGCCGGAACCAGCGCGCCCACGGGGGCGAAGATGATGGCGGCGTCCAGCTTCTCCGGCGGCGCCTCGTCCGATCCGCCGGCCCAGGTCGCGCCCAGCGACCGGGCGAAATCCTGCGTCGGGCGGTCGCCCGGGCGGGTGAAGCCATAGACGGTGCGGCCCTGCCACAGCGCCACCTGGGCGATGATGTGCGCGGCGGCGCCGAAGCCGTACAGCCCCACCGTCTTCGCGTCCTCGCCCGCCATCACCAGCGACCGCCAGCCGATCAGCCCCGCGCACAGCAGGGGGGCCAGGTCCACGTCGCTGCCTTCCTCGCCCAGCGGAAACGCATAGCGGGCATCGGCGATGGCGGCGGTGGCATAGCCGCCGTCGCGGGTGTAGCCGGTGAAAAGCGGATGGTCGCACAGGTTTTCATGCCCGCTGTGGCAGTAGCGGCAGATGCCGCAGGTATGGCCCAGCCACGGCACGCCGACCCGCTGGCCGATCTTCAGGTCCTGCACACCCTCGCCCAGCGCCTCGATCCGGCCCACGATCTCGTGCCCCGGAATGACCGGATGGCCGGGAAAGGGCAGGTCGCCATCCACCACGTGCAGGTCGGTGCGGCACACGCCGCAGGCCCCGACGCGCACCCGGATCTCGCCGGGGCCGGGCAGGCGGTCGGGCAGTTCCACCCATTCCAGGTCGGTATGCGGGGCATTCAATCGCATCGCGTGCATCATCGCGGGGTCTCCGGCGCGGTGGGCAGGATCGGCGCAGGAACTGCACCATATCGGCACACCCCGTACCATGATCTGGATCACTCCGGCCCCGCCATAACCGGATCGTGACCGGGTCCGCCCGGCAGGCAGTATGCGCGTTGCGGGGACGCCGTTAAGAATTTAGCCGGAAACGCGCATGCGTTTCCGGACAGGCCCATCGCCGCGTCGTCCCCTGCCGACGGGCCGTGGATCTGTCCCATCCCTCGGACCTAATAAGCGTCCGGCCACAGGCCGGCGAGATAACACAAGAGGAAGAGCCGTATGGCCAAGATCAAGGTCAAGGAGCCGGTCGTCGAACTGGACGGCGACGAGATGACGCGGATCATCTGGAGCTTCATCAAGCAGAAGCTGATCCTTCCCTACCTCGATATCGACCTGAAATATTACGATCTGGGGATCGAACATCGCGACGCCACCGACGACCGGGTCACGGTCGAGGCGGCCGAGGCGATCAAGAAGTACCGCGTCGGCGTCAAGTGCGCGACGATCACCCCCGACGAGGCCCGGGTGACGGAATTCGGGCTGAAGAAGATGTGGCGGTCGCCCAATGGCACGATCCGCAACATCCTGGACGGCACCATCTTCCGCGAGCCGATCGTCTGTTCCAACGTGCCCCGCCTGGTGCCGCACTGGACCCAGCCGATCGTCATCGGCCGCCATGCCTATGGTGACATCTATCGCGCGGCGGAAACCCGGATTCCGGGGCCGGGCAAGGTCAGCCTGACCTACACCCCCGTCGACGGCGGCGCGCCGATCGAACTGGAGGTGCATGATTTCAAGGGCCCGGGCGTGGCGCTGGGCATGCACAACACCTTGGCCTCGATCGAAGGCTTCGCCCGCGCGTCGCTGACTTATGGCCGCGACCGTAAGCTGCCGGTCTATCTGTCGACCAAGAACACGATCCTGAAAGCCTATGACGGCATGTTCAAGGACGTGTTCCAGAAGGTCTTCGAGACCGAGTTCAAGGTCGATTTCGACCGGCTGGGCCTGACCTACGAACACCGGTTGATCGACGACATGGTGGCGTCCGCCCTGAAATGGAGCGGCGGTTATGTCTGGGCGTGCAAGAACTATGACGGCGACGTGGAAAGCGACATCGTGGCCCAGGGCTTCGGCAGCCTGGGACTGATGACCTCGGTGCTGCTGAACCCGACCGGCGATGTGGTGGAATCCGAGGCCGCGCATGGCACCGTGACCCGCCATTACCGCGAACACCAGAAGGGCCGGCCGACCAGCACGAACCCGATCGCGTCGATCTTCGCCTGGACGCGCGGCCTGGCCTATCGCGGACGGTTCGACAACACTCCGGACGTAACGCATTTCGCCGAAACGCTGGAACGCGTCTGCGTGGAAACGGTCGAAGCCGGCCAGATGACCAAGGACCTGGCCCTGCTGATCGGGCCCGAGGCCAAATGGCTGACGACCGAGGACTTCCTGGCGGCGCTGGATACCAACCTCCGCAAGGCCATCTCCTGACACGTCTGCCCGGAAACGCGCGCCGGTAGCGATCCGGCGCGCGTTTCCTCTGCCCCGATGCTATCGGCCCGGACGGTCGGGATTCTGTCCGCTGCCGCTACAGGCCCAGGTCCGACAGACCCGGATGATCGTCCGGGCGACGGCCCTGCGGCCAGTGGAACAGGCGATCGGCGGCGGCGATGGCCAGGTCGTTGATCGAGGCGAGGCGCCGGCGCATCAGTCCGGCCTCGTCGAACTCCCAGTTTTCGTTGCCGTAGGACCGGAACCACTGGCCGGCGGCGTCATGCCATTCATAGGCGAAGCGCACGGCAATGCGGTTTTCGCGAAAAGCCCAGACTTCCTTGATCAGACGATAGTCCTGTTCACCTGCCCATTTGCCGGCCAGGAAGGCGATGATCTCCGCTCGTCCCCGAATGAACGTCGACCGGTTGCGCCACACGCTGTCCGGCGTATAGGCCAGCGCGACCTTTTCGGGATCACGGCCGTTCCAGGCGTCCTCCGCAAGGCGGGTCTTGAGCGCGGCAGTTTCGGCATCGAAAGGCGGCAGCGGCGGGCGGGACATGGCGGGCTCCAGACCGGATGGTTGCGAAAAGGCAGGCGGGGGGGGGCGACCGTCAGAGCGTCGCGTGGATCTTCAGGCCGATCGCGTCGATCGCGGGTTTGTTGCGCTGCAGGTTGGGCCGCATGATCCGCTGGTAGTCCGGCTGGATCGAGAGCCCCTCGCAGACGTGGATGTTGTAGGTGGCTTCCAGCACGCTGATATGGCTTTGCGGATAGGTGGCATTGGCCGGCAGCTTGCGCCCCGCTGCGTAATCGAGCCATTGCGTATCGACAAGGTCCGGACTGGCCGTGGCCCGCGAGACCTCGATGCCGAACGTGTCGTCGGGGCGCGCGCGCCAGAAGCCCCGGTCCACGATCCCGAAATAATATTGATAGAGGTACGGGCTGCTTTCCGGCGTGTTACGCACCAGGCCGGCCATGACATAGAATCCGTTGAGCGGGCCATGGCCGTTGCGGATCAGCATCTGGTCGCCTTCGATCCAGAGCTGCGTCTTGCCGGTGTCCATCCGCGCGGCCCTGCGCGTCAGCGCCAGGGGGGCGCCGTTAACATCGTAGTAATTGTCGGCGTAGTTCGAGGAATCGTAGGCGACGCCGACCTTGTAGTGACCGACAAGCTGGTTCCTGCCGAAGGACGGGATCAGGCCGACCTCGACCGGAACGTAGACGCCGGTATAGAGATTCGTGTTGAAGTTGAATCCGGTGCGGTCATACCGATTGGTATTGAGGTCCGGATTGACGCCGTACAGTCCGGCCTGCGCGTAGACCCCGTGCATGGGCCAGTAGCGTACGCGCGTCCCCCAGGTCGAACCCGGATAGGTGCCGAAACCCGCGGCGCCGCGGGTCAGGGATTTGGGGTTTCCGCACATGGATTTGTTCATGAACGTGCAGAACAGGGGGGACGCGGAAAAGTCGATATTGACCGGCAGCTTGCCGATCGCGATCTGCACGCGGTCGTGGAACAGGTTCTGCGTGCCATAGACATAGACCATGTGAACGGCCGTATTGCCGCCGCCGCCATAGATCTCCTGGAATCCGTTGAGTGACCTGTCACCGAAATCGGCGGCCATGTTATGGCCCGCCCGATTGACGATGGCCGCATGGGTCACAAAGCCGCGCCAGCCCACCAGTTTGTCCCAATCCAGGTCCAACTGTACGCCGATCTGGTGTGCATAGCCTGCGTCCCCGGCATTGCCGGCATCGAGCGCCAGTGCGCTTTCGCTGGTATAGTCGATGACCAGGCCGATTCCCTTGCGGTTGAGGTTCTGGACGGCGTTGCCCCAGGCTGAAACCATGTGTTCAACCGGCGGGGTGAACGGGGTGTTCGCGTACGATGTGGGGGTATCGAGCGAGAAGGACGGGGCGGTTTCCGCGACCGGACCACGATATTGCGCGCGGGCGGGATGGCAGGAAAGGACGGCTACGGCCGCCATGATCCAGATGCGCCAGGCAAGGCTGGGGCGCGTGCGCGAAAAAGTGATACGCATTCTGTTCCAGGATGGATGGGATGGAACGCAGAACCGGCAAGGCAGGCGCTTCGCGGGCCTGGAGAACCATCAGGTGACGTGGGGGGCGGTCGGAAGTCAGGAACAATAAGGAATCGTCTTCCTCGTTTTCCGGGAAGCACGCCCCGGCCGGGAAGAAAACGCGAGATCGTTTCTGTGGGTTATGACGATTTTATGTTTGATGTTTTTATGGTGTTGTCATGATCCGTGGTCGCTGGGTCGCGATCCGAAACCAGACCGTATATCGCCGGGGCGACGAGCACGTAATAAACAATTTGCGATGACGGGTCAGGTCGCGCGGTTGCGCGGTGCGGTCCCCGGGGACGTGCCCCCGCGGTTATACAGCATGCTTACTGGGGGAAACGCCGTCTGGAGGACGCCCGTCTTCGGGACGGCCCGCCAGTCCCACCGTTCTACTCATCGCCCGCCGTGCGGTAGGGCGACAGCGTGTCCAGTTCGGCGATTTCCTGCAGCGTCGCGGCGCGTTCCTCGGCCACGAAATCGGCGACGGCGGCGCGCAGACCGGGATGGGCGATCCAGTGCGCCGAATAGGTGGCGCAGGGGCGGTAGCCGCGCTGGATCTTGTGGTGGCCCTGCGCCCCGGCCTCGACACGCTCCAGTCCGTGGGCGATGGCGAAATCGATGGCGCGATAATAGCACAGTTCGAAATGCAGGAACGGATAGTCGCCGTCGCATCCCCAGTTGCGGCCATATAGCGTGCTCGCCCCCATCAGGTTCAGCGCGCCCGCGACCGGCCGGCCGTCGCGTTCGGCCAGCATCAGCACCACCCGGTCGCCCAGGCGTTCCGACAGCAGGGGGAAGAACGCCCGCGTCAGATAGGCGCTGCCCCATTTGCGATCGACGGTCGAGGTATAGAACCGATAGAAATGCGCCCACAGGTCGGGCGTGATTTCGGCGCCCCGGACGGTGCGGAAGGTCAGGCCGCACTGGTTGGCGTCCCGGCGTTCGCGCTTCAGAACCTTGCGCTTGCGCGACGACAGCGCGGCCAGGAAATCGTCGAAACTGCCATAGCCGCGATTGTCCCAGTGGAACTGCACCCCCAGCCGTTGCAGCCACCCCGCCTCGCCGAACTGCTCGTATTCCTCCTGCGTGCAGAAGGTAGCATGCACCGAGGACAGGCCGAGTTCCCCGCACGCCTGGCGCAGCGCGCCGATCAGCGCCAGCCGCAGGGCGGGGGCATGGTCCGTCCCGTCGGGCAGCGCATCGGGGCGGACCAGCAGGCGTGGCCCCGGCACGGGCGAGAACGGCACCGCGACCTGCAATTTCGGATAATAGTCGCCCCCCGCCTGTTCCAGGGCGCGGGCCCAGGACTGGTCGAAGACATATTCGCCGTAGGAATGCGATTTGGCGTACATCGGCGCCACGGCCAGCACGCGGTCCGCGCCGTCGCGGATGGCGGCATGCTGCGGCAGCCAGCCGGTGCGCGGACCGGCCGATCCGCTATCTTCCAGCGCCGAGAGGAAGGCGTGGCTGACGAAGGGATTGTCCGCCCCGGCGCATGCATCCCACTCCGCCGCCGGAATGTCGGCGATGGCGCGATGCAGGCTCAGGCTCAGTTTCGGGGCGGTCACGTTCGTGCGCCCCGGATCAGGCGATCTCGAACAGGCCCTCGACCTCGACGGCGGCGTCCAGCGGCAGGGACGGCACGCCGATGGTCGAGCGGGCATGCCGCCCGGCATCGCCGAAGATCGCGACCGCCAGGTCCGACGCGCCGTTCATGACCGTGGCGTGCTGGGTAAAGCCGGGCACGCAGGATACGAACCCGCCCAGCCGTACCACGCGCCGCACCCGCGACAGGTCGCCCACCGCGGCGCGGACCTGCGCGATCACGTTGATCATGCAGTGGCGCGCGGCATCGACCCCGACCTCGGTCGCGACATCGGCGCCCAGCTTGCCGGTGGCGAACAGCTTGCCGTCGACCAGCGGCAACTGGCCGGAGACGACCAGCAGCGATCCGCTGACGACGGTGCCGACATAGGTTGCGACGGGGACGGGTGGCGTGGGCAGGACGATGCCGTGCCGGTCCAGGCGGGCTTCGGGTGTGCTGTCCGTCATGGGAGACTCCTGTTCAAATGGTCGCGGGCGTTTGTCCGGCCGCAGGGCGGCCGATCAGCCCACCAGCCGCAACCGGCCGCCGCGCCGCCCCCCCGAAGCGCGGCCATCGGGTGCGGCGGGAAAATCCAGCGGCAGCATCGGCGACGGGGCATCGGCGATGTCGTCCTGATGCGGCGCGTCGGGCAGTCTGTGGCCCAGATAGGCATCCGACAAGGCCCGGAACGCATAATCCAGCAGAGAGGTGGCATAGGATGCAACCGAATCCCCCTCCACCGTGCCGGCGGGGCCGAAACGCGTATAGGCGAACGCATCCACATAGGCGTCCAGCGGCGCGCCGTATTGCAGGCCGATGCTGACCGCCTGGCCCAGCGCGTCCATCAGGCCGCGCGCCATCGGGCCCTCGCGCGCCGGGGTGATCGCGACCTCGCCCAGCGTGCCGTCCTCGTATTCGCCGGTGCGCAGGAACAGCCGGTGGCCGCCGACACTGGCCTTCTGCGTGAAGCCGCCATGGCGTGCCGGCAGGTTGCGCCGTGCCCCGCGTTCCAGCGCCAGGCGCGCGCGCAGCGGCACGGCCGTGGCGTCGGGCCGGGCGGGCATGCGGTCGACGAACCCGGCCACGGCGCGATGCATGGCCTGATGGGCCTGGGTGTCGGGCAGCCGCAGCACGGTCTCGCCCGCCAGGGCGGCGGCGAAGGCGGATTCGGGCGTCAGGCCGCGCCAGGCCAGCCGTGCCAGGGTGCTGGCGGCCAGGCGCCCGTCCGGCCGCAGGGGCGAGAAGATCGGGGCCAGCCCGCAGGCCTCGACCCCCAGCAGGGCGTCGATCGGGCCGGGGGCGGAAAATCCGGTCTCGATGCGGGGCAGGATGGTGTCGGTTTCCACCGCGGCATCGCGCCAGACGGCCCGGGCGGCCTCCGCCAGGCCCGGCACGACGCTGCGCGCGGGCGGCAGCAGCAGGGAATCGACCCCGCCGCCGGCATGCGCGACCGACGTCGCCAGCGACGCCAGGCTGCACGCCACGTCACGTGCCGTCTCGCTGTCATAATCCAGGCCCAGCGCGGCCAGGCAGGCATCGAGGTTGGTCAGCAGCAGGTTGCCCGCGACCAGGGGCGGCTGGGGCAGGTCCGACTGGCGCGGATCGGGACCGGCCCCGGTTTTCGTCCCCGCCCTGGCCCCCGCCGTGCGGGCCTTGGCCTTGCCGCCGGTCGGAGGCGCCGGAGGCGGAAGGTCGAGGAACGGCAGTTCACCGTTGCGCAGCGCGGCCTTGCGCTCGGCGGCGTCGCGCAGCACCAGGCACATCAGGCGCAGCGCGGCCACGAAATCGTCGGCCAGGAAGCCGGACCCGGGCTGCACGAACCCCGCCAGGTTGACGATGAAGCCGGGGCGCCGGTCATGCTGGCCGGTCCACAGCGACTCCGTCGGGGCGGCCTGGCGCATCATCAGCAGGCATGACAGCGACCGCGCCTGGGCGGCAAGGGGACCGACCGCCAGGTCGTCCACCCAGCGCGCGGCCTCGGCCGCCAGGCGGACCGTGCCGCGCCCCGGCGCCATCCGCGCCAGCGCAGCCGCGGCCTCGTCGTCCCAATCGACGGGCAGGGTGACGGCGCGGAGGGCGTCGTCCGGGTCCGCGGCGGCCTGCGTGGTACGCATGCGTACGCCGTTCCAATGGCTTCGGGCTGTCATGACCATCAGTCTAGGCTCGCTTCGTGACGGGGCGAAAGCCGGATATGGTAGGTCCATACCTATACAGACCACTGTATATTGTGGATATGGGGGATAACTCGCGGGTTCCGCGATCCCGGACATGTGAGGATGCGCGCCGTCGGCGCGGGATGGACCCGGAGCGGAAAACGAGGCTAGTCTGCGGCCATGGCAAATCTCGGCACCCGGATCTACACCAAATTCAAGGGCCGTCTGGTCGGCAAGGACGCCGACGGTCGCTGCTATTACGAGGCGCGGACCGCGAATCGCACCGGCGGCGGCGTGACCCGGCACGAACGCTGGGTCATCTACCATAAGGGCGAGGACGCGTCGGCCGTGCCGGCGGAATGGTGGGGGTGGCTGCATCACCAGGATGCGGCCCCGCTGCCGGAAAGCGCCCGCCAGCCCTGGCAGGTGCCTTTCCAGCCCAACCGCACCGGCACCCCCGAGGCCTACCGCCCCCCCGGCAGCGATTATCGTGGCGGCCGGCGTGCCGAATCGACCAGCGATTATGAGGCGTGGTTTCCCGAAGGGTGAATCGGCGGACGTAACCTGTTAAGGTCTGCCCGCCGTAGTATTAGGGAAACGATGTCATATGGTCAGTGCGGTTCCAGTCAAAGGGGGCCGGAGTTCGGTCGAACTCGCCGCGGGATGCGCGGTGCTTGCCGTGCTGGGCGGGTTGCTCGCCCTTGCGGTGGTCGACAAGGGGCACCGGCATGAGGACGGGTATCGTCTCAATGCCGCCTTCGCCCATATCGACGGGTTGTCCGTGGGCTCCGACGTTCGGCTGGCGGGCGTGACCGTCGGGCAGGTGGTCGCCGAACGGGTCGATCCGTCCAGCTTCAAGGCCCAGGTGACGTTCACGGTCCGCCCCGATATTCACCTGCCGACCGACAGCGCCGCCATCATCACCAGCGACAGCCTGCTGGGCGGGAAGTACATCGCCCTGTCGCCGGGCGGGAACGACGCCACGCTGCACCCGGGGGCGGCGATCGCCGAGACGCAGGGATCGATCAGCCTGGAACAATTGCTCAGCCGCTTCATCTTCTCGGTGACCGATTCCATGACGCGGAACAATCAGCAGAAGGCGAATGCCCAGGGTACCGGTACCCAGGGTGCGCCCCAGGCAACCGGTCCGGGCAGTGCGCCGGCGGGGGGGCATGGCGGCGGGGACGATCTGCCATGAACGCCACGGATGTGAATGACGAGGTGCAAAAGGACGGGGCCCTGCCCGCGCCGCCCGCGATCTGGCGCCAGTCCGACGGCAGCCCGGTTTCCTGTCAGGACAAGATCCGGGTCCTGGCCGAAAATTACGCCGAACTGTGCGACGTCATGCGCGATGCGTTCGAAGACGCGGTGCTGATCGGCGTCGATGAGGACGAAATGCGGCGGATCATTTCGGGAATCGTAGCCGCCTTGCGAAGCCCAAGATCTTGAGACTGATTCTGTCCCTGGCCGTCCTGTCGGCGGTCCCGGTGGGGATCGCGGCGCGGGCGGCGGAAATGGTGCCTCCGCCGCTGGTTTATCCCGCCGATACCTGGCAGGGCCGCTCGGTCGCCACCGTCCGGGTGCTGGACGGGTTGGATTCCCACGTCCAGTCGCTGACGATTCCGGTCGGGCAGGACGTGACGTACCGGGCGCTGACCATCCATGTCGGCGCCTGCCGCGACCGGCCGGCGACGCTGGTGCCCGATTCGGCCGGATGGCTGACGATCCGCGACACGCGGCAGGACGGGCGGGGCTTCGACGGCTGGATGCTGGCGGGCGAGCCGTTCCTGGGTGTGTTCCAGGACCCGGTCTATACCGTGCAAATCGTCAGCTGCACCGGGGATATCGTGGCCCCTATTCCCCCGCCCCTGACCGTGGCCGCCACGGCGGCGGGGCAGGGGGCGCAGGCGGCCCCCGGAGTACAGGTGCAGGGCGCGCAGACGCAGGGCGTGCAGATCCAGAGCACCCAGGTCCAGGGTGCCCAGGCCGGTAATCCGCCGGGCGCCCCGACGCCCCAGGGTCCAGGTGCGGCCCCGGCTCCCGCTCCCGCCTCTCCGCCCCAGATGTCCGGCGCCCCGTTGTCCCTTTCGCCCCCACCCGACGAGCAGGCGCCTGCCTCCGGGGCGCCGCCGGTCGTGGCCGGAACCGGATTGCCCGTTCCGACTGTTGCGCCATCGGCCATTGCGGGCCAGCATGGGGCATTGCCGCCCCCGGTGCCGTATGGGGCGGCCGGGGGTGGGGGCGGGCCGCTTCCGCTGGGGCCGCCGGCGCTTCCGCCCCCGGTCCCGCCGACTTCCGCCGCGCCTCCGCCCGGCGCTTCCTCGGCGACGTCCCAGCCGGGACAGCCCCAATCCCTGCTTCCGCCCTGATGGCGGAGGCAGCAACCTCGGTCCGCGCGGCCGGTTCGGGATGAATGCCGTCCCATCTACGCAAGGAGTGAGACGCCCATGACCCCGACGGACTATGCCGGCCCGGCCGGCCGTTTCATGCCCCCCCCGCACGAAGCCGCCCTGCTGCTGGATTTCGACGGCACGCTGGTCGATATCGCGCCCACGCCCGACTCGGTGGTGGTTCCGCCTGACCTGCTGGACGTGCTGCGGCAGCTGCGGGCAAAATGCGGCGATGCGCTGGCGGTGATTTCGGGCCGGGCCGTGGACCAGATCGATCGTTTCCTGGGTGACGTGCCTTTCGCCGTCGCGGGTGAACACGGGATCGCGGTACGGCATCGGCCGGACGGACCGATCGTGCGCGCCGACCTGCCGCATGTGCCCTCGACCTGGCTGCAGGCGGCGGAAACCCTGGCCGCGGCGCATCCGGGCGTACGGATCGAAACCAAGGTCGCGGGGTTCGTCCTGCATTATCGCGCGGCGCCCGAAACGGCCGACCTGCTGCGCGAGGCAGCAGAATCCTGGGTCGCACCCAGCAATGGGGCGTTCCATATCCAGGCCGCCAAGATGGCATGGGAAATCCGTCCCCACGGCGTGGACAAGGGCCATGCGGTCGCGGAACTGATGCAGTCGCCGCCCTTTGCCGGCCGGCATCCGATCTTCATCGGTGACGACGTGACGGACGAGGACGGCATTCGCCAGGCCGCCGCGCTGGGCGGCGTGGGGTTCCGCATCCCCAGGGATTTCCCCGATCCCGCCGCCTTCCGGGCCTGGCTGGCGACTCTGGCGAAAGGGGGGAACGATTCATGGGGCGTCTGATCATCGTATCGAACCGGGTTCCATCCCCGCGCGAACGCACGCAGCCCGCCGGTGGGCTGACGGTCGGGCTGAAGGATGCGCTGCGCGGCGGTTCGTCGCTATGGTTCGGCTGGTCGGGCAACCAGGCCGAGACCGACGCCGACCCCCAGCCCAGCTTCGACACGGTCGAGGGCGTGACCTATGCCACCATCGACCTGACCGCCCGCCAGCACGAGGGATTCTACCAGAATTTCTCGAACGGCATCCTCTGGCCGCTGTTTCACTACCGCGTCGGGCTGATGAACTATTCCCGCCGCGACTGGCAGACCTATCTGGAGGTCAACGCCCTGTTCGCGCGCTGCCTGGTGCCGCTGCTGCGCCCCGACGACGTGATCTGGGTCCATGATTATCACCTGTTCCCGCTGGGCCAGGCGCTGCGCGATCTGGGGGTGACGACGCGCATCGGCTTCTTCCTGCATATCCCCGTCCCGCCCTGGAGCCTGGTGCGGTCCATGCCCGGCGCGGAACTGCTGCTGGAGGACATGCAGGCCTATGACCTGATCGGCGTGCAGACTGACGAGGATGCCGACAACCTGAACCAGGCCTTCCGCCTGAACGGCCTGGAGGAACGGGCCCGGGCCTTTCCCATCGGGATCGATCCGTATGAATTCCGCGCCCAGGCCGAGGCCAGCGTCCTGCGTGACGAGGCCGGGCGCCTGCGGACCAGCCTGCGGGGGGCCGCGCTGATCCTGGGGGTGGACCGGCTGGATTACTCCAAGGGCCTGCCCGAGCGGTTCCGGGGGTACGAAGCGCTGATGGCGCGCTATCCCGAACATCGGGGCAAGGTGACCTTCCTGCAGGTCGCCCCGGTCTCGCGCGGCGATGTCGAGGAATATCGCCTGCTGCGCCGGCAACTGGACGAGCTGACCGGGCGGATCAACGGCGCTTATGCCGAATTCGACTGGACGCCCATCCGCTATATCACGCGGCCGATCGCGCGTGACATCCTGGCCGGGTTCTATCGCATGGCCGATGTCGCGCTGATCACGCCGCTGCGCGACGGGATGAACCTGGTGGCCAAGGAATATGTCGCGGCGCAGAACGCGGCGGCACCGGGCGTGCTGGTGTTGTCGCACTTCGCCGGGGCGGCGCCGGAAATGGACGAGGCCGTTCTGGTCAACCCCTATGACGCCGACGAAATCGCCGACGCGCTGCATCAGGCGCTGACCATGAGCCTGGACGAACGCCGCCAGCGCTGGACCAAGCTGGATGAGGACGTGCGCCGGACCACGGCCGGATTCTGGGCCCGCGACTTCCTTCGCGCACTGGACGAGGCCCCGCCGGTCTGTCCCGTGTGATGGCATTGAGGACGGGACGCAGGATCTTCCGGGGCGGCACAGGGCGGCCGGGCGCAGGGCCCGGCATGGGCACGGCCCTGGTTCTGGCTGCCGCCGGCGCGATCGCGCTGGGTATCGCGGCATGGGCCGAGCACGGGCTGGGGATGGTGCCGTGCGGGTTGTGCCTGTGGGAGCGCTGGCCGTACCGGGTTCTGCTGGGGCTGGGAGTGATCGCGGCCCTGGTGCGCGGCCGGCTGCGGCAGGCCGTGCTGTGGCTGGGCGTGCCCGTGCTGCTGGCGGCGATCGGCCTGTCGCTGGTCCATGTCGGGGTGGAGCAGGGCTGGTGGCCCAGCCCGCTGCCGGAATGCCAGGCGCCGGTCTTTCATGGCGGCACGTTCGCCGAACGGCTGGCCGCCATGCCCCTGCGCCCGGCCAAGCCCTGCGACGCGCCGGCCTACCTGGCCGGCGCGCTGCCGCTGTCCATGGCGGCGCTGGACGGGCTGTACGCGGGGGTGGTGTTGGTGGTCACAATGTTCTGCCTCGCCCTCGGCCGAAGAACAGGCCGACGATGAACAGGACAAGAAAGATGAAGAACAGGATCTTGCCGATATAGGCGAAGTTCGACGCGATGCCGCCGAAGCCAAGTGCCGCCGACAGCAATGCGAGAACGAGGAAGATCAGCGTCCAGCGTAACAGGTCCATGGAGATATCCTCCTCCGGGTCATGTGTATGGACCGTCCGGTCCATGGGGGTTTCAATGCGTGGCGCACCCTATGGTTGCGTCGGCGGGTTGCCGGGGCAGGGCGCCGGGTCGCCTGCCATGGATGTCAAACGAGCGTGGTCGGGTGATCCGCTCCAGCCGGGTGATCGTATCGTGGCGGATTTTCGCTCCCTCTATCGTCATGGTTTCGCGCGGGTCGCCGGTTGCACCCTGCCGGTGGCACTGGCCGATCCGGCGACCAACGTCGCGCGGATGGCCGACATGGTCCGGGCCTGCCATGCGGACGGCGTGGCGCTGGCGGTGTTTCCCGAACTGGGCGTGTCGGGCTACACGATCGAGGACCTGCGCCAGCAGGACGTGCTGCTGGACGGGGTAGGCGCCGCCCTGGCCGCCCTGGCCGCCGCGACGGCGGACCTTGTGCCGGTTGTCGTGGCGGGCGCGCCGCTGCGCCATGGCGACGCGCTGTACAACTGCGCCGTCATCCTGCATCGCGGCACGGTGCTGGGCGTGGTGCCCAAGAGCTACCTGCCCAACTATCGCGAATTCTACGAGGCCCGGCAGTTCGCGCCCGGCGCCGGCCTGCGCGGCCAGACGATCCATGTCGCGGGCCAGACCGCGCCCTTCGGCACCGACCTGCTGTTCGAGGCCGAGGACGTGCCCGGCCTGGTGATCGCGATCGAGATCTGCGAGGATCTGTGGGTTCCCGCGCCGCCCAGCACCGATGCGGCGCTGGCGGGGGCCACGGTGATCGCCAACCCGTCGGCCAGCGACATCACGGTGGGCAAGGCGGATACGCGGGACCTGCTCTGTCGCTCGCAATCCGCGCGCGCGCTCTGCGCCTATGTCTACGCCGCGGCGGGCGAGGGGGAATCGACCACCGACCTGGCATGGGACGGCCAGGTCTCGGTCTACGAGAACGGCGCGCTGCTGGCCGAGACGGTGCGTTTTCCCCAGGGTCCGAACCGGGCGACAGCCGATATCGACCTGGACCTGCTGCGGCAGGAGCGCGCCCGCATGGGCAGCTTCGCCGACAACCGCGCCGCCCGGGGCCTTCACGCGACAGGGGGCGATACGGGATGGCGGCGCGTCGGCTTCGCCCTGGCGCCCCCGCCGGGGGATCTGGGGTTGATGCGGCGGATCGAACGATTCCCCTTCGTCCCCGCCGACCCCGCGCGGCTGGAGCAGGATTGCTATGAAGCGTGGACCATCCAGGTTTCGGCGCTGAAGCAGCGACTGCAGGCCACGGGGACGCGCCGGATGGTGATCGGCGTCTCCGGCGGGCTGGATTCCACCCAGGCGCTGCTGGTGGC
Organism: Gluconacetobacter diazotrophicus PA1 5; assembly: GCF_000021325.1. GTDB lineage: Bacteria > Pseudomonadota > Alphaproteobacteria > Acetobacterales > Acetobacteraceae > Gluconacetobacter > Gluconacetobacter diazotrophicus. Next base: position 1,241,865 of record NC_011365.1, on the reverse strand, counting down.
CGTCCGCGCGGCGGACGAACTGGGCCTGGGTCGTGACGCGGTGCTGGCCTATACCATGCCGGGATTCGGCACCAGCGCGGGCACGCAGTCCAATGCCATGGCGCTGATGCAGGCGCTGGGCGTGACGGCGGCGGAACTGGATATCCGGCCGACCGCGCGGATGATGCTGGAACAGATGGGTCATCCCTTCGCCAGCGGCGTGCCGCAATACGACGTCACGTTCGAGAACGTGCAGGCGGGATTGCGGACCGACTTCCTGTTCCGCCTGGCCAACCAGCATGGCGGCATCGTGATCGGCACCGGCGACCTGTCGGAACTGGCGCTGGGCTGGTGTACCTATGGCGTGGGCGACCAGATGTCGCATTACAACGTCAATGCCGGGCTGCCGAAGACGCTGATCCAGCATCTGATCCGCTGGGTCATTTCGGCGCGGCGGGTGGATGATGACGCGGCCGGCGTGCTGGCGTCCATCCTGGACACCGAGATTTCGCCCGAACTGGTGCCGGCGGGCGAGGACCAGGCGCTGCAGAGCACGGAGGAACGGATCGGTCCCTACGCGCTGCAGGATTTCACGCTGTTCTATGTCCTGCGCCACGGCTTCCGGCCCTCCCGCATCGCCTTCATGGCCGAAATCGCGTGGAAGGACGCCGGAATCGGGGCCTGGCCGCCCGGTTTTCCGGCCGACCGACGGGTGGAATACGACCTGCCGACCATCCGGCACTGGCTGTCGGTGTTCCTGACGCGCTTTTTCGGGTTCAGCCAGTTCAAGCGCTCGGCGATGCCGAATGGGCCCAAGGTGGTGGCCGGCGGTGCCCTCTCGCCGCGTGGCGACTGGCGCGCGCCCTCCGACGGCAATGCCAGGCTATGGCTGGAAGAGTTGGAAAGAAACGTCCCCTGATCCCGCCCGTCGGCCTGCTCATGAACGCGCACGTGTCTCGGGGGCCGTCAGGCGAATCCAGGGATGGCGGTCTCGCAGCAGCGTGACTACCGCGTCCTTGTGGTGCGGCCGTTCGGTCAGCGTGTCGGTCATGGCCGTGTCATGCACGCGGTATTCGGCCAGGATTTCGGGCACCTGGGTACCGGCGATGCCCAGTTCTGCCAGGGTGCACCACAGGTCGTAATCCTCCCACCCCATGGCGTCGCGCCGCACGTAATAGCCGCCGGCGGCGGCCCAAGCCCATTTGGCCACCAGCGCCATGGCGTCGATGGTATTGCCGCCGACCAGTCGCCCGGGATGGAACGGGGTATCGCCCATCACGCTGGCCTCGCGCCCGAACTGGCGGATCAGGGGATAGGCATAGCCCGCTCTTTCCGCCGCGATGGCGGCCAGCAAGCGGGCGCAGGCATCGGGCAGCAGGCGGTTGTCGGCGTCCAGTTGCAGGACATAGGGGGTTTCGGCCGCCGCCATGCCGATATTGCGCGCGCCGCCCAGCCCGGCATTGCGCCGGGCGCGCAGGATCAGCAGCCGGTTGAACCGTGCGCCATGCCGGGCCGCCCAGCCCGTCAGCAGCGACGGAGTATCGTCGGTCGAGGCATCATCGACCACGATCAGGTCCAGCGGGTCGAGCGTCTGGCGGCGGACGGAGTCCAGGGCCTCGATGACGTGGCCGGCATAATTATACGCGGTCACGACGACCGTGACGGCGGCGTCCTGCAGATGGTCCTGGGTGAACAGGACCGTGCTGTCGGGGATCCGGGGAATGGCGCGGACGCGGAAGGCGCCGCGTGCCAGGGCGGTGGCGCCGGCCCGTGCCGCTGCCCGCGCATCGCCCAGCCCGGCGATGGCCGGCCCCAGCAGGGCGGCCTGTCGCTGGGGGCCGTATTCCCACAGCACCGTGTGCAGCGCGTCGCGCGCCATGCGGCGGCGCAGGGCGGGGTCGTCCACCAGACGCAGCAGCGCGCTTTCCCATTCCGCCGCACCGTCCGCCAGCAGGCCGGTCACGCCCGGCCGGATGGCGGCGCGAAACGGCGCGGTGGGCGAGGCGACGGTACAGACGCCGGCCAGCGCGGCCTCGAAGAATTTCAGTTCGCTCTTGGCCTCGCAGAACGGATTGCCGTCCTCCAACGGGGCAATCGAGATGTCCAGCCGCGCCAGTTCGTCCGGCAGCGCGTCCAGCGTCACCATGTCGCGCCATTCGATCTGCGCCGACCGCGCGTGCAGGTCGGGAAATTCCTCGATCAGCAGCAGGGGGCGCCCTCCGCCGGGTTCGCGGAACAGGACCAGGCGCACCTGCGCCCGTCGGTCCATGACCCGCAGCAGGCCGGGCAGGGCACGGGCGAAGTCGCGCTGGTGGGTGCGCGATCCGGTGGCATAGCCTATCCGCACGACGTCATCCGCCGCGTCGGGCGCGGCCAGCGCCCGCCGGCGGACGGCGTGGCGTGCACGCTGCAGCGTCGCGTTATCGAAGGTGTTCGGCAGCACCAGCGTCAGCTTCAGGAAGGGGCGCATCCAGTCGGCCAGCGTATCGGTGGTGGCCAGGCCGAGGTCGCACTGGCGCATGGTGCGCTGCATGTCGGCATACATCCGTTCGATCCGCGCCACGGGGGCCGGACTGACGCGGATTCCGTCGATCAGGTCGGTGCGCGCCAGGGCGGGTTCGAACACGATGTCATCGGCATCGAAGGCCAGCACGGCGCCGCGCGCCCGGGCCAGGCCCAGCAAGGTGTCGACATGGCCGCTATATTCCACGCGCCACAGCACGACCATGTCGGCCCATGCGATGTCGTCCGGCCCGACCGCCGCGCAGTCCCTGCACCGGGTCGCGTATCCGGCGGCGGCGCAGGCGGCGGCGTTGCGCGTGACGCGGTAGGTCGTGCCGGGGGTGCCCGGTTCGCCGGATACGAACAGGACCGTGCGGATCGTGCGGTCGGCGCTTGCAGGGGCAGGGGTAGCAGGCCCCCGGATCAGCCTGCGGGCAAGGCGACGCCACCGGGATGGTCCCTTCGGCGGCGGTGCGGCCGGCGTGACGGGGACGGGCGGCGCGGCCGGGGGGGACGACCCCTGCCGGTTCGCATCCTGCCCGGCGGCATCCTGATGGTTCAGGGCCAGCCGCATCTCCATGGCATCCAGCCGCAGATGACTGAGCGCCTGCCGGGTCCGGTCCAGTTCCGCCTGCGTGTCGGCCAGGGCGCGGCGGGCGGCCCAATGCGCGCCGATCGCGGCGAAGCGGGCGGCCAGGTTGGCTGCCGTGCCGTCGTCGGAACGATTCAGCATCGCGCACAGGCTGGCCACGGAGCCCCCGCGACACGCGCCCCCTACCAGCACGCCCAGTCCGCGCCCCAGATTCAGGGTCGCCATGGAAAGGTCGTCCCAGCCGCCGCTATCCAGGCCGTGCAGCACGACAATGCCCCCCTGGCCCAGCAGCTGGAGCATCTGGTCGGGCGTCGGTGCCAGGGCGGCATCCGGCGTGCTGGCCGGCGGAAGATCCAGCCATAGCAGGTCGAATCCGGCAGGCGGCGGCTGGAACGGCAGGGCGCGGATGTCCGCCGGCAGGCGCATCCGGTGCGCCACGTCCGCCATCAGGGCCGCGATCGCCTTCCGGGCCGGCATCAGGCCGATGCGGCGGGGCCGGGCCAGCGTGACGATCCAGCCCAGGAACGGCAGCACCGCGTTGATGGCGGGATCGGGGTCCAGTTCGGGCGGCACCAGGAAATAGGGATCGAGCGCGTCGCGGCCCATCAGGCGAAGCCCTTCGGGCAGCGGGCAGGGCGAAAGCCGTTCGTCAGCGTCCATCGGGATGTCGGTCGTCCATTCTGCCAGGAGGAGGTCACGCGTCATTTTGTGATCCTGGCAGCGGGGATATTAATATTTTGGGAAGATCTCCCCGCTTTCATGGCGCTGTCGTTCCGGCCGGACGGGCAGCCGGGCAGCGGGTGAGGAGCACAGCACGTGGCTATTGTAACCGTAATGGGTGCGTCGGGTGCCAGCGTCAACGTGACGGTCGATGGCGGTGACACGCTGGCCCTGGCCAACGCCTATGCCAGGACATTGCAGGACACCGCCGCGGGCAAGAGCTTCGCGACCCTGCAAAGCGGGATCAATATAGCCGGCGGCGGAAATGCGGCGGCCGTGATCACGGTCGGTGGCGCCTATGCCCTGGAAGGGGCGTACGTGAACATCGTGGCCGGCGCCCTGTCGCAGGGAATGTCGGGCAATATCCTGACGTCGCATGTGGATATCAGCACGCTTGGCGTCACGACGCCGGTCGATGTCATCGCGGGCACGACGGGGGGGACCACATTCCTGGGCGGCGACGCGGGCGGCAGTTTCCTGGCGACGGCGGGCGACAATGTCGTGATCGGCACCGACGGTGACTTCACCATCGATACCGCGGCCGGCAATGACCTGATCGACACCGGCAGCGGCAACGATACCGTGAATGCCGGATCGGGCGACAACCAGATCTATCTGGGCAGCGGGTCGAATTCGGTGGCGTCGATGGGGCAGGATACCATTGTCGGCGACACCGGCACGCAGGCGGTGACCATCTATGGCGGCAATTCGCTGATCGTGCTGGGCGACGCTGCCGCGATCACCGACCAGGCGGCCGGAAGCACCATTTCCGTGGGCGGCGGCAGCACCGTGTCGGGCGGAACGCAGGACCTGGTCAATTTCACCGGCGCGACCGGCACGATCTCCGGCGCGGTGGCGGATACGATTTCGGCGGCCGGCGACCTGCAGGTCCGCATGGGCGTGGGCAACAGCATCAGCGTGACGGGCAGCCTGACCTTCCTGAACGGCACGGGCATGACCACCGTGACGGCGGCGCAGGCCACGATCTTCGGCGGCGCGGACCTGGACATGACGGTCAATGCATCCGGCCGGACCCTGTTCGTCGCCAACACGGGCAACGAAACGCTGGACGGGGCGGCATCCAGCATGCCCCTGCATGCCTTCGCCGATGGAGGGGACGCGACCTTCATCGGCGGGGCCGGCAACGATACGCTGGTCGGCGGCACGGGCAGCGCCACGATGACCGGCGGCGCGGGCGACAACCTGTTCGCCTTCACCAAGGGACCCAGCAGCGGCGGTGACAACGTGATCACCGATTTCGGCAGTTCGGCGGGCAATCTCGCCGCACTGTACCAATATGGTTACCAAAACGGCAACGGCCTGCAGGCCGTGCTGGATTCCGCGACCGTGGCGGGCGGCAACAGCACCATCCAGTTGAGTGACAGCACGAAGATCACCTTCATGGGGGTCACCGACCTGAAGGCCAGCGACTTCACCCTGAGCTGACCGGGCGGATGAACCGGATCGCGCCCCGGCCCCGATCGGCGCCGGACGACAGGGACCTGGACCGCGCCGGCGCACGGTTGCAGGCCGCGCGCGCCACCGGCCTGCAGGCGGAATGCGACCAGTTGCGCCGGGCGCTGGCGCTGCAGGATCGCGCGCTGTCGGGTCGGGTGCTGCGGATCGTCCGTGCCATCCGGGCGGCGATGCGGGGGCGCGACCCGTTCGGGCGTCCGCTGGGCGTCGCCGCCGCCGCGCTGTGGCGAAAGACGCGGCGGGACGGCGTCGTGTCCGCCGCCCGCCTTGTGGCGCGCGTGTTGTCGCCGCCTCCGGACGGCGGGGCGGATGGACCGGTGTCCAGCCACGATGCGTATGCCATGGCTGCCGGGCCGGCGGACTGGACGCCGCAGATCCTGATCATCGCGGAACTCAGCCTGGCCCAATGTGCGAAATATCGTGTGTGGCAAAGGGTCGAACAGGTGCGGCACCTGGGATGGACCTGCCGCGTGGTGGACTGGCGCGACACCGGCGAGGCGCTGACCGCGCTGCAATTCTGCACGCGCGTCGTCTTCTACCGGGTTCCGGCCTTTGCCTCGGTCAGGATGCTGCTGGCCGAAACACGACGTCTGTCGGTGCCGTCATGGTGGGAAGTCGATGACCTGATCTTCGATCGGACGCTGTATTTTCAGAACAACAACCTGGCGGCGTTGCCCGAGGCCGAACGTGCCGGGCTTCTGTCCGGGGTCAGGCTGTTCCGGACCTGCATGCTGTCCTGCGATCGCGGCATCGCCTCGACCCCGGTGCTGGCGCGGGCGATGCGCGAGGCCGGCCTGCCGGCGGCGTCGGTCATCGAAAATGCGCTGGACGAGGAAACGCTGGCTGCCGCGGCTCTGGCCCGCGCCCGGGCAGCGGCGGGGCACGGGGCGGCTGACGGGACGGTGGTCATCGTCTACGGGTCCGGTACCCGCACCCATGACGCCGATTTTCGCGTGGCGGTGCCGGGCCTGGTCGCGGCGATGGCGGCGGACGCGCGGCTGCGTCTGTGGATCGTGGGCGAACTGCAGGTGCCCCGCGCCCTGCAGGCGCTGGGCACACGGGTGGTCGTCCTGCCCCTCCGTCCCTATGCGGAGTACCTGGCGCTGATGGCGCGCGCGGATATCGTCATCGCCCCGCTGGAAGACAGCGTCTTCAATGATGCCAAGAGCAACATCAAATATCTGGAAGCCGCCAGTCTGGGCCTGCCGTCGGTCTGTTCGCCCCGCCGGGCGTTCGCGGACGTGATCGTGGATGGAACGACCGGCTATCTGGCCGCCACGGATGCCGACTGGACGCGGGCCCTGCTGCTGCTGTCGGGCGATGCGACGCTGCGCCGTCAGGTCGGGCGGCGGGCCCTGGCCGACATCCTGGACCGCTATGCCCTGGCCCATATGGCCGAACGGCAGGTGGCGGCGGTGTTCGGCCGTCCGGCCGTGCCGGCCCTGAATCCGGCTATGAAACCAGCCATGAAACCGGTCGGGGGCGCGGTCACGGGCAGGCGGCTGCGGGTGCTGTGCGTGAATGTCTATTACCCGCCGCGCGCCTTCGGCGGAGCCACGCATGTGGCGGTGGAAATGGCCCAGCGGCTGCAGGCCGGCGGCCAGGCCGACATCGCGGTGCTGACCACGCGCCCGGCGGAACCGGGGCGCCCGGCCTCGGCCCTGCGCTACCGGCACCGTGGGGTGCCGGTGGTCGCGCTGGACGTGCCGGCGGAGCATGACGGACTCGCGATGTTCCACAACCCCGCGGCGGCTGCGATCTTTGCCGATTATGTCGCGGCTTTTCGCCCGGACGTGGTGCATGTCCATGCTCCGCAGGGGCTGGGGGTCGGGCTGCTGGATGTCTGCCGGCACCAGGGGATTCCCTATGTGCTGACATTGCATGATGCGTGGTGGCTGTGCGACCGGCAGTTCATGGTGCGCGAGGACGGCCAGTTCTGCGGGCAGGAACGGATCGATCCGCGCACCTGCCAGCGGTGCCGCCCGCAGGCCCGCTACCTGGCCGACCGGGCGGTGCTGGCGGGGGCCGGCCTGCGCGATGCGGCGCTGCTGCTCAGCCCCAGTGCCGCGCATCGCCGGCTGCACATCGCCAACGGCGTCGATCCGGCGCGGATCGTGGTGCATCGCAACGGATTTCGCTGGCCGAAGCGCCCGCGCACGCCTGTGGCTCCCGGCGGCCGTGCCCTGCGGTTCGGCTATGTCGGGGGCAGCGACGCGGTCAAGGGGTATCCGGTGATCCGCGCGGCGTTCGAGGGGCTGGCGCGTGCCGACTGGGTCCTGCGCCTGGTGGACAACAAGACGGCGCTTGGCCTGCGATCCATCGAAGTCGGCGACTGGCGGGTACAGGGCAAGCTGGAGGTTCTTCCGGCCTATGACGGCGAGACGGTCGATGCGTTCTTCGATTCCATCGACGTTCTGCTGTTTCCCTCGCGCTGGCCGGAAAGTTACGGCCTGACGGTGCGCGAGGCCCTGGCCCGCGACGTCTGGGTCGTCGCATCCGCGCCCGGCGGCCAGGCGGAGGATATCGTACCCGGGGTGAACGGCACATTGATCGGCCTGTCGGCGCCGGCATCCGATCTGGCGGCGGCGGTGACGGACCTGCTGGACCGCCCGGATCGCCTGGCCGGTTATGTCAATCCGTGCAAGGACCGGCTGGCGACATGGGACGGGCAGGCGCGCGAACTGCTCGATCTGCTGCGCGCGGCATCGGGATGGGTGCAGGCGGGCGACGATCCCGCCACCGCGTGTGGCTGAGCGGCCGCAAGAGACGTCGCCGCTGACCCCTTCCGGCACCGCGCCATGCGCCCACGCCCCCACCATTCCGGCAATGGTGCGCGTCCGTTACAATTATCCACGGCTTGCCCAGTTTCCCCTGAAATCGGTGGTTTTCGGGAAGAGATGACGCTTTTGCAGTCCGCGTCAGCAACATTATCCATGCCTGGAAGAATTTTCTGGCGTAAGATTTAACCGCGCGCTAAAAGCCGCGACCGCTGAGGCACGATGTCGTGACGGACCGGCCCGCCACGATTTTTTTCCCATGTCCGGACAGGAGTGAACAGAGCCCATGAGCAAAGCCTTCATCGCCGCGGTTATCCAGGATTCGATCGATTGCACCGGTGTTGCCGCCAACCAGGCCGCCTCTGACCTGATCGCCGCCATCGTCCGCGAAATGAAGAAGGAAGGCGGCTTTACCCTGCCGTCGTTCGGGACGTTCACGGTCAAGAAGACCAAGGCCCGCAAGGCGCTCAACCCCCGCACCGGCGAGCCGGTGAAGGTCAAGGCCGGCAAGACGGTGCGCTTCAAGGCCAGCCCGAACCTGAAGAAGGCGGTCTGACGTCATTCCACCCGCGGCCCGTCACCTGGCCGCGGGTGCTGCCCGCAGGGGCGGGTCGAAAAACGCAGTCCGTATCGGAAGGACTCCTCGCCGGGGCGTCCGTGCGCTCTTTTGCCTGGACTGTGCCGTGCGGGACGGATTTGCGAAATCTCGTGGCGCAACCGTGTGGCATGGCAATCCGTGCTGACAGTACGGTGTATGTCGGCACGGCGTTCCGACTAACCGGGAAACCATGGCTGGGGCGGGAGGGATCGAACCTCCGAATGGCGGAATCAAAATCCGCTGCCTTACCGCTTGGCTACGCCCCATCACGTCGAATCGCCTCGGTTCCGTCCTTCTAATGTCTTCGACGGGGTGGCGTAAAGGGGGCATCTGCCCCCGAATGCTCCGCCTCAGAACGGTTCCGGCTCGGCGTCCCGCGTCAGGTCGACCGACAGGTCGATATCGCCTTCGTCCGGCGGCAGGGACGGTGCGGCCGATCCACGCCGTTCCAGCAGGTCGCCCAGCCGGGCCGCGCGGTCCAGGGCCTGGTCCAGCGCGGCCATGGTGCGGGACAGGTCCTCGCTGTCGTCGTTGTCCCAGGCCCGCAGGGCATAGGTCCAGACGCCGACCAGTCCCTGGACCCGCAGCGTGCCGGCAATGCCCGACACGTCCAGCCCGGCCGCGCCGGCCATCCAGCGCATGCTTTCCACCGTGGCCGCGCCCAGGACCAGCGCCGTCGCGGGGTCGAAGGGCAGGGCGCGCATCACCGCGCGCACGCCGGCCCGATATTGCTGCAGCACATCGAAACGGCGCATCAGCAGGTCGAACAGCTTTTCGCGTACCGTACCGGTGCTGCCGTCATCGACCAGGGCCGATTCGTCCGCCAGCCGTCCCAGCTTCAGCAGGATGGCGGCCTTCAGCGGAAAGCGCCGGCGCGCGTCGTCCAGCGGAATGCCCGCGTCACGCGCGGCATCGACCACGGTCAGGCGCCCCCATCCGTACAGGGCGGCGCGATCCATGGCGGCGCGGAGCAGGGCATCGTCGAACTGGTCGTTGTCCATGGGTTTTCTGACGTGTCTTCTGGTCTGTGGCGTCGTCCGGCCGATCCGGACATGCTTGGTCCGTATTGCGGTTAAATTACGTCGGGACGGTGTGCAAGTTCGTCAGGACGCGAGTTCGTGCGCGCGCAGGGTGGCGGCGCGGATGGCGGCGTCCATCGCGGCGGGCCATGCCTCGGGCTCCATCAGGACCGCCAGGGCCTGCTGGGTGGTGCCGCCCGGGCTGGTCACGCGGCGGCGCAGTTCGGCGGCATCCACGCCCGACTGTTCCATCAGCGCGCCGGCACCCGACACCGTGCGCCGGGCGATCCGCCGGGCCAGGTCGGGCGGCAGGCCCTGGGCGACGGCCGCCTGTTCCATCAGTTCGGCCAGCAGGAAGACATAGGCCGGGCCGCTGCCGGATACCGCGGTCACGGCATCCATCTGTTCCTCATGCTCGACCCAGGCGGTATCGCCGACCGCCGACAGCACCCGCCCGCACAGCGCGCGTTCGGCCTCGGTCGCGGCGGGGGGGGCATAGCAGACCGTCATGCCCTGGCCGATGGCGGCCGGCGTGTTGGGCATGGCGCGAATGACGACGGCGCCGGGCGCCCCGGCATCGGCCAGGGATGCCGCCAGGCCGCCGACCGTCTTGCCGGCCATGACCGACAGGACCGGCGCGCGGCGGGCGAACCGCGCGATGTCCGGGATCACGGCAGCCGCCTTCTGCGGCTTGGTGGCCAGGACGATCAGCGCCGGGGTGAAATCATCCGGCAGGTCTGCCGCCTGCCGGACGATTCGATGCGGGGCCGGACCGTCGGCGCGATGCCGGTCGAGGATGACCGACGGGGCCAGCCCGTCGGCCAGCCAGCCGGCCAGCATCGCGCTGCCCATCTGCCCGCACCCCATCAGCAGCAGGGGCGGAATAGGCCCGGCCGGCTGGGTCATGCCTCGCCCGCGCAGTCCAGCATGGCGGCTTCCAGCGCCTCGGCCGGCGTCTTGCCGCCCCACAGGACGAACTGGAACGCGGGATAGAACCGCTCGCACTCCGTGATGGCGATGTCGATCATGTCCTCCAGGCTTTCCATCGACGCGCCGGGGGCGCCGCGCAGCAGCACCGCGTGGCGGAACAGCGGCATGCCGCTTTCCAGGTCCATGCCGAAATGGCCGATCCACAGCCGTTCGTTCGCCAGGGCCACCAGTTCGAACAGCGCCCGGCGCTGCTGGGGCGGGACCTTCAGGTCGAACGTGCAGGTGAAATGCATCGCGCTGACTTCGCGCGACCAGGAGAAATACAGGCCGTAATCGCACCATTTCCCCGGGGCCTCGGCGGCCATTTCGGAATCGTTTCGGCGTTCGAACGCCCATTCATATCCGCCGACGATCTGCTCCATGAGATCGAGCGGGTTCGAGTCCTGGGAGGGAGAGGAGAGCGTGAGGGCAGGCATGTGGGACTCCCCTAAGCCGTGGAGGGAGGGGGCCGGCGTCGCGCGCCGGACCCCGAACGTCTGCGAGGCGGACCGTTCGCCGTTCCCGCCACGGGTGGGAACGCGGCCACGCCCCAACCCTATGGGCGGTGCGGGCATGCTGGCAAGGGCCGCGCGCATGCCACGGCCGCCTGGCGTGGATTTTCGCGCGTTTCGCGGCGTGTCAGAACGGGCCGGCGGCGTCGTCCGGGCGCCCGTACTGCGCCGCGTCCTCCGGCGCCACGCCGGCACGGGCCTCCAGCGCCGCGATTCGCGCCTCCAGGGCGGACAGGCGGACGTCGGCGTCCTCCTGCGCCGTGCGGGCACGGCTGGCCAGTTCGCGCACGACCTCGAAATCCTCGCGCCGGACCAGGTTCAGCGTCGACAGGACCTCGTCCACCCGGGCGCGCACGATGGCGCCGACCTCCTCGCGCACACCGGCCAGGGCGGAAAACGCGCCGCCGGCGACACCGGCGAGATCATCGAAAAAGCGTGGCCTGTCGGACATGGCGGGTCCTCCTGTTCGGGGGCGGGTTCTGGTACCGGGGCCGCCGTAGCATGGCGGGCCGACCGGGTCGATGCACAGCATATAGACAGTCCCGCCCCCGAAGACCATGCGCCTGCGCATTTCGGGGGCGGGACAGGGGGCGCGATCTGCTCTATAGAACGGGCTCATGATCATCATCACCGGCGGGGCCGGCTTCATCGGATCGTGCCTGCAGGCGGCGCTTCAGGCGCGGGGCGAGCAGACGGTCGTCGTCGACTGGCTGGGCAGCCAGGGCAAGTGGCGCAACATCGCGCGCCACCCGCCCGACCACCTGCTGACGCCCGAGGCACTGGACGATTTCCTGGCCGGCCGGCCCGCCGTGTCCGCCATCCTGCATATGGGCGCGATCAGCGAGACGACGGCCTGTGACGGCGACCTGGCCTGGCGCACCAATGTCGACCTGTCGGCGCGGCTGTGGGCGTGGTGCGCGCGGCATGGCGTGCGCTTCATCTACGCGTCCTCGGCCGCGACCTATGGCGCGGCCGGGGACGAATCGTTTTCCGACGATCCCGCGGGGCTGGAGGCATTGCGGCCGCTGAACCTGTACGGCTGGTCGAAGCATGTGTTCGACCGGCAGGTCGTGGCCGGCCTGGCCCGCGGCGCGTCGTCGCCGCCGCAATGGGCGGGACTGAAATTCTTCAACGTCTATGGCCCGAACGAATATCACAAGGGCCCGATGGTCTCGGTCGTGAAGGTCAAGTACGACGAGGTCCGCCGGGGCCAGCCGGCGCGGCTGTTCCGCTCGGACGTTCCCGGCCTGGCCGATGGGGCGCAGGCGCGGGATTTCATCTGGGTCGGCGACGTGGTGGACGTGACGCTGTGGCTGCTGGACAGCCCGCATGTCAGCGGCCTGTTCAATTGCGGCACCGGGGTCGCGCGCAGCTACCTGGACCTGGCCCATGCGGTCTGCGACGCCGCCGGCCGGCCGCGCCAGGTCGAATTCGTCGACATGCCTGACGCGCTGCGCGGCCATTACCAGTCCTATACCCGCGCCGACATGACGCGGCTGCGCCAGGCGGGATATGCCCGGCCCTTCACGTCGCTGGAAGACGGCATCCGTCGCTACGTCCAGGATTACCTGGCCACCGACGACGCCTACCTGTAACGCGCGCCCCGGTCATGCCGCCCCGGTCATGTCATTGAAGCAGAAAGACGCCGCATGCTGCCTGTCCTGATTTTTCCGCAATTCGATCCGGTCATGGTGCATGTCGGCCCGCTGGTGATCCGCTGGTACGCCATGGCCTATATTACGGCGCTGCTGGTGGGCTGGCGGCTGGTGCGCCATCTGGTCAGGCTGGCGCCCCGCGCCGCGACGGACGTGCAGGTCGATGATTTCCTGACCTGGGCGACGCTGGGCGTCGTGCTGGGCGGGCGGCTGGGCTATATCCTGTTCTACCAGCCCGCGGTCTATCTGGCGCACCCGCTGGCGGCGCTTCAGGTCTGGCATGGCGGCATGTCGTTCCATGGGGGCGCCCTGGGCGTGATCGTGGCGCTGGCCCTGTTTACCTGGCGCAACGGGCTCAGTTTCCTGGGCTTTTCCGACCGGGTGACGGTGGTGGTGCCGATGGGGCTGGGGCTGGGGCGAATCGCCAATTTCATCAATGGCGAATTGTGGGGGCGCCCGGCACCGGCCAGCCTGCCCTGGGCGATGGTCTTCCCCCAGGCCGGACCGGAACCCCGCCATCCGTCGGAATTGTACGAGGCGCTGCTGGAGGGCCTGGTACTGTTCTCCGTCATGTGGATCGTGGCGCGGCGCCCCGCGATCCGCGAGCGGCCGGGATTCCTGGCCGGCCTGTTCCTGTTCGGCTATGCCGTGGCGCGCAGCATCTGCGAATGCTTCCGGGAACCGGACGCCTTCATCGGCTTCCTGCCGTTCGGGACCACGATGGGGCAGATCCTGTGCATTCCCATGGCGATCGCCGGCGCCGGGCTGATGGCGCAGGCCATGATGCGGCCCGCCCGCCCGGTGCTGATGCCCGCCCTGCCGGCGGACAGCCCGTGACCGCCGCCGCGCCGGAACGGCTGGACCGCTTCATGGCGCGGGCCAATGCGGCCTATTACGCGGGGCGCGACCCGTTTGCCGATTTTATCACGGCGCCCGAAATTTCGCAGATGTTCGGCGAAATCCTTGGCGCCTGGGTCGCCGTGACCTGGCAGGGCATGGGCCGTCCCGTCCCCTTCGCCCTGGTCGAGGCCGGGCCGGGCCGCGGCACGCTGATGGCCGACATGATGCGGCTGCTGGCGCGGGTGGCCCCCGACTGCCATGACGCGGCGCGGGTGCATCTGGTCGAACTCTCGCCACGCCTGCGCGACGTGCAGCAGGCGGCGCTGGCGGGTCGGACGGCGCATCCGGTGACGTGGCACGACCGGATCGAGGACGTGCCCGAAGGGGCCGTGATCCTGCTGGCCAACGAATTTCTCGACGCCCTGGCCATCCGCCAGTTCGTGCGGACGGCGGATGGCTGGGCGGAACGCTTCGTGCAGGGACCGGCCTTCGTCACGCAGCCGGCGTCCGACCTGCCGCCGGGCCCGTTCGACCGGCCCGTGCCCTGTGGCGAGATCCTGGAATGTTGCCCGGACGCGCTGGCGGTGGCGCGGCATGTGGCCGCCCGGCTGTGCCGGGCGCCGGGCACGGCGCTGTTCGTCGATTACGGCTATGACGGCGCCGTGTGGGGTGACACGCTGCAGGCCCTGCGCGACGGCCAGCCGGCCTGGCCGCTGGCCGACCCCGGACTGGCGGACCTGACGGCCCATGTCGATTTCGCGGCTTTCGCCGCCGCCGTGCGGGACGGCGGCGCGGTCTGCCACGGCAGCGTGACGCAGGGCGCACTGCTGGGCGCGCTGGGCCTGTTCGCCCGGGCCGAGCAACTGGCCCGCAACCGCGCGCCGGGGGAAGCCTACGCCATTCGCGACGCGGCGCAGCGGCTGGCGGCGCCGGACCGGATGGGACGCCTGTTCAAGGCGCTGGCCATCACCTCGCCCGGCCTGCCGGTACCGCCCGGCTTCGCGCTACCATAAGGGAGGGACCGATGAACCATGAGGGGACGCCGGACGATGGAACGATCCCGCCGGATGCGATCCTGCGCCACGACATGCTCAGGCATGTCCGGCATGGGTTCTTCACCCGTGCGGGCGGGGTATCGCAGGGACCGTATGCCAGCCTGAACTGTTCGACGCGCTCGGGTGACGATCCGGCGGCCTTGGCGGAAAATCGGCGCCGGGTCGCGCACGCCATGGGGGTGGCGCCGGATGGCCTGCTGGGCGTCACCCAGGTGCATGGTGACGCGGTCGCGACGGTGACGGTGCCATGGGCGGTGGGCGAGCGGCCCCGCGCCGACGCCATGGTGACGGACCGGCCGGGCCTGGCGCTGGGGGTGATCACCGCCGATTGCGGGCCGGTCCTGTTTGCCGCGGCCGATGGCGGGGTGGTGGGGGCGGCCCATGCCGGCTGGCGCGGCGCCGTGGGCGGCATCCTGGAGGCGACGCTGGCGGCCATGGCGGCCCTGGGGGCGGCCCCCGCCCTGGTGCGGGCCGTGGTCGGCCCCTGCATCGGCCAGGCGAGCTACGAGGTCGGGGCCGACATGCGCGCGCAGGTGCTGGCGGCCGATGCCGGTGCCGCGCCCTTCTTCGCCCCGGGCCGCCGTCCGGGCCATGACCAGTTCGATCTGGCGGGCTATTGCGTGGCGCGGCTGCGGCGGGCGGGAATCGGCCAGGTGACGGCGCTGGGCGTGGATACGCTGGACGACGCGGCGCGATTCTTCAGCCATCGGCGCCGCACCCTGGCAGGGGGTGGGCCGATCGGGCACCAGATTTCGGTCATCGGCCGGGCTGGTGCTACAAGCAGCCCATGATTCGCGTCTTCCTTGTCCGCCGCGCGGCCGGCCTGATCGGCGCCGCCGGCCTGCTTGCCCTGTCCGGGTGCCTGGACGTACCGCATCCGTTCCGCGATCCGGGGCGGCTCGGCCGGTCGCTGGCCGCCAATGCGCCGCCCGCGCGCCTGGCGGTGCCGACGCCGCCGGCCGCCCTGCTGGGCGACGCGGCGGCACGGGAATGGAGCCACGACGTCGCCGCCGCCCTGCTGGACCAGTCGGTGCCGGCGATGGCGCAGCCGATCCGCGCCGGGGACTGGTGGCTGCGGCTGGGGGCGGTCACGCGCGGCGGGCAGGTCATTCCGACCTACAGCGTCATGACGCCCTCCGGCGCGGTGCGCAGCACGGACGAGGGCGCGGGCGTTTCCGCCGCCGCCTGGGCGGCCGGCGATCCGGCAACGCTGCGGCTGGCGGCCCGGCAGGCCGCGCCGGGCATCGCCGCGTCGCTGACCGGAATCCAGGCCGACCAGATGGATCACGATCCGCGCAGCCTGAAGCACCGCGCGGCGCGGATCTGGTTTGCCGGCGTGCGCGGCGCGCCGGGCGACGGCGACGTGGCGCTGGCCCGCGCCTTCGCCGCGGCCCTGCGCGATGCGTCGGACGCGGTCCAGAACACGTCCCATGACGCGGATTTCACCGTGTCCTGCGTGGTGACCGTCAGCGACGGGCCGGCCGGCACCACCGGCCATCCGCAACAGCACCTGCAACTGGTGTGGCGGGTGGTGGATTCGGCGGGCAAGGAGGCCGGCGCGGCGACGCAACTGCACGATATCGACGCCCACACGCTGGACGGGCATTGGGGCGACGTGGCGGTGGCCGCGGCGCAGGAGGCGGCGGGTGGCGTCCGCCAGGTCGTGTCGCGCTATTCCGGCCGCGACAACGTGCCGCTTCCCCCGCCCGGCGGGGCGCCTGTTGTGGCGAATTCGCAACGTTGAAGGGGTTGATGACGTTGGCGGTATAGCCGGCATGCGCGACCGTTGCGGGAGACGGATGACACGGCCCGGCGCGATTGCTAGAACCCGCGCGCCAGCATACGAGACCGCCGCCCAGGAGCGTCGCCATATGAAGATCGTCGCCTGTAACAGCAACCTGCCTCTTGCCGAAAAGGTTGCGTCCGAGCTGCGGATGCCCCTGTGCAACGTATCGGTCCGGCGCTTCGCGGACATGGAGGTCTTCGTCGAGATCCACGAGAACGTCCGGGGCGAGGACGTGTTCGTGATCCAGAGCACCTGCGCGCCGACCAACGACAACCTGATGGAACTGCTGATCATGCTGGACGCGTTGCGTCGCGGGTCGGCACGGCGCGTCACGGCGGTGATGCCCTATTTCGGCTACGCGCGGCAGGATCGCAAATCCGGCCCCCGCACCCCCATCAGCGCCAAGCTGGTGGCCAACCTGCTGGTCGAAGCCGGCGCGAACCGGGTGCTGACGATGGACCTGCACGCGATGCAGATCCAGGGCTTCTTCGACATCCCGGTCGACAACCTGTATGCGGCGCCCCTGTTCACCCGCGACATCAAGGGGCGTATCGATCACGGAACGCTGCCCTATCTCGCGCCGCCGATGTCCATTCCCGGCGGGTTCCAGAACCTGATGATCGTCTCGCCCGACGTCGGCGGCGTGGTGCGCGCCCGGCAACTGGCGCAGCGCCTGAACGTGGACCTGGCGATCATCGACAAGCGACGCGAGCGCGCGGGCGTGTCCGAGGTCATGAACGTCATCGGCGACGTGCGTGGCCGCTACTGCATCATGATCGACGATATCGTCGATAGCGGCGGGTCGCTGTGCAACGCCGCCGCAGCCCTGGTCAAGGAAGGGGCGGTGGCGGTCGAGGCCTATGTGACCCACGGCGTCCTGACCGGCGGCGCGGTGCAGCGCATCGCGCAGTCGCCCATCGGCATGCTGACTCTGACCGACAGCATCGCCGCGACCGAGGCGGTGGCGCAGGCCACGAACATCCGCCAGATCAGCACCGCCAACCTGCTCTCGCGCGCCATGCGCGCCGTGTCGGACGAAAGCTCGGTCTCCTCCCTCTTCGATTAGGCCGTTCGGTCCCGCCAGCCTCCGATTGACCTGGTGCGGAGATGCACCTATCGGGGAAAGCGAATCGAGAGGAGCCGTCCGACATGACCAAGCTGATCGCCCGCCCGTACTGGTATCTGCGTCATGGTGAGACGGACTGGAACGCCGAGGGCCTGTCGCAGGGCCGGTCGGACATTCCGCTGAACGCGCGCGGCATCGCCCAGGCCGAGGCAGCGGGCGCGCTGCTGTCACAGGACGAGGGACGCTACGTTCCGGTGGCCCGTATCGTGTCCTCGCCGCTGGTCCGCGCCCTGCGCACGGCGCAGATCGTGTCCGCCGCCATGGCCGGCCCCGGCGGCACGCCGCTGCCGATCGCGACCGATGACGGATTGCAGGAAGTCTGTTTCGGCGAGCAGGAAGGCCAGCCGATGGGCAATTGGTACGATGCCTGGATTGCCGGCGAGTACACGCCGAAGGGGGCCGAGCCCTTCGTCGAACTGCGTGCCCGTGCCGTCGCGGCCGTCAACCGGGCCCTGGACGGCGAGGGCACGGTTCTGATCGTCTGCCACGGCGCGATGTTCCGCGCCCTGCGGTCGGCCATGGACCTGCCGCCCAATGTCCGCCTGCCCAATGCCGAACCGCTGTGGGTGACGCCTCCCTCGGGCGCCGACGCGGCTGCGTGGAGCCTCGCCACCCTCGATTGAGTGGGACGGGACGGGCGATCCGCACCTGAAGAATTTTCGGCGAAAATTTGCGTCGGCGGGGGTTTTCCGTTAAACGCGCGCCACGCGCAGGCACCCCTGGAGGCCTGCGCGATTGGTTTTCAGGAGCATACAGTGACCCAATTCACGAAACTCGAGGCTTCATCGCGCGCGAAGGCTGGTAAGGGGGCAGCGCGTGCGACGAGGCGTGACGGCCAGGTCCCGGCCGTCATCTATGGCGCGAAGCAGGAACCGACCCTGGTCGCGCTCGACCCCCGCCTGGTGGTGCGCGAGATGCAGCGCGGCGGCTGGCGTTCGCGCGTGTACGACGTCACCGTCGATGGTGCGTCCTCCCCCGCCCTGATGCGCGAGATCCAGCTGCATCCGGTCAGCGACAAGCCGATCCATGTCGATTTCCAGCGCCTGGCCGCCGGCGAGCGCGTGCATGTCGAAGTGCGGATCGTCTTCACCGGTGAAGACAAGTCCCCCGGCATCAAGCGTGGCGGCGTGCTGAACATCGTCCGTCACACGGTGGAAGTCAGCGCCGATCCGGCGAACATCCCCGAATCGTTCACCGTCGACCTGTCGCAGCTCGACATCCACGACAACGTGCGCTGGGACGACCTGCAGGGCACGGGCAGCGTGACGCCGACGCTGCAGATCCCGAACTTCGTGATCGCGACCGTCGCCGCGCCCAGCGCGGACGAAACGCCCGAGCCCGCCGCTGCCCCCGCCGCGGCTCCCGCGAAGAAGTAAGTCCGGGGAGACGGCATGCTGCTCTGGACCGGGCTCGGAAATCCTGAGCCGGGGATGAGCCGGCACCGGCATAATGTCGGTTTCATGGCCGTCGACCGGATCGCGACCCGCCATGGCTTTGCGCCATGGCGGAAACGCTTCCGGGGCGAGGTGGCGGAGGGCCGGGTGGGCACGCACAAGGTGCTGCTGCTCAAACCCCTGACCTATATGAACCTTTCCGGTGAGAGCGTTCAGCAGGCCGCCGCCTTCTATAAAATTCCCGTGGAGTCCATCACCGCGTTTCATGACGAACTGGACCTGGCGCCGGGCCGGGTGCGGGTGAAGCGGGGCGGCGGGGCCGCTGGCCATAACGGCCTGCGCTCGATGGACAAGATGCTGGGCAGCCAGGATTACTGGCGTGTCCGCATCGGCATCGGCCATCCCGGCGTGCGCGAGCGCGTGACGGGCCATGTGCTGGGCGATTTCGCGAAAAGCGACCAGGACTGGCTGGAGCGCATGCTCGACGCCATGTCCGACACGGCGCCGGTCCTGGCGGACGGGCAGCCCGAACTGTTCATGACGAAGATGGCCTTGCTGGCCGGGGAGAAGGGCTGATGGGGTTCAATTGCGGCATCGTGGGCCTGCCGAATGTCGGCAAGTCCACTCTGTTCAACGCCCTGACCGAAACCGCGTCGGCCCAGGCCGCGAACTATCCGTTCTGCACGATCGAACCGAATGTCGGCCGCGTGGCGGTGCCCGACCCGCGACTGCAGGCCCTGGCCGCCATCGGCAAGTCGCAGAAGATCCTGCCGACCAGCCTGGAATTCGTCGATATCGCGGGCCTGGTGCGCGGCGCCTCGCGCGGCGAGGGACTGGGCAACCAGTTCCTGGCGAATATCCGCGAGGTCGATGCGATCATCCACGTCCTGCGCTGTTTCGAGGATGACGACATCACCCATGTCGAAGGCGGGATCGATCCGATCCGCGACGCCGAGATCATCGAGACCGAACTGATGCTGGCGGACCTGGATTCGCTGGAAAAGCGCATCGTCGCCCTGCAGAAGAAGGCCAAGGGCAACGACCGCGACGCCGCCGCCCAGGTCGCGCTGATGGAACCGCTGATCGCGGTCCTGCGCGAGGGCCGGCCCGCCCGCCAGGCCATTCCCGCCGGGCAGGAAGAGGCCGTGCGCCGCCTGCAGCTGATGACCAGCAAGCCGGTCCTGTATGTCTGCAATGTCGAGGAAGCCTCGGCCGCCACCGGCAATGAATGGTCCGAACGCGTCCGGGCCCGGGCCGAGGCCGAGGGCGCGGTCGCCGTCGTGGTCTCCGCCGCGATCGAGGCCGAGGTCAGCCAGCTCGGCCCCGAGGACCGCAAGGAATTCCTCGACGGGCTGGGCCTGTCCGACAGCGGCCTGGACCGGGTGATCGCCGCGGGCTACCGCCTGCTGGGCCTGCGGACCTATTTCACCGTGGGGCCCAAGGAAACCCGTGCCTGGACGATCACCGCCGGCACCCGCGCGCCCCAGGCCGCCGCCGTGATCCATAATGATTTCGAACGCGGCTTCATCGCCTGCGAAACCGTCGCCTATGACGACTACATTCGCTACCAGGGCGAAGCGGGCGCCAAGGAAGCCGGCAAGCTGCGGATCGAAGGCCGCGACTATGTCGTGCAGGATGGCGACGTCCTCCTCTTCCGCTTCAACGTCTGAAAAAGGGGCTGGAGACGCGCCCTGTCGGCGATCCGACGCGCGTTTCCTGCGCTCCGGTGCTCACGGCCATCAAGGCCGCTCTGCTCCGGCGCTCGGAAACACACGACGGCCGTGCCGCTTCGCGGCTCTCTCGCTCAACAGGCCACGTCTCCAGCCCATTTTTGTGGTTTTGGGGTGACTTGCATCCTGTTCCGACAGAACCGACAATAATCCGGCAGCGCATCCGCGCAGGGGCAGGGAGTCGATCATGAATGCAGTCACGCCGGTCGTGGACCAGACGGACCAATGGGTTCCGGCCATGCCGCGCCTGGCCGCCCAGGCTCGTGCCGCTGCCCGTGCCCTGGCGCGCAGTTCCACCGCCACGCGCGACGCGGCGCTGCGTCATGCCGCACAGGCGCTGCGCGACCGGCAGGGCGAGATCCTGGCCGCGAATGCGCGCGACCTTGACGCCTCGACCGCCACCGCGTCCTTCCGCGACCGCCTGACCCTGACCCCCGCGCGGGTCGAGGCAATGGCCAGGGGGCTGGAGGACATCGCGGCGCTGCCCGATCCGGTCGGGCGTGTGCTGGCGGATTGGACCCGGCCCAACGGATTGCGGATTCGCCGGGTCGCCACTCCCGTCGGCGTCATCGGCATGATTTACGAAAGCCGGCCGAATGTCGGCGCGGACGCGGCCGGCCTGTGCATCAAGTCGGGCAACGCGGTGATCCTGCGCGGCGGGTCGGAAAGCCTGCACAGCGCGCGCGCCATCCATGGGGCCATGGCGGCCGGCCTGCGCGCCGCCGGTCTGCCGGAGGACGCGGTGCAGATCGCCCCCGATTCCGACCGCCGCCATGTCGCGGACATGCTGACTGCATCGGGCCTGATCGACCTGATCATCCCGCGCGGGGGCAAGTCGCTGGTCGAACGGGTCCAGCGCGAGGCCCGGGTGCCGGTCCTGTCCCATGCCGAAGGGCTGTGCCACACCTATGTCCACGCAGCGGCCGACCCGGCCATGGCCCGGGGCCTGGTCGTCAACGCCAAGATGCGCCGCACCGGCATCTGCGGCGCGACCGAGACCCTGCTGATCGACGCGGCCGTGGCGCCTACCCTGCTGCCTGCGATCGTGGCCGACCTGGCCGCGCGCGGCTGTACCTTCCACGCCGATGCCCGCGCCCGCGCCATCCTGCCCGACCTGCCCCCGGCGACCGAGGCCGATTTCGCGACCGAATGGCTGGATGCGGTATTGTCGATCGCCGTGGTGGACGGCGTCGAGGACGCCCTGGCTCATATTGCCCGCTATGGCAGCGCGCATACCGAGGCGATCGTGACCGAGGATGCGGAGGCCGCGGCACAGTTCCTGAACGGCACCGACAGCGCGGTGGTGATGTGGAACGCCTCGACCCAGTTCTGTGACGGGGGCGAATTCGGGTTCGGGGCCGAGATCGGCATCGCCACCGGTCGTTTCCACGCCCGTGGGCCGGTGGGGCTGGAGCAGTTGACGACCTTCCGGTACGAGGTCGTCGGGACGGGCCAGCAACGGCCCTGAGCATGTCGTCCATTCCGGCCTGGGGGGACGGGCGGCGAACCCGGATCGGCCTGCTGGGCGGATCGTTCAATCCGGTCCATGACGGCCACCTGCAACTCGCGCGGCGGGCGCTCCGGCAGTTGCGGCTGGATCAGGTCTGGCTGATGGTCTCGCCGGGCAATCCGCTGAAGCCCGTCCAGGGCATGGCGCCGTTCGATGTCCGGCTGGCCAGCGTGGCGGCCCGGGTCGACGGGCGGCGCCTCGTCGCCACCGATATCGAGCGACGGCTGGGCACCCGCTATACGGTCGATACGCTGGGCCTGCTGCGACTGCGTTTTCCCCATGCCGCCTTCGTGTGGCTGATGGGGGCGGACGGCCTGGCGGACCTGGCGCGCTGGCGGGACTGGCGGCGCATCGTTTCGCTGGTACCGTTCGCGGTCCTGCCGCGGCCGACCTACAATCCGGGGGCCTTGCGGGGCGAGGCGGCGGTGGCGCTGGCGCGCTGGCGGCGCCCGGCGCGCCAGGCCCCGATCCTGGCCGATTGCGCGCCCTGTGCTTGGGCCTTTCTTCCGGCCCCCCAGATCGGTATATCAGCAACGGAATTGCGTGCCTCGGCGTTGGAGGCAGCGATCGCGCCACCCGACGCACAAGCACACCACGCATCAGGAGTTACAGTCATCGCCAGGAAGCCTCCGGCCGATACGGGGACCACTCGTCGCACGGCAACTAAGAAGACACCCGGTACGTCCGGCAGAACGACCACCGGCAGCGTCAGCACGGTGGCCGGAACGACAAAGGCGCCCGGCACCCCGCGCAAGAAGGCCGCTGTCGCCGGTCCCGGCAAGGCAGTAAACCGCGAACCGGCGGAAATCAGCCTGCTGGAAAAATATCTGGCCATCATCACCGAGAGTATCGCCGACGATAAGGGCGAGGATATCGTGGTGCTGGACCTGACCGGCCGCGCCGCCTTTGCCGACCGGATGGTGGTCGCGACCGGCCTGGCCGATCGCCAGATCTCGGCGATGGCGACCCATATCGAGCGCAAGCTGGGGGAAGCCGGGCTGAAGCGCGTGCTGATCGAAGGCGCGAACGGCTCGGACTGGGTGCTGATCGACGCCGGCGACATCGTCATCCACCTGTTCAAGCCCGAGGCCCGGGCCCTGTATGGGTTGGAGCGGATGTGGGGCGCCGATCTGGATGTTCCGCCGGCCGAGGCTGAAGTCTGAGGATTGCTTTTTTTTCCTGAAAAAGAGCGAAGACGATGCGGCTGATCGCCGTCGGCCGCATGAAGGACCGGGTGGAGCGCGATCTGTTCCAGCGCTACGCCGAACGGCTGAGCCCGCGCCTGGATCTGGTCGAGGTGGCCGAGGGCAGGGGCGCACCCGCCGAGATCAAGCGGCGGGAAGGGCAGGCCCTGCTGTCGGCCCTGCCCGACCGGGCCTTCGCCGTGGCGTTGGACGAGGGCGGCCGTGCCCACGATAGCCTGGCCTTCGCGCGGGTCCTGGAACGCTGGCTGGGCCTGTCCCGCCCGGTCTGCTTCCTGGTCGGCGGTGCCGAGGGATTGGATGGCCCCGTCCTGGCGCGCGCCGACGACACCCTGTCGCTGGGCCCGATGACCTGGCCGCACATGCTGATCCGGGGATTATTGGCTGAACAGCTCTACCGGGCGCGTGCGATAGCCTCGGGGCATCCCTATCATCGCGCGGGACGGCCGGCCTAAAGGCGTCACCCGTGATCCACCAAAGGCCTGTCCCTTTGGAAAACCGGTTTTTATCAAACGGATTCTAGCGGATCGAACGGTCGGGGGCGTCGTCGCGGAACGCGTGGCCGTAGGTCACTACCGGCAGGCTGTCCGGCGCTTCGGCCACTTCGGTCGAACGCATCGGATGGCTCAGCGCGCTGTCGGTGGCGCGGACCGCCGAGCGGCCGGCGCTGGCCATCATGACGCGTCCGCTGGTGTCCGAACGCGGATAGATGAAGCCATAGGTGGGATAGATACTGCCGTAGGTGCCCTGGTGGGCCAGCGCCACGCGCACGGCGCTCCAGTCATTGTTGGGCGACACGTCGATGACCGACACGTTGCGGCTGATGCCGCGCTGTGCCCAGTGCGACTGGTCGATGGTGACGGTGCGGCTGTCGATGACGTTGGTGACGACCGCGACATGGCCCAGTGGCATGCGGCGGGTGGCGCGGAAGTTCAGGACGCTGCCCGCCTCGGGGGCCGATCCGCGGGCATAGACGCCAGCGGCATTGTACCACCAGTTGACGGCATTGCCGTGCAGCACGACATCGGAAGCAGTCTTCGCGAAGGCCACGCACTGGATGACATGGCCCGCCTCGTGACGGCGATAGGCGGCATGCTGGACATGATGGCCATGCTGCACCGGCTGGGCGACGTGATGCGCCGGGCGCCGCGCATCGGCTGCGTGGGGAAGGATCAGACCGAGGGACGCGGCCGCCATGGAAAAGAGGAACGAACGTCCCAAACCGCCTGCCCGCATCCTCGAAGACCCCACCTGCCGTGTTGCTGCGCAAACAGGGTTAGCAAGGGGGTTGCAACCCTGACAAGACGCCGCCGCAATTCTTCGCGGCACTTATAAAAAATTCGCCAAAACACCCTGATCTGGCGTCAGATTTAGGAATATATTCCTTTCGCGATCGTGCAGGTCGCGGTTTTCCAATGAAAAATACAGGTTCCCTGAAAAGGGCCGGATCAGGGGGGCGAACCGGCTGCGTTCGAATCGGAATCGGGATCCGTTGCCAAAATGCGACAGGTATGTGTTGTCGCCGGACCCCGCTCCAGGCTGTGACGTGTGCGTCCTACTTCGTGCAGATGACCATGATTTCGACCAGCATCGCCGGATTGGCCATGACCGCCTGCACGCAGGCGCGCGCCGGTGCGCCGTCCTTCGGCAGCCACGCGGACCACACGGCGTTCAGGTCGTCGCGGTCGGCAATGTCCTTCAGCCAGATCTGGGCCTGCAGCAGGCGGGTCTTGTCGGTGCCGTGCAGTTCCAGCGCCTCGTCGATCTGCTCCAGAATGTCGCGGGTCTGGGTGGTCGCGTCGCCCGTCAGGTCGCGCGCGACGAAACCCTGAGTAAACAGGAAGCCGTGATATTCCACGACCTTCGACAGGATCGCGTTCGGTTCCGTGCGGATGATCTTGCTCATGGGGCCAGTCCTTCGTCATGGCGGCCGACGGGGCCGCGCCCGCTCTTGTCCGACACCCGGGCAGGGCCGGTCAACTGGGACCAGTCAAACCGGGACCGGCCGGGCGCGTGGCGGCAAACTGGTCCAGCCGGTCCGGCGTATCGAAATCCTCATGGATCGTGGCGCCGGCCTGGACCGTCGCCACACGCTCCCCCAGGGCACGCATCAGCGCTCCGCCGCCGCGATCGCCCTTCAGCGCCATCAGGGCGGGAATCATCGTCCGATCCCACAGGACGGGGTGGCCCTGTCGTCCATCATGGACCGGGACGGTAACGGGAGCGGGGCTTTGCCGGTGTCGGGCCAGCAGGCGCGTGATCACATCGGGTCCGATCCAGGGCATGTCTCCCAGGCAGACCAGGATTCCCGATGGGTGGCGGGCTTCCGCCATCCTCAATCCGGCGCGCAGGCTGGCGGACAGGCCATCCGCATGATCGGCGGCCATGGTGACGGCCACCTCGCGGGCATAGGGCGCATGGGTATCGATGGCGGCGCGGAGGTCGTTCGCGCGATGGCCCAGCACGACAATGACGGTATCTACCGCGCTGGCACAGACCGCCTGCAGCGTGCGTGCGATCATCGGTTGCCCCATCTGGTCGGGGGCCAGCAATTTATGGCGGTCCCCCGATCGCGATGACCGGCCCGCAGCCAGGACCAGCGCCACGATTCCGGTAGCCACCCCGGTGCTCATCCCCAGCCGGAATCGCGCGCCAGCGGCGCGTCACGCCGGACAGCCACGATTTCCGCCAGGATCGACAATGCGATTTCGGGAGCGCCGACCGCGCCGATGGCCAGTCCGATCGGTCCGTGGATGCGGGCGGTCCGGTCGGTGTCGAATCCTTCGGCCCGCAGCCGCGCCATGCGCGAGGCCTGGGTCTTTCGTGACCCCAACGCGCCGATATAGAAGGCCGGGCTGTTCAGCGCGGCGTGCAGGGTCGGATCGTCCAGCTTGGGGTCATGGGTCAGGGTGACGATCGCGGTATGATCGTCGATGTTCACATTCTCCAGCGCCTCGTCGGGCCAGTCGGTCATCAGGACAATGCCGGGAAAGCGCTCGGGGGTGGCCAGTTGCGTGCGCGGGTCGATGACCGTCGTTGCGAAACCGGTCGCCATCGCCAGCGGCGCCAGGACCTGCGCGATATGCACGGCGCCGACGATCAGCAGCCGATGGGGCGGTGTCAGCAAATGCAGGAACCAGGTCGCGCCGTCCGCATCCTCGACGCGCTGGCTGCGTCCGTCGCGAAACGCCTGCTCCAGCGCCGGGCGCAGGGCGTCGGGCGGCGGGTCATTGATCGGGGTTTCCAGGCCCTGCTCCGTTCGCGTGACCAGTACATGATGCCGGTCGGACAGGCGCGTCGCCAGCAGGACCGGCTGCCGGGCCCGGCGCAGGGCGATCGCCTGTTGGGCCATGGCCAGTGTCAGCGTTCCCGCCGGTCCGACCGATTCCACCAGGATGTCCAGTTCACCCCCGCAGGCCAGGCCCACCGACCATGCCTGTTCCGACGTGATGCCGTAGGACAGGATTTCGGAGGTGTTTTCACGCATGATCGTCGCGGCGCTGTCGACGACCGACGCCTCGACACATCCTCCGCTGACCGATCCCTCGATCCGGCCCGTGTCGCTGACCGCCATCATGCTGCCGGACGGACGCGGAGAACTGCCCCAGGTTGCGATGACGGTGGCCAGGGCGGCGGGCTGCCCAGCCTCGGCCCAGGCAATGGCCAGTTCCAGCGGGTCGCGGGAAAGAGGGTGCGGTGTCATGCCGATCACTCTATCAGCGTGGATATAGTCAGGCCAGCTTGCCCGGCGCGCCGTCGGCTCGTACAGATCGCGATGGATGGGCATGCGGTCCATGCCCCAATCATGTCCTGACCGGTCGCATGCGATCGGGGTGAGGAGTCGCCTAATGTCATTGTCTCGTGATCCGGATCTGGACGGCCTGGAACTCGTGGTCGTGCCGGTCACCGCGTTCGGACAGAATTGTTCGATTCTGTGGGACCCGGGCAGCCGCCACGCGGTGGTGGTCGATCCGGGCGGCGACGTCCCCCGCCTGCTGCATGAACTGGCATCGCGCGACCTGACGGTGGATGCGATCCTGCTGACCCACGGCCATCTGGACCACGCGGGCGGGGCAGACGCGTTGCGGGCCGAACTGTCGGGGCGGCAGGGCGCGGCGGTGCCGGTCATCGGCCCCGATGCGCGCGATGCGTTCCTGTTGTCCGATATCGCCGCCCAGGCGGCGCGCTATGGGCTGGAAGGGATGCGGGACGTAACGGTCGATCGCTTCGTCACGGATAACGAGATCCTGCCCTTGCTCGGTCGCTCGTTCGAAGTGCGGCACGTGCCCGGCCATACGCCGGGGCATGTCGTGTTCTACGACCCGCGCGCCCGCTTCGCCTGCGTCGGCGACACCTTGTTCCGCGGATCGGTCGGCCGCACCGATTTTCCCTACGGGGACGGGCCGCAGCTGATCAAGGCCATCACCGATCGTCTCCTGCCGCTGGGCGACGACGTGTCGATCCTGCCCGGGCATGGCGGCCTGACCACGATCGGTGCCGAACGGCACGGCAACCCGTTCCTGATCTGATGGACCACTGCGAAGCAACAGGAGAGCACGAGACTATGTGGGATATGCGCAAGATCACTGCCGCATGCGGCCTGGGCATTCTGCTGGCCACCGCCTGCGTCGCCGGACCGGCCTGCGCCCAGGATGCGGATGACACGCCCACCCAGGCGCAGCCCGAGTTGCCGCGCCAGCCCCTGACGATCACCGGCCATGACGGCGTGAAGCATGTCTTTTCCGTGGAACTGGCCACCACCCCCCGCCAGCAGCGGGTGGGCGAGATGTTCCGTACTTCGATCCCTGCCGATCGCGGCATGATCTTCGTCTGGCCCTATCCGCAGCAGAGCGACATGTGGATGGAAAACACGCTGGTGCCGCTGGACATCGTCTTCATCGGCGAGGACGGCCGGATTTCCTCGATCACCGAAAATGCCGTGCCGCAGAGCCTGGCGCGCATCAGCAGCCACGGCCCGGCACGCGCCACCCTGGAACTGCAGGGCGGGCTGACCGCGAAGCTCGGCATCGTCGTCGGAGACAAGGTGGAAAGCAAGGCCCTGACAGCGTCGGCCGGCTGATCGTTCAGCGGTCCGGACGGTGCGCGTCGTGGACGATCACCCCCGCATCGTCCGGCGCGGGGCGTAGCCAGTCGGGGTGGGACAGGGTCATGCGGGTGTCGCGTGCGCCCGCGTCCCAGTGCTCCTCCATCGACGCCGCGGAAAATTCGAAATCCCGCGTCTGCCCCTCATACGCTTCTTCCTGGTAGATCAGTTGCAGGATGGTGATGGCCGGCAGGGCCGATAATTGCCGGCGCAGCGCCCGGTCCTCGTCCGTCCGGTCGGCTTCGGGAATACGGTCCAGCAGGGCGCGGATCTGCAGGTTCTGCCGATGCAGCGCGCGATAATGATCCGTGATCAGGCGCGTGCGGGACGAATACTGGATATCCTTGGTGCGGGCCTGCACATCGAACATGTCCCGCGGCACGGGTCCCCGGGCTGAAAACAGGTCGACCTGGAAGACCAGCATGCTGTCCCGTTCCACATGGTCCAGCAGGTGCTGCAGCGGCGTGTTCGACACCATGCCGCCATCCCAGTAATAATCCTGGCCGATCCGCACCATCGGCATCGCCGGCGGCAAGGCCGCGCTGGCCATCACATGGTCGATCGTCAGCCGCGTGCACACCGTGTCGAAATAGATGAAATTGCCGCTGCCGACATTGACCGCGCCGCAGGCCAGACGAACGCCCGAATCGTTCAGTCTTTCGAAATCGACCAGGGATTCCAGCGTGTCGCGCAGCGGCGTGCTGTCATAATAACTGGTGGCGGCATGGCTGTCCCGCCCGGCCAGCCACGGATTGGCCAGCCGAGGACGGAAGAAACCCGGTTGTCCGAAGGTGCTGGTCATGAAGGACGACCACGCAT
>NC_011365.1:0-1210000 GCF_000021325.1 Gluconacetobacter diazotrophicus PA1 5 | reverse complement strand
GCAAATGCCAGCGTGTCTGGCTTACCCTGGGTGGTGCCTTTGGCATCACGGGGCGCCGTCAACATATCCCTTCCTGCGATGAGAAACCCGTTTGGGCTAGTAGCTCAGTTGGTTAGAGCACACGCTTGATAAGCGTGGGGTCGGAGGTTCAAGTCCTCCCTGGCCCACCATTCTGGGCGCACCCTGGTTTGTGGGGTGGTTGTGCCTTTTGGGGGCGTAGCTCAGCTGGGAGAGCACCTGCTTTGCAAGCAGGGGGTCGTCGGTTCGATCCCGTCCGCCTCCACCATGGACCCTTGGGAGTGGTGTTGAGGCCGGCGGGCTGGAATGACGGAACATCGCAGGAGAGATTGAGGTTGGGTTGCATTGGCCTGACGACCGCGGCGCGGCGTTGGGCGGGTGGGACCCGATGGTTTGTTCTTTGTCAGTGTGAATAGGTTGGTGCGTCTGTGGACGTGTCGCGATCCCGGGTTGGTCTGACCCGTGGAGCGGTCCGGGAAACCGGAGTGCTCCGTGCTAAGGGATTGCGGCGAGAGCGTTCAGAGACGAGAGTAAAGAGTGTATTGTGCTGATGACTGCACTTTCTTATGTGCGGGGTTGTCCACGGTCTTTGTGTGGATGGTTCCTGTGCATGTGTGGTGAGTGAGCGCGATAAGGGCATTCGGTGGATGCCTTGGCACCAGGAGGCGATGAAAGACGTGGCACGCTGCGAAAAGCCATGGGGAGCCGCGAGCAGGCTTTGATCCGTGGATATCTGAATGGGGCAACCCACCCAGCGATGGGTATCGTGATCTGAATACATAGGGTCACGAGGCGAACCCGGGGAACTGAAACATCTCAGTACCTGGAGGAAAAGACATCAATTGAGATTCTGCTAGTAGTGGCGAGCGAACGCGGAACAGGCCAGTGGTTATTTTCGGACAAGCAGAGCGGAATGGAAAGTCCGGCCATAGTGGGTGATAGCCCCGTATGCGTAATGTCGAGAATGATCCTTGAGTAGGGCGGGACACGTGAAATCCTGTCTGAACATGGGGGGACCACCCTCCAAGCCTAAATACTCCCTGGTGACCGATAGTGAACAAGTACCGTGAGGGAAAGGTGAAAAGCACCCCGACGAGGGGAGTGAAAGAGACCTGAAACCGGATGCCTACAAGCAGTCGGAGCCTCTTATGGGGTGACGGCGTACCTTTTGTATAATGGGTCAGCGAGTTTCTGTTTGCAGCGAGCTTAAGCCGGTAGGTGTAGGCGCAGCGAAAGCGAGTCTGAATAGGGCGACGAGTTGCTGGCAGAAGACCCGAAACCGAGTGATCTAGCCATGGCCAGGCTGAAGGTGCGGTAACACGCACTGGAGGGCCGAACCCACGCCTGTTGAAAAAGTCGGGGATGAGCTGTGGCTAGGGGTGAAAGGCCAATCAAACTCGGAGATAGCTGGTTCTCCGCGAAATCTATTGAGGTAGATCGTCAGGTGTTGACCCCGGGGGGTAGAGCACTGGATGGGCTAGGGGGGCCCAAAGCCTTACCAAACCTAACCAAACTCCGAATACCCGGAAGTTTAGCCTGGCAGACAGACGGTGGGTGCTAAGGTCCATCGTCGAGAGGGAAACAGCCCAGACCACCAGCTAAGGCCCCTAAATCGTGGCTAAGTGGGAAAGGATGTGGGGATTCCAAAACAACCAGGAGGTTGGCTTAGAAGCAGCCATCCTTTAAAGAAAGCGTAATAGCTCACTGGTCTAATAGAAACCCTGCGCCGAAAATGTAACGGGGCTCAAGCCACGTGCCGAAGCTGTGGGTGCATACTTTGTATGCGCGGTAGCGGAGCGTTCCGTAGGTCTGTGAAGGAGACGGGGTGACCCTCTCTGGAGATATCGGAAGTGCGAATGCTGACATGAGTAGCGACAAACAGTGCGAGAAACACTGTCGCCGAAAGTCCAAGGGTTCCTGCGCAAGGTTAATCCGCGCAGGGTGAGCCGGCCCCTAAGGCGAGGGCGAAAGCCGTAGTCGATGGAAACCGGGTGAATATTCCCGGGCCTGCCAGAAGTGACGAATGCAATATGTTGTCGGGTCTTAACGGATTGATCCGGCTTTTGGCGCATTCCAGGAAATAGCTCTGGCATATAGACCGTACCCGAAACCGACACAGGTGGACTGGTAGAGCATACCAAGGCGCTTGAGAGAACGATGCTGAAGGAACTAGGCAAATTACTCGCGTAACTTCGGGATAAGCGAGACCCATCGTTGGGCAACCATCGGTGGGTGGCACAGACCAGGGGGTAGCGACTGTTTAGTAAAAACACAGGGCTGTGCGAAGTCGAGAGACGACGTATACGGCCTGACGCCTGCCCGGTGCCGGAAGGTTAAGAGGAGGTGTGCAAGCACTGAATTGAAGCCCCGGTAAACGGCGGCCGTAACTATAACGGTCCTAAGGTAGCGAAATTCCTTGTCGGGTAAGTTCCGACCTGCACGAATGGCGTAACGACTTCCCCGCTGTCTCCAGCATCGGCTCAGCGAAATTGAATTCCCCGTGAAGATGCGGGGTACCCGCGGTCAGACGGAAAGACCCTATGAACCTTTACTGCAGCTTTGCAGTGGCATCAGAGACATTCTGTGTAGGATAGGTGGGAGGCTTTGAACCCGGGGCGCCAGTTCCGGTGGAGCCATCCTTGAAATACCACCCTGACTGTTTCTGATGTCTAACCGAGACCAG
This sequence comes from Gluconacetobacter diazotrophicus PA1 5, assembly GCF_000021325.1. Lineage (GTDB taxonomy): Bacteria > Pseudomonadota > Alphaproteobacteria > Acetobacterales > Acetobacteraceae > Gluconacetobacter > Gluconacetobacter diazotrophicus. Next base: position 1,207,299 of record NC_011365.1, on the reverse strand, counting down.
TAAGCCTGGTCCGGGACCCTGCATGGTGGGCAGTTTGACTGGGGCGGTCGCCTCCCAAAGTGTAACGGAGGCGCGCGATGGTGGGCTCAGGTCGGTCGGACATCGACTGTTGAGTGCAATGGCATAAGCCCGCCTGACTGTGAGAGTGACAGCTCGATCAGAGACGAAAGTCGGCCATAGTGATCCGGTGGTCCCGCGTGGAAGGGCCATCGCTCAACGGATAAAAGGTACTCTAGGGATAACAGGCTGATCTCCCCCAAGAGTCCACATCGACGGGGAGGTTTGGCACCTCGATGTCGGCTCATCACATCCTGGGGCTGGAGCAGGTCCCAAGGGTTCGGCTGTTCGCCGATTAAAGTGGTACGTGAGCTGGGTTTAGAACGTCGTGAGACAGTTCGGTCCCTATCTGCCGTGGGTGTTGGAGACTTGAGAGGATTTGTCCCTAGTACGAGAGGACCGGGATGAACAGACCTCTGGTGCACCGGTTGTCGCGCCAGCGGCACAGCCGGGTAGCTAAGTCTGGACGGGATAATCGCTGAAAGCATCTAAGCGAGAAACCCACCTCAAAACCAGGTCTCCCCGAGGGCCGTGATAGACCATCACGTCGATAGGCCAGATGTGAAAGCGCAGCAATGCGTGCAGCTAACTGGTCCTAATCGCCCAACAGGCTCACTCACACCGCCTGCCCAGCAGGCAACACACATGCACAGCAATCATCCACACAACACACTCACCTCTCACCGCACCAACCTCACACGCCCAATAACACCCCACAGGGTGGACTGGACGACCTGGTGGCCATGGCGGGGATAGACCCACCCGATCCCATCCCGAACTCGGCCGTGAAATGCCCCAGCGCCTATGATACTGCGTCTCAAGACGCGGGAAAGTCGGTCGCCGCCAGGTCTTCCAGTCCACCCCTCACAACACACACACCACACCAGCGCGGGGTGGAGCAGCCCGGTAGCTCGTCAGGCTCATAACCTGAAGGCCGCAGGTTCAAATCCTGCCCCCGCAATACCCGATACCGACACTCCCGAAGCCCTAGCTCCGGGAGTGTTCGTGTTTTTGGCTCCCTGACCGCGTGAGGCGGCGAAATCCAGCAGTTTTCCGAGTTCGCCATGGAGCGTGGCATGCATCTCGCCGCGGCCCTTGCCGGGATTAAGCACGATCTTCTCGATCAGCGCGCGGATGGCCTCTGAGGCTTCCTGCCGGTCCTCGGGATGGTTCAGCGTCTCGGCCAGCCGCTCTACCTTGTGCTTGAAGATCCCGGCGACGTTGGGATGAATGTCCGGCACGTCCTGCGGCTGGGCGGCGAGCAGGGCGACCAGTTCATCCTCACGGGCCTCCATTTCGCGCATGCGCTCGACCATGCCGCGCGTATAGCCGCCATCCTCGATCACCTGGAGCATCTGTTTCAAGCCCTTGCGCACCTTGGTCAGTTCCGTCTGCCATCCCGCCGTGCTGGCGCGGCGTTCGTGGTTGGCGCGATTGGTTTCCTCAACATAGGCGCGCATTGCTTCGGCGGCGGCTTCCGGTGTCATCAGCCGGTCCTTGAGGCCACACAGCACCCGGCCTTCCAGTTCCGGGCGACGGATCGTGGTCCTGTTGGTGCAGGAGCGGTTGTCCATATGGGTGGAGCAGGCGAAGCGGTCGCCGCCCCGGATCGAGCAGGGACCGCCGCATACCCCACAGAACACCAACCCCGACAGGAGCGATTTTGGACGGCGCTGGCCATTGAGCTTGTTGATCGAGGCCCGGATGCCGGCACTGATGTTCACGCTCTTCTCCGCGATCAGCGCTTGCCGATCGCGCACCGCCTGCCAGAGATCATCGTCCATGATCCGCAGGTCGGGGACATCGGTGATGATCCATTCCGATTGCGGATTGAGTCGGGACACGCGCTTGCCGGTCTGCGGGTCTTTCAGGTAGCGCAACCGGTTCCACACCAGCCGGCCGATATAAAGCTCGTTGTTCAGAATGCCGGTGCCACGCAGGGCGTTGCCCCGTAGGGTGGTATTGTTCCATTTGCCGCCCGTGGGGCTGAGGATACCTTCGTCGTTCAGACGGCTGGCGATGGAAAGCGCGCTGCGGCCCGAGGCGAACTCATGGAAGATGCGGCGCACGATCTCGGCCTGGACCGGATCGATCTCGCGCTCGCCCCGGATCAGTTCGCCCCGCGCGTCCATCTGATGCACGACGCGATAGCCGTAGCACAGGCCGCCGCCGGATTTACCCGCCTCGACCCGGCCCCGCAGGCCGCGATGGGTCTTCAGGGCCAAATCCTTGAGGAACAGGGCGTTCATCGTTCCTTTCAGGCCGACGTGAAGCTCGCTGATCTCGCCCTCGGCCAAGGTGACAATGGTGACGCCCGCAAACTGGAGACGCTTGAACAGGGTAGCGACGTCCGCCTGGTCGCGGGACACGCGGTCCAGCGCCTCGGCCAGCACGACATCGAACTGTCCGGCCTGGGCGTCCTGCAACAGTGTCTGGATGCCGGGGCGCAGGATCATGCTGGCCCCGGAGATGGCCGCATCGCGGTAATACTCCACCACCTGCCAGCCCTCGCGCGTGGCGCGTTCCTCACAGAGGCGGAACTGGTCCTCGATCGAAGCCGCCCGCTGGTTGTCCGAGGAATAGCGGGCATAGAGAGCAACGCGGGTCATGGCGAATCTCCCGACAGGTGGTTTTGTAAGGTTTACCTCTTGCGGCTTCTGCCGCTGGGCTGATGTGTCCGATCGGCTGGCGTCTCCGGGATGCGCCCGGTTGCCGCCGTGTAGATTTCGTTGTCCTCACGGCGTCCGACCGCGATGACGAAGATGACGATCCGCTGTTCCACGACCTGATAGACGAGGCGGTAGCCGTCCTGGCGCAGTTTGATCTTGTAGAATCCGGCGAGATCGCCGTGCAGTTCGTTACCGGGAGAGTGCGGGTTCAGAACAAGCTTTTCGAGCTTTTTCTCGAACTTCCTGCGAATGCTGCCGTCCAGCCCATCCCACTCGCGGAGAGCGCGATCGTCGAACTCGATCGCGTATTCAGTCATCCGGATGGCGGGCCTTCAAGTCCGCCAGCGTCATGCGATGACGCGGCGCGGGATCGGCGAGGCGTTCGCGGACGATCTCGATCAGCCTTGCATCCTCGTCGGTCACAAGGCGGCGCTTGACCGGCGGCTGGCCGGTCTCGGCGATATAGGCCAGGGTATCGCGCAGCACGTCGGACAGGGACATGCCTTGCGCCGACAGCTTCGCGACAGCGGCGGCCTTGAGGGTGTCATCGACACGGAACGTCACGGCGGACATGGCTTCCTCCTGATTGCAGGACAAATGTAATACATTTGTACGAGTAAAGGAAGCGCAAAACAGGTGATCCCGGCCTGCCTGAAATGGTGCCCTGGATGGGACAGGCGTCACTCACCTGGTTCCTCCCGACTTCGGTCTGACGGATCGTTGTCGTTGGCTGTGTCAATCTGACCCAGACGCCGTTCGAATTCCTCGCGGGCGATCTGGCGTCCCAGCATCCTGGCGAGGATGAACACCAGTTCGTCCATCCGCGCTTTCATCGCCGGATCGGATGCGGTTCCCGACGGGTTATTATCATTGGCCGGCGCGATCGGCCCAGTCTTCGCCCTGCGGTCCTTGTCCGTCATCGTCCTGCCCTTTCCGTCTGGAGAGAACCGGATCATGGGGCATGAAAAACGAATACCTCAAGGCAAGGGCGTTGTACTTTGGAAGCGAGGAAATGGTACTCGTGTCGGCAATTGTCGGCGTGTGCGTACTCTGGCGTATCCGGGCGTAATCCGGCGGACGACAAAAGGAGAACGGTCGGTGATATGATGAATAACTATTAATTATTCTGATGACTTTGTGAATGGGATGAGGCGTCCCAGGCACCGTGTCCTCAGTCGAGGGCAACATAAGCCATGGCGTCCTGCAACATCCTGTATCGCCATCGGGCCGGATCGTGAAGGGGAAGGAAAACTCTTTGTTTTCCTTCCCCCAAACGCCGCCTACAGAGCGGCAGGGCCGCGCGACGGCGCAGGGCTTCGCCCCGCTGGCGCGCAACCCGGCCACTCCCGCCGTCATTTGTCCCCATCCTTTCCGCGCGGTCGCCCGCCTCCGGGAAGCACGCACGGGTGCTTCCCCGGCGATTTTACCGGCAAGGGAATCAAGGACATGACCGACAGCGAAAATGGAGCCTTCCGCAATGTGATCCGCCACGGCGACAGCGTTTCCCTCATGCGGGCCATGCCGCGCGGGAGCGTGGATTTCATCCTCACGGACCCGCCATATCTGGTCGGCTACCAGGGGCGCGACGGCCGCACGGTGCGCAACGACGACAATGCGGCGTGGCTTCGTCCCGCGTTCAGCCAGATGCACAGGGTATTGAAAGAAGGCGGGTTTGCTGTTTCCTTCTATTCCTGGACCAAGGTTCACCTGTTCGTGGACGCATGGCGGGCGGCCGGGTTCCGGGTGGTCGGTCATCTGGTGTTCCGCAAGTCCTATGCGTCATCGGCGCGCTTTCTTCGCTACAGCCATGAACAGGCGTACCTCCTGGCCAAGGGCGATGCGAAGCTGCCCCGTCAGCCGATCCCGGACGTGATCGACATGCCGTATTCGGGGAACAAACTGCACCCGACGCAGAAGCCCGTCGCGGCGTTGCTGCCGCTGGTTCATGCTTTCTGCCCGGTAGGCGGAATCACGTTCGATCCGTTCTGCGGTTCTGGTTCATCGCTGGTCGCCGCGCAGCATCTCGGGCGCGACTGGCTGGGTATGGAACTGGACGAAACGCACGCGGCGACGGCTTCCCGGCGGCTGGCCTATTGGGGCGAGAGGCGGGCGGCGTAAAGCCCCCGCTCCTTCCCTTTCCGGCCTTTCTGAACGGTTCCAAACGGCGCGCCGGTCGACGGATCGAGGCTGGGGACACGTCCAAACCCCAGGCGTGGCGGGCTCGCCGGGCAAGCCCGGCTCGCGTGGTCCTTGTCCTTTTCGTGTGGCTGCCCATGCATCATGCTGGGGCGAGACGACGCGGCGCTCCGCGCCGCGAGCGGAACGCGCCAGCAGGCTGGCAAGTGAAAGTGAAGTCTGATGCCGTCATCATGCCGACAACGGCCGTGCTGGCGGAGAGCAGTCGTGAAGAGGAAACAGACGTGATGCCTGACGATCCGTTCGCCCTGATCACGACGGTCGAACTGACGTGGATCGAAAAACAGGTCGAACGCTGGCTGCGCTTCGGCCACCCGGTCACGGACACGATCCTCGACCGTCAACGGCGCATGCTCAGCTTCGCGCCCGGCAGCGTGTTCGCCTTCGTCCGCTGGGCCGCCAACGAGTATGGCACGGTTGAATCGCACATTGACATCGTGCGCACGGTCGGCTCCGGCGAAGACTACCAGACTGTCCCATGCGTGCGGCCGGGCGGCGAGGTGTTGCTGCACCAGAGTTCATGGCCGCGCGTCCAGCGTGTGCTGGAAGCGATCGACGCGGTCGAGGCGCAGGACATCGATCCGGTCGAAGTCAGTCCCGATTACTGGCGTCACCTGCACCATCGGCTGGAGGCACGGCAGCAGCCCGAGGCCTATACCAAAGCACGGCATCGGGCATGGCTGCGTCGTCGCGCGTTGCATTGAGTGTGCTTCCGCGTCTGGCTTACCGACGTTTGCCCGTGCCTTTCCCTTCTCTTTCCGGCCAGCTTTTCCATCCTCCTGTCGCGTTCGTTTTGTGCCGGGACAACGCGGCGCTTCGCGCCGCGAGCGGAAGGCGCCGGCTGCGCCGCCGCGTGCATTCTTGTCATCTTCAGGCGTGTTTCAGACGCCATTCCGACGAACGATCCCGGCGTTCAGTGACACGAGGTTTCCCGCATCCGGAGTGCCCTTCGCATGCGGTGGACGGGCGGCCCGGATGCACGACGAACGCAGGCTGACCGATTGGTCATCGTCGCCGGGAGCGTCATCACTTTGACAGTTCCCAGTCATGTGCGGATCTGGATTCTGATCACGTCCGACGCATGATTTTGACATGTTCACAGCACATCATAAGACACACGGAAGACAGGTCGCGGCGCAGCGTTTCGTCGTTCCGTTCGCGTGGTGGCGGGAGGCGCTTCGTGGCAGGTTTTGCCAGTCATTCCGGTCAGGCTGGCAAGGGGGCATCAGATTCGGAAAAGCCGAATTCAGAGGCCGGAAAGAGGAAAAACGTGAGTGCCAGCCGTAATCGGGCCTGAGCGGTCGTCGTCGATTGGCGGTCTCCCGGGCCGGAAAGAAGGTAGAGTTGCCGCGGTGAAACAGCAGCGCGGGAGGCGTGCGATGGAATTCTTTTGCGGTCTCGATGTGTCGATCGACGAAACGGCGGTCTGTGTGGTGGACGAGCAGGGCACCGTGCATCTGGAAACGACGGTGGCCACGGACCCGGCTGCGCTCAGGGATGCCGTGAAGCCGTTCCTGCCGCGCCTGCGCCGTATGGGTCACGAGGCAGGTTCCCTGTCGCCCTGGCTGCATCCGGAGATGCTGGCGCTGGGCCTGCCGGCGGTCTGCCTGGAGACGAAACACGTGCGGGCGGCGATGTCGGCGCAGCGCAACAAGACCGACAAGGCGGACGCGCTGGGGATCGCGCATATCGTGCGCACCGGCTGGTTCCGGACGGCCCATATCAAGAGCGAAGCAAGCTATCGGCTGCGTCTGATCCTGACCCAGCGCAGCACGCTCAAGCGCAAATTCATGGATCTCGAGAATACGATCCGCCATTCGCTCAAGGCGTTCGGTATCCGCCTGGGCACGGTCTCGCGGGCGCGCTTCGACACCGCCGTTCGCGAGGCCGTGGCGCAGGACGCGCTGACCCGCGATCTCATGGAGGCGATGCTGCGGGCGAAGGCCGTGCTCTGGGAAGAATATACCCGGCTGCACAAGCTGGTGGTGCGGATCGTCGCGGGTGACGAGGTGTGCCGGCGGTTCATGGCCATTCCGGGGGTGGGGCCGGTGACCGCGCTTGGCGTGATGACGGCGATCGACGATCCGTCGCGCTTCCGGCGCTCGCGCGACGTCGCGGCGTATTTCGGCCTGACGTCGCGGCGCTGGCAGTCGGGTACCAGCATCGATGTGCAGGGACGCATCAGCAAGGCCGGCGATCCGGAGGTGCGGCGGTCCCTCTATGAAGCGGCGTCGGTCCTGCTGACGCGTTTCAAGGGGCGCGACAAGCTGCGGACCTGGGGCCTGGAACTGGCGAAACGGTCCTGCCATCGCAAGGCGGCGGTCGCCGTGGCGCGCAAGATGGCCGTGATCATGCATGCCATGTGGCTCGACGGAACGGTCTATGACGGCGGTCCGGCCGTCGATCCCGAAGAGCGGGCCCGTCATATCGCTTGCAAGAACCGCAAATTGCCGCGGGCGCTCGCGTGAGTGTCCAGCTGCAAAGGAATGTTCCGCCGCGTGTCGGGATGACCGCGGCGTTCTGAACAGGGAGATCCGCCAAGGCGGATGGGGAAGGGTGCAGTCGAGGACGACGGGAAGCACGATATCTTGCCTGGAGCACGCGCAGGTGAACGCCTCGTGGGACTCCGCTCGAGTGCCTGTGATGCTGCCCCGTGAATCCGATGGCAAAATGCGCCACGACGAAAGGCCGGCCGCCCATCCACGGATGGGGCGGCATATCAGTCGTCGCTGAGCGCGGAAGAGTGCACGGCGTGCCACGAACCCTCAGTCAGGGCCGAGATGCCAGTCCAGGAGCAGAACTGTGATCGTGAAAGGAAGCTAAAGGAAAACGAAGAATGAAAAACTTGACCAAAAAACCCGCCCGATTAAGAGGGCAAGATTAAAGGACGTGGCACTCCTGCCTGTCCCCACCTGCGGTTTTCTTTGTCTGCACATGGGGTTAGGGATATTTCGAGTGGCACTCTGGATTTTAGACGTCTGAGCCGTCATTTTTCAGGAGTGAGAGCTTTCCGCCGTTTCTGACGGCACTATCCCCGAAAAGCCCGGTTTCCGCGAGGTCTGGCCATGCCGCAGGATGACGACACCGCGTTCCGTCCCAGAGTTGGACGCCTCCGCTCGAAGGGCGGCTTGGCGCGTGGTCAGGCGGACTTTCTGACCGGCATCCGCACACAGGTTCGGCGGCAATCCCTGTCCCCCGGAAAGAGGGGAGGCAGCGGGTCGGGCGGCGGCAGTGGCCGCCGCTTTTCTTCTGAGTCTGTTGCGTCTTCGCGTGCGGGGAGCGCGTCGCGTTCCGGTTCCACCCGTGGGGTGGGTCGCGGGCGTGGCGCGTCCTTCGTCCGGGCGCGCGGGATCGCCGGCTGGCGGCATCAGATGTCCGGTGCCCGCCGTGTGACCGTGAAAGCGCGTGTGGTGCGTCAGGCCGGGAAGGGAGGCGGGGCCGCTGCCCACCTGCGTTACATCCAGCGTGAAGGCACGTCCCGTGAAGGCGAGCGTGGTGTCCTCTACAACGCGGAGACTGACCGCGCCGATGCAAGAGCCTTCCTTGAACGCGGGGTGGAGGACCGGCATCAGTTCCGCTTCATCGTCTCACCGGAAGACGCCGATCGGCTGGAGGATCTGACGGATTTCACGCGCGACCTGATGACGCGGATGGAAGCCGATCTCGGCACACGTCTGGACTGGGTAGCGGTGAACCATTTCAACACCGCGCATTCCCACATCCATGTCGTGGTTAACGGTCGCGACGACCAGGGCAAGGATCTCGTCATCGATGGCGGCTACATCACCCATGGCATTCGCGAACGCGCCTCCGAATTCCTGACGCTGGACCTCGGTCCCGTGTCCGAGATCGAACAGCGCCGGAAGCTGGAAAACGAGATCGACCGCGACCGCTTCATCCGCATCGACCGTGCCCTGCTGGATCAGGTGCGGGATGGTAGCCTCGACATGCGCCCCGGTATCGAAACACCGACTTCTGATCTGGTGGACCGACGGCTGCGCCTGTCACGTCTGGCGAAACTGGAGCGCATGGGACTGGCCAGCCAGACGGAACCGGGCAGATGGGCACTCGACGACCGGTTGGAAGAGCGCCTGCGGAATCTCGGCGAGCGCGACGACATCACGAAGCAGATGCACCGCGCCCTGAAGGCGCGCGACAAGGGAACAGCGCCAACGCGCGACCCGGCGCATTTCCGTTTCCATGGCGAGGTTCCGGAGAAACCGGTCATCGGGCAACTGGTGGACAGGCACCTGACGGACGAACTGGGTGAAAAACTATCGCTGGTGGTCGATGGTCTCGACGGGCGGGTGCATCACCTGCGCGGTTTCGATCCGGCTCAGATGGAGGACATTCCCGGTGGCGCGATCGTGGAGATCGCGGCGGCCCCGGTTCCCGACAAACCACGCCCCTCCGACCGGGCGATCCTCGCCCATACCGAGGACGGGATCTATCGGCCTTCCGCTCATCTGGAGCGGATGCAGCTCGACTGCTGGAGCGTCAAAGGCACGCCGGAAGACCTCATCAAAGGGCATGTCCGCCGTCTGGAGGCATTGCGCCGGGCGGGGATCGTGGAGCGGCTGGAGGCCGACCGCTGGCGCGTTCCGGAAGATTTCCAGCAACGCTCCATTGCCTATGACGCCGCCCGTTCGCCGAAGGCGACGGTGCGGCTGCTGTCGGCTTTCGATCTGGAGGCGCAGATCGGCTCCGATGGCGCGACCTGGCTTGACCGGCGTCTGGTGGCCGGAGTCAGACGTGAGGGCGACCGGGTGGAGGCCGGGTTCGGGGGCGAAGTCGGCGACGCCCTGGCCAGACGGCAAAAAGCGCTGCTCGACCGTGGGGATGCCAGCCTGACCTCGGAGGGCATGGTCCGCTACCGGAAGAATTTGCTGGCGGCGCTGGAAGCGCGGGAGGTGGAACGGGTCGGACAGGCCATGGCTGCCAAGCGGGAAAAGTTGTGGCGGCCGCTTGATCGCTTCGAGACCATCCAGGGCACGCTGAAAGGTCCGGTCGATCTGGCCAGCGGGCGGTTTGCGGTGCTGGAAAGCGGACATGAATTCTCGCTGGTGCCCTGGCGACCGGAGATCGGAAAACAGCGCCAGAAGGAGATGACCATCTCCATGGACGAGCATGGCGGAATCTCGTGGGAACTGGGTCGGGGCAGGGGGCTTGGCTTGTAGTGCGGTACCCCTACGAGTCGTTGCGGAATGCAGACAAACACCGACAAAAGCCGCCAATTTTACGCCAGGCTACGCCCCGGTACCATGCCAATCGAACAAGGGCTTGCGTCAGGGAATTTTCAGCTCAATCTGTCATCACACCTCCAAACTAGGGGAACGGCGATGACCAGACGGCAGCGGATGAACGTGTATTTCGAGCCGGGCCTGCTCAAGCAGGTCGAGGCGCTGGCGGAGCGCCGGAAGGTGTCGAAATCGGCGGTGATCGAGGCGGCGGTGCTGTCGCTGGTCTCCGGCGAGGACGATGGACGCCGGGACGCCGCGCTGTCCAAGCGTCTGGACCGGCTTGGACGACGGATCGACGATGTGGACGAGGCCGTCGCCGTGCTGGGGGAGGCATTCGCTCTCTATACTCATGCCTGGATGATGCGCCAGCTTCCCATCCCGGCGAACGAAAACGAGGCCGCGAAGGACCGGGGCGCGGAGATGTATGTCCGGTTCAACGAGGTGCTGGTCCGGCGGCTGGCGAGGGGGCAGCGGTTCCTCAATGAGCGGGTGCGGGATGTCGCTGGACGGAGGGCGGCAGGTACGGGAACGTAAGGCAGTGGAAACGATATGCTGGATTCTAGGTAGTAATAAATGGACCATATCGTGATTACGGCAAAAAATGCCCGGCGGTATCGCCTGTTCAAGACATCAGAATGACATCACAAGGTGACTGTTATGAGGACTTCTGTAGACATGGGTAATCCACGGTTCTTCGCCTCCTCTGGACCACACATGCTCTCCGCCATTGCGCAAGCCGTTGGATGTGCGCTGCCGTCTCGCGAGCTAGTTCTGACGGGGCTGGCTGGATTGGAGAATGCGAGGCCGGAACATGTGAGTTTCCTTGGTAGCAGGCGACTTGTGATGCAATTGGATCACACGCGTGCCGGCGCGGTGCTGGTGCGTGAGGAAATGGCGTCTCATGTGCCAGATAGCTCTATAGCGCTTGTCGTGGCCGATCCTTTCGTCGCCTGGGCTCAGGTTGCGGCTCTTTTTCATGCGAAGCCACAGGTCGTTGCCGGTGTGCATCCTACAGCGGTCATTGCCGCAGACGCCGTAGTTGATGCAAGTGCGCAGATTGGGCCGCATGTTGTGATCGGTGCGCGCGCGGAGATTGGTGCACGCTGCCAACTGGGCGCGGGTACTGTGATTGGCGACGGTGTGGTGCTCGGAACCGATTGTCGGATTCATACCCACGTCAATATCAGCCACGCACTTCTTGGTAGCCGCGTAACCTTGTTTCCGGGCGTACAGGTTGGCCAGGAGGGATTTGGTTTTACGATGACGGAGCATGGGTTTCTGACGACGCCGCAACTCGGTATCGTGGAGATCGGTAATGACGTGGAGATCGGCGCAAATACGACCATAGATCGCGGTGCGATGAGCAATACGGTGATCGGTGATGGCACGCGCATCGATAATCTTGTGCAGGTTGGCCACGGGGTGCGGATCGGGCGGTATTGCGCGATTTCTGGTCACGTCGGACTGTCCGGTTCTTGTGTGCTCGATGATTATGTCACGATCGGCGGCCAGGCCGGGCTTGCCGATCATGTGCATGTCGGGGCAAAAGCGCAGATTGGTGCGAAGGCTGGAGTGATGAGCGATATTGCGGCGGGAATGGCAGTCCTCGGCGCTCCAGCACAGCCAGTGAAGGAGTTCTTCCGAGAGGTCGCAATGTTGAGACGGCTCACGCGGCGTAATGGAAAGGTGGTATGAAGGCGCTCTGTTATTCAGTTTAAGGTAAGGACTCTTTTTAGCATTCAGAAGATGACTGAAGTTACCTGGCAGATGGTCGAAAAGGAAGTGTGGGCGTAGTGGTCGTAACGAGTCGCGATGCGGCGCAAGTCCTTGAGTTTTCCGGAGAGGTTCTCGATTCTGTGCCACTGTCCATAGCCACACAAATCCAGTTGAATACGAGAGATAACGGGCGTCAATCCGTTTCAGGCCAAGCCCTCAGCTTGGCCTATTTTCGTTAGCCATTCGATATGCTGCATGTCATGCACCATCACTCTAATGGGATTATTCACACGATTTGTTAAGCACAATCCTCGGCTCGTGAAGAATTTAGGACAAAATGCTTACGGGATTTATCTTGTCCATTATGTCTTCCTGATCTGGACGCAATGGGCGTTACTTCCACTCGAATGGAACGCCCTGATAAAGGCGACCATTGTCTTCATGACCGTTCTTTCGGTGAGTTGCGCTTTGACAAAAATTCTGAGGCAGAGCTCAGCCATTAGACGTGCATTGTAAACAAAAAGACCATTTCTGTAAATTTCTCATGATATTAAAGGGAGACATATATATGAATTTCTCTAGGTATTCCGTTGTGGTCACCAATATTGTGCCATCAGTTCTGATACCCATACTGGCTGGCGGACGTCTCCCCGAGGCAGGAATTCACGCATAACCGGCTTTACATCGATCACGGGTGTACCATCGATAGCGTCGAGGCCTTCGACTTCGAGGCGCGTTCCTTCAACGGTGAGGATTCTGCATACAGTCACCCCAAGTCTGTTGGGCCGGTTCTTGCCACGTTGTGCGAAAATTCCGGTTAATGGCCAATCCTGCCGCCCGCGAGGATGACGGGCACCGGTCTCGATCTTCTCTTGAGTGACTTTGTCGAAAAGAAAGATGATTTCCGCGTGACTGAAAGCGTCAAGACCGGCAAGTGCATCAGGTCCAAATTTCGCCGGGTCCAACTCTATGGTAGAGCGTGACTGCCCCCAATTATCGTCAGTCGGGTCTGTTCTGCCGCCGTGTACATATCCGATAGCTTCGATCATATATTGCATCGGTCTTTCCTTCTATTATCGCGTTGCCGCCTACCAGATGGGGGAATAGGCGGAGGAAATAGGTCGCAGAGATGGAGGCCTATAATCACGCTTGCGCTCCTGGCCGTTCGGCGACGCGCACGTACCAAGCTCGCAGGCCGATGGCTTCGTCCGGCAATTTCAGCTTCAGTCGGCTACGGGCAAAATCCAGGGTGACGAACGCGGTGATGTCGGCGATCGAGAAGGTGTCACCTGCGACATAAGGCACATTGTGCAGCCGGGCATCCAGATCGGTCATGAAGTCGGCCAGCCTCTGACGACCGCGCGCGGCAAGCTCGGGGATTTGCGCATAGCCGTGTGGTCCGACCAGAGCGCGCCCCGACAGTCCCGGCAGGCTGTTGCGCACGGCTTCCATCGCGGCAAGATAGCCGTCGATTTCTATACGCCGGTCCCACATGCCGATAATGGCGCGCTGTTCTGCCGTGTCACCCATCAGTGGAGGATCGGGATGCCGATCTTCCAGATAGCGGCAGATGACAGGTACCTCGCTGATCGTGGTGCCGTCATCTAGTTCCAGAACGGGAACGGTGCAGCAGGGGTTGAGGGCGCGGAACGTGGGGGCGAACTGCTCGCGCTTGGCAAGATCGACCGTACCGGTCGGTATCGTCAGCCCTTTCTCAGCGATGAAGAAGCGTACACGCCTTGGATTGGGGGCGGTGGGGTAATCATAAAGCTTCATGGCAATGCCGCCTGGTGCTGTTGACAGGACGAAGTTTCCGCCTGTTTCCGAATGGTCGCAAGCATGCGACGGCGGATCAGGCCGCTGACCGGGCGGATCAGATACCAATAGGGCATGAAGCGACGCGCGGCTCGGTCCGTGACACAAAGCACCCGGGTTTCCGTCACCAGACGATGGGTGCTTCTCGAAACCGGCTGGACGGTGAAGCCGAGCGTGAGCTTGCAGACGTCGTCATGGCGAGGGGCGAGAAAAGCTTCCGTCGAGGGGATGTCGCACAATCCGTAATCCGTCTGCCAGAATGTGCCGATGAGACCATAGACCAGTGCTGTGTCGCCCCGCCGCTCCAGCAGCGTGAAGTCGGAGAGGTCCAGATTCTGTTGCCGCGCGTGTCCGAACAGACGTGCGGGCATCTCTCGTAGGCGGATGGCGGCGCGGACCAGCGGATCGTTCTCGTTCCGCCAGGCGGTCACCGCGTTCATGATTCGACTGGCCGGGGCACAGATATCGATGCTGTGTCGTTCGTGGAAATTGAAGCGCGGTAGGAAACTGTCTAGTGGGTTCATAGCGCTTCTTTTCCTCGACGAGTGATGAGGTAAGGATTATATAGTTGAGGCTATGGTAGAATTCCTAGGTTACTAGGTCATCGCAAGGTTATAATAACATTTAAGTGAATATTCCCCCGCGCGGTGATGCTTTTTAAGCGTGAACGGTCTCAATGGCCTACAAGGCAAAATTTGCGTCCCGATGCAGATAATGATCTATTCCGATTGTCTACTTTGAGATGATATTCGCTGGGTGTTAGTGAAACGTATCTTGGATGAGTTTTGCGTTCGGGGGTAAAGCGATTGAAAAAAAGAACTTCAGACAATGGCGTCTTGTTTGATGATCGGTTTTTGGATCGCTATGCCGGACCAATTATTTCAGATACAAATGTTGCAATTGTGGAACTTGTTGCTAACGCTTGGGATGCTTATGCTACTCGCGTTGAGATTACATGGCCGGACCGTTCCAAAAATCAATTATTTTCCATATCTGACAATGGGAAAGGGATGACCTCCGAGCAATTCGAGCAGAGGTGGAACACACTCGACTATAATAAATATGACGTTGAAGGCAGAAAATCAAATCCACCGCTTGAGTTGAAAAACTTCGCACCGCGTGATCCTTATGGCCGAAATGGCCGTGGTAGGCATGCCGCATTTCGTTTTTCTGATCCATACCTCGTTACTTCTCGACGTGATGGAAACGAATGTACTTATGAAGTCAGGAGAGGAACACATCAGCCATTTGAAGTGAAGAAAATTAGAAGTAAAGAAATTGATGTTTCCAGTCATGGAACGGAAATCCGTGCAACATTGCCCTCTCAAGTATCTATGTCTGCCGCCGATGCGCGGGAAGTATTAGGAACTCGTTTTCTTGCGGATCCAAATTTTGAGGTATTCTTAAACGGAACGAAAATTACGTTCGAGGATATACCTCAGCATAGCATAAGGAAGATCGAGGTTGATGTGCCTCTATTTGGAACAGCAAATATAGTTGTCATAGATAGTGTAAAATCTGATAAGACAACAAAGCAGCATGGTATAGCGTGGAGAGTAAAGAAGAGGCTGGTAGGTGTTCCGGGTTGGGTTGATTTTGACCATGAACGTATACTGGATGGCCGTACTTCAGATGCGAAAAGGTATTTATTTATCGTCTTTGCCGATTTTTTGGATGATGCGGTAACTCCAGACTGGACGGCTTTTGATGCAGCATTTCCAGTATGGCAACAGACTAAACCATTGGTGCATAAAGCTATTAAAGACATCTTGTTGGAATTTACAGCGGAAAAGCGTCGAGAGGTAAAAGCTAGTGTCAAGGATGCGCACAATAAGACAGTAGCAGCGTTGCCTCCGGGGGGCCGTGAGCGTTGGACAAGATTTGTTGATGAGGTTGTAGACGCTTGTCCGTCGATTACAGCTGATGAAGTCGGTCAAGTAGCGGGTATCTTGGCTACATTGGAAGCATCGACGTCTAAATATGGGGTAATTACAAAACTTCATAGCTTTGTGTCTGATGATTTTGATGCGCTTGATGCAATTCTCAATGACTGGACTATTAGACTCGCTAAAGACGCTCTGGACGAAATTCAGACCCGTTTGAAGCTTATAGCGGAGCTAGATATCAAATTACGTGATCCCAAGATGTCTGAAGTAGGTGATTTACAGCCTTTGATTGATAAATCACTGTGGGTTTTTGGTCCTGAATATGAAAGTATTGAGTTTACCTCCAACAAGGGGATGACGGAGGTAGTTAGTAAAATATTTGGTGTGAAGCAGTCGATAAGCCAGCTTCGTCCTGACTATGTTATCGTTCCAGACGGTAGCGTTGGTTTATATGCACGTGATAGTTATGATGACGCTGGTGAAGTCATCGGATCTGGGCGGTTGGTGATCGCCGAAATCAAGCGTCCGGGAGTAGGGATCGGATCGGAACAAATTACCCAGCCATGGAACTACGTAAAGACGTTGAAAAGAGCTGGGCATGTTACTGACGCGACATCGATCACGTGCTTTGTTTTGGGTTCAAGCATTGATCCTGGAGAGCACGAAGTAGTAAAACGAGGTGAAAACGTGACCATAATCCCGATGACCTACAACGTATTCATTCGTCGTGCGCAAGCACGTATGCTCGGACTCCGTGATAAACTTGCGGATGCGCCTTTTCTTCGGGAGTTTTTGGAGGTGCCTGCGCCTGAGCAAGGCAGTTTAGATGTGGATAGTGCCGCGGCGGCAGGTTGATTATATCAAGAGGCGCTGGCTCAGATCGCAACAACTAATGAGTGTTGGTATCGGCTATACCGTGCCCCCGCAACCAACGACGCTTGCGAATGACCATTCGCCACATTTCGCCGGGATCGTAGTGTGCGGTTCCCCGCAACCAACGATACTTGCGATACGAACGCATCGAGAACGCCACTGTCCGGATGGGCCGTGGTGTTTTTCTTATGCGCCGCGAACTGCAGGATCGCCGCGAGATCACCGCGCAGGATGATTGCCAGTTCGCCTTCGGTCGGCTGGAGCGTGATCTGCGAGACGAGCGTGCGCAGGCGCTCGGCAGCCTCGGTCTTCGTCTCTTCTGCCTGAAGGCTTTCGTACAGGCTGGCAATCCGCTGCTGATAAATCTCCGCCATGTTCGGATGGAGAAGGGGAGGCGGCTCTTCGGTGTTGGCCAGACGCTCTGTCACTTCGGCCTTGCGTGCTTCCAACCGCTTCATGTCGTCGACGATTGCCTGGATTGGTCCACCAGCCTTGAGCGCGGTTAGAAGTTTTGCAAGTTCACGATCGATGCGGGGCAGTTCTGCCCGCATGGCGACAAGGTCCGCACCGTGTTCCATGCGCAGTCGGTTCACCTCGCGGGTGAACTCATTGCAGAATTCCTTGAACAGGTCCGGCTCCATGAGGTGCGTGCGCAGCCCGCTCAGCACTGATGCTTCCAGCGCGTCGCGGCGAATGTTCAGGCGGTTGTCGCAGGTGCCCTTGTTGCGTGCCGTTGAGCAGCCGAGCAGATCCTTCGAGATCATGCTGTAGCCACCGCCACAGCAGCCACAGCGGATCAGCCCGGCAAAGAGATGGCGGGGACGGCGCCGCTCACTGAGGGCTTCGTTTCCCCGTTCCGGCTGGTTGAAGGTTGTTTCGGCCTGGCGCGCCTTCACGGCGTCCCATAGATCCTGGTCGATGATCCGCAACTCCGGCACCTCCTGGATCACCCATTCGGATTCAGGATTGAGGCGCGAGACACGCTTGCCGGTATCGGGATCCTTCAGATAGCGCAGCCGGTTCCAGAGCAGACGGCCGACATACATCTCATTGTTGAGGATACCGGTGCCGCGTTCCCGATTGCCGTGAATGGTGGACGGCCCCCATTCGCGTCCCTGCGGACCCGGAACGCCGTCCCGGTTCAGTTCCATGGCGATTGTGCGCGAGGACTTGCCGCGGGTGTAATCGGTGAAGATCCGTCTGACCGTGCGGGCTTCTTCCTCGTTGATGGTGCGGTCGCCCCGGATGCGCTCGCCCTGGGCGTCGAACTGGCGCACCACATCATAGCCATAGGAATTGCCGCCGCCGGACTTGCCGTCCTCGACGCGTCCGCGCAGCCCTCGCCGGACCTTCTCGGCGAGATCCTTGAGGAACAGGGCATTCATCGTGCCCTTGAGCCCGATATGCAGGTGGGTGACATCGCCCTCGGACAGGGTGATGATCCGCACGCCGGCGAAGGTCATCCGCTTGAACAGGCCGGCGATATCTTCCTGATCGCGCGACAGCCGGTCCATGGCTTCGGCCAGTACGATGGTGAAGCGGCCACGCGTGGCATCCTGGATCAGTTCCTGTATGCCGGGGCGGAGCAGGGAGGCACCGGAGATCGCACGGTCGGTATAGCTGTCGACGATCGTCCAGCCCTGCTTCTCCGCGTGAAGCCGGCACAGGCGCAACTGATCCTCGATTGAGGCATCGCGCTGGTTCTCGGATGAGTAGCGGGCATACAGCGCGACTTTCACAATCCCATCTCCCTAGTCCTGGAGATCGCGTCGCCTCGCGGCCTCCCCTTCAGCGTTGACGAAATCCCGTGCGGCCTGACGGGCCAGAAGCCGGACCAGACTGACCAGCCGCGGATCGGCTCCACTGCGTAATGGTGTCACGTTGGCGTCCGGGGCGTCGAGAACGAGCCGCACCTTGCCCGCTATCGTATCGCGTTGGCGTGCCATCTTCCCGTCCTTTCTGCATGGACCTGTGAGTGGTTCTGACAGCACTGTGGAGGTCGAATGGAAGATGCGTGAACAGAAAAATACGTGGAAACAGGGAGATGGATCGCAGGAAGCGGGCTTCGGGATAGTCACGAACACGCGCGGCTATCATGGTCGGCACCATCACAAGATGGTGATGGCGCGACTATAATAGTCGTAGTTTGCCGTGGAACGCATCGACTCGCGGATGAACTGAGGCAGATATAGCTTCCGTAAAGCCGTGTCCGTGCGATTCCGTGGATATGATCTGGCGTCTGGTGGGGCCGGAAGAGAGGAAGAGGGAAGTGGGGTTTTCGTGACGGATTCAGGGGTGGGAGAGAGGCTTCCGCCCGTCCGTCACGGAGTGTTCCGCCATGGCGAGCGCCATCCAGAAAATCGCCCTCAATGTGTCCCGTGATATCCCTTTCAACAAACTGGTGCTGTCGCAGTCCAACGTGCGGCGTGTGAAGGCCGGCCTGTCGATCGAGGAACTGGCCCGCGATATCGAACGTCGTGGGCTGCTTCAGAGCCTGAACGTCCGGCCCATTCTTGACGATGCCGGTGTCGAGACCGGTACCTATGAGGTGCCGGCCGGCGGACGCAGGTTCCGCGCCCTTGAGCTGCTGGTGAAGCAGAAGAAGCTGGCGAAGACCGCCTCCGTACCTTGTGTCGTGCGCGAGGCCGGGTCAGCCATTCTCGCCGAGGAGGACTCCCTGGCCGAGAACGTCCAACGCGTGGCCCTGCATCCGCTGGACCAGTTTCGTGCCTTTCGCGACATGCTGGAGAAGGGCATGTCCGAGGACGAGATCGCTGCCGCGTTCTTCGTCGTGCCGACTGTGGTGAAACAGCGCCTGCGCCTGATGACCGTGTCCGACAAACTGCTCGATATTTACGAGCAGGATGGCATGAAGCTGGACCAGCTCATGGCCTTCTCGATCAGCGATGACCATGACAGGCAATTACAGGTCTGGGAGATCGTCTCCCAGAGCCACAACCGCGAGCCCTATCTGATCCGCCGCATGCTGACGGAGAAAACCGTGCGGGCATCAGATCGCCGCGTGCGCTTCGTCGGGCTGGAGGCTTATCTGGCGGCAGGTGGTTACATCATGCGTGACCTGTTCGAGGCTGACGATGGCGGCTGGCTGCAGGATCCGACCCTGCTCGACCGGTTGGTCATGAACAAGTTGCAGGAGGCGGCTGAACAGGTCCGCGCCGAAGGCTGGAAATGGGTCGAAACGGCCTTGTCCTTCCCCTGGGGGCACACACGGGACTTTGCGGAGATTGACGGGACGCCCGTCGTGCTTTCGGACGAAGAAGCGGCCCGTCTGACTGCGCTGCACAGCGAGCAGGAAGCCATTGAGGCGGAATACGCGCAGGAGGATGAATTCCCCGAAGAGATCGATACCCGGCTGGGGGAAATCGAACAGGCCATTGAGGCGCTGGAAGAACGCCCGGTGTCCTTCGATCCGGGGGACATGGCGCGGTCTGGCGTCTTCGTTAGCCTGGATACCGACGGCACTCTGCTGGTCGAACGGGGTTTCGTTCGGCCGGAAGATATGCCGGTCGAACCTGAAGTCGATCACGACGAATCAGACGGATATGACGACGCCATTGACCATCGCGGCGATGGCGACGATGCCGAAGGGAATGGGAGGGAAGGCGCACCCGACATCGAGCCCGAGGAGGAAGACGGGCTGAAGCCGCTTTCGGACCGCCTGCTGACCGAACTGACGGCGTGGCGGACACTGGCCCTGCGGGATGCTTTCGCGGCCAATCCGCACATCGCGCTGACGGAACTGCTGCACTCGCTGGTTCGCGACCTCTACTGGCAGGTCTCGGGTGTGGATTGCCTGGAAGCCTATGTTCGGGAAATCCCGCTGCCGGTTCATTCGCCTGACATGCCCGGCAGCCTGCCGGCCCACGCGCTGCGCCAGCGCAACGAGGGCTGGAAGCACGATCTGCCGGAAGATGAAGACGCACTATGGCAGTGGCTCGACGGGCTGGACGACACCAGCCGTCTGGCCCTGCTGGCGCATTGCCTGTCCTTCGGGGTCAACGCGCTGCATGAATCGTCCCATGGTCCGTCTCTGGCACGCAGCGTCAGGGAGAGGCTTGCGCGAGCTGGCCGTCTCGCCACGGCGCTCAGGCTCGACCTGGTCGAGGCGGGCTGGCAGCCAACAGTGGAGAACTATCTCGGCCGCGTCACCAGGGCTCGTATCCTTGAAGCCGTGCGTGGGGCGCGGGGTAACGAGGCCGCCGACCGCATCGCCCATATGAAGAAGGGCGACATGGCGCAGGCTGCCGAGCGGCTTCTGGACGGTTCGGGCTGGTTGCCAGAGGCACTGCGGACTAGGAACGTGGCGGGACGGAATGCAGGAGAAGCAGGAACGGCTGACATGTCCGACAACCCGGACGCGGTGGCGGCCGAGTGATGTCTGTCCATTGACTGGTATTGGCGGCTTCCGGTCTTCGGAAGTCGCCTTTTTTATGGGAACGGTTTCGCGCCCGAATGGCTGTCGACGCTGGTCAGTGACGGGTCAGCGGCTGCAGGTGTCGATCCGTCTCGAGTTTGAGGGCTGCTGGCCATAAGGGCGTTTTGGTATAGAAATCCCGCCTGTTGAGGCCGGTGCCGGTTCGGTGCTCGCTGAGCAGTCCTGCCCAGCACAGCGGACGCAGGACATGGACGTAAAGACTGGCGGTCAGCTTGAAATCCCGGTGACGGATCTCCTCCTCTTCACCCCCGTAGAGGACCGCACATAGCCGCTCTTCGGTGACGGCAACCTGGGCTTCGATATTGATGACGTTGAGAAAGATATCCCAGTTGCCGAACAGCGGCTCATCGCTTCGGGTGTAAGGACTGTGGTCGACGACAAACAGGAGGTGGGTTGTCAACAGCATCCAGAGCCGGGCTGGCTCCGATTGGAGCTTTCTCGCCAGGTCGGTCAGCCGCAGGGTGCCCTTGAAATGCCGTGCGAGCTTCGCGCTGAGCAGAACCTCATGCAGGATCACCAGCGGTGGGAAATCGTGTTCATTGAGGACTTTGTTGACGGCGTAGAGGTCTTCGACCGTATATCCGGGCCAGTCAAAGGCCTCGGCGGCCCACGCGACAAAATAGCGTTTCAACGCCTTGCTGGGCGTGAGGTCGATCGGGCCGTTTTCCTCAATATAGCCGATCGTCAGCTGCGCAGCCTTCAGGATGAGGGCATGCGACAGGGGGAGGTCGGTGTCGGGCGAACGAAACGGATTCATTACATAAACAATGAACCAGGTAGGCGCGAGTTGCCAGTCTGGCTTTGCGACGCAGGAACGATCTCTTTCCCGCGTCCTTCATTGTAATGTCGGCTATCGCCTCATATCGGTCATTTTTTGTTTTCCAATGGACGTCTCGTAAGCGGACATAGCTGAAGATGTCGCTTGACCGCTGATGCTGGCATCAGCAAAGTCGTGTTTGCCTAAAAAGACAGCGATACAGGTAGGGTGATAACCTGTGGTCTCTCCGGAGACAGTCACGCTTGAGCGAATAAACCCGCTCTTGGCCATGGCCGGACACGACGAGGATAGGCCTCGTCCGTGGTCGGTCGTCGCTGTCCAGATTGCGACCGGCTCGTGTCCGTCTCACCGACGGAAAGACACAGTCATGAAGCTGAACCATATCAATCTCTACAGCCAAGATACTGAGGCTGATCGCGTGATGTTCGAACAGTATTTCGGCCTGCGCACTCTCGTTGTACGTGGGATCAAGATGGCCATCATGGAGGACAATGATGGGCTGGTGCTGATCGTCAATCATTTCGACAACAAGCTCGAAGGCTTCGATTATCCCAGGCAATTCGACATCCTGCACATTGGTTTCATCCAGAAGTCTCGCAAGGACGTTGATGCTCTTTATGAGCGCCTAAGCGCCGATGGCTGGGAGGTGCAGGCTCCACGCAACGCGCATGGGGCGTGGTGCTTCTATTTTCGAGCGAAAGGGGGTTATTTTATCGAAGTGACGACATTAACGCCGGTTCGCCCCGAAGAAGCATATCGGAGAGCCCCATGTTAATGCTGGGCACGAGAGGCTCAGCAACCTGAACGACCCTTCTGATTTAGGATGCGGGATGAAGGAAATATTAGCATGCCTGTCGATTATATTAAATAACGGATAAATATTTTTATAGATTGATCCTTTTTGTGTTAAAAATACTTTATTATACGGGGCAAATGGCAATGAATATTCCAATAAACTCAACAAAAAGCAGAGGAAAAATAGTTTTGTAACTTATTCTTTCGAACGCAGTTAAGGCTTGCTGCTGAACGAAGAGAACGTGATGACCCAGCCTCGTACCGCCACAGTCGTTACTGATGAAACTCCTGCTATTCTGGGGTTCAATCGGGCCTTGCTCGCCTTAGGCGCTCTCAATTTCTTCATGGCGGACGTCCAGGCGGGGATAGGGCCCTTTCTGGGCGTTTTCCTTCAGCGTCACGGCTGGCAGACGGGACCGATCGGAACCGTCATGACTGTGGGTGGAGTTGCGGGAATGCTCGCCACCATTCCCGCAGGCGCGCTGATTGATCACACGACGAAAAAGCGGTTGCTCGTCATTGTGGCAGCGCTCTGCACGATTTCTGCTTCACTTCTTCTTCTAAGCTCGCAAGCCGTGCCCGTTGTGACGGTCAGTCAGCTTGCAACCGCTCTGGCCGGCGCTGGAATTGGCCCTCTGATGGCTGCCATAACCCTTGGTATCGTGCGCCAGAAAGGCTTCAACACACAGATCGGTCGTAACCAGGCCTGGAACCATGCCGGCAATATGGCCGGGGCCGGACTGTCCGGCTGGCTGGGATGGCAGTTTGGCCTCTCAGCGATTTTCTTTCTTGAAGTCGCCTTCGGTCTGTTCGCCATTTCTGCGGTGCTCCTGATCCCGGAAAAATCCATAGATCATAAAGCTGCACGCGGACTGGACGATGAACCCGTTCACGATGAGGGGACGGCGGAGGGATTACGACCCTTTCTGCGACACAAGCCTCTTCTCATTCTGGCGAGTTGTTTGTGTTTCTTCCATCTCGGAAATGCCGCGATGCTCCCGCTGTACGGCATGGCGGTCGTCAGTGCAGGCAAAGGTAATCCAGCCATGTTCACGGCGATGACCGTGATGGTCGCACAGGCTGTGATGATCGTCGTGAGCCTGCTGGCCATACGTTTCGTCAGGGACCGTGGTTACTGGTTCGTCCTGCTGATATCGTTTGCCGCCCTGCCGCTGCGTGGTTTGATTGCGGGAAGCTTCATCCAGCATTGGGGGGTGTGGCCGGTGCAGATCCTAGATGGGATCGGTGCGGGGCTTCAAAGTGTTGCCGTGCCGGGTCTGGTGGCCAGACTGCTGAACGGAACCGGACGGATCAATATCGGACAGGGCGTGGTCATGACGGCGCAGGGCATTGGAGCAAGCCTCTCCCCGGCTCTGGGAGGATGGCTTGCCGAAGATCTGGGATACGCCGTGGCGTTCTATACTCTGGGTTGCTTTGCAATCGTGTCACTGGGGCTCTGGATAGGCTCGGCATCGACCCTGCGATCTGCCGATCAGGTGTCGGCATGACCTTTCACCAGGAGGCGATCTGTACGATCGCTGTTCTGGCGACGGCCGGTGTTATTCTCCGACCGTTCCGGATCCCCGAGTGGGTATGGGCCGTCATGGGGGCCGCAGCTCTTGTGCTGGCGGGGCTGATCCCCCTCACCATGGCGGGGGCCGGTCTCGTGAAAGGCGGCGATGTCTATCTGTTTCTGATCGGCATGATGCTGCTCAGTGAAACGGCGCGTGCAAACGGGCTGTTCGACTGGATCGCGACCTGGGCCGTCAATCATGCCGCAGGTTCAACGGCAAAGCTGTTCACGCTGGTCTATCTGGCCGGTGTCGTGGTGACGACGTTCATGTCCAACGATGCGACGGCTGTTGTGCTGACACCGGCCGTGTTCGCAGCGGCAAAAAAAGCAAAAGCTGATCCCCTTCAGCTGTTGTTTGCCTGCGCACTCGTCGCCAATGCGGCAAGCTTTGTCCTGCCTGTCTCCAATCCGGCGAACCTGGTTCTGTATGACGGCGCACTCCCCGCGCTGGGATCATGGATGAGGTCGTTCGCGCTCCCGTCGCTCCTGGCGATCATGACGACCTATCTGGTTTTGCGCCTCATCGAACGGTCACACCTGCATCAGGACTGCGCCTCCCAGGTTGAAACAACTCCGTTAACCGTGGGCGGCAAAGCGGCTTTTGTCGGCATCGTCCTGACCGCGCTTCTGCTTGTCACAGTGTCTGCATGTGATCTGTCTCTCGGCTTACCAACAGCGCTCGCCGGTATTGGGACAGCATTAGGCGTCTCAGCGCTGGCACGACGATCGCCGATTGCGCTCATGAGGGATATTTCATGGGGCGTTCTCCCTCTGGTCGGCGGTCTGTTCGTTCTGGTAGCCGCCGTCGAGAGTACGGGAGTGGTCGGGGTGCTTGCCAACCTGCTTCAGCAAGCCGCCAACACCGATCCTGTCACTGCTGCCTGGGGGGCGGGCGCTCTTCTGGCGTTCATCTCCAACATCATGAACAACCTGCCTGCCGGATTGATTGCCAGTGAGACAGTTGCGCATACTCATGTATCGCGACAGGTAATTGATACCCTGTTGATCGGCGTGGATCTTGGCCCAAATCTTTCCGTGACGGGATCTCTGGCCACAATCCTCTGGTTGCAGGTGATCCGTCGAGAAGGCGAAGAGGTCGGGTTTCTACAATTTCTCAGGGTTGGCGCCGTGGCCATGCCCGTTGCGCTCTTCATGGCACTCGGCGCTCGGCTTTTGATCGGGTGACGGCCGCGGTGATCCTGTCGCTGCTCGCCTTGCCAGCGATCAGCCTGACGCTCCTGGCTGCGTTGCACATCGCATAATCTGTCAATCCCTCTCGACCATCGGCGAATAACGAGAAGTGTTGCGGACCATCCGCTTTCCCCCGATAGTGTTGAAAAACTCATGGTGAAGAGTGAAAGTGTTGCCAAGCCACTTCGACATAAGTGCAGCTTTCTTGCCTCAGGTGGATAAGGCAGGCACTCCGGGAGGTATCAGTTTCGCCATTTTGCGGAGATTTTGGGCAGCTGCGGCGAGATGGAACTCATCACGGGCGCCGTTTGGTCCTCTGAGCCTCAACCGATCGATCTTCAAAATGCGCTTGAGGTGAGCAAATAGCATTTCGACCTTCTTTCGTTCTCGTCTGGAGATAATATAGGCGTCGGTTAAAGCAATGTCGCGGGCCATATCACGAGCGCCTTCATGAATAGAGCGCAGAACCTTACGATTGGGCTGATTAGGGCAGCATTTTGGTTTGAGAGTGCATACGTCGCACGCCAGTTTCGACGAACGGTATCGAAGTAGGTTGTCGGGAGGGGCATTTGGTTGATCCGAGTTGATCTTGCGCCACTGCTGCTTCAGTTGCTGTCCTCCAGGACAGATGTAAAGATCGTGCACGTGGTCATATGTGAAATCTCGACGTTCGAAAGTCCCGTCCTGCCGGGCAGATTTGTCGAAGACCGGAATGTGAGGTTCTATGCCACGCTCATGAACCAGCCACGCAAGATTTTCTGCGGATCCATAAGCTGTATCCGCAGCAAGCCTTTCGGGCCATATTCCAAATGTTTCCTGCGTACGCTCTATCATTCTGCGTTGCGCCGTAACCTCGGCCTGCCGGATGGCTGTCGTGGTTTCTACATCCATGATGACAGCCGATTTAAGGTCAATGAGGTAATTTGTGCAGTAGGCATAATAAGCAAGGCCACCGCTTGCAGCGTTCCAACGTGCAGCAGGATCGACCGGAGAGATATATTTTGGTTGCACGGGCGTAGCAGACCCAAATGCAGCATCGTCCAGCACCGAGAAATACTCCCGCACAGCACGTTGGGCCACCTCGATCGGCAGTTTATCTGGGCTCGGAACACTGCGCTGCCGATTAGCGTCGGCCTTGATCGTACTGGCATCGACCGCAAAGCCTTCACCGCCCACCAGTCCCTTGGCGATGCACTGCCGGACGGTCATTTCGAACATTTGGCGAAGCAGATCACTCTCCCGGAAGCGTCCGTGCCGGTTTTTCGAGAATGTCGAATGATCAGGCACAGGGCCGTTGAGACCAAGACCACAGAACCACCGGTAGGCCAGGTTAAGATGGACTTCTTCACATAGCCGTCGCTCGGATCGAATACCCATCACGTAGCCAACGATTAACATCCTGATGATCAGCTCGGGATCGATTGAAGGCCGCCCCGTGCCGCTGTAAAATGGGCGAAGATGCTCACGCAGGCCGTCCAGATCGACAAAGCGATCAATTGAACGCAAAAGGTGGCCAGCTGGCACATGATCTTCAAGACGGAACTCGTAGAACAGTGCCTCCTGTATTTTCGTTCGATCACCCATCATTTGCAGGTTCCTCCTGCGAAGAGTGAATCAGTGCTTCACTCTCAAAGCAAGCGCGACTTTTTCAACACTATCCCCCCTGATCCGCCTGTCTGCTCCTGTATTACTGAGCAGACAGGCGGTAGTCGCCTTCTTTCCGGTCATGCAGGGAACTCGTGGTGTTTCCTGAAAGCGGTCACCCGTCACAGGTCACGACAATATTGCCCATCCACAAATATTCCGACTATGGAAAGCCCTACAACGCAGCAGCGACCACAATATCGGGAAGCATTTTCGCAGCCGATCACCAGTTTACGACAGACGTCCTGAAGCTGGCGGTTCGCGTTCAGATGGCCTGCCCGCCGGAAACTTCGATCCGTTGCGCGTTAACCCACCGATTGTCCTCGGACAGCAGCGAGGCGATCATCGGGCCGATATCATCTGGCAATCCCGGACGCCCGAGCGCGGTCGCTTCCGCGATGTGCCGCGCCACGTCCGGATTGTCCCGCACGACACCGCCTGAAAAATCCGTCTGGATGGCGCCGGGTGCGACCGTATTGACAGCGATGCGCCGCGAGCCGAGTTCCTTGGCCATGTAACGTGTCATGACTTCCACCGCACCTTTCACGGAGGCATAAGCAATACGCCCGGGATAGATGATACGTGTCAAACCGGAAGAAATATTCACGATCCGACCGCCATCCGCGATCAATGGCAGCAACGTCTGTGTCAGGAAGAACGGGCCTTTGACGTGAACACGATAAGCAGCGTCGAAATCCTCCTCCGTCACTTCACCGAACAGACCACTATGCGACGTGCCTGCCATGTTGACCAGATAGTCGAAACGCTCAGCACCCCACTCGCCCAGCACGCGTCGAAGTTCGTTGGCAAAGGCCGGGAAGGCTGACGTCTCGGCAGTGTCGAGTTGCAGCGCCACGGCACGGGCTCCACTGCGTTCGACATTGGCAACAACCGCGTCCGCCGCAGCCCTGTTGGCATGATAGGTGAAGATCGATGAAATACCGCGTCGGGCAAGCGCCTCGACGGTCGAACGCCCGAGGCCACGGCTTCCGCCGGTAACGAGGGCAATGGTTTTGACTTCAGGCATGGAACTCTCCGTTTGGTGGGAACCCATATTGATCATTCCATCGCCCGTTCGATAAGATCGCTCTTTCCGACAGCATTGTTTTGCGTCATGGAATAATCCTATGGACAGGCTCGCCACGCTCGATCTTTTCATCCGCATTGTTGATCGCGGCAGCTTCAGCGCCGCAGCAGCCGCCTGCGGTGTTTCGCGGCCAGTCGCGACCGCTGCGATCAAGGCGCTGGAGAGCAGGCTTGGTGTCCGCTTGCTGCAACGTTCGACACGCCACGTCCGGCCCACGGAGGAGGGGATCGCCTATTACCGGCGGTGCATTGCGATTCTGGCCGACCTTGAGGACGCGGATCGGAACGCGGGTGGCACCGTTTCCGGCGTGCTGCGGGTGGACATGGTCGGTTATCTGGCGCGCACGGTCCTGCTGCCGGCGCTGCCCAACTTCCTCGCGCGGCATCCGGCCCTGACCGTTCATCTCGGAGAGGGTGAGCGGTTTGTCGATCTGATCTGCGAAGGTGTGGATTGCGTCGTGCGGGCCGGTGCGCTTGCCGACAGCGACATGGTGGCCCGGCCTGTGGGAGTGATGCAAGAAGTCACCGTGGCCAGCCCGGACTATCTGGCGCGGCATGGAATGCCCGCGACACCGGAGGACCTGGAAGGCCATCAGATGATCGGTTTCGTATCGTCGCGCACCGGCCAGCCCCTGCCGCTGGAGTTCACGCGCGGAGACGAGGTGATCGAGGTGATGCTGCCGACGCGGTTGTTGGTCAGTGGCGCTGAAACCAGTGCCGCGGCCGCGCGGCAAGGGCTCGGCCTCGTGCAGGCACCACGTTACCGCTTCATTGATGATCTCGCGAATGGCACGCTGATCGAGGTTCTGGCCGATTTCCCACCGACACCCACACCGCTCTCCGTGCTTTATCCAGGCAGTAGGCAACTTTCTCCACGTGTGCGTGTCTTCGTCGACTGGCTGGTGGAGTTTATCGGGCCGAGGCTTCACCCGGGCAAGTGAAGCCTGCCGAATAAACAGTATCAGGCTGGTGCTTCGAAGCTGCCGGGGCTGTGATCGGTTGCGGTCCATTGCGCCGTGCGTTCAGGGCTGGCAGAAGCCAGCGCCTTCGCAACACCCGTTGCGTCCAGATCCGCGCAATAGACCGGCGTTCCCGGCTGCTGGCGCCAGGATTCCGCTAGAGGCCCGGCATCGACAGGATCAAATCCGACGTCATCGACCAGTGTCATGACGGTTTGCTTCGCGGACACATCGTCCCCCGCGACCGGCAGGGCGATGCGGTTCGCCGTGCCCTTTGGGGTTCCATTTTCCAAGAGGTGCCTGGCGTAGATGTTGTTGAAGACCTTGATGACCTGGCGACCGATCTGTTCCGAGACCCAGACGCTTTCCGCCTTGCCTGCTTCGATGGCGGAGATGCGACCGTCCCGTTCGCGGGGGTAATAGTTCCCGGTATCGACGATCACCACATCCGCCGGAACATGTTCGAACGGCTTGTGACCCAGGGCCGGAATGTTCTTCTCGGGAATGGTGACGACAATCAGGTTCACGTCTTTGACCGCGTCCGCGACGGTAACGGCTTTCGCGCCGGTTTCCCGCGCCAGTTCGGTTAGCGTCTGCGGGCCGCGTGAGTTGGCGACTTTCACCTCATGACCACAGACCGTAAATCTGCGGACCAGTGTGCCTCCAATCTGGCCTGCCCCGATAATGCCGATCTTCATGCCATTATTCCCCTGTTTTCAAGTGCTCCTTTCGATATGGGGTGCTTTCGGACCGGAACCAGCCCGACCCACGTCCTGTATTTCAGATAGGCGGCTCCGCCTACTTCTCAGACATCGCGCAACAAAAGAGTGACGTCGCAAAGCGGACAAAGTTGTGGCGCGTGCGTCTTTTAAGATACCGATGACCGCGAGCCCGCGATGAGAATATCGACGAGGCGTTTCGCACTGTTCTCCCAGCCTGTATCAGCCGAAAAATTCGAGACCCCCGCCAGAGCACGGAGCAGATCCAGGGGCTCGATGTCGGCGCGGAACTCACCGGCTGCGATGGCAGCGGATACAAGGCTGTTAACCGCGGCTTTGAGAACGTCGCCGGAATGCGCATAGAGGGCCTCTGTCCCCCCGACCAACCCGTTGAGAGCGGGGGCGATGACCTGCTTGGCAGCGATGTAATCCACAAACAGTCTCATCCATGCGCGAAGCGCCTCCACCGGCGGATGTTGCGTAGCCAAAACAGGAGCCGCTTCGGCAAGGCGATCCAGTTCAGCGCGATAGACTGCCTCGATAAGAGCGTCGCGGCTGGGAAAGTGACGATAGAGCGTGCCGATGCCCACAGCTGCGCGGCGCGCGACCTCATCCAAAGCGATGTCGACTTCACCCATCGTAAACGCGGCTTTGGCCACTGCCAGAAGGTGCTCTCTATTGCGCCGACCGTCGCTGCGCGGTCGACGGCGAGGCTTTTTCACGTCGGTCACCGGCCCCTCCTTGCTAAACGGAGTTATCCTCCGTATATATCAAACGGAGCGATGCTCCACATAGAGCCAATGTTGCCATATCGGCAAGAAGTGCCCGCACCGTTCCAAGGGAGTTCTACCCATGACTCAGATCTTTGACGCGACGTCGAGGACCGACGATGTTCTCTCCGGCGTATCCCTGAAGGGCAAGCGCGTTCTCGTGACCGGCGTTTCCGCCGGACTGGGTATTGAAACGGCCCGGACACTGGCAGGTCATGGCGCGCATGTCGTGGGCGCGGCACGCGATCTTGCAAAAGCGGAACGCGCAACCGATCAGGTTCGCGTGGCCGCGTCGCAAGGAGGCGGAGCGTTCGAACTCATCGCGCTCGACCTTGCGGATCTAGCAAGTGTGCGCGCCTGCGCCGACCGTCTGAATGCGCAAGGCACGCCCTTCGACCTGATCATCGCCAATGCGGGCGTGATGGCGACTCCATTCGGGCATACCAAGGATGGGTTCGAGACGCAGTTCGGCACCAACCATCTGGGACATTTCGTTCTGGTCAACCGAATTGCCGGACTACTGCGCGACGGCGCGCGACTGGTCAATGTGTCCTCGGCTGGACATCGCTTCGCCGATGTCGATCTCGACGATCCGAATTTCGAGCAGACGCCTTACGTGCCGTTCGTGGCTTATGGACGTTCCAAGACTGCCAATATTCTCTTCGCCGTGGCCTTCGATGCGCGGCATCGTGCAAGGGGCATACGCGCTACGGCGGTTCACCCGGGTGGGATCAAGACGGAACTGGCGCGGCACATGGCACCCGGGGAGATCGAAGCCATGGTGAAGCAGGTCAACGAACAGGCTGCTGCCGAGGGCCAGAAGCCGTTCCAGTTCAAGAGCATTCCGCAGGGGGCTGCAACCTCGGTCTGGGCCGGCGTCGTGGCCGAAGCCGACATGGTAGGCGCTCATTACTGCGAGGATTGCCACGTCAGCGATGTTGTACCGAACGACCTGCCGATCAGTCTGGTCAACGCAGGGGTGCGCGCCTACGCTCTCGATCCGGCACACGCCGAAGCCCTGTGGACAAAAAGCGAGGAGATGGTCGGCGAACGCTTCGCCTGACACGATCGCGCGAACAGTGCTTCGATACAGGGCAAGCTCGCAGATTGGCTCAGGGCGCCAACGGACAACACACGCCGGCGGGTCCATCTATCCATGAGGATATTCATACTGGTGCGCGTCATTGTTTTCGGTTTGCTCCTGTCGATCGTGATCCTGAATTGGTTGTGGCCGCTCCCCCTTCCGATCACCGTGAAACTCCTGGTGTCCGTTTTCGTCATCGTGGCGTCGCAATACCAGTTCTGGAGCCGCCTCTCTTCAGGCTCGGTGTTCGCGCCTGAATTTCCGCGACCTCTCATCATCCTGGTCAACTGGGCGATCGGCACGATCCTGTTTCTCACACTGCTTCAACTCGCGCTCGATCTCGGCGCACTGATTGTCGCGCTGGTCGCGTGGCAGCCAATTCGTATCGGCACGGACGCCCGTGTCGCGGTGGGTGGACTGGCCGGGCTGCTTGCCGCCATCGGCGTTGCCAACGCGCTGCGGGTGCCCCTCGTCAGGGACGTGACTGTCGCCATACGCGGATTGTCCCCGCAGTTCGACGGATATCGACTGCTCCAGTTGAGCGATCTGCATATCACGCGGCTCTTCTCCGCGAGATGGGTCGCTCGTGTCGTGGAGCGGGCGAACGCGGCGAGCGCCGATCTGATTGTCGTGACGGGGGATTTCATCGACGGGTCGGTAGAGATGCGCCGTGCCGACGTCGCACCGCTCGCAGCCCTGCACGCGCCCGATGGCTTACTGGCCGCTCCGGGCAACCATGAATATTTCTTCGATTATGCGGCCTGGATGCGTCACCTGTCGGTACTGGGTTTCGATATGCTGGAAAACCACCACAAGGTTATAACGCGCGAAACCGCTCATCTGGTGATCGCGGGTGTAACGGATCGCTCGGCATTCCGATACGGTGAGATGGAACCGGATATCGACATCGCTCTGGCTGGCGCGCCGACACATGCACCGGTCGTGCTGCTCGATCATCAACCCGGAGACGCCCGAACCGCCGCGGTGCGTGGGGTCGCGCTTCAGTTATCGGGTCATACGCATGGTGGGATGATCCGTGGCCTCGACCGGCTCGTCGCTCGTGGCAATAACGGCTTTGTCTCCGGCCGCTATCAGGTGGGCGGCATGACGCTGTATGTCAGTAACGGGACCGGCCTATGGCCAGGCTTCGCGCTCCGACTGGGCGTGCCAGCCGAAATCACACGGTTTCATCTGCGGGCGGGATAGGGGGCGAGACTGGCTTACAATGTCTTTTCGGAGCCGGACCATTTTTGCGTCCGCAAGAGTCTTATATGCAGTTGAGCGTACGGCAGGAAATATCCAACGATCGCTCAAAAGCGGACCTTCCGTTCACCCCCCAATCGCAGTCGTGATTTCCGATAGGTGACGGGAGCGCCGTGTTCCGGGATGAGGGGCTGGGTGTTTCCGTGGTCGGATGGGATCCCGCGTGGGAAGTGGTGATCGGAGGAAGAGGGCGGCTTCGCCTTTTTGTGCCGAATAACCGGCATAAGAGGAGAGTTTCCCATGACCACCATACTGTCCCCCGCGTCCAGTGGTGCCACTTCCGGCGGCTTCCGTATCGACCCATCGCGCGGCGAACGGAACACCCGCGTCTCGTCCGAATGGTTCTCCCGCCCTGATGATGAGCGCTACCTGTCCCTGTCCGACCTGCATGCCGCCACACTTGCCCGTGCCGAGCGCGCCACCGCCCGTACGGTGGAAAGCCGCGCCATCCGTGTGGAAGCATCGCGCGACAATGCCGAACGCCTCACCCTGACTGTGCCGGGGCAGCATGAGTCGATTGCGCCCACGCATTGGTCGTTCGGCCAGATGTGCAGCCTGGTCGGCGCGCCGTCTTCGTATCTTCGAAACCTTCCGGCGCCGCTGGCGGCGATCAATCTCCAGCACGGCCTGCTGTCACACCGGGCCGAACTGATCAAAACACTGGAGACCGAAGACGGCCGCGTCGAACTGCGCGCGGTCACCGGGCCAGATTACGGCCGCATCTGGGACCACGAACTGGTCGGCGCGGTGCGGAAGATCGCCGGCGATGGCACAGGCGATACCAACTGGAAGGTGCCGGGCGTCATCGACTGGGCTACCATGACCCATAATCCGTATGTGGATATCACGAAGGAAACCACGACGCTCTACGCATCCGATCGCGATGTTTTTCTGTTCCTCGTGGACGATACACACCCGATTGAGGCCGGACGCCTGCCCAATGGCGACCCCGATCTCTATTTCCGGGGCTTCTATGCGTGGAATTCTGAAGTCGGCAGCAAGAGCCTAGGCATTGCGTCATTCTACCTGCGCGGAGTGTGTCAAAACAGGATGTTGTGGGGCGTCGAAAATTTCGAACAGATCACGATCCGGCATAGCAAGTTTGCTGCCTCGCGTTTCGTGCATCAGGCCACGCCAGCGCTACGGAATTTCGCCACGGCCAGCCCGGCGTCGTTCGTTTCCGGCATTCAGGCATCCCGGCGGGCACTGGTCGCGAAAACAGACGAGGATCGCGAAAGTTTCCTGCGTCGTCGCGGGTTCTCGAAACCGGAAACCGCGAAGATCATCGAAACGGTGCTGCACGAAGAGGGCCGCAAGCCCGAGAGCGTATTTGATTTCGTGCAGGGGATAACGGCGCTGGCCCGGACGAAGGCCAATCAGGACACGCGACTGGATCTGGAAGAAAAGGCCCGCAGGCTGATGGAACGGGCTTCCTGAAAACCGACTGCACGCTTTTACGCCAATACGTTTTTACGAGCCCGGCCCCTGCGCCGGGCTTTTTCGTTTCGGGAGTTTTTCCGATGCCTGATTTCTTCACGCATTTTTCCTGCGTGCTCGACGTGGGCACGGTGGACAATGCCGCAAAGGCGCTCGACCTCTACAATGAATTCATAGACGAACTGGCGGCGGAAGATCCACCCTCTGACGGTTTTGTCCTGTCGATCGTGCCCGAATATGGTGGCACGAAACTCTGGATGCACGACGAGCAGACCGGCGATCCGCAGCAGGTGGTGGAATTCGTGCTACGCTGTGCGCGAACATTCCGGCTGCGGGGCCGATGGGGATTTCAGTGGGTCAATACGGCCTCACGTCCCCGGATCGGCGCCTTCAGCGGCGGTGCGCATCTGCTTGACCTTGGCAGGCGCAAGACGATTTCATGGATGACCACCGATCGCTGGCTGGCGATTGCCCTGGACGGAGGCAATCCCGACACAGGAGGGCAGGGTGATGACCGGACATGATGCGGGCGATCTCGCCCGCCGTCTGGCGGAGAACGCGGAGGCGGTGTGTCGGCGGTATCTGTCCGCCGGTCGCCGTCACGGCAATTACTGGCTGGTCGGTGATGTGCGCAACACCCCCGGCCGGTCGCTGTTCGTCCGGCTGCATGACACCGCCAATGGGAGGGCCGGAAAATGGACTGATGCGGAGTCTGCCGAACATGGCGATCTGCTGGATGTGATCCGCGAAAGCCTCGGTCTGCTGGATTTCCGCGACGTGACAGATGAAGCGCGCGCCTTCCTCAGCCTGCCTCGCCCTGATTCGGTGCCGCCGTCACAGGACCGGCCTGCCCGTGAGCGTGGTTCCGCCAGTTCTTCCGAAGCGGCGCGTCGGCTCTGGGCCATGTCCGGGCCGATCGCGGGTACGCAAGTAGAAGCGTATCTCCGCAGACGCGACATTACGCTTTTGCACGGAACGGGAGCCCTGCGCTTCCATCCGCGCTGCTTTTATCGTCCGGACGAGCACAGTCCGACCGAGACCTGGCCTGCGATGATCGCCGCCGTTACAGACCTCGACGGGACCGTGACCGGCGTGCATCGCACCTGGCTGGCGGCGGACGGGCGCAGCAAGGCCCCGGTCGATCATCCGCGCCGTGCCCTGGGCGGTCTTCTCGGCCATGCCGTGCGCTTCGGGGTGGCATCCGACGTGCTCGCCGCCGGGGAAGGCATCGAGACGGTGCTGTCGCTGCGGCAGGTTCTGCCCGATCTGCCGCTCGCAGCCTGCCTGTCCTCGGCGCATCTTGCCGCCATGGCGTTTCCGCCCACCCTGCGCCGCCTTTACGTGCTGCGCGATGACGATCCGGCCGGGGATCAGGCGCTGGCGACGCTGCATGTCCGCGCGGATGACGCCGGGATTGAACTGATCGGCCTGTCGCCACGACTGGGCGATTTCAACGATGATCTCCGGGCGCTCGGACGCGGCGCGCTGCGGGCGATCCTGCATCCGCAACTCGCTCCCTCGGACGTGGCGCGGTTCCTCCAGCCCGTCGCGCACTGAGTCGGGCCGGGAAGGGGGGGAGAGTCATCGTCTTTCCCGTGTGGTGCGGGGCTGCCCTGTATCCGGATGGGGCGCGCCCCGGCCTTTCTGGAGGGGAGCGGGCGTCAGCCGGGCCGGGCCTTCAATGGCGGGGACGGCTATTTTCCGTCGCGCCCCTTTGGGGGCGCTTTACATCGCGAGGCAAAATAGCCGTCCCCCTGCCATCCTTCGCTGCGCTGCGGCCGCGCAAGCGCGCGGTTCCGGCCCGTCCCTGGTCTGCCGCTATCCGCCCCCGGAAAGGCCGCGAAGGGCGCGGCCGGTATTCCGGAGGACAGCCCCATGACCCGCGTCACAGATGATTTCGAGCCCGCACACGCCACCTCTTCCACCGCCCATGTGCTGGCGGAACTCCAGATGTATGGCTACCGTCCTTTCGAGGACGAGCCGGACCCGAGGCCGCTGCCCGAAGCTCCGCGCATCGGGGGTGCTGTGGCCGACATCTTCGACGCCATTGCCGCGACCCTGACTGACACACGGCTGGAACCCGATCTCGAAACCCTGCTCTGGTCCACGGTCAACATCTTCCATCGCATGGTCGGCCAGGTGGAGCGTGAGCTTGACCGCAACGAGCAGGCGCAGAAGAACAGTCAGAAAGAACAGGACGGCAGCGAGATCCGGTCGGTGGAACTGGAGCGGCTGATTGCCGAAGGGCTGACCCTGATAGAGCGCCGTAACGCCTACGAGATCTTCCGCGACGAGGCGCAGGAGCAGTTCGAGCGCCTGACGATGAGCGCGTGGCGTCAGAAGGCGGGTTCGCTGGTCTCCCGTCGCACCATGACGGCCTCCATGATCGATAGCCGGGACTTTCTCAACGCCCGCCGCAAGGCCGAGGGGGAATTGCTGGTGCCGCCCGGCCCTAAGGTAGTCGTGACCGGCGGTCTCGATTTCGACGACCATATCCTGATCTGGGACCGGCTCGACAAGGTGCGGGCCAAGCATCCCGACATGGTGCTGCTGCACGGCGGCTCGCCCAAAGGCGCGGAGTTCATCGCCTCGCGCTGGGCCGACCACCGCGACATCGTGCAGATTGCCTTCAAGCCGGACTGGTCCAGGCACCGCAAGGCAGCGCCCTTCCGCCGCAACGATGCGATGCTGGACACAATGCCGATTGGCGTCATCGTCTTTCCCGGAACTGGCATCCAGGAGAATCTCGCCGACAAAGCGAAAAAGCTCGGTATTCCGGTCCTGCGGTTCGGAGGCGGTGCGTGAGCACCGTCTTCAGTCCGGGTCGCCCGTAACCGCGATCCGCGCGGCACGGGCATAGAAGGCCAGTTCGGTATCACCGGGAACCAGCAGGTCGAGCAGGCCTTTCATGTCCTGCATGTCCGAATAGGATTGAAACGGCCCTGGTTGCCATTCGATCGCCAGCACTGCAATGGCGAGTGCTTTTTTGACCAGATGCAGTTCCTGTCCTGTGATTTCCGCCATGAGGTTGTCTCCCTGAACAGCTCCACGATGCACGCTCTTGTGCCGGACGCCAGCATGATTTTCATTCCGTCGACAGACCATTTTCGCTATGATGGGGGCGCGCCGTGGTGGTGGTGGCAGGCGCGACCGTCAGATCATGTCATCTCTACGGGAGCCGCCACCATGGTGATTTTCGCACCGTTCCTGATCGTCGCCGGCATCGGATTTTTCTGCTGGCTCATCTTCACGCTCGCGGTCTTCGCCTTGCCGTTTGCCGGTGGGCTGTATGCTGGGCTCTGGGCGTTCCATACCGGCGCCGGAGTAATCGGCGGCCTTATCGTGGGCGTCATGGCGGGCATTGCGACTTTCACGCTCGGCCAGATTGCACTCGCCTGCGCACCGTGGATCTGGCTGCGAGGGCTGATCGTCCTGCTCTATACGGTGCCCGCCGTCATTGCCGGTTATAGCGCCACCCACGGCCTCGCCCAGATGATGATGCCGTCCGCCGTCTGGCAGCTCTTCTTTTCGGTGATCGGCGCGATCGCGGTCGGCATCACCGCGTTCGTCCGCTTTACCGGCATGGCCCCGCCCGAACCGGCCAGCGGAAGCATCGCGCGGGTCTGACGGTCGGCACGGCAGCCCGTGAGTAGGTCTGGATCAGGCATCGGCCTGTCTTTCCTCGTCATCGAGAGGCGGGGAACGAGGAACGGCGAAGCGCGGATGGAACGCTCTGACCCTGATACGGCTCGCCTGTTGAAGGATCCGGACTGGCGCTCTGATTGTCCGCAGGCCGATCGCAACGGGGAAAGCCGGGTATGTCCTGCGAGGCGCTGTCCCGGAACGGGCCGGTTGGATGGGTTGGTATGGAGGGAAGATGACGCCGTCATTCTGGTTGCCGCCGGACCTCGTGTGCTGTGCCGGTCGCCATGGTCTCCGTGATGTGTGTTCTGTCGGGCCGCGCACGCATACGGCCTCTGAAAATGGCTGATCTAGCCGAAGGCCGGCTGCGCCTCGATCGGCTATGGCGCAACAGCGGGCCATAATTTTCTTCCCCTGACGGCTGCGCCGTCATTCCTCACGAAGCAAGAAAATTCCGTCTCGCCGTCCTCCGCTGCGCTTTGGTCCCTGCGGGATGCGCCGCCGCTCGCCTCCGTCTGTCCGATCGCCATCGAGGCCGCAATGGTGCGGGCTCGATAACAGAGATCACGGAGCAGTATAATGGCCACCATCGGCACCTTCAAGAAAGTCGGCAACGGGTATAACGGCGAGATCGTCACCCTCTCGCTTCAGACCCCCAACGTCCGCATCGCCCCCGAGACTACGCGCGCGAACGAGAACGCCCCCAGCCACCGCGTCTTCGTCGGCAGGGTGGAGATCGGGGCGGCCTGGTCCCGGCGCTCCAACGAGGGGCGCGACTATTTGAGCCTCAAGCTGGACGACCCCAGCTTCAACGCCCCGATCTTCGCCAATCTCTTCGATGACGAGGACGGCGAGGGCTACAGCCTGATCTGGTCCCGCCCCAACGGCCGTCGCAACGGCGACTGAGACCCCCGCGATCCCCCGCCCGGCCGGTCCGGGCGGGGCCTTCGTGGTGGTGGCCGGAATGGAAGAACGGGCGTGGCTTATTGCTCGCGATCCGGTCCGCCTGTCTTCGGGTGGGGCAGGGGGAAGAGGGCTTCCCTCAGTCTTTCCATTGTACCATGCCCGGCGTGAACCGCCTCAAGGACGCGCGGTCCCCCCAATTTTGCCCGAGCCGACCTGTCGGCCGTCCCGAACAAAATCGGCTCCCCCGCGCGCCGGCAAGCCGGTCGCCTGCGGCGATCCCTGACCCGGTTCACGCGTGCATGAGGCGGTGTCCTGTCTTCGAAAAACGAAAGGAGCAGGACGATGACCACGCACCACGACCAGATCCAGATGCTGCGCGCCGAACTGACCAGCTTTCACCTGAGCCACCGGGAGCGCAAACAGATCGAGCGCGAACTGAAGCAGGCATGCGCGCAATTCGCGGCCAGACACCACGACGACGAGCCCCCCGCGTAAGGCGGGGGTTTTCGTTTGATCGCGCACGCCGCCAATCCACCGACTCTCTTCCGGCATCATGCTGAAAGAACGATGTTGAATCTTCAATATACGACTATTATAGTCGTATTTCTGGTGTGCATGCCCCGTGTGTCGGATGTGATCATGGATGATCACTGGCCGACAGGTAAGGGCGGCACGGGCACTCCTGAGCTGGACACAGGAGATGCTTGCTGAAAAGGCCCTCGTAGCACTGACCGCGCTCAAGCGCCTTGAATCCGAACGCGGTCTCGGCGTCCATGAGGGCACGACCGACCAGGTTCGCCGCGCGCTGGAAGCGGCGGGCATCCTGTTCATCGAGTCCGGACAAGGACGCGGCGTCATGTTTCTTCACGAGACTTCCGGTAGCGAAACGCGGCAGGCTAAAGTGCGTCGCGTTCGTTCTCCGACCTGATCGGCTCCATCATGCAGAAGCCCCCGCTCGATCCGCCCGTCGCCGACAGCGCTCCGGAGGCGTCCTGTCTCACCGGCTATGACGAACAGCATCTGATCACCTATCTCCGCCTGCTGGACGCCGAGGCCGATGGCGCTGACTGGCGCGAGGTCGCCCGGATCGTGCTCCATCGTGACCCGGCGGCCGATCCCGAGGGCGTCCATCGCTGCTGGCACAGTCATCTGGCGCGGGCGCACTGGATGACCGGGCATGGCTACCGGCATCTCCTGCGCGGCGGCGCACCTCACTAAAACACCCGGAAATCGTTGCGTGATCCGCAAGACCTGTTGCATGACCGGGGCGTAGCGGGCAGCGGGACGGTCTGGCATACTCTCGCGAGCAAGTGCTTGCCCTGTTCCCACCCGTTACGCATCGGAGACGACGCCATGAGCCGCGCCAACTGGCGGTCGGCGGGCGCGTACGAGGGCCTGCGGTCGCTCGACGCCCCTGCCTTTGCCTTGCAGTTTGTCAGTCGCAATCGGGACTTTGTCCGCGATCGTGCCACCCTTCAGCGCGCTGTGCGCCGGTCCGCGTTGTCCACGTCAGACGCCGAAGCCTTCGCCCGGCGCTGGGGGTTGCGATTTCGAGAGTGTCCGCACGGTCCTCGATCCGCGTACCGCCCTCTGGACTGTTGCGGTATCGCCGGCCGTGATTGCGGTTGTCCCCCTGCCGACAGCACTGGCTGACGCGGCGCATCGTCCGCTCTCCCTCGCCCGGACAGGACTACCGCCCGATATGGCGGGAGAAGTGCTGCTTGAGCAGGGGGAGACGATCCTGCGCCTGTACGTCCTGCCGCCTGACGGGGCTCAGGTCGGCGTGTTGCTGCCGTTTGACGCATTGTTCGAGGTACGCGTCCAGGCCGCCTTGCGGTTCTGGCGCGCCCTCAACGGACGCCCACCTGGTCGCGATCCGGTCCGTCTGTCATCTGATCGCATCAGCAGGCTGATCCTGGCGCTCCGTACGCTTGACGGCCTGGACGGCGGGACCTCGCAGCGCGAGATCGCTGGCGTTCTGTTCGGTCGGGAGGTTTCCGCTGGGGACTGGCTTTCGCACGATCTGCATTTCCGCATGAAACGGCTGGTGCGTTTTGCACGGGGCCTGAGCGATGGGGGATACCGCCGGCTGCTACTGCACCCATTTCGAGGGCGTTGATAGGCTGCGAACCACAGATAGCTCCATATTGATGTGCGTTTAACATAAAAACAGAAAGACTGAACTTGCACGGCAATGCAAGTTCAGTTGTATTTCTATATTTTTCGAGAATACTTTCTCAAAAAGTTATTTATTTTTCATCAATTTAAAGGCCCGATGATAGATAGCCAATCATTTTTAGGCCCGACGTCCACCCAATAACCCTCCAAATCTATGCTGCCGCCGAGATCAAGAGCTGCTGCAACCATGTGCTTGCCCGGAATTGTGTTCCGCGCAAATGCAGGCATGAACGTTTCAAATTCAAGACCACCGGCTTGCTCAAGTTCTTCTGCAGAAGGAATTCGGTTCAATCGAACTTGGACCCGACCATTCGCCTTTCTTTGATCGCCCTGAAACCCCACGAGGATCTCGGCAGACGACCTTCCCGCCATACTGATGATGCATTCTTGGAATACGCCTTCAGCGATAGATGCTCCAAAATCGCCTAAACGTTTGCGGAAGCGATCATCTTGGACGGTCACAACGAGACGCTCGACGCTCGTCAATGCTTGCAGCAAAGCTGCACGACTGTTGAAGCCGAGACCACTCGCAATGGCTTCGTCCAATTGGTTCATTTTTATGCAAGTAAAGTCGGGTAATGCGTAGCGCACATCCCTCATGAACTCACGGCTACAGATTGCGACACTGGGGGTGGCGTCAAAAAAGGACATTTCTTCACCTTCCTGGATATTTGGCACGAGGTCCGGACATTACGCTCTCGAGCCATCCACAAAGGCACTCGAAAAAGACTAATAGGGAGAAAATCCTCCCACCAAGGCTTCGACCGTCCAGCAAGTCAGGGCCTCAGAACCCCTCCTCAGATACCTACATCGCATGCGAGATTTCTGTCCAGCTATTTTAAGGCCGCCGCACATGGGAGTTTAGGATGTGGAGTTCGCGATCAGGCAGAGTAGTTCCCGTTCCTAGCGACAGTATTGCTATCTTTTGCTTGTCTAGGAGCGATCTCATGCCTCTGCGAGATCGGTCCTAGTTCCAAACATGGCCGCTCCGCCACGCTGATCCCTGCTGGCCGCATTTGTCCTGCGGCCTCTGACAGCGATCACGGAGCTTCCTCATGTCCGCCAATTACAGCGACCTGCCGCCGCGCTATCTGCGCACGCCCGACGCCTCGCGCTTCGTCGGACTGTCCATTCGCACCCTGGAAAAACACCGGATCTACGGCACCGGCCCGCGCTACTCGAAGCTCGGCGGCCGCGTGGTCTACCGGGTCGATGAATTGCAGGCCTGGGTCGAGAGCGGGGCACGCGCCCACACCTCGGACACCACCGCCGGCACCGTGTCGGCGGCCGCGCGGCAAAGCCCGCTGATTCCGCCGACATCACGCGGGAGCCGTCGCTGATGTCCCCGACGGGCAGAACGCGCTCCGAGCGCGAGCAACTGGAACTCTTCCACGCTATCGCGGGAGATTTCGCGCCTCGCGATGCGCAGGATCTGATGGCGTTTCCGTTCTTCAGCCTCGCCAAATCCCCTCGCATGGTCCCGATCGATTATCGGACCCCCGATGTCACGATCCGCGTCGAGGCGTCCGCCGAACATGGCATGGCCACGATCTGGGATGCCGACGTGCTGATCTGGGCCGCCAGCCATCTCGTTGCCGCGCGCGACGCCGGTCGGCGCACGTCGCGGCTGATGATGGCCAGCCCGCGCGAGATCCTGACCTTCATCGGTCGGGGCGACAGCGCGCGGGACTATGAGCGGCTGGAAGCAGCCTTCGATCGGCTGCAATCCACCACGATCAAGACCTCGCTGCGGCAGACCGGCAAGGGGCAACTGCACCGCTTTTCCTGGATCAACGAATGGAAGCGACATACCGCGCGGGAAGGCCGCACCCGCGTGATCGAACTGATCCTGCCCGACTGGTTCTACCAGGCGGTGCTCGATGACGCGCTCGTTCTGACCATCGATCCGGCCTATTTTAACCTCACCGGCGGTCTGGAGCGCTGGCTATATCGCATCGTGCGCAAGCATGGTGGTCGTCAGCGCGCGGGCTGGGCCTTCGGCCTTCGCCATCTCTACGAAAAATCCGCCAGCCTTTCCCCCTATCGCCGCTTTGCCTTCGAACTGCGCGAGATGGCGAAACGGCAGCCCTTTGCCGGCTATCGGCTGTCGGTGCGCCCCGACCGCAACGGCAATGACTCGCTGGCCTTTGCACCTGTCAAACTATCCACAGGCGCCTGTGGACAAGCTGTGAATTCATCCGTGCTATCAGTTGTGGATTTATCCGTGCCATCACTGCCACCGCATCCGTGCTATCGTTTGCGGAAAACGCCGAATCACAACATTGAATCAAGTGGTTATGACGCCCTTAACTTAGAATCTAACTTAAAAGAGTCTAACTTTAAGGATGTTGGCCCCCCCGCCGATCCGTGGATAAGCCCCGGAGAGGGGTCATGATCGTGGCTTTCCTCAACCAGAAAGGAGGAGTCGGCAAGACGACGCTGGCGCTGCATCTCGCGGGCCAATGGGCTCGGGAAGGCCGGCGCGTGACGGTCATCGACGCCGACCCGCAGGGCTCGGCGCTGGACTGGTCGGCACAACGGGCGAGGGAGGGACTGCCCCGGCTGTTCGGCGTGATCGGGCTGGCACGCGACACGCTGCACCACGAGGCGCCGGAACTGGCTCAGGAAGTGGATAACGTCGTCATCGACGGTCCGCCGCGCGTTGCGGCGCTGCTGCGCTCCGCTCTGCTGGCCGCCGACCTGGTGCTGATCCCGGCCCAGCCCTCGCCGTTCGACGGCTGGGCCTCGGTCGAGATGCTGCGGCTGCTGGAGGACGCGCGCTTCTTCCGTCCCGGCCTGCTGGCCCGCTTCGTGCTGAACCGCTGCGCCGCGCGCACGGTCATCGCTCGCGAAACCCGGCTGGCACTGGTGGGGCATGAGCCAGCAGTACTCACGGCACGGATCGGCCAGCGTG
Source organism: Gluconacetobacter diazotrophicus PA1 5 (assembly GCF_000021325.1). Taxonomy (GTDB): domain Bacteria; phylum Pseudomonadota; class Alphaproteobacteria; order Acetobacterales; family Acetobacteraceae; genus Gluconacetobacter; species Gluconacetobacter diazotrophicus. The sequence goes on along the minus strand of NC_011365.1, from coordinate 1,163,452 downwards.
TTGCCTTCGCCGACGCTGCGCGCACCGGCCGCCTGGTGTGCGATCTTCGTCCCCAAGGGATAGCCGCCCGCGAAATCGCCGCTCTGACGGCTGAGATCAGGGGGCTGGTATCATGGACACTGCTGACCTGCGACAGCGCGCCCCTGATGCCCTGGCGCGGCCCCTACGACATGATCCTGGTCGATCTACCCTATGGTGGCGATACGTCGCTCGCCTGGGACCGGCGCCTGGCGGACTGGTCGGCGAAGGCGCGCGTTACCCTGAAACCGTACAGCCAGTTTCTGATCGGCGAAGGAATTGCGCCATGACGGAACGCCGCACGCCGCCCGGTTTCGCCGCGCGTCCCGCCGATCCTGAACGCTGGGTCAGGACGCCGGAGACGCCTGCGCCCCCCAACCGCTTTACCGCCCGGCTGACCATCGACGTCACGCCGGCACTGCGCGGACGGCTCAAGGTCGCGGCGTTCCAGCGCGGCATCACGGTTGCCGACATGCTGCGCGCCCTGCTGGCCCGAGAGTTTCCCGACAACCCAGGAGACACGCCATGAACGCTACGCACGAGGCGGCATCCGGTCGTCCCGCCGACACCCTCGCTCATGTCGAACTGACCTGGATCGAGAAGCGCATCGAGCACTGGATCCGCTTCGGCTCTGTCGCCCATGAGCAGATTCTCGATCGTCGTAGGCGGATACTGAGCTTTCCGCCGGACACCGTGTTCGCCTTCCTGCGGTGGGCGGCGAACGATTACGGCACGGTGGTGTCCTGCATCGACATCGTGCGCGTCATCCGCCCCGGCGAGCCGTATCAGATGGTGCCGTTCGTGCGTCCCGGTGGCGAGAGCCTGCTGCGCCAGAGCGGCTGGCCGAAGGTCCGGCTGGTGCTGGAAGCGATCGATTGTATCGAAGCCATCGGCATCGACCCCGTTGATGTGGCACCCGAGCATTGGCGGCATCTGCACAACCGGATGCTTTCCGGGCAGGCGTCACGTTCCTACACGCGCGACCGCCATCAGGCCTGGCTGCGCCGGAGGGCGGTGTCATGATGCGCTTCGGCTGGTTCTTCACCACCTATTTCGCAATCCTCGGTGCCGGCACGTCAATGGTGATCCATCCGGCTCCCCGGCTGATCTGGAACGCCACTGCCAGCACGCCGGTCGGGCTGTATCGCCTGCAATCGGTAAGCCCCCTGCATGTCGGCGATCTGATCGCGATCCGCCCGCCCACCGACATCGCCGGAATGCTGGCGCGCGGTGGCTATCTGCCGCTCGGTGTGCCGTTGCTCAAGCCGGTCGCGGCACTGGCGGGGCAATTGGTCTGTCGCACTGGTGCTGCCGTCACGGTCGACGGGAAGATGCTCGGCGATGCGCTGGCCCGCGATCATCGCGGCCGTCCGCTGCCGGTCTGGCAAGGCTGTCGGCATGTCCTGCCCGGTCAGGTCTTCGTCATGAATCCGGCAGTCCCGACCAGTCTTGACGGCCGCTATTTCGGCATCCTGCCGGTCGACACCGTGCTCGGTCGAGCCCAGCCGCTGTGGCTCGTGCCGTCACCGATTTCTCCCAACTCCAAGCAGAAACGAGGCTGACATGGCCCAGATCGGCACTTTCACGCGCACGGCTGACGGCTTTGCCGGTCGCCTGCGCACGCTCGCCCTCGACGTCGAACTGACGATCGTGCCGGCGGCATCGTCGGACGCCGAGCATGCGCCCGACTATCGCGTCCATCTCGGTGACGCCGACGCCGGACCTGAGATTGGCGCTGGCTGGAAACGCACCGGTGAGAAGGCGGGCACCTACCTCTCGCTCGTTCTCGACGACCCCATGCTGGCGCAGCCGATCCGCGCCAACCTGTTCCAGTCCGACCGTCAGGGCCGTGCCTTCCATCTGGTCTGGAGTCGCCCGGTGAAGCGCGATGACCGGCGGTAAATTGAGGCTCCGGCTGCTCGGTGTCGTGCTTCCGGCCGTCGTTTCATTGACGGTGCCGACGCATAATGCGGTTGCCGATCCCTACGCCGACATGATCGCGGAAGCAGCCACACGCGCGCAGATTCCGGCGTCATGGATTGCTGCCGTGCTGCACGCCGAGAGCAGAGGCGATGCGCGGGCGGTGTCATCGGCGGGTGCGATGGGGCTCATGCAGGTGATGCCCGGCACATGGTCCAGCCTGCGCACATCGCTCGGCCTTGGCGACGATCCGTTCGACCCGCACGATAATATTCTGGCAGGAGCGACCTATCTGCGCTGGATGCGGGATCGCTACGGCGAGGCCGGGTTTCTCGCCGCCTATAATGCCGGTCCCGCGCGCTATGACGAGCATCTGGCGACCGGCCGGCCGCTGCCTGCCGAGACGCGGAACTACGTCGCGTCGGTCAGCGCGCGGCTGGCCCTGCCGCTTGCCGATGACATCGCAATCAGTGCTTCGGCGGCACCATCCTGGCAGGGCTCTTCCCTCTTCCCGGCGTCATTCCTGCGCATAGGAAATGCCCACCGGCATGTCGGGAGCGCGCACGATCCGGTGCATGCCGATGGCGATCGCCCGAGCGACTGGACGGCACTCGCCCCGCAATCGGTGGGGCTGTTCATCGCGTCAGGGCATGGGGAGGCGAACCGATGACCGCCGTTCAGGTCCATCGGGCGCTGGCGGGCTGTGGGTGCCTCGGGGATGGGGTGCTGGGGGGAGGCTGGCAACGGAGGAAAGGACTGCCAGCCGTAATCGGGCCTGAGCGGTCGTCGTCGATTGGCGGTCTCCCGGGCCGGAAAGAAGGTAGAGTTGCCGCGGTGAAACAGCAGCGCGGGAGGCGTGCGATGGAATTCTTTTGCGGTCTCGATGTGTCGATCGACGAAACGGCGGTCTGTGTGGTGGACGAGCAGGGCACCGTGCATCTGGAAACGACGGTGGCCACGGACCCGGCTGCGCTCAGGGATGCCGTGAAGCCGTTCCTGCCGCGCCTGCGCCGTATGGGTCACGAGGCAGGTTCCCTGTCGCCCTGGCTGCATCCGGAGATGCTGGCGCTGGGCCTGCCGGCGGTCTGCCTGGAGACGAAACACGTGCGGGCGGCGATGTCGGCGCAGCGCAACAAGACCGACAAGGCGGACGCGCTGGGGATCGCGCATATCGTGCGCACCGGCTGGTTCCGGACGGCCCATATCAAGAGCGAAGCAAGCTATCGGCTGCGTCTGATCCTGACCCAGCGCAGCACGCTCAAGCGCAAATTCATGGATCTCGAGAATACGATCCGCCATTCGCTCAAGGCGTTCGGTATCCGCCTGGGCACGGTCTCGCGGGCGCGCTTCGACACCGCCGTTCGCGAGGCCGTGGCGCAGGACGCGCTGACCCGCGATCTCATGGAGGCGATGCTGCGGGCGAAGGCCGTGCTCTGGGAAGAATATACCCGGCTGCACAAGCTGGTGGTGCGGATCGTCGCGGGTGACGAGGTGTGCCGGCGGTTCATGGCCATTCCGGGGGTGGGGCCGGTGACCGCGCTTGGCGTGATGACGGCGATCGACGATCCGTCGCGCTTCCGGCGCTCGCGCGACGTCGCGGCGTATTTCGGCCTGACGTCGCGGCGCTGGCAGTCGGGTACCAGCATCGATGTGCAGGGACGCATCAGCAAGGCCGGCGATCCGGAGGTGCGGCGGTCCCTCTATGAAGCGGCGTCGGTCCTGCTGACGCGTTTCAAGGGGCGCGACAAGCTGCGGACCTGGGGCCTGGAACTGGCGAAACGGTCCTGCCATCGCAAGGCGGCGGTCGCCGTGGCGCGCAAGATGGCCGTGATCATGCATGCCATGTGGCTCGACGGAACGGTCTATGACGGCGGTCCGGCCGTCGATCCCGAAGAGCGGGCCCGTCATATCGCTTGCAAGAACCGCAAATTGCCGCGGGCGCTCGCGTGAGTGTCCAGCTGCAAAGGAATGTTCCGCCGCGTGTCGGGATGACCGCGGCGTTCTGAACAGGGAGATCCGCCAAGGCGGATGGGGAAGGGTGCAGTCGAGGACGACGGGAAGCACGATATCTTGCCTGGAGCACGCGCAGGTGAACGCCTCGTGGGACTCCGCTCGAGTGCCTGTGATGCTGCCCCGTGAATCCGATGGCAAAATGCGCCACGACGAAAGGCCGGCCGCCCATCCACGGATGGGGCGGCATATCAGTCGTCGCTGAGCGCGGAAGAGTGCACGGCGTGCCACGAACCCTCAGTCAGGGCCGAGATGCCAGTCCAGGAGCAGAACTGTGATCGTGAAAGGAAGCTAAAGGAAAACGAAGAATGAAAAACTTGACCAAAAAACCCGCCCGATTAAGAGGGCAAGGTAAAAGCAGCGCCCGTCCGGGGCTGCATGTGGTTGGTTTGATTGGGGAGTTTGTCCTCTCACCACCAGCCGCCTGCGGCTGTCCATGCAGTTTTCCTAATCTTTTCAAGGCCCCGGGCGCCGTCAGGCGCACATCGAAGCAGGGAGCGGGACATGGCGACGTGCGATGACAACCTGACCGTCCGGCCCGGACGTATCCAGCATGGCAACCAGGGCGCACGACCGAAATCCTTCGTTGGCGAGGTCATGCGTGCCGCGAAGAAGGCCGGTCATACCGGCACCCGGTTCGGTGCGAAGGGCAGGGGAGGCGGTGGCGGTTCTCGTTTCGGGCGCGGCCGACGCGCGGCCCTGTCCATGCGGCTGCGAAGCAATGCCCGTCGGGTCGTGGTCAAGGCGCGGGTGGTCCGCCAGCAGGGCACGCGGTTTCGGTCCGCGCCTCTTGCCCGGCACATCGCCTATCTCAGACGCGAGGGCGTGACCCGCGATGGGGCCAAGGCCCATCTGTTCGATGCCGGTTCCGACGAAGTGGACAGCAAGGCCTTCGCGGAACGCTGCGAAGACGACCGGCACCATTTCCGCTTCATCGTCTCCCCAGAGGACGCAGCGCGGATGGAGGATTTGCGGGGCTTCGCGCGGGAACTGATGCAGGACATGGAGCGCGACCTCGGCACGAAGCTGGACTGGGTCGGGGTCGACCACTGGAACACCGACAATCCGCACGTCCATATCCTGGTGCGCGGGGTGGCCGATGACGGCAAGGATCTGGTGATCAGCCGCGCCTATATCAGCCAGGGGCTGCGCGACCGCGCCGCCGAACGGGTGACGCTGGAGCTTGGCCCGCGCAGCGAACGGGAAATACGCACCGCCCTGGACACCGAGATTGGCGCCGACCGCTGGACCAGTCTCGATCGCGCGTTGCAGGATCTCAGCGACGAGGGCGGCGGCATCGTCGATCTCCGTCCCGGCGCGGGTGCAGAAGATCCGGAACTGCGCCGCCTGCTGGTCGGAAGGGCGACCAAGCTGGAAGGGCTTGGCCTCGCCGAACGGGTCGGGGTGGCGCGCTGGACCCTCAAGCCGGGGCTGGAGGCGACCCTGCGTGATCTCTCCATCCGGGGCGACATCATCAGGACCATGCACCGCGCCATGTCCGACGGCGGGGCGGAACCCGATGTTGCGGGTTTCGCGATCCACGGCGAGACATTGGCCGATCCGGTCATCGGGCGGCTGGTCGAGCGCGGGCTGGATGATGAACTCAAGGGTTCGGGCTACGCGGTGATTGCGGGGACCGACGGACGGACGCATCATGTCCGCTTCCCCGATCTGGACCTGACCGGCGATGCCAGGACCGGTGCGATCGTTGAGACCCGGAGCTGGGAGGATGCCAAAGGCACGCAGTGTCTGTCGCTCGCCGCGCGTTCAGATTTCACGCTGGCCGAGCAGGTGACAGCACCTGGCGCAACCTGGCTCGATCGCCAGTTGCTCGCCAAGGATCCAGCCTTGGCCAATGCGGGTTTCGGCTCGGAGGTCCGTGAAGCGATGGTGCAGCGGATTGACCATCTGGCGTCGGAGGGGCTGGCCCGGCGGCAGAGTGAGCGCGTGGTGTTCGCGCCCGACCTGATCGGCACCCTGCGCCAGCGCGATCTCGATCAGGCGGCGGCGAGGCTTGCGGCGCAGACCGGGTTGGAGCACCGCCCCGCGAAGGAAGGCGAGATCGTCTCGGGGGTCTATCGCCAGCGGGTCGTTCTATCCTCGGGACGGTTCGCGATGGTCGATGACGGGCTGGGCTTCCAGCTTGTGCCGTGGCGGCCAGCGTTGGAGCAGAAGCTCGGACGGCAGGTTTCCGGCACCCTGTCGCCGGGCGGGACGGTGGACTGGAATTTCGGTCGCAAGCGCGGGCTCGGGATTTGACGTCGGGTGGCCTGCGAGTTTCGGCTGACAAAGCGGCTGCTTCATAAGTATGATGAAGTATGCTCACTTGGGAGGAGCCGCTTCATGTCCACGATCGAACGTATGACCATCACCGTGCCGTCCGAGATGGCGGCGATCCTGCGCCAGTCCGTCGACGGTGGCGAATACGCCTCGACCAGCGAGGTGGTGCGCGAGGCGTTGCGCGAATGGATGCGCCGACGTGATACCGACCGTCGTGATCTCGATGCCCTGCGGGAAGCGATCAGGATAGGCGACGAAAGCGGGTCGAGCATCCCGGCCGAGACCGTCTTCGCCGAATTGCGGGACGCGATTGCCCGGCGCCGTTCGCAGGGATGAAGCGGCTCGGCTTTGCTCCCGCCGCGCGTGCCGACCTTCTGGAGATCGCGCTTTACATCGCCGAAGACAATCCCGAGCGGGCCATGAGCTTCGTTGCCGAACTGGAAGCGAAGGCAGCCACCGCGGCACAGCATCCGGAGAGCTTTCCGGCGCGCGATGAGATGAGCCCCGGATTGAGGGTCATTGTTCACGGCCGCTATCTGCTGTTCTTCCGTGAACTGGTCGATGAGGTACGCATCGTCCGCGTGCTTCATGGCGCACGGGATCTGCCGCAGATATTTGACTCGTAGAGTCAGGGCCGTGGGATTACGCGCAGCGGTTGTCAATGACGATGAACTTCGACGCCCTCACAACGATCAGAATGCGGGTGCGATCCTCAAACGGAGGCATCTTTATCGTAACGGGTTCTTTCCCACATACGACGACAAGGCAATCGGGGTTTCCCTGCATGGCAAGGCGAAATAAGGCGCCACCGATCCGTTATCCAGCCAATCATCAAGACGAGCGGACGCTTGTCGGATTGCTGGAGCAGGGCGAGCGAAGCGGCGTCAGCAAACGCACGATTCTCGATATTCTTGCCGCCGTGAAGGTCGTCCGGAAACCGTCCGTTTATTATCCGCTCCCGTCCGGCGAACCAAAGCGCTTCAATTAGGTCTTGAGTATCGGGAAATCGAGCCGTTTGGTCGGTTCCTGTCATGAACCAGACCAAGATCCTCTGGGGATCGGTGTGTGCGGTAAGCACCGTGATCCTCGCCTTTACCTGGGCCGCGACGCAGTGGACTGCCTGGCGGCTCGGCTTCCAGCCGCAGCTTGGCGCGCCGTGGGTCACGCTGCTCGGCTGGCCGGTTTATTACCCGCCGGAGTTCTTCTGGTGGTGGTTCGCCTACGACGCCTACGCTCCGGACATCTTCACGATGGGCGGGTATATCGCGGCGGCAGGCGGTGTGGCCGCCGTCATCATCGCGATCACGATGTCCGTCTGGCGCGCTCGTGAGAAGAAACGCGCCACCACCTATGGCTCGGCGCATTGGGCCGATCCGCGTGAGATCCGTCGGGCGGGACTGCTCGCCCCCGATGGGGTGGTGCTGGGCCGCTCGGCCGATGTCTATCTCCGCCATGACGGGCCGGAACATGTGCTGTGCTTTGCACCGACCCGCTCGGGCAAGGGCGTCGGGCTGGTGGTGCCGACGCTGCTGACGTGGCCGGGCTCCGCCATCGTCCATGACATCAAGGGAGAGAACTGGACGCTGACCGCCGGCTGGCGCTCGCGCTTCGGCCGGGTGCTGCTATTCGATCCGACTAATCTGGCCAGCGCCGCCTACAATCCGCTGCTGGAAGTCCGGCGCGGTGAGCGGGAGGTCCGCGACGTGCAGAATATTGCAGACGTGCTGGTCGATCCCGAAGGCGCCCTGGAGAAGCGGAACCACTGGGAAAAGACCAGCCATGCGCTGCTGGTCGGCACGATCCTGCATGTCCTCTATGCCGAGGAGGACAAGACCTTGGCCGGGGTAGCCAATTTCCTCTCCGACCCGAAACGCGCCATCGAGACCACGCTACGCGCCATGATGACCACGCCGCATCTCGGGGCGAAGGGCGTGCATCCGGTCGTTGCCAGTTCGGCGCGCGAACTGCTCAACAAGAGCGACAATGAACGCTCCGGCGTGCTGTCCACCGCCATGTCGTTTCTCGGCCTGTATCGCGATCCGGTCGTGGCGCATGTGACGCGGCGCTGCGACTGGCGCATCCGCGATCTTGTCGCCGGCAGCCATCCGGCCACACTCTATCTGGTGGTCCCGCCTTCGGACATCAGCCGCACCAAGCCGCTGGTAAGGCTCGTACTGAACCAGATTGGCCGCCGACTGACGGAGGAACTGGAGGCGAAACGACGCCATCGGCTGCTGCTGATGCTCGATGAATTCCCGGCGCTCGGGCGGCTGGATTTCTTCGAGAGTGCGCTGGCCTTCATGGCGGGCTACGGTATCAAGAGCTTCCTGATTGGCCAGAGCCTGAACCAGATCGAGAAAGCGTATGGGCAGAACAATTCTATCCTCGACAACTGCCATGTCCGGGTCAGCTTCGCCACAAATGATGAGCGGACCGCCAAGCGCGTATCGGATGCGCTCGGCACCGCGACCGAGATCCGGGATGCGAAAAACTATGCCGGGCATCGGCTGTCGCCGTGGCTCGGGCATCTGATGGTGACACGCCATGAGACCGCGCGGCCTTTGCTCACGCCCGGCGAAATCATGCAGCTTTCCCCAGACGAGGAACTGGTGCTGGTCTCGGGTTGTCCGCCGGTCCGGGCGCGCAAGGCGCGGTATTTCGAAGATGCAGAATTGGCCGCGCGCATCCTCCCGCCACCCCGGTTCGAGCCACCGCCATCTCCCGAAGGAACGCCGCCCATCAGGCCGCAGCCGCCAGGGGACTGGGCTGATGTGGTCCAGCCGCTTCCTGCCGGGAATGCGGATGATGATCCCGCCAATGCCGGCATCCGCCGTGAGCCGGAACTGCCGGAACAGGAAGAGGTGGTGCAGGCACCGAGGAAGCCGGTGCATGAATTTGATCCGCCGGAGGATGAACCCGAGGACGATGCGAAGCGGGCACAGACCTTGCGGTGCGGTGAGCGGGGTCTCGCGCGTCAGGTTTCGCTCGATCCTGGCGATCGGATGGGGCTATGACTGCTATGCGAATCAAGCACACGATCCGGCTGCCGCCCGATCTCAGCACAAAATTAGCCGATTACGCTGCCCGCAAGAAAGTGCCGCAGGCGCTGATCGTGGAGACGGCGCTGGCATCGTTTCTGTCGCCGGACGGCCCGGAACGATTGGAGGCGGCGTTGGCCCGGCGGCTGGACCGGATGACACGACAGTTGGAGCGCATGGAGCGGCGGGTGACGATCTCCAATGAATCGCTCGCCGTGTTCGTGCGGTTCTGGCTGACCAGCACTCCCCCACTGCCCGATGCAGCCCTTGCTGCGGCACAAAGCAAGGGGCGGGAGCGGTATGACGGGTTTATCGAGGCAGTCGGGCGTAAGCTTGCCAGAGGGAAAACATTGGAGGATGAGGTTCGGCTGGACATTGGGGCCCTTGCGGAAGGGCTGGATACCTGACTCGGTAGATCATCGCCGGTTTAACATACGAAGAAATTGATAGGGACGTGTGAACGGTCTCCGAGTGCGCCGATCGACTAGGCTATCCAATCTCGATTGATCCCTTTGCATTTTAAGTCAAGAGGGACTAGCTTCCAAAATGGTTCCATTATGGAGGCGAAAAGATGAATCTTTCGATCAAGAACACCCCGGAAGACCTTGTCCAGAAGCTCCGGATGCGTGCTGAACGCCATCATCGGTCTCTTCAGGGTGAGCTTATGGCCATCATCGAAGCCGCCGTAGCCCATGAACCAGAACAATCGGTGTTCGGCGTCCTTGCTGAAATCCGGATGATGGGAGTCGCCACCCCCTCAGAATCGACAGAGATGGTGCGTCATGATCGTGATGCTCGCGCGTAAAAATGAGCATTATAAAAGTGATTGATACGTCGGTTGTCGCAGCGCTCCTTTTCGGGGAGCCGGAAGGTGAAGAGGCTGCGGCGCTTATGAATGACTGCAAACTCGCAGCGCCTCCGTTGCTACAGTTTGAACTGGCGAATGTCTGCCTGATCAAGTGTCGCCGACATCCTGAACAGCGTGATAAACTGCTTTCAGCGTTCAATTTACGAAAGCAACTCGGGATCCGAGAAATCGCAGTGAATCAGGGTGAGGTCGTTCTGGTTGCCGAAAAGACCGGACTGACCGCCTACGACGCAAGTTATCTCTGGCTAGCCCGCGTTCTGGATGCAGAGATTGTCACTTTTGACCGCAAGCTTCGCGAAGCCACAGCAATGGCCGGAACGCGCTGATGGAGTTCGGACAACTCCAGCCAAGCGCTCATGTTCGTGGCCTTGATACTGGCGGAATAGCTGAAATCATTCAGGTGCGAAGTTTCGGACCTGATGCGCTCAATCTTGTTTTTCGGGTCAATGGAAAAATCGGCGAACGGCTGCTGTATCGAGGCGATGAGATTCCGTTCGAGCTTGTCCAGCCTGGTCGAGCCTATGCGTTCGATGCGGACGGTGCACTCCTGCGCCTTGTGTCGGAAGCGTGGCGTCTGCGTCTTGCACATCTGTTTGACCCCTATCTCGCGATTACGCTGTCACGTATTGAAGCGCTCCCGCACCAGATCACTGCCGTTTATGGCGCGATGCTGCCGCGCCAGCCGCTGCGCTTCCTGCTTGCTGACGATCCGGGCGCTGGCAAGACCGTCATGGCGGGCCTGCTGATCAAGGAACTGCTGATCCGGGGGGATATGGAACGCTGCCTGATTGTTGCGCCGGGCAGTCTGGTCGAGCAATGGCAGGAAGAACTCGCGGAAAAGTTTGCCCTCTCGTTTGATCTTCTGACCCGTGATCAGGTTGAAAACTCTGTCACGGGAAATCCTTTTGCCGAGCGTAACCGTTTTATTCTTCGCCTCGACATGGCGGCTCGTTCTGATGCCCTTCAGGCACGTCTGAAAGCCGCGCCTGAGTGGGATCTCGTGATCTGTGACGAAGCACACCGCATGTCCGCTTCCTATTTCGGCGGGGAGGTAAAAGAGACAAGACGCTACAAACTCGGAAAGCTTCTCGGAGCACACACACGCAATCTGCTTCTGATGTCGGCAACGCCCCACAATGGCAAGGAAGCCGACTTCCAGCTTTTCATGGGTCTTCTGGACTCCGACCGATTCGAAGGACGCTTTCGCGAAGGCGTGCGGAAAGCGGACGTCTCGGACATGATGCGTCGTCTGACGAAGGAAGAGCTGTTCCGCTTTGATGGCACGCCACTTTTCCCCGAGCGTCGCGCCTACACCGTTGCCTACGAACTCTCTCCGGCTGAAGCTGATCTTTATCAGGCCGTTACCTCTTACGTTCGCGAGGAAATGAACCGTGCCGACAGGATCGGAGACGGTCAAAGGCAGGGCAATGTCGGTTTTGCTCTCCAGATTCTTCAGAGACGCCTGGCCTCATCCGCCGCTGCAATACACCGCTCGCTGGAGCGACGCCGTAAACGGTTGGAAGCGCGGCTCCGTGAGGAACGGCTCCATCGGGACAGCATCCTGCGCCACCACACACCGTCAGATGATCTCGACGATCTGGATGAGGCGACGGCAACCGAAGCGGAAGATATGGAGGACACGATCGCCGATCGGGCCACCGCTGCGGCTACAGTTGCGGAACTTGAAGCCGAAATTCTGATTCTGCGTGACATTGAAGAGCAGGCTCTGCGTCTCAAGCTGTCCGGCGAGGACACGAAATGGCGCCAGCTTGAGGCCATATTAGATGATCCGATTATGGTTGATTCCCATACCGGTGCCCGACGCAAGATTCTGATCTTTACCGAACCCAAGGACACGCTGGAATATCTCCGTGACAGGATAGCCGCCCGTACTGGAGAACCTGACTCCGTTGTCGTAATTCATGGCGGGATCACACGCGAGGCAAGACGTGCAGCCGTGGCTGCCTTCAATTCTGATCCGGCGGTGCGGGTCATGATCGCCAACGATGCTGCCGGTGAAGGCGTCAATCTCCAGCGTGGCGCTCATCTGATGGTCAATTATGACCTGCCTTGGAATCCCAACCGGATTGAGCAACGGTTTGGACGCATCCATCGTATCGGTCAGACAGAAATCTGCCACTTATGGAACCTCTGTGCTGTCAATACACGCGAGGGCGAAGTCTATCAGCGTCTTCTCGACAAGCTGGAAGAAGCCCGGGCCGCGCTTGGTGGCAAGGTGTACGACGTACTGGGTGACCTCTTCGAGGGCAACGCCTTGCGCGATCTTCTGGTTGAGGCAGTCCGTTACGGGGACCGGCCGGAAATCCGCGCACGTCTGTTCCAGTCGGTGGAAAACGCTGTCGATGTGGACGCCATCAACAGGCTTGTCGAAGAACGCAAACTCACGTCCGAGGGTATGGCCGCAACCTCAGTCGCCGCGATCCGCGACCAGATGGAGCGGGCCGAGGCCATGCGCCTGCAGCCCCATTTTGTCGGCGCTTTCTTTCGTGAGGCTTTTTCCCTTCTCGGCGGCAGGATGTCTGAACGCGAGGCCGGTCGTTTTGAAGTCATGCGTGTCCCCTCCGCTCTCAAGCACCGCGACCGCCTTATTGGGCGAGGTGACCCGGTTCTGGATCGTTATGCACGGGTTGTGTTCGATAAATGCCTGATCGCAGGTCGTCCACAGGCCGAATTGCTCGCTCCCGGGCATCCACTCTTCGAGGCCACTCTCGACCTTACGTTGGAACGCTTCCGTCCACTCCTTCAACAGGGCGCAATCCTCATTGATGAGGCCGATGAAAGCGTAGAGCCGCGCCTCTTGGCCTATCTCGAACATGCCATTCGCGATGGGCGCTCCACGCCATCCGGCGAGCCGCGCGTGATCTCCCAGCGCCTGCAGTTTGTCTATCTGGGTGAGGATGGCTCGGCGCAGGATGGTGGCCCGGCGCCCTATCTGGACACGCGCCCAGCGACCGAGGCCGAACGTGCGGCTCTCAGCGAGATCGCACAGGCTTCCTGGCTTTCGGGCCAGGTGGAAGAACGCGCCATCACCTATGCCATAGCCCATCTCGTACCAGCCCATTTGCAGGAAGTGCGGACGCGCCGCCTGCCGGAAATCAACAAGATCGAGCATGAGGTGCGCGCCCGCCTGACACGCGAAATCAACTACTGGGATGCCCGTGCAGCCCGCCTGCGCGAAGAGGAACGGGCTGGCAAGGATCAGCGCATCAACGCCTCCAATGCGGAGGCGACAGCCCAGCGCCTGACAGACCGTCTCTATAAACGGCAGACGGAGCTGGATCGGGAACGTCAGATCAGCCCGCTTTCTCCGGTCCTCCGGGGGGCTGCCCTGATTATCCCCCGTGGCCTGCTGGAGCAGCGAAATGCGCTTCCGGTCACGCCGATGGCGTTCTCGGAAGACCCGATCGCCCGTGCCGAGATCGAACGTTATGCGATGCTGGCCGTGATTACAGCCGAGCGCGCACTCGGAAACGATCCGCGTGATGTGTCAGCCGAGAAAAAAGGCTGGGACATTGAAAGTCGGGATGGAACAACCGGCCACCTCCGGTTCATTGAGGTCAAGGGCCGTCATGCTGACGGAACCCATATCATCGTGACCAAAAACGAACTACTCGCCTCGCTCAACAGCCCGGACGCCTACATCCTTGCCGTGGTGCGTGTGGAAAGCGGCTTTGCCCATGCACCAGTGTATGTCCGCCGCTTCTGCCACCGTGAGCCCGGCTTCGGAGAGACCGCTGTCGTGTTCGATATAGACGATCTTCTGGGACAGGGCGCACCGCCCTCCTGACGTTGCCCGCCTTTCCGTCTATCATTCCCTGTTTCCTGTGTACGTAAAGAAAGTTTCCCATGTCCACCTCGACCCGGCCCAACCCGACTATTCGACGCAAGCTGATCGAGGTGTCGCTCCCGCTGGATGAGATCAACGCCGCTAGCGCCAAGGAAAAGTCCATCCGGCATGGCCATCCATCCACGTTGCATCTGTGGTGGGCGCGTCGGCCACTTGCCGCCTGTCGCGCCGTGCTGTTCGCGCAACTGGTGGACGATCCTTCCGCATGGCCCGACCGCTTTCCGACAGAGGAGGCGCAGGAAGCCGAACGCAACCGGCTCCACGACGTCATCCGGGCGATGGTTCCGTGGGATGCAAGCGGGAACGAGACGATCCTGAATGCCGCTCGCTGGGAAATCGCCCGTTCTGTTGCATGGAACATCGGGGAGGAACCGCCTCCTCGCGAAAACGGTGAGGCCATCCTTCGCTACCTTCAGGAAAAGGCCCCACCCGTCTATGACCCGTTCTCCGGCGGTGGTTCCATCCCGCTGGAAGCGCAACGCCTCGGCCTGCGTGCCTATGGCTCGGACCTTAACCCAGTCGCCGTTCTGATCGGCAAGGCACTCGTCGAGATACCACCCAAATTCGCGGGGCAGGCCCCCGTCAATCCCGATGCGAGAGCAGAGGCTGCTCGTGGTGGGGCATGGCAGGGACGCGGCGCACAGGGACTAGCCGAAGATGTGCGCTATTACGGCAAATGGATGCGCGACGAGGCGGAAATGCGCATTGGCCATCTCTACCCGAAAGCGGCGCTGCCCGATGGATCGGAAGCGACTGTTATCGCCTGGCTCTGGGCGCGAACGGTCCGCAGTCCTGACCCGGCGGCAAAAGGCGCAATGGTGCCCTTGGTCTCTTCCTTCATGCTGTCCACCAAAGAAGGAAAGAAGGCGTGGGCGGAGATCGTTCATGACGCAAATGCGTCTGACGGCTGGCGCTTTGTGGTCCGGACGGGGGAACTATCGAAAGATGATGAAATACAGCTGAAGAATGGAACAAAGACAGGTCGTGGTGCAAATTTTCTCTGTGCTTTAACCGGTGCGGCAATTAGCGGAGATTGGATCAAGGCTGAAGGTGTTGCAGGCCGTCTTGGAGAGCGTTTGATGGCTGTTGTTGCAGAAGGTAAACGCACTCGTCTCTACTTATCTCCGAGGAATTCAGACGAGCTTGTAGCGAAGTCTGCTATCCCAAAATGGTTGCCAGAGGGAGAAATTGCTAACGATCCACGTGCATTATGGGTAATTTCTTATGGCCTAAAGACTTTCGCATCGCTCTTTACACCACGTCAACTTGTGGCGCTAACCACATTCTCCGATCTCGTCGCCGAAGCACGCGAGAAAGTGCTGCAGCACGCCATCGCCGCCGGTCGTTCAACTGCCTCAACTCCACTTCATGAAGGCGGCACAGGAGCGACCGCCTATGCGGATGCTGTGGCGACGTATCTGGCATTGGGTGTAAGTAAAATAGCCGACTACTCATCCACAATTGTTCTTTGGAGTTCCTCTCGAGATCAAGCTAAGTCTACTTTTGCTCGACAGGCATTGCCCATGGCATGGGACTTTGCAGAGGTTAACGCTTTTGCTGAAGCAGCGGGGGACTTCTCTGTGTCGATTGCCGGCATCTCCCGAACATTGGGAGACCTTCCCGCGATGTCCGGGGGAGTAGTTTATAATATAAACGCTGCTACAAATTCATTTCCCGTTCGTCCTGTTCTGATCTCCACTGATCCGCCGTACTATGACAACATCGGCTACGCTGACCTTTCTGATTTTTTTTATACTTGGTTGAGACATTCTCTGGCGGACGAATGGCCCGGTTTGTTCCGACGCCTTGTTACGCCCAAAAGAGAAGAGCTTATTGCGACCCCATATCGACACGGCGGAAAAGAGGGGGCTGAAGCATTCTTTATGGCTGGCATGAAAGATGCTTTGGCCTCGATACGGGAGGCATCAGTCAAGACAGAACCTCTGACAATCTACTACGCGTTTAAACAGTCAGAGATTGAGCAGGAAGGAGTTACTTCAGCGGGATGGGCTTCTTTCTTGCAGGCTGTCGTCGATACCGGTTTATTGATTGACGGTACATGGCCAGTGAGAACGGAAAGGGGCGCAAGAACAATTGCTAGTGGGACAAATGCGCTTGCCTCCTCTATCGTGCTTGTCTGTCGGACACGTTCAGATAGATCCGGCGTTATCACCCGTTCTGACTTCCTTCGAGCGTTGCGTAGAGAACTCCCCGCAGCCCGTGAGCGCCTGCGCGATGATGGCGTCTCGCCAGTCGATATGCCGCAGTCCATCATCGGTCCCGGAATGGGTGTCTTCACCCGATACGCCAGCGTGCTGGAAGACGACGACAGCGTCATGAGCGTGCGTACGGCCCTGGCGCTCATCAACCGCGTCTGGGAAGAAATAGAGAACGCGCTGGACGCGGATTTCGATCCCGAGACGCAGGTGGCCCTGGCCTGGTACGCTTCGCATGGTTTCGACACGCGACCTTCCGGCGAACTCATCACACTGGCCAATGCCAAGAATATCTCATTGTCTTCACTCTTCCAGTCCGAGGTGTTTCTTGACCGGCGCGGCAAGGCGCAACTGACGCCGCGTGAAAACCTTCCAGCAGGCTGGTCACCACAGACAGACGGAACGCTGACTGTCTGGGAGTGTGTTCAGCACGTTGCCCGCACGCTGGAGGCCAAAGAAGGTGGTCAGGAGGCAGCAGCCCGTCTCGTCGCAGGCATGGGCGGAAAGACAGAAGCCGCACGAGCGCTGGCCTATCGCCTCTTCCAGATCGCCACGGACAAGGGATGGTCCGCCGAGGCACTGGTTTATAACGCGCTGGCCGATGAATGGCCGACCCTTGAGAGGCTGGCGTCGGAAATCCCCAATCCTGTTGCATCACCCGTGGCGGAAGAAACGCCACGTCTGCTTTGAACCGTGTGAAGGAGGACATCATGTCTGACGAACAGAAAGAAACCCTGCTTCGCGTTCAGAACGGGCTTTATCACCTGCAGCGTGGCCTTTACCCCTTCATCGAGCAGCACATGGCGAACAGGCATGGCGCGAAATGGCTGCATTATGCCAGCCGCGCCGCCGGTTCTGGCCCGAATGACGGGCTGGATGCGTACGGGCTGGTCAAGACCATGCTGGATAACTGGCGTGAAGTGTTTGACGAGGCTTTTCCATTCCGTGAGAAGCACAATGCACGCCGCTATGCGTCCGCTGCCCTGATGGCACGGAATGCCGTCTCGCATAATGTCGGCTCTCTCCCAGATAGCGATGCACTCAGTTACCTGGATCAGATTCTGCGCCTTCTGAAAGTCACGCAGGCCCCGTCCGAGGATGTTGAAGCTGTGCAGAAGCTCTATGATGAGCAACGCCGTTCCGGGATTGTGCCGGAAACCACTCCTGCGCAGGCTTCCGCATCGGCTCCGGTCCCGGCTAACGCGGAAATAGCCTTTCCCGCTCCGGCTGAGGGCAAGCGTCTTACACCGTGGGTCGATGTAGCGCTCCCTCATCCGGATGTATTGGCCAACCGCTTCCGCCAGTCTGAATTCGCCGCCGACCTGGGCGCTGTCGATGCGGGAGACGCTGCGGAGATCAGCGAGGATTATGCGACGCCGCTTGGGTTTTTCCGCATCACGTTCATGACGGAGGGTCTGCGCCGTGTGCTGTTCTCCGTGATGCAGCGTCTCGCGGGACAGGGCGGCGATCCGGTCATCGGACTTCAGACAAGCTTCGGTGGCGGCAAGACGCACACAATGCTGGCGATCTACCATCTCGCAAGGGCACTGGCTGAAGGACATAAGCCGGAAGATCTGGCCGGGATCGGAGAAATTGCCGAACCCCTGCGTGGTGTTGTGTGGCCGAAACCGGCGCGGGCGGTATTTGTCGGCTCGTCGAAGGGACCGGATGTTCCGCTGACACGCGGCAAGGAACCTGTCATCCGTACGCTCTGGGGATACCTCGCCTGGCGTCTTGCCGGAGAAGCCGGTCTGGCTCTCATGCGGGAAGCCGAAGCCGCCTGGACCAATCCCGGAGCCGATCTGCTTGTCGATCTGTTCCGCCTGAGCGGCCCATCTGTCATTCTGATTGATGAACTCACCATGTTTGCCCGGCAGTTACCTGACGGGCGTTTCGAGGCTCTGCTGTCCTTCATTCAGTCTCTGACGGAAGCGGCTGCCCGCACCCGCGATATTGTGGTCGTGGGGTCGTTGCCGGAGAGCCGAGCCGAAGCTGGCGGAGAAAAAGGAGCTGCCGCCCTGCTGCGGCTGGAGAAGGTATTCGGACGCGTTCAGAGTGCCTGGCTACCGGCATCAGGCGACGAGACGTACGAGATCGTACGGCGACGTCTGTTTCAGCCCCTGGATTCTGAAGGGGAAAAGGTGCGGGACGCCACGGTTGCAGCCTTCGCGCGAATGTATCGGGAGAACAAGGCTGAATTTCCGCCAGAGGTTCATGAGGCCCGTTATGCTGACCTTCTAAAGCTTGCTTATCCCATTCATCCGGAATTATTCGGCAGACTGTCCCGCAACTGGGCGACGCTGGAGAAATTCCAGAGAACGCGTGGTGTTCTCCAGTTCATGGCGGGCGTGATCGGCGTTCTGTGGAAGGAGCGCACGCCTGATCCACTGATCACCCCGGCTCGCGTCCCGGTCGGACATGAGCGGGTTCGTGTCAGCGTGCTCTATCCTCTTGATCCTGCCTTTGGTGCTGTCGTGGACGCGGAAGTGGATGGAGAGGGCTCATTGTCTTCCCGTATGGAGGCCAATCCACAGCGACGGATCACCCAGGCACGTGCGGCGACACGCGTCGCCCGCTCAATCTTCATGTGTTCAGCACCTACGGTCGGGTTGCCGAACGCGGGAGTCTCCGGCCCTTCAATCCGGCTTGCCTGTGCTGAACCGGGAGATCAGCTTGCTGTCTTCGGCGAAGCGCTGCGGGAGCTTTCTGAACGGGCAACGTATCTATACGACGAGGCCGGCCGCTACTGGTTCGCGACACAGCCAACACTGAACCGGCTGGCTGATGATCGGGCAAAGACGCTGCCCGCGTATGAGGTAGATGATTGGATTGTAAGCCGACTGCGGGAGGATACGAAACGCAAGGAGCATTTCGCGCGCGTGTATACCGCGCCAGATGAGCCGAGTGCGATGGACGAGACGCGGGATATGTCTCTCGTCGTATTAGGGCCGGCTTATGGTCATCTGGGACGAAGCATTACAGAATCCGCCGCAGTCGTGGCTGTGCAGGACGCGCTTCTGCGATGCAGAACGACACAGCGGCGCTTTCGAAATACGCTGATCTTCGTCGCTCCTGACGAAAACGAGCTCTCTAAGGCCCGCGACGTCGCGGCGAGAGCAATGGCGTGGCAGTCCATTGTTGACGATAAGGTTGTCACCGCACAGCTTACAGGTGCGCAGAGAGAAGATGCTGCATCAAAGTCAAAACAGTACAGGGAAGCGACGGAACGTGCGATCCGCACAGCGTGGTGTCACGTCTTCTATCCGATCAGCAGCGACGTTGCGGGACAGGCGTTCAAACTCGAACAGCAGGTTCTTGCTAACCGGGGTGACAAGCCAGTCGCCGTCGCGGTCTATGACCGGCTGAAGCCTGGTGGTGAAGGGATCATCAAGGAAAAACTTGGCGCTGAGAATTTCCGTGTCGTGCTGCAGGGCATCTGGCCTGACGACCGATCTTGGCTTTCCGTCGCCGAAATCATCGACTGGTTCGCGACCTTCGTCTATCTGCCGAAATTGCGTGATGGTGTCGTGCTGGAACAGGCCATTGCGGATTCAGTATCTCGAATGGGAGCGGCATTCGGTTTCGCAGATCGGTGGGATGAGGAGAAGAAACGGTTCATAAACCTTGTGTTTGAAAGAACCTTGACCGTCCCGGCTCGGGATGGCGTGCTTGTTCGTGCCGAGGAAGCACGGCAGCAGAACGACGCCGAACTTCCCTCGCCGAGTTCTTTGCCTGCGCCGAATTCAGACGGCAAGCCGTCAACAATTTCTGGGACTGGGCATACCACGTCGGCTCCTAAGCAAACGCGACCTACGAGGTTTTATGGAAGTGTCACGCTGGATACACTTCGGACGGTGAGGAACGTCGAAACGATACTGACGTCAGTCGTTGCTGAATTACAGCGCACACCGGGAGTGCGTGTTACGTTGACGCTGGACGTTGAAGCCGAAAGCGATGATGGCTTTGACCCTGAAGATATCAGCGTCGTTCGTGACAATACTATACAACTCAAATTCAAATCCATGGGGTTTGAATAAGGTGGGCCAGACCATTCGGTCATAGATAATCTCAATGGCATTATCTTGTGGGCTGGGAGTACATTTGTGCTGAATGGTCGGATGCAGTTTGGAAAGTGAAAAACTGGTGGAAAACTAATTTCAAGAGCCATCGCGTTGTTGATACCAATTCAACCTCGCTCGAACTCACCGAGTGCGCTCTCTTCTTCGGAACCAGACCGAGATCCGTGCATTCTGGATGAAAACTGGCGTGAGTTCGAGTGAAGCAAAATTGGTATGAGATTATACTGCTATTAAAATGTCATAACTTTGAAATTCCCAACCTGATCAAGGCGCCATGAACGGCCAACACGAACTAGCATCCCAGATGCGGACACAGGCTTTCCGGACCTGTGAGCCTCGACTGCCTCAGCGTAGTCAGCGTTTGGGAGCATGACCTTTACGTGCAGCAGTGTATTGTCATCACTTGCCCAATTGATCTCTATTTCTTTGGGCGCAGTATCTTCCGATAGGTCGGCAGGATTACCGTCCGTTTCCACTCTTCGAACACGACCAAAAACCTGCACGAGGCGGGGTTTTTCATCGACGCGCATGGACTTGGCCGCTACCCTTAAAAGTTCAATATTCTTATATTCGATGAAGAATATCGACTTAGATGTAATGCGCTTCGACCGCCACTCCGGCGAGAGATTTATTCCAATGACCATTTTTGAAACGTCTGTTTCCTCGATCATATCTGCCATCGCATCGCACATGTTGGCGCTAAAACCGTCCTGACATTCTGCAATAACGCTTGGGTTCTGCGTCTCAACTGCTTCTTCATAGGCAGCAAGACCCAGTGTAATGCGTTCAACGATACGTCGACCTAGAGGCAAATTGTCACTTATAATATCTAGCGTTGGCATTTCATTTAGGCCAACGAAGGATTCAATCAAAAATCCAAAGCTTCCCCTGAACGTATGTCCGAACCGGCATTGTTCAGCATACTCCATTGCTTCCTTTCGAGTCCGTTTGAAATGCCGTTCCCCCGTCAGTTCTGTGGTGGCAGACGACGCAAGGAATCCCCGCATTTGATTGATATACTGTGATGCGGTTCTTAATTGAATCGTATCATTTAGAACGTACTCGTTCGGGATCTTGCTTGTAATCTGATCATATGACAGCGATTTTATATCATTGCTAACATCAGAAATCTCGCGGTCGTAAAATTCAGAAATAGTTTTTAGGGCAAAGAAGACCTCTTTCCTTTTTATTTCTTTACTTGCCCGCTTTTTAAAAAATATTTCTACGGTGTCAGGCGCATCGTCCTTAAAGAACACTCTATTGAACTTATGGCCGAAATCACCCGCGCTCCACCCCACATGTTGAAGATAGCGCATAATCAACCGAGGTTCGATGTCGAACTGAGGATCGTCAATGTCAGTCATGACGCTGCCCTCGCTTTCCGCTCACGTTCGTTGGCCAACAGTCCAATCAGAGCATCTGGTGTAAGGACATTTGTACGGTCGATCAAAATTTTTTTAGTTGACCCCTCGTGGGCGACAGGGTCTCCAGATAGGACAGTGTAATAGCAACAACGTTGCATCCTAATATATTCTTCACATACCTCGACCCATTTGGCCGGATCGTCTGGAACACAGAGTAAAATCAGAACAGCGCCAATTCCTTCAGGATCCCGGGTAACTAAATCGTTATAGGTCTTGGTCTCGATGTTGTAGGCCACTTGTTTCGCTTCATGGCTCCAGCTTTTTGTGCATTTGAGCTGAAAATCAACTGGGAATCCGGATTCTACCCTCCGTTTTCCGCGAATTATTACGGGACGAAAGGTTCCATCAAATCCATAGTCGAATTCTCGACCAACGTGCAGATTTACACCAGCAGAACCCGCTATGGCATGAATAAAAGATCGACTCAGGCTCTCCTGTACATGCTGCTGAGTTATCATCTCTTTTCGCCACTGCTCCGTTCGACTGCACATGCAATTTATAAACGGCTTTTAGGATAATGGTCCATCCACACGGACATGCCTGCCAGACTGCACGCTTCACACCGTCCTCTTACTGCCTCCTTGACCTCAGGATGGACAGTCGACTTGCTGTTTGACGCGGCGGATGGGTTTTGAAACAGTTGTGGCCGTTATCTGCAATGGAAGTCGTCGCGCTCTATGTTCAACATAAGGTTGAAGCCGTCAGTCTCCTGCTGTGAACCCCAAATTATCATCGGGCAGCCACTGAATGGGGCATCCAATTGATCAGATCGTCTTCTTCAGAACCGGACTAGCCTTGAAGCGCACGGTCTTGCCCGCCTTGACCTTCACCGGTTCCCCGGTGCGGGGATTGAGCGCCTTACGCGCCTTGGTCTTGTGGACGGAAAACGTCCCGAAAGACGGCAGCGTGAACCCGCCCTCGTGCTTCAGCTCGGCGACAATGGCCCCGACCAGGTCGTCGGCGGCCTTGGCGGCGGCCACGCCCGTGCAGGCGAGGGAGTCCTGAAGAACGGCGGCAATGAAGGCTTTGCTCATGCGGGCGCAGGTCCGTGTCGTGATCGATTCCGCAAACGGTAGCAGCGCCCTTTCGCCCCGTCACCGCTCAAACGGCGACACACCCCTATGCAAGTTCTTCCATCCCAGCGCCCTACGGCTCCAGAGACTTGTTGCGCTGGCGTGACCATGCCTCTTTCTAATCAACCCCGCTGATCCACTGCCTCCCTCGGGAGGTCAAACGCGGGGTTCCCGGTGTCCGTTGCTCCTTTCCGCTCTGAAGCCGTCGCCCGAGGCACGCGCATGCTGCGCACCGCCCTCGGCCTGGCCATCGCCGGGCATCTCGACGATCCGTCAATCGTCGAAGTGATGCTCAATCCCGACGGCCGGTTGTGGATCGACCGGCTGGCCGGCGGGATGGAAGACACCGGCACCCGGATCACACCCGCCGACGCCGAGCGGATCGTCCGTCTTGTCGCCCATCATGTCGGGGTCGAGGTCCATCCCGCCAGCCCCCGCGTCTCCGCCGAACTGCCCGGAAGTGGGGAGCGGTTCGAGGGGCTGGTGCCCCCGGTGGTAGCGGCGCCCTGCTTTGCGATCCGACGCCCCGCGGTCGCGGTGTTCTCGCTCGACGATTATGTGGCCGCCGGCATCATGACCGCCGCACAGGCCGCGTTTCTGCGTCGCGCGGTGATGGAGCGGCAAAACATCCTCGTCGCAGGCGGCACCTCCACCGGCAAGACCACCCTGGTCAACGCCCTGCTGGCTGAGATCGCGCAAACCGGTGATCGAGTGGTGCTGATCGAGGATACGCGCGAACTGCAATGCGCGGCGCCCAATCTGGTCGCTTTGTGCACCAGGGACGGCGCCGCCTCACTCTCCGATCTGGTGCGCTCCTCGCTGCGGCTGCGTCCGGACCGGATCCCGATCGGCGAGGTGCGCGGCGCCGAAGCGCTCGACCTGCTCAAGGCCTGGGGCACCGGCCATCCCGGCGGTGTCGGCACCCTGCACGCCGGGTCTGCGATCGGCACTCTGCGCCGGTTGGAGCAGTTGATCCAGGAAGCCGTCGTCACCGTCCCGCGCGCCCTGATCGCCGAGACCATCGACGTGATCGCGGTCCTGTCCGGGCGCGGCAGCGCGCGTAGGTTGGCCGAACTCGCCACCGTCCAGGGCCTGTCCCCGGACGAGGACTACATCCTCGCATCTGCCGGAGATTTGTCATGACCCGCATGATCGTCCTGCGCCGCCATCTCGAAGTGGCTGGTGCCACCCTGTCGCTCGCCCTGCTGTCGGCCCCGGCTTACGCGGCAGGCTCCAACATGCCCTGGGAGGAGCCGCTCAACCAGATCCTGGAATCCGTGCAGGGGCCAGTGGCGCGTATCGTGTCGGTGATCATCATTACCGTAACCGGCCTGACCCTGGCCTTCGGGGAAACCTCGGGCGGGTTCCGTCGCCTGGTGCAGATCGTCTTCGGCCTGTCGATCGCTTTTGCGGCGTCCAGCTTCTTCCTGTCCTTCTTCTCCTTTGCGGGCGGGGCGCTGACCTGATGGAGCCGGACAGCATTCCCGGCTTCACCGCCCCGGTGCATCGCGCCCTGATCGAGCCGATCCTGCTCGGCGGCGCACCGCGCACGGTGGCCATCGTCAACGGCACGCTGGCCGCCGCCATCGGGCTCGGCCTGCGGCTCTGGATCGCAGGCGGCCTCTTCTGGCTGGTGGGTCATTTCGCCGCCGTCTGGGCGGCAAAACGCGATCCGGCCTTCGTCGATGTGGTGCGACGGCATCTGCGTTACCCCACCCATCTGGTCGGGTGAGGGCGCCATGATGAACCTTGCCGAATACCGCCATCGCCGTGACCGGCTGGCCGATTTCCTGCCTTGGGCGGCGCTGGTCGCCCGGGGCGTGGTGCTGAACAAGGATGGCGCCTTCCAGCGCACCGCGCGCTTTCGCGGCCCGGACCTGGACTCCTCGACCGTGTCCGAACTGGTCGCGATCACGTCGCGGCTGAACAATGCCCTGCGCCGTCTCGGTTCGGGCTGGGCCATGTTCGTCGAGGCGCAGCGCCGTCCGGCGCGCGGCTATCCCGCCAGCCCGTTCCCAGATCCGGCCTCCAAACTGGTCGACGCCGAACGGCGGGCACAGTTCGAGGAAGAGGGCGCCCATTACGAGAGCCGCTATTTCCTCACCCTGGTCTGGCTGCCGCCGGCGGACGATGCCGCGCGCGCGGAAGCCTGGCTTTACGAAAACCGCGCCCGTGGCGGTTCCGACTGGCAGGCCGTGGTCGCGGGATTCATCGATCAGACCGACCGGGTGCTGGCCCTGCTCGACGGCTTCATGCCTGAAGCCGACTGGCTCGATGACGGCGAAACCCTGACGTATCTCCACTCCTGTATCTCGACGCGCCTGCAGCGGGTGCGGGTGCCGGAAATCCCGATGCACCTCGACGCCATCCTGGTGGACGAGGCACTGACCGGCGGGCTGGAGCCGCGCCTGGGTGACGCCCATCTGCGCACGCTCACCATCACCGGTTTCCCGACCCAGACCTGGCCGGGGCTGCTGGACGAGCTGAACCGGCTGGCCTTTCCCTATCGCTGGGCGACGCGGGCGATCTGCCTCGATCGCACCGACGCGACGAAAGTGCTGGGCCGGATCCGCCGGCAATGGTTCGCCAAGCGCAAATCGATCATGGCCATCCTCAAGGAGGTGATGACCAACGAAGCCTCGGTGCTGCTGGATTCCGATGCCGCCAACAAGGCCGCCGACGCCGATGCGGCGTTGCAGGAACTCGGTACCGACCAGGTCGGACAGGCCTATGTCACCGCCACCGTCACGGTGTGGGACGAAGACCCGACTATCGCCGCTAATCGGCTGCGGCTGGTGGAGAAGACCATCCAGGGCCGCGACTTCACCTGCATGCGCGAGACGGTGAATGCGCTCGAAGCCTGGTTCGGCAGTCTGCCGGGCCATGTCTACGCCAATGTCCGCCAGCCCTGCGTCTCCACCCTGAACCTGGCGCACATGATCCCGCTCTCCGCCGTGTGGGCGGGGCCGGAGCGTGACGGGCATTTCGACGCGCCACCGTTATTTTATGCCCGTACTGAAGGCTCGACCCCGTTCCGCTTTGCACTCCACGTCGGAGATGTCGGCCACACGCTGATCGCCGGGCCGACCGGGGCCGGCAAGTCGGTGCTGCTGGCCTTCATGGCGATGCAGTTCCGTCGCTATGCAAACGCCCGGATCTTCGCCTTCGATTTCGGCGGCTCGATCCGCGCGGCGACCCTGGCAATGGGCGGGGACTGGCACGATCTCGGCGGCGCGCTGGCGCAGGACGGGAACGATCCCGTCGCGTTGCAGCCGCTGGCGCGGATCGACGAGCCGGGCGAACGGGCCTGGGCGGCGGAGTGGGTGGCGAGCCTGCTGGAGCGCGAGGGCGTCACTGTCGCGCCCGATCTCAAGGAGCATCTGTGGTCGGCACTGACCTCGCTGGCCTCGGCCCCGGTTGCGGAACGCACCATCACCGGCCTGTCGGCGCTGCTCCAGTCGCTGGCCTTGAAGCAGGCATTGCAGCCCTACTGCGTTGGTGGCCCATGGGGCAGTCTGCTCGATGCTGAGCACGAGCGGCTGGGCGTCGCCGATATCCAGGCCTTCGAGATCGAGGGTCTGATCGGCTCGGGTGCCGCGTCCGCCGTGCTGTCTTATCTGTTCCATCGTATCGAGGACCGGTTTGACGGCAGCCCGACGCTGCTGATCATCGACGAGGGCTGGCTGGCGCTGGATGATCGCGCTTTCGCCGGGCAGTTGCGGGAATGGCTGAAAACGCTGCGCAAGAAGAACGCCTCCGTCATCTTCGCCACCCAGTCATTGGCCGATATTGACGCCAGCCCGATCGCGCCCGCCCTAATCGAAAGCTGCCCGACCCGGATCTTCCTGCCCAATGACCGGGCGCTGGAGCCGCAGATTACCACGATCTATCGCCGCTTCGGGCTGAACGACCGCCAGATCGAGTTCCTCAGCCGGGCTACGCCCAAGCGCGATTATTACTGCCAGTCTCGGCGGGGCAACCGGCTGTTCGATCTCGGCCTGTCCGAAGTGGCGCTCGCCTTTACCGCCGCGTCGTCGCCCGACGACCAGGCCGCCATCGACCGGATATTTGCCCGGCATGGGCGCGACGGGTTCGCGGCGGCATGGCTCATGCACAAAGGTGTTGAGTGGGCGGTGGAGATGCTCAATCCGGGAGAAGGTTCATGAGAAGTCGGCCGACAATGAAATCGGTTTTCGTGTCCGGCGTTGCTCTGGTGCTGCCGTTTGCCGTGAGCGTCCCGGCCCATGCGCAATGGGCGGTCTATGACGGGGCCAATCATGTGCAGGGCGTCCTGATTGCCGCCCGGGCATTGCAGCAGGTCAACCAGCAGGCGCAGAGCCTCACCAATGAGGCGACCATGCTGGAGAACCAGGCGCGCAATCTGACCAGTCTGCCGTTCTCCGTGCTGGCGCCGCTGGACCGGTCGTTCGCGCAGACGGAAGCAATCGTCGGTCAGGCGCAGGGGCTTTCCTATAACCTGACCGGCATCGATCAGGCGTTTTCGCAGACCTATCCGCGGGCGCTTGCGAGCCCGGGTTCGGCGGCCCAGATGACCGGTGACGCGCAGACGCGATGGCAGAACGCGCGGGGTGCTTATCAGGACGATCTGCGCGTGCAGACCGGTGCAGTGCAGAATCTCGACAGCACCGGCAGCCAGATCGACGATCTGGTCACGTCGAGCCAATCCGCGACCGGCGCCTTGCAGGCCGCGCAGTCGGGCAACCAGCTCATGGCGCTCCAAACCCGCCAGCTTGCCGACCTCACCGCTGTGACGGCGGCGATGGGCCGCGCCCAGGCGCTGGAAGGTGCCCGGCAGGTGGAGAGTGAGGAGCAGGGCAGGGCACAGCTTGCGAATTTCCTCAATTACGGGGCCGGCTACACGCCTGGCACCGCACAGATGTTCCACTGATGCGCGCGCCGCGCCTTTCCCCGCCGATCGTCTTCCGGCTCGTGGCCGTCGGGCTGGTCGTTCTGATTCTGGTCGCTGCGACCCTGCATCTCCAGCATGTTCCTCGTGACGTCGCGGTGCTGGATCTCGGGCCGCCGGGCTCGCGTGACCGGTTGGCCACCGGTCTGGCGCATTGTCAGGCGCTCGGCATGAAGGCCGATGGCGATCCGGCCTGCGAAGCGATCTGGGCCGAGAACCGCAAGCACTTCTTCGCGCCCGACGCGGCACGGTGACGCCATGCAGCAGGGCACCGGCGTCATCGACAATTTCCTTGCCATCTTCACCCAGTATATCGATTCCGGCTTCGGGCTGGTGCAGGGCGACGTCCACTGGCTCGCCGGTGTGCTGATCACCATCGACATCACCCTGGCCGGGCTGTTCTGGGCGCTGGCGCCGGATGAGGACGTGCTGGCGCGGCTGGTCCGCAAGACCCTGTTCATCGGTATGTTTGCCTTCATCATCGGGAATTTTAACGGTCTCGCCCGCATCATCTATGAATCCTTCGCAGGCCTCGGCATCGAGGCTGGTGGTGGCCATCTCACCCAGGCGCAGCTTCTCCAGCCGGGGCGGCTGGCGCAGGTTGGCATCGATGCCGGCAAGCCGATCCTGACCTCGATTTCCTCGCTGGTCGGTTTCGTCGCCATCTTCAACAACGCAATCCAGATCGTGGTGCTGCTGCTCGCCTGGCTGATCGTGGTCATCAGCTTCTTTGTCATGGCGATCCAGCTTTTCGTGGCGCTGATCGAGTTCAAGCTGACCACGCTCGCCGGGTTCGTGCTGGTGCCCTTCGGACTATTCGGCCGCACCGCCTTCCTCGCCGAGAAGGTGCTGGGCAATGTGGTGTCGTCCGGGATCAAGGTGCTGATGCTGGCCGTCATCGTCGGTATCGGTTCGACAGTGTTCGGCCAGTTCACCAGCGGCTTCAATAATCCGCCCACCATCAACGACGCGCTGACCCTGATCCTCGCCTCCCTGACGCTGCTGGGGCTGACCGTGTTCGGCCCGGCATTGGCCAACGGGCTGATCGCCGGTGGCCCGCAACTCGGCGCGGGATCCGCTGTCGCTACAGCCGCCGGGGTCGTTGGTGCCGGCGTGGCCGCCGCATCCGGGGCTGGACTGGCCGTGGGGGCCGCTGCAGCCGCAGTGCGTGGCGGGGCCTTTGTCGCGGGCGGCACGACCGCCGCCTATCAGGCCGGAGGTGCGGTCGGTGTTGCGAAAGCCGGACTGTCCGCCGCCGCCAGCCCGTTGCGCCGGGCCATGGCCAGTGTCCGCACCAGCTATCAGGTTGGCGGAGCGGCTGCGACTGGCGGGGCGGGTGGTGCGACCGCTTCTGGTGCTGGCGGTGGCGCGGGTACGGCCGGCAAGCCGCCCGCCTGGGCCAGCCGGATGCAGCGCAACAACCGGATCAAGGGTGGGGCTGAGGCGGCCGCACAGGCGATCAAGGGCGGCGACCGGCCCAGTGGTGGCCATGACGTCGATCTCTCGGAAGGAGAATAGCCATGTTCCGCCGTCCCACCATACGTTTCGGCAGAACACCGGAACCGGAAACACCCTATCATAAAGCCGCACAGGTCTGGGACGACCGCATCGGCTCGGCCCGCGTCCAGGCCCGCAACTGGCGGCTGGCTTTCTTCGGTTGCCTGGCATTGAGCGGCGGGCTCGCCGTCGGGCTGGTCTGGCAGTCGGCGCGGGGCACCATTACGCCGTGGGTGGTGCAGATCGACCACCTTGGCCAGGCGCTGGCCGTGGGGCCGGCGACCGCCGCCTATCGGCCGACCGATCCGCAGATTGCCTGGTATCTGGCGCGCTTCATCTCCGAGGTGCGCGGCATCCCGGCCGATCCGGTGGTCCTGCGGCAGAACTGGCTCGACGCCTACAACTACGTCACCGATCGCGGGGCGCTGGCCCTGAACGATTATGCCCGCACCAATGATCCGTTCGGCAAGTTCGGAAGGATGCAGGTGGCGGTCGAGATCGCCAGCGTGATCCGTGCCTCCGACGACAGTTTCCGGGTGGAGTGGATTGAGCGCCGCTATGTCGATGGCGCGCTGGCCTCGACGGAACGCTGGGGCGCGCTCCTGACCATTGTCGTCACCATCCCCACCGATGCCGAACGTCTGCGCAAGAACCCGCTCGGCATCTACATCCACGCCCTCAACTGGTCCAGGGAACTCGGCTGATGCGCACCCTCAATACCGTCGCGTCGCTCATGATCCTGCTGGCGCCGCTCGCGGCCTGCTCATCATGGAAGCCGCCTGCCATCAGATACGACGATACGCCCCGGCAGGCGGTTCTTACGCCTGAGCCACCGAAGCCGGTGCAGGTGGTGACACTGCCCGAGCCGCTGCCGTTGCCGGGACAGCTCAAGCCGATTCCCTACCGGCATGCGGCACCGGAAGCTGCTGATCCCCATCAGCGGGTCGAGCATGCCAATAGTGCGGCGCGGGTCCAGCCGACGCGGGCCGGTTATCTCAATGCGATCCAGGTCTATCCCTTCTCCGAGGGCGCGCTCTATCAGCTCTACGCCGCACCCGGCGAGATCACCGACATCGCGCTGCAGCCGGGCGAGAAGCTGGTCGGCTCCGGTCCGGTCGCCGCCGGCGATACCGTGCGCTGGATCATCGGCGATACCGAGAGCGGGGCAGGGGCGTCGAAACGGATTCATATCCTGCTCAAACCGACGCGCCCGGATCTGATCACCAATCTGGTCATCAATAC
Source organism: Gluconacetobacter diazotrophicus PA1 5 (assembly GCF_000021325.1). Taxonomy (GTDB): domain Bacteria; phylum Pseudomonadota; class Alphaproteobacteria; order Acetobacterales; family Acetobacteraceae; genus Gluconacetobacter; species Gluconacetobacter diazotrophicus. The sequence goes on along the minus strand of NC_011365.1, from coordinate 1,132,992 downwards.
CGACCGGCGCACCTACCATCTGGAGCTGCGCTCCGACGAGCGGACCTATATGGCCTCGGTGTCCTGGGACTATCCGCAGGACCAGATCGTTGCCCTGCGCGGGCAGGATCGGGATTCTGATCTTGGCACTCCGGTCGCGACGGGCGTCGATCTCGACGCGCTGAATTTCCGCTATCGGATCGAGGGCGACGAGGTGCCATGGCGGCCGTTGCGGGCCTTCGATGACGGGCGGCAGGTCTTCATCGAGTTTCCGACCGGCATCGCCCAGGGGGAAATGCCGCCGTTGTGGGTCATCGGCCCGCAAGGGGACGGCCAGTTGGTGAATTACCGGGTTCGCGGCAACCGGATGATCGTCGATCGCCTGTTCGCGGCAGCCGAATTGCGACTGGGGGCGAAGCACCAGCAGGTGGTGCGCATCGTGCGCACCGATGGAGCCCGTCGGTCGTGAGCGGGAGCACCGGTGCGGGGGAGGCGGACAAACCGGCGCCTCCGGTCAGGCCGCCAGGCGAGATGCGGTTGCGCGTCACGCGACCGCCGGTCACGCGACTGTCGCGCAGGGTGATCATGGGGCTGACGCTGGTGGCGGTGCTCGGTGTCGGGGGCGCGCTCTATGTGGCGCTGAAGCCCACACCCCGAACGGGCAAGGCCGAACTCTATAATACCGGCAACCGCACCACACCGGATGGACTGGCGAACCTGCCGGGAGACTATACCCATCCGCCACGTCTTGGGCCGCCGTTGCCCGGCGATCTCGGCAGGCCGTTCCTCAAGGCAGGCGTGGGTGCTCCCGGCATGGCGACACCCGCCGCACCGGCTGATCCCGAGAAGCAGCGCATGGCTCAGGAGCAGGAAGCAGCACGGGTCAGCCACCTGTTCACCCAGACGCAGGTCGGGCGAAACAGCGCCGCCCCGGTGACGGCCGGCGCCACCCCGGTTCCGGCAGCCGGTGCTGCCACCGATCGCAACCAGGCGTTTCTCGATGGACCGGTTGACCAGCGAACCGTCAGCGCCGCGCGTCTGACGACCGTTCCCAGCCCCTATGTAATCCAGGCAGGATCAATCATTCCCGGTGCGCTGATCACCGGCATCCGCTCTGACCTGCCGGGTGAGGTGACGGCCCAGGTGACGGAGAATGTCTACGACAGCCCGACCGGGCATATCCTGCTGGTCCCGCAGGGGGCGAAACTGATCGGCCGCTATGATTCCCAGATCGCCTACGGGCAGACGCGAGTGCTGCTGGTCTGGACCCGACTGATACGCGGTGCGAATGATTCGATTGTGCTGGAGAACGAGCCGGCTGCCGATGCGGCAGGGTTTGCCGGGTTGCAGGACCAGACCGACAATCATTGGGGCGAGGTGTTCAAGGCCGCGTTGGTCTCGACCGTGCTCAGCGTAGGTTCAGAGGCCGATATCGGTGGCAGCAATGGCATCGCCCAGGCGCTGCGCACCGGCGGCTCGCAAGGATTTAACCAGATCGGTGAGCAGATGGTCGGACGCTCGCTCAATATCCAGCCCACCAATACGATCCGGCGCGGCTTTCCGGTGCGGGTCATGGTGCATCGTGATCTGGTTCTCTCCCCTTACAGACAGGAGGCTTCCCGATGACAAAGCTCAGGCTTGGCCCGATTGAGAATGACAAACCGGTTCGGCTCACCGTGGATCTTCCCGCCGCCGTGCATCGCGATCTGGTCGAATATGCCCGCCTGCTGGCGCGTGAAAGCGGTAAGGCCGAGATCACGCCAGCAAAGCTCATTGGGCCAATGCTCGCGCGCTTTATGGACGGAGACAGGGCGTTTTCCAAAGCAAGGCGCCTTCGAATTAGTGCTGGCGAACAAAATCTCGAATAAAGGAAACGAATCGGCCCGTCACCGCGTCCTGGCGATCGGCCTCCCAGCCAAGACGAATATGCAGGTGGGCGTGACGCTCTCGAAGCGGGCGAAAAACGACGCCTGGAAAGCCGCGTTCGGCCTGGCTCTGAACAGCAAGCGTTACCCCGTATCCTGCGCTGACCAGTGCGAGCACGGACTGTTTTCCGGCCGGATGGGTTTCAATGGTCACATCTTCGCCGAGAATCTCGATATAGCGGTCCCTCACGCTATGATCGCGTCCCCAGTCCTGAACCAGAAAAGTCTCATTTCGCAATTGTCCTTGTGTGATACTCTCGTATCGATGCAACGGGTGTTCACTCGACAAGGCCAGCATCAGACTCTCGCGGCAAAACGGAAGTGATTCAATCGCGCCGGATTTCGCAAATGGCGTGGAAAAGATCACATCCACACGACGGCGGAACAGCGAGGTCCGAAGGTCACGTGTTCCCATCTCGTAAAAAATTACTCTGATGTCGGGATGTTTCGTCTTCCAGACCGACAACGCAAGCCTGAACAGCGCACCGACCGGAGGGAGCAGTGTACCGATACGAACGACTCCGTGACCGCCTGTTCCAAGCATCTGGCATAAAGCTTTGACTTCATCGAGATCATCAAGCAGCGTGACGATTCTCTGAAACAGTAGGTCACCGGCGACCGTGAGGCGAACGCCGGCGTGGTTTCGCTCCAGCAAGGTAACGCCAAACTCATCTTCGAGCCTGTCGATGGCGCGGGTAAATGTAGACACTCTCACGCCGTGGAGGCCGGCCGCCCGCGTGAGGCTGCCGGCCTCCACGGCCAGTTTGAAATATTCAAGATTCGCGCTGCGCATGACGTGAGCGGATCTTTTCGAAGATTTCTACTCCATGAACAAGCAGAACAATGAGCATAGAGAAGAAAAATGAGCCAACTTTCCACCATGTTTTCTTGATCATTGCTGTCATGTCGGCCAGCCTCCCCCCAAGGCCCTGAACGAACTGACTGCAGCCCGCGCCGCATTCGCCCGGTTGAGGGCCAGTTGGTCCTGTGAGTCAAGAAGCTGCCGATCTGCGTCAAGCACGTCCGTCAAAGGAATAACACCGGCCTGGAAGGATTGCTGGGAAAGATCGCGCGCGCGGGTCAGCGAGGCGACTTCAGTCAGCAGGTCGTCTGTGCGCTGCTCCGTCTGCACCAGGGTTGTGAAAGCATTCTCGACATCCTCGGCAGCGTGGAGAACCGTTAGTTGGTAACGCGCGAGAGCCTCAGCATTGGCGCCGCGTGCCTGCTGTACCTCAGCGTCTATTTTGCCGAAATCAAAGATCCTCCAGCGAATGGCGCCTGATCCGACAGCCTGAAACCCTGGTGCCGTGAAAAGATGCTGAGGATTGATGCTCTGAAAGCCGAGGATGCCCGAAAGAGAGAGCTTGGGGTAATAGTCGCCGAGTGCCGCGCCTATCCTCGCATTTGATGCCGCCAGTCTGCGTTCGGCAGCCAGAATGTCCGGTCGGCGGCGTAGCACGTCCGTGGGTTTGTTCGTACCGCCGATGGCAGGGATGGCCGGAATTTCAGACGGCGTTCCCAGTTCGGCGGCATAGGTACCGGGCTGCGCGCCCATTAGTACGTCGAGCCGATTGAGCTGCGCTTCGAGTGCGATGCGGAGTAGCGGCACGGTCTGGCGCGCCGATTGCAGTAACGCCTCGGCCTGGGCCAGTTCCCGCTCATTCGAAACGCCGCTCGTTCGCCGTTGACGCACCAGTTCCAGTAGATGGGCGTCCACTGTGATCTGTTTTTCCGCGACGGCCAGGCGGGCTTGGTCGCCGCGGATCTGGAAATAGGCGTCCGCCGCGTCAGCGGCGACCGTGATACGTTCCCCCACACGCTCCATCTGTGCGGCTTCCGCTTCGTCACGCGCGGCTTCCTGCCCACGTCGTAGGCCGCCGAACAGGTCGATTTCCCAGCTTGCGGTGCCACTTACATCGTAAGTGCGATAATCGCGGTGAAAGCTCGGTATGGTGCGAACGACATGGCCGATCAGCCCCTCCTGCGACAGCCGGTTCGCGGAAGCCTGCGGGTTGAAATCCAGGGTGGGGAGCAGGCGCGCCGTGGCCGCCTCAGCGGCACCTCGAGATTGGCGGACGCGCGCTATTGCGGCCGCGAGATCAAGGTTCTGGGTCAGAACACGCTGTTCTATGCGGACTAGTTCGGGATCGTGAAATCCCTCCCACCATGTATCTAACGGTGGAGTCGAGGCGACTTGTCGCATGTCGACAGCAGCAGCACTGTGGAAGGGCTGAAGATGCGTATCGGGTGCATGATAGTTGGGGCCGACCGCGCAGGCCGTTGTCATGAGCGTCATGGTCAAGGCTACTGCGGGAGCCAGTAGTCCCCCGTGCCTCGTGCGATTGGCGTTCAGCTTGGATGCGGGAAGCGAAAGGTTCATGGTGGTCGACTTTCGATCAGCCCGGACACGCGACGTCCTGGCGTTGTCGGGTGACCGATATACACATACGTCACTCGTTGTCAATTTATAACCGACGTTCTATCTATGAGATGGATTTCAGTCGGGAGGAACAGGATGCGCACGCCTCGTAGCGGACAACGCGGCCCGGTCGATCATGAACGCCGGGATCAGATCATGACGGCGGCCATCGAACATTTTGGGCATTACGGATACAAGAAGACCACGATGGCCGATCTGGCCGACGCGATCGGTCTGTCGAAAGCTTATATCTACAAATTCTTCGACTCTAAGAAGGCGATCGGCGAGGCGATCTGCGCGCTCCAGCACGGCAAGATGCACGCGGATCTTCAAGCGATCATTGAGGATAACAAGTCAGCTTCCGACAGAATGCGCCGGATTTTTCTTGCGCTGGCGCGCAATACCGTCGCGCTGTTTTCTCATGAGCGTAAACTGCACGACATCGTCTATTCGGCAGTGGAGGAAGAGTGGTCGTCCTCCAGGAGCTTTGTCGAGGCTTTGCAGGGCATGGTGGAGCATCTGATCCACGAAGGTCGCGAGGGAGGCGAGTTCGAGCGTAAGACGCCTGTTGACGAGACCTGTCATGCCATCATGCTAGTCCTGCAGTCGATCTATCATCCACTCCTGCTCGAACAGCACATGGACACGCTGGACGATGATGCGGCGACGCTGGCCAGTCTCGTCCTGAGAAGCCTCGCGCCGTGAATTTAGCACGGGGCTTTATGTGACTAATTGACAATACGGTCACAAGTGTACAATTTGGGCTTCCAAACCCGTTGGGAGCCCGAACATGGCCGGAACACGCCTATCCCTTCTTGCTGCGGCCGGTATCTGCACCGCATTCGGGCTGTCGGCCTGCAAGCCCAAAGACGATCCTGATCCACGCACGGCCGACCGTATCGTGGAGACGGTGCGGATCGAATCCGTAGCGACTGCCGAGCATGTCTACACGGGGGTCGTAGCGGCCCGCGTCCAAAGCGATCTCGGCTTTCGCGTGTCCGGCAAGATCGTCGAACGCCTGGTCGACACGGGACAGACTGTCTCAAAGGGGCAGGTGCTGATGCGCCTGGACCCGACGGATTACCTCCATGCCGTGACAACTCAGATCGGCAGCGTTGCATCATTGCACGCCCGCTGGGTCCAGGCCGCGGCGGATGAGCGTCGCTATCGCGGCCTTGTCGCGACCGGTGCCGTGGCGGCCTCGGCTTACGATCAGGTGAAGGCCGAAGCGGACAGCGCCCGCGCGCAACTGGATGCGGCGATCGCGCAGGAGAAGATTGCTCGCAATCAGGACGATTATTCCCTGCTGCGGGCGGATGAAGACGGTGTCGTCGTCCAGACCCTGGCGGAACCGGGGCATGTCGTCGCGGCCGGCCAGACCGTGATTGTGCTGGCACATGCCGGCCCGCGCGAGGCCGCAATCGACCTGCCGGAAGGGGTGCGTCCGATCCTGCATTCCGCGGCGGAAGCCGAGCTGTATGACGCGGGTTCCCGCGTGTCCGCGCATCTGCGGCAACTGTCCGACGCCGCCGACCCGCGTACCCGCACGTTCGAGGCCCGTTACGTCATGGACGGGCCTGGCGCGGACGCGCCGCTGGGGGCGACGGTGCGTGTCCACCTGCCTGAAGCCAGCGACGATCCGTCCGCGCTCGTCGTGCCGTTGGGCGCCGTCGATGACGAGGGCAGGGGACCCGGCGTCTGGAGCGTGGATAGCCGGGCATCGACGGTCAGCTTTCATCCGGTACAGATCGCACATATCGGCGAGGATACAGCGACGATCCTCCCCGGTGCGGATCTTCGTCCGGGCATGCTGATCGCTGCGGCCGGCGGTCACTATCTGCATGCCGGCGAGCATGTGCAGATCGCCTCGACAAAGGTCGCGATGCAATGAGCGGATTCAATCTTTCTGCCCTCGCGGTGCGCGAGCGCGGGATTACATTGTTCCTGATCGTGGCATTGGCCCTGTCGGGAGCCTATGCATTCTTCAGCCTCGGTCGGGCCGAGGATCCGCCTTTTACGGTCAAGACCCTGACGGCGACCGCCATCTGGCCGGGCGCCACGGCGCAGGAAATGCAGGACCTAGTGGCCGATCCGCTGGAAAAGCGCGTGCAGGAACTGCAATGGTACGACCGGGTGGAAACATTGACCCGGCCGGGCCTGGCGCTGATGATGGTCACGCTCAGGGACAACACGCCGCCTGCCGTCGTTCCCGAGCAATTCTATCAGACGCGCAAGAAGCTGTACGACACCATGCCCCTTCTGCCGAAAGGCGTGCAGGGACCGTTCGTCAATGACGAATATTCCGATGTCGATTTTGCGGTCTATGCGCTGGACGGTCATGGATTGCCCGAACGTCTGCTGGTCCGTCAGGCGGAAACGGTGCGGCAGCGTCTGCTGCATGTGCCGGGCGTGCGCAAGGTCGATATTATCGGCGAACGGCCGGAACAGATCTTCGTCAATTTTTCCAATGCCAGACTGCTCACGCTCGGGATCAGCGCCCAGGACGTGTTCGCGGCACTTCAGCGTCAGAATGCGGTGACGGCCGCGGGTTCGATCGATACGCGCGGCCCGCAGGTCTTCGTGCGGCTGGACGGCGCGCTGGACGACCTGGAGAAAATTCGCGACATCCCCATCGCGGCGGGCGGCAGGACTTTCAAGATCTCGGACATCGCGACGGTGGAGCGGGGGTATGAGGACCCACCGACCTACCTTGTTCGGCATGCCGGGGCCCAGACTCTGGTGCTGAACGTCGTGATGCAGGATCACTGGAACGGGCTGAAGCTCGGCCAGTCCCTGGCTGCAGCAGAGAAGGCGCTGGGGGCGGGGCTACCCGCCGGCGTCACGCTGACGAAAATCGTCGACCAGGCCGGCATCATTCATGCCGCCGTCGGCGAGTTCATGCTGAAGTTTTTCGTGGCCCTCGCGGTGGTGATGGTCGTCAGCCTGGTAAGTCTGGGCTGGCGGGTCGGCATCGTCGTCGCGGCCGCCGTGCCGCTGACGCTGTCGATCGTCATGGTCATCATGCTGGTGACCGGTCGGGCGTTGGACCGCATCACGCTGGGGGCGCTGATCATCTCGCTGGGCCTTCTGGTCGATGACGCGATCATCGCGATTGAGATGATGGTGGTGAAGCTGGAGGAAGGGTACGAGCGCACGAAGGCCGCCGCCTATGCCTGGAGCCACACGGCGGCTCCGATGCTGGCCGGCACGCTGGTCACGATCATCGGTTTCACCCCGGTCGGCTTCGCGCGTTCGACCGCCGGCGAGTATGCGGGCAACATTTTCTGGATCGTCGGCTATGCGCTGCTGACCTCCTGGTTCGTGGCCGTGGTGTTCACGCCCTATCTCGGTGTCAAGCTGTTGCCGGACATCAAGCGGATCGACGGCGCCTACGAACATATCTACTCCACGCCCAATTACCGTCGCTTCCGGCGTCTGGTCGTGTGGGTCGTGCGCCGCAAGTTCATGGTCGCGGGGGCGGTGCTGGCATTGTTCCTGCTGGCCTTCGTCGGGATGGGTTCTGTCCGGCAGCAATTCTTCCCCAGTTCGGACCGCCCGGAACTGCTGGCCGAGGTGCAGATGCCGGAGGGCACCAGCATCGAAGCCACCACGCGGGTCACGGCCCGTGTGGAGGCCTGGTTGAAGACGCAGCCCGAGGCGAGGATCGTCACCAGCTATGTGGGCGCCGGCGCGCCGCGTTTCTTCCTGGCGTACAACCCCGAGCTGCCCGACCCTTCCTTCGCGAAGATCGTCGTCTTGACACCGAGTGCCCAGGACCGCGACCGCCTGCGCGATCGCATGCGCCAGGCGGTGGCCCAGGGGATGGCGCCTGATGCCCGGATCCGCGTGACGCAGTTCGTCTTCGGCCCCTACACCCATTTCCCGGTCATGTTCCGTGTCATGGGACCGGATGCGGATCGGGTGCGCGATATCGCGGCCCAGGTCGGCACGATCATGCGGAACAATCCGCATACGCGGCAGGTCAATGCCGATTGGGGCGAGCGCGTACAGACGGCGCATTTCGTGCTGGACCAGGCGCGGCTGCAACTGATCGGCCTGTCCCCCCAGGAAGCATCCGAACAGATCCAGTTCCTGCTACTGGGCGTGCCGGTCACGCAGGTTCGCGAGGACGTCCGGACCGTCGATCTCGTGGTTCGCAGCGCGGGACCGGAGCGCCTGAACCCGGCGAAGCTGGGCGACATGACCATCAGCAATCGCACGGGCCAATTGATACCGCTCAGCCAGATCGGTCATGTCGAAATCCGCGCGGAAGACCCCATCCTGCGTCGGCGTGACCGGATTCCGACGATCACGGTACAGAGCGATATCGACGAAAGCCTGCAGCCGCCGCAGGTCACGGCGGAGGTCGACCAGGCTTTGGCGCCGGTCCGCGCCGCGCTGCCCCCCGGCTATCGCATCGAAGCCGGGGGCAACGCGGAAGAATCCGGAAAGGCCAATAAGGCCCTGATGCCGATCTTTCCGGTAATGGTCCTGCTGACCCTGATTGTGCTGGTGTTCGAGACCCGGTCCATCTCCGGCATGTTCATGGTTTTCCTGACGGCCCCGCTGGGGCTGATCGGGACCGTGCCGACCCTGCTGATCTTCGATCAGCCGTTCGGCTTCAACGCGATCCTGGGATTGATCGGCCTGTCGGGGATCCTGATGCGCAATACGCTGATCCTGATCGGACAGATCAAGGTCAATCAGGCGGCGGGGCTTGATCCGTTCCATTCGGTGGTCGAGGCGACCGTGCAGCGGGCTCGCCCGGTCATTCTGACGGCCCTGGCGGCCGTGCTGGCCTTCATCCCGCTGACGGAATCGGTGTTCTGGGGTTCGCTGGCCTATACGCTGATCGGCGGCACGGCAGCCGGCACGGGGCTGATCCTGATGTTCCTGCCGGCGCTTTATGCGATCTGGTATCGTATAAAACCAAATTCCGACACGACTCAGCGTATGACCGAACCAGCATAATTACATTGCGATCCTATGTTTGTTTTCTGACGTAAGGAAATAATATATATGCGAATTGTCATAACCGGCATGGGTATTGTGTCCCCGCTTGGCTGCGGTGTCGGTGCGGTCTGGAGCCGCCTGTTGCGCGGTCAGTCGGGTATTCGGCGTGTTGACGGTAATTTCGTGCCTGATGTCGGCTGTCAGATCGCAGGTTTCGTGCCCGGTCGTTCCGACTGTGCAGGTTTTGATATCGACGCGACGATCCCTGTCAAGGATCGTAAGAAGATGGATCTGTTCATCCAATACGCCTTAGGCGCGGCGCAGGAAGCGCTGGGACAGGCGGGCTGGAAACCCGAGACAGAGGCGGCGAGGCTACGAACCGCGACCATTATCGCGTCTGGAATCGGTGGTTTCGGTGCAATCGCAAATGCCGTGCGCACAGTTGAGTTACGTGGACCTGAAAAGCTTTCTCCGTTCACGGTTCCGTCCTTTCTAGTCAATCTTGCGGCGGGTTGGGTCTCTATTAGGAATGGATTCAAGGGGCCGCTCGGCGCTCCCGCGACTGCCTGTGCGGCTGGTGTCCAGGCATTGGGAGACGCGGCGCGTCTGATTCGCGCGGGCGAAGCGGATATCGCTTTGGCTGGCGGATCAGAAGCTGCTATCAATCGGGTAAGCCTTGGGAGCTTTGCTGCGGCGCGTGCTTTGTCAACCGGTTATAACGACAGGCCCGAGCAGGCGTCACGTCCTTTCGATCAGGGACGTGACGGATTTGTAATGGGAGAAGGGGCAGGTCTTCTCGTCGTTGAGCGGTTGGATCATGCTCTGGCGCGTGGTGCGCGACCGCTTGCAGAACTCGTCGGTTATGGGACGAGCGCAGATGCTTATCATCTAACAGCTGGTCCGGAAGATGGTTCAGGTGCGGCCCAGGCGATGCGCGCAGCACTTGGTCAGGCTGCAGTTTCTCCGCGACAGATTGGTCACCTGAATGCTCATGCGACTTCGACGCCTATCGGAGATCGTGGAGAATTGGCCGCAATTCGCAATGTATTCGGCGGAACTGGAGGTCCGGCCATCAGCGCCACGAAGTCCGCGACTGGTCATTTGCTCGGTGCTGCCGGCGGGGTTGAGGCGATTTTTACGGTCATGGCCCTACGCGATCAGGTCGTGCCGCCGACATTGAATCTGAGCCGTCCCGATTTCCTAGCGGAGGGACTCGATCTCGTAGGCCCGGAAGCCCGGAGAGCTTGCTTTGATTACGCCATTTCCAACGGTTTCGGATTTGGCGGCGTGAACGCGTCTGTCGTGTTTCGGCAATGGCGAGAGTGAGGGCACGACATTATTCTTCTTTCCGGGGAGGCGGCTCCTCGAGGCGTAATGCCATGTCTCCGGTGGGGCGCCCTGTTGCACGATCCACGATCACGGGCTCGACGAGTGCGTCGGTCTGTGTGTCCACCAGGAAACTGAATTGACGGTCCGCGAAATGCCGCTGGGTCCATGCACCGAGTGCGTGCAGAATGGGCAGGTAGTCTTGCCCTGCATCTGTAAGCATGAACTCGTCTCTCGGCGGTCGATCGCAATACTGCCGGCGCTTGAGAAGCCCTTGATCTACGAGCATCGCTAGACGGCGCGTTAGAATATTTGGTGCTATTCCAAGACTTTTTTGAAATTCGTCGAATCGCGAAAGCCCCAGTCCCGCGTCGCGCAGAATCATCATGCTCCACGCATCCCCAACGCGGGCGACCCCGTGAGCAATGGCACATTTTCCACCAGAGATTTTTTCACAGTCCATTGCATATTGATAGCGAGATCGCTATTGATATGCAAGTAACTTGCATTTTGCAAGTTACTGGAGAAATCTCATGACTGAAACATCACGCAAAACAGCCCTTGTCACTGGAGCATCTAGCGGCATTGGTGCAGCCTATGCCGACCGTCTCGCCCGCCGGGGCTATGACCTCGTTCTCGTCGCGCGCAATGTTGAACGAATGGAGGAATTGGCGCGATCTCTGACCGCAGAGACCGCTCGCAGGGTGGTTGTGATCGGCGCTGACCTCACCAAAAGTGAGGACGTTGCGCGCATCGAACATCGTCTGCGCGACGATTGCGCGATCGATCTGCTCGTCAACAATGCGGGTATGGCTCTCACGGGTAACGTCCTTACAGCTCCCGCATCCGACGTGGAGCGGCTGATCGCCCTGAATGTGACAGCCCCGACGCGTCTGGCGACGGTGGCTGGAAACGCATTCGCCGAACGGGGACATGGAGCGATCGTGAATGTTGCTTCCGTTCTCGCCCTGGTCAGCGAAATGCTGGATGGTGCCTATAACGGCAGCAAGGCCTATCTCCTAACGTTTAGCCGCTGGCTTGGTCTGCAACTCGGGCCGAAGGGGGTCTATGTACAGGCTCTGTTGCCCGCAGTTACTCGCACAGAAGTCTGGGAACGGAGCGGCGTGGATATTGGCATGTTCCCACCTCAGGTCGTAATGGATGTATATGACTTGGTTGACGCGGCGCTGGTCGGTTTTGACCGGCGAGAGGACGTGACGATTCCGCCGCTTGCCGATGAAGTTCAATGGAAAGCCTATGATGAGGCACGCTTGGCCCTTCAGCCGGGATTTCAAAATGGCACACCAGCTTTACGCTATCGACCGCGGGCTTCGTAGTAGATCATTGTGATTTTCGAGATAAAAGTTTGACGAAGTCCGATAGGGCAAGCGATCGGCTTCTTGGTTGGAATACAAGCCCTCATGACGCGCTTCATGAGGGTTTTCTGACTGCGCGATGAGGTGCTGTCCGGCGATTTTGAAGATCAGATTAAGGCCTCTCTAGGCCACTGCGATCACCGGCATTGCCGCAAGAGTCTGAACGACGAGACGTTCACTCGGCTGGATGCCGACTATCATTCAATAATGCGTAAGCATCAAAAAGGAAAACCGTCATGCATCGTTGCTTACAGCACAGCAAGATCGCCGCTTAGAGCCATATCCCGTTCGCACTGGTTCACGGATATGGCTCTAGTTTACTGTTTTGGCGAGCATCTTCATCCGATCATATGATTCCATCTGATCGGATTATGCTCTAATATACACTGCCGAAGAGGTCTTTACTCCGTCAGTCTGTGTCGCGGCTCTGCGCCAAACGCTCTGGCAAGTTAATTCTGTTATGCGGCGAGAAGGGGTATTTCGCGGTCGACCAATCGCAAGTATCGTTGGTTGTCTTCCCCCGCAACCATCTGAACTTGCGATGCCAACGCATCACTAACCCCAGTCCGGAAACGGGCTGGGGTTTTTGTTTGTCCGCTGCCCGACGCCACCGTCAGGATGCCGGCGAGATCGCCACGGACATCGATCTGTAAACCCTTGTCGGATGGCGTGAGGATGATCGCCTCGATCAGCGAACGGATCACCTCTGCCGCCTCCTGGCGTTTCTCGTCCAGTTCGGAATGCAGCATATCGTGCAGACGCGCGAGCTGTCGGTGGTAGAACTCCGCCATCTGGGGATGGAGCAGGGGAGGCGGCGCTTCCGCGTTCGCGAGGGACTCTGTCAGCTCTGCCTTGCGGGCTTCGAGCTTGGAGCCGCGCTCCTTGACCGTCTCGATCGAGATGGCTTCCGAGAGGTAGAGATCCATCAGGCGCTGGATGTCGCGCTCGACCCGCTTCAGTTCTGTTTTCGCTGCGTCGATGTCGGCCGACGCTTCCATGCGCAGCCGGTTCATCTCGTTGGTGAAGGCCGTGCAGAACTCGGCGAACAGGGCCGGATCCATGAGATGATGACGCAGGGCGTCGAGCACGCGCCGCTCCAGCTCGTCGCGACGCATATTGGTCCGGTTGTCGCAGGTGCCCTTGTTGCGCGCTGTCGAGCAGCCGAGCAATGTGCCGGAGATCATCGAATAGCCGCCACCGCAGCAGCCGCATTTGCTCAGGCCGGAGAACAGGTAGCGGGGACGGCGCTTCTCGCGGAAATGGTCGGGCGATGATGTATCGCGCGTGTCCCGACTGGCGCTGACGCTGGCCTGCCGCGCCTTGACCGCGTCCCACAGGTCTTGATCGACGACCCGCAGTTCCGGCACCTCCTGAATCACCCATTCGGAGTCCGGATTGGGTCGGGCCTGACGTTTGCCGGTGTCGGGATCCTTGATGAAGCGCTGGCGGTTCCACACCAATTTTCCGACATACATCTCGTTATTGAGGATGCCGGTACCGCGTGCCCGGTTGCCGGTGATGGTCGAGAAGCCCCACGCGCCGCTGCCCGGTGCCGGGATGCCTTCATCGTTGAGACGGAAGGCAATCGCGCGCGGTCCCAGTCCAGCCGCGAAGTCGCGGAAGATGCGACGGACCACGTCCGCTTCTGCGGGATTGATGGTGCGGTCGCCCCGGATCGGCTCCCCATTGGCGTCGAGCCTGCGCACCACGTCGTAGCCGTAGGCGTTACCGCCGCCGGACTTGCCCAGTTCCACGCGCCCCCGCAAGCCGCGATGCGTCTTCTCGGCCAGATCTTTCAGGAAGAGGGCGTTCATCGTGCCCTTGAGGCCGACATGCAGATGCGAGACTTCTCCCTCGGAAAGGGTGACGATCTGCACGCCAGCATAATTCATGCGCTTGAAGACGCCGGCGATGTCCTCCTGGTCGCGGGACAGGCGGTCCATCGCCTCGGCCAGCACGATCTGGAACCGTCCGCGCTGCGCATCGGCGATTAGAGCCTGAATCCCGGGCCGCATCAGTGAGGCACCCGAGATAGCGTGATCGGTATACTCCTCGACGATGGTCCAGCCCTGTTTCTCCGCGTGGGTGCGGCAGACGCGAAGCTGGTCGGCGATCGAAGCGTCGCGCTGGTTATCGGAGGAATAGCGGGCGTAGAGCGCGACCTTCATGGTGAGGCATCCCTTACGGTCCGGAGCGGCGACGTTGCTCCTGTTGCTGCGACCGGAACCAGTCCCGTGCGGCACGACGGGCCATGAGGCGGACCAGCGCTATCAGGCGCGGGTCGGAGGCATCGGGCTGCAGGATGAGCCGCAACTCAGGCTCGGGCGGCCGATACGCCGGGGCAAGGGACTGTCTGGGTCTGTCCGTCATCGTTGCTCTCTTCCGACCGCATGGCAAGGAAAACAGACACACGATCTGGACAGATGACTGTTATTTCAATGGAAATGCGCATTGTGGAACATCGTGCTTGTGCGTGTTCCAGCGTACGGAATCGTAGTTATGGGTAGTCCCGGATACAGGCGCGTCGTACAAATACTGGCGTATGACGGCGGCACGGGAGGAGAGGGCGAGTCATGAATGATACGGGAGTGCCGTTCTTCCGGCAGGCCGGATGAGTGGACGCGCCACCGACTCTTCGCCCACGGAAGCGCTGGCCGGCCTCGTGGAGCGGGTGACGTTCCACAATGCCGAGAACGGCTTCTGCGTTCTGCGGGTGAAGGTGCGGGGGCAGCGCGATCTGGTCACTGTTGTCGGCCATGCCGCCATGATCTCGGCGGGCGAGTTCGTGCAGATGTCGGGCCGCTGGTTCAACGATCACACCCACGGCCTTCAGTTCAAGGCCGAGTTTCTCAAGGCCAGCCCGCCGACCACGGTCGAGGGCATCGAGCGTTATCTTGGTTCGGGCATGATCCGGGGCATTGGTCCCGTCTATGCGAAGAAGCTGGTGAAAGCGTTCGGCGAGGCCGTGTTCGATCTGATCGAGCAGGAACCGGGACGGCTGCGGGAGGTGACGGGCATCGGCCCCAAGCGCGCGGAGCGGATTGTCGCTGGCTGGGCGGACCAGAAGATGATCCGCGAGATCATGCTGTTCCTGCACAGCAATGGCGTCGGCACCTCGCGGGCGGTAAGGATCTTCAAGACCTATGGTCAGGATGCGGTCCAACTGATCAGCGAGAACCCCTATCGGCTCGCGAAGGACATCCGGGGGATCGGGTTCAAGACCGCCGACCAGATCGCCCGGAAGATGGGCATCGCGCCTGACGCCATGATCCGGGTGAGGGCCGGGATCTCCTACGCGCTTGGCGAGGCGATGGATGAAGGGCATTGCGGCCTGCCAGTCGGGGAGCTGCTGACCAGCACTGCCGAACTGCTGGAGGTCGCCACCCCTCTGATCGAGACGGCCCTCGCGCTGGAGCTGGAAGCGGGCGACGTTATTGTCGACAGCGTGGGCGAGACGGACTGTATCTTCCTCGCCGGCCTGTACCGCGCGGAGCAGAGCATCGCGGAGCGATTGCGCGCCTGCGCCATTGGCCGTCCGCCCTGGCCGGACATCGACGCTGAAAAGGCCATGTCCTGGGTGGAGGGCAAGATCGGGCTTGCGCTCGCGCCCAGCCAGCAGGAGGCGGTGCGCCTTGCCCTGCACAGCAAGGTGCTGGTGATCACGGGCGGACCCGGCGTGGGCAAGACAACGCTGGTCAACGCCATCCTCAAGATCGTGACGGCCAAGGGCACGGATGTGCAGCTCTGCGCGCCGACCGGTCGCGCGGCGAAGCGCCTGTCGGAAAGCACGGGGCTGGAAGGCAAGACCATCCACCGCCTGCTGGAGACGGATCCGGCCAATGGCAGTTTCAAACGGGACGATACCAACCCGCTGACCTGCGATCTGCTGGTCGTGGACGAGGCCAGCATGGTGGACGTGCTGCTGATGCGCTCCCTGCTGCGCGCGCTGCCCGACAACGCCGCGTTGTTGATCGTAGGCGACGTGGACCAGTTGCCTTCTGTCGGGCCGGGGCAGGTGCTGGCCGACATCATCGGCTCCGATGCCGTGCCTGTGGTGCGGCTGACCGAGGTGTTCCGCCAGGCGGCACAGAGCCGGATCATTACCAATGCGCACCGGATCAACGAGGGCAGGATGCCCGAACTGAACGCGGAAGAGGGATCGGATTTCTATTTCGTAGAGGCCGCCGAGCCGGAGATCGGGCTGCGTCGGCTGCTGGCCGTGGTGAAAGACCGTATCCCGGCGCGGTTCGGGCTGGACCCGGTCCGCGATGTGCAGGTGCTTTGCCCGATGAACCGGGGCGGGCTTGGGGCGCGGTCGCTGAATATCGAATTGCAGCAGGCGCTGAACCCGCCGGGCGACGTGAAGGTTGAGCGGTTCGGCTGGACCTATGGTCCCGGCGACAAGGTGATGCAGATCGCCAATGATTATGACCGGGACGTCTTCAACGGGGATCTTGGCGTTATCGATAGGATCGATGTGGAAGAGGGCGAACTGACGGTCTCATTCGATGGACGGGAGGTCGTTTACGGCTTTGGAGAACTGGACGAACTGGTGCTGGCCTACGCGACCACCATTCACAAGAGCCAGGGATCGGAATATCCAGCGGTGGTCATCCCCCTGGTGACGCAGCATTACGCTATGCTGGCGCGGAACCTGCTCTATACCGGCGTCACACGCGGGCGGAAGCTCGTCGTGCTCGTGGGGCAGAAGAAGGCGCTGGCCATCGCCGTGCGCAACCAGGGCGGGAGGCGGCGGTGGTCGAAGCTCAGGGAGTGGCTGGCGGGTAGCATCGCATGATGGAGTGACGGGCGTGTCTCCATGTCGGCTTCCGCCTCATGCCAGACGCACATGAGCTCGTTGACGGTTCCCGAAAGCAGACGTGCCTTACAAGCTTTTCGTTCGAAACTGACCTTCATCTTCAAGTGGCACCGTGTGACTTGATCGTCCCAGGATGACGAAATATAGCGTGCACGACGATTAAGTCTTGCGAGCACTCGTGAAGTACGCTCCGGCTTCCATATCGGTCAGCAAGCCGACCTTGGTGGGAGCCCAGCTCAGCGCTTGGCGCGTCATCTCACTTGTTGCTGGGTTGTCGACGCTACAGAACGGTGCAAGCCAGCTGAAACGCTTTTGCGCAGCCCGTTTCGAAAGACTCTGACTTGGGATGCCAAGCTTACGCGCAATGACCGCGGCGATATCAGCAAAAGCAATACCCTCCTCCGCCACGCCGTGATAGCACGCACCCCCATCGCCTCGCTCCAGAGCAAGCCGGAACAGATGCGCTGCGTCGTCACGATGAACGGCACACCAGCGATTGCGTCCGTTGCCGACATAATCCGCCGAGCCTGCCTTACGAGCGGCCTTGATGATCTGTGGCACGAGGCCTTTGTCCCCATCTCCATGGACTGACGGCGGCAATCTCATAATCATCGCCCTGACGCCACGGTCCGCCCACGCGTGCACCGCAGTCTCAGCGACCGCCCGTGCGGCCCCTGGAGACCGCGGATCGGGAAGATCTGCCTCCGACATGCCGCCGGGTGCCAACCCCATGGTGCCGAAGGCCGCGATGAACGGGCGCCCCGACCCTTTCAAGGCGCCCGCCATCGCGTCAATGGCCCGACTGTCCACGCGTGTGATTTCAGCACCGAACCGCGCGACAACGCCCGTTGGCAAACCGCCTCCGAAAACACGCAAGCGTTGGAGCCAGTCGAGCTGCCCAGGCCCATGGATAAAGGCCAGATGGATAACACCGTCGGCTTTCGATGCCGCAGCTGTGAGGCTCTCTATGTCGGTCAACGCCCCTTGATGAACTTCCACCCCAGCGGCGGCCAGCGATTTCGCAGTCTCCGCAGATCGTGCGAGACCGATGACGGTATGTCCGGCGCCCTGCAATTCGCGCACGACAGCACGACCGATAAATCCGTTGGCTCCGGTCATAAAGATCCGCATGTCATTATCCCCTGCGCGACATCTGGCCGCTTCTTGGCCATTGATCTATCTTTACCCGTGCTTTTCAGGGTTGTAGATAACCGAAACTCTTAAAACGATTATCGAGCGTCCAGAATGGGTATGCCTTCTGAAATCGACCCCCTGTCACGGACGATCGCCCTGCTCAGGCCGCGCGTTCTGGCGTGGCGTGTGATCGAGGCTCGTGGGTCATGGGCGATTGCGTTCCCAGCCAACCCAGTCATCTCGTTCGGGCAGGTCATCTCGGGCAATCCGACAATTAAGATCGGTTCCACGCATACTGCGTCCCTGACGCGCGGCGACCTTGCCTTTTTAGGCACCACGGAACCATGGGTGATTAAAACCGGCCCCAATCCACGTTCGATCGATTTCATGACTGCCATCGCCGAACCCGCACGCCTGATGCAGACAGACGATCCATCCACGAACGTAACGTGCTTCGTGGCCGGAGCGTTCGTGCTGGAAGCACCGAATGCGGCGCTGGTCGCAGATCTCATCCCGCCCTTGCTGCCGGTCCTGCACAATGACGTGGCGGCCGAACGCCTTGGCATGCTGCTAGGCCTGGTTGGTGACGAAGCAACGACCACCCGGCCGGGTCGAAGTCTGATCCTTGATCGGCTGATCGAAATCATCCTCGTTGAAACACTACGCACGCGTCCTGATGCGCTGCCGGGTCACGCCCAGCGCCTGTTGACGGCCCTAGGCGACCAGAAGCTTGCCCGCGCTTTGCAGATCATCCACGGTGAGGCATCACCGCCCTGGACTGTGGAACGTCTAGCCCGCCATGCTGGCATGTCACGCTCCGCATTTGCCGATCGTTTTGCCAGGACGCTTGGCACGAGCCCGATCAACTATGCCACGCAATGGCGCATCAATCAGGCCCGCTCGATGCTTGCCTCACGCGACATGCCGATGGCACAGATCGCCCGGCAGGCAGGCTTCCAATCTGTCAGCGCCTTCAGCACCGCGTTCAGTCGCGTGGTCGGTGTGTCACCAACCGCCTATGCGCGCAGCTTGGAGATGCTGCCTGTGTCGGCAGCATGAGAGTTTTGGTTGCCTACAAATAGCCCCGGCAAGACGGCTCTCGCCGCTTGCCAGCCATAGCCGGTGTCTGAAACGTTTTCCGATAGCGGACATGAAGCATCCGACACTCTACTGGAAGAGGCGGAGTGCGAACTTGCGCTCGCATTCTACCCAGTCCAAGTTCGAATTTGGGCAGGTGCACCGGGAAGGATGAAGAAGGTCACCATTTTTATGCCATAGTCACCTAAGGCGCTCTAAACCTTTCTCGTCCGGCAGGTTGGTTGTGCCAGAATGGATGAAATTGAGTGAAGATACGGTCCAATTTCAATCCTAACAATGTCATGGATTGGCCGTCTGCGTTCCGGCAGCTTATAAGCAGCGCGGCGTGGAAGTCATCGTCGCAGTTCCGGTTTAAACTTAGACGTTACTTTCACTAGACATAGCGTAGTTACCGCCCGAAACGTCGCATGTGTCGTAGCGATCCAGCATGAGACATGAATGCTTTCGGAAACAGCGATGTGTCTGGTGCTTGACGATGGTATCTACCCTCATTCAACGTCGAGCGGCGGCCCTTGCAATTTTACAGAATTCGTGCCCGTAAGTCTGTTGTGCAAGGAGGGCGTTATGTTCGATATCGCAACAGGCTGGATGGCGCGGCTAGGGTCGGCAATCATTCCCGATACAAGCAAGGCGGTCGGATGGATCGTCGACAGCCAAGTCGACCAAGCGTTTGTGGAGCCAACACTCAATATCTTGCAGGGTGATCCTGCCACCGCCTGTATCTTGATCATCGCAGCGCCCGGCGCGGTGGGCAAGAGCACCTATGCCCGCTCGATCGGCGCCCGCGCGAATGCCGTACTCGTCGATCTCGCTCAGACCGAACCGCTGGGTGGCAACTTTTTCGTGGGCGGTATCGCCAATGCGTTCGGCTACGAGGCGTTGGGCGACCTCGCCAACGGCCGGATTGGCCTTGTCGTTGATGCCCTCGACGAGGCTCAGTTGCGCTCGGGCAGCGAGGGCTTTTCTGCGGGGCTGCTGGATCTGTGCACGATCGTTCGAAATTCCTCGGCCCTACCGGCCACCCTTCTCGGCCGCGCTGCAGCGGCGGAAGAGGCGTGGTTAATTTTGAGCGAAGCCGGACTCAATCCGTGCCTACTGCAGATAGAATATTTTGACGAAGACCAGTCCAAGCAGTTCATCAGACGCCGGCTGCCAGTGATCGCGGACGCCCGCGACGCGATGCGGAACGCTTTCCGCAAACATGAAGAGAAGTTCGTCGAATTTGCACTCGCAACCCGCGAGAAACTGAAGAGCACGCCAAGCGGCAACGAACAGCGATTCGCAGGATATGCGCCCGTTCTGGATGCCATCTGCACTTATGCGCTCGGCGATGACGGCTTGAACCCGAGCACGCGACTATCGAACCTCGCCGCCGAGAGCGCAATCAACCTCATTGTCCAGATCGCGACCAGCATCCTGCAGCGCGAGCAGACCAAACTGACCTCGCAGATCGAATCTCCGCCTGCGGGCATCGACCTGTCATCACTGTACACTCCGGACGAGCAACTTGGCAGAATCGCCGCAATCTTGCTTGACTCTGATGCGCCTGCGGGCATCTCGATCTCCAATGCTGCTTTCAGGCAGGCTTATGAAGGCATGGTCGCCGAGTTCACGCCGCAGCACCCGTTTCTCGATCCACGCGGCGGTCCCTCAAACGCGGCGTTCGCCGCTTATCTGCTCGTCTGGGCCATCACCACGGGAAACGCAAAGCGGGATGCCCGCCGCATGCTGGCATTGAATCCGACGTTTGGGTCCGGCTTGTTCTTCGAGATGTACATGAGTTGGCTCGGAAGTTCGGCGGATAACCTGCTGGAGCTCGAGGACGTGGGGTCGCTCTACGGCTCGTTCGCGAGTCAGGCTGCACAGGGCGAGCGCCCAGTGCTCGAGGTAAGCGCCGAACCGGGCGACGCGACCGCCGAGGTCGAGTTCGAGATGACACCTCTGGCTGACAGCTCGATCGACGCCAGTAGGAGCTACGGACCCTACGTAAGTGCAATCGACGGCATCCTCGAATTCAAGGGACCCGTCGGCGGACTGCGAATAGTGGCCCCCGTCTCAGTCATCATAGGCGACGGTCGTACGGCAAGCATAACCAGCCCGGTCGAAATCGACGTGGAAGTTTTCGAGATCGATGCGCGCGAGCTTCGCGTGTTCAAGTCGACTGCTGGTGAGGATGTCGGGCTCGGGCGGGTAGTGTTGGAGGCACTCGATGCCTCCGTAGAACGTGTCGAGCGCATCTTTCTTCATGGAGCGGAATTGCAAGTTACCTTCCCCGGTGCGCGTGCTCATCCTTGGGCGGACTATGCCGTCAATAGGCAGGTAACGCAAAATCCGAGGATCGCCTTACTCAGGAGGCGCGCGCGCAAGGTAATCACTTCGTTTCGTTCGCACAGCAAGGGAGCTCTGGTCCGCCTAGCCGCTAAGATCGAGCACACGAGGATGATGAAGGAAGGTGAGGACGGGCCCCGACTACTTCAGCGGCTGCGCGATGACGGCATATTGACGACGTTCGATGCCGGAAAGTTCTACGTCTTGCATCCTGACAAGCTCGCCCAGCATTTCAACATGGATTACCAAGCGCTGCATCTGCAGCGCTGGACAGACGAGGCGGACGCCTATCTCTCCTCGATCGGCGGGTGATGGCCGCTAAGATTGGGCGCGCAACACCACGATACTCCGCCCCGCTTCCGGCATGAATACGGGCAACCAGCGCGGCGCTCCAATGCGCCGTCGCAAGGGTATCTCCCAAGTTTCATCAGTTCACGAGGTTGATGCCGTTTGCTTGCTGCCACGGTATTTTTAACGAAGGCCCTCCGCCAGCAGACGGTACGGGGATCGTCGATCCTACCCACAGCACGCTAGACCACGCCGCGCTTTGATGGCGGACAAAGTGGGATTCGAACACTTACACTGAACCAATTGGCTAGCGCTTCGCTGTTTTAGGAGGAAATGTCCGCTCTCAGAGAATCTTACGGGTTATTTGAACGATCGGATTGGGGTTAAAGCCTTCGTGAGAGGCGTCCGGTTTTACCGATCGCCCTACACAAAGCCGACCTTCCGCTTCCCCCCCCCATTGCTGCCTTTAATGCTCACCGATCAGTGACCAGAATCCCAGCTTGCGCTTATGCTGCGCTTTCAAGCGGATCATAAAGGCTTCGTGGGTTTCCATGCCGTCTGTCGCTGTTAGCAGTGGCGCAAGCAGCCGACAGGAGGCAAGATCCTTCGCTGCATAGGAATAATAGCGGGAAAGCGCCTTATCCAGTACGGCCTCGACCAGCAGGCGGTAAAGAAGCGTCGCTTCATTGGGATAAGATTCAGACAGACGATCTGCGGCGGGACGTAATGCCCCATAATCCCGTCCGTCCAGTTCCGAAATATGCTCCCGCACGAGACGGGCGGCGCCGTCGAGCGCCGGCCACTCCAGCAGAGTGGAAAGGGCCACGCTTTTAACCGGGAAATTACGGATGTGATCGAGTGCCTGCTCTTCGGCATCAATCGCGTCATAGTCACTGAGATGGCGTTGATAGGCCTGCCAGTGAGGCAGGCTCAGGCATTCACGAAAGATTTTCCAACGTATGGCTTGGGCTGTATCGTGGTCGCCCAAAATTTCGCACGCTTCGATCCGAAGATCGTCATTCTCCCTGCGAAACCGGGAGGGTTCGTCTGTCTCTCGATCTAGCCATTCAAGTGCCTCCTGGGCGCGTCCCTTGTCCAGAAGGCGGCGTGCAATATCGCTGAAATAGGGGGATTGGCGATCGCTCATGCCGACCGCCTCGATATAAGCATCGACGTCACCCGTCGCATCGGCCAGATCCCTCAGATGACCGAGGGTCTGCATACGCACTCTGTCGATACGATACTCATCTTTTCCTCGGGAGGCAGGGAGTTCGTGCAGTCGTGTGACGAGTGTGACCCTGAGCATGGTCGCGCCTGCTGTACCCAGCGCCTCGCCGCACGACGCGAGCAGGTGGTCACATGTGCCATACCCATCTGCATCGAGAAGTGTGAGCAGATCCCTGACGGTGACAGCCGGATCCCGGCCAGCGTGTCGTCCCCAGAGGGTGCCAAGGTCGGAGGCTGCTTCGCGAAACACATCTGACAAATAACCAGAACTGTCATCAGAGCGCTCATAGACGGAAGGAGCAAGTTCCACGAGAAGACGCATCGCAGAAATGGCCTGCCCGACATCCGTCATCGCAACATCATCGAGAATGGAGCGTCGCAGGGTGTCGAGTTCCGTGGCGAGGGGTTTGATCCGGTCCCAGGGCAGGAAACCACGGGAGCGCTGGATCGTTCGCAGCCTCTTTTCGATCTCCTTGCCGAGTTTGTCTTTCGCATGAGTGGCTGTCAGCGCCATGCGCAGCTTCCGGGTGAGCACGGCATCCTGTTCCGACAGATCGACCAGAAGGTCTGCCAGCCGATCCGCACCAAGGGCTTTCAGATTGTCTTTCGTGACGGTCGTGCCGACTTTCGCGGATGCGGCGGACTTGCGGGTGGCAGGTTTTGTCGAAGGAGTGCGGGCCATGAATACAGATTATGACCGTGCCCCCAGGGGCGCAAGCAAATGCCGTCACCATGAAAAAAGAGAAAAAGGGCTAATGGCTCCGCCCTCGCGCCGGCAAGGATGCGCGTCAGCAGGCTGACGCCGCCCGATGGGGTGTCCCCGATCTTCCTGCGCTGCGCTCCGTGCAGACCGGGAGAGACCCCTCCCCATCGGTCGCCCTTGCCGTTGCTACCCCGCTGCTCGCCGCGAGGCAGAGGAACAGCGGGGGCTGTTCCTCGCGGAACTAAGGGCAAAGACCATGACCGACACCACCACGGCGACCGATTTCCGCAATACCATTCTCAACGGTGACAGCGTGCAGCTTATGCGGAGGCTGCCCCGCAATGCGGTGGATTTCATCCTGACCGACCCGCCTTATCTGGTGAACTATCAGGGCAGGGATGGGCGGAAGGTTCGCAACGACGATAATGCGCGCTGGCTCCGGCCCGCTTTCAACCAGATGCACCGTGTTCTGAAATGGGGCGGGTTTGCCGTTTCGTTCTATGGCTGGAACCGCATCGACTTATTCGCCGATGCCTGGAAGGCGGCGGGGTTCCGCATGGTCGGGCATATCGTCTTTCGCAAGTCCTATTCGTCCTCTTCCCGGTTTCTCCGGTATGAACACGAAAGTGCCTATCTTCTGGCCAAGGGCAATGTAACGCCCCCGGCAAAACCTATCCCCGATGTGCTCGACATGCCCTATTCAGGCAATAAACTGCACCCGACGCAAAAGCCGGTGGCGGCCTTGCTTCCCCTGGTGGAAGCTTTCTGCCCTGTAGGCGGTCTGGTGCTGGACCCGTTCGCGGGTTCCGGTTCGTCGCTGGTGGCGGCGCAGCATCTTGGGCGCGATTGGCTGGGCATGGAACTGGACCCGGAGCACGCGGCCACGGCGACCCGTCGGCTGGCCTGGCACGGGGCAGGGAGGGCGGCGGCGTAAGCCGCCCTTTTCTTTCTTCACGCTGACCGGGCGGCCAGAAAATCGCGCCGGTCCTTCGGGACCGGCGGTGGGGACGCGCTGCCCGCACGTGCGGCGCTCGCCGGCATGGCCGGCTCGCAAGGTTCAGTGAAACAGGGGGCTGGACCGGCGCCCTTTGATCCAATCCCAACGCTGCCAAGTCAACGCGCCGCGTTCCTGGCGCGAGCGGAAGGCACCGACAAGGGCGCCTCGGTCAGGATTGTCCGGCGCGCTCCGCGCGCTGTCCCGATCGTGAAAACGATGTCGGGAAACTGGCTTCTATTCCCTGGATATATCGGAACCGTCCCGGCATGTGTGAGATATTCCATTCCACGGAAAGGATGCGATCCATGCTGCTCGGTCTCGGAATTGCCCTTGGCGTCGCCGGTATCGGTTTCCTGTGCTGGCTGCTGTTTCTCTGTGCGGTCTATGCAGCTCCCCTGTTTGTGGCGGCAATGGTCTGCACCACATTTTATGACCACGCCATGATGTCCGGCTCTCATGCCATCCTTGCTGGTATCGCCGCCGGGATCATGGTTCTGGTGCTCGGTCAGGCGATCCTCGTCTCCTCGCACGATCCCGTCCTGCGGGTTACGGTCTCGCTCCTGCTTGCTTTGCCAGCCGCGCTGGCTGGATTTGGCATGACGCTGGGGTTCAGCGGTCTGGGCGATATGGGTGCCATTCCCTCGTATATCTTCGCGACATTTGGGGCGCTGTGCGTCGGTGGGGCCGCATGGACGCGGCTATGCGCCATCCAGCCCGCCTGAAAGATGGTCCCTCCGGCGAACCGGAAGGGCCGGGGGGGGGCAGTCCACATGGAACGATTACGCCTGACTCCATGTGTCGCATTTACGCACTTCCTCCATCGAAAGGGCTGAGCACGGACCGGCGGATGGGATGTAGGATTGTCCAGCGTCACGCTGAGATACGTCCATTCATGTGGTGAGGTATGTGCCTGCCGCGTCCATCATGGTTTTCCAGCATCGGTATGGGTGTGATCTCTGTCACAGGCCCGCAGTTCGGTACGACTGGTAACGGCCCCGGATTGTCCCGAGACGCAGGGAGACGTCACCATCAGACCCACGCCCCAGTCATGAAACACGACGGACTGCCCTGTCTCCATACAAGGCTGACGGTGCCGCACATCATGGCCTCTCGATATGGCCGATCTGCCCGAAGACCGGCTTCGCCTCGCCCGGCTATGGCGCAACGGCGTCCCGCAACTTTCTTCCCCTGCCGGCTGCGCCGTCATTCCTCGCGCATCAACAAAGTTCCGTGCCGCCGTCCTCCGCGTTGCTCTGGCCCCTGCGGGGTGCGCCGCCGGTCGCCTCCGGGCTGACGATGGCCATCGAGGCCACGGTGGTCGCGGCCCGATACAAGCCAGGAGACAGGACAATGATCATCGGTTCATTCAAAAAGGTCGGCGAGGGGTACGAAGGCGAAATCGTCACCCTGACACAGAAAATCCGGGGTATCCGCTTTGTGCCCGAAGCCAACCGGGCCAGCGACAATGTTCCCAACTTCCGGGTGCAGATCGGCAAACTGGAAGCCGGGGCAGCCTGGATCAAGCACACCACCGACTGGCGCGAATATCTCAGCGTGAAGCTGGACGATCCAACCCTTCCCGGTCCGATTTTCGCCAGCCTGTTCGAAGAGGCAGGTGGCGCCTACAACCTGGTCTGGAGCCGCCAGCGCCCGCGTAACGGGGACTGACCACCCCAGGCCCCTCCGGTTCGCCGGAGGGGCTTTTTTCATCGCCAGGCCGGTTATGACTTTCCGTCGGCCGGTGCCGCTTCTGTAGCGACAGCGTGGCTTTCGTCCAGCAGCGCGGCGGGCCGCACGCCCAATGCCTGTGACGCATGCCATAGCGAAAGCAGCGTCACATTCTGGCGTCCGGTCTCGATCCAGCTGATATAGGCGCGGTCCACGCCCATCCGTTCCGCCAGGGCTTCCTGGCTGAGACCGGCGGCGCGTCGCAGGCGCCTCACGTTCGCGCCGAAAAGTCCTCGGATGTCCATCCGCAGGATAGGAACGATTTGTGTATTATCGCGCTACGTATTATAATACACGGAACGCTCGACGCCTTTCCGTGTGATGCGCTATGGGCATCACGTGATGTCGCGGAAACCGACGTTTCCGGCCCGTCTGGCGTCAATCTTCCCCCGATATAGAAATAATCACGAACCCACCCGATAGTTTCGGGATTACCTCCCTGAGTCTTCGGGACTACCCGCGCCGTTCCCGCACCGGATACTGGGTCGAATCCATGACACATCGGGGGAGGGGGGCGTGCCGACAAACCGGCCGTGGGATGCCGCACCCCTTCGTCGCGCCTTCTCCGGGCTCGACCCTGCCGGTCTCGCCCAGGAATGGCTGCGGCGCAACCCGGCCTACCTGAACGATTATGCAGTAACCATGACGACGGGCAAGGCGGACGCCGAAACATGGCGCGCCTTCGCCCGTCGCTGGGGGGTGCGTTTTCCCTGTCGACCCTGATCTCCCCGCCTGGCTCGCCCCCGCGTTCTGGGATCCGGACATCGCGCCCGAGGTGGCCGTGCGTGGCGATGGGGGTGACATCCTGTCCCGCCTCGCGCCATACGCGCGGGCACGACATGATGGTCCGGATGGCATCCATCTCGTGCTGGATAGCGCAGCAGGCCCGCTGCGCATCGTCATTGTCGTCGATCGACAGCCCGACGCACCAGGAACCTGGTTCATCATCGATGACAGGCACCTCCCGACCCGTCTGGCTAGCGTTGCGTGCTTCGGTCGCCTGCTTGCCGGCCAGACGCCCGGTCCTCTTCCCCCCAGCTTGCGCCTGAGTCCCCAGCAGAAACTGCGCCAGATCCGCATGCTCTGCATCGCCGAAGGCCGGCGCATGGGCGTGGCGGTCCGACGGATCGCGGCCGGCATCTACGGCGAGCATATCCTGCGCCTGTCCCGCAATGAATGGCGTGCCAGCGCATGGCACCGCGCCTTCTACCGCGATCTCGACGGTGCCGGGTTCTATCTGAACGGCGGACACATTGCTCTCCTTCAGGGGCTGAAGCAGGGGGGTGACAGTCTGGCGGCCTGAACTTTGTCATCCCTCCCCGCAGTCCCTTCTCCGGCAGCGTCCTCCCATGAGCCGCGACAGTCCGCACGCGGCCCGATCCAACGGGAGGAAGACCCCATGCGTGTCCAGCCGACACTGCCACCGCGCTATC
This sequence comes from Gluconacetobacter diazotrophicus PA1 5, assembly GCF_000021325.1. GTDB lineage: Bacteria > Pseudomonadota > Alphaproteobacteria > Acetobacterales > Acetobacteraceae > Gluconacetobacter > Gluconacetobacter diazotrophicus. The sequence goes on along the minus strand of NC_011365.1, from coordinate 1,105,259 downwards.
TGCGCACCCCGGATGCGGCCAATTTCGTTGGCCTGTCCATCCGCACCCTCGAAAAACACCGGAGTTGCGGCACCGGTCCGCTCTACCGCCAGCTTGGCGGCCGGATCGTCTACGCCGTCGAAGACCTCTGCGCCTGGGCCGATCTGAACGTCAGGCTCTCCACCGGGGACGGCGGTGGCATACCGATGCCGTCCGATCCTCGCGCCTATATCATCCGCTTGCAGGCGAAAGCCCGCAAGGCGCAGCGGAGTGCCGGACGATGATGCCGGCCGCCGATAGCTGGCGTCAGCCCGACCGCCGGTTTGTGGTCACGGGGGCGGCACGGCCCCGCGACATCCGCGATCTGATGGGACGCCCGTTCTTCGCACTGGGAAAAACGCCGCGCCTTACCCCGATCGATTATCAGGCGCGACATATCGCGATCATGGTGCGGGCTGAAAATGCCGGTGGTATGGCGACTGTCTGGGACGCCGACGTCCTGATCTGGCTGACCGGGCAGATCGTCGATGCGCTGAACCATGGATTGTGGGTGTCACGCCATGTGCGCTTCACACCATGGCGTCTGTTTCAGGATCTGGGATGGGCTTCGGGGCTGCACGAATATCATCGCCTTCGTGGTGCATTGGAGCGGCTGTCCACAACAACAGTCATGACGAACATCCGCCAGGGCACTGACTGGAGGAAAAGACCGTTCACCTGGATCAGTGATGTCCGGATATCCCGTGACGATGGCGTGGCCCTGACGCTGCCGGACTGGCTGATGGAAGCCGCCTGCGATCGCTCGCGCGTGCTGAGCGTTGATCCCGCCTATTTCTGCCTTCGTGGCGGTCTGGAGCGGTGGCTTTACCGCCTGGCGCGTCGGCATGCCGGGCGGCAGAAAGATGGATGGCGCTTCGATCTGGCGGAACTACACGCACGCTCGGGCAGCCTGACCCGGCGTCGCGATTTCATCGCAAAAATCCGCGCCATTGTCGTCAGCCAGATCATCCCCGGTTATGCGTTTCGCGTCATTTCTGGCGGAAAACAGGGAGTTTTATGCGCTGTTCCAACGAGTCAATCCACCGAGGGTGTGGATAACGATGTGAAACATGTCGTTGGATCAACGGCGCATCATATCGTGGGAGCGGCGGCGGATTTATCGTGGGATCATTGGCGAAAATCGGCGCAACGTGTTGTTTTCAAAAGCGGAATCAGCCCCGTAACTTATATAACTAATATAATAACTTATTATGTAGGGGATTTTGGTTTTTTCGCCCCTTTTCCGGCAGCCCGATCGGGGCATGGAAAAGAGGCTCGGGAAGCGGTCGCGGATCGCTTGGTCGGTGTCCCATGACCGCCCGCTCTTTCCGACCGGAGGACGCTGTCCTCACTACGGTCGAACTGACCTGGATCGAGAAGCGCATCGAACACTGGGTCCGCTTCGGCCATCCCATCGAGGATCGCATTCTGGATCGCAGGCGCAGGCTGATGAGTTTCACGCCGGACAGCGTGTTTGCGTTCATCCGGTGGGCCGCGAACGATTTCGGGACCGTCGCATCTTGCATCGACATCGTGCGCGCCGTGGGGGCTCAGGAAGCCTGCCAGACCGTGCCGTTCGTGCGCCCCGGTGGGGAGACCCTGCTGCGCCAAAGTGGCTGGCCAAAGGTGCGCCGGGTGCTGGAGGCCATCGACGGCGTAGAGGCGCTGGGGATCGATCCCGCCGCAGCCTGTCCCGATCACTGGCGGCATCTGCATCACCGGCTCACGGCAGCGCAGGAGCCACGTCCTTACACGTCAGAGCGCCATGAGGCATGGCTGCGCCGGAGGGCTGTGGCATGACGCATGGTCATTCCCCCATGGGTGACATCTCACCCCGCACACCCTTCCGCGTGCTGGACCTGTTCGCGGGTGCGGCTGGCGGCTGGACGCTGGGCCTGCACCGTGCGGGTTTCGTCACCGTCGCCGCCTGCGAGATCGTTCCATGGCGGCGCGTGCTCTACGCGGAGAACAATCCCCATGTCCGCCTCTACGACGATGTCCGGACCCTCACGGCAGGGCGACTTGTTTCCGACCTCGGTTTCCTGCCCGACCTCATCGCGGGCAGCCCGCCATGCCAGGACATCAGCAGCGCCAACACCAGGGGCAAAGGGATCGACGGCGCGCGGTCGGGCCTCTACCGCGAAGCCGTCCGCCTGGTCGGAGAATGCCGCCCTCGCTGGTTCGCTTTTGAGAACAGCGCTAACCTCCGAACTCGCGGTGCGGACCGGCTGCTCGATGCGCTGGAGGCGCTCGGCTACGCCTGCGAACCGTGCGTGGTGGGTGCTGGAGACGTCGGCGCCTGCCATGTCCGCAAGCGGTCCTGGCTCATCGGTTTCGACCCCCGGCAGCTTGCCGACACCGGTCTCGCAGTCGCAACAGGGCGGGATGCGGATGGAAGGGGGAGCGGGCGCGCGGGCGGCGATGAAGGCGTCGGGTCTTTACGATGTGTTCCGCACGGATCGTATGGCGACGCCACGGGCGTCGGATGCCGCGAAGGGTGGTCGGGGCGACGTGCTGGCGCAGATGACGGGGCAGGAGAACCGTCATGCGGGGATGCTGGGAACCCCGACTGCCAACCCTGCGCCACGGGGCAGCATGCTGCGTCGGTGCAAGGGGCGGATGACATCGGAGCAGGACGATTTCAACCGTACGCCGACGATCGGGGAAGCGCTGTATTTCGAGGAGCACCAGCCTCCCTGCGGGATGCTGCCCACACCGCTGGCGCCGAACGGGGGCCGCCGGCTCACCGCGCGGGAGATCGGGACGGGCCGTCGGGCGAACGGATCCAAGGCCCAGATCGACACGCCGAACCTGCTGCGGCACGCAGCACTGGAAACGCTACCGACACCCACGAAGCGGGACAGCCGGATGGACGGCTGGAGCGATGCCTACGACCGGAGGAAGTCGCCCACGATGGACGCGGTGATGGATGGAGCGATGACGGGCAGGGCACCCCCGGACCGCTGGGCGGGTGCACGGGCGCTGGCGGTCCTGCTGCGGAGCCATGGGCTGACTGGAACGGCGGCCCTGCCGCTCACCTACGGCTGGATGATGGGCTTTCCGCCTGGCTGGCTCGCACGCGCGTTGCGCTCGGCGATGGACGCCGGGCGTCTGCCGCCAGCCTCGTCGTCGAGGCGTTCGGCGACGCGGTCGTCCCGGACATCCCCGAAGCCATAGGCAACGCCATCCTGCGGGTCGAACTGGCGCTCGACATGGTCCTGGCGCGTGCGGCGGCCGGAGATGTGTCATGACCCGGCGCGGCTGGTTTTTCACCACATATTTCGCCGTACTCGGCGTGGGCGTTTCGCTGGCGTTTCATCCGGCCCCGCGCTGGGTCTGGAACGAGACGGCCAGTGTGCCGGTCGGGCTGTATCGCATCCAGTCCACCATGCCGGTCCGCGTCGGCGACATCGTCGCCATCCGCCTGCCCGAGCGCGAGGCGACGCTGCTGGCGATACGCGGTTACCTGCCGTTCGGCGTGCCGCTGCTCAAGCCTGTGGCAGCACTGGCGGGCCAGAGTGTCTGCCGCATCGGCACCCACATCACCATTGACGGCAAACCTGTTGGTGACGCGAAGACCGTCGATCATCGGGGTTGCAAGCTGCCGGTCTGGCAGGGCTGTCAGCGCCTCGGTCCGGGGCAGGTGTTTGTCATGAACGCCGCCGTGCCGACCAGTCTGGACGGGCGGTATTTCGGCGTCCTGTCGATGGACACCGTCATCGGGCGTGCCGTGCCGGTTCATGTCCGCATGGGCGAGGCGGAGCAACCGCCCCCGCATTTCGATCCCCTCCCGGATCTGCGCGATCCGGTGCGGGAACGGCCACTCCTTGGACCGCCCATGATGCTCGTGAAACCGGGCGAACCGCCCATCGAATGATGATCGTAAAGCACACGGATTTTCCATCATCCCTATCATTTCCGAAAGGATTTTTCCCATGACCCAGATCGGATTTTTTACCCGCACTGCCGATGGATTTGCCGGACGGGTGCGTACCCTGTCGCTGGATGCCGAACTGACCTTCGTGCCAGCGGAAAACAATGGCGCGGAGCATGCGCCGGATTATCGCATCCATCTCGGTGACGGGGATTCCGGACCGGAGATCGGTGCCGGGTGGACCCGCACCGGGGAACGTGCCGGCGAATATATTTCCATCGTGCTGGATGACCCCACGTTCCCGCAGCCGCTCCGCGCCACGCTGTTCCAGGTCGGACGCGGTGGGCGTGAGTGGCAACTGGCGTGGAACCGGCCCGCGAAACGCCCGGGAGGTCGGGAATGAGGCGCCGGTTTTTCGTGTCCGCCGGCATGCTGGCCATGCTCTCGCTGACACTCTCGCCGACCATCGTCCGCGCACAAGATTGGGACGATCTGGTGCGTCAGGCGGCGGAACGGAATGCGATCCCGGCAACGTGGGTGCGGGCGGTTCTGCGGGCCGAAAGCGCCGGCGATCCGCATGCGGTTTCGGGTGCTGGTGCGATGGGGCTGATGCAGCTCATGCCCGGCACCTGGAAGGAGGTCCGGCGCACGCTCAATCTGGGTGCCGATCCCTTCGATCCGCGTGACAATATCGCGGCCGGGGCAGCCTATCTGCGATGGCTGCACGACCGCTACGGTGATGCCGGTTTCCTTGCCGCCTACAATGCCGGACCAACCCGTTACGACGACTATCTGACGACTGGCCGACCGCTTCCAGGAGAGACGGTTTCCTACGTGGAATTCGTCACACAGCTGATGAAAAAACCATCGTCTGACTTCCAGCTTCCCGTTTCTTTTTTTTCCTTTCCTGCTCGCTCCTGGGTGACGGCCGGGCTCTTCGTTTCCGGCCAGTCCGATGGGTTTCGGACGACCACTTCACGTCGTGTCGCTGTTCCCGAGAACCTCTTCGCGGGGCATGTCGGGGAGAGGTCCGGCATCGTCCCACTGAGGGGATCGGATCAGGTCCAGTGAGGCGTGAGAACCCCGGAAAGCCAACAGAAAAGGGAGGGCTGGATAAAAGGCCGCACATCGCGGCTCGGTTGGGGTGGCGGTTTTTCGGGGTTTTTGAAGTCTTGTTGCGAGGTGCGTGGAAATTCCATACCTCGCGTCGAGGCGTCATCTCTTTGATCCGAGGCGATCTTTCGTGCGGTGCAGGGCAGTTTTCATGAATAGGGACGAGGAATTTCGCATCCGGTCAGGGCGCATCCGCTCTGCCCGCGCCCGGCAGGCGCGGCCTTTCGTGACGCAGGTGCTGGCGTCGGTGCAGCGGGCCGGTGGCAGGGTGTCCCGCGCGGGGAAAATCGGTGCCGGGCGTCGCTCCAGTTTCGGGCGTGGGAGGGCCGCCGCTCATGCGGCCAATCGCCTGCTCACCAGCCGCTCACGGGGCGTCGTCATCAAGGCCCGTGTCGTGCGCCATGCCCCGCGCGCCACACCATTGGCAGCACACCTGCGGTATCTCCGTCGGGAGGGTGTGACGCGGGACGGGGAGGACGCGCGCCTGTTCGGCAGGGACAGTGACGACATCCGCGCCTCGGACTTCGCGGAACGCTGCGATGACGACCGCCACCATTTCCGCTTCATCGTCTCCCCGGAGGACGCACCGGAGATGTCGGACCTGCGGGCTTTCGCGCGGGATCTGATGGGGCAGATGGAAACCGATCTCGGTACGAAACTGGACTGGGTTGCCGTCGATCACTGGAACACAGCACATCCCCATTTGCATGTTATCGTTCGGGGTGTCGCGGAGGACGGTTCCGACCTGGTGATCGCGCGGGATTATATTCGCGAGGGGATGCGCGCCCGTGCCCAGGATCTCGTGACGCTGGAACTCGGGCCACGCACCGATCATGATATCCATCAGGCGGTCGAACGGCAGGTGAATGCCGACCGCTGGACCCCGCTTGACCGTCAGCTTCAGAGGGACGGCGGGGAAGATGGTGTCATCGCTCTTGGGCGCGCGTCGGGCGAAACGCCGGACGCCTTCGCCACGGTGAAGCTGGGTCGCCTGCGCCGCCTGGAAACCATGGGGCTGGCGCACCAGGTCGGGCCGGATCGCTGGCGGATGGACGAGAGTGCGGAAGCGACGCTGCGGGAGATCAGCGAGCGCAACGACATCATCAAGCGCATCCACCGGGGGTTGGCGGAACAGAAAATCGATCGCGCCGCGTCCTCTTGGGTGCTGGCGGATGAGGACACCACCGATCCCGTCATTGGACGACTGGTCGATCGAGGCCTCGATGACGAACTGCGCGGCACGGCCTATGCGGTGATCGACGGAATTGATGGTCGCACGCACCATGTCCGCCTGCCGCACCTCGAAGCCGCAGGTGATGGGTCGGTCGGTTCGATTGTCGAACTGCGGCGTTTCACCGACAAACAGGGACGTGATCGTATCGCGCTGGCTGTGCGTTCGGACGTCACGCTGGAGCGGCAGGTGATGGCGCAGGGGGCCACCTGGCTCGACCGGCAGGCCATCGCGCGGGAGCCTCTTGCCCTGGCGTCCACGGGGTTCGGCGCCGAGATCAAAGAGGCGATGGAAAAGCGGACGGATCATCTGGTGGAGCAGGGGCTGGCCAGCCGCGACGGCGGAAGCATCCGCTACGCCCGGAACCTGATCGCCACGCTGCGCCAGCGGGAGCTGGACGCGCTGGGCCGGAGCCTTGCCGGGACGGCACGGATGCCGTTCCGGCGGAGCGGGGAAGGCGATCCCGTCACGGGCACCTATCGTGAGCGTTTCAACCTGGCGTCGGGGCGGTTCGCTATGATCGACGACGGGCTGGGGTTTGAGTTGGTGCCGTGGGCGCCGTCGTTGGAAAAACAGCGCGGGCGGGAGGTGTCCGGCATCATGCGCGGTGATGGCGGGATTGACTGGTCTTTTGCGCGCAAACGGGGGCTGGGTCTATGATCAGGAAGGACAGGGATTACGGGCCTCCTGCTTTGGAGCATCAAGCCGACATAAGTTACCCTTTAATCAGGCTCAGATGGTCGACAGTTACTCACCCGCAAGAGATACTTAAAACGCTTCACGCTGTCTTCCAGGCGGTCCTGTATAGGGTCGCGGCGACGGCAGCCCGGTCGGTTGGTCGAGGAAGCTAATATCGCGCCGTCGAATTGCATTATGTTCTACTCGTTTGGGAGAGCGTCGTGTCGAAAGAGCTTGGTAAGACCCAGATAAAGCTGCAAGCCGTATCGTACGTTTTGCTTTGTATTCTGCAAAAGCTTGATGAAGCACAGCCGGACCTCATAACGGACGTCCTGAGTGGCGTGAGGGCGGATCGGGAGGCGTCATTCGAGCAGTCTCCCGTTGGCCTTCCAATTTTCGACGAAGCTATAAAGTTCCTGGAGCGCGCCAACAAGCAGAACAGGACTTAGCATCGCCCCCATATGGCAAGATCCAGCGTGAGCGTTTGCCAGGCTTGTGTTCCAGGAGCGACCCTCGGCTTCAAAAACAACTATGTCGAAATAGTCTGGAAGGCGGCAGCTGTTTGATATTTTGTCCTCTCATTTCTCCATACGCTCATAGTACGCTGGCGTGACCCCGGTAGAGCGCTTCAAATGGCGCGTCAGATGCGCCTGATCGGCGAACCCACATTCGGCGGCGGTGTCCGCAATAGGACAACCGGCGTCAAGGAGCCGTCGAGCTTGGGCGAGGCGTCGTTCCATGACATAGCGATGCGGCGTTACGCCGAGGCTTTGCCGGAACGCCCGAACCAGAAATCCAACGGACAATTCAAGCTCCGCTGCCAGTCGGGCAATTGCCAACCGTTCGCCCATGTGACGGTCGATCAACCTGTCGATCGCGGCCAAACGAGCCGCCGTGATCCAGGGTGCAGCAGCCTTCCCGGAGGTAAAATGACGGAGGAGGACGGCGGCAAGGATATCCGGTTCCGACGCGATCTCCCGTTCCCCGGAGAGCAGCCTGCGCCGCAATGAACAGGCGGCCGCCACGGCGTCCGGGTCGACAATGGCGTTCAACGGTCGCTCTCTGGCATCCCGATGCCCTATCATGACGGGCGGCATACCGCGCAGGACGAGGTATTCACCGCCTTCGTCCGAGCGGGAAAACACCGGACATTTGCCTGGCACCCAGGACAAGGTATTGGGGCGTCGCAGGAAGGAGCGCGCCTTCCCGGTTCCGATCGCATCCATGCCGCTCTGCGGCTCGAAGGCGAAGCCGATCACAGCGCGATCAGAGGTTGCCTGCACATCGTAGGCCGCCTTGGGCCACAACTCGACCACCCAGTTTTCTGTCTCAAGCCTTCTGACCGTTTTCGCCATGTGCATTTTGTTCAAGACCCGTCCCCTGGCTTCGATAGTAACGGTCACGGACAGGAAAAGGAGAAGAAAATGCGCGTTCTTGGTCTTCTGGGTGGAATGAGCTGGGAAAGCACGGCGATCTACTATCGGCTGCTGAACGAGGGCGTCCGGGCGCGAAAGGGTGGTCTGCACTCGGCCCCCTTGCTGCTCTGGTCTCCGGATTTCGCGCCGATCGCGGAACGTCAACGTGAAGATGACTGGTCGGCGCTCACAGAGCAGTTAAGCCGGGCCGGTCAGCATTTGAAACGGTCAGGCGCTGAGGCATTGCTGATCTGTAGCAACACCATGCATTGTCTCCATGAGGCCATCGAACAGGCGGCGGAGATCCCGGCACTGCATATCGCGGACGCGACTGGTGAAGCGTTGCAACGCGCCGGCTGCAAACACCCCGTGCTTCTTGCGACCCGTTTCACGATGGAGCGCGAATTCTACACGAAACGCCTGCGCGATTTGTTCGGGATCACGGCCAGGATTCCCGATGGGGATGCGCGGATCGGCATTCATCGCATTATCTATGAAGAACTTTGCCGGGGTATCATACGCGATGAAAGCCGAGAGCATTATAGAAATGCCGTCCGCCGAATGCAGACGGAAGGGGCCGATAGTGTCATTCTTGGATGCACGGAGATCGCCATGCTTATCTCTCAGGACGATATAGACTTGCCGATTTTTGATACCACCGCGATTCATGCTGATATGGGCGTTTACTGGATGCTGGACTGAGAAGCGTCATTGTCGTTCGGATGTCTCGATTAGGTTTAACAGTCCGTCGGTATAGTGGGCAGGTAGGCCGACTTTGCGGCCAACTTCGCGGAGTTTTTCGCGATACTCATTGCTGGTGACGCCTCTTTCCGGAGGTATCGGCAGATTGAAACAAAGGGCTGCGATGCTTGTGCTATCGGAGAGGCGGGCCAAGACAGCTTCTGCCCGGTAGGAGGCGACGCTTTCGTCGGCGTAAAGACGGTCGATATCGTTGTGAGTCAGGTCCATGACTATTCCATGCACTGAACCAGATATGTCAGGGACAAGAGTAGCGCGCTTTCCAATACGAAGCGCCATTCCCGCGACCTCAGCCGGTCGAGGGTTCGCGGGTTCAAATCCTTGCCTCCGTAGGACATCCGCATCCATGAACAGGCCGTAGAAGAAAATCGAAATGTGACGTGAAATCATGTCCGCTCTCACTTCAATTTTTGTTCGCTCTGGTTCCAGTGCCGCCATCAGCGGAATAGCAGAACGCTGGTGTCCGGCCGGAAACGGAGAAGGAGATCCATATCGCGACGGTTCATCGACACCAGGATGGCATTTTGCTCGCGGGCGCTGAGGAAGAGCAGGGTGTCATTAATCAGCTTCCGGCGCAGGCCCTCCTGGCAGCACGCTTCCGCTGACGTCAGCGTGCTCTTGGGCTTTGCGAGATGCTGCGTCCGAGCCAGAATACCGGCGATCATGCCCGCTTCGGCCCAGGTTTCCGCGCTGGGGGCCACGATATCCGTTCGGTCGATTGTGTCGAGCATATCCAGCACGACTTTGCGGTTGTGCGGCGTGGCGGGATGAGTCGGATCGAGGATGCCTGCGCTGATGGCAAGCTCGCTACATGCGACGCCGCTATGCAGAATCCTCCGGCTGGCCACGAAGGCAGCCAGATCCGGCGCGAGCTTTCCCTGAAGGCGTCGCAGATAGAAATTCGTGTCGAGCATGACCGGCAGGTCCGGCGGCTGGGCCGTGATGTCGAACGGAAGCTCTGTGTCGGGTCGGCGTGCCATCGCCCGTGCATAGGCGTCGGGGTCATGCTGTCGTGCAATGTCGGCGGCGGTTTCGTTGCCGCGCGATCCTGCTGGCGTCTTCACGATGAATGCTTATACCGCGAGTTCAAAATCGTCCGTGACCGTGTCCTGGCTCTCCATGAGCCATGTCTTGAACCGATCTGGCGCTGCCGCCATCGCCAGGCTGGCGTTGATGACGTCGGCATCGTTGGTCAGTCCGAACCGCTTCCGGGCTGCATCCATCACGCCGGGATCGACACGCGTGGAAATCTTCTTCGAGCGGACGCCGGTGACGACACCCTGGTGCGTCAGGAAGACAACCGCGCGTGCAACCGACGGATCGCGCGCCATCAGGCTCGCGAACGCCTTGCTTTTGAACACCCGTATAATGTCGCTTTCCACGGTCGGCTGGCTGGTTTTCCCACGCCGGCGCGCCGGGCGGGCAGCAGGACCGATGCTGGCCGGTGCAGTCACACCGGATTTGGTAGCACCTTGCTGTCGGCTCGTATGTGCCATCGGAGTCTCCCTTATGTCGGACGTTTCTACCATAAATGTCCGACATATGCACGATTCAAGTGGAGATCGCCCGGCTCAAAGCGTCGGGAATTCATCGCTCAGGAAGCCGTGCTGCAAGTGCAATGCGTTCAGTGCATCAATCACAGGGTCGAGCTTCCTCCGTTCCTCCGTGCCTAGTTGATCAACTGCATCGTCAGACCGAGGCGGGTTCTGCGGTCCAGTCATGGCTCGACTCCTTCCGAGAGATATCCCGCGCATGATGGGCGGGTTTGGCTGTAGCCCGCAACGCGCAAGTATTTCTTCGCTCCTGCCCGCTCGGGTACGATGGGTGCCGGATCATGCTTGCGCCCTGGAAAGCGCCGGTTCTTCGCTGTCTCCCATGACAGGGGGAGGGATCGATGGACCAGCCGGGAACACGTATCCAGTGGGGGCAGGCGCTGCTGGTCCTGTCCATGATCGTGCTGTCCTGGTGGACGGCGACACAATGGACGGCCTGGGAACTCGCGTTCCAACCGGAACTCGGTCAACCGTGGTTCACGGTTCTGCATCGTTGGCCGGTCTACGCTCCGCCGCTTTTTTTCTGGTGGTGGTACGAGTTCGACGCCTACGCCCCGGCGGTCTTCGCGCGGGGTGCCTGGATCGCGGGTTCGGGCGGGGTACTGGCCTTCGCAGCCGCCGTGGCGCTGTCCGTCCACCGCGCCCGCGAGGCGAAGCGCGCCGCGACCTATGGGTCCGCTCGCTGGGCCGAGGACGCGGAAATCCGCGCGGCGGGGCTGCTGGGCGAGGATGGGGTGGTGCTGGGAAAATACCGCCGGGCCTATCTCCGGCACGATGGTCCCGAGCATGTCCTGACCTTCGCGCCGACGCGTACGGGTAAGGGTGTAGGCATGGTGATCCCCACACTTCTGACCTGGCCGGGCTCGGCCATCATCCATGACATCAAGGGTGAGAACTGGCAGATCACCGCCGGTTTCCGTGCCCGCTTCGGACGTGTGCTGCTGTTCGACCCCACCAATCCGGCGTCCTCGGCCTACAACCCGCTGCTGGAGGTGCGGCGTGGGGCATCGGAGGTCCGCGACGTGCAGAACATCGCCGATATTCTGGTCGATCCGGAGGGTTCGCTGGAGCGGCGTAACCACTGGGAGAAAACCTCCCACGCCCTGCTGGTCGGTGCGATCCTGCATGTGCTCTATGCCGAGGAAGACAAGACCCTCGCCGGGGTGGCGAAATTCCTTTCCGACCCGAAGCGGTCGATCGAGGCAACTCTGTCCGCCATGATGCGCACGAACCATCTGGACGGGAAGGGGCCGCATCCCGTCGTGGCCTCAACGGCACGGGAACTGCTCAACAAATCGGACAACGAGCGCTCCGGCGTGCTGTCCACCGCCATGTCGTTTCTCGGCCTCTACCGCGATCCGGTGGTGGCCACCGTGACCAGTCGCTGCGAATGGCGGATCGGCGATCTGCTGGACGGCGAACGGCCTGTTTCCCTGTATTTCGTCATCCCGCCCTCGGATATCAGCCGCACCAAGCCTCTGATCCGCCTGATCCTCAACCAGATCGGGCGGCGGCTGACGGAGGATCTGTCCGGTCGGGCGGGGCGGCGTCGCCTGCTGCTGATGCTCGACGAGTTTCCTGCTCTCGGCAGGCTGGACTTCTTCGAGAGCGCGCTCGCCTTCATGGCGGGCTACGGGATCAAGGCGTTCCTGATCGCGCAGTCCCTTAACCAGATCGACAAGGCGTACGGTCAGAACAACAGTATTCTCGACAACTGCCATGTCCGAGTATCCTTCGCTACGAACGACGAACGTACAGCAAAGCGCGTGTCCGACGGTCTGGGTGTGGCCACCGAGATCCGGTCGCAGAAGAACTATGCCGGCCATCGGCTGTCGCCTTGGCTTGGGCATCTCATGGTCTCGCGCCAGGAGAGCGCGCGGCCCCTGATGACGGTGGGCGAAGTCATGCAGATTCCGGCACGGGAGGAGGTGGTCATGGTGGCGGGCTGCCCACCGATCCGGGCACGGAAGGCGCGATATTTCCGGGATCGCCGCTTCGTCGAGCGCATCCTGCCGCCGCCCGATCCTGCACAATTGCCACGGCCTGTCCGGCCCGATGACTGGAGTGGTCGTCCGTCTCCTGTCACCCCGCCACCGGAGCAGGTGGGGGCGTCGGCAGCACCGGATAAACCCGACGACGCCGATAGTGATGAATCCCTCGGCACGGGACGGAAATGGTCGCGTGAGCATGATCCGACGGATGTCGGCAAACACAAGAAGCGTACAGATCCTGACCTCTTTGGCGAGGAACTGCCACCGGATCCGGAAGCACGGGATCGTGCCGACCTGACGCGGATCGGCCGGCAGGCCGGCCTCGACCGTGGCAATGACCTTGGGCTGTGAGGGCGTGATGAGAACATCCCCCAAGAAGGCGCGGCTGTCGGTCTATCTGGAACCGAAGCTGCTGGATGCCCTGACCGCGCACGCGGCGCGGCGCGATCTGTCCCTGTCCCTGGTGGCGGAGGCCGCCATTGCATCCTTCCTGTCGCCCGATGCCGATGAGCGGCGGGAAGCGGCGATGAGCCGCAGGCTGGATCGTCTCGACCGGCAGGTCGCTCGCATGGAGCGCGATCTCGGGATCAGCCTTGAGACGCTGGCCCTGTTCATCCGCTACTGGATGACGGTCAGCCCGGCCTTGCCGGAACCAGCGGCCGCTGCGGCACGGGCACAAGGGGCGGAACGCTACGAGGCGTTCGTGGCAGCCCTTGGGCGACGACTTAGCCGGGGGCCATTTTTCCGGCATGAGATCCCGGAGGATGTACCTCCCACATCAGAATCATGATGTCCGCAGCCAGCAAGTAAAAACCGCATCCGTTACGATCCTGTACGATCGCAGGAAAACGCTGTTGAAAACGGGAGAAAACAGCACTCTCTAATGATCCCCGTCGTCGTCCGGAAAAGCCGGATGACCCAAACGGACGGGGATTCCCATGGCGGTTACACCGATTGAAAATGGTGCCCGACAGCGCGGCATGTCCATGCTGCGCACGGCGATGGGACCGGCGATTGCGGGGCATTTGGCGGACCCAGCAGTGGTCGAGGTGATGCTCAATCCCGATGGGCGGTTGTGGACCGACCGCTTGTCCGAGGGGCTGGGCGATACGGGCGACAGGATTGCACCTGCCGATGCCGAGCGCATCGTGCGTCTGGTGGCCCATCATGTTGGGGCCGAGGTGCATGAAGCGGCACCGCGCGTATCGGCCGAACTACCAACCGGCGAACGGTTCGAGGGGTTACTGCCGCCCGTGGTGACGGCCCCCAGTTTCGCGATCCGCAAGCCCGCCGTGGCCGTGTTCACACTCGACGATTATGTCGCCGCCGGAATCATGACGGAGGGGCAGGCGGTGTTTCTGCGCCGCGCTGTCGTGGAACGGAAAAACATTCTGGTCGCGGGCGGGACCAGCACGGGCAAGACCACGTTGGTCAATGCCCTGTTGGCCGAAGTCGCGAAAACCGATGACCGTGTCGTGCTGATCGAGGATACGCGCGAACTGCAATGCACAGCACCCAATCTCATAGCGCTGCGGACCCGCGAAGGTGTCATCACGCTGTCGGACCTCGTCCGCTCTGGTCTCCGCCTGCGCCCCGACCGTATCCCCATCGGTGAGGTACGTGGGGCTGAAGCCCTTGATCTGGTCAAGGCATGGGGCACCGGGCATCCCGGCGGCATCGGCACGCTGCATGCCGGATCGGTGCTCGCCGCCCTGTATCGGCTGGAACAGTTGATCCAGGAGGCGGTGGTCACGGTGCCGCGCGCCATGATCGCTGAAACGATCGACGTCATCGCGGTCCTGTCCGGGCGCGGCAATTCCCGCCGCCTGTCCGAACTGGCTGAAATCGAGGGCCTCGATCCCACGACCGGAACCTATCGCATCCGTCCGGTCAGCCTCTCGTCTCCCGAAACATCCTTTGCTGCCAATGGAGAATCATCATGATGCCGCCTTCACGTCTGCGCGCCATCGTATGCGCTGTCGCACGTCCCGACCGGCATGTGCCGGATCTTCGTGTGTTCGGAACCTCCATGCTGCTGTCGCTTGCTTTCGCGTCATCGGCATGGGCGTCAGGATCCAGCATGCCGTGGGAAACGCCGCTGAACGAGATTCTGGAATCCGTGCAGGGGCCGGTGGCGAAGATCATCTCGGTCATCATTATCACCGTGACCGGTCTGACCCTGGCCTTCGGGGAAACATCCGGCGGGTTTCGCCGCCTGATTCAGATTGTCTTTGGGCTAAGCATCGCTTTTGCGGCGTCGAGCTTCTTTCTGTCGTTCTTCTCCTTCTCCGGTGGAGCACTGATCTGATGGCGGGATATGACGATGATGCCGTGCCGGGCTTCCATGTCCCGGTGCATCGCTCGCTGACCGACCCGATCCTGCTGGGCGGGGCGCCCCGTGCCGTGGCCATCGCCAATGGCACGCTGGCGGCAGCGATCGCGCTGGGCCTGCGGCTCTGGCTGATCGGGGCCGTGTTCTGGATCGTTGGCCATGGGCTCGCGGTCTGGGGGGCGAAACGCGATCCTTTCTTCATTGAGGTGGGGCGGCGGCATCTGCGTTATCCCGCCTGGCTGCGGGCGTAGGGAGGGCAGGGCCATGATGTCGCTTGGCGAATATCGCAACCAGAATTCCCTCCTGTCGGATTTTCTCCCATGGGCAGCGCTCGTGGAGAAAGGCGTCGTCCTGAACAAGGACGGCAGTTTCCAGCGCACGGCAAAGATACGCGGTCCCGATCTGGACAGTGCGACGCCCGCTGAACTGGTGGGTGTCACCGGACGCCTGAACAATGCCCTGCGCCGTCTGGGTTCAGGTTGGGCCGTGTTCGTCGAGGCGCAACGCATCCCGGCGACACTCTATCCCGAGAGCGATTTCCCGGATGCGGCCAGCCAGATGGTCGATCTGGAACGTCGGGAGCAGTTCGAGGACGAGGGCGCGCATTTCGAGAGCCGGTATTTCCTGACCCTGGTCTGGTTGCCACCGGCGGAATCGTCAGGGCGTGCTGAGCGTTTTCTGTATGAGGGCAGGGAGCGCGATGGGCCGGACCCGCATAACATATTGAATTCCTTCATCGATCGCTCCGACCGGCTTCTGGCCCTGCTGGACGGCTTCATGCCCGAAGCGGCATGGCTGGATGACGGCGAGACGCTGACCTATCTGCATTCGACGATTTCCACTCGGCACCAGCGGGTGAGGGTGCCGGAAATTCCCATGCATCTGGATGCCCTGCTGGTGGATCAGCCTCTGTCGGGTGGTCTGGAGCCGAAACTCGGCGATGCGTTTTTGAAAACCCTGACCATCACGGGTTTCCCGAGCCGCACGTTTCCCGGAATCCTGGATGACCTGAATCGGCTGGCGATGCCCTATCGCTGGTCCACCCGCGCGATCCTGCTCGACAAGACCGACGCCACCAAGGTTCTGACGAAAATCCGTCGCCAGTGGTTCGCAAAGCGCAAGAGTATTGCCGCCATCGTGCGCGAGGTCATGACCAACGAGGCGTCGGTGCTGGTGGATAATGATGCCGCCAACAAGGCGGCCGACGCCGATCTGGCTTTGCAGTCCCTCGGTGCCGACGATGTCGGACAGGCGTATCTTACCGCGACCATCACGGTCTGGGATGGCAGCGCCAGCATAGCGGTGGAAAAACTTCGCCTCGTCGAAAAGATCATCCAGGGGCGCGATTTCACCTGCATGGCGGAAAGCCTCAACGCCGTGGAAGCGTGGCTGGGATCTCTGCCAGGTCATGTCTACGCCAATGTGCGTCAGCCCCCGGTCTCGACACTGAATCTGGCGCATATGATTCCGCTCTCTGCCGTGTGGGCCGGGCCGGAACAGGATGGGCATTTCAGGGCAGCGCCGCTGTTTTATGGCAGGACGGCGGGTGCCACACCGTTCCGGTTTGCCCTGCATGTCGGGGATGTTGGCCATACCCTGATTGCAGGACCAACAGGAGCCGGCAAATCTGTCCTACTGGCGTTGATGGCGCTCCAGTTCCGGCGTTATGCGGGATCGCAGATTTTCGCCTTCGATTTTGGCGGTTCGATGCGGGCCGCGACGCTGGCGATGGGTGGTGACTGGCACGATCTCGGCGGTGGGCTGACAGACGCTGATCCATCGGGAGAACAGGGTGGCAGTGTATCGCTCCAGCCTCTGGCGCAGATTGATGATCCCGATGAGCGCAAATGGGCCAGCGAATGGCTCGGCCAAATCCTTGTCGGAGAGAGGGTGACGCTGATCCCGGAGGTGAAGTCTCACCTCTGGTCGGCGCTGAATTCCCTGGCGTCATCGCCCAGCCATGAACGCACGATCTCAGGTCTGGTCGCGCTCCTCCAGTCCAACGCCCTGAAGCAGGCTCTGGCCCCATACTGTCTCGGTGGTCCCTATGGCCGCCTGCTCGACGCGGACGCTGAGCGGCTGGGAGACGCCGATGTGGTGGTGTTCGAGACCGAGGGCCTGATCGGCTCCGGCGCGGCATCATCCGTGCTGTCCTACCTGTTCCATCGGATCGAAGGCCGCCTGGACGGCCGGCCGACGCTGCTGGTCATCGATGAGGGCTGGCTGGTGCTGGATGACGGCGATTTTGCCGGCCAGCTCCGGGAATGGCTGAAAACGCTGCGTAAGAAGAACGCCAGCGTCATCTTTGCCACTCAGTCCCTGTCGGACATTGCCAATTCCCGCATTGCGCCAGCGGTGGTGGAAAGCTGCCCCACGCGGATTTTCCTGCCCAATGAACGGGCGATCGAGCCGCAGATCGCGGCCATCTATCGCGATTTCGGCCTCAACGACCGGCAGATCGCCATCATCGCCCGCGCGGCATCGAAGCGGGAATATTACTGCCAGACGCAGCGGGGAAACCGGCTGTTTGAACTGGGGCTCGGGCCGGTAGCACTTGCCCTATGCGCGGCATCCGGCAAGGACGATCACCGGCAGATCGATGCAGTGCTGGCGGAACATGGCCGTCCCGGATTTCTCCCGGCCTGGTTTGAGGCGCGTGGCATAGCGTGGGCTGCGGACCTTCTGCGGGAAGGATCTGTGTCATGAGGCTGGTGGTCTTTCTCTGCGGTACGGCGGCCCTGCTGTCGCTTGGCGTTTCACAGGCCCGGGCACAATGGGCGGTGTATGACGGAGCCAACCATGTCCAGAATGTTCTCATCGCGGCACGGACCCTCCAGCAGATCGACAATCAGATCACCTCGCTGGCCAACCAGGCACAGATGCTGGTCAATCAGGGACGTAATCTGGCGAGCCTGCCGCTTTCGACATTGTCATCGTTGCAATCAACGATTTCCCAGACCACGGCACTGCTCGCGCAGGCGCAGAACATTGCCTACAGCGTCCAGTCCGTCGAGCAGCTGTACCAGCAGTCCTATACGTCGGTCTCATCGGGCATGTCCGACAGCGCCCTGTTCAGCCAGGCGCAGACACGATGGCAGAATTCCGTGGGCGGCTTTGAGGATGCTCTGAAACTGCAGGCGCGTGTTGTGGGGAATATTCCTTCCGACAGCAGTGCCATGACCCAGCTTGTTTCGGCGAGCCAGGATTCCACAGGTGCCCTGCAGGCGGCGCAGGCCGGCAATCAGCTTCTGGCACTTCAGTCGCGCCAGTTATCGGACATCCAGGCCGAACTCGCCGCCAACGGGCGGGCCACGGCGCTGGAGCGGGCGCGAAATGCTGCCACCGAAGCCGAGAGCGAAGCTCAGTATCAGCATTTTTCCCAATATAACGCCTATAGCCCGACTTCGGTGTCCATGTTCGGCAGTAGTGGGAACTGACCATCATGGCCATGAACGATGTCGGTGTTATCGATACCTTTTTGAACACCTTCACCACCACCATCGATACGGGGTTCGGTCTGGTGAAGGGGAATGTGATCTCGCTGGCAGGTACGCTGTCGGTGCTGGACATCGCGCTGGCCGGTCTGTTCTGGGCCTGGGCTGCGGATGAGGACATCATCCAGCGTCTGGTGAAGAAGACGCTCTATATCGGCTTCTTCGCCTGGGTCATCAACGATTTCGATGCGCTCTCGAAGATTGTTTTTGACAGTTTCGCGGCCCTCGGTCTGAAGGTCGGAGGCGGCAGTCTGGCTCTCGGTGACTTCCTGCGGCCCGGCCGTCTGGCCTCCACGGGGTTCACGGCGGCGCAGCCGCTTCTGGACTCTGTTCACAATCTCCTCGGTCCTGTCGCCTTCTTTACGAATTTCATCCAGATCTTCGTGCTGTGTCTGTCCTGGCTGATCGTGCTGGCAGCCTTTTTCATCCTCGCCGTGCAGCTTTTCGTAGCGCTGATTGAGTTCAAGCTGACCACGCTGGCGGGTTTCATCCTGATCCCCTTCGCCCTGTTCAATCGTACGGCTTTCCTCGCCGAGAAGGTGCTGGGCAATGTCGTCTCCTCGGGTGTGAAGATCATGGTGCTGGCGGTCATTTCCGCCATCGCATCCGTTCTGTTCGCCCAGTTTACGACGTCCTATGGCAGCGACGTGCCGACCATCGGGCAGTCCGTCTCGGTGGTGCTGGCGTCTCTGTCGATCGTCGGGCTCGCCATTTTTGGCGGCAGCATCGCCAACGGGCTGATCTCCGGCGCACCGCAGCTTGGCGCGGGAGCGGCTGTTGGCACCGGCATGGCGGTGGGCGCCATGGGCGCTGCTGCTGCGGCCGGTGTCGGCGCTGTCGCCTCTGGCGGTGCCGCTGCGCTGGGCGCTACAGCCGCCGCCGCGCGGGGAGGGGCCGCGATCGCGGGTGCGGCCAACACGGCTTATTCCATGGGAGCCATGAATGCTGCCGGGGGCAGTGCCGGTGCCCGTATGGCGGCTGGTCTGGGCGGTGTCGCCCGGGCGCCGGGCAGTGCTGCCGCAAATGCCGTGAAGAGTAAAATGTCGTCGGCGGCGACCGCCATGAAGCAGAGCTACGGCGAGGGAGCGCGAGGCACCTTCACCGCGACGGGCGGACGTTTCACGGGTGGGTCGTCGTCCGATGCGAACGGCGGGCAGGCCGGTGGTCCGTCAGGTAATGGCGGCGGACCAACGGGTGGTGGTGAAGGCGGCAGTCCCGACGGTCAGTCACCCCGCTGGGCGCAAAAGATGAAGCGCCGCAGTGCCGCCGCCCATGCTGCTGAGGCCGCGCATGTCATTCGCTCCGCCGACGGCGGGGGCGGATCTTCCTCCATCGATCTGTCGGAAAAGGAATGAGGACGATGTTCCGTCGCTCCACCACCCGCTACGGGACCACGCCCGAACCCGTGACACCGTATCAAAAGGCAGCGCAGGTGTGGGATGAACGGATCGGTTCCGCCCGCATTCAGGCCCGCAACTGGCGACTGATGGCGTTTGGCTCCCTGTTCCTGTCCGCAGGCCTT
Organism: Gluconacetobacter diazotrophicus PA1 5; assembly: GCF_000021325.1. GTDB lineage: Bacteria > Pseudomonadota > Alphaproteobacteria > Acetobacterales > Acetobacteraceae > Gluconacetobacter > Gluconacetobacter diazotrophicus. The sequence continues at coordinate 1,085,279 of NC_011365.1, read as the reverse complement.
GGCGTAGGGTTGGTCTGGCAGTCTGCGCGCGGGACAATTGTGCCGTGGGTTGTGCAGGTCGATCATCTGGGGCAGGCACAGGTCGTGGCCCCCGCGACAGCGGGCTATATGCCCACCGATCCGCAGATCGCCTGGTATCTGGCGCAGTTCGTCCACGACGTGCGCGCCCTGTCGTCGGACCCTGTAGTGGTCCGGCAGAACTGGCTGCGCGCCTATGATTTTACCACCACGTCAGGCGCACAGGCGCTGAACGATTATGCCCGCCTCAATGACCCGTTCTCGCGCATCGGGCATGAGCAGGTCGAGGTGGACATTGCCTCGGTGATCCGGGCCTCGCCCGGCAGCTTCCGTGTGGCCTGGACCGAGCGGCATTACCGCGACGGCGCGTTCACCGGCACCGAGCGCTGGACCGCCATCGTCTCGGTCGTTCTGCGCACGCCACGCGATGCCGATCATCTCAGGAAAAACCCTCTCGGAATCTACGTCTCCGCCATCAACTGGTCGAAGGAACTCGGACAATGAGGTGCTTCATTTTCGCGGCCCTTCCTGTGGCGCTGCTGTCGCTTGCGGGTTGCGCGCAGCACTACCATCCGCCTGTCATCCGTTACGATGACGCCGCGCGCGCAACGAAAATTCCGGACCCACCGAAACCGGTGCAGGTCGTGGAAGTCCCGAAACCGCTTCCTCTGCCGGGGCAGCTCAAGCCGCTGCCCTCACGACGCACGCTCCATCCGGCCCCCGAAGTCGCCGATCCCACCGTTCGCGTGACCCAGGCCAATCTGGCGGCGCGCATCCAGCCGACGCGGGCCGGTTTCATCAATGCGGTGCAGGTCTATCCCTACAGCCCCGGCGCTCTCTATCAGGTCTATACCTCGCCGGGTGAAATTACCGACATCATGCTCCAGCAGGGCGAGAAGCTGGTCGGCACCGGGCCGGTTGCCGCCGGTGATACGGTGCGCTGGATTATCGGTGATACCGAAAGCGGGGCAGGGGCGACAAAACGTATCCATATTCTGGTCAAGCCGACGCGGCCGGACCTCACAACCAACCTGATCGTCAACACCGACCGGCGGACCTATCTGGCGGAACTGCGCTCCACGCCCGCGACTTACATGGCGTCGGTCTCGTGGGATTACCCCGAGGACGACCTGATTGCCCTGCATCGGCAGGACAGTGCGGCCGATGACTCTGCACCGGTGGATGTAGGGCTGGATCTGAACGCGCTGAATTTCCGTTACGCCATCCAGCCGGTGAAAGGCGCCACACCGCCCTGGCTGCCTGGCCGGGCGTTCGATGATGGCCACAAGGTCTACATCGCCTTTCCGGCCGGCATAGGGCAGGGGGAACTGCCGCCGCTCTTTGTGCTGGGGGCGGATGGTGGCCCGGAACTGGTCAATTACCGGGTGCGGCAGAATTGGATGATCGTGGACCGTCTGTTCGCGGCCGCCGAACTGCGGCTGGGTGACAAGCATTCCGAGCAAAGGGTGCGCATCGTCCGCACTGACGGACGGCGGACATGAGCGGGCAAGCACCGACAGCGGGTGAAAATCCTGCGGCCCCCGCCACAGGAGGAAATTCCGTATCACCACCGCCCGATCTGCGCCTGCGGGCGGAACGGCCGCGCGTTGTGCGTCTTAACCGCACCGTGGTCTGGGCGCTCGGCGGGGCAGGGATGCTCGCCATTGGTCTCGCGCTCGGCTACGCGCTGGAGAACAGCAGCCACAAAGCGCCGCCCGCCGCCAGCCAGGACACGGATGTGCGTCCGTCCGCCGATGGGTTGGCAGGGCTGCCCTCAGACTATGTCGGCAACGGCGTGCCGAAGCTCGGTCCTGCACTGCCCGGTGACCTTGGGCACACTATCCTGAAGGCACAGGGGCAAGGGAAAGCTACATCAGGCGGGGAGGATCGCCGTGCTGCCCAGGAGATCGAGGCCGCGATCGCCAGCCGACTGTTCGTGCAGACGGGGGAGCGCGACCACGCCAGTGAACAGGCGATCCCGCCCGCGCCGGGCGCTCCGGCCACTCAGGGGCGGGCGTCCACCACGGCCGGACCACAGGCCGGAAACCTTGCCTTTCTGGAAGGGCAGCCTGATCGCGCGACGATCAGCCCGGACCGTATCATGCCGCGTGCCTCGCCCTATGTTCTTCAGGCCGGTACGGTGATCGCCGGCGCGCTGAACACGAAGATCAGTTCCGACCTGCCGGGCCAGATCGTGGGGCACGTCACGCAGAACGTCTATGACAGCCCGACCGGCCGTTATCTGCTGATCCCGCAGGGCAGCACTCTGTTCGGGGCCTATAACAGCGGCATCTCTTTCGGGCAGCAGCGCACGCAGATCATCTGGACGCGGCTGATCTTCCCCGACGGCGAGAGCCTGGTGCTGGAGAAGCTGCCCGGTGGTGACGCCATAGGCCAGTCTGGACTGGCTGACGAGGTCAATAATCATTGGGGCCAGCTTTTCAAAGCGGCTCTGGTCACGACCTTGCTCAGCGTGGGGTCAGAGGCGGGAACCAGCCAGAGCGAAAACAATCTGGCCCAGGCGATCCGCTCCGGCGCCAGCAATGGGTTTTCCATGGTCGGCAACCGCCTGATCGATCGCAGCCTGAACGTCCAGCCCACCCTGACCGACCGGCCGGGACTGCCGTTCACCGTTCTGGTCGGGCACGACCTGCTACTCAAACCCTACCGGGATCAAGGACATATACGATGACGGACCTGAAAATCCGGGAATTTCCCGATGAGAAGCCGGTCAGAATGACCGTGGCGTTACCTCCCGATATCCATCGCGATCTGCTTGCCTATGCGGCACTTCTTTCCGGCAACGATGGGGCGACGGACCCGGCCCGGCTGGTCGCGCCCATGCTTCGGCAGTTCATGATGTCGGACAAGGGGTTCGCCAGAGCACGGAGGCAGGTAAAAGCAGCACCGTCGAAAAAGTAGTCTCACGTCCACGGCCGATGGGCTTCGACATATCGGGCGAAGCTCCGGGCGCAGGGATTTTCATTGTCTGGCCGCCAGACGATCCCGAATTCCAGATGGGAGGAGCCGTTCGCGTCGCGGATTTCCATGATCGTGACGTCATGCCCATGCTGGTCGCGGATTAGTGGCAGCCATGAGGCGGGAAGCAGGGCGATGCCTTCGTAATTCTGGACGAGTGCGACGATCCTGTTGCTGCCGATATCATGACGCCGGATCTTCGGGCCGATATCTGTCTCCCCGAGCTTGCGTTGGATGAGCGTCTCGAAGTCCTGACCAGCGTTGTCTCGTCCGATCAGGAATATTTCATGACGCAGGTCCGCCCAGGACACTTCCGGTTGTGTCGCGAGAGGATGACCGGTGGGGAGTGCGGCTACGATGCGGTCGCTCCACAGAGGCGTGACCCGTAACGCAGGGACAAGATTGCGGCGGGTGACGACCGCGAAATCGATCTGCCCGCGCTGGAGGCGACGCAAAAGCCTTTTGCCTGTGCCCTCGGAATAACGGAAGACGATATCGGGATATGTGGTGCGGAACTCCGCCGTGAAGGTCGAGAGTCTTCCGGGCAGGACGCAGGTCTGGATGCCGAGGGAGATCTGGCCATTCTCGCCCTTGCCCGTCCGCCGCGCGCGAGCGTTCATGCCGCCCACATTGTCCAGGATTGTCTGGCTCCAGCGGACGAATTCCCCACCAAAGACGGTCGGGGTAGCACCGGCCGGGGAGCGGGTGAACAGCCTGACATTCAGCCGCTCCTCGAGGTTGTGCAGGGACCGGCTGACGGCCGATTGCCGGGTGTTCAGGAAACGCGCCGCGCCGTGGATACTGCCGTGCTCGGCGATTGCCCGCACGCACAGCAATTGCCACAAATCGAACGGTGGCCGTTTCATCTGGGATCCACTTCAGATGGTGTGAGGTGGTCGTGATGACACACCATCATCCGCCATCCCTCGAAAGGACAGCACGCCAGCCTCCGCCCAGCGCTTTATAGAGTGCGATGCTGGCCAGTGCTGTTTCTTGCCGGGTCGCAAAAGCCTGATCGTGGATTCTGTCCACCATGCTGTCTTGAACAAGAACTGATGACAGGGCAGTTTCCCCAGCGTGGAATTGCCGTTGCGCATGTGCGCGTTTTTCCTGGGCTGCACGCAGTTCAACATTTACGGACGAGAGCCGACTTTCAGTATCCGCCACCGTGGCGAGCCGGTCCTCCACATCGCGCAGCGCGTTAAGCACGGCCTGCCGATATCCGAGCCATGCCGCATCACGTTGCAGGCGCGCCGCGTCGATCTGGGCTGTACGCCGGCCTCCTGCGTAGATCGTTTCGCCGGCGGTGACACCGAGCTGCCAGAGAAGGCTGGCGGTGGTGAACGCCTGATGCAGCGTGCTGGTGGTTACCCCGAAATCCAGCGGGATTGCGACTTTCGGGTAGAGGGAGGCGACTGCGACTCCGATCTCGGCATTGTCCCGCGCATAGCGAAATGTCGCGCTCTGGATATCCGGCCTGCGCGTCAGCACCTCGGATGGAAGTGAGGGTGGCCGTGCGGGCGGCATGGGGATGGAGAGGTCCGCGCGCGGCGTCAGTTGCATCGCTTCCGGTGCCGTCGCGGTCAGGATCGCCAGGGCGTCCTTCATGTGGGCGGCCTGCGCGATGAGGGGCGGCACAATCTGTTGCGCGGCCGCGAGGTCCGCCTCGGCCTGGTCGACATCGGCGCGGGCGCGCGCACCGGCTGTCCATTCGTGTGTCAGGAGATCACGCTGCCGAATGGCAAGGGAGACGCGATGCTCCGCGACCTGCACCCGCGCCTCGGTCGCGCACCAGGTCACATAATCCGCGCCAACTTCCGCCAGAAGGCGCAGGCGGAACCCGTCGCGTTCGGCTTGCATCTCGGCCGCCGATGCGCGAGCGGCTTCCGTGCGGCGTCGCGTCATGCCGAACAGGTCCAGTTCCCACGAACCGTCAAAGCCGAGAGACCAGTACCGATAGTCCCCGGCATTCGCTCTGGGGGGCCATTGGATGGTCTGCGACTGGCGTCGGTTCTCGGCGATGCCGCCAAGGCCAATGACGGGTGATGAGGCTGCCGCCTCGATCCTGATCTGCTCACGCGCGGCCTCGACACGTTTTTCCGCGGCGGCAAGGTCATTGTTGCGCGTCAGTGCCTCGTGGATGAGGCGGCTTAGCTGTGGATCGTGGAACCCCGCCCACCAAATTTCATCCGGAACCGGCTTGCTGGGAGTGCCGGGCTGGACCACCCATTGTGATGGAGCATCGGTATGGGGCGGGACATAAGTCGGCCCGACGGTACATCCTGAGACGGCGACGAGTGCCAGGACCGAAACCGTGCGCCTCATTTTCATGATTGCTCCTCCGGTCGATCAGCGCCGGCCGGTGGCATACAGGCCGCGATGATGCAGGTTACGGCCAGCATGAGCGCCAGATCGGCCAGCAGCGTCGAGAACCCGATGACGACCGACTGGTGCCGCACGAGCGTGCCGAACACTGACCGGGCGCGATGGTCCAGCAGCACGGGATCGGGCGTCGTCCGGGGGAAGGCACCAACTCCGTCCCATACCGCGACCATACGACGGTGCGGCTGAAGCCCGGTGCTGGTAAGCAATTCGCCGTAGCGCCCCTCGGCCCGAAGCCGTAGTCCGGTCGCCGCCCATGCCGCTGCGACCGTGCCGGCGAGGCTGCGCGCGACATTGAAGATGGCGGCGGCATAAAGCCCCTCGCTTGGTACCACGTCGCCCACGAAAAGCATCAGCAACGGCAGGAGGATCCACGGCAGGCCGATCCCCTGCAGGATTTGTCCCGTGAGGAAATTGCCGGGAATCCAGTCGCTCGTGACGTCGAGGTCGAGCAGGCAGGCCAGTGCGTTCAGGCCGAAACCCAGCACGAGGAAGGTCCGGGCTTCCACCCATCCATAGCGCAACGCCATGACGCAGACGGGGTAAGCGAGGGCCTGCGGCCAGAACACAGCGTCGAGCGCGGGAGCGATCTGCTCCGGCCGATAGGCGGGGATATCGGCGAGGAAGGCGGGCACTAGGCTGCCCGAAAGGACCGATGCGAACTGATAGGGAATGGTGATGAGCGCACCGAGCAGCGCATTGCGGCGGGTCAGCAATCGCTTCATCAGGATCGGATGGACCACCCGGCGTCCACCCAGCACCAGAACGCCGGTTAGCAGCGCGATGCCCGTGACGACGGTGAACAGGGTCAGCGGTGTCTCCGACCAGTGCAGCCGGTTTCCCTGACTGACGCCGCCGCCGAGCAGGATAGCACCCACCGAAAAGGCGAAGACCACGCGCAGGTCGGCGCGAGCAAATAACAGCCAGCGAATTCGCTCCCGCCATAGGCCGAGATATCCGCAGACGAACGCGATGAGCCCCAATGGGATCGCGATCCAGAAGATTGCCGGTATGCCCCAGCGGGTCACCAGCCAGATGTCCAGAGGTGCTGCGGCCTGCGGCGCCATCGTCGCCGCCGTGGAATAGAGCGCGATCGCTAGCGCCCGCCATGTCGGGGGGAAGGTCCGCAGCTCGGTGATGATGGCGAGCGGCACGATGATTCCGGCGGCGAAACCCATGCCCGCGCGTGCCATGATCATCATCGTCAGGTCATGCGTGACCGCCGCGATCGCGGAGGCGATCACGAACAGCAGGATCGCAGGCAGCATGACCCGGCGCAGGGAGAAGATGACGGCCAGCCAGCATCCAAGAGCGACACCGACCGGCTCGAATGCCAGGTAGCTCGCGGCGAGCCATGAACCCTCATCCGGCCCGATCCCCAGCACGCCCTCGATATCGGGAAGGGAAAGCGCGAAGAACCGCGTCGACATCATGGCCATCCAGGCCGCGCAGACACCGCAGGTTCCCGTGAGGATTCGTCCTCGCATCTCGGGTATCATCGGTCGCCTCCGGCATCGGTCTGCACCGAGACGAGTGACGACATGCCAGGCCGCAGGAGGCGGACGCTTTCCTGACCTGGCTCAAGGACGATCTTGACCGGGAAGCGCTGGACGATATGGGTGAAGTTGCCGGTCGCGTTGTCGGGCGGCAACAAGGCCGTCTCGGCACCCGACACTGGCCCGATACTGTCCACATGCCCACGAAAGGTACGGCCGGGAAAAGCATCGATCGCGATCGACGCGGTCTGGCCGACCCGCATATGCGTCAGCTGCACCTCACGGAAATTCGCGACGATCCAGACATCCGGCAGCGGCGCGACCCGCGCGACCTGGGTGCCGATCCCGACATATTCGCCGACATAGACCATCCGTGCGGTCAGCTGACCGGAGACAGGGCTGGTAATCCGTGTGTAGCCGAGGTCGATCGCAGCGAGATCACGCGAGGCCCTGGCCGCCTCAACGGCCGCTCGCGCCTGCTCGAGCCTGGCCCGCAGGACATCCTGCATGTGCCGCGCCGCGTCCAGAAGAGCCGCGTCGCGGTCCCGTGCCGCCGATAACCGGGCCAGATCGGCGTCGGCGACTTCGAGGTCGCGATGCGACGTGCTGCCGTCGGTGATGAGATCATGTTGCCGCCGTCGCTCCAGGCGTCGCTGCGTGACATCGGCTTCGGCCATGCGCAACGTGGCGTCCGCTGCCGAAACCTGCGATGTCTGCAGGACGATTTGCCGCTGGACGACCTCCAGCGCCGCTTCGGCTTCGTGGAATGTGGCGTTTTTCTCCGCCAGACGGGCATGATAATCGTCGTCCCGGATTGCGATCAGCGTCTGCCCGGTGGAAACCCGTGCGTTGTCGGCGACCGGAACCTCCGTGACGTATCCGGCAACGTGGGCGGAGAGCACGACCGTATCCGCATGCACGAACGCGTCGTTCGTGGTTTCGCAGCGCAGGCAGATTGCTATGGCGTCGCCATGCAGAAGTATCCGGGTGGCGAGGATCGCCCCGGAAGCGACGAGGATCAGGCCCAGCGCCATGATTCGACCCCGCCCGGCAGGCAGAATGAGCTTCATCAGCCTGAACGGAAACAGTCGTGCGAAATGTGTGTCGCTCATGCCGGAAAAGCGGATCAGGACTATTCTTCCGGCGTTCCGGCGAAAACTTCGCCAGCGATCTGCAACGCGGACAGGGCAGCCGGAACGCCCGCGATGATACCTGTCTGCACGCAGATATCGGCGATTTCCCGGCGTGTCAGGCCGGCGCGCAGGGCCGACCCGATGCGCAGACGCAGCACGCCTGCTGCCGTGGCGCCCCGTGCCGCGCAGGAGGCGATCATCACCGCCTCCCGCAGCCGGGCATCCAGCCGCGTCTGGCCGTAGACGTCGGCGAACTCCCATTCCATGACGAAGCGGCCCAGTTCGGGGGCAGTCGTTGCAAGTGAATCGAGGAAGGCGGAGGCCGGCACGCCGGTGATCTCTTCGAAGGCGCGCTTGCCCTCTGTGAAGCGTTCGTCTGCCATGTTGTCTGTCTCCGATGATCGTTGGATCGGTTGGAAGGCCGTCGTCGCGGTGCATTGTTCTAATGACCGGACGGTAACTAAGATGCAGATTTCATCGGTCGCTCGTCAAGCGTATTTGCCGGTCGGTCATCTGTTCCGTTAGAATGGTCTCATAGCAGTGGGGGGACAGAGCCAGGATGGCAGCGGAAAACAGATCAGCTTCGTCGAAACAAAAGCGGCGTCGCCTCGATCCGGAAGATCGCGAACGTGAGATCATCGACGGCGCCGTCGCGTTCTTCGCGGAGGTCGGATTCGATGGGGGACTGCGCGATCTGGCGAAGAGGCTTGGAATCACGCACCAGAACCTGTTCCGCTATTTCCCGACCAAAGAGGCACTCATCGACCGGGTCTATGAGGAAGTCTATCTGGGCCGCTGGCAGGTTGAATGGGAGGTGCTGCTCGCTGACCGTACCATCGCACTCGAACTGCGGCTCATGCAGTTCTACCGATCCTATCTTCAGGCGATCTTCCGCTACGACTGGGTAAGGATCTTCGTTTTTGCCGGCCTGAAAGGCGTCGGCATTACCCAGCGTTATCTGGAACTGGTCCAGGCACGGGTCGTGGAGCCCCTGGCACGGGAACTGCGGGCGGCGACCGGTCTTCCCGATACGAGCGAGGTTCCCCTTTTGCCGGAGGAAACCGAACTGGCCTGGGGGCTGCACGGCGAACTGTTTTATCTGGCGGTTCGCCGTTGGGTCTATGAGATGAAAGTCCCCGACGATCTGGATATGGTCGTCAGGGTCGCGGTGGTGAAGTTTCTTTCCGGAGCGCCAAGTGCCATGCGGTTGCTCCATGAAGGCACTCTCAGAACGCCAGCACCCCAGCCTGGGCGACGCGTTCGTCCTGTTCGCCGGAACCCCCGCTGATTCCGATCGCGCCGACGATCTGCTCGCCACGCCGGAGTGGTACGCCGCCCGCGAAGATCATCACGCGCCCGTTGTTCGAGGTGTGAATGCCAAAGAACGGGCCGCCTGGCTGACTGTGCTCGGCTAGGTCGGCCGTGCTCATGTCGAATGCACGGGCCGTAAATGCCTTGTTGATCGCGATGTCGATCGCACCGATCCGGGCACCGTCCATACGAGCATGCGCGACGAGGTGGCCGCCGGCATCGACGACGGCGATGTTCATTGGCTGTCCAATCGCCCGTGCTTCGGCTTCGGCGGTCGCGATCACGCGTCTGGCGTCTTCGAGGGAGCAGGTCATGAGCACCTCCATAAGTGACCGATCGGTAAATAAAGAAATGGGAGACCTCCGTCAAGCTCGGCAGAGTTCGTATCGTGGTCGATTTAGGCGTCGTGGTCGTATGGCTAAGGAATAATTGCATGCGATAACAGAATGTTATTCGGATAGTGCTGCCAGTAACGCGTCGCGGGCGAAAGCCACTCTTGGCTGCCGGAGCGCGGTGCGCGCCCACACCAGGTGGAATGCGTTGCGCGGAGTGGTCTTCGGCGCCGCGATTTCCCGGAGGGTGCCGGCCTGCCGCTGCTCCTGCGTCAGATAGTCCGGCATGACCGACCAGCCGATACCCGCAATAAGCATCGCGCGCAGCACGCGCATATCCGGCGCGGTCGCGACAGGCGGTCGATCGACGGCAAGGTCGTTCGCACTCAGCCATGTGCGGAGCAGCGGACGTTCGAGATCATAGGCGATATGGGGCACGATGCGCAGTCCGTCTGCCAGACCCAGATCATGGATGCGGTCGGCGATTGCGGGGATGGCCACGGCTTGGAGGGTCTCTGTCCCGAGTGGGATCCAGTCTAGGCGCGGGTCTGCCGGTACGGACGCCGTCAGTCCGAGATGGACCGCGTCCGACAGTAGCCAGCCATACAGGGCGTCTCGACCCCCGATATGCAGGCGCAGGTCCAGTCCCGCTTCGATCAGCGGGGCGAGGCGCGGGGCAACATATTCGGCCAGATACTCTGCCGGAGCCGCCAGATGCAGCGTTCCGGTGAGATCGGCCGACCGCGCTTTTGCTGTCGCCAATGCCGTCTCGGCCCGGTCGAGGCCATCACCGATTGCCATCGCCAGGTCGTCCGCAGCGGGTGTTGGGCGTACGCCTCTGGCGTGACGGACGAACAGCGCCCGACCCAGCTGTGCTTCCAGTGACGCGATATGCTGCGAGACAGCCGGCTGAGTCAGCGACAATGCCCGCGCCGCTTCGCTGATTGAGCAGCATCGGTGGACTTCGACAAAGGTGCGCAGATGGAGGAGTGACATTGATCACCCATAACAGAATTTATGGGAGGCCATCGATAAGCTTTGATGTTGTGATGGGCTACTCTGACTTAAGCTATTGCATTCATTCAGGAGAAGACGGTCATGCGAAGTCGCCGACAACTGATTCTGGGCGCAGGGGCCGCCAGTCTCGTAGGGAGTGGATCGGCCGCTGCCTCAGCGCGGCGGCATGACGTTTTCGGGAAGCGTGGAGGCAAAACACAGATGAAAATCCTTATGATTGCGACGTCTGCGGATCGACTGGGGCAGGGTGGCCACGCGACAGGTGTATGGCTCGAAGAACTGACGACGCCGTTCTATGCCTTCCAGGATGCGGGTGCTGAAGTTACGCTCGCTTCCATCGCAGGGGGCACCGTGCCGATCGACACGCGCAGCGTGAAAGAGGTCGGCCAGAATGAGGCGTCAGTGGATCGATATCTGGCGGATCCGGCACTTCGGCAGACAGTCGCCGCAACGCCGAAATTCACGGCGATTGACGCGGCTGGCTTCGATGCGGTGTTTCTTCCCGGAGGCCACGGGACGATGACGGACTATCCCGAGAATCTTGCGCTCGCACATCTGATCGAACAGTTCGACCGAAACGGCCGGATCGTCTCCGCTGTTTGTCATGGTCCGGCTGGTCTGCTTACGGCTCGAAAGCCTGATGGGACACCCTTTGTTGCCGGCCGCCGTGTCAGTGCCTTCGCCGACAGTGAGGAGCGAGCTGTCGGGTTGGAGCATGCGGTGCCGTTCCTGCTCGAAGACCGTCTGCGTGCATTAGGCGCCGTCTACGAACAGGGGCCTGACTTTGCATCGTTCGCCATATCGGATGGCAACCTCATCACCGGTCAAAATCCGGCTTCGGCCGCGCGCGTCGCGGCTTTGGTGATGGAACGGCTCAAGGCGTGAGAAAACGATCATGACACAACCAGTCGCTCTGGTTGCCGGAGCAAACGGCATCATAGGCAACGCCACAGCCCAGGAACTGAGGCGTCGGGGCTGGAAAGTCAGGACGCTGGGGCGGCATGCGGTAACGGATTTTGAGTCCTTGACCGCCGATCTGACGGATGCCGCGTCCACGCGGGAGGCGCTGGGTCACGCGGTGGACACGACGCATCTGTTCTACGCCTCCTTGTCCCCGGACCCGGACCTTGCGATCGAAGCGGACCGTAATGCCGGGATGCTGCGTCATCTGCTTGATGGACTTGAGGCCGCCAGAGCACCTCTTCGGCGCGTCGTGATCTACCAGGGCTTCAAGATTTATGGCATCCATCTGGGCGCTGCTGTCCGCACACCCGCCCGCGAGAGCGATCCGCCACACATGCCGCCGAACCTCTATATGGCGCAGGAGGATGTTCTGCGGAGATATGCCGAACGCGCTTCGTGGGATTACGTTGCCCTGCGCCCGGATGTCGTGGTCGGCGACGTGATTGGCAATCCGATGAATATAGCCCTCGTTGTCGGGGTTTTCGCCGAAATCTCGCGGGCTCTTGGCATTCCGCTGCGTTTCCCCGGCACCGAGCGCGCCTATCGCCAACTCGTCCAGTTTACGGATGCCGGCCTGCTGGCCCGTGCCAGTCATTGGGCGGCGATCACGCCACAGGCGGGGGGAGAAGCGTTCAATGTCACGAACGGCGATGTCTTCCGCTGGGAGCGGATGTGGGAGGATGTCGGATCGCATCTCGGTCTCGCAATCGCATCGCCGGTGCCCCTGACACTCACGCGGCATATGGCTGACAAGGGACCGTTATGGCGGGAACTTGCTGAGCGGCATGGATTGGTCGAGCCAGATCTCGCCCGGCTTGTGGGATGGGGCTTCGGAGACTTTATTTTCCATACCGAAACCGACGTCATCTCGGATGTGAACAAAATCCATCGTTTCGGTTTTTCTGAGCGAATGGACTCTACGGCATCCCTGCTCGGTGCGCTCGCCCGGCTACAGGACCGGAAGGCGCTGCCGGCAGTCATGGATTGATAAAGCACGATTTAGACCGTCTCTTTTGTGATCTTGCATAATGCACATTTCCGGACCTTCGGCAGTTCATGACGTCAGACAAAATATTCACCAGCGCACGGAGAAAGGACCGTCGTCAGAAAAGTAGTCTCACGGCCCATGGGCTTCGATATATCGGGCGAAGCTCCGGGCGCAGGGATTTTCATTGTCGGGTCGCCAGACGATCCCGAATTCCAGATGGGAGGAGCCACCCGCGTCCCGGATTTCCGTGATCGCGATGTCATGGCCATGCCGATCGCGGATCAGCGGTAGCCACGAGGCGGGAAGCAGGGCGACGCCTTCGTTGTTCTGGACGAGTGCGACGATCCTGTTGCTGCCGATATCATGACGCTGGATCTTTGGCCGGATGCCGGTTTCCCCGAGCTTGCGCTGGATGAGTGCCTCGAAGTCCTGACCCGCGTTGTCGCGTCCCGTGAGGAACGTCTCGTGACGCAGGTCTGTCCAGGATACTTCCGGTCGTGTTGCCAGGGGATGATCAGGGGGAAGTGCGGCCACGATGCGGTCGCTCCACAGAGGCGTGACCCGCAAGGCGGGCGCCAGGTTGCGGCGGGTGACGACCGCGAAATCGATCTGCCCGCGCTGGAGCCGGCGCAGCAGCCTCTTGCCTGTACCCTCGGAATAGCGAAAGACGATATCGGGGTGAGTGGCGCGGAAGTCTGCCGTGAAGGTCGAGAGTCTTCCGGGCAGGACGCAGGTCTGGATACCGATAGAGATCTGGCCATTCTCGCCCTTGCCCGTCCGCCGAGCGCGGGTGTTCATGCCTGCCACATTGTCCAGGATCGTCTGGCTCCAGCAGATGAATTCCTGGCCGAACGCAGTTGGTGCGGCACCGGAGGGGGAGCGGGTGAACAGCCTGACATCAAGCCGCTCCTCCAGGTTGTGCAGCGACCGGCTCACGGCTGACTGCCGGGTGTTCAGAAAACGCGCCGCACCGTGGATACTGCCGTGTTCCGCGATCGCCCGCACGCAAAGCAGTTGCCAGAGGTCGAATGGCGGGCGCCGCATAGCCCGTCACACCGCCTTGCCACGGCGCGGCCTGATGACCGTGTAGACCGAGGGCAGCACGAACAGCGTCATGCTCGTGCCGACGATCATGCCGACAACGATTACCGTTCCCAGTCCGAAGCGGCTGTTCGCGCCCGCACCGGTAGCGATGACCAGGGGCGCAAGACCTACGACCATTGCTGCTGTGGTCATGATGATCGGTCGGAAACGGATGGCGGCGGCCGTCTCGATTGCTGTCCTGCGGTCTACATTGTCACGATGAAGCATCTCGTTTGCGAACTCGACCATCAGGATGCCATGCTTACTGACCAGTCCGATCAACGTAATGAGTCCGATTTCGGTATAGATATTTAAGGTCGTCACACCGAGGGCGAGTGGAATAAGGGCACCGAACACGGATAACGGCACACTGACTAGGATGATGACCGGATCGGTGAAGCTGTTGTACTGAACCGACAGGACGAGATAGATGGCAATCAGTGCGAAAAGGAACGCAAAAATCAGTGCGTTTCCTTCCTGTACATACTGACGTGAATCAGACTGCCAGTCATAGCTGTAGCCGGGCGGGAACTCCGCTGCCTTTGCCTTCAGGAAGCTCACGGCGTCACCCATCGTCACGCCTTTGGCGAGAATGGCCTGAAACGTGGCCGAGTTCTGCTGGCCGAACTGGGGTAGACGGTTGGGTTCGACATCGACCCGCACGCTGGCCAGAGCCGACAGCGGTACCTGATGGCCGTTCTGGTCGCGCATATAATAGGTCTTCAGGGCGTCAGGGGTCAGGCGGGACAGCGGAACGGCTTGCGGGATCACGTCATAGGACCGGCCATAATAGCCAAAGCGATTGACGTAATTTTCCCCGATGAGCGTATTCAGCGCGTTGCCGATCTGCTCCATACGGATCCCGAGCGCATTGGCTTTGGTCCGATCGACCGTGACCCGAACAACCGGGTTATCGAAGGCGAGGTCGCTATCGACCACGGCAAACAGACCGCTTTTAGAGGCTTCGTCCCGCAGGTGTGACATGACGCCGAAGACGTTGCGATAGCTGTCATCACTGCGGACGACCATCTGAACTGGCAGGCCGCCGGTTGAACCCGGTAGTGCCCCCATCTGGAACACGAAGACGCTGGTCCCCTGGATGGAAGCGACACGCTGTTGAAGGTCCATCTGGATCTGATCGGCGTTACGCTTCCTCTTGCCCCAGTCGTCGAGATTGACACCGCCAACGCTGTTGGCGATCCCGTCAATTCCGTTCATCTGCCAGTGGCTATGGCCTTCCGGGATTTCAGACATCTTCTCGTAAAGCGCCTGGGCATAGGTCTCGACATAATGAAGATTGGCGTATTGCGGAGCCTTGACCGCCGTATAGACGATGTCCTGATCCTCATTGGGCGCCAGCTCGCTTTGCGAGACATGCAGCATGACCGGAATAAGAAGGAAGATCACTGCTGCCGTGCCGAGCGGAACCCAGCGATGCCGTAGCGAAAAATCGAGCACGGTTTCATAGCGCGCGGTCATGAAACCGAAGGCACGCTCGGCCATCCGTTCCATGAAGCCTTCCTTCTCTTTCGCTTTGAGCAATTTTGCGCTCATGAGCGGCGACAGGGTGAGTGCGACGACACCGGAGACGATGACGGACCCAGCCAGCGTGAGCGCGAATTCCCGGAACAGCGTGCCCGTCAGTCCGCCCATGAAAGCGATCGGGGCGTAAACCGCTGTGAGTGTAAGGGTCATCGCGACAACAGGGCCTGCAACCTCACGCGCCCCGAGTAACGCGGCGTCGAAGGGGGACTTGCCTTCTTCAATATGGCGATGGACGTTCTCGATCACGACGATGGCGTCATCGACCACGAGCCCAATCGACAGCACCATCGCCAGCAAGGTGAGCAAATTCAGGCTGAACCCGAAGGTGTACATCAGCCCGACGGCACCGAGCATCGAGAGGGGTATAGTGGCAATCGGCACGATCACCGCCCGCACGGTGCCGAGGGAGAGGTAGATCACCAGGATCACGATGAGCAGCGCCTCGATGAAGGTCTCGGTCACTTCATCGATCGACGCCTGAATGAAATGCGCGGTCTCGTAAGGGACGCGGACATCAATGCCCGGCGGAAGAGTCGCCTTGAGTTTGGGCATGATCTCGTTGAGACGCGAGATGATCGTCAGCGGGTTGCCTGTCGGCGACGGTTCCAGCCCCACGAAGATCGAAGGGCGGGGCGTCGGTTTGCCATTCGGCGGTCGAAGCGTGCTGGTCTGCGAACTGGTGTCCGTATTGTCCGGCCCCAGTTCCGCGCGCCCGATGTCCCGCACCCGGATAACCCGGCCACCGGTCGAGCGCAGTACCATATCACGGAATTCCTCGACCGTTTTCAGATCCGTGTTGAGGTTGATATTGCTGATCGTATAAACGCCTCGGATCCGGCCGGGTGCTGCCTGGAAATTGTTCTCCCGGATGGCCTGCGCGACATCCTCGCCCGTCATGTCGTTGGCAGCCAGCTTCTCTGGGTCGAGCCAGAGGCGCATTGAAAGGCGCTGCTCTCCGAAATAACTGATCTCCGATACACCCTCTATGCCCGAGAGCATCGGTGCTGCGACCCGATGGATATAATCCGAGATTTCGTAGAGAGGCCGGGTCGTGCTGGCAAAACCGATATAGGCGACTGCGGTAAAGCCGCCCGATGTGCGTTTGATGACCGGGTCATACGCGCCTTCCGGCAACCGGTATTTGACGGCGTTCACCTTGGACATCACGTCGGTCAGGGCGCGCATGGAATCATAATTCAGCATCATGCGCACCGTCACCACGCTGAGGCCCTGCGTCGTGGTGGAGGAAAGATAATCGATGCCCTCGACGGACGCGACGGCCTCGCTGATCGGCTGGGTCACGAAGCCTTGCATGAGGTCCGACGACGCGCCCGGATAGCGGGTCGAGATCAGGATCGTGGAGGTTTCGAGGGTTGGATATTGACGTGTTGCGATGGAATTGAAGCCCTTGATCCCGAAGAGAATAATCAGGATCGTCACGACAATCGCGAGGACAGGCCGCCGAAGGAAGCGATCAGTAAAACTCATTGTGCCAGCTCCCGCAGGCCGGCCAGAGGCAGGGCTTCCGGGATCTCGCGCACCTTCATGCCGGTGACGAGGCGGTTCTGACCACTGGTGACGACGCGGTCATCCGGTTTCACCCCGTCGTCGATGACCACCCATCCGTTACGGCGGTCGCCCGCGCGTACAGCCGTCGCGGTGACGGTGGGGCCATCGGTGGAGGGCTGCTCGACGAAGAGCGTCTCTCCGTAGGCGGTATAGGTGACGGCGGTTTCCGGGACCACGAGGTGCGGCGCCACCTTCGCGGCAATGGAGACATGCGCATATGTACCCGGATGCAGGTCGGCCGGCGGCGCGTCGAGCAGGGCCTGGACGGAGAGCGTATGCGAACCGTCGATGCGCGGGTCGATGGTAGTGACCGTGGCGGTGAAGTCCTGTCCCGGCGTCGTGTCGAATGTCAGGTGGACGGTCTGCCCGAGCTGCACACTGGCGGCGTTCTCTTCGGCGAGGATGAAGTTCACCCGCATCCGGGCGTAGGACGTCAGCGTGGCGATGGCGTCACCCGGATTCAGATACTGGCCCAGATTGACCTGTCTGATCCCGACGGCGCCGTCGAAGGGCGCGCGGATATGCTTCTGGTCGATCACCGCCTGCACTCTGGCGACATTGCCTTTCGCGGCTTCGAAACGGGCCGTGGCTGTCTCCAGATCCTCGTGGCTCTCCACGCCGGTGCGGATGAGAGAGCGGGCACGGGCGAGATCGGCCTCGGCCGCCCGCAGTTCACCGCTCTGGCGGATCAGCTCGCCCTGTTCCGGTGCGTCATTGAGGACCAGGAGCAGCTGGCTTTTCCGGACGGTCGCCCCGGAATCGAAATCCAGTTCCGTGATCCGGCCGGCGATCTCGGGGGAGAGTGTTACCCCCTGGAACGGTTCGACCTGACCGATCGTCTCGAAATGGGCGGCGAAAGGGACGGGTCTGACTTGCCAGACGGAGACCGCCGTTGCCGGAGTGTCGGCAGCCCTGCCGGCGGCGGGCAGGGACATCAGCACCGCGAGAGCGGTGGCATGGTGCCAGGGGACGGAGAAGCGTCGCACAGATATCTCCCGAAGTTATTGTTATACGCGGATATACGTACCTAAAGGGCTGGAAAGTCCGGGCATTGGAGGCCGAACGTGCATCAGATGCCGGTCATCGCGCCGCGAGCCGGACGGATCGCCACTGATCGGGTGTGACGTGGGGGTCGGCGAGTCCACCGCCGGTCGCCACCATGATCCGCACCGTCTGACGGAACATCTCGGTCTGTGCCCGCACTGTGTTCTGGCGCGCGAGCAGAAAGAGCCGTCGGGCGTTGATCGGCTGAAGGATGGTCTCCCGGCCCGCCTGATAACCGGCCTGGCTCAAGGTCAGCGCGTCATCGGCCGAGGTCACGGCCTGTCGCTGGTTATCCAGTTCCGTCGAGGCGTTCTTCAGGCCGTTCAGGCCATCGGCGACTTCGCGGAAGCCGTTGATGACCACCAACTGGTAATGATCGAACGCGATCCGGTAGTCCTCTTCCGCCTGTTTTTTCCGGGCCATGAGGGTTCCCCCATGGAACAGCGGCAGAGCAGCCCCTCCGATCAGGCGCCACGCCGCACCGGCGGGGCCGCCCATCAGCCCCTCGGCGGCGACGGCCGCGCTGAGGGTCAGTCGGGGATAGAGGTCGGCGGTCCGGACGCCGATTTCGGCATTCGCCGCGCGCATCATGGCTTCGGCGCCGATGATGTCCGGGCGGGCATGCACAAGTTCGGATGGCACCACCACAGGGATGTCCGACGGAAGGCTGAAATCCGCGAGGGCCAAGGTCGGTGCGGTCCAGTTGGCGGGCGAATGCCCGGTCAGGACGGCCAGCGTAGTTCGCGCGGCCTCATGGGCATTGATCAGCGGTGGCAGAAGAGACTGATCGTGCGCCAGTTGTGCTTCAGCGGTCACGACATCCAGTCGGGGTCTCCTGCCCGCCTGCCAGGCGAGCGTTGCCAGCTGGAGCGTTTCCCGGTCGGTGTCGATCACACCCCGGATCACGGCGATCTGGTCTGCTGTCGAGGCCGCTTCGAAGGCGGTCAGGACTGTATCACCGATCACCAGCAGCATCGTCACATCACGGCGCTCCCGTTCGGCATCCTTCTGTGCGCCGGCCATCTGTACCAGTCGATGGTTGCCACCGAAAATATCGGGGTCATAGGAAACGTCGAGGCCGGCCGAATAGGCGGAGAAGGCCGGGAAGGTCCACGCCCAGGGACCGAACAGGGCGGCCCCGTATTCCTGCCGCCCCTCGGTACCGGTGGCGTCGATCTGGGGCATCAGGCTGCCCTGGGCGGCATGAAGTCCCTCAGCGGCCTTGCGCAAGTTGGCCTGCGCCGCCTGGATCGACCAGCTGTTCCGGAGTGCCTCTGTGACGAGGGCATCCAGCCGGGGCGAGCGAAAGAGACGCCACCAGTCGGAACCCGGCTTTCCGGCAGCCTGCTTCGTGGAGTTGGCCGAAGCGACGGTCGCTGTTTCCGACCGGGTTTCGCCGAATGTTGCGGCGTCTGGTGGCAGGGGAGCCTTGTAGGTCGGGCCGACTGTGCAGCCTGTGAGGCCCGGCATCAGGACAACGAGAATCAGCCGGGCCGCGCGTGATGCGGCGGCGACCCGCTTTGGACTATGGGTATGGAGTAGGAAATTGGGTGGCAAGGCGGCCTCCGGTCGTCATGAACGAGTCTCATTGATACGAACATAGACGTATATACGGATTAAAGACCAGTCTTATTGGGCACAGGCTTATGACGGGGGCTCGGAAGCAGCGTTTTCTTGACCCGCTCCCATGATACGCGTACCAATCCACGCATGATCGCACGTCATCCGAAACGCGAGGATATCCGGCTCGACGCCGTGCTGACGGCGTTGGGTAATCCCATCCGTCTTGCTGCCGTGCGGACGATCGCCGTGGGCGGCGAACATCCCTGCTGTGATGTGCTGCCGCAGATTCCGAAATCCACCATGACGCATCATTGGCGCGCTCTGCGTGACAGCGGTGTGGTCTGGCAGCGCCATATCGGTCGGGAATACCGTCTTGAGTTGAGGCGCGAGGATCTGGACAGCCGGTTTCCCGGTCTGCTGGATTCCATTCTTGGTCCGCTCACCAGCGACCCACTCACGCAGGAGACGATTTCCGAATACGACCGGTCCCGCCAGGGTGCGCCTGCCTGACGGGATTGCCGGCGGGACGGCTTTGCTCAGGGACTGCCGGAGGTGGAAGGCGGGATAACGCATCCCGTGCTGTCGCAGGTCATACCGGTGGTAGGATTCTCGGACACTGTTTTACGTGCCTCGTTCCATGACTGGCGCAGGGCGGCCAGCAATTGTGCTTTCGGCTGAGCGCCTGAAAGAGCGTAGGCGCCGTCGAAGACAAAGAAGGGCACTCCATGAACGCCCGCCTGTGACGCACGGGTTTCATCACGCCTGACATCTTCGGCGAAGTCGCTGCCCGTCAGCGTAGCGCGCACGGCGTCGCCATCAAGACCGACATCCTGCGCAAGGCCGACAAGTATGTCATGGTCGGCGAGGGGGGAGTTGTCGGTGAAATAGGCCCGGAACAGCCGCTCCGTCATGTCCGCGCCGTGACCGTGCTGTTCGGCGAATTTGGTCAGCCGGTGTGCGTCGAAGGTGTTGGTGTAGCGGACCGAGGCATAGCGCATGTCGAGACCGCATCGCTCGCCCATGGACGTGATGTGGTCGATCATGGCCTGGGCATCGCTTCGGCTTTTGCCGTATTTCCGCATGATGCGGTCAAGCGTTGTGGTGGTCACTGCCGGACCCGATGTCGGATCGAGTTCGAAGGCCCGGAAGACGATCTCGACTTCGCGGGCATGCTCGAACTCGGCCAGGGCGGATTCGAGAAACCGCTTGCCGATATAACAATAGGGGCAGGCATAGTCGGACCAGATTTCGAGTTTCATGACAGCCTCCGCATGCTTGATAATGTACGATTATACCCGTACCATGGTTTCATCAAGCATTACGAACGCCGATGGTGAAGGGAGCAGGGGATGAAGCCGCTGAAAGCGCTGGAGGTCGAAACCGGGAAAAATCCCGTCGCGTCGATCATCCTCATTCACGGCCTGGGGGCGAGTGGCCGGGATCTGGCGCCCATGGCCCAGGCGCTCGACCTGCGCTCCATCGGCGCGGTCCGGTTCATTTTTCCCAACGCGCCCGTCCGGCCGGTTTCGGTCTGTGGTGGTGAGCGCATGCCGGCATGGTATGATCTTCTCGCGCCAGATTTGCTTCTGCAGGAAGATGAGCCGGGGCTACGTGATGCCCAGACCTATCTGGCGAGCCTGATCGACCAGGAAGTCGCGCGCGGTATTCCGTCCCGGCGTATCGTGATTGGCGGGTTTTCCCAAGGCTGTGCGATGTCGATGATGACCGGGCTGCGCTATCCCTTGCCCCTGGCGGGGATCGCCGGTCTGTCCGGCTATCTGCCGCTGGCGGGGCAGACGGGAAGGGAGGCAACGGAGGCGAACCGGGCAACGCCGGTTTTTCTGGGGCACGGTGAAGGCGACACGGTCGTGCCGTTGGCGGCGGCCCGTCTCGCACGGGACTGGCTGCGTGCCGATGGGCATGACGTTGCCTGGCATGTCTATCCGATGGCGCATGAGATCATCGGTGCGGAGATTGCCGATCTCAATGCCTGGTTGGCAGAGTGTCTCGTGTCATGATGATATCGGTTAAGGGGAGGCAGGGTCGGCCGACCGGCCTGATACCGAATGTTAAGTTTCTAATTATTTTGTCCGGAATAGGGGGGGAGTGGATTGCCCAGTTTGGAGCGCCTAGACAATATTTTCTGCCGTTCGCTCAGCTATGTGTGATGACCGCTGCGCGCCCCCAAGCAATTCGGCAGCGATTTTCATGCGCCCGGAAGCAGACATTCATATCATGACTGCGTTTAGGATGAAGCCGTCGTTCCCGTCTCAGGACTGGAATGGCGGTTTTAGGCTAGATCAGACACTTAGACTTGCACGGACGGCGTCGGCGATTGATCGAGACCGGACCGATTGCAGCCTAGCGGCGGCGTTAATATCGACTCACGCTCGTAGTGCTACCTGGCCGCTGAAATGCTTTATTTTCTTGGTGCACGAGACCCGTATGTGCGTTGTGGAAAATTGAGGTGAGCTTTGCTATATGAATTACGTGACAATGGGTCGCAGGAGGTTTTCAGGTGTATAATTCGGCAAAGGCGGCGCAAATCATCGCTTATCTTGCGCTGAAAACCGACGCCCGCGCGATCAATATGTTGAAGGCGATCAAGCTCGTCTACATCAGCGATCGGGAGGCGCTGAAGCGCTTCGCCGTGCCCATGCTTGATGAGCCGCGAGCGTCATTGCCGCATGGCCCAGTGAACTCGTGGACTTACGACAACGCGAAGGGCGAAGTCGAAGACGCGAACTGGTCAACCATCCTCGATGATCGCGCAAACCACATGATCGGCGTAAAGGCAGATATCGGGGTAGACGATCTCGACGAACTCAGCGACGCCGAGGTCGAGGTGCTCGACAGCGTCTGGGAAGAGTTCGGTGGCATGACGCAGTGGCAACTCCGCGATTGGACGCACAAAAGCGACAACATTCCCGAATGGGAAGACCCGAACGGCAGTTCCAACCCGATCCCGCTTGAGCGACTGCTCCACGCTGTCGGCATTGAGAACACGGCTGAACACGCGCAATTTCTTCGCGATCAAGCGTCGATTACCAAACTGCTAGCTGAGCTAGCGTAAGCAGGCTAACGGGGGATGACTATCGCGAAGAAGGGCACCTTGCTCATTGTGTCCGGGCCCAAGCACGATCCGGAACGTAAGCACCTTCATGTGGTCTGCAGTGATCCAGACGAAGAGGGAAACGTGGCGTTAGTAAGCGTTTGCTCGGTCACTGGCACGAACCACGACACCACCTGCATCCTTCAGAAACACGAGCATGCCTTCCTCAAGCATGACTCTTTCGTGCTCTACGCACGGGCAAAAATCGTTAGCACGAGCAGCCTCACGAACGGGATGGCGGCTGAACTGATTGTCATGCACGACGACATGAACGGGCAGACTTTCCTGCGCGTGCTAAAGGGCGTCTGCCGCTCGTCGCAGACCCCGCGCAAGGTAAAGAAGTATCTTAGCTGCGTTGAGCTGGAAGCCGAAGAAAACGCGGCCATCTAGCCTGGCCTCACTGGTCGGCGCTGGCACTGCCTGCGTGACCATTGTCGTGGCTGCTCAACCGGCCGCTATTCCCTCCTACGACTCGGCTGTTTGAGGGGCTTTGCTGCCTGGCAGTGGCCAAACTTGCGAAGGCTGATTCTGGCATTTCGAAGTCGGGAAAGTGTCGGTAGTTTCTCAGTGAACCGCTTCGACATCACCATTCTCACATTGCTTCGAAACTGGAACCATGAATGAGGTGGTGGTGTCGGCTAATTATCTGTTGGTTGACAAAACCTAATATCGTTTCGTATTTAACGGTGTTACGACAGAAACGGCTTTATTATGAATTTAGGTAAATTAACTGAGGCCATAGAAAAAATTGGCAAGGTAAACTTACGAGGTGGTATCTTCGGTAAGGCTACTTTAGCTCTTATTGTAACAGTCATTTGTATCTCTGCCATTGTTCTGGCAGCGCGGAACTTATGTCTAGATATTGCTGCAGTTATTTTAATACTTATATTTTCTGCTTATTTTCTACAAAGATTTCTCCAATTCGCCGAAAAAAATCCATTGATCGCCATTTTGGATGGTGCGGAGTTCGTTGCACATGAGCGCATAATACAGGAATCGAAGTATGGTGGCATTCTGCAATCACAAACAAATGCGATCGATCATGCGCAGCCAATTATCGATAATGCATCTATAGAAGCCGCTGATATTGAAGAACCAAAAAAAATAGAGGGGCAGTGATGACCGGGTTTTTCGTTGTTTATTTAGATCGAAAGCCAGATGTCACTGCTGATCAAATTGAGGAGAAAATGAACAAAGCAATCGACTGGTATAAAGTCGATTCTAAAATGTGGATTCTCTATTCAAGTTCAAGCGTTGAAAAGTTATATGCAAGGTTATCACCTCTTGCAAAAGAGGGGGGTAACGTATTCATCTGCGAATTAAACATAGACAATCGACAGGGATGGATGTCCAAATCATTTTGGAGTTGGATTAAGAAGGAACGTTAAAGAAGAGTGGGAAAGTGTGTCCGCTTCAAGCGAGGAAAAACTAAGCTTTCTACATCCGACGTGAGGCGCAAGCGGACACAGCTTCGAATAAATAAATCCTCCATTCCACGAGGAGCTGAACTCAATGATTGCAGTTGGGGATCAGGCGCATGCGGAAAAAAGTCGATCGAAACAGTCTATTAAGCCCGCTTTATTCTCGTCTTGCGATTGTCGCAACTTGAGAACCAATCCTGCCCCCGCAACCATACAAAATACAAAAACCCCGCTAAACCAATCGGTTGGCGGGGTTTTTGTTTGGCTGCATGGCGGGATGAAAATAAATACCAACCAAAATCAATGACCTAATTTCGCAGGTTCAAAGCGGGGCCGCTTAACCCGCAACCAATTGCGATAAATGTCCAGTTCTACGGTGACCTTGCCCCCTGAAATGCCCTCGCATTGAAGTAAGGTCTGTCCACTGGAGACAGACGATGAAGAAAGCGCGATTTACGCAGGACCAGATTATCGGGGTCCTGAAAGAGCATCAGGCGGGCGCTACGGCTGCGGATCTGTGCCGCAAGCACGGGATCAGTGACGCGACCTTCTACACCTGGCGGTCGAAATACGGCGGGATGGAGGTGTCGGAAGCGCGGCGCCTCAAGGCTCTTGAAGAAGAGAACGCGAAGCTGAAGCGGCTTCTGGCGGAGAGCGTGATGGACGTCTCGACGCTGAAGGAACTACTGGCAAAAAACTCGTGACGCCCGGTTTGCGGCGGGAAGCCGTGACCTGGGCGATCCGGGAGAAAGAGTATTCGCAGCGACGGGCCTGCCGGCTGATCGGCATGGACCCGAAGACCTGGCGCTATGCGTCACGCCGCCCGGATGATGCCGCAGCGCGCGGGCGGCTGCGCGAACTGGCTGGGGAGCGACGGCGATTTGGCTACCGGCGACTGCATATCCTGCTCGGCCGGGAAGGAATGACGATGAACCACAAGAAGCTGTTCCGGCTGTATCGCGAAGAGGGGCTGTCGGTCCGCAAGCGTGGCGGCCGGAAACGGGCGCTGGGCACGCGCTCGCCGATGATGCTGCCCGACGGGCCGAACCAGCGCTGGAGCCTGGATTTCGTCTCGGATGCATTGAACAACGGACGGCGCTTCCGGGTGCTGACGGTGGTCGACGACTACACGCGCGAATGTCTGGCGCTGGTGGCGGACACCTCGTTATCAGGCGAACGCCTCGGTCGTGAACTCGACCGGATCGGCGAGCATCGCGGCTGGCCGCTGATGATCGTTAGCGACAATGGCACCGAGATGACATCGAACGCGATCCTGGCCTGGCAGCAGAAGCGATCGGTGCTGTGGCACTATATCGCACCGGGCAAGCCGCAGCAGAACGGGTTCGTCGAGAGCTTCAACGGCCGGTTCCGCGACGAATGCCTCAATGAGCATCTGTTCCGTAACATCGCCCACGCTCGGACGGTCATCGAGGACTGGCGGGCCGACTACAACGCCGTCAGGCCTCACACCAGCCTCAATGGCATGACGCCAGAGGCTTTCGCTCAACACGCCACCAAGGCATACAACAATACACAGACCCTAACTCAAAACTGAGGGCACGTTCGGGGCAGGGTCACACCTAATGGGCTGGTGGTTGCGAGCCACCAGCCTATCAATGCTTTACCCATAACAGTATTATTAAGTGAGGAAATATGCCTTCTATAAATACTATGAACTGTGCAGAACTACATGCTGCGTTGAAACATATTAAAAAACTCGAAGAATTTGTTGCTCAAGAAAGTCAACGAAATCAGGGGCCAGGATGGTCTTATGTAATTGATATTTTGGACAGGGATAGAAAAATTGTCGAAAATGAAATAAAAAAACGCTGCTAATTTACATTTAATTTTATAGTAAATAAGGGCGCAAGTTGCACCCTTATTTTTACCCAAAAAGGTAAAAAGTATCTTGCGGCTTGAGTTACCCTCATTTGAGGGTAACTCATCAAATCAACAGGCTATGACTCACGTTTTTAGGCTGTTTTCGGACTTTTGAAACAGTCACTTAGCGATACGCTGGCCGCGAAGGACGGCACCGATGGTTTCTATACGTCGAAAGCAACGGCGACGACGACGGCGGACGATTTCCGCGTCGGCAGCAACATGGCGTATTTCAATGGTCGTGTTCATACGGGGCCGATCAGGCATGATCTGGTCATCGGTACCAACGGTTAGAGCCTGTTTGGAAAGTCGCTGAAGTGTGATTCAAGCTCTGGATGTGGACGCCAGAGCAGAGAGGCCGCATGGCCAGGATTACCCGCAAGACGAAGCGTTATCCGTCTGATATGACGGAGGAGGAATGGGCGCGCATCGCGCCACTGATGCCCGAGCCGGGACGCACGGGGCGTCCGCGCGAGATCGAATTCCGCGAGGTGATCAACGCGGTTCGTTACCTGGTTCGATCCGGCTGCGGCTGGCGAATGCTGCCGATCCATTTCGGGCATTGGCGTACGGTCTATGGTTGGTTCAGGGAATTGGCCCGGCGGTTCCTGTTCCAGACCATTCATGATGTGGAACTGATGCTTGACCGGGAGCGCTCGGGCCGTGAAGCCAGCCCTTCGGCCGGAGTGATCGACAGCCAGAGCATCAAGGCGCCGCACGCGAAAACAAGAGGTTACGACGCTGGAAAGAAGATTGTCGGGCGCAAGCGGCATATCGCCGTGGATACGGACGGACGCCTGCTGATGGTCAACCTGACGCCGGCGGACATCTCCGACAGCGCCGGAGCGCAGATGATCCTGGACGCGATCCGCAAGCGCTGGCCGTGGGTCAAGCATCTATTCGCGGACGGTGCCTATGACCGGCTCCAGTTGATGGACAAGGCTGCCTACCTGGACTTCGTCGTCGAGGTGATCCGTCGCAGGGACGGAGCGAAAGGCTTTGAGGTTCTCCCCCGGCGCTGGGTCGTGGAGCGAACCTTCGGATGGATGACCCGATGGCGACGCCTCGTGCGCGATTACGAGCGTCGCATCGATGTCTCACAGGCCATGATCTTCGTCGCCATGGGCGCCAATCTCACCCGAAGAAACGCTCATCCATGACTTTCCAAACAGGCTCTTACATGATGGGAAACTATAATCCGACGAGTGCGGTAACGGCGCCGCAAAACCTGGGAACGTACAATATGTATGGTGCTGCGCCCACCGGCGGCACGCAGCCTTATTATCAGGGACGTTACAAATCCAGCACCATTACCAG
Organism: Gluconacetobacter diazotrophicus PA1 5; assembly: GCF_000021325.1. Lineage (GTDB taxonomy): Bacteria > Pseudomonadota > Alphaproteobacteria > Acetobacterales > Acetobacteraceae > Gluconacetobacter > Gluconacetobacter diazotrophicus. The sequence goes on along the minus strand of NC_011365.1, from coordinate 1,058,125 downwards.
CCAGTCCTTTATCGTGGGCGATACGCTGACGATCAATAAACATTGGTCGATCATGGGGACGCTCGCCTGGAGCTGGATCGATCAGGCAGGTGCGCTCAATGCCACCAGTCCGCTCAAGCAGAGCTTCCAGGCCAACGCTGCCTTCAGTCCGACGACCAGCCTGATGTACAAGCCGACCGACAACCAGACCTTCTATTTTATACCAACTCCGGTCCGCCCTGACTCATATGTGATTGCCTGACGGTATCGTTCTGGAACGAGCTGTGATTCACAGGATGCCGAACCGGGCGGGAGGCATCCGAATGGGCGGGGCGTTAGCGTTGCGTGAGGATTATGATGCGGCGGGACTGCGTGCTCTGGCGCGGACAACGAGGCATGCGGGCCAGGCGCGTCGGCTTCTGGCGCTGGCGGCGATCTACGATGGTGCGTCACGCGGAGACGCGGCACGACTGGCTGGGACGGATCGGCAGATTGTGCGGGACTGGGTGGTGCGTTTCAACGCCGAGGGCCCGGATGGCGTGCGGGATCATCATGGGGGCGGTGTCGTTCCCCGCCTGACACCAGCCATGTTGGAAGCGCTGATGCGCCGGATCGAGGACGGCCCGATCGCTGCCGTGCATGGGGTGGTGCGCTGGCGGCAGGCTGATCTGGGGCAATGGCTTTATGAGGAATTCGGCGTCTCTCTTTCGCGCAGCCGGCTGAGCGCCGTTATCCGGGGCCTCGACTTCCGCCTTCTGACGGGACGCCCCCGGCACCATGCCCAGGATCCCGAGGCCCAGGACGTTTTTAAAAAAGCTTCCCCGACGTCATGGCCGGGATCCGGGCCCGGCATCCCGGCAAGGCCATCGAACTCTGGTGGGGCGACGAGGCGAGGGTCGGCCAGAAAACGAAGCTGACGCGCCGCTGGGCCAGACGCGGCACCCGTCCACGCGCGCCTGCCGATCAGCGCACACGTTCGGCCTGGATCTTCGGAGCGATCTGTCCGGCGCTAGGCAAGGGAGCGGCCCTCGTCCTGCCCTGGTGCAACCTCCACGCCATGAACCGGCATCTCGACGAGATCTCGCAGGCCGTAGCGCCGGGCGCTCACGCTATCCTCATCGTCGATCAGGCAGCGTGGCATACCAGCCCGAAACTCGATATCCCCGCCAACATCACCATCCTGCCGCTCCCGCCACGCTCGCCCGAACTCAATCCGGTGGAAAACGTCTGGCAGTTCATGCGCAATACCTGGCTGTCGAACCGGATCTTCCGCACCTACGACGACATCGTCGATATCTGCTGCCACGCCTGGAACCAGCTCGTCGACCAGCCCTGGCGCATCATGTCCCTCGGGCTACGACAATGGGCACATGGGTTTTAACAAACAGGAGTTGGTATTACCTATGGGCAGTCGGTCGAGGCGGGACCCGTTACGCCCAACAGTCAATATTATACCAACACGAACATCGCATTGCCGATCGCGCATTCCGAAGAGTATGAAGTTGGCTATAAAGTGCGGTATCAGAAAATGCATTTCAACGTCGATGGTTTCCGCATGACCTCGCCCTATGCGATGTATGTCGGCGCGGCGAATGGTACGTGCGCCGGCGGTAAGACCTGCCAGACCTACACATATGGCGGAACGCAGCGCAATTATGGCGTGGAAGCCCAGGTTTCGGGTGAGGTTCTGCCTAACCTTTCCGTTCTTGCCGGTATGACCTGGCTGGATGCGGAACTGGTCGGCAGCAAGACCGCCGCCTACAACAACAAGGAAATTGTGGGCGCCGCGCCGTTGCAAGCCAGTCTGTTGCTGGACTACCGCCTGCCGGCGAGGTTGGGTTCCTTCGCGTCGGGTTGGGCCTTCAATGCCGGGGTCCATTATATTGGCAACCGTGCGGCCAATGTGACCAATACGCTGCATACCGGATCGTACACGACGCTGGAACTGGGCACGCGTTATGCCTTCCACGTCGCCCGGTTTCCGTGGGTCGCGCGTTTTGGCGTCAGCAATGTCACGAACGAACGGTACTGGGCATCGGTTTATACCGGTGCGCCGAGTGGCACGTCCGGCGCGGCATCAACCTTGTATGCGGGGCTGCCGCGCGTCTATCACTTTACCTTGTCGGCGGAGTTCTGAGGCGCCGTCCGTTAGTGACCGTGTCTGAGCTGCGGATGGCATCGTTCTCTTGTCATGCAGCGAGGCGGAAAATTTTGACGCAGAGACTACAACGAGATCGGCAATAATACCAACTCCGGTCGGCCCTGACTCATATGTGATTGCCTGACGGTATCGTTCTGGAACGAGCTGTGATTCACAGGATGCCGAACCGGGCGGGAGGCATCCGAATGGGCGGGGCGTTAGCGTTGCGTGAGGATTATGATGCGGCGGGACTGCGTGCTCTGGCGCGGACAACGAGGCATGCGGGCCAGGCGCGTCGGCTTCTGGCGCTGGCGGCGATCTACGATGGTGCGTCACGCGGAGACGCGGCACGACTGGCTGGGACGGATCGGCAGATTGTGCGGGACTGGGTGGTGCGTTTCAACGCCGAGGGCCCGGATGGCGTGCGGGATCATCATGGGGGCGGTGTCGTTCCCCGCCTGACACCAGCCATGTTGGAAGCGCTGATGCGCCGGATCGAGGACGGCCCGATCGCTGCCGTGCATGGGGTGGTGCGCTGGCGGCAGGCTGATCTGGGGCAATGGCTTTATGAGGAATTCGGCGTCTCTCTTTCGCGCAGCCGGCTGAGCGCCGTTATCCGGGGCCTCGACTTCCGCCTTCTGACGGGACGCCCCCGGCACCATGCCCAGGATCCCGAGGCCCAGGACGTTTTTAAAAAAGCTTCCCCGACGTCATGGCCGGGATCCGGGCCCGGCATCCCGGCAAGGCCATCGAACTCTGGTGGGGCGACGAGGCGAGGGTCGGCCAGAAAACGAAGCTGACGCGCCGCTGGGCCAGACGCGGCACCCGTCCACGCGCGCCTGCCGATCAGCGCACACGTTCGGCCTGGATCTTCGGAGCGATCTGTCCGGCGCTAGGCAAGGGAGCGGCCCTCGTCCTGCCCTGGTGCAACCTCCACGCCATGAACCGGCATCTCGACGAGATCTCGCAGGCCGTAGCGCCGGGCGCTCACGCTATCCTCATCGTCGATCAGGCAGCGTGGCATACCAGCCCGAAACTCGATATCCCCGCCAACATCACCATCCTGCCGCTCCCGCCACGCTCGCCCGAACTCAATCCGGTGGAAAACGTCTGGCAGTTCATGCGCAATACCTGGCTGTCGAACCGGATCTTCCGCACCTACGACGACATCGTCGATATCTGCTGCCACGCCTGGAACCAGCTCGTCGACCAGCCCTGGCGCATCATGTCCCTCGGGCTACGACAATGGGCACATGGGTTTTAACAAACAGGAGTTGGTATAAGACGCCGATCTCGCTGCACATTCCCGACGCATTCAGACCGTTGCCGTGACTCAGGTCGGAAACTCTACCATTCGGCGGTTCGACCTTCGGGAGCAAGCCGTAACCTTAATTCGGAACCCAGGGCACATTGGGGCAGGGGCGGCAGGCATGTTCAATCCTGCGGTCCCGAACGGGCTTTAAGGAAACGGCCCATCGTGGGTTTGCGGAGTACCTGGCCGTTCTCGACGGCTATCCTGCCGCGTGCAAGCACCATGGCGGGCCAACCGGTGACGAGGCGTCCCTCGAATGGTGTGTAGTCGATCCTGCTTTGGAACAGGTCATTGGTGATCCTGACCTGCTGTGTCCGGTCCCAGAGGACCAGGTCCGCGTCGCTGCCCGGGGCGATCGTGCCCTTGCGGGGATAAAGGCCATATCGCTGGGCCGGTGCGGTGGCCGTCAGGCGGACGAAATCCGTCAGGCCGATCTTCTGGCTGTTTACACCGGCATCGAACAGGACGGCCATTCTGGTTCCCAGCCCGGGCATCCCGTTGGGGATCAGTGAAAAATCCGCGTCGCGGCCATGGCGTGCTTTGCCGGACGTTCCTTCCAAGCTGTAGCCGCAATGATCGGACGATACGATGCCGATCACTCCATCGCGCAGATACGACCACATGCCGTCCTGGTCGGCCTGGGTGCGCAGAGGGGGGCTGCAGATATATTTTGCGCCCTCGAATCCGTTCCGCTTCAGATCGGCTTCCGTGAGGGAAAGATAATGCGGGCAGGTTTCCGCGGAGACCTTGACGCCGCGGTGACGGGCGCGCGCGATTTCCTCGGCGACTTCCGGGCATGAAACATGGAAGATCTGGATGTCGTGGTCGACGAGTTCGGCCAGGGTCATGGCGCGATAGGTGGCCTCGCGTTCCAGGCAGGGGGGGCGGGAGGTGGCGTGGGCGTGGGCGTCGGTTCGTCCGGCGGCGAGATGGGCTTCGATCATGTGGCGGATCGCGTCGTAATTTTCGCAATGGACCGAAACCACGAGGCCGCTGGCCTTCGCCGCGTCGAGAACGCGTAGGAACTGTCCGTCCGTCAGATGGAAATCGTCGTAGGTCATGAAGACCTTCAGCCCCGCCACGCCCCGGCGGGCGATTTCGGGAATACCCTTTTCGATCGTATCCGCGTCGGTACGCGTGACGATCTGGTGGACGGCGAAATCGATGCGCGAATTCTGCCCCCGCCGGAGATAATCCTCGAACTGTGTGACGATGTTGCGTCCGGGCACATGGGACGCGAAACACACCACCGTCGTCGTGCCGCCCAGCAGTGCGGACGCGCTTGCCGAAGCGAAATCGTCCTCATGCACCGTGCCGTCGGCCTCTTCCTGCTCGATATGGCAATGACCGTCGATGCCGCCCGGCATGACCAGCAGCCCGGTGGCGTCCACGACATGGTGGCCGGTCAGACCGTGCCCGATCGTGTCGATCGTTTCGCCGGTAATGCCGATATCGGCGGTAAACACGTCGCTGGCGGTCACGATGGTGCCGTTGCGGATGACGATGTCGAAGGTCATTGGAAGATTCCTGGCGTGGGAAAGGTCGGGGCAGAGCGCTAGCCGCCGCGAAGGATGTCCATGCAGTCTGTCGCAACGTTGCGCAGGTGGGTCAGCATGGCGGTCTTCGTGGCCTCGGCATCGCCATCGAGCAGCCTGTCCAGAATGGCCAGATGTTCGACGGTCGAAGCCGGCACGCGCCCGAGCGGATAAGTGACCTCACACAGTCGCGTCAGCGTTCGCAGTTCGTTTATGGTCTTGGTCAGAACGATATTGCCTGATGCCCGGGCGAACATCAGATGGATCTGGTCGTCCAGCTGCCACTGGGCGGCAGTCTGTTCGGGGGACTGGCCCAGCGCGATCACCTTCTCGCGCAGTTCGGTGACACGGCTGCGATCGATCTTGCCGAATGCCAGTTGGATCGCTTCGCCTTCCAGGACCTCGCGGATATGCATGCATTGAAAGAATTCGGCCGCCGAAACGCGGCGGACCGCGAATGACCGCGACCCCTGTTTGGTCAGCAGCCCCTCGGCGGCCAGGCGCATCACGGCTTCGCGAACCGGAGTGCGCGAAATTTCCAGATGGTCCGCCAGGCGGCCTTCGACGACCGACATGCCCCCGGGCAGTTCCCGTTCCAGGATCATGCGCCGAATCTGCCCGTAGGCGTGTTCGGCAAGATTGAGTTCACGTTCGGCCGTCATGGTGTCAGTCACGTTCCTGTTCCATTACCAGCGCGTATTCTAGAGCCTGTGACAATTCCCGCCATTCCTCCGGTGAAAGAACTTCGGATGCCTTCCTGGTCCGGCAGGACGACCATGTCTTCTGCATGACCAGGCAGGCTTTCAGGCGCAGCGTGGCGCGGCCGGACGGGGCGCGGCCGTAGATCAGGTTCGCCAGGGGCTGGATGGCGGCATGGACCCGGCGGGCGGTGTCCAGGTCCTGGGCCTGGACGGCGTTCCACAGCCGGCCGATGCTGCGGGGCAGGATGGCCGCGAGGCTGACGAGGCTGCCGGTGGTTCCAATCGCGAAGCAGGGCAGCAGATGCTCGTCGCCCGAGGCCATGACCTCGACGTGGGGGGCGACGCGCGCCGCCAGCCGACGATGACGGTCATAGGCGTTGGTCTCCCAGCTTCCCTCCTTGATCGCCACGATTCGGGGAAGCTGCAGCAGCCGTTCCAGGATCGGAAGGGAATAGGCCATGCCGCCGGTGCCGATCGACGACTGGTATAGCATGACCGGCGCATCCACTGCCTCGCAGATGGCACGGTGATGGGCGACGATGGCCTCGGCATCCTGCGATACTGCCCAGGAGAAGGGGGGAAAGACCAGAAGGGCATCCGCCCCGGCATCGACCGCGTCGCGGGCCTGCAGGCAGGCGTCCTGGATGTCTTCCGACAGCACGCCCGAGACGATGATCTTCTCCATGCCGATCGCGTGCCGGGCGGTTTCGACGACCAGCCGTTTCTCCTCGCGGTTCAGCAGGTGGTTCTCGCCGGCATGGCCATTGCAGAGGATACCCACGATGTCCGGGGAGGACGTACAGTCCTTCATGTGGCGGGCCAGGCCGGGTGCGTCGATCATCCCGTCTTCGTGCAGGGGAAGCAGCGTCGCGGCATAGACGCCCCGGAAGGGGGTGGCGGAAGCAGGGATCATGACGAGGATTCCGGAATGCTGGACGGGGAAAAGCGGTGAGGGTCGAATGCGCTCAGGTCCGGTGTGCCGCCCAGGATGCGTTCCGCCAGCAGGCGGCCCATATACGGGCCGCTGGTGAAACCGGAATGGGCGCACCCGATCACGAACGCGTCGTCGCGTGGGGTCAGGGCGCCGATCAACGGCATGGCGTCCGGCGTTTCGGATTCGAGGCCGAGCCATACCCGAAGGATCTGCGCCTGGGACAGGCGCGGGATGACGTGCTGCGCCAGGCGCACATTGCCGCGCAGGTTTTCGGGAATGACGCGGGTGCCACCTTCATGGATATTGCCTTCGCCCTGCCAGCCCCCGCCGATCAGGACGCTGCCGTTGGCGAACTGCTTGAGCGACAGAAGGCCGTTGGCGATGCTGACGACGCTGCCCATGACCTGCGGCATCGTTTCCGTCACGACGAGCTGGTTGATCAGGCAGCGGATGGGAATGGTGTGGCCGAACCAGCCCAGCATCTTTTCCAGCCATACGCCGCCGGCCAGCACGATGCGCCGGGCCGCCAGGGGGCGCGCCTGTTCCGCGCAATGGATGTCGTATCCGTTGCCGGAAGGGTGGATCGCCTCCACCGCACACTGCTCGAACAGGTGCACGCCGGCTCGGCCCAGGGCCTGCGCATAGGCCTTGCCGACGCGGTAGGCGGGAATGTGTCCGTCCAGTTCGCAATAGGCGGCGGCGCGAACCGAGGGGTTGAGGCCGGGTTCGATCGCGACGGCGCGCGCAGGCGGGACGATTTCGATGGGCGCACCCGCCTGCTGGCGGATTCTGGCGCGCTCGCGTAACAGGGCTTCCTCGGCTTCCGTGAAGGCCAGGGACAGGCCGGGCGTGGCAAGGGCGCCGACATCCGCCCCCAGCCACTCCCTGCTGGTCAGCCACATTTCGCGGCCGCGCATGGCGTGGGGGATCAACTGCGCACGCGTCATATGCAGTGTCAGCGTGCCGGCATTGACGCCGGATGCCGCCCGAAACAGGTCCTGTCGGTCCAGAAGCGCGATGCGCATGCCACCGCGTGCCAGGAACAGTGCGGTGGTCGCCCCCATGACGCCGCCGCCGATGACGGCGATATCCATGGGCGCGTCGGGCCATGCCGGTTTCACGGTCATAGCGGGGCCGCCTTCGGCAGCGGGATGTCCGAGTAGGCGAACGTCCCGGTCAGCGCCGCGAGGGGCAGGGGGAAGAAGGGCGTGCGCGGCGTGAAACTGCCGGCCTCTTCGGGCGACAGGTCGCAGGATGCGGCGAGTACGCCCCGGGCGCCGTCTTCGCACATGCGGCCCTGGCATGGCCCCATGCCGCAGCGGGTCCAGGCCTTGACCTGGTTGAGGTCGCGCGCGCCCGTAGCCGTGGCCTCGCGGAGTGTCGCTGCCCGCACCCGTTCGCAGCGACAGACGATGGCGTCGTCTGGAATGGCGCGGAACAGCGGCGCGGAGGCGTTGAGCAGGGGCAGCATGGTCCGCGATACATGGTCCAGCCGGCGCAGCAGCATGCGGGGATGCCGCGTCAGGCGTGCGAAATCCCGGGCGGTGATGGCCCCCTGGTCCAGGGCGACGGCATGGCCGGTGATCAGGCCCCGCAGCCGGGCGACGGCAGCGCCCCGGATGCCCGCGGCGTCCCCGGTCGCATAAAGCCCGGCCCGGCTGGTGCGGCCGGAGAAATCCGTCTCCGGCTCCCAATAACCGCCCACGCCGTCGAAACGGTGGCGCGCGCCCAGCGTGCGGGTCAGCAAGGTGGCGGGTTTCAGGCCATGGCCACAGGCGACCGCATCCACATCGTCGTACCGGAAGGCCACTCCCGGCCGTCCGGCTTTCGCGACCGCGACGGACAGTCCGTCCGTGGCGGCATGGACGGCGGCAATGTGGGCCCTGTGATGGATCGGGATGCCGGCCAGGCGCAGGCGCGTCATCCATTGCACGGCCAGGCGCAGCCGCGCCGGGTCCCGCATCAGGGCGGTCCCCAGCCGGAGCCAGTCGCCGGATCGCCCGGCATCGACCACGGCCACCACGTCGCCGCCCAGCTCCATCACCTGATGGGCGACGGAAAAGAGCAGGGGGCCGGCGCCCGCGACCACGACACGCCGGCCGGGCAGGGTTCCGGCGTTGCGCAACAGGATGCTGGCCCCCGCCAATCCGATGACGCGCGGATCGGTCCAGCCGGGGAAGGGCAGGACGCGTTCCGTCGCGCCGTTCGCCACGACCAGGGCCCGGGTGGCGATCTGGTCGATGCCGTCGGGGCCCAGGACATCCAGATCCATCCGGGGCGATACGCCCCAGACCCGGGTAGCGGGGCGCGTCTCGACGCGAGACCCTGCCAGCAGGGCGCGCAGACGGTCGCCGCCGGCGAATTCATGGTTTGGCGGCACATGCCGCCGTGCATAAGGCGTCGGTGCGCGAAAGATCTGTCCGCCCGCCTGCGGCTGCTCGTCGACCAGGGTGACCGGCAGGCCGTGACGGCTGATGGTCAGGGCGGCGGTGGCGCCGGCGACGCCCCCGCCGACCACGACCAGCGCGCCGCGGTCAGGAGGCGACATAGGCTGTGACCTTCATGTCCCGCCGCACCGTGGCACGGCAGGCATAGGCAAGGGTGCCGTCGATCAGGACGCGGCATTCCTGGCAACTGCCCATGAAGCAGAAGGCGCCGCGCGGCGTGCCGTCGCGGGGGGAAACACCCAGTGCCACGATTCCCGCCCGCCGCAGGACGGCGGCCAGGGGTTCGCCCTCTGGCGCCTGCATGGCGCGTCCTTCGAAGAGAAAAGGGACGGAACGGTTTTCGTTCCCGGGAGGAATCGGTTCGGGCAAGAAACTCTTCCTTGAACGGTGTTTTAATCGTATACAAAGCGTATATGTTCTTTAGAACAGTGATGCCTGGATCGCAACATCCAATATGGAGGAAGCCGGAGTCTTGAGAGCCTGTCTGAAAATGCGCAGTGTCGGCCGACCGGGGCGCGTTTTCCGCATGTCGCGGCCAAAGGCTGCCGGGGTGCGTTCCGGCGCGCGGAAAGTGGGCGGGATTCTGGCCGGCTGCGTCCTGTCGCTCTTGCCGCTGTGCATCGGCCAGGGCGCCCAGGCGCGGGCGCTGGCCGATATCCGCGCCAGCGGTCATCTGAATATCGGTGTCAACCCGGCGCTTCCGCCGCTGGCGGCATATGATTCGCGCAACGTGATCGAGGGATTCGACGTGGATGTCGGAACCGCGCTGGCGGCGCGGCTGGGGGTGTCGCCCCGTTTGGTTCCGGTATCGTCGAGCGGGCGCATTCCCTACCTGATGGCGGGCAAGGTGGACGTGGTGCTAGGTGGGCTGACCCGCACGCCTGAACGCGCGGCCGCCATTGCGTTCTCGGCGCCGCTCTATGCCGAGGAATTCGCCATCATCGCCCCGGCGGTATCCAGGGTGGGGGGGCTGGACGACCTGGCGTCCGGACGGGTGCGGATGGTCGAGGTCCGGGGTTCCACGGCGGTGCCGTTCCTGCGGACGCATGCGCCGAAGGCACCGATCCTTCTGCTGGGCAGCTATCCGGATGCCGTGCGCGCCCTGGCCCAGGGGCGGGGTGACGCCATGGTGGACGTCATCGAATATGTCGGCCGGTTTCTGGCGGCCGAACCCCAGGCCGGATGGACGATCCAGCGCGGCTTCGCCCCCGCCGCGGGCGAGGATTGCGTGGGCGTCGCCCAGTCCGACACCGATCTTCTGCGCGTGGTCGACGGGACGCTGGCCGACCTGAAGCGGGATGGAACAATCCAGGCCGCCTATCGTCGCTGGTTCGGCGTGTCCATGGCCACCCCGGCGGAGGGACGTCCATGACGGCGCTGCATTTCCAGCCGGTCCTGCAACGCCTGCCGTTCCTGCTGGGGGGCGCCGCGACGACGGTTCTTCTGTCCGTCGCGTCCTTTGGTGCCGGCCTTCTGCTGGCGGGTGGCCTTGCGGTCCTGCGCGCCGAGGGGCCGAAGGCGGGGCAGCGGTTCAGCACGATCTACAGCACGATCATGACCAACACGCCGCAGCTTTCGCAGATCTTCGCGATCTTCTACTGCCTGCCGCTGCTGGGGGTCATGGTGTCTCCATTCGCGTCGGTCTTCATCGGCATGGCGCTGAACGCGGCGGCCTACCTGGCGGATATCGTGACGACGGGGCTGGGCCGGGTGCCCCCGCTTTATCACGATGCGGCGGCTTCGCTGGGGCTGACCCGGCGGCAGGCCTATATGCGCGTCATCTTTCCCCATGCGCTGCAGACGATGGCGCCGGCGCTGGCCAATCATTTCCAGATCATGATCCTAGGCAGTTCGATGGCGTCCATCTTCGGGGTCGAAGATCTGACGGGGCGCGCGTACGATGTCGGGTCGACCACCTTCCGTATTCTGGAGGTGATGCTGGTGGCCGGGGTGCTGTATGCGCTGCTGTCCGTCGCCCTCACGGGGCTGTTCGCCCTGGGGCGCAGGCTGTTCGAGGCCGCGGCATGATGGCGTTTTCCCATTACGACGTCGCGCTGCTGGCGCGTGCCCTCTGGATGACGGTGGTGCTGTCCGTCGCGGGCGGGCTGGCCGGGCTGGCCGGCGGCACCGCACTGGCATGCCTGCGGATGGCGCGGGGGCCGGTGTTCGCGCCCGCGCGCTTCCTGGCTGCGGGATATGTGCAGGTGGTCCGGCGCGTCCCGTTCATCGTGACCCTTTATATCGTGTTCTTCCTGACCGGCGTGGCTGGGCTGGACGTTTCGGAACGGACGGTGGCGATCTGGGCCATCGGGATGATCGCCACCGGATATATTGCGGAGATCGTCCATGGTGGGCTCCGGTCCGTTCCGACCGATCAGGTCGAGGCCGCCGTCACGCTGAACCTGCCGCTGCTGGCGCGGTGGCGCCACGTGATCGTGCCGCAGGCGCTGCCGGTGATCGTCCCGCCGGCCGTCGGCTACCTGGTGCTCTTCATCAAGGATACGGCCCTGGCCTCGCAGGTCGGGGTGCTGGAACTGAACCAGGCGGGGGTCATCCTGTCGAATCGCGGGCTGCCGACGATACAGGTCTTCCTGGCCGTGCTCGGCCTGTATTTCGCCCTGTCCTATCCGCTGACCCGCCTCAGCCGCATGCTGGAGAAACGCCTTGCCCTATCTTGACCTGCGCGGCGTGACCGTTCGCCATGGCACGCACGCCATTCTTCGCGATGTCGGGCTGCAGGTCGGGCGGGGGGAAATCGTCAGCCTGATCGGCCCGTCCGGTTCGGGGAAGAGCACATTGCTGCGGGCGCTGATCGGGCTGCAGCCCGTCGTCAGCGGGCTGCTGACGCTGGACGGCGCCGCGATCGACATGACCGCCCCGTCCGCCCCCCGTGCGTTGCGCGCCCGTGCGGCGATCGTCTTCCAGCAGTTCGGCCTGTTCGACCATATGTCGGTCCTGCGCAACCTGACGCTGGCGCCGACCGTCGTGGCCGGGCGCCCCCGTGCCGAGGCCGAGGAGACGGCACGGAACCAGTTGCGCATGCTGGGCCTGGCGGACAAGGCCGACGTTCTGCCGTCGCGCCTGTCGGGCGGGCAGAAGCAACGCGTGGCGATAGCGCGCGCGCTGATGACCCGGCCGCACCTGCTGCTGCTGGACGAGCCGACATCGGCCCTCGATCCCCGTCTGGTGTCCGAGGTGACGGCCCTGCTGCGGGACCTGGCAAGGGCGGGGATGACGATCGTCCAGGTCTCGCACGGCATGGACTCCGTGGCCGCGCTGTCCGACCGCATCGTGCTGCTGGAAGACGGGCGGGTCCGCGCCGTTGGCGCCGGGGAACAGCCGGCGGCCGAGCCGTCGATCGCGGCCTTCATGAACGCCCATCGCTAGGGTGTGGTTCTGGCAGGGCAGGAAAGGAAATATCGTGGAATTTCGAGGAACCTATACCGTCATGATCACGCCCTTCGACGGGCGTGGCCGCGTCGACGTACCGGCGCTGCGGCGCTTTACCGACTGGCAGATCGCGCAGGGCATTCGCGGACTGATCCCCCTGGGCTCGACGGGCGAATTCCTGTCGCTGACCGACGATGAACGGACACTGGTCGCCGAGACGGTGATCGGCCAGGCCGCGGGGCGGGTTCCGGTCTTCATTGGAACGGGCGCCGAGAATACGGATGACGTCATCCGCTACAGCCGGGAGGCCGAATCGCTGGGGGCGGACGGCGTGATGATCATCCCGCCGTTCTATTCGACGCCGACCGATGACGAACTGTTCGTCCATTATCGTCGCGTTTCGGATGCGATCGGCCTGCCGATCATGCTCTACAACAATCCTGCGACCGCCAATGTGGACCTGTTGCCCGAACTGGTGGCGCGGCTGGGCACCATCGACAATTGCCGCCTGATCAAGGAATCGACGATGGATGTCACGCGCGTGCGGGACATCATCCGCCTGTGCGGGGACCGGATGACCGTATTCGGTGGCATCATGGGGTTCGAAAGTTTTCTCGAAGGCGCCGTCGGATGGGTCGCCGTGGCATCGAACGTGGCGCCCCACGCCATGAGCCAGATCTTCGCCCTGTGCGACGGCTTCCGCGATATCGGCGCGGCGCGCGAGATCTACCGGCGCCATGTGCCGCTGATCCGCTTCGTGGGCGGCGGCGGGTATGTGGCGGGATCGAAGGCGCTGCTGAAGCATATGGGATTCGACGTGGGGGCGCCGCGTCCGCCGCGCCTGCCCCTGCCGGCCGCGCAGGATGCGCAGGCGCTCGAGATCGTACGCGACCTCGACCTGCGTTTCGTCGAGGCATGAAGGTGCCGCGACAGATCCGTGTCCGTGCCTGGATGGCGTTTCCGTTGCTGGTGGCGGTCGCCCCCTGCCACGCGGCGCCATGCCCGGTGGTGCCCGGACTTGTCGCGCCGGCACGTCTGACGATGGCGACGAACCCGACCCTTCCGCCGCTGCAATATATGAGCGTGGACGGCAATCTGTCGGGCATGCGGATCGTGCTGGGACAGGAAATCGCGCGCAGGCTCTGTCTGGAGCCTGCCTTTCTTTCCACATCCTTCGCGCAACTGACGCTGGGGCTGCTGGAAAAGCGGTGGGACGTGATCGATACCGGCATGTTCTATACCCGCCAGCGGGCGGCGTTGATGGACATGGTACCATACGAGATCCAGGCCATCAGCCTGAGCGTGGCGGATGACGCGCCTGTGGTCGTGCGTACCGTCGACGACCTGGCGGGCCGGTCGCTCGGCGTCGAGATGGGGGGGATCGAGGAACGCCACGCCCGCGAGATCGACCGCGCTTTGCGGCAGGCGGGGAAACCGGGTCTGGATATCAAGACGTTCCAGAATGTGGGCATCGCCTTCGCGGCGCTGCGCGCGCACCAGGTGTTCGCCGTCTTCTCGATCGATGCCGTGGCGCAGCGGGGGGTGGCGCAGGGCGGCGTCCGCAGGGACCTGCATGGCCTCTATCCCACGCCCGTGGCGCTGGCGTTGCGCGACGCCGCCCTGGCGGACCGGGTCGCCGGCGTCCTGAACGCGATGCAGGCCGATGGTACGCTCGAACGGATCATGGCGCCGTATGGTGTTTCCCCGATTCCCGGCAGGATCGAGGCGTCCGGTCCCGGCTGTCTCTCCGACCGCTACTGAACGACAGGGCATCCGACATGCAGGTCTGGAACTGGCACGGTTTCTTCACTTACCTTACAAGCCCGTACATCTTTCGCGGCGCGCTGGTCACGTTGTGGATGACCTTCGCGGCGATGGTGTTCGGCTGTCTGCTGGGGCTGGCGCTGGCGGTCATGAAGCGGTCGCGTCATCGGGTGCTGTCGGTGCCGGCGCGCTTCTATGTCTGGCTGTTTCGTGGCACGCCGCTTCTGGTGCAGCTTGTCGTGATCTATGCGGGCCTGCCGAAACTGGATATTCGCCTGAGCGTGACGGCCTGCGCGGTAATCGGCCTCAGCCTTAACGAAGCGGCCTACCTGGCCGAAATCATCCGGGCCGGGCTGAATGCCGTGCCGCCGGGCCAGATCGCGGCCGCGCGTGCGCTTGGCATGGATGAATGGCAGATTTCCAGCCGTATCGCCTTTCCGCAGGCGTTCCGCCTGATCATCCCGCCGCTGGGCAATTCCGTGAACGGCCTTCTGAAGACGACCAGCGTCACGTCGGTCATTTCCATGGAAGAGCTGATGCAGCGCAGCCAGATCCTGGTGCAGGACCAGTTCATGGTGCTGGAACTCTTTTCGGTCGCGGCCCTGTATTATCTTTTCATGACGACGGCGTGGGATTTCCTGCAACGCCGTATCGAACGGCATGCCGAACGGCCCTATCGTCGCCTGTCGTCGGCGGGGGGCGCCGACCTGCCGGACATGGCTGCTGCAAGCCGGGACGCGCGGTGATGGAAGGCGGGATCGCTTTCCGGTTCGAAGGGCAGGATCTGGCGGCCCGGCCGGGACAGAGCGTGACGGCCGCGCTGGTGATGCATGGCGTCGTCGCCCATCGTACGGCGCCTGACGGCACGGGACGCGGCCCGCTGTGTGGGATCGGTGCCTGTCACGACTGCCTGCTGGAAATCGACGGGCGTTTGTCCCAGCGCGGCTGCATGACGACGGTGAAGGCAGGCATGGACGTGCGGCGCGCAAGGGCCGTGCCGGATGCGGCGGACGCCATGTCGCTGGGCATGCAGCCCGATGCGATCGGCGAGGAACGGTGCGACGTGCTGGTCGTCGGGGCCGGGCCGGCGGGGATCGTGGCGGGCCGTCTGATGGCGGCCGGCGGACTGGACGTGCTGGTGGTGGACGAACGGCATGAACCCGGTGGGCAATATTTCAAGCAGAACGCGGTCGGCGGCCGACCCTCCGACAGGCAGGCGCTGAAAGGCAGCGAGGCCATCGCGGCGCTGAAGGACAGTGGCGCGCGGATCTGGACCGACACGCTGGTCTGGGGGGCTTTTCGCGAGGGGGCGGAACTGCGTGTCGGTATCCTGCGACACGGGCGGGCCGAGTACATCCGGCCGCGCCATGTCGTCATCGCGACCGGGGCGCAGGAGGCGCCGCGCCCGCGTCCCGGATGGACCCTGCCCGGCGTGATGACCACCGGCGCGGCGCAGACCATGCTCCGGGCCTATGACACGCCCTTGCCGGGCCGGATCGTGATCGCCGGGAACGGGCCGCTGAACGTGCAACTGGCCGCCGAACTGACCGGGCGGGGGGCATCGGTCGTGGCGCTGGTCGAGGCCGCGCCTCCCCCCTGGACACGCCCCGCGCTGGCCGTGCGCCTGAGCGTCGCTTCCCCGTCGCTGGCTGCGGCCGGCGGACGGCACCTGTCCCGGCTGAAGGCCGCCAGCGTGCCCGTGCTCTGGGCCAGTCGCCTGGTCCGCATCGAAGGGGCGGAGCGGGCGCAGGTCGCGATCATCGCCGGACCGGACGGGCGTGAGCACCAACTGGAGGCGGACGCGGTGTGCCTGGGGGACGGGTTTGTGCCGGCCAACGAACTGGCCCGCCTGCTTGGCTGTGCCCATTCCGTCTCCGGCTGGCCGGTACCGCATCCCGAGGCGGGGCGGCGGCCGGACGGAATGACCGATCAGGCCGACGTCTCGATCATCGGCGAGGCCGGGCGGTTCGGCGGCGCGGCGCTGGCGCAGGCGCAGGGCGCGCTGTGCGCCGGGCGTCTTCTGGCCCTGTTCGGAAAGAAGGCGCCTGCGGCGGAGAGCCGTGCGGCGCGGCGGCTTTTCCGGCGCGGCGAGCATTTCCAGGGCCTGCTGTGGCGTCTCTACGCCCCGGTCGCGGACCTGCCGGAACCGACGGACGACACCGTCCTGTGCCGTTGCGAGGCCCTGTCGGCGGCCAGGATCCGCGCACAATGCGCGCGGGACGGGGCGCAGGACATCGCGACGCTGAAGCGGGCGACACGGGCCGGAATGGGTCGATGCCAGGGACGGTTCTGCCAGCCCGTGCTCGCCGCGCTGCTGCCCGCCCCGGCCGGCGAGATGGATTTCACCGCGCCGCAGATGCCGCTGCGCCCGATCCCGCTGGCCGCGCTGGCGGTGGAAAAGCCCGAATGGCGGGGACACCGGCGCGTGGAAATCCCTTCCGCGCTGCCGGAAGGGGGCGTCGCGGCCCCGGTGTTGGGCAACGCGCAGGTGGCGGACGTGGTGGTGATCGGCGCGGGGATCGTGGGCCTGTTCGCCGCGCTGTTCCTCGCGCAGGCCGGGCGTCGCGTCGTGGTGCTGGAGCGCGGACGCCCCGGTGCCCTGGCGTCGGGCGGCAATGCCGGCAGCCTGCATGCCCAGCTCATGGCCTTCGACGACAGCGCCGGAGTGGACGGGCCGTCCCTGCCGGCGCGGACGTTGGCCCTGCAGCGGGAAGCAATCGGCATGTGGCAATCCATGGTGCCGTTTTTCGACCGGGACCTGGAAATCAAGGTATGTGGCGGTCTGGCCGTGGCCGAAAACGAGGCCGACATGACGCGGCTGCGGGCGAAAGTCGCCGTCGAGCAGTCGCTGGGTGTGGCCTCGCGCATGGTCGACAGCCATGAACTGCGCGCGATCGAGCCGGCACTGGGTACGGGGTTCCCCGGGGGCGCCTATTGCTCCGAGGAAGGCAAGATCAATCCGATGGCGGCGTCGCTGGCGGTGATGGCGCGGGCGAGGGAGGCGGGCGTCACCATCCGGCCATTATCGCCCGTCGCGGCGATCACGCGCGAGACGAACGGATTCCGCGTTGTCGCGGACGGTCACGCCTGGTCGACGGGCGCGGTGGTGAACGCGGCCGGTGCCTATGCTGGCGAGGTCGCGGGCCTGGTCGGCCATCGCCTGCCGGTCTTCGGTGCACCGCTGCAGATGGTGGTGACCGAACCGGTGGCTCCGCTGGTCGGTTCGTTGCTGGCCCACGCCAGCCGTCACCTGACGCTCAAGCAGGCCGCCAATGGTACGTTGCTGATTGGCGGAGGATGGAGCGCCGGACTGGATCCCGTGCATGGTCATCCGCGCCCGTTGCGAGACAGTCTGGAAGGCAATTTGTGGGTCGCGCGCAGGCTGGTGCCGGCGCTGGGCAGCGTGCACGTGGTGCGGAGCTGGGCGGCCATGAACATCGATATCGACGGGGCGCCGATCCTCGGCGAAAGCCCGGGCGTGCCCGGATTCTACAATGCCGTCACGGCCAACGGCGTCACGCTGGCGCCCGCCATGGGGCGCAGCGTCGCCGACATGGTCCTTGGCATCAGGCAGCGCGCGGACCTCGACGTCTTCTCCCCCCGGCGCTTTCATGGAGGCAGCGCATGATCGTTCTGGACAACGTGACGAAATCCTATGGCGGATTTCGCGTCCTCAATGGCTGTTCGGCAACCATTCGCCGAGGAGAGGTGGTCGTGATCTGCGGGCCTTCGGGCTCGGGGAAATCGACGCTGATCAAATGCGTCAACGCGCTGGAACCCTTCGAGGGCGGTCAGATCCTGGTCGACGGGATCGCCGTCCGGTCGCCCGACGTCAGCCTGCAGGCGCTGCGTGCGAAGGCGGGCATGGTGTTCCAGAGCTTCGAACTCTTTTCCCACCTGACGATTCTGGACAATGTCATGCTGTCCCCGCGGCTGGTGCAGAAACGTCCCGCCCAGGAGGTGCGCGAGGACAGCATGCGCCTGCTGGAACGCGTCGGGCTGGCGCAGCACGCAATGAAATATCCGATCGCCCTGTCCGGCGGACAGCAGCAGCGCGTGGCGATCGCGCGGGCGCTGGCGATGCGTCCTTCGATCATGCTGTTCGACGAACCGACCTCGGCGCTCGATCCCGAGATGGTCGGCGAGGTGCTGGCCGTGATGAGCGAGCTGGCGCGCGAAGGCATGACCATGATGTGCGTGACCCATGAAATGGGATTTGCCCGCCAGGTCGCGGACCGGATCCTGTTCGTGGACCGGGGCGAGATCGTTGATGACTGTTCTTCAAAGGATTTCTTCGCCGGCCGGTGCAGCCCGCGGGCGCAGGCGTTCCTGAGCAGCGCGCACTGAAACGGCGCCCGTCGGGCACCTGACCGCAGGACCGTCACAGGAAAGGATTCATAAAAAGCCGAACGCCCATTGTTTCGCTTTACGATTGAATTCGAACGGTATACAAATCGCATATAGAACGAAGACCGTGATGCGTATCCGAGCGAAAGGGCGGCCGATGTCTGCGACCCTGAGTGATGAAAAAATTCCGAGCGACGGGATCGAACGAACCGTCGACCGCGATTTCGATACGCTGCAGGTGGCATTCCTGCGCGACCTGGTGCGCGTGCCGTCGGACAATCCGCCAGGGGATTGCGCGCCGCACGGCCGTTTTGCCACTGAACGCCTGGAGACGCTGGGGTTTGTAGTGGAACGGGACGTGGTGCCCCCGGATGTCCTGGAGCGGAGCGGCCTGCGCAGCGCCACGAACCTGATTATCAGGCAGCACTTCGGAAACGGGGACGGCCCGGTCGTCGCCCTGAACGCCCATGGTGACGTGGTGCCGCCGGGAGGCGGATGGACGCACGATCCCTATGCCGGTGTGATCGAAGAGGGTCGCCTGTACGGACGGGGGGCGGCAGTCTCGAAATCCGATTTCGCGACCTTCGCCTTTGCCCTCCGGGCCCTGAACGCCCATGCCGAGGGCCTGCAAGGGCAGGTGGAACTGCATTTCACCTACGACGAGGAAACCGGGGGCAGCGCGGGACCTGGTCGGCTGCTGGAACAGGGGCTGACCCGCCCGGATTATGTCATCAGCGCCGGGTTCACCTACGGGGTGATGATCGCGCATAAGGGCAGCCTGCAACTCGATGTGACGTTCACGGGAAAATCGGCGCACTCCGCATGGCCCGACACCGGCTGTGACGCCATCCAGGCGGCCTGTGGCGTGATGGTGGCGCTATACGCCCATCGTGACGCACTGGCTGCCCGGCCGTCCATAATTCCCGGTATCGGTGCGCCGACGCTGGTCATCGGTACCATCAACGGCGGCGTGGCCGCGAACGTCGTGCCGGAACAGGCGACGTTCCGGATGGAGCGGCGGATCATGCCGGACGAGGATGCGGATGAGGTGGAGCGGGAACTGCGCGACATCATCGTCCGGGCCGTGACGGTAGAGGGAGTGACCTGCGCCGTACGCCGCCATCTTCTGGCGCTTCCGCTGGTGCCCGAAAGCCGGCAGGCCCCTCTGGTCGCGGCGCTTCAGGATGCGGCCGAAACCGTGATCGGCGAGCGGATTCCGGCAGAGGGCATGCCCCTGTTCACGGACGCCCGCCTGTACAGCAATGCCGGATGCCCGACCGTCCTGTACGGGGCGGGGCCGCGTCGCCTCCAGGACGCCAACGGCCATCGGGCAGACGAACATGTGGTGCTGGAAGACATGCGCCGGGCGACGAAAGTCGTGGCGATCGCCCTGTGGCGGCTGCTGGGTCGCCCCGGCACACAATCATAACGAAAACGATCCGAAAATACCCTTAACCGCCTGCAACGCGGGTCCCCCGGAGCGGGATGGACCGATGGAGTCGACATGAATATCCGCAAGCTTGCTCTTTATTCCACGATTCTGTCCTTCGGCCTCTGGACCGGGGTGTCCGTCGCGGCGACAGCCGACGGAAGCGCCCAGGATTCAAAGAAATCCGCGCATGCGAAGAAGGCCAAGGCCTCGCCCACCCGTGCGGCCGCCAGCGAGGAAAACGTGATCGTGACCGGTACGCATGCGAGCAACCGCCACGCCCGTCAAAGCACAAGCCCCGTCACGGTTCTTTCCGCTGCGACGCTGCGTCGTTCGGGTATGCTGAATCTGTCGGATGCTCTGACCAGAACCTATCCGTCGATCAATGTCAGTACAATGGGCAACGATGCGGGGGCGCTGACGGCCTCCATCCGCATGCGGGGGCTGAATCCGAATGAGGTCCTGGTTCTGGTCGATGGCAAGCGCCGCCACACGACCGCCAACATCAATGCCGATGCGGGACCGAACTTCGGTTCGACGCCGGTCGATCTCAACATGATTCCGTCCAACATGATCGACCATATCGAGGTGCTGGAAGACGGCGCCGCCGCGATGTACGGGTCCGATGCGATTGCCGGCGTGGTGAATATCATCACCAAGAAGCAGGATCATGGTCTCGACATCAGTTCCCAGACCGGTGCGAACGCCTATAATGGTGATGGCTGGCAGTATCAGCTCAATGCCGATGGCGGGTTCAAGCTGGGTCGCGACGGCTATATGCATATTGCCGCCCAAGTCTATCATACCGACCATTTCGTAACAAAAACGCTCGATAATCGCCTCGCTGGTTACACCCCGCCCGGCGTGCAGAATGAGCTGTATACGGGATCTATGAACGTTCCCGGCGATTCCAACAAGATCATGAGCACGCCGGAGGAAACCCGCGAGAATCTCGGCATCGATTTCGGCAAGCCGATTACAGAAGACATACAACTATACGGCCAGATCACGTATGGGCACCGCCATGCCGAGGCATACGAGAACTATCGTCTGCCATCCGGTACCAGCGCCAGCAATCCGGAACTGTTCCCCTCTGGTTATTCGCCGTTGGAGACGATCGACGAGGACGACTATGCTGCCACGCTTGGTTTGAAAGGCGGACGTCTGTTCGGCTTCGACTGGGACCTGAGTACGACCTGGGGGGAAGACCTGGACAAGATCAGCACGAAGAATACCACCAATCCTAATATGTATGCCGCGACAGGCTACACACCGACCACCGTCCGCAACGAGAATTTCCGCCTCGCACAGTGGACGAACAACCTCGACTTCAGAAGGAATTTCAGAATCGCCAACGTCGTTCCGATGACACTGGCATTCGGTGGCGAAAGCCGGATGGAACAGTACACCGTGACTGCGGGCGAGCCGGCATCTTATGAATATGGCGGTACGTCGGCATTGGCGGGACTGACGCCGCAGGATGCCGGGAAGTGGAATCGTGATATCTGGGCAGCGTACCTGGATGGCGATTTCCATCCCACGCGGAAATGGGACCTCGATTTCGCCGGACGGTTCGAACATTATACCGACGTCGGCGACACCGAAAACGGCAAGGTTTCGACGCGCTATGACTTCACGCGCCGGATCGGGGTGCGGGCGACCATCAGCAACGGCTTTCGTGCGCCCACAATGGCCGAGCAGCATTACAGTGCGATCAATGTCGGGCCGACATCCGTTCTCGGGCTGTTGCCGGTCTCGTCGCCAGAGGCGGCGGCAACGGGTGCTTCGCCCCTGAAGCCGGAACGGTCCACGAGCGCGAGCGGCGGCATCGTTCTGGAACCGGTCGATGGCTTTCATATCGAAACGGATGTCTACCAGATCAACATTCGCGACCGTGTGGTGCAGGGGGGCAACGTCACGGGTCCGGTTGCCGTCGCCGCGCTGGAACAGATGGGGGTCTCGCTGCCGGCCCTGACACAGCAGTCGGAAAATTCCGTTCAGACCTATTATTTCACGAATGGTGCCAGTACCCGGACGCAGGGCTTGGACATCAAGGCCGATTACATGGTGCATATGCACCAGTACGGTAATGTCGCCCTGTCCATGGCGTTGGATCTGAACCGTACCCGGCTGACGCATAACGGCCTGTCCGGCACAGGTTCGCCGCTGCTGAATGCGCAGAATATCGGCTATCTGACGACTGGCTTCCCGCGCAGCAAGATCATCCTGAACGCCTACTGGACCGTCGGCGCCTGGGATGTTAATCTGCGCCAGACCCGGTACGGCGAGACGACGGGCATGATGACATATCAGGACTGGACGCCTTCGGCCGCGACATGCCCGGGCGGTGGACAGTTGGAACAGTCGAGCGTCTGTTTCGCGCAATTCAAGAATACGCCGCGTTGGTTGACCGACCTGGAAATCGGCTATCGTGTAAGCCCGCGCTGGCATGTGGCTGTCGGTGCCAACAATATCTTCAACATCCGCCCACGCAAGCTTCCCGGTTATCTGAATCAGCTTGGGGGGAATCCGTATGATACGTTCTCGTCGCAGGTTCCGATGACGGGCGGATATTATTATGGGCGGGTCAATTTCACGCTCTGAGAAATTTTCTGACATATATTGGGAATAACAATATGTTCGGGCAGATCGATCCGCCGCAGCGGCTGCTGATGGGGCCGGGGCCGGTGAATGTGCATCCGCGCGTGCTGCGCGCGATGGCGGCGGACATGCTGGGCCAGTTCGACCCGGAGATGACGGGGTACATGAACCAGACGATGGCGCTGTACCGCCAGGTGTTCATGACCGAAAACCGCTGGACCTTCCTGGTCGACGGCACGGCGCGGGCGGGGATCGAGGCCGCCCTGGTCTCGCTGGTCGAGCCGGGGGCGCGGCTGCTGATCCTGCGGGCGGGCCGGTTCGGGCTGCTGCTGTCGGAAATCGCGCAGCGCATCGGCGCCGAGATCCGCACCATCGACATCCCGTGGGGCGAGGTCGCGACCCCGGAGCAGATCGAGGCCGCGATCATTGAACACCGGCCGCAGGTCTTCGCCACCATCCACGGCGATACCTCGACCACCATGGCCCAGCCGCTGGACGGCGTGGGGGCGATCTGCCGGCGGCACGGCGTGCTGTCCTATGTCGATGCCACGGCGACGCTGGGCGGCATGGCGGTGGCGACCGACGCCTGGGGCGTGGACGTGGTGACGGGCGGATTGCAGAAATGCATGGGCGGTCCGCCGGGCTCGGCCCCCATCACCATCTCGGACCGGGCGGCGGCGCATATCATGGCCCGCCGGCATGTCGAGGCCGGGATCAGGGGCGCCGACGCCCAGGATGGCAGCCGGTCGCGGATCGGGTCGAACTATTTCGACCTGGCCATGATCATGGAATACTGGTCGGAGAAACGGCTGAACCACCATACCGAAGCGACTTCCATGCTCTATGCGGCGCGCGAGGCGGCGCGGATCATGGTGGAAGAGGGGCTGGAGGCGCGCTTCGCCCGGCATCGCGCCGCGAGTGCGGCCATGGCTGCCGGATTGCGGGCGATGGGCCTGACGCTGTACGGCCAGGATGCGTACCGCATGGCCAACGTCACCGGCGTGTTCATCCCCGACGGCGTGGATGGCGAGCGCGCCCGCACCCGCATGCGCGAGGAGTTCGAGATCGAGATCGGCACCGCCTTCGGCCCGCTGGCGGGCAGGATCTGGCGCATCGGCGCCATGGGATACAATGCCATGAAGCACAAGGTACTGATCACCCTGGGCGCGCTGGAAGCCGTGCTGGCCGCCGAGGGCCACGCCCTGCCGCGCGGGGCCGGCGTGGATGCCGCCCGCGCGTCCTACGAGGCCATGCCCGGGGCCGCGTCATGACGGGCTTCTATCCCGCGTCTTCCTGATCAACCATTTGATAAAAGATGGAAAATCCACCAAATCGGGTGGATTTTTTATTGCCGCGAAACGCGGCACGGGAAACATGCCGGTTCGACCATCTTGACCCTGTCCCGAACGTGCCCTCGGTTCTGAGCCAGGGTCCGGAGGAGTAAGTAGACCTCGCTTCAAATCGGGGGCATTTCAGGGGGGCGGGGTTCTGTTCAATAGGCGATCTGCACCGACCCGATCATTGCAAATCCGGATCCGACAAAATACGTGGCAGGAGATCCGGTAATTTTGCCGTAGGTTCGCGCATTTAACGTGGGATAGGCAACGCCCGACAGAAAATGCGTATCGCCGATATTGATGAAGTTTAAACGAAATTCAGGCGCTTTGGCAATCCAAACGTGTTTCGCGCGCACGCCCAATGCCAGATCGCCCGTAATGTATCCGGGCATTTTTTCGTCGTTCATGAAGGACCCATATTGGCTGCCAGTATATTTCATGCTGCCATTAGCGAAAAATGTACCGTCATCGTAGGAAAGTCCCACCGCGGCCTGCCATGCCGGACTGCGCACCGCGATCTTGCCCGCCGTCGGCAGCGTGCCGTTGGCCGTCACCATGTTATTGTCGATCGTCGCGTGCAGGTATTCAGCTGACGCATAGGGACTGAAATGGTGATAGGGGTGCATGCCGATTTCCGCATCGAATCCGCGTGATGTCTGACCGCCGGCGTTCATGTAGGTCGAGACCAGGCTGCCATTTTCATTCACGACCGTCGCGATCTGGCGATTGGTGAAATTGTAATTGTAGAACGTGAGGGATCCGATGAATGCACCCTGGTAGCGATATCCCAGTTCCTCCTGGATCGAATATTCGTTTTTCAGCTCCGTATTCGGGATGCTCACGACTTTGCCGCTCGTAATGCTGTAGGCATCATACAGGTTGCTGGTCGAGGGCGGCCGGAAGTTTCCGCTGGCCGACGCGAAGATCTGGTGTTCTGGCGCCGGGCGAAAGCTGATCGAGAATTGCGGCAGAGGCGCGGACGTGTTGTCGCTGACCGTGCTCTGCGGTCCCGGCAGGTAATTCCGTCCCTTGCGGTCGAACATCATTTCCTTGAAACCCGCGCCGATCTGAAGACGGTCCTGCAGAAGGGAGATATGATCGCCGATATACAGGCCGTTGATCTGGGTTTGGGTGTAATTGTCGCCGGACAGCAGTTCGGTCCCGTCTGGATATTTGACGCTGTAGCCACCCATGGCGTTCGCGGCTTCGCCGGTCGGGCCCAGTGCGGCAAAGGGCTGCTGCACGGCGTTGGTCTGATAGCTGTACCAGTACCCGAACGTGATGTCGTTATGCGCCACGTGGTAATGAAGCGCCGTATTGATCCCGTAGCTGTATTCCTGCTCCAGATATTGCCCCAGTGCATTGAACTGGCCGTTGATGGCACCCGGAACATTCAGGTTGCCGGGCAGATAGGTCGTGCCAAGATAGTTTCCGGACTCGTTTACGAGCGTGCCACCGGGATAATAGCCGCTGCCCCAGTAGAAATAGGGAGAAGCATCAAGTGTCAGTTTCCGCAGCAGGGTGAATTTCGATGGCATGCTGATGATCAGGTCGTTCCAGCCGCCGATAAAGGACTTCCAGTAGTTCGTCGCTCCGGGTGTGAACGTTCCCGCATAATTGGCGGAGTAGCCCAGCGCGTTCCATTGCGACATCGTGGGTTCCTCGTAATAGGCCACGTCGCGGCTATTGTACGAGCCGAACAAGCTGACGCGATTGCCCGTCCCCCACTCCTTCAACAGTTTGAAATCCACATGGCGTCGATGGTTCCGGCCGGGTCCATGGGAATTCTTGCTGCTGGCACCGGAGAAGGAGAAAAAAGCCTTCACGCCGCTATTGCCAAGCTCACCCGTATCAAGACGAATGAAATCGCGATTCGTGTTGAACGTACCATAGGCTGCATCGGCCAGTATGCCGAATTTCTTCGATGGGTCGCGGATGGTTACCGTCATGACGCCGCCGGCCGCCGTATATACGGGGTCCGACAGGCCCGCTGCCCCCTGCGCCAGAGAAATGTTCGAAATATTTTCGGAATCCGCCCATTCGGATGCATCCTGGATATAAATGCCGCTGTCGTTCAGCGGATATCCTTCCATGACATAGCCGATTTCGTCCTGGCCAAGCCCGCGGATCGAGATTGTCGACTGGTCGGACAATCCGATGGGGTCGGACCCGCCGACATTGGCGCCTGGCAGCAGTTTGACAAGCTGCAGCGCACTGGTTCCAGGCGCCTGCTTCTGGATGTAGTCAGCCGACACCGAACTTTGGGAACGCGGCGCGGTCTCGCGCCGAATCAGGCCGGCTCCCGTACCAGGGCCCGTCACGCCGTTGGTGGCGTCGGTGCCGTTCGACGTGACGACAATCTGTTCCGGCGACCGGGACGACGGCGCGGGGTCGGTCTTTACGCGGGATGAACGCGAATTGTTTGACGGCTTGGTATTGGCCGTTTCCTGCGCCCAGACATGTGTCCCGGAATAAAGGACGCACAGAGGGAGTATGACGGCGAGTCGTCTCGACATGACAAAGTCCCTTTTCTTCACGCCACAATGGGGCATTTAATTCGATATCGTAACAATATCAACGCAATGCGAGCTTTCCGCCCGACTTGTCACAGGGGTAGCGGCCGGACACGCATGCGGACATGTTTCGTTTCGCGATACGTTGCCAGGCCTTCCGGCCCCAGTTCTCTTCCGAAGCCACTCATCTTCCAGCCGCCGAATGGCGCCTGAAGTTCGCTGACATCGTTTACGTTTATTCCGATGCCACCAGCCTCGATTCGATCTGCGACGGCCCAGGCGCGTTCCAGGTCGCGGCCGTAGATGTAAGCGGCCAGGCCGAAGGGAAGCGCGTTCGCCACCTCGATGGCTTCGGCGATCGTGTCGAAGGAACGGATCGCGGCGACGGGGCCGAACGTCTCCTGGGTCATGACCAGCGCATCGTCGGGAACGCCGTCGAGAACCGCTGGCTGAAAGAAGTAACCAGCGTCAAGACCATCCTGTTCGGGAATGGTACCGCCACAGAGCAGCCGGCCACCGCGATGCAGTGCGTCCTCGATGTGCTGCGCGGCCCGCGCACGTACCGGCTCGGCCAGTACCGGTCCGTAGAGGGTGCCCGGTGCCATGCCGTGACCGAGGCGAATGGCCTGCGTCGCTTCGACCATGGCGGCGCGGAACCTGTCCAGGACCGGCCGTGCGACCAGAATGCGATTCACCGCAATGCAGATCTGTCCCATGTTGGAGAAGCTGCGTCGCACTGCGGCAGTCGCGGCTTCCTCGATATCGGCATCGTCGAGAACGAGAAGCGGACACTGACCGCCGAGTTCGAGGGCCACCCGCTTGAGGTTGCCGGCCGCTTGCCGCATGATGGACTGGCCTGCGGGCACGGATGCCGTGGCCGAAATCAGCCGAATGTCGGGATGGGCCGCCAGCGCTGCGCCGACATCCGGCCCGTCGCCTGGAATGTCGTTCAGCACCCCCGGCGGCAATCCGGCATCGGACAGGCAATGGACGATTTCCGCGATCGCCAGCGGCGTTTCCGGTGGTGGCTTGACGACCATGGCGCATCCCGCAGCCAGGGCGGGGGCAATCTTCCAGACGTAGAGATCTACCGGATAGTTCCACGGTACGATCGCAGCGACGACACCCACAGGTGCATCCGTGACCAGGCTACGCAGGTCCGGACGGACTGATGGGCGAATTGTTCCGCCCAGGCGCCGTGCTTCCTCGGCATAGTAGTGCAGGACCTCGACACCGAACAGAATTTCCTTGCGTGAGTCGGCAACGGGCTTGCCCTGCTCACGGGTCAGGATTTCCGCGATCCTGTCGACACGCTCGGTGATCAAGTCCGCCGCGCGGTGCAAAATCCGTGCCCGCCGATCGGGTTCTGTGCCCCCCCATCCCGATTGGGCACGCAAGGCCGCGACAACAGCGCGCGTGACATCTTCCGCCGTCGCCAACGCGGTGACGCCGACATCGCTGCCGGTTGCAGGATCGCGAATGGTTCGCCGCTTTCCGCGAACGGCGTCGACCCATGTGCCATCGATGAACAGCAGTCGCGTCATGTCTCGACCCTTTCTCAGCGTCCGCGCAGGCGACGCCACAGTTCGGCGTAGTTCCGGTCATTCTGCTGCGTGGCGCTCGCCTTGTGTTCCGTGTTCGGATTGACCATCACGAACGGCTGAATGCCACGCTTGACCAGTTCCTCGGCGGTAGCCGAGACGATGGCATGCGCGACGGCAATCGTCAGGCTGGTCGAACTGGCACCCACCGGCGCATCCAGTCCGGCGATGCGCAGGCTTGCGTCGGCCTTGGGCACCCCCGTATCGATCACCACATCCGCGACCTCGAACAGCCGCTTTCCCGACGAGTGGCGCGATTGCGTGGTCGAGGAGTGCGGGAGCGAGGTAACGGCGATAACCGCCATACCCTGCGCCTGCGCCTCAAGCGCCATGTCAAGGATCACGGCGTTGATACCGGAGTGCGAGAACAGGATGAGCGTGTCACCCGGAAGCAGTTGATGCGATGACAGGATCGCCTTGCCATAGCCTTCGACCGCGTGAATGAAACGGTATTGCCGCGCCCCCTGGTCGCCCAGCACGCGATGGAACGAGATCATGCTGCTTTCGACGATCGGCCGGAATCCGGCGATTGTCCCTGTCCGTGGAAACGTCTCGATCGCGGGGAGCGCCCCATGGCCGGTTCCGAAGGTGAAGACCAGCTTGTCGTCCGCGATGCTGTCGGCACAGAGCCGCGCCGCGCGCCGAATGGCATCGTGCTGCGTCGTCTTGACGAATTCGAGACGCGAGGCAAGAACATCGAAATATTCGTTGATGATATCGGTCATGAGTCTGTCTCCTCTTCCTCGTGAAAGGAGGCGTTCGAAACACTGTCGAGCGCGATCTGGAACAGTTCGTGTTCGGTGGCGGTCGTGGCGGCTGCGTCCAGCTTGGCTTGGGTTACGGGGTCAACAGTGGCCATGCACAGGCTCGAAACACGCGCATCCAGCATGCGTCCCGCGACCAGAAGGGCGGACGTCTCCATGTCGGCTGCGATCAGGCCGTAGTTCCCGATATCGGCCAGCAGTTCCGGACGGACCCGCTGGCGCGCGCCGGGCAGGGTGAACATCTCCGAGTAGAAACCGTCATAGCTTGCGAAGACCCCTGAATAATAGGGGTGTTTTCCGGACTTCAGGCGATCGAGAATCACCTCGTTCAGGGAACGGTCGGCCAATGCCGGATACCCCGCCGGGGCATAGCTGGCCGAAGTTCCTTCGCGGCGCAGGGCACCTTCCGCAACCACGAAATCACCCAGGGAAACCGGTCCGGCCGCCATCGCGGTGCCGATGCGCAGAAAAAGCCCGACCCCCAGAGCGCGCAGTTCCTCCATGACCACCACGGCGATCGGCGCCCCCATTCCGAAGGCGGTTACCGTGACCCGCCGGCCGGCGTGGGTGCCGGTGATGGTCTGCAATCCCCTGCTGATCGGCACGCGATGCACATCGTCCAGTAGAAGGGCGATTCTATCGACGCGGGCCGGATCTCCGACCAGGATCGCCACCTTGCCGACGTCCGCGGACGTCGCGCCGATATACCAGGCCGTTTTTATATCTTCGCGTTCTGACATGTTCCTTAGGCTCTCTTGTCGTTTTGCCGTTCGGACAGCATGGCTCGCGCGGCCTCCATGCCGGCGCCCAGCGCAGTATCCGGATCGGCGTTGTCGCGTATCAGGGCGGCCAGCATGCTGCCTGCCAGCGTGTCGCCGGCCCCTGACGGGTCGATAACCGTCACGGGATTCGTCATCCGGTGCCTGCTCACGCCGTTACTGCGGATGCAGGCACCGTCTCGCCCCCGGGTCTCGATCAGGATCTGTCCCGGTCGGGCGGGGGCATCGCGTCCGGCCTTCGCCACCATGTCGGCTTCGGCCAGGCTGCTGAAAATGATGTCGGCGCGGCCTGCGATTTCCGCCGCCAGGTCGCAGGGAAAGGCATCGGCATCGTTCTTCGCGATCCAGGCCAGCATCGCGTCCGGTCTGGCATGGCGCAGCGCCTGGCGGATCATCCCGGCAGGGGCAACGCTCAGGCACACGCACTCCGCCTGTTCCAGCAGCGCGATCTGTCGCCCGGACAGGTGTGCCGGCTCCGTGCCGTCGGGATTGCGCAGCGGCTCGTAAAGGCAGGCACATTCGCCGGTCGCGTCATAGATCATCGCGGTAACCGGCGTCCGGGCTCCGGCAACGACATCGAGACAGCGCACGTCTGCGCCGTCGGCCTGCAGGGCGGTGCGATAGGCTGATCCCAGCGCGTCGTCACCGACCTGGCTGATGATCGCGGGGTGGGCGATGCCACCCCGGTTCATCGCGCGGGATACGAAGGCCGGGGCCCCGCCGACACGCGGCCATCCGTCGGTCGGACGCGCGCGGATCAGGCTGGTACGGCCAGGCGTGATCGCGCCACCCAGCACGATGACATAATCCATGCTAGCATAGCCGAGGACGGCGACGCGGCTCATCCCAGCATCTTCTCGGCTTCGGTTGCCGACACGACCTCGCCGAAATACCGCGCGATGTCTTCCAGCGATGCTTCGGCCAGGTGGGGGCGATTGGAACTGGTCGCCTCACGCGGAACGATGGGGGTGAAGCCATGGGCGAAGGCATCCTGCACGGTGGCGCGGATGCAGCAATTCGTCTTGACGCCGACGATGATGAGATGGGTTACATTCTGCTCATGCAGGAACAGGGCCAGATCCGTGGCGAAGAAGGCGCTGTACCGACGCTTGTAGATGACGGCCTCGGCCGGTCCGGCAGGCTCGAACCCGGTGACGAAATCGGTGCTCGGGTCGCCTTCCAGATGGTGAATCGGCAGTTTCTTCCACTCGAAATCATCGTGGAACGTCCGGTGCCGTTCGGCGGCATGGATGACGAGATGCCCATGCTGCCGCGCCGCGCGCAGCATGGTCGCAATGACAGGCAGGACGTCTTCGGCGCCCGGATAGTAATTGGGTTCACCCGGATCGAAAAACGAGTTGATCACGTCGACCAGAAGCAGCGCGATCTTGCGTCGCGAAGTCATGTTTTCAGTCCTTTCAGCATGCGCTGGAGGTTGGGCTGATGACGGTTGGCGACGGCCTGGGCGCCCAGCACGCAGATCACGGCCAGATAGGGCGCGGCCTGCGCCAGCGCTGTCGGCAATCCGTCGGCCTGTGCATGGATGGCGGCCTCGGTCAGCAGGCCCAGCATCAGGCACGCCGCCGCCGTGGAGAAGGGACGCGCCCGGCCGATATAGAAAGCCGCCAGCGCCATGAAGCCGCGTCCGTTTGAAATATTCGTGCTGAACGCGCCGACGATCCCAAGAGAAAGGTCCGCTCCGGCCAGGCCGGCCAACACGCCCGCTGCGATCGTGGCGGCGGCCTGCAGACGTTTTGGGTCGAAACCCAGGGCTGTCGCCGCACCCGGTGACTCGCCCGCCGCGCGCAGACGAAGTCCCAGCCGATGATGACGGAGAAACCAGGCGCAGGCCGGGACAAGGCTCCAGGACAGCAGCGTCAGCGCATCGAGCGTTCCAAGTTCCGGTATCGCAACGACTGGAAGGCGTCGCGCCGCAGGAAGGGACAGCAGTCCCGTAACGCCGAAGGCGAGCTTGACGACCAGGCGGCATACGGCCTGCGCGCTCATGTCGAAGCCCAGGCCCGTCACGATCTGGTCTGTGCGGGCAAAGCGGATGACAGCCGCCATCAGGGCTGCGGTCCCCCCGCCGGCGATCGCGGCACCTGCCACCCCGCCCAAGGATGAACCCGTCACCGCCGACGCGACTTCTCCGGCAAGGGCGCCGGCCAGGATGAACGAGTCCAGTCCGACGTTCACCGTGCCGCCCTGGCGGTTGATCGCTCCGCCAAGGGCGGCAAGGAGGATCGGCGTCGTCGCGGCAAGCGCGTCATGAAGGAACGTCAGGCTCATTCCGCCCCCCTTGCCAGGGACGACATGTCGGGACGTCCGAACGTCAGGCGCGCGGACGAGAAAATGATGACGCTTCCGACGATCAGGTCCACGACCTCTTCGGGCAGGCCGGCCAGAAGCTGGACCCCGATGCCCGCCACGTTCAGCGCCCCCAGTGCCATGGCCGCCACGGCCATAGGGAAGGCATGATTCGCGCCCAGAATCGCCACGGCCAGCCCCATGAAGCCGTAATTGGAGGAGAAACCCGCGACGAAACGATGCAGATTGCCCAGGACGTGCAGCCCGCCTCCCAGGCCGCCGACGGCGCCCGAGACGACCATGGTCCCGATCAGGAGACGGGTGCGCGGCAGGCCGACGGCAGCAGCGAAACGCCGATTGCGTCCCATGATCCGCGTCTCGAACCCCGATACCGTGTAGCGCGCCCAGAGTCCGTACGAGACGATGACGAGGAGACCAACGAAAAAGCTGCCGTCCAGGGTACCGGATGCCAGCAGATGGGGAACACGCGATGCCACGGGAACCATGGCCGTTGCGGAATTCGCCGAACCCGGGGCAAGGAAGAATTGTTGCACGAGGCCGTCGGCCACCGCCTGCGCCACGAAATTGAGCATCAGAGTGGTGACGATCTCATCCACGCCGAGGCAGGCATACAGGACCGCCGGAAGAACCATCCAGGCCGCCCCGGCACCCATGCCCGCCAGCAGCGTCATCGTGACAAGGAAAGGGGACGGCAGGATTGGCAGATACGTCGCCGTGACCGCTGACGTCAGGCCACCCAGCACGAAACACCCTTCTATCCCGACATTGAAGATGCCGCTGCGGAAGGACAGCGCGGCCGCGACCGCCGTCAGGATCAAAGGTGCCGCGGCCGAACA
Source organism: Gluconacetobacter diazotrophicus PA1 5 (assembly GCF_000021325.1). Taxonomy (GTDB): domain Bacteria; phylum Pseudomonadota; class Alphaproteobacteria; order Acetobacterales; family Acetobacteraceae; genus Gluconacetobacter; species Gluconacetobacter diazotrophicus. Next base: position 1,025,388 of record NC_011365.1, on the reverse strand, counting down.
GGTTTCGGCCAGGGCGGCCGCGCTTCCGAATGCGGCCTGCACGATCACGGACAGGACATGCATCGGGTTGAAGCCGCTGAGCGTGATGATCGCGGTGGCGAACATCAGCGCCAGCAGCGACGATGTCAGCCAGTAGAGACGAAGCGCTCCGTTCATGCCGCATGCACGGGCAGCAACCGCCCGTCCTCGCGCAGTTGAAGAACGCGCGAAGCCAGCGCCTCGACTTCGTCCCGGTCCTCCGAAACCATGACGACGGCGCCCCCGGATTCGACGAAATCGCGCAATACGCCGTGAATGAAGGCAATTCCGGCCAGATCGACGCCGCGGGTCGGCTGCGCGACCAGCAAGATGCGGGACGCACCGTCCAGTTCGCGCGCCAGGGCGACGCGTTGCTGGTTGCCGCCCGACAGGACGCCGACCGGCAGGTCGTCGGCCGGCCGCCGGACCGAAAAGCGGTCCAGCAATGCCGCGGTATGCGCGCGAATGGCGGCATGATCCAGAATCCGCAGCCGACTGAAGGGTCGGACGCGATGGCGGCCCGCGATGGCGTTGTCGCGAATGGACATATCCCGGCACAGACTTTCCGTGGCGCGATCGGCGCTGAGATATCGGATGCCGGCACGCCGGCGCGCCGTCACGGAGCAGGCGGTGATGTTCCGCCCGTCGATGGATATCGTGCCGGCCGCCGCGCGGCGCAGGCCGGCCAGAACCTCGAGAAGCTCAATCTGCCCCCGGCCGGGCGCACCGGTTATCGCCAGTATCTCGCCAGCCCGGATATCGAGGGAAATATCCCTGGTACGAACGACGCCGCTATCGTCGGTGACGCATACGCCGCGCGCCGTCAGGCACACCTCGCCCGCGACCTGCTCCGCGGGGGCTGTAAAGACGATATCCTCTCCTGTGACTTCGCGCATCAGAAGGTTACGGTCGGCGCTGATGCGCTCGATCGTGGACTGATGGCGCCCTTCCCGAAGAACCGTAATCCTGTCGGCAATATCGAGGACTTCGTTCAGACGATGACTGATGAACAGGATCGTGCGCCCGTTATCGCGCAAGCGACGCAGAATCCCCAGAAGCGAGGCGACCTGTTCATGCGCCAGAACCGCGCTGGGTTCGTCCAGAATCAGGATGTCCGCGCCGCGATACAGGATACGGAGAATCTCGATAACCTGCAGAACATGAAGCGGTGTCGCCGACACGGTCGCGTCCCAGTCGACCGCGACGCCAATCGTGCGTGCCAGTTCCTCGGCCGCGCAACGCGCTGCCTTCCAGTCGACCACACCGGACCGGCCGACCGGCTCCGCGCCGAGAACGAGGTTTTCCAGAAGCGTCAGGCCGGAAACAAGATTGAACTCCTGGTGGACCATGCCGATTCCATGGCGGAACGCAACCTGCGGTGAGGACAGGACAACCCGTTGGCCATCGATCAGGATGTCGCCACCGGTGGGCTGGCACAGTCCCTGCAGCATGCGCATCAGGGTCGTCTTTCCCGCGCCATTGCCCCCCAGGAAGGCGTGAATCGACCCCCGATGGATCTGAATCGAAATGTCGTCGTTGGCGACGAACGTGCCGAACAGACGGGTCAGGCCGCGCGTCTCGATACGAATGGGCGGCAACGCGTTCATTGATAGAAATCCGGATAACCCTGGGCGGTTACGTCCCAGACATGAACATGATCGTTCAGGATATCGCTCCGTGCCCGTGCGACGTCGGACAGGACATCCGGAGGCAGGATTGCACGCGTGAAACGCATGTCGCTCAAGCCGATGCCTCCGCTGGCCAGGCCCATGCGGATCACGCCGTCGTCGGGCAGCGTTCCGTCATGCCATGACCGCACGACATTTCGTACGGCCAGGTCTGTATGTTTGACCATGCTGGTCAGGACATGCCCCGGCGCAAGACCGTCCTCGTCCTGGTCGACGCCGATGGCGTAGCGGTTCATGTCCCGCGCCGCCCGTATGGCGCCTATCCCTGTCGTGCCGGCGACGGCATAGATGATACCGACGCCACCGCGATACATGGCACGCGCCATTTCGAAGCCGAGGGCCGGATCTCCAAAAGAATTGGCATAAGCGACGTGAATCGTGATTTTCGGGTCTATGGATCGTGCGCCCTGGATGAAGCCGACGATGAACTTATCGATCCCCGCCGACCGTACGCCGCCGATCACGCCCAGGCCGGCATGGCGATCCAGGCCCGGCAGCGCACGGTCGCGCAGGGATGCTGCCGCCAGGACCCCGGCCAGGTATGATCCCTCCTGTTCCTGAAACAGGATCGATGTGATGTTGGGTCCATGCACAACCTGGTTCAATGTCACGAAACGGCAGCGCGCGAATTGCGGCGCGACTTCGGCGATGACCGCACCGTGGGCGTATTCCAGGTCGACAATCAGTCCGAATCCCGCCGCCGCGGCCTGACGCAGGATATCGGCGCCCTCGGATACGACCGAGGCGGTTTCCACGATGCGCCCCGTGACACCGATGTCACGAACACCCTGCAGAAAGCCTGCGGTACCCAGATCGTTATAGGACTGGTCGCCCAGGCCGCCCTGGCCGACGACCAGGACGGCATGCGGGGCTTCAGCGCTTCTTGCCGGACAGCTTGCGGCCGGCAAGGCGCCCGCGACCGAAATCGAGACCAGGACCGCCGTCAACTGTGGATGACGCATCCGTCTTGTCATTGACAGGCTCCCTATCCGCCGTGGCATTCCTGATCAATCGTGATTCGTAATAATAATGGCGAGCGTCATAGACCGCCTCGACCATATCGAGCAGTCGGCCGGAAGCGTCGAAGGACTGGCGATGCACGACGATCAGAACGGCGGGATCGTTCAGGCCGAGCAACACCTGTTCGTCGGGCGTGGCCAGGCGACCGCTCAGCCGTTCGGAGGCGCTTGCTACCGGGTAACCATGCGTCGCCAGAAACCTGTAGAACGAAAAATCCTCGCGCGCCGCGATCTGTCTGGTCAGACCGGTTGCGGTCACCAGTTCCTCGGGCACCACCGAATGGTGGCGGGCAATAGGCACGCCGTCGACGTAGCGCAGGCGGTCCATGACCGTGACCGGGCCATCGCTTTCGAAGGGCGGCACGCCGTTCCCGGGCCATTTCTCGAAGGCGCATAGACGGTGCGTCGCGACCCGCCCCGCGGCTTTCACGGCCTCGGTAAAGCTTAAAAGCATGCCCGGGGTCCTACGCAGAGGCCGATCCGCCACGAAGGTGCCTGCCCCCTGGCGCCGAACGACGAGCCCTTCGTCAACGAGTGCCTCGACCGCGCGGGAGACGGTAAAGCGGCTGACGCCCCAGGCGTTCGCCAAGGCCGGTTCGCTCGCCAGTTTTGTGCCGGGCTTGCTCGCGTCGATTTCCTGACGGAGACGTTCGGCGATCTGTTGATATAGCGGAGATGGAACCATGGGGCCTTCGCAAGCTGTCTGCAACCTGACCGGTTGTCCAGTCAACTATGCAGACTGGTACGCAGGAGGCAAGACATTTCGTTCGATATCGAGATGAATGTGGCTGTGCCATTTGTTAATGAGCTGAATTAAAATCATTATCCCTGTCGAGAATCGCTTTGATCCTCGGCTGAGCACGCGGAAATGCCGTCCGATGTTCATGAAAAGGGTGACGGTTCCACGGACATGGCCGGCTCCTGGTTTGGCTGAGAGGAGTTCAAGCGTGGACAGCCCCGCGTTCCATCCCGAACTGCTGGCGGTGGATGGATACTGTCTGCGATGACGTCACGGGAGCCAACGAAACAGACGGCTCCCTGCCGTTGAACCATCAGCTTCTATCGGTCACTGAACGAGCCATTTCCGAGTTTGTATTAACGAGAGCGTCTGCAAGCTGAAACGCGTTCTGCGTGGCGGCGCCAAATGTGGTGTTGTCGTAGATCGTCCAGATATCGGCGCCGCGTTCGGCGAGTGAAGCAACGACTTTCGCGTGGGCTTCGATGGCGTCTTTCCCATAAGGTGACTCGTAGATGCGGGGGGAGCCGTGCAGGCGAAAATAGGCGAGGCCGCCCCAGCCTCCGGGTTGCGCCGCACGCAATGGCTTGGCCGGGTCCGCCGCGACCCGTGATACCTGCTGCCTGCGTAACATGTGGTCGACCTCGGGCTGGAACCAACTGGCATGTCTCGGTTCCAGAACGACAGATCCAGTGATCATACCCTTCAGATCATTGATGAATTGTTCGGCGGCATCGCCGGGATAGGCGAAACTCGGAGGAAGCTGAACCAGGATGGGACCACGCTTGTCGCCCAAGCCACCCGTTTCCTCGGCAAAGCGTTCGATGAGCGACCGACAATCGATCAGGCGGCGCTCATGCGTGATCGTCCTGGGCAGTTTGACGGAGAAGCGGAACTCGGGCGGGACGCTCGCCGCCCAGCGCTGATAGGTCGTGCGCCGGTGCGGTCTGTAGAAACTGCTGTTGATCTCGACAGCAGAAAAGCGCGCGCCATAGCGTTCAAGGTGTGTGCCGACCGATGGAAACTGCCCGGCAAGCGCGGGTGGGATCGACCAGCCAGCGACGCCGACGCGAATGGACATGAACCGCTCCTCCTACGACCAACTGTGGCGGAAACGGGGCCCCTCGCCGGCGCCTGTGCCGCACATGCCGATTTCACCCACGCCCTTGACCCCCAGCGGACTGACAGCAACGTCCCGGCATCCGGGACGCACCAGGGCCTCGTCCCCACGCCGCCAAGCGCGATGCAGCCGCGCTGGATCATACCGTCCTCGATCTGCAGACCGACGGCGACCGAGACGATTGCGAAAGCGAAGGAGAGCCGGTCGCGAATCTTGAGGTAGGTATAATAATGGCAGCGTGTCCGTTGGTTCAGGTTGCCGCCGTTGGTCGCCACGTTCCCGATCTGCGGGCTGGCACCGGCGAGAATGGCGGAGGTCAGAAGGGGGGACAACCTAGCCATGAGGGGATGGGCCGCGGTATCGGCATTGGTGGCAAGGGCACCAAGGTGCAGGCCCCCCTGGCTCATCGAAGGCTGTGTCCCGAGGTGTGGTATAGGAGCGAGTCTGGCTGCTGAGGCGGCCATCGCCGGTCTTTGATAGGGTTCGGGTGCGAACTGAACCTGAAGGACCTGACGATGACCGACGAGAAGATGGCGCTGCTGGAGCTTGTGGAGCAAGCGTCGGATGGCGATTTTGTTCGTGAGATGCTGGCGTTCGCTGCCGATCGGATGATGGAGATGGAGGTTGAGGCCGGGACCGGTGCGCCGCTTGGCGCGCGTTCGGCCTCCCGCTCGACCCAACGCAACGGCTACCGCGCTCGGAACTGGGACACCCGGGCGGGCACGGTGGAGCTTGCGATCCCGAAGCTACGCAAGGGCAGCTATTTCCCGACCTTCCTGGAGCCGCGGAAAACGGCGGAAAAGGCACTGCTGGCGGTCATCCAGGAAGCCTACGTCCAGGGTATTTCCACGCGATCGGTCGATGATCTCGTCCGCGCGATGGGCGCCGGGGGCATCTCCAAAAGCCAGGTCAGTCGTCTGGTGGGCGAGATCGACGAACGGGTCAACAGCTTCCTGTCTCGGCCGATCGAGGGCGAATGGCCGTATCTCTGGATCGACGCCACCTATCTGAAACTGCGCCAGGGTGGCCGGATTGTCTCGATTGCCGTGATAATCGCCGTGGGCGTAAATACGGACGGCCGTCGTGAGGTGCTCGGCGTGGCGACGGGACCGTCCGAAGCGGAAGCGTTCTGGACGGATTTCCTGCGCTCCCTGGCCGATCGCGGCCTGCGCGGCGTGAAGTTGGTGGTGGCCGACGCGCATGCCGGACTGCGGGCCGCGGCCGGTCGCGTGTTCAATGCGACCCTGCAACGCTGCCGGGTGCACTGGCTGCGCAATGCGCTCGCCCATGCCCATGCGAAGCAGCGTCCTGCCATCTCGGCCCTGTTGCGCACGATCTTCACGCAGGAAACCGCCGAGGATGCGTCACGCCAATGGCGGCACGTCACCGACAAGCTGCGCGAAGGCTTTCCGAAGCTGGCCGAATTCATGAAGCGGACGGAAGTGGACGTGCTTGCCTACATGGGCTTTCCTCGGGAGCATTGGACGCAAATCTCGTCGACGAACCCGATCGAGCGGGTGAACAGGGAGATCAAGCGTCGCTGCGACGTCATCGGCATTTTCCCCAACGATGCCGCCATTATCCGCCTCGTCGGCGCGCTGATGTGTAGAAGTCTCGACTAAATCTGACGGATGGTGTCTGCTGAAGCTCAACCAGGGCTGCGGCGGGGGCGGAGTGGCCGGGCGACGCAGCCCCCGCCGCAGCCATCGGAGGATATCCTCATGACCCGTGACCAGAAGATCATCCGCGCCAAAGTTGGCCTGCTGGAACTATCGAAGCAACTGGGCAACGTCTCCCAGGCCTGCAAGATGATGGGGTATTCGCGCGACAGCTTCTACCGCTTCAAGGAGCTCTACGACAAAGGCGGCGAAATCGCGCTCCAGGAACTCTCCCGCCGCAAACCCTTGCTGAAAAACCGCGTCGAGCCGGCGGTTGAGGAAGCAGTGGTCGCGATCGCCATCGAACAACCGGCCTGGGGCCAGGCCCGCGTGGCCAACGAACTGCTCAAGCGCGGCGTCACCGTCTCTCCTTTCGGGGTGCGCAGCATCTGGCTGCGCCACGACCTCGCTACCATGAAGCTCCGCCTCAAGGCGCTCGAAGCCAAGATGGCCCAGGAACGGCTGATCCTCACCGAAAGCCAGCTTGCGGCCCTGGAGAAGGCCAAGGCCGACAAGGAGGCCTGGGGCGAGTTCGAGACCGAATGTCCCGGCTATTGCGGCGCCCAGGATACCTTCTATGTCGGCACCCTGAAGGGCGTCGGTCGCGTCTACCAGCAGACCTTCGTCGATACCTACAGCAAGGTCGGCTTCGCCAAGCTCTATGACCGCAAGACCCCGGTTACCGCTGCCGACCTGCTCAACGACCGCGTCATCCCCTTCTTCGAGCTGCACGATCTCCCGCTCCAGCGCGTGCTGACCGACCGGGGCACCGAATTCTGCGGCTCTCATGACCGCCATGAATACGAACTCTATCTGGCGGTGGAGAACATCGACCATACCCGCACCAAGGCGCGCAGCCCGCAGACCAACGGCATCGTCGAGCGCTTCCACAAGACCATGCTCGACGAGTTCTATCGTGTCACTTTTCGCCGCAAGATCTACGACAGCATCCACGAACTCCAGGCAGACCTCGACGAATGGATGGATGACTTCAACCGCAATCGCACCCACCAGGGACGATACTGCTTCGGCAAAACCCCGATGCAAACCTTCCTTGACGCAGCCCACCACGCCCGCGAAAAAGATATCGGGCGCCACGTCGAACACCACATGAACGCGTAGCATCCACGCCGGCCACTTCAAGCCGTCCGTCAGATTAAGTGCAAACTTCTACAGCTGATGCTCGAACAGAACGACGAGTGGGCGGTCTGCCGACGTTACATGACGCTGGAAGGACTGGCCGCCATCAGCCATAATCCCACAATCAGCCTGCCCGCCGTGGCCGCCTGATAACCTCGAACCCTTCGAGGAACGGTGCTCCTATGACCCTGCCCCGAACGTGCCCTCAGTTTTGAGTTAGGGTCTGTGTATTGTTGTATGCCTTGGTGGCGTGTTGAGCGAAAGCCTCTGGCGTCATGCCATTGAGGCTGGTGTGAGGCCTGACGGCGTTGTAGTCGGCCCGCCAGTCCTCGATGACCGTCCGAGCGTGGGCGATGTTACGGAACAGATGCTCATTGAGGCATTCGTCGCGGAACCGGCCGTTGAAGCTCTCGACGAACCCGTTCTGCTGCGGCTTGCCCGGTGCGATATAGTGCCACAGCACCGATCGCTTCTGCTGCCAGGCCAGGATCGCGTTCGATGTCATCTCGGTGCCATTGTCGCTAACGATCATCAGCGGCCAGCCGCGATGCTCGCCGATCCGGTCGAGTTCACGACCGAGGCGTTCGCCTGATAACGAGGTGTCCGCCACCAGCGCCAGACATTCGCGCGTGTAGTCGTCGACCACCGTCAGCACCCGGAAGCGCCGTCCGTTGTTCAATGCATCCGAGACGAAATCCAGGCTCCAGCGCTGGTTCGGCCCGTCGGGCAGCATCATCGGCGAGCGCGTGCCCAGCGCCCGTTTCCGGCCGCCACGCTTGCGGACCGACAGCCCCTCTTCGCGATACAGCCGGAACAGCTTCTTGTGGTTCATCGTCATTCCTTCCCGGCCGAGCAGGATATGCAGTCGCCGGTAGCCAAATCGCCGTCGCTCCCCAGCCAGTTCGCGCAGCCGCCCGCGCGCTGCGGCATCATCCGGGCGGCGTGACGCATAGCGCCAGGTCTTCGGGTCCATGCCGATCAGCCGGCAGGCCCGTCGCTGCGAATACTCTTTCTCCCGGATCGCCCAGGTCACGGCTTCCCGCCGCAAACCGGGCGTCACGAGTTTTTTGCCAGTAGTTCCTTCAGCGTCGAGACGTCCATCACGCTCTCCGCCAGAAGCCGCTTCAGCTTCGCGTTCTCTTCTTCAAGAGCCTTGAGGCGCCGCGCTTCCGACACCTCCATCCCGCCGTATTTCGACCGCCAGGTGTAGAAGGTCGCGTCACTGATCCCGTGCTTGCGGCACAGATCCGCAGCCGTAGCGCCCGCCTGATGCTCTTTCAGGACCCCGATAATCTGGTCCTGCGTAAATCGCGCTTTCTTCATCGTCTGTCTCCAGTGGACAGACCTTACTTCAATGCGAGGGCATTTCAGGGGGCAAGGTCACCTACACCACACCTCGGGACACAGCCCTCATCGAAAGAGACTTGAGATCGGCCACGTGTGCAGGACGCTCGACATCCGATTTCATGAGATCGATCCTCAACCCGCTTGCGGATGCGCTGGCTGATTGCGTAGCCGGGATGGCGCGTGGTGCGACCATCGATGGAAGATCGTCTGCCTGACAGGTTCTGGGCCACGTGAAGCGCGCACCGATCCCAACGTGCCGCCCCTGCCGCCGCACATCACGTTGCAGCAGGCCAGGGAATTCCTGTCCTCGCTTCCTGCCGAGCCCGAGCGTACAAGCGTCATTCTCGGTTCGGCCAAGGAAATGCTGGCTTCGATCCTGCCGTCCCGGAAGCCGTGAGTCGTCCGGACTTCCAGATCGACGGCGTCACGGCGCAAGCCTTTACCCTTCCGACGGACGGACCGGAAGCGGCGATCATCATCGTGCATGTCCAGGCGGGCGAGCGCGTCGGTTTCGGCTACACCTATTCCGACGCCACGGTAGCCCGACTGATCGAAGACACCCTGAAGTCGAAGATCGTCGGCCAGCACCGAGTCTGAGGCCCGGAGGATGAAACCGATCAGGGCCGGTCAGGAGAGGAACGGAACACCTTCATGGGCCACCAGCAGGTCGTGGAGGTCGGTGGCATGGTCTTCCTCGTCCGCCAGGAATCCTTCGAGCATGATGCGGGTGGTCGGATCGTCATCGCCGAAATAGCGGATAAGCTCCTGATAATGCTCGATCACGACGCGCTCGGCGATCAGGTCCTGCTTGACCATCTCGACGAGATTCCCACCGTTGCCGTATTCCGTCGCCGAGCGTGTGGCCAGTCCTTCCGGATTGAAGTTCGGGACCCCGCCAAGCTGGTCAATCCGCTGAGCCGCCGCCAGCATGTGCTTGCGCTCGGACGCTGCGTGTTCGGCAAACTCGCGGCCCACGCTCTCGCTGGTCAGGCCCTCGACCGAAATGGAATGCATGGTGTAGCGCAGGACACAGACAAGTTCGGTGGCGACGACCGCCTGAAGAAGCTCGATCGTCTTCTTTACGTCCCCCTTGTAGGACGGCATTACGGCTCCGTCATCGAGAGACTTCTGCGCCCGTTCGCGCAGGGTCTTCACGTCGGAGAGGAAAGCATTCTTCGTATCAATGGTCATGGCCGGGTTCCCTTCGTCTGAGACATGAATTCGTAACGTCGTGATGGCGAAAGGTTGCATGCAACCTGGATGGGCGTTTATTGGCAAATTCTTATTATTGATCAGAAAAATCCGTCCGATACCTTCAATTCCTGCTGCGACAGCTACGCAGTTCACGCGATCTGCTGTGGACTGGCACCGGTATGATGATTGTGGAAGGCCCGACAGGGCGGTGCTCCGGACATGGTGGCGGAGCGGCCTTGATGACTGTCGGTGCCTTTCCGGTCAGGCCCTGACGAAATCTTCGTGCGCGCGCAGCTTGTGTGTTGCCTGCGGCAACTGTTCCTGCAACGCCTGAACCGTGGCCGATTTCGTCAGGCCGGTCTGCGAGGCAAAGGTGTCGAGGATATCCTCGGGCACCAGAGCCGTAACGGTCTCCTCGGACGTTTCCTGCGGCAGGCGTTCCATCAACCATTCCTTGACTTCCGCTTCGACGCCGACGTTTCTGGCACGCGTCATCAAGCCGTCCTTCCCGGTTGAAACGAGATATGCGCCAAGGAGACTGGACAGACCCGAATGGTCGCCGGCCGCCCCCGTCACGACGTCGGAAACTTTGCTGATGGCGCTGGTCGCGATGGATGTTTTGTCGTTGGTCATGCCAACCTCCTGCTATTGTCTATTCCTGTGAATGTTCTTGGCGGGCGCGTACTGGTGGCGCCCTTACTCCAGCCTGCCGGACAGCACGGCGTGCGCCGTCACGTCCGGACGTCCCGCCGTGACCAGGCCGACGCAGCGGCCGTTCCGGGCCAGACGCGCAACGAAATGAAGCGCGTCCAGATCGCCTTCGATGGTCACGTCGTCGAATGGTTCATGATAGCCCGCATATTCGATCTTGCTTCCGAATTGCTGGGTCCAGAACCAGGGAAGAAAACGCGAAGGCCCGGATCGACCCGTGATCGTCCGCGCGGCCTGACGGCCCTGCACCTGTGCCGAGCGCCAGTGCTCGATCCGGACGCGGCTGTCGCCATGCGTGATGCGTGCACAGTCCCCGGCGACGGAGATGCCGGGAAGGGCCTGCATGCGGTCGTCGACATCGATGCCGCCATCCGGGGCCGCCAGTGCCGCCGCGAAACCGGTAGCGGGTTGCACGCCGACACCCACCAGGACGATTTCGTCTTCCAGACTGGTACCGTCGTCGAGAGAGACCCTCTCGACACGCTGGTCTCCCTCCATTCCGACGATGCGTCGTCCACCGCTGTAGACCACGCCGTTTTCCTCATGCAGGCGCCGCAGCCGCGCGCCGACCTCGCGGCCGAACATTTTCGCGAACGGGATATCGTCCGGTGCGATGATCGTTACCTGCATGCCCCGGGATGTCAGCGATGCGGCGGCCTCCATGCCGATGAAATTTCCCCCGCTGATCACGACCCGTCCGTTCGGAGGACAGGCCGCGAGCATTCGCTGTGCATCGACTGTCTGCCGAAGCGTGAATACGCCCGGCAGATCGGCACCGGGTACGTCCAGGGGGCGGGGAGTGGAGCCGGGGGCAAGCAGCACATGATCGGCCGCCAGAACCCGCCCGTCCGCCAGCGTGATGGCGCGCGACGGCGCATCCAGTGCCACGACCAGGCCCACGACGCGATCGATGCCGTGATCGGTCCAGAAGCCGTCCGGACGCAGTAATGGGGGCATGTCACCGTCGGCCTTGCCGGCCAGTACGGCCTTGGTCAGCGCCGTGCGATCGTAAGGCGCCGCATCCTGACTATCGACCATGGTCACCGAGCCGGCAAAGCCGAATTCGCGCAGCGAGACAGCGGCGGCGACACCGGCGGCTCCGGCCCCCACGATCAGGACGCTCTGCGCCGGCCCCTCGGTCCCGGACGATAGCGGGCGTGCGCCGAGGGAGACAAGGACGCGCCCGTCGCGGATCTCGGTCGGGTAGGATGCCAGAGGATCAAGGGCAAGGGGCTCGAGCAGCCGCCCATCCTCGACCGAAAAGATCGCCTTGTGCCATGGGCAGACCAGCCGGTCGCCGCATACGACACTCTTTTCCAGCGGCGCGCCCTTATGCGGGCATTCCGCGGCAAGAGCACGCACCTGCCCGTTCTCCCGCCGAAGCAGAAGCACCGGGTGACCCTCGACCTCCACACGGCGCGCGATGGCGGGATCGAGATCTTCAAGGGCCGCGACGTCGTGCCACGGCGCGTCACGGCGATATGGACTGTCTTGCGTCACTGAATATCCTCTCGAAACAGATGATCGGCGCGGCCGCCATTACGGCAGTCCGACCCCTCCATTCACGCCGACGACCTGGCCCGTCATGTAGCTGGCTTCGGCGGAGGCCAGTTGTACATAGACGGGCGCGATTTCGGCCGGCTGTCCCGGGCGGCCCATCGGCACGTCGGTGCCGAATTTCTCGACATTTTCTATCGTCTGGCCACCACTGACCTGCAGCGGGGTCCAGAATGGGCCGGGTGCGATGGCGTTGACCCTGATGCCGCGCCTGACAAGCTGCTTCGCCAATCCTTTCGCGAAGTTGGCGATTCCTGCCTTCGTGATCGAATAATCAAGAATGTTGCTCGATGGATTGTAGGCATTCGTCGAGGCGGTGAAGATGATGGCTGATCCGGGCTTCATGCGCGGGATCGCCGCCTTGGCCAGCCAGAAGAGCGCATAGAGATTGGTTCGGAGCGTCCAATCGAAATCCTCGGTGCTGACTTCAAGGATATCGTCATGCGTGTGCTGCCGTCCCGCGTAATTCACGAAGATGTCCAGGCCGCCCAGTTCCGTCGCGGCGCGGGCGATGAGGTCCTGGCAGAATGCCTCGTTCCGGATATCGCCCGGCAGCCCCACGAACTTGCGTCCCGCCTGCTGCACCAGCGCCTGGACGTCCCGTGCATCACTTTCCTCCTGCGGCAGGTAATTGATGGCGACGTCGGCGCCTTCCCGCGCATAGGCGATCGCGGCGGCGCGGCCCAGGCCGGAATCTCCTCCGGTAATCAGGGCTTTCCGTCCGGCAAGGCGTCCGCTGCCCCGGTAGCTGTGCTCCCATGGTCGGGACGCGGGTCCATCTTCGATGCCAGGCCGGGCCACGGCTGCGGTTGCGCCTTGAACGGGGCGTGTGGAAACAGTCCCCGGGGATCGGCAAGCGGGACGGCGGCCGCAGTCGGTGCGTCGGCTGCGGCTGCACGCTGACCGAAGCCCGACGCGCCCGCCACGGCCGCAACGCCGGCGGCTTGGATCAGCCGGCGGCGCGACGAATCATGGTTCCGGTTGTTGCTGTCGTCAGTCATCGGCACTCCTTTCGTGCTGCGAAACCGCCACGGGACGACATGACGTCGCCGCCCGGACAAGCGGCATCTGCCCCCGGAATTCTGTCGGGGGACGATGCGGGCAAGATCTCTCCGCAGGCACATGTCCGGCGGCGGCCCATTGGTTGGCACTCTTTTGCATACGCAGGCCGCGGACATTCGTTCCGGCCGATACGGCAACGCCGCCATGCGCCAGGTGGGAAGGAGACGCATACGCCCGCCCGCCGGGGAGCGACCTGAAAAAGAAGGTCAACCTGACCGGCCTTCGCCCGTTGGGTGGTATCCACCCCATCGCAGGAGACGAAAATGCCCGTACAGGGAGCACGCCCGGACAATTCGCCATCTGGGCGCATCCAGGACAAGGTTGCCGTGATCACCGGTGCAGCCAACGGCATGGGCCGCGCGACGGCGGAACGTTTCGCGGCCGAGGGCGCGAAACTGGTCCTGGCCGACCTCGACAGGGAAAAGCTGGAAGCCCTGGTGGCCGAGATCGCGGGGCGCGGTATTCAGGTGACAGGCGTGCCCGGCGACGTCAGCCGCGAGGCCGACATGCAGGCTCTGATGGATGAAGCCGTCGCGCATTTCGGCCGGATCGATATCCTGATCGCCAATGCCGGTATCATCCCGGAGGCCGACCTCGCGTCCGCCACCGTCGATCTGTGGGACCACACGATGGCTGTCGACGGACGCGGCATGTTCCTCAGCTGCAAATATGCCGCGGCCGAAATGGTAAAGGCGGGAAAGGGGGCCATCGTCTGCCTGTCGTCGATTTCCGCCTTTGCGGGACAGAAAGGCCAGGCTGTGTACGGCCCGGCGAAATTCGTGGCGTCCGGGTTGACCAAGCACCTCGCCATCGACCTTGCCGACAAGGGCGTGCGCGTCAACGCCGTGGCCCCGGGTACGATCGACACGCCCGCCGTGGCCAAGCTGGGCAAGGAGGGCATCGCGAAAGTGGTCGCCATGCACCCGCTGGGCCGCATGGGAAAGCCAGAAGAAGTCGCCAGCGCGATCCTGTTCCTGGCATCGGACGAGGCATCCTTCATCACGGGTGCCGTCCTGCCGGTGGATGGTGGATATCTCGCCCAGTAATCGTGCGGTAACCGTTCCGCATCAGCGGCGGGCAGGCTGAGGCCGTGCATGCGACTGCCGCCCGTGGGGAGCCGAAGGATAGCGACCTGATCGGCGTGATGCCTCAGTCTCCCTGATCGGCGTGGGGCTGGCGGTCGGTACCATGGGGGCCCTGCTTTCGAACTTTGTCGGGGGCCTATTGACGTCCGCCTATGGCTTCAATGCGGCATTCCTGGCCCTGGCAGGAAGTGGAATTGCCGTGTTTCTCCTGTTCCTGTTCGCTATGCCCGAAACCCGGGAAACGCGGCGCGCACCCGCGCGGCGGCTCGCCCTGACAGGGACGCGTTAGGAAGCTCTTCCCGCCGGACGGTGACCGGTCCGGCGCGCAGGAAGAGGAACCGTTCCATCCAGTTTCGTTATTTTGTCAGTGGTTTCTACGAATGGAGGATATCCCATGGATCTGGAAATTCGTGATCGCCTGGCTTTGATTACCGGCGGGGATTCCGGAATCGGCTTTGCCACCGCCCGGCTTCTGTTGCGCGAGGGCGCGCGGGTGGCGTTGAGTGACAAGGAGGCGGGGCCCCTGCAGGACGCGGTCGCGGAACTCTCGCGATTCGGACAAGTTCGCGGATTTCCGGCCGATCTGACGGATGCGCGCCAGGTGCAGGGGCTTCATGCCCAGGTGACGGCGGAGATGGGCAATCCGGACATCGTCATATCGGCGGCGGGAATAACCGGTCCGACCGGGCTCTTCCACGAATTGACCGAAAAGGACTGGAACCTGGTCCTGGACGTCAATTTTCTAAGTGCCGTCCGCGTGGCGCACGCCTTCGTACCTGCGATGCGGAAGGCAGGGTGGGGGCGTGTCGTTTTCGTGGCCTCCGAAGACGCGGTGCAGCCGTATGTGGACGAACTGCCCTATTGTGCGTCCAAGGCGGCGATTCTCAGCCTCGCCAAGGGTCTTTCGAATACCTATGGCCAGGACGGAATTACCGTCAATACAGTGTCCCCGGCCTTCATCGCCACGCCTATGACGGATGCGATGATGGAAAAGCGTTCGGCCCGTGACAACGTGTCCTTCGATGATGCCGTCCGGACGTTTCTGGAGGACGAACGTCCGATGATGGTCATCAAACGCCGTGGCCGGGCAGAGGAAGTGGCGGCGGCAATCGTATATCTGACATCGGCGCAGGCCGAGTTCACGACAGGGGCGGTCCTTCGCGTGGATGGCGGTTCGGTGGGCACCATGGTTTGACATCCTGTGGAAGAATGGGATGTCTGCCGGGTTATTGATGCCAGCTCAGGCCTTTCGGTACAAGCGAGAAGCCGCAGGCGCGCAGGGCCGTGTCCAGGCTCGTCGTTCTCACGGGACGCTCGTTGACCGTTTCAAGCGTGAACATGAGGTGTTTCTCACGCCTCAGCGTGGCGGCGAGCGACGCCAGGCTGGCACCGAGCATGCCGGCATGGGCGGGATCATCGGCATCGATGTAGGTCAGCAGGGTACGTCCGCCCTGCGTCAGATAGAGCACGAGGTGCCCGCCGGCGATCACGACGAACGCGCCGCCGCGCCGTGTCGGGCGCATTGCGGACGGGTGCGACGGCCAGGGCAGGATCGTGCCGAAGGGGTTGGCCGGGTCGGCCGCCGACAGGGCCACCGGCGTGGGATCGGTGGTGCGACGGCCCGCGAGTTCGCGCAGCCGGTCCACGGTCGCGCGCTCCGCGAACTGGGAAGCCCCCAGTCCTTCGACGAAGCGGCCGCGCAGGATCTGCCCGGCATCCTCCATGCTGCGGAAGATCGGCTGGAGCGCCGGGAAACCGCCCGGCACGTCTTCGGCGACGGCCGCGCCGCGCGTGACGATGCCGTAGCGGTCGAGAAGCCCCTCGACCAATGCCAGCGCCCGGGCCGTATCGCTGGCCGGTTCGCGGGGCAGCAGGGACCAGCGGCCTGCCAGGGTCGGATCGCCCCGCGCGCCGGTTCCCGGTTGCGCGAACGACGGGAAGCCGCGCAGGCCCCTGCGCCGCCGCGACAGGGAAACCGGACGGGGGCGGTGGGCCGCGCGTGCGCCCGCCCGCGCACGTAGCGGCGCCCAACTGTCGCTGGTGACGTATCCGGCCCAGGCGAGGTCCCAGAGCGCCGTATCGAGGTCCGATGCCGACACCATGGGGTCTCCGTCCCAGGTTCCGGCCGGTTCCTCCGTCAGCCGGACGGTTGCCAGCGTCGCAAGCTGGCGTGCGAAATAGGCCCCGCATCGGCGAGAACGTCGAGGATGGATCGCTGAAGCGGCGACAGGGCCGCCATGTCATCGGCATCCGGTGGAGGCGGCAGGGTCTCGGCGGCGAAATCCCGGGGATGCAGGGAAACCAGACCGTCTTCCCCGCCCAGCCTGCCATGGCCGCACCACAGGACCGCGCCCAGGGCGATCAGTTCGTCCAGCATGGCCGAAATGTAGTGATGCACCCGCGCCCCCAGGATCTGGCTTTCCCATAACGAGGCGGGCAAGGGCACGCCGGCCAGTTGTTCGATGGCGCGCGCGAGGCCGTCAATGCCCGTGAACATTCCCCCGGTCATGGGCGGGGAATGCAGCGCGGGCTGGCCGACGGATTCGGCCACAAGGCCATGGCGTTCCAGCAGCAGGTGGACATAGGCCTCCCTGCAAGCCGGGCGGGTCGCCTCGCGCGCCGCCTGGAGCGAGCGCAGCCGCAGGCGCCGGAACACGTCGTCGGCCACCCATTCGTGACGCGCCAGGGGGTTGGAGGGGACGGGATCGACCCCGGTGGATTCATCCCACGCTTCCAGCCGGCGCTCGACGCCGAAATTGCCCTTGAGCAGCTTGCCCTGTTCGCGCAGCCCCTCCAGTGCCGTATCGGCGACCGTAACGCCCAGACCGAACCGGGCGGCCACCGCGTTCGTCGTGAAAGGCCCATGGGTGCGCGCATATCGCGCGAACAGGTCGCGGAGCGGGTCGGGGACCGGTTGCAGGAAAATGCCGGGCAGGGCGGGCGGGAATGTCATGCCGAGCGCATCGCGCAGCCGCCCGGCATCCTCGATTGCGGCCCAGCACGGTTGGCCCGCCATGGCCACCGGGATGACGCGGCGCTCGGCTACGAGGGCTGCGAGGCAGGATTCGGCGTCGCCGTCCGCGAGGCGCCGCGCGATCTCCTGCGTCGATAGCGGGCCGAGTTCGCGCACCAGGTCGGCCACGCCCTCCTTTCCCTTCGCCCGCCGGGCCGGGGCCAGCCGCTGCAACTCGCTTTCGACCTGGTCGATGATGATGGGATCGAGAAGCGTCCCGAGATCGACCTCGCCGAGAAGATCGGCGAGCAGCCCGCTGTCCAGGGACAGGACGGAGGCGCGCCGCTCGGCAATCGGCGCGTCCGTCGCATACATGAATTCCCCGACGTAGCCGAACAGCAGGTCCGCCGCGAAGGGCGACGGGATTTCGGTCGTCACTTCGACGATCCGGACCGCACCGTCCGCCAGGCGGCGTGCCAGGCCGTCGAGTGCCGCAAGGTCGTAGACGTCCTGCAGGCATTCGCGGGCGGTTTCGATCAGGATCGGAAAATCCGGGTGATCGCGGACGATTTCCAGCAACTGGCCGGCGCGCAGCCGCTGTTGCCACAGCGGGGATCGGCGGCCGGGCGTGCGGCGCGGCAGAAGCAGCGCGCGGGCGGCACATTCCCGAAAGCGGGCCGCGAACAGGGCCGAACCGCCCACGGCCTCCGTCACGATGCCCCGCAGTTTGTCCGGGTCGAACAGGAACAGTTCCGCGCCCGGCAGCCGCCCGGCCGTATCGGGCAGGCGGGCGACGATGCCGTCATCGCTGGCCACCACCGAAGGGTCGATTCCGAACCGGCACTGGACCCGCGCCGCGATTGCCAGCGCCCAGGGGTCATGTACGCGGCGCCCGTAGGGCGAATGCAGGATGACCCGCCAGTCGCCGGTCTCGTCACGGCAGCGTTCGACGACCAGGGTCCGGTCCGTCGGCAGCACGCCGGTCGCGGTACGTTGCGTGTCGATCAGGGCCAGTATGTTGGTGATCGCGTTCGGATCGAGCCCGGCCGCCCGCAGCCGCGTCTCCGGTCCGGGGAGGGGCGCGCCGTCCCCGGCCTCTTCGCGCGGACCGGTGTCGAGCGCGGCCAGGAAGGCGCCGATCGCCGCGCCCAGTTCGGCGGGCCGCCGCACGCCGTCGCCGTGCCAGAACGGCAGCCGGGCGGAACGGCCCGGCGCAGGGGTCACGATGACCTGGTCGTTGGTGATCTGTTCGATGCGCCAGGACGTCGTGCCCAGCGTGATGATGTCGTTCACCCGGGATTCGTAGACCATCTCCTCGTCCAGTTCCCCGACGCGGCGCGATCCGGCCCGTTCCTCGCCTTCGGGCAGGACGACGGTGAAGAGTCCCCGGTCGGGGATGGTGCCGCCGCTGGTGACGGCAAGCTGCAGGGCGCCGGGGCGCGGCGTCAGCAATCCGGTCTCGCGGTGCCAGACCAGGCGCGGGCGGAACGCGGCGAAATCGTCCGAGGGATAGCGCCCGGCCAACATGTCGAGCGTCGCATCGAACGCGGCGCGCGGCAGCGTCCGGAACGGCGCTGCACGGCGGACCGTCGCGTACCAGTCCTCGACGGCGAGGGGCGAGACGGCGACCGCCGCCACCGTCTGCTGTGCCAGCACGTCGAGCGGGTTGCGCGGCGGATCGAGGGTCTCGATACGGCCGGCGAGCATGGATTCGACGGTGACGGTGGCATCGACCAGATCGCGCCGCGTGCGCGGATAGACCAGCCCGGACGAGGCACCGCCCACCTGATGGCCGGCGCGGCCCACCCGTTGCAGGCCGCTGGCCACGGAAGGAGGGGCCGCGACCTGGATCACCAGGTCGACCAGCCCCATGTCGATGCCCAGTTCCAGGCTGGACGTCGCGACGACGCAGCGGAGTTCGCCGGATTTGAGGGCGCTTTCGATCTCGCGCCGCTGTTCCTTCGAGACCGAGCCGTGGTGGGACCGCGCGAGCAGGGGCGGCGCGCCTGTCGATCGCTTTTCGGTGCTTCCGGAGACCGATGCGTAGTGGGCGGTCGGCTCGGGGTCCGGCATGTCCTGCGCGAACCGCTCGGCGTAGAGTTCGTTGAGCCTGGCCGTGAGTTTCTCGGCGAGGCCGCGTGAATTGGTGAAGACGATCGTCGCGCGCCGGGGCAGGATCCTGTCGAGGATGCTGGCCTCGACATGCGGCCAGATGGAGCCCGCGCGCGTGCTCCGTTCTCCATCGCCGGGCTGGCCGCCGGATGCCGCAAGGTCGCTCATGTCCGCGACCGGCACGACGATCTTCAGGTCGAGCCGGCGGCTGGAGGGCGGATTGACGATCGTGACCGGCCGCGCGCCGCCCAAAAACAGCGCCACCCGATCGGCCGGGCGTACGGTCGCCGACAGCCCGATGCGCTGGGCTCGCGTCGGCAGCAGCGCATCCAGGCGCTCCAGGCTCAGCGCCAGGTGCGCGCCGCGCTTGGTGCCGGCCACGGCGTGGACTTCGTCGACGATCACGGCATGAACGCCCCGCAACGTCTCGCGCGCCTTCGACGTCAGCATCAGATAGAGCGATTCGGGCGTGGTGATGAGGATGTCGGGCGGACGGCGCAGCAGTCCCGCCCGTTCGGCGGAGGGCGTATCGCCGGTGCGCATGCCCACGGTGATCTCGACCGCCAAGTCACCGCGCCGCTTTCGCTCCGCCCCCACGCCATGGAGCGGGATACGCAGGTTGCGCTGCACGTCGGCGCCCAGCGCCTTGATCGGCGAGATGTAGAGAACGCGTGTCGCCGCCCCTGGCCCGGGCGTCGTGGATTCCGCTGCCGTCCCGGCGACGGCTTCGGCCTCGCGTTCGCGGAACAGCCGGTCGATCGCGTGCAGGAACGCGGCCAGCGTCTTGCCCGACCCCGTCGGCGCGATCACCAGCGCATTTTCGCCGGCGCCGATGGCCGTCCAGGCTGCCGCCTGTGCCGGGGTCGGAGAAGCGAACGCGGCCTTGAACCACGCGCGGGTCGCGGGGGTGAACCGCGCAAGCGGGTTCGTGGTGGAGGGTCTTGCGGGAGGCGTCATTCCGCAGGTCGGTTCTTTCTGCCCATGGTGCCGCCGCTGACGGGATCGAGGCGACTGACCCCGAGTATCGCACCGGATGCCTGGTGCCGAAAGACCGGCCCAGGATAGGATCAGAAAATCTGCACGATGATCAGCACGGTACCGACCGCGCCCACGATCCACGCCAGCGTCCGGATACCCGGGATGCCCGCGATATAGCTCGTGGTATGTACGACGCGTGCGCCCAGGAACAGCCACGCGCCCAGTACCGTCATGCCGTTGGAAATGCCGGCGGCGCGCGCGATCAGCACGACGATGGCGAACGGAAGCAGGTTTTCGACCAGGTTGCGATGCGCGCGCAGGCCCCGGCCCGCCGCCCCCGTCGGCTCGAGGATATTTTCGCGATTGCCGATCATGGCCGCCTGACCGACCTGGCGGGAATAGAGCGGACTGTACAGCACGGGCAGCACAAGGCAGAGGATGGTCGACCACAGCAGGGCCCAGAGTTCGGATGTCATGGAAGGAATTCCTGCACGAGGGAGAACGCAAGCGTCTCACCGGCCCATGAGGGGACGGTGAGGGAGACGCGATCAGGCGACGGACAACGTCACGTCGATATTGCCGCGCGTGGCGCTGGAGCAGGCACAAGATCCTCGGCCTGCGACGCCAGGAGTTTCATCGTGCCGAGGATGTTGGCGGAGGTGCGGGAGAGACCATTTGCGGACATGGCTTCGATCCTTGTGACGAGGCGGTATTCCCGGAAGCGCGGGCCTGAAGATCCGGTTCCGTTTGCCGTCGGTGTCGAAGGAGATTTACCGCCTGTCAGTCCAGGCTCAGGATCGTTCTGTGACGATCTTCGTGCTTTCGCTGGCGATCGCGACAACATTGGGAATGCGGCGAAGCTCGTCGAGCGAGAGGCCGATTACCCTGCCCTGCATGGGAACGTCAGCCGGACGGCCGTCGATGGTGCGAATCTCGTCATCGACGGGGGTTTTACGATCCAGTAACGGGCAGGTCCCACGCAAACGCGTGGGACAGCCCTTCAGATGATGCCGCCATTGGCGCGCAGCGTCTGGCCGTTGATCCAGGCGCCGTCCGGGCCGGCTAGGAAGGCGACGCTGGCCGCGATGTCGTCGGGCTGGCCCAGCCGTTCCAGCGGCGCCATCGTGGCCAGGCGCTCGACCAGTTCGGGCGATTTTCCGTCCAGGAACAGGTCGGTTGCCGTGGGGCCGGGTGCCACCGCGTTGACCGTGATGGCGCGGCCCCGCAACTCCTTGGCCAGGACGCTGGTCATGGCCTCGACGGCGGCCTTGGTGGCGGCATAGACGCCGTAACCCGGTTGCAGCAGGCCGACGACGCTGGACGACAGATTGATGATCCGCCCCCCGTCACGCAGGCGCCGGGCGGCCTCGCGCAGCGTGTTGAACGTGCCCTTCACATTGACGGCGACCTGACGGTCGAAAACGGCGTCCTCGGTATCGGCGATGGGCGACAGGGTCATGATCCCGGCGTTGTTGACCAGCACGTCCACGCCGCCGAACGCGGCCTCCGCCGCATCGAACATGCCGCGCACGGCCTGGGGGTCGCTGACATCGGCCCGGGCGGCGATCGCCCGTCCGCCCTGGTCTCCGATCTTGCGCGCCAGGGCTTCGGCCGGGGCGGCGCTGCCCGCATAATTGATGACGACGGTGAATCCGTCCCGCGCCAGACGCGCGGCGATGGCGGCACCGATGCCGCGCGAGGCTCCGGTGACGATTGCGACCTTGCAGGGGGCCTGGGTCATTTTTCGCTCTCCTGTTGCGGATGGAGCGACCATGAACCTTTTCCCTAACCGGATAATCGGCCATGATCCGGCATCACAATCCGAAAGATACGAACAAAGCCGATGGATCGATTCGACGCCATGCGGGTGTTCACGCGGGTGGTGGAGCGCCGCAGCTTCACGCTGGCGGCCAGCGACCTGGGCCTGCCGCGTTCGACGGTGACGGACGCGGTCAAGCGGCTGGAGGCTCGGCTGGGTGTCCGGTTGCTGCAACGCACGACGCGCCATGTCAGCCCGACCCTGGACGGCGCGGCCTATCATCGCCGCTGCCTCGCCCTGATTGCCGACCTGGAGGATGCCGAGGCCGCGTTCGGCGGCGCCAGGCCGCGCGGCATGCTGCGGGTCGACGTGCACGGCACGCTGGCGCGTCATTTCGTGCTGCCGCGCCTGCCGGACTTCATGGCCGCCTATCCCGACATCGAACTGACCCTCAGCGAGGGCGACCGACTGGTGGACCTGATCCGGGAGGGGATCGATTGCGTGCTGCGCGTGGGCGACCTTCAGGACAGCGACATGGTGGCGCGGCGGGTGGCGATGCTGGAAGAAGTCACCTGCGCGGCGCCATCCTACCTCGCGCGGTTCGGCATGCCGGGGGATGTCGATGCGTTGGACGGGCATCGCATGGTCGGGTTCCGCTCGTCGGCGACCGGGACCCTTTTGCCGCTGGAATTCATGGTCGGTGACAGCCTGCGCACGATTACGCTGCTCAGCCCGGTGGCGGTGAACGGGGCCGAGAGTCTCGTCGCGGCCGCGCGGCTGGGTCTCGGGCTGGTCCAGGTACCGCGCTATCACGTCGTACAGGATCTGGGGCAGGGGACGCTGGTGGTGGTCCTGCCCGATCATCCCCCGTCGCGAACGCCGGTTTCGCTGCTTTATCCGCGTCACCGGCAGGTCGCGCCGCGCGTGCGCGTGTTCATTGACTGGATTTCGCAGGTCTTCGCAGGATAATCCGCTGGTATTTGATAATTTTATGGAAATCAAGATTAATGCTCGCCATCGACAAGGTCGTCCAGCGGCCCACGAACCAGGTTGAAGGAAGGGGCGGCGGCCTCGTAGGCCGTGTATTGTGGATGCGACATCCTGGCCTGCTGTCAGATTTCGCAAGATTGCGTACCCTACCCCGCGGCCATTAGCGCGGCATTGCCGCCCGCCGCTGTTGTGTTCGTGCTGCATGACCGCTCCAGCACCAGCCATTCCAGCGCATAGCCGCCGTCCGGCCCGGGCGTGTGCAGTCCGACGATCGGTCCGGTGCGCCCGGCCAGGTTCATCCCCAGGGCGGTGCGATCGCCCTCGGTCCCATCGCAGAGTGCAACATCGATGATATCCGGGTCCCGGAATGCGCCGATCCGGGACGAAAGACCGGCCGGCAGCGGCGGCAGGACGGCCAGCAGCGCCGCCGGCACGACCGCGCGATTGCCGGTGGCGAGTGCCGCTTCGGCCTGCCGCGCCACCGCCTGCGGGGTCGGGCCGGCGCACAGGACGGTGCCGCGCGGTGTCAGGCTGTAGATATTTTCCTCGCCCACGGGGCCGGGCAGCGTGATGGTTGTGCCGAGCGGGGTCGCGGGGCAGCCCGGTCCGTCCCCGGCCGGAGGGGCGGAATGCAGCCAGTTTCGGCAGAGTCGCGCCGGTTCGGGCACGGGTCGTGCGAAGGCGCCGTCCAGGACTGGACAGCGCGACAGCAGGCGGCGCAGGTAAAGCGGTCCCCCCGCTTTCGGGCCGATTCCGGACAGGCCGTGTCCGCCGAACGGCTGCACGCCGACGACGGCCCCCACGAGGTTGCGGTTGACGTATATGTTGCCGGCCTGCGCGCGGGACGTGAGTGCGGCGATGGTGTCGTCGATGCGGGAATGGACGCCGAAGGTCAGGGCGTAGCCGGTGGCGTTGATGTCACGCAGCACGCGCGCCATGTCCTTGCGCGCGAACCGGACGACATGCAGGACCGGCCCGAAGATTTCGCGGTCCAGCACGGCGATGTCCGGGATCTCGATGATCGTCGGCGCGACGAAGGTGCCGTGCGTGCAGTCCGGCGGCAGGGGCGCCTGATGGATGCGGTATCCCCGTGCGCGCAGGGTGTCGATATGCGCGGTGATGCGCGCCTGGGCCTCCGCTGAAATGACCGGCCCGATATCCGTCGCCAGGCGGTCCGGGTTGCCCACCGAGAGTTCGTCCATGGCGCCCCGCAGCATGGTCAGGATACGCTCGGCGCCGTCGTCCTGGAGGCAGAGGACGCGCAGCGCGCTGCAGCGTTGTCCGGCGCTGTCGAAGGCCGAGGACAGGACATCGGCGACCACCTGTTCGGGCAGGGCCGAACTGTCGACCACCAGCGCATTCTGACCGCCGGTTTCCGCGATCAGGGGAACCGGCGTGCCGTCCGGGTTCAGGCGCGCGGCAAGCTGGCGCTGGATCAGGCGCGCCACGTCCGTGGACCCGGTGAACACGACGCCGCGCACCCTGCGATCACCCACCAGTCGCGCACCGACATCGCCGGCCCCGGGCAGCAGGTGCAGGGCGTCCGGCGGAACGCCGGCCGCGTGCAGGATGCGAACGGCCGCGCGCGCGATCAGCGGCGTTTCCTCCGCGGGTTTGGCCAGGACGGTGTTGCCGGCGGCCAGAGCGGCGGAAACCTGGCCCACGAAAATGGCCAGGGGAAAGTTCCACGGGCTGATGCACGCCACGGGGCCAAGAGGCCGATGGGTCTCGTTCCTGAAGGAACCGGCAACCTGCGCGCCGTAATAGCGCAGGAAATCGACGGCCTCGCGGACTTCCGCCACGGCGTTCGGCAGCGACCTGCCGGCTTCGCGCACGATGAGGCCGAGAAGGCGCGGCATGTCGGCCTCCAGCGCGTCGGCGGCGCGCGCCAGGATGGCGGCGCGAACGGATGGCGGCGTCCCGGACCAGCCTGCGTCTTCGGCGCGGCCGATGGCGGCATCCACCTGTTCCGGCGTCGTGAAGGCGATCCGGCCGACGATGTCGCGGTGGTCGGCGGGATTCACGACGGGCTGGCCATCGGTGTCGTCATGAATGCCGGAACGGGGCAGGACGGCGGCAAGGGCGCGGAGCGTGTTTTCGTCGGTCAGGTCCAGGCCGCGCGAATTTTGCCGCTCCGGCGCATACAGATCCGCGGGCAGGCGGATCGCGGCGTTGCGTGCCGTCGGGTCCAGCCGCGTGACCGGGTCCGCCGTCAGTTGGGCGATCGAGATGCCGTTGTCCTGGATTTGATTCACGAAGGATGAATTCGCGCCGTTTTCCAGCAGGCGGCGGACGAGATAGGCCAGCAGGGTTTCATGCGTGCCGACGGGGGCATAGACGCGTACCGGCCGGTTCAGTTTTTCCGGCCCCACCACTTCCGTGTACAGGGCCTCGCCCATGCCGTGCAGGCACTGGAACTCGTAGCGTTCATCGGTGAAGTCCGGCCCGGCCAGCGCGTGGATGGTGGCGAGCGTCTGCGCGTTATGGGTGGCGAACTGGGGAAAGACCGCGTCCGGTGCCGCCAGCAGCGTCCTTGCGCAGGCGATATAGCAGATGTCGGTATGGATCTTGGTGGTGAAGACCGGAAAGTCGGTCAGGCCGTCGACCTGTGCGCGTTTGATCTCGCTGTCCCAATAGGCGCCTTTCACCAGCCGGATCATCAGGCGACGCCGGCTGCGCCGCGCCAGGTCGATCACCCAGTCCAAAACAAGGGGGGCGCGCTTCTGATAGGCCTGGACGACGAAGCCGAGACCCTGCCACGGCGCCAGCGTGTCGTCGAAGCACAGGGCCTCCAGCAGGTCGAGCGAGAGTTCCAGCCGGTCCGCCTCTTCGGCATCGATATTGAAGCCGATGTCATAGCAGCAGGCCAGCCGCGCCAGCGCCGTCAGGCGCGGCAGCAGTTCGGTCATGGCGCGCTGGCGCTGCAACCGGGAATAGCGGGGATGCAGGGCCGATAACTTTACCGAAATGCCCGGTCCCCGATAGACGCCCTGCCGCTGGGCCGCGCCGCCTATGGCATGGATGGCGTGCTCGTACTCGCGATAATAGCGCGCGGCGTCGGCGGCGGTGGTCGCGGCTTCCCCGAGCATGTCATAGGAATAGCGGAAGCCCCGCGCGTTGAGCCGGCGGCTGTTCCCCAGCGCGGTCTCGATGGTCTGGCCGGTGACGAATTGCGCGCCCATCAGGCGCATGGCCATGTCCACGCCCCGGCGGATCACGGGTTCGCCACAGCGCGCGACCAGCTTCGACAGGCTTCCGGCCAGCCCGCCCGTCTGGTGCGGCGACAGCACCGTGCCGGAAAAAACCAGCCCCCATGTGGCGGCATTGACGAAGAGCGAGGCGTCGTTGCCTACATGGCCGCGCCACTGCCCGCGCCCGATCTTGTCGCGGATCAGCGCGTCGCGCGTGGCATCGTCAGGGATGCGAAGCAGGGCTTCGGCCAGGCACATCAGGGCGACGCCCTCCTGCGTGGACAGGTCGTATTCGCGGATCAGGCCTTGCACCAGCCCCGTCGTACCCGAACGACGCAGTGCCCCGACAAGCCGGGTCGCGGTGTCCCGCACCTCGGCCGACAGCGAGGCGGGAAGGGTGGCGGCCTGCGCCAGCGCCGCGACGCATGCGGGTTCGGGTGCCCGCGTCTGGTCGGTTATGGCCTGCCGCAGCGCGGATCGCGCAGGCACGGCGGCATCGAGGGTCGCAAAAGGCTGGATCATGGCGGCACTGTCCGAACGGAAACCTGAACGTCGCTGTATCGCTGTTGTGACCGAACGAGGTATCGAATATAAGAAATATTACCGAATTTTGGACGGTGAACCTCTGATCGGCCATATTATATTCGGGGAAGGGGTGGCGCTTGGACGACGCGGATCGCAGGATTCTCGGCTATTTGCAGAAGGACGGGCGCATCACGAACGTCGAGCTCGCCCGCCTGATCCATCTCAGCCCGGCGGCGACCCTGGAGAGGGTGCGCAAGCTGGAACAGGCCGGGATCATACAGGGATATATGGCGCGCCTTGACCCCGAGGCGCTGCAACTGGGTCTGCTGGTCTTCATCCAGGTCACGCTGGACCGCACCGACCCGGGCCTGTTCGATGAATTCGCAAAGGCGATCAAGTCGATCCCGCAGGTCCGTGAATGCTATATGGTCGCCGGCGGGTTCGATTACCTGATCAAGGCCCGCGTCCGGGACATGGGCGCGTATCGCAATTTCCTTGGAAAGACGCTGACACGCCTGCCGGGCGTCCGGCAGACCCATACCTACACGGTCATGGAGGAGGTGAAGGCCGAGGCCGGGCTTCCGTTGTCGATATGATGCTGGTGGCGAATGGCCGATCGGTCGCCTGACGCCCTACAGGATCGGCAGTCAGGTGTCGCGCGAGAATATCCCGATCACCGCCTGGATGTGCCGGCGCATCGCCTCGCGCGCGCGCGGCGGGTCGGCCGCCAGGATCGCCTCCAGTATCGCCGCATGTTCGTGTTCGGAACGGCCGGGCATGTCCTGGGGGGTATAAAGCTGCTGGAGACGGCGGAACAGGTCGCCATAGCGATGGCCCAGCAGCAGCATGATCGTCAGTTCATAGGCGCTGTTGCCGCTGGCCTGCGCGATGCGGATGTGAAACAGGCGGTCGCCCGGATGGGTTCGTGACCCACGGGCGTTGTCCGCGATATTCTGCCGGAACGCCGCTTCGATCATCGCGCGCTCGCGCGGGCCCGCGTTCTGCGCTGCCAGCGCCGCCGTTTCCGGTTCGATCAGCAGCCGCGCCTGCAGCAGGTCGAAGGGCGGGACCTCGGTTTCCAGGTCGATCGGCACCGGCAGTTCCGGATCGGGCTCCAGCAGTCGTGTCCGCGCCAGGCTGGAACGCGCCGTCGCCGGCGCCAGCACCATCACGCCCGCGCCGACCCGGACCTCGACAATGCCCATCACCTCCAGCGCGATGATCGCCTCGCGCACGGTGGAGCGACTGACGCCGAACCGGACGGACAGTTCGCGCTCGGGCGGCAGCATCCGTCCGGGCGGGACGTCGCCCGCCTCGATCAGTTTCAGGATCGCCTGGGCAATCGGCTGGTAGAGCCGGCGATTGGCGCCGCTTTCGGCCATGTATCGTCTGTCCTCGTCTCGCGCCGGCCTCGCTGAAGCGTGATCGCGCGGGTCGCAAATTGGTCTGACCAATCTTGACATTGGCCGGACCAATTTAATAGGAGATTCACCAAAGCAATAACAAGGCGGGATCGTCATGCGACTGGCGGGCAAACGGGCTCTGATCACGGCGGCAGCCAACGGCATCGGTCGCGCGACCGTGGAGGCCTTCATTCGCGAGGGCGCGGGCGTGATCGCAACCGATATCGATCCCGGCGTGATGGAGGCATGGGGCGATCTCGGTCCTGGGGGGCGCGCGTTGCGGCTCGATGTCATGGACCCGGCGGCGATCGACGACGTGGCGCGCCAGGTCGGTTCCGTCGACGTGCTGTTCAATTGTGCCGGCACGGTCCAGAACGGCGCGCTGCTCGACTGCACGGACCGGGAATGGCAGTTCTCGTTCGACCTGAATGTGACGGCGATGTTCCGGATGATCCGCGCCTTCCTGCCCGGCATGATCGCGGCCGGCGGCGGCGCGATCGTCAACATGGCCTCGGTCGCGTCGAGCCTGAAGGGCGTGGCGGACCGCTGCGCCTATGGTGCCTCGAAGGCGGCCGTGATCGGCCTGACGAAATCGATCGCGACGGACTATGTGCGTCACAATGTCCGCTGTAACGCCGTCTGCCCCGGTACCGTCGAAACCCCGTCGCTGCGCGCCCGGGCCGAGGCGCTGGCCCGTGCGCGCGGTACCGACCTGGACGCGGCACTGGGCGCCTTTCGCGCGCGCCAGCCCATGGGCCGCCTGGGCACCGCCGATGAAATCGCGGAGGCCGTGGTCTATCTGGCCTCCGACGCCGCCGCGTTCGTGACCGGCAGCACGCTGGTCATCGATGGCGGGTTCATCAACTGACACCCGGAAGACGCAAGAACAACAACAAGGCAGGCGTCCATCATGAAGCTTTTGAGATTTGGCGAGAAGGGGGCGGAGCGTCCCGGCCTGCTTGACGAAGACGGGCGGGTGCGTGATCTGTCGGCGCACGTGCCCGACATCGCCGGGCCGGCGCTGTTGCCGGATACCCTGGCGCGTCTGGCCCGGCTCGTGCCCGGCCACCTGCCGCTGGCGCCCGTGGATGCGCGTATCGGTCCGTGTGTCGGATCGGTCGGAAAATTCATCTGCATCGGCCTGAACTATAGGGATCACGCGGCCGAAACCGACAGCCCCATTCCGGAAGAGCCCGTTATCTTCAATAAATGGACCAGCGCCATCGCCGGGCCGTACGACGATCTTTGCATTCCCCCCGGCTCGACCAAGACGGACTGGGAGGTCGAACTTGGGGTCGTGATCGGCAAGGGCGGACGCGCCATGGCGGAGCGTGAGGCCCGCGCGCATATCGCCGGCTATTGCGTGGTCAACGATCTCTCGGAACGCGAATGGCAGCTGGAACGGGGCGGAACGTGGGACAAGGGCAAGGGCTATGACGGTTTCGGGCCGATCGGCCCCTGGCTGGTCACGACGGACGACATCGAAGACCCGCAAACCCTGCCGATGTGGCTGGAGGTCGATGGCCACCGCTACCAGAACGGCAACACGCGGACCATGATCTTCGGCGTGGACACGATCGTGTCCTATTGCAGCCGGTTCATGAGCCTGCAGCCCGGCGACATCATCTCGACAGGAACACCCCCGGGCGTCGGGCTCGGCCAGCGGCCGCCGGTCTATCTCCGGCCGGGACAGACCGTGCGCCTGGGCATCGAGGGACTTGGCATCCAGCAGCAATATGTCAGGGGGGCGGCATGACCCGGATCACCGGCCTGCGCGTGTTCGATATCCGCTTTCCGACATCCGCCCGGCTCGACGGGTCGGACGCCATGAATCCGGACCCGGACTATTCCGCCGCCTATGTGACCCTCCAGACGGACGATCCGCAGATCGAGGGATACGGGCTGACCTTCACCATAGGCCGGGGCAACGAACTGTGCTGCGCAGCCATCAGCGCGCTGGCGCCGCTTGTCGTCGGCCTGGACCTGGACTGGATCAGGGAAAATCCGGGACGGTTCTGGCGCCATGTGACGGGTGACAGCCAGTTGCGCTGGGTCGGCCCGGACAAGGGCGTGATCCATATGGCGACCGGCGCGGTGGTGAACGCGGTGTGGGACCTGTGGGCGCGGGCCGAGGGAAAACCCGTCTGGCAACTGGTGGCGGAGATGTCGCCCGCCGAACTGGTCCGCGCGATCGACTTCCGCTACCTGACCGATTGCATCACGCCCGAGGAGGCGCTGGACCGCCTGACCGATCGTGCCGCCGGAAAGCGGGCGCGCATCGAGACGCTGCTTGCCGATGGTTATCCCTGTTACACGACATCGGCCGGTTGGCTCGGTTATGACGACGACAAGCTGCGCGGCCTCTGTCGCGATGCCGTGCGGGCGGGATTCGCCCACATCAAGCTCAAGGTCGGGCAGAATCTGGCGGATGATGTCCGCCGGGTACGGATCGCGCGTGAGGAAATCGGTCCCGACCGCCGGCTGATGATCGACGCGAACCAGGTCTGGGAACGGGACCAGGCGATCGAATGGGTTCGTGCGCTGTCCTTCGCCAACCCGTGGTTTATCGAAGAACCCACGTCACCGGACGACGTGGAGGCGCATCGCGCGATCCGCGAAGCCGTCGCGCCCGTCGCGGTGGCTACCGGCGAGATGTGCCAGAATCGCGTGATGTTCAAGCAGTTCATCATGCGCCAGGCCATCGACGTGGTCCAGATCGACTCGTGCCGGGTGGGGGGGATGAACGAAATCCTGGCAATCCTGCTGATGGCCGACAAATACGGCCTGCCGGTCTGCCCCCATGCGGGGGGTGTCGGATTGTGCGAATATGTCCAGCATTTTTCGATGATCGACTACGCCGCGATTTCCGGAAGCATGGCGGGCCGTGTAATTGAATATGTCGATCATCTGCATGAACATTTCACCGATCCCTGCGTGGTGCGCGGCGCACGGTACATGCCGCCGCTGGCACCGGGTTTTTCGGTCCGCATGAAAGCCGACACGCTGCGCACCTTCCTGCATCGGGCCCCGTAGGTGTCATCATGGATCTTCGCCTGACCGGGCATGTCGTTATCGTGACGGGCGGTGCCTCGGGGATCGGGGCCGCGATTTCGGAGGTGCTTGCCGAAGAGGGTGCGGTGCCCGCGATCGTGGGGAAATTCGCGCCCGATCCGCACTTCATGGCGCGCCTGCGCGCGCGGCAGCCGCGCGCGAGCTTTCATCAGGCGGACCTGACCGAGGACGGCGCCTGCGCGAGTGCCGTCCGTCACATCGTGGAAACGCATGGCAGGATCGACGGACTGGTGAACAATGCCGGTACCAATGATTCCATCGGCATCGAAGCGGGGCCGGATGCCTTCCGCCGGTCGCTGAACGCGAACCTGGTGCATTGCTATACCATGCTGCATCACGCGCTGCCCGGCCTGCGCGATGGGGGCGGCAGCGTCGTCAATATCGCGTCCAAGACCGCGCTGACGGGGCAGGGCGGCACAAGCGGTTACGCGGCGGCGAAAGGGGGGATGCTTTCGCTGACCCGGGAATGGGCCGTGACGCTGGCCGCCGATCTGATCCGCGTGAACGCCGTCATTCCGTCCGAGGTCTGGACACCGCAATATGACAGTTGGCTCGACGGTTTTGCCGACCGGGAGGAAAAGCTCCGGGCGGTCAAGGCGCGCATCCCGCTTGGGCGGCGCATGACCACGCCGCGCGAGATCGCGGACAGCGTGGTCTTCCTGCTCTCACCCGTATCGTCGCACACCACGGGACAATGGGTCGTCGTGGATGGCGGCTACATTCATCTCGACCGCGCATTCTGACCGCGGGGCCGGGTAAAGGAGGCTGCATGCTGATCGGTATTTCGTCCCTGCTGACGCCGGATGTGCTGTATGCGCTGGCGGCGATGGGACATGGCGACCGCGTCGCGATCGTCGATGCGAACTTCCCGGCCGAGCGGATCGCCCGCAGGCTGAACCGCCTGCCCGCGATCCCGGTCCCGCCCGTGCTGGACGCCATATTGAAGCTGTTGCCGCTGGATGGCTTCGTCGATGATCCGGCCGTCTCGATGCAGCAGGTCGGCGACCCGGACGCCGTGCCCGAAGCGGTGGCGGACATCGACGCGACGCTGCGCGCGCATGGCCACGCGGCATCGCGCAGAATCGAGCGTTACGCATTTTACGAAGAAACCGCGCATTGCTTCGCCGTGATCCAGACCGGGGAAGGGCGTCCCTATGGGAACGTGATCCTCGCCAAGGGGGTCATCTTCGCGGATCATCCGGGATGAAGATCGACGCGCATCGTCACGTCTGGCACCGGGCGTCGGGCATCTATGGCTGGCTGCCGCCCCATTCGATGATCGACCGCGATTTCGACCTCGACATGCCGCGTCCGGGGCGCGATGCCGCCGACGGCATCATCCTGGTGCAGGCGGCGGCGAGCGAGATCGATACGGGCTTCATGCTCGACCAGGCGCGGGCCCATCCGGGCCTGGTGCGGGGCGTCGTCGGCTGGGCGCCGCTTGATGACGTGCACGCCCCCGCGACGGTGGCGCGTCTGGCCGCGATGCCGCTGATCGTCGGCCTGCGTCCGATGCTGCAGGATATCGGCGATACGGACTGGATTCTCGGGGACGCGGTCCAGCCGGCCCTGCATGCGATGACCGAGGCCGGGCTTGTGCTCGACCTGCTGGTGACGGCGCGCCACATGAATGCCATGCGCGTGCTGGCCGAACGGCATCCGGGCCTGACGATGGTCCTGGACCATGCCGGAAAGCCGCCGCTGCGCAACGGTGACCTTGCGCAGTGGAAAGACCATATCCGCGACCTGTCCGACCATCCCGCCATGAATTGCAAGCTGTCCGGACTGGTGACGGAGGCGGGCGATGACTGGAGCGTCGAAACCCTGCGTCCCGTGATCGACCATGTCCTGGCGTGCTTCGGGCCGCGACGGGTGATGTGGGGAAGCGACTGGCCCGTGGTCGAGATGGCAGGCGGCTATGACGCGTGGCGTGACGCAAGCGACGCGCTTCTGGCCTCGGTCGGAGGCGAGGCACGCGCCGCGATCGAAGGCGGGACGGCCGCCCGGGCCTATCGCCTCGCGGGGCGTTGAACGAACGTGCAGGGGGCAAGCACACGGCCGGGACCGTCGGGTCCGGTCGGATGCTGATCGAGATAGTCCAGCGCCAGTGCGGCCAGCATGTCCGCGTCCTGGCGAATGGCAAATGTGTGGTTCGGCAGAAAATCGAGCATGAAATGATCGTCGAATGTTCCGAAGGTGATATCCGGCGGCAACTGCCCGAGACGGAGCTTCAGGCGCTCCATGGTCCCTTGCAGCATCAGGAGGGAGGAGCAGATCAGGGCACGGGGTGGGCCGCCCTGCGCCAGCAGCGCGTCGACGATCGTTCCCGCGCTGTGGATGCTGTCCTGATCCGCGCAATGGACCCGGGCGCGCCAGTTCCGGATGCGTCGTTTCCGGCATGCCGCGCCGAATCCCGCGATTCTATCGCCGATGCTCGGCAGGCGTTCATTCGCGCAGATGAAATGCGGCTGCTCCCCGGCATCGAGGATCGCATCGGTCAGGGCAACGCATTCGCCGAAATTGTCGCTGGCGATGACGGTATAGGGGGCGCCCGTATAGGCGCGATCGAGCAGGACCACCGGAATGTCCTTCGCGCCGCCAAGAAGGCGCCCGTAGCGGGGCGCCTGGCATGGTACGACGATCAGGGCATCGATCCCACGGGTGCCCAGTTCCCTGATCGCGCGGTCCTCCTGCGCCGGCATTTCGCCGGACGACGCGGTCAGCAGCACCAGTCCGCGGGCCGCGCACAATCGTTCCAGGCAGGCCATCAGCCCGGCAAAGAACGGATTGGCGATCTCCGGCACGACCAGGCCGATCGTATCGGTCCGGCGCAGCTTGAGGCTTCGCGCCGCATGGTTGAGGCAATACCCATGCAGATCGACATAATCGCGAACGATCTTCTGCGTGGCGGCGCTGATCCGGTATTTTCCAGCCTGTCCGTTCAGGACGAGCCGGACCGTGGTGACCGAGCAGTTGGTGGCCTTGGCCACCTGCGCGATGGATGGCGGGTCGCTGTCGGGTCGGTCCATGGCGGGAACGGCGGGTTTCATCGGTTCTTTCGTCACAGTTTTGCGAAGATGCACAGGGCGGCCGATATCGTCCTTGCACGGAACGATACACGCTAATAGTGTGCTAACACGACTTAGCAAAAGACCACAGAAAATAATCAAGCGAAGTCGCTGGGCCTGGAGAGGGCTATGACAGACAACCAAGGCAGCGCCGACGACGCGCCGGATGTGCCGGACCTGCTGGTCGCAACAGGGATCACCAAGCGGTTCCCGGGTGTGCTGGCGCTGGACGGCGTGAATTTTCATCTGCGCGCGGGCGAGGTGCATGCGCTCTGCGGTGAAAACGGCGCCGGCAAATCGACATTGATGAAGATCCTGTCCGGCCTGTACATTCCGGATGAGGGAACGCTGTATTTCCGGGGCCAACCCTGCCGCTTCGGCTCGATCCAGGACGCGCAGGATGCCGGGATCGCCATGATCCATCAGGAACTGAACCTGGTTCCCGACCTGACCGTGGCCGAAAACATCTTTCTCGCCCGCGAACCCCGGCGCGGGCCCTTTGTCGATCGGGCAAAGATGGCCGCGCAGGCGCGCGGAATCCTTGACAGGCTCGGCGTCGATATCGAACCGGACGCGCAGGTCAAATCCCTGTCGGTCGCGCGGCAGCAGATGGTGGAAATCGCCAAGGCCCTGTCGCTGGACGCCGATGTGCTGATCATGGACGAGCCCACCTCGTCCCTGACCGAGGCCGAGACGACGCAGTTGTTCCGCGTGATGAACGAACTGAAGCGCCAGGGCGTCGGCATCGTCTATATTTCCCACCGTCTTGACGAATTCCGTCATATCGTCGATCGCGTCACCATATTCCGGGACGGAAAATATGTCGCGACACAGCCTTTCGAGGCGATCAGCATCGACGAGATCGTGCGGCTTATGGTTGGGCGCGATCTGCGCGACAAATTTCCCGAACGGATTTCGGTCCCCGATGATCAGATCCTGCTGGATGTCCGTGGCCTGACGCGTCTTCCGGCCTTCCGCGACGTCAGCTTTTCATTGCGGCGTGGAGAAATTCTCGGCTTTGCCGGCCTGATGGGCGCCGGCCGGACCGAGGTCGCGCGCACGATCTTCGGTGCGGAGCCCGCGCAGGCGGGTGACATCATCCTGGACGGCAGGCGGCTGGACATCAGGTCGCCGATCGACGCGATCGCCCACGGCATCGCCTATCTGTCCGAGGACAGGAAGTTCGACGGCCTGGCGATCGGCATGTCGGTCGCGCATAATATCACGCTTGCGCATATCCACGATGTGTCCAATGCGTTCGGCCTTATCCGGGCCGATCGGGAACGGGAAGTCGCGCGCCAGTCGGTCGCCTCGCTCGATATCCGGACGCCGTCGGTTTCGCAGCCGGTACGCCTGCTGTCGGGCGGGAACCAGCAGAAGGTGGTCATCGGCAAGTGGCTGTACCGGGAATCGCGCATCCTGTTCTTCGACGAGCCGACGCGCGGTATCGATGTCGGCGCGAAGTTTGCCATCTACAAGCTGATCGACGCGCTGGCCGCGCGCGGAATCGGCATCGTCGTGATTTCCTCGGAACTGCCGGAGATCCTGGGCCTGACGGATCGGGTCGTGGTGTTTCACGAGGGAAGCATAACAGGCGTCCTGGACACGAAAACAACCAATCAAGAAGAGATCATGTCCTATGCTTCAGGCATCAAAAACAGTTCCGCAGCATGAAGGGCGTCCGCCCCTTATACCCGCGCGCCGGTTGTCCGACCGACAGAAGGACCTGATCCAGAAATTCGCGGCCCTGGGCAGCCTGGTCGTGATGATCGTGATTTTCGCCCTCACGTCGCGCGCGTTCTTTTCGGTAGATAACGGGCTGACCGTCGCGCTGCAGACCACGCAGATCGCCTATCTGGGGATCGGCGCCACCTGCGTGATCATTACCGGCGGCATCGACCTGTCCGTGGGGTCGGTGCTTGCCCTGTCCGGCGTGGTCGCGGCGCTCGCGGTGAAGGCCGGGGTTCCGGTTCCCCTGGGTTTCGCCATCGGAATCCTGACCGGCGGCGCGTGCGGCGCCATCAACGGGATCATCATCACATGGATGAAGCTGCCGCCGTTCATCGCGACGCTTGGCATGATGATGGTCGCGCGCGGCGTGGCGTTGCAGATCACCGGGGCACGGCCGGTTTCCGGGCTGGGGGATGCGTTCGGGGTGCTGGGAAACGGCGCCCTGTTCCGGATCGTTCGCGACGGCAGCGACGGGTTTCCGAACGTGGTGTTCGTGGGGATTCCCTATCCCGTCATCCTGATGGTCGTGCTCGCCGTGGTCGTGGCCATCATGCTCGGCCGGATGCCGATCGGACGGCATGCCTATGCCGTGGGGTCCAGCAGCGAGGCCGCGCGGCTTTCCGGCGTCAACGTGGCGCGGGTCAAGATGGTGGCCTATGGCATGTCGGGGCTGCTGGCCGGGCTGGCCGGATGTGTCCTGATGTCACGCCTGGTGACCGCGCAGCCGAATGAAGGCATCGCGGCCGAAATGGATGCGATCGCCAGCGCCGTGATCGGCGGTACGTCCCTGATGGGTGGGGTCGGGACGATTTCCGGTACCATGATCGGCGCGTTCGTGATCGGCATCCTTCGCAATGGCCTGAACATGAACGGCGTTTCCTACTTCATCCAGCAGATCGTCATCGGACTGGTCATCATCGGGACGGTCTGGATCGATCAGATGCGAATGAAGCGGTGAATGATACGGGCCGTATGCTGCTCCGTGGCTCGGCGACCGATAACAAGAAGAAAACAGGAATCGAACATGAGACGTCTTTTATGCGCGGCGACAATGCTGTGCGCCGCCGTTGCCGTGGGGCAGGCCCATGCGGCGGATCGCGGGATCGCGGTCATCGTCAAGACCGCCAATTCCAACTACTGGCAGAACGTCCGAAAGGGCGCCGCCGACGCCGTTGCGAAGGTAGAGAACTATACGATGACCTTTCAGGGACCGACGTCCGAATCCGCGGTCGCGGACCAGGTCAACATGGTCGCCGACGCCGTGACGCAGAAGGTCGCGGCCATCGTGCTGGCCCCGTCCGATCCGGATGCTCTGGTGCCCTCCATCCGCAAGGCGTGGGAGGCGCATATTCCCGTCGTGCTGATCGACAGCATGATTTCTGATTCGGGTGCCAAATATTACCAGTCCTTCCTCGCGACCGACAACGAGGCGGCGGGCGAGGCGCTGGGCAAGGAAATGGTCGATCATGTCGGACAGACCGGCAAGGTCGCGATCATGTCGTATGTGCCGGGTGTGGGGTCTGAAATCGGCCGGGTCGGCGGATTCAGGAAATATATCGCCGAACATTCGCATATCCAGATCGTCGGTCCCTTCTATTCGCAGTCCCAGATGGCCCTGGCCATGAACCAGACGACCGACGTGCTGGCCTCGAACCCCGATCTGAAGGGTATTTTCGCCGCCAACGAGATGACGGCGGTGGGCGTGGGCCGTGCGATCCAGCAGGCGGGAAAAAGCGGAAAGCTCTACGCCATCGCCTTTGATGGAAACGAGGACGAACAGGGGTTCGTCAGGAGCGGCACGTTCCAGTTGCTTGCCGTGCAAGGGTCCTACGCGATGGGCGCGAAGGGGGTCGAGACGGCGATCGGCGTCCTGACGGGGGCGAAGCCCACCAAATATGTCAACACGGGCGTGGTCTTCGTGACCAGGGCGAACCTGGATTCGCCGGAAGCCAAGCAGGTTCTGTATTGATCGGGAGGATGTCATGAACAGATCTTTGCCGAAAATCGGCATCCGCCCGATCATCGACGGGCGGCGCGGCGGCATTCGCGAATCGCTTGAAGACGTCACGATGGCGATGGCCCACCGCACGGCCGCGTTCCTGACCTCGGAATTGCGTCATGCCGGGGGCGAGGCCGTGGAGTGCGTGATCGCCGACACCTGCATCGCGGGATACGCCGAAGCCGCGGCGTGCGAAGAGAAATTCGCGTCCGCGCATGTCGGACTGTCGATTTCGGTGACTCCGTGCTGGTGTTACGGGGCGGAGACCATCGACATGGTGCCGGAACGCCAGAAGGCGATCTGGGGCTTCAACGGCACGGAACGGCCGGGCGCGGTCTATCTGGCGGCGGCGCTGGCGGCCCATAACCAGAAGGGGCTGCCCGCCTTTTCCATCTATGGACGGGATGTCCAGGATTCCGGCGACGAGGCGATCCCGCCCGACGTGCGGGAAAAACTGCTGCGGTTTGCCCGCGCGGGGCTTGCGGTCGCCACGATGCGCGGGCGCACCTACCTGTCGATCGGCGGCGTGTCGATGGGAATAGCGGGGTCGATCGTCGATCACGCCTTTTTCCGGTCGTGGCTGGACATGCGCGTGCAGGCCGTGGACATGACGGAATTGCGGCGCCGGCTCGACAGGAAAATCTACGACACGGCGGAACTGGAGACCGCCCAGGCCTGGGCGGACGCGCGGTTCCGTTTCGGCATCGAGCGCAACGCCCGTCCGCGTGACGCGGCCGGGAAACGCGAAATCCTGTCGGAAAGCCTGGCGATGACCCTGTGCATTCGCGACATGATGCACGGCAACGCGCGTCTGGCGGCAATGGGGTGGGCGGAAGAGGCGCTGGGCTATGACGCGATCGCGGCGGGTTTCCAGGGGCAGCGTCACTGGACCGACCAGTATCCGAACGCCGATGTCGCGGAGGCATTGCTGAACAGCTCGTTCGACTGGAGCGGCGCGCGCGCACCCAGTATCCTGGCGACCGAGAATGATTGCCTGAACGGGGCGACCATGCTGTTCGGCCTGCTGATGAGCGGCAAGGCCCAGATTTTCGCCGATGTGCGCACGTTCTGGTCGCCCGAGGCGGTGCAGCGGGTGACGGGACACCGGCTGGAAGGCAAAAGCGCGGGTGGAATCCTGCATCTGATCAACTCGGGCGCGGCCGCGCTGGACGGGTCCTGCGCCGTGCGCGACGCGCAGGGTGCGCCCACGATCAAGCCGCACTGGCAGGTGGACGAGGACGATATCTCCGCCCTGCTGGCCGCGACGGACTGGTGCCCGGGACTGGAGGAATATTTCCGGGGCGGCGGCTTTTCCAGCCATTTCGTGACACGGGGTGGCGTGGCCTTCACCATGGTGCGGCTGAACCTGGTCGCCGGAATCGGTCCGGTGCTGCAGATCGCGGAAGGCTGGAGCGTGGACCTGCCGCCTGCCGTGCATGCGGCCCTGGAAGCCCGCACGGACCCGAGCTGGCCGACGACCTGGTTCGTGCCGCGGCTGACGGGGCATGGCGCGTTCCGCGACGTCTATTCCGTCATGGCGTCATGGGGGGCGAACCATGCCGTGCTCGCGCACGGGCACGTGGGCGCGGACTTCGTGGCGCTCGCCGCCATGCTGAGGATTCCGGTGTGCATGCACAACCTGGACGAAGCGGCGATCGATCGCCCCAGCCTCTGGGGGGCGTTCGGTTCCGACAAGGAAGGACAGGACTATCGCGCCTGCGCCGCCCTCGGCCCGCTATACGGGCGCAGGGGCTGACGGCTCAGGCCCTGTTTTTGGCTCTAGCGGAGCCGTCGCGCCGCGAGGTTTCCGATCAACTGGATGATGGTGACCATGACGATCAGCACGGCCACGACCGACAGCATCACCTGGGTGTTGAATCGCTGGTAGCCGTAGCGGATCGCCAGGTCGCCCAGCCCGCCGGCACCGATGACGCCCGCCATGGCCGAGGCGCCGACGAGTGTGACCAGCGTGACGGTGAAGCCCGAGATCAGGCCGGGCAGGGCCTCCGGCAGCAGGACGTAGCGGACGACCATCCAGCGCGTGCCGCCCATCGCGC
The DNA here is from genome assembly GCF_000021325.1 of Gluconacetobacter diazotrophicus PA1 5. Classification (GTDB taxonomy): domain Bacteria; phylum Pseudomonadota; class Alphaproteobacteria; order Acetobacterales; family Acetobacteraceae; genus Gluconacetobacter; species Gluconacetobacter diazotrophicus. Next base: position 985,215 of record NC_011365.1, on the reverse strand, counting down.
GCACCGCATCGACCAGGCCGCGATCGACCTCGCGCAGCGAAACCTCGGCGATGCGGGCGAAATAGGGCACGGCGGCGATCGCCAGCGGCACGATCGCGGCCCCGGTGCCCAGGGTGGTCCCGGCGACCAGACGCGTCAGCGGAATCAGCAGCACCAGCAGGATCATGAAGGGCACGGCCCGGACCGCGTCGATACCCAGGCCGAGGATACGCGAGAGTGCCGGCAGCGGATACAAGCCGCCCGGTGCGGTCGCGACCAGCAGGACCGCCAGCGGCAGGCCGCCGATGACCGCGATCAGGCCCGATGCCAGCACCATGTCCAGCGTCTCGACCGTCGCGCGCAGGACCAGATCAACGATCAGCCGGGACATACCCGATCACCTCCATGGACTGGCTGGCCTGCCGGATGAAATCGAGCGCCTCGGCGGACTGGTCCGACAGGCGCAGGACGAATTCGGCGCCGGCACGGCCCGAGATGTCGCCGACCGTTGCCTGCACGACCGTCACGTCCAGTCCGAAGCGGCGGCCCAGCGTGGACAGAAGGGGCGTCTGGCCTGCCGGCGCGTCCAGGACGACGTGCAGGACCGGATGGGCGCCCTGGGATGGCGCGTCGCGCAGGGCGTCCATCACATCGTCCGGAACGCGGGGCCGGCCTTCGGACAGGAAGGCGCGCGTGACTGGGTGGCGGGTCGCGCCGCCCAGCAGCGCGGCGGTCGGGCCGTCCTCGACGATCCGGCCCTGGTCCAGGACCAGGACGCGCCGGGCGATGCGACGGATGACCTCCATCTCATGCGTGATCAGGATGATGGTCAGCCCGAGCCGCCGGTTGATGTCGAGGAGGAGGTCGAGAATCGAGACGGTCGTTTCGGGGTCCAGCGCCGATGTGGCCTCGTCGCACAACAGCAGCGCCGGCTGCGCGGCCAGGGCCCGGGCAATGCCCACGCGCTGTTTCTGGCCGCCCGACAACTGGCTGGGCCGTTTCCGTTTGTGCCCGGACAGCCCGACCAGTTCGATCAGTTCCGCCACCCGCGCCGCGCGTGCGGCTTTCGGCACGCCCGCGATTTCCAGCGGCAGCGCGACGTTGCCGGCGACGGTCCGGGACTGCAGCAGGTTGAAATGCTGGAACACCAGCCCGATGCGCCGCCGGACCTGCACCAGCCGGCTTTCCGGCAGGGCGGTGATGTCCTCGCCTTCGATCACGATCCGGCCGCTGTCCGGCCGTTCCAGGCCGCTCAGGCAGCGCAGCAATGTCGTCTTGCCCGCGCCCGACCGGCCGATGACGCCCAGAATCTCGCCGGGATGGACCTCGAAATCGATATCCTGAAGCGCGGTATGGCCGGCGAAGCGGCGCGACGCGTGCTCGACCCGCAGAAGGCTCATCCCCATGCCGGAACGATCGCACCATGGTAGACGTCCAGGATTCCCTGGCGGACGTCCGGCTGCTGGAAGGCATGGACCAGCGGGGCGACCCAGGGGGCGTGCTCGTCCTGCGCGTTGACGGCGATGAAGTTGACGTAGGGGTTGCCGGCCAGTGCTTCCTGGCCGATCCGCTGCCGGCTGACCTGGATACCGGCCTTGAGGGCCCAGTCGGTATTGACCACCGCCGCGTCCAGGTCGGGCAGCGCGCGGCCCACCATCCCGGCATCCAGTTCCTTGATGGTCACGTTGCGCGGATTGTCGGCGATATCCAGCGCGGTGGGCAGAAGGCCCGCCGAGGGGGTCAGGGTGAACAGGCCCAGCGATTCAAGCAGATGCAGGGCGCGCCCTTCGTTGCTCGGGTCGTTGGGGACGCCGATCACGGCGCCGCCGGGCAGGTCCCTGACCGATTTCCAGCGGCTGGAATACAGGCCGATCGGCGAGAAGTAGGTATTGCCGACCGCAACGATGCGATAGCCGCGCGCCGCGATCTGGGCCGACAGGAACGGCCCGTGCTGGAAGGCGTTGGCGTCCAGTTCATGGTCGGCCAGTGCCTCGTTGGGCGCGTTGTAGTCCGAGAACGTGACGACCTTCAGCATCAGGCCGGCCTGGGCGGCATGGACGGCGGCGATACGCCAGATATCTTCATCCTCGCCAGCCATGATGCCGATCCGCAGGGTCGTCGGCGCGGCCGCGTGGGCGACATGCGAAAAGGGTGTCGCGGCCAGCAGGGCAAGCAGCGAACGGCGGCGCAGGGGCAACGGGGGCGTCATTGGCACTCCTTGAAGTGAAACGGCTGGCGGCGTCAAGGCAGCGCGTGCGCCAGTTGCAGCAGGGCCGACAATCCGTCCGGCCACAGCCCGACGCCCGATGCGCTGCCGATATGCCCGATCCGCCCGGCATCGATCAATGTCGATCCCCACCGTGTCGCCAGGGTCGCGGCGCGGGCCGGCGACAGCCATTCGTCGTTCCGGCTGGCGACCAGGATGGAGGGTAGCGGCAGCCGGACACCCGGCAGCGGGGCGAAACCGGTGACCCGGCGGGCGTCCGGCCCGGCATAGTGCTCGACATCGGCGGGCGCTACCAGCAGGGCGCCGACCGCGCGCCCCAGGCGGTGTTCGGACGCCCGCCGCGCCACCAGGACGGCGCCGAGACTGTGCGCGACAAGGATGGCCGGGCGCCGGCAGGCCTGCAAGGCATGGCGCAGACCGTTGCTCCATGCCTGATAGGTGGGATTCGCCCAGTCGCGCTGGATGACCCGGCGTACCGTGACACCCTGCAGGCGCAGGGCGTTCTCCCACCGGGACTGCCAGTGATCGGGACAGGAGCCGTGGAGGCCGGGCACGATCACGATTTCGAAAGCCGAGAGAAGCGCCAGCGCGGGGGTGACGTGATTCGGGGAATCGACGGCCGACATCGCTGTGCCTCCGGGATCGATAATGGTCATGGTCGGTGATTTTGCGGTTCGGGGCTTCAGGCCGCACGTCTGTCGCGTAGTGCGGCACAGCCCGTATCGCAGGCTTCCACGACCTGGATGATTTCAGCGAAGTCCCGGTTGCGCGACGGGGGATAGGACACCGTCGTCCGGATCGTCCGGGCCGGGTCCAGGACGAACACCATATGTTCGTCCAGCGTCGTGCCGGCCGGTCCGACATCCACGCTGAAGCCGCGCCAGAGGGCGGCGACACCTTCGGCGCCGTCCTGGATGATCGGAAACTCCAGGCTTTCGACCTGCCTTGCTTCGTGGCCTGACGATGCCAGGCCGAGCAGCCGGACCGGCCGCGCGCCGGACCGGGCCCAGGCAACGGCGCTGCGCAGGCTCTGCGGGCTGTAATCGTCCGGGTGGGTGACGACGATGCCCCACCCCCCGGCCAGCCACGCGTGGAAGCGGACCGGCCCCAGTGCCGTATCGATCGTGAAATCCGGTGCGGTCCAGCCGGGGAAGAGCGCCATGGCCTGTATCCTGAAACGCGCTATCGCGGTTGCGGGACAAGCCGCAGATAGGGCAGCACCGTCTTCCAGCCGGCGGGAAAAAGGCTACGGGCCTGTTCGTCGCCGACCGAGGGCGCGATGATGACTTCGTCGCCGTTCGTCCAGTTGGCCGGGGTCGTGACCTTGTGGGCGTCGGTCAGTTGCAGGCTGTCCAGCACCCGCAGCACTTCGTCGAAGTTCCGGCCGGCCGACGGCGGGTAGGTCAGCGTCAGGCGGACCTTCTTGCTGGGATCGATGATGAAGACCGTGCGGACCGTCACCTTGGGATCGGCCGACGGATGGATCATGTCGTACAGGGCCGCGACCGTTCCGTCCGCGTCGGCGATGATCGGGAAATTGACCGACGCCCCCTGGCTCCGGGCGATATCGCTCTCCCATTCCGAATGGCTGCCGACCGGATCGACGGACAGGCCGATCACCTTGGTATTCCGTTTCGCCCATTCGGGTGCCAGCTTCGCGACGGCGCCGAGTTCCGTCGTGCAGACCGGCGTGAAATCCTTGGGGTGGCTGAACAGGATGCCCCAGGAATCGCCCAGCCAGTCATGGAAGCGGATCGGGCCGAAGGTGGTTTCCTGCTCGAAATCGGGAGCGATCTCCCCGAGATGAATGGTCATTGGACTGGATTCCCCTTGCCTGTGATGGCCGCCATGCCGGCAGGACACCAGATAACGGCATTCGGTCGTTCTTTTCAATATATAACTATCGAAAATGTTATATAAAGGTCGCATCCGTGCGCACTGAAAGCGCCTATGGAACCAGGCATGATCCGGGGAACGGGCCCGATCCTGGCCCGCGCGATTGGGAATTATAACCAACACATTGAAAATAATATAAATTATATAAACCGGCGGGACTGGGTCCAAAAAGCACTCAATAAATAGTTATATAATATATAACCAAAATTCGGCGGGTTTATGTGTTGACCGGCGGCCTGCCGCCTGTATGATCACCCTTGTTCGCCGCGATGGGCGACGATCGACCGGAGTGGTTCACATGATTCAGGCGACTGCACGAATGTGCCGCATCGAACGATGTAGCGCGGCGTGTGCCGGCCACGGGGCGCCGGCGCACACCGGATAGAACGCCGGCGGGAAACCGTCGGCCGAATCCCGCCTGTGCGGGGTCGAAAAGGCGGCAACCCGATGCTTGAATCCCATATCGTCGAAATCGACGGCACGTTTCTCGGCACCGTCATCCTGGAGGATGACCACGAGACGCGGCGCTTCTATGCCACGCACGACAGCGTGCGGGCTTTCCATAACCGGACCCTGACAGGGCATGACGACCTGACGTGGCAGGTCGCGCGGCTGTTTCGGCGCGCGCGCGCCCGCCTGTCCGGTCATTCGACTATTCCGAAGGAAAATTTGTCATGAGCAGCTTTCGCCCCCTGCATGACCGCGTGGTCCTGCGGCGCATCTCCCCGACCGAAAAGACGGCCGGCGGCATCATCATTCCCGACACCGCCCAGGAAAAGCCGGTCGAAGCCGTGGTGGTGGCGGTCGGTCCCGGCGCCCGTGACGATCGCGGAGAGATCGTGCCGCTCGAGGTCCGCGCCGGCGATCACGTCCTGTTCGGGAAATGGTCGGGCACCGAGGTCAGGATCGCGGGCGAGGACCTGCTGATCGCCAAGGAATCCGACCTGTTCGGTATCGTCGGGTCCACGCGCTGACATCTCAGGGACAGGAAAAACTTCAATGGCCAGCAAAGACGTCAAGTTCGCCGGCGACGCACGGGCGCGCCTGCTTTCCGGAATCGACACGCTTGCCGACGCGGTCAAGGTGACGCTGGGGCCGAAGGGCCGCAACGTCGTCATCGACAAGAGCTTCGGCGCGCCAAGGATCACCAAGGACGGTGTCACGGTCGCCAAGGAGATCGAACTGTCCGACAAGTTCGAGAACCTGGGCGCGCAGCTTCTGCGTGAGGTCGCCAGCAAGACCAACGACCTGGCGGGCGACGGGACGACGACCGCGACCGTCCTGGCGCAGTCCATCGTGCGCGAGGGGCTGAAGGCGGTCGCCGCCGGTTTCAACCCGCAGGACGTCAAGCGCGGAATCGATCACGCGACGACCGCGGTGATCGAGGAACTGCGGACGCGTACCCGCCCGATCGCGACCCGGGAGGAAACCGCCCAGGTGGCCACGATTTCGGCCAACGGCGAGGTGGAAATCGGCCGCATCATTTCCGAGGCGGTGCAGAAGGTCGGCAAGGACGGTGTGATCACCGTCGAGGAAGCCAAGGGATTCGAGACCGAACTGGACGTAGTCGAGGGGTTGCAGTTCGACCGGGGCTATATCTCGCCCTATTTCGTGACGAACAGCGAGAAGCTGATCGCGGACCTGGAAAATCCCTATATCCTGATCCATGAAAAGAAGCTGTCGTCGCTGCAGCCCCTGCTGCCGCTGCTGGAGAACGTGGTCAAATCCGGGCGCCCGCTGCTGAGCATCGCCGAGGATGTCGAGGGCGAGGCCCTGGCGACCCTGGTGGTGAACAAGTTGCGCGGCGGGCTGAAGATCGCGGCTGTCAAGGCGCCGGGCTTCGGCGACCGGCGCAAGGCCATTCTGGAGGATATCGCGATCCTGACGGGTGGCGAGGTCATCAGCGAGGATCTGGGCATCAAGCTGGAAAGCGTGACGCTGTCGCAGCTTGGCCAGGCGCGGCGCATCGTGATCGACAAGGACAACACGACCATCGTCGACGGCGAGGGCGACGCCGACGCCATCAAGGGCCGCGTCGGGCAGATCCGCGCGCAGATCGAGGAAACCACCTCGGACTACGATCGGGAAAAATTGCAGGAGCGCCTGGCGAAGCTGGCGGGCGGAGTGGCCATCATCCGGGTCGGCGGTTCGACCGAAATCGAGGTGAAGGAGCGCAAGGATCGCGTCGATGACGCGCTGAACGCCACGCGCGCGGCCGTCGAGGAAGGCATCGTCCCGGGCGGCGGGACCGCGCTGGCGCGCGCGGCGGAGGTCGTGGCGCGGCTGCAGTTCCATAATGACGACCAGCGCATCGGCGGCGACATCGTCCGCAAGGCATTGCAGGCGCCGCTGCGCCAGATCGCGGAGAATGCCGGCGAGGACGGTGCGGTCGTGGCCGGAAAGGTGCTGGAGAACGGCGCATACAATTTCGGATTCGATGCGCAGATCGGCGAATTCAAGGATCTGGTCGCCGCCGGCATCATCGACCCGACCAAGGTCGTGCGCACGGCCCTGCAGGACGCGGCCTCGGTCGGCAGCCTGCTGATCACGACCGAGGTCCTGGTCACCGAAAAGGCCGAACCCAAGCCGGCCGCCCCACCGGCGGGTGCCGACCTCGGATACTGACCAAGGATGCCCAGGGGTTGCGCCGGACCGGTCGTCCGGCGCAACCGCCTGCATCGCCAGGGGCTGAAGCGGAAAAGACATGCCAGGACACGTCACGAGTTTACGCGCCTATCTCGACCAGGGCCGCGCGGTGCCGCTGACCGCGCGGGTCAGGCAGCACGCGCCGTCCTCGACGGCCGCGCTGTGGCAGGCCATGCGGGCGGAGGTGCGTGGATGTCGCGACGTGGTCCTGAAGGATCTTCTGCGCCCGTCCATTCTCGACCAGCCGGATTTCGCGACGGCACTGGCTTTCCTGCTGTCACGGAAGCTCGACAGCGACCTGCTCCGCAAGGCCACCCTTTTCGGGCTGGTCCGCGATTTCCAGCGGGCGCGGCCCCAGTCCGTCGATGCGGCGGCGGCCGACCTGCATGCCATCTGCGACCGGGACCCTGCCGCGACGGATTCCGTGACGCCGTTCCTGTTCTTCAAGGGATTCCATGCCATCCAGTGCCACCGCGTGGCGCACTGGCTGTGGCAGGAAAACCGCCGGACGCTCGCGCATTATATCCAGAGCCGGGCTTCCGAACTGTTCGCGGTGGACATTCATCCCGCGGCGCGCCTGGGGCAGCGGATTCTGTTCGATCACGGCACGGGCATCGTCGTCGGGGAAACCGCCGTGATCGAGGATGACGTCGCCCTGCTGCAGAACGTGACCCTGGGCGGCACCGGCAAGGAAGCCGGCGACCGGCATCCGAAAGTCCGGCGTGGGGCCCTGATCGGTACCGGCGCCAAGGTCCTGGGCAATATCGAGATCGGCGAAGGGGCGAAGGTCGGGGCGGGTGCCATCGTACTGCGCCCTGTCGCCCCCTTCACCACGGTCGTGGGCAATCCGGCGCGTCCGGTGGGCGAGAGGCATGAGGGCCTGCCGTCGCTGACCATGGACCAGAGCCTGCCGCCGGTGGATTACGTGATCTGACGGTTGGCTGGCGGCTACCAGTCCTCGCTGTGGCCCAGCCGGACCAGGATCTCGCGGCGCAGCGTCAGGAGGCGCGGATCGTCGCGATGGCGGTGATAGGGCAGGTCGATCGCGATGTCCGAAAGCACGCTCGCCGGCCGCGCGCTGAACGTTACCACGCGGGTGGCCAGCAGCAGCGCTTCCTCCACGTCATGCGTGACCATGATGACGGTGAAGCCGCGCCTTTGCCACAGGCGCAGCAATTCCGTCTGCATCGTCAGCCGCGTCAGGCTGTCCAGCTTGCCCAGCGGTTCGTCCAGGATCAGCAGTCTCGGATCGTTGACCAGTGCCCGGGCCAGGGCCGCGCGCTGCGCCATGCCGCCCGAAAGCTGGTGCGGCCAGGCGCGTTCGAAGCCCTTCAGCCCCACCATGTCGATCGCGGCATCGATGGCCGCGTCGTCGCGCCGGCCCGCGATGTCCTGGCTGAGCGCCACGTTGGCGCGCACGGTGCGCCAGGGATAGAGCGTCGGGTCCTGGAACATGACGATACGGTCGGGCCCCGGGCCCGTGACCGGCACGCCGTCCGCCAGAATTTGCCCCGAACGCGGCGGTTCCAGCCCCGCGATCAGGCGCAGCAGGGTCGATTTGCCGCACCCGGACGGACCCAGCAGCGCCACGAACTCGCCCGGCGCGATATCAAGGCTGACATCCTGGATTACCGGCTGGAAGGCGCCGCCGATCCGGTAGCCGTGGTGAATGCCGCGAAGCCGGATGCCCAGCGGTGCTGTCTGTCCGACCGGAGAGGTCACCATTTCAGCCCGTCCTTCTGCCAGCCGAGAATCCGGTCCCGTACCTTGAACAGGATCGTGACCAGCCCCGTGCACATCAGCGACATGACCAGGAGCGCGGCATACATGTTGGGATAGGCCGCCCATCCCTGGGCCCACTGCATGTAAAAGCCCAGCCCGGATTTCACGCCAAGCATTTCGGCGACCACCAGCACCACGAAGGACATGCCCAGGCCCATGAACAGCCCGACGAAGATCTGGGGCATGGCGGCGGGCAGCGCCACCCGCAGGACAAGGAAGCGGTCCCGTGCGCCCATGGTGCGCGCCACGTCGTAATAGGCCGGGTCGACCGCGGCCACGCCGGACCAGGTCAGGACGGTGATCGGAAAACCGGAGCCAAGTGTCATCAGCGCCTCGCTGGCCAGCCAGTTCGAGGGAAACAGCACCATGGCAAGCGGCAACAGGGCCACCGGGGGCAGGGGACCGATCAGGCGGACGAAGGGCAGCGCCCAGTAGCGGAAGCGCCGCGACCGGCCCAGGCCCAGCCCCGTCGCGATGCCCAGGGTGGCCCCGGTCGCGTAGCCCACCGCCAGCAGGCCGAGCGAGTGCAGCAGGCTGTCGCCCAGCCGTTTCCAGTCGGTCAGGAACACATCCAGCAGGTCCTGCGGCGTTCCGAAGAACGGCCGTGGCAGCAGCAGCAGCTTGGCCTGCGCGACCTCCCACGCCGCGAGGCCGAGGCCGAGCGCGATCATCCAGGGGCCGCGCGCCGAAAGACGCCGCACTGCCGCCGCCGCCAGCAGCGCGACGCCGATGCCGGCGAACACGCCGGCGAGGATGTCGGTATCCGGAAAATCGTCGGCGTCCGGCCAGCGCCAGGTCAGCAGGGCCGCGACGAACCACGCCGGGCCGGCTACCCAGGGCAGAAGGGCGCGCGACGAAATGTGCGCATTCGCGCGGACATGGGGCCGATCCTCCGCGACGGACCCGATGGCCTGGGTCGTCTCGCCGTTCATGCGCTGAACAGGTCCTGCGTGACGCGCACCGCGAAACGGGTGGTGTCGAACGAGGGACGGAACACGCCGATATCCTTCAGGGCGTTGGCGTAGAGCACGATCTCGTCGCGGAACGTGCCGCCCCGTGCCTGGTGATGGTGTCCCTGGAGGCGGATCATGGCGGCGATGTCTTCCGCCGTCGCCCTGGGCGCGTAGGGCTGGAAGATGCGGCCCGCCTCGTCCGGATTGCAGGACAGCCACGCGCCGGCATCGAGGATGGCGCGCGTGACCGCGACGGCAACCTGTGGCTCCTCCCGGATCAGGCTGCCGCGCAGCCCGATCACGCAGCATGCGACATGCGCCCAGTCGCCGTGCATGCTGCTGTCGATCTCGGCCAGCCCGAACTGGCGTTTCTGAAGGTAGCTGTAAGGATCGCTGCCCGTGATTGCCTGGACCTCGCCGCGTTGCAGGGCGATGGGCAGCAGGTCCGGGGGGTACTGGCGCCACTGCACTTCGGATTCCGGGTCGATGCCGATCTTCTTCAGGCGGATACCGAAGAAATTCCGGTCGGGGCCGCCCATGTCGGTAACACCCACGATCTTGCCGCGCAGGTCCGCAAGCTGCGTGACGGCGCCCTTGGGCGGGGCGAGCAGGTACAGGCACCCCGCATGGAGGCCCGCGACCAGCTTCACGTCGAACCCCTGTTGCAGCGGCTTGAGCCAGCGCAGCGCCATGCCGGGGGCACCGTCGGCCTTGCCGGTCGCAAGTGCCTCAAGCAACTGGTCGGTCGAGCCGGCGAAATTCACGTAGTCGATGTCCAGGTTGTGCCGCGCGAAGAATCCCTTGGCTTTCGCGACCGGCACCGCCGCGGTGCAGATCGAATTCTGGTTCCACGCGATGGTCAGCTTGCGTGGCGGCCCGGCGAGCGGGATGATCGCGCCCGGCGCCGCACCCGCGCAGGCCATGTCGCCGGTCATGCCGTCGGACGCGGCGGCGCGCCCGGCGCCGATGAACGGAAGGGCCAGGCCAGCGGCTGTGGCCAGCGCCGCACGACGGGAGAGAGGGGGAAGTTCGGACATGATGCTACCCTGACGGACCGGAGCGGGATGCTCCTCACGTGAAATCGCGGCGCCCCGAACCGGCCGGCAGGGCTCCGGAGCATATCCATATTAACGTATACAAATCGTCATATGGTTATATTTGTCCCGTTCCTGCTTTACGCACAAGTGTCAAATTCCTCAATTAACGATAAATAGTCGTTAAATACGTGCGTTCAACCACCTGATGCGCGGACGCATGGCCGTGTTCGGCCCGATTACAGGGATGAGCCGCCCGTGGCCGGAGCGACAAGTCGTAAAGCTTCGGCCCAGGGGCGCGCGACTGTGCCCTGGCCGGGACTTTCCCGGGGCGTCGCGCGCAACCGGCGCGCGGGCCGCCGGTACAGTTCATCTGATGATCATACGTCGAAATGATGCGGCAGAAGCACCAGGTCGCGGACGATGACCCCCTTGCGGCGGGTCAGCATGAACATCACGGCTTCGGCGACTTCGTTGGCTTCCATCATCGCACCGGCCTCGATATTGGCCTTTAGCCGCGCCGGGTCCCAGTCCTTCAGCAGGGGAGTCACGACGGGGCCGGGCTGGATCGCGCCGATGCGGATGCCGAACTGGGCCACCTGGCGGCGCACCGTATGAACGAAAGCCTGTACGGCGTGCTTCGATGCGGTGTAGATCGGCTCCGCCATGATCGGGACCACGCCGGCGATGGAACTGGTCACGATGATGTCGCCGGATTCCTGCTTCATCATCTGCGGCAGGGCCGCGCGGACCGAACGGAATGCCGCATTGATGTTCAGGTGCAGCATCGGGTCCCAGCTATCGGGGTTTCCTTCCCAGACGTTGCCGCCGACATAGGCGCCCGCGTTGGCATGGAAGATGTCCAGTTGCCCTTTCTCGCCGACGATGCGGGAAACGGCGGCATCTACCGTCGGGTAGTCAAACAGGTCGACAACGCAGGCATGGGCCTTGCCGCCCAGTTCGGCCGCCGCCTTGTCCAGCGCGGATGCGTCACGGTCCAGCAGATAGACCTCAGCGCCCGCATCGATCATGTGACGGACGCATTCCAGGCCGATGCCCGACGCCGCGCCGGTCACGGCCGCGATCTTGCCTTCAAGAGAGTTCGTCATGGTGGTTATCCTTGTCAGAAGTCACAGAGAGCCCCATTCAGCGCGCCATGCCGGCAAACCCGTCCAGCGCTCCTTGCCGGCGCGACGCCGGCGGCTGATGAAGATGGTCAGCAGGGTGATGGCATCCGCGTTGGTCTGGCCGCTCATCAGCCGCGAACGCGGGACCACGCCCGACAGCGCGGCGGTAAAGCCGCTGATCAGGTAGACGATGATCTTGCAGCGCCGGGCGTCGATGCCGGACAGGCGGACGGCTTCCTCATTGCTCCCGATGGCGTAGATGAAACACCGATCTTCAGCGGGTCGGCGCAGGCGGTCCGGGACAGGGCGGTACCACCCAGGCACAGGACAGCCAGGGCAAGAGAAAGCGTGGGATTTTCACGGGACACCTTCTGGAATTTTATCGTTCCAGATGATCGACACCTGGAATCATCTTGTTTGTTTCCGCAGATACGTCTTCTTGCTTTTTCTTGACGCGGACGTTTTTCGAAGCAGACCCTGCCGGCAGGAAACATCCCGAAACCGTCCGATTTCGTCTCTTTTACTCCATGCACGAACGCTTGACCAAGTCCAGACAATTGTCGGGCAGACCGTTCGTATCGGTGCCTCTGTGGCAGATGAGCAAACTCTCATAATCGTGTAATGACGATGGCGAACCAACTTTTGTACGAGGCGTTCTGAGGGCCGTAGGCGTGGAGATTACCGAGGTTTATAAAATCTTGTAAAAATCATTAGAGTAATCGGATGATAAAAATGAATAAAATCTGGTTGCCAGCCCGAAATCGAGTCCACGCAGATAAATGGGGTATATCGCTCCGGCTCGGAAAGTAGAACATAAAAAAGAAATCATAAGATCCGTCTAAACAATGCTTCTCCATCGACCGTGGATCATGGTGCGGGGGTGAGGCGTTGGCCGAAACCGAGCAATCAGGCTCCAACAAGAAAAACAAGAACAATGAAGAAGACAATCTCTTTTTCCCGTACCGTGGCGTGTGGCGCCCTGCTGTCCGTATGCACGGGTTTTGCCGTGTGTGCCGCGACCGGGGCCATGGCGCAGACCTCTCTCAATCCCAGCGTCCGGGTCGCGACCCCGCTGAACCAGGTCAATTTCGGTGCGACGTCGGTGCCCCCGCTGCCCCAGCCCGAGGCGCTGTGGCCGGACCCGTTCGGCTGGAATACGTGGCTTCGCGATCGCGGCGTTGCGTTCCTTCTGGATAACGTCAACGAATTCGCGGGAAATGTCGGAAGCGTGACGCCCGGATACGGCCTGCGCAAGGGCAGTTCCAACGCGGGCCAGTACGCATTCGAAAATGATACGGACTGGGAGCGCCTTGCGGGACTGACGGGCTTCAGCACGCACGCGATCGTCGTCGGTCGTTACGGTATTCCGGCCAGCCGCATGTTCGGTGACAACGTGGCCCCCAGCCAGGAAATCTATGGTGCCGGCGGCAACGTGGTCGTGCACTTCGTGTATGGATACGGGGAAGAGACGTTGTGGCAGGGCCGCTTCGATGTCGCGGCCGGGCGCATTCCGTTCCTGAACGATTTCTCGTCCAACCCGCTGTACTGCAATTTCATGAACAATGCGTTCTGCGGTAACCCCAAGGCGTCTTCCGACAACACCGCCCATTCGTCCTATCCGGATTCGAACTGGGCCGTCCGGTTCCGGGTCCGTCCGACCACCGATACGTATTTCCAGACCGGCGTCTATTTCGACCAGGCCGGTATCTACGGCAATACGCAGTATCGCACCGGCTTCAAGCTCAACGGCGCCGATATCAACGGCGAATCGATGCCCATCGAATTCGGCTGGGAACCGGTCTTCGGTCACGGGACGCTGCCCGGCCATTACAAGATCGGCTACGCACGCGATACGGTGGACCATCAGGACGTCTATTATGACGGCTATGGCGATGCCTGGGCGTTGACCGGCCTGCCGCGTCGGCGGGACCATGGTGCGAACGCCGCATGGTTCCTGGCCGACCAGATGCTGTATCATTTCAAGGGCGGGGCCAAGGATGCGGGCGTGACCTTCCTGGGCGGCTTCTATTACAACGACGAAGATATCTCGATGCGCTCGCAGCAGTACCAGGCCGGTTTCCTCGCCCGGGGATTCTGGAAGGCGCGGCCGCTCGATGGTGCCGGCATCAATTTTGCCTATATCCGTGAGTCGGCGCTGGCGGCCAAGACCCAGGAACTGCAACTGCAGCAGGGAATTCTGCCCGGCAACCTGCTGAACGGGGCCTATGGCCCGCAATCCTACGGCATGAACCTGGAAGTGGACTATCAGATCCACGTCTATCGGGGCATGACGATTGCCCCGGATTTCCAGTATTACTTCAATCCGGGTGGCCAGCGCGTGCTGCGTGACACCGCCGTGCTGGGGTTCAAGACCCATATCGAACTGTTCTGAACACCAGGCCGGGGCCGGAGCCGTCCTTCCCGCATGCGGGACGGGAACGGCTCCGGCCTTCGTCGTGACGGGGCCGGACCGCCCCTGCGTTACAGGCCGGCGGCCGTGCCCTGGCCGATGGATCGAATGGCCGGATACAGCCGTTCGAATTGCGCATATTGCGCGTCATAGAGCGGGATCGCTTCGTGGTCGGGCGCAATCGCCTGCGCGATCTCGAAAGCCGGCATGGCGTCCGCCATCGTCCATCCATCCGCCACCATGCCCAGCCGGGCCGCGCCCAGGGCGCAGGCATGTTCGGCATTGCGCGGAATGACCAGGTCGCGGCCCAGGACCGTCGCCATGATGCGGGCCCATTCCGGACTGCGGGCACCGCCGCCGATCAGTGGGACAGGGCCGGAAATCGCCTGCTGGCACGCCAGAAGGTCCTGGCCCTGGCGCAGCGAGAACGCCACCCCTTCCAGCACCGCCCGGGCCAGGTCCACCGCATCGCACGATGCGTCGAGGCCGATGAAGGCGCCCCGGGCCAGGGCATCGTCGTGGGGCGTGCGTTCCCCGCGAAGATAGGGCTGGAACAGGATGCGGCTGGGGCCCGGTCCACGCGCCTCCACCCGCCGCAGCAGGGCGGGGAGATCGCTCTCGCGGCACAGCGCCGCCACCCAGGCCAGGCAGCTCGCGCCGTTCAGCATCGCGGCCATCTGGTACCAGCGGCGGGGAACGCAATGGGCGAACGTGTGCAGGCGCACCGCCTCGTCCGGCGCGTACGTGTCCTGAACGGTGACGTAGACCGCGCCCGTCCCCAGCGAGATATAGGACTGCCCCGCATCGACCCGGCCCAGCCCGACCGCCCCCACCGGCGTGTCCCCGCCGCCCGTGGCGACGGCTATGCCGGGGGGCAGGCCCAGATCCCGGGCCGTCGCCGTGCGCAGGCGTCCGGCGCAGTCGGTGCCGTCCCGCAGTTCGGGCAGGATAGCGGGGCCGAGCCCCAGATAGTCGCGGACCGGGGCGAACCAGGTGCGGTTTTGCTGGTCGAACAATTGCGACCCGGCGGCGTCCGACATATCCGTGGCCAGCGCGCCGGTCAGCCACAGGCGGACATAATCCTTGGCCCACAGCACGTGCCGCGTCGCCGCGAATGCCGCCGGATCGTTCTCCCTGATCCACAGCAGCTTCGCCGCGCTGAAGCTGGCCATGGGACGCACGCCCGTGGCCCGGCTGATGTCCGGCACGTCCTGAAGCAGGCGTTGCGCCTGCGCCTGGCCGCGCGTGTCGTTCCACAGCAGGGCGGGACGGACGGGGCGCAGCCCGGCGTCCAGCAGGGCGACCGAATGCATGTGCCCGGACAGGCCGATCGCGCGGACGGTGGCATAGGCCGGCCCCGCCTCGTCGCGCAGCCGGGCCAGCGCCAGGCGCACGCCGGCGATCCATGTATCGGGGTCCTGCTCGCTCAGGCCCGGGGCAGGCTGATCGATCCGCGACGCGACGGTGGCGGCGGCCAGGACCGATTGGCGGTCATCGACCAGGATCGCCTTGGTCGCGGTGGTTCCGATATCCAGTCCCAGATAGGTCATGGGACCGCATTACCATACCGTGAACCCGGCATCGACATTGATGATCGCCCCGGTCATCAGGCTGGCGGCGTCGGACGCCAGGAACTGGACGACCGACGCCACTTCGTCCGGCTGGCCGACGCGATGCATCGGCGTGCCTTCCAGCCAGGCATTGTACAGCCGGGGCTGTTCCATGCCGAAGCGGGTCAGCGTCGTTTCGATATAGGTCGGCGCCACCGCGTTGACGCGAATGCCGCGCGTGGCCCATTCCGCCGCCAGCGAGCGCGTATATTGATGCACCCCGGCCTTCGTGGCGTTATAGGCGGCCTGTTCCTGCGGCTTGTTGACGATCAGCCCCGACATGGACCCGATATTGACGATCGCGCCCCCGCCCTGTTCCAGCATGATACGGCCGAATGCACGGCAGCAGCGGAAGACGCCGTTCAGGTTGATGTCGACCTGCTTCAGCCATTGCGCATCCGTCATCTCCTCGGCCTTGACTTCCGAGATGCAGATGCCCGCATTGCAGACCAGGATGTCGATATGCGCCTCTTCCTTCTTCAGGCGCGCGGCGACGTCATCGACCTGTGCGGTGCTGGTGACGTCCAGCGTCGTGCCCGCCACGTCCAGCCCCAGGGCCGACAGTTCGGCGGCGGCGCTTTCCGCCAGCGGGCCGTCCAGGTCGGCGATGATGACGCGGGCGCCGAATTCCGCCAGCGCCGTGGCGCACGCCAGGCCGATATTCTGGGCGCCGCCGGTCACGATGGCGGTACGGCCGTCCAGGCGAAGTTTTTCCGTATACATAGGGTTCGAATTCCTCGGGGGAAAATGAAGGCAGTTTGACGATCGCGCTGCCGCTCAGTGCCCGACCGGCAGCGGGTGCGCGGATACCTGGTCCAGCGCCAGTCCATCGGCGTCGAACAGATGGCAATGCGCCGGATCGGGGGCGATGCTGACCGGGGTGTCCGGCATGTCCGTATTGTTTCCGCTGGTCTGCACGACCAGTTGCTTTCCGTCCGACAGGCGGACATGCAACAGGGTCGCCGCACCCAGGCGCTCGGCGATTTCCACCAGGCCGTGGGATGCCCCGGCGGCATTCAGCCCGATATGTTCGGGCCGGATTCCCAGCGTGACGGACGACCCGGCCTCCAGCATCCGGCCGGACGTCGGCACGGTGACGGTCAGGGGACCGGTGGTCACCGTCGTCTCCCGGTCGGTGGCCGATACGACGTGCGCGGGCAGGATGTTCATGGGCGGCGATCCGATGAACTGCGCCACGAACAGGTTGCGCGGGCGGTGATACAGTTCCAGGGGCGATCCGATCTGTTCCACGACGCCCTTGCGCAGCACCACGATCCGGTCGGCCATGGTCATCGCCTCGACCTGGTCATGGGTCACGTAGATGGTCGTCGCACCCAGCCGGCGGTGCAGGGTGGCCAGTTCCACGCGCATCTGCCCGCGCAGCGCGGCGTCCAGGTTCGACAGCGGTTCGTCGAACAGGAAGACCTTGGGATTGCGCACGATGGCGCGGCCGATGGCCACGCGCTGCCGCTGCCCGCCGGACAATTGCCCCGGCTTGTGGTCCAGGTAGGGTTCAAGCTGCAGGATGCGCGCGACATCGGCGATGCGGTGCCGCCGCTCGGCCTCCGGCATGCCGGCCAGGCGCAGCGAGAATTCCATGTTCCGGTAGACGTTCATGTGCGGGTACAGCGCGTATGACTGGAACACCATCGCCAGCCCGCGTTCCGCCGGTCCCATGTCGTTGACCCGGACGCCGTCGATCAGCAGGTCACCGGCGCTGATATCCTCCAGCCCCGCGATCATGCGCAGCAGCGTCGACTTGCCGCAGCCGGACGGTCCGACGAAGACGACGAATTCCCGGTCGTGAATGGTGAGTGAGACCCCCTTGATGATCTCCTCGTCCGAATAGGTCTTGCGGATGTTCCGCAGTTCCACTGTTGCCATGACACCCCCCAGATACGTTTCAGGCCCTGAATGATTCGCTTATTTGACCGCGCCGAAGGTCAGTCCGCGGACAAGCTGTTTCTGGCTTAGCCATCCGAAGACCAGGATGGGGGCGACCGCCAGCGTCGAGGCAGCGGACAGCTTGGCGAAGAACAGCCCCTCGGGCGATGAGAAGGAAGCGATGAAGGTCGGCAGCGGCGCGGCGTTGGACGATGTCAGGTTCAGGGACCAGAACGCCTCGTTCCAGCACAGGATCATCGACAGCAGCCCGGTCGAGGCGATGCCGGGCAGAGCCAGCGGCGCCAGGACCTGGGTGATTTCCTGCCAGCGCGTGGCGCCGTCCATGCGCCCCGCCTCCAGGATCGGGACCGGTACCTCGCGAAAGAAGGTGTACAGCATCCAGACCATGATCGGCAGGTTCGTCAGCGTATAGATCACGATCAGCCCGGTGCGGGTGTCCAGCAGGCCGCTGCTGCGGGCCAGCAGGTAGATCGGCACCAGCACGCCCACGGGCGGCAGCATGCGGGTGGACAGCATCCACAGCAGCGTGCCGCGCGTGCGTCGGCCGGGCAGGAAGGCCATGGCGTAGGCCGCCGGGATCGACAGCAGGATCGCGACAATGCTGGAAAAGAGCGAAATCGCGACGCTGTTCAGGGCGAAGTGCCAGTAATTCTCGCGCGCGAAGACCTCGCGATAGCTGGACAGCGTCGGGTGGAAGAACAGGTGCGGCGGCGTGGAAATGGCGTCGGGTTCGGTCTTGAAGCCGGTCAGCAGCATCCACAGGATGGGGAAGAACACCCACAGCGCGACGGCCCAGGCCAGGACGCCGATGCCGATGCGGTTCAGGCGCGCGCGGTTCCTGGTCATGATGTCAGGCCTCCAGGTTGCGGGCGACGGCGCGCAGCAGGAACGCCGCCACGATGTTGGCGATGACGATGGCGACCATGCCGCCCGCCGACGCGCCGCCGACATCGAACTGCAGCAGCGCGCGGGCATAGATCAGGAAGGCCAGGTTGGTGGACGCGACCCCGGGACCGCCCGCCGTGGTGACCGAGATTTCGGCGAAGATCGCCAGCAGGAAGATCGTCTCGATCATGATGACGACCGTGATCGCGCGCGACAGGTGCGGCAGGATGATGTAGCGGAACTGGGCGACGGGCCCGGCGCCGTCCATGCGCGCGGCTTCCTTCTGCTCGGAATCCAGCGACTGGATCGCCGTCAGCAGGATCAGGATCGCGAACGGCAGCCATTCCCACGACACGATCATGATCAGCGTCGCGAGCGGATAGCGCGACAGCCAGTCCACCGGCGTCAGCCCGACCGCCCGCATCATGGCGGAATACACGCCATAGATCGGGTGCAGCATCAGGTTCTTCCACAACAGGGCGGACACGGTGGGCATGATGAAGAACGGCGAAATGACCAGGACGCGGGCAACGCCCTGTCCCAGGAACGGCTGGTCGTACAGGACGGCCAGCAGCGTGCCCAGTCCGACGGTGATGACCAGCACGCCGCCGACCAGCAGGCCGGTATTGAGCAGCGCGGTCAGGAAGTCGGGGTCGGTCAGCAGGTAGCGGTAATTGCTGATGCCGGCGAATCCCTGCAACGTCGGATCGACCAGGTTGTAGTTGCGCAGCGAGTACCACAGCGTCATCGCCAGCGGGACCAGCGACCACACCAGCAGCAGGATCACCGCCGGGGATTGCAGCAGCATTCCTTCATGCCGCCGGGCGCGGGCCGCGCCCCCGGGCGGGACCACGCCGCCAGGGGGGACCACGGGGGGAGTCAGGTCGATCGTTCCGGTCATGCCACCCATGATCCGCTCCTTGCGCGTCGGGATCTAATGCAGCAGGCCTGCCTGCCGCATGGTGCGTGTCACCAACGCCTGGGCCGAGGCCTGGGTTTGCTCGACCGTCGTCTGGCCCGACAGGGCGGCGGCGACGCTCTGGCCGACCTGGGTGCCGATGGCCTGGAACTGCGGGATGGCGACGAACTGCGCGCCGCCATAGGGGCGCGGCTGCTTCGTCGGCCCGTTCGGATCGGCATGGTCGATGGCGTTATGGACGAACGCCGCGAACGGCGCTGCCTTCTGGTATTCCGGGGTGTTGTAGGTCGACAGGCGCGTGCCGGCGGGCACTGCGACCCAACCGCGGTTCTTCGCCACCAGTTGCACATAGGCCTTCGACGTCGCCCAGGTGATGAAGGTCTGGGCGTCGGCCACATGGGTGGACGATGCGGGAATGGCCAGGTTCCAGCTCCACAGCCAGGTCGGTCCCTTGCCGTATGGCCCCAGCGGCACGGAAGCGAAGCCTACCGTATTGGCCACGTGTGATTGCGCCGGATCGAACAGCAGGCCGCCGGCCACCGTGGAATCGATCCAGATGCCGCAATGGCCGCTGGCGAACAGCGCCAGGTTTTCATTGAATCCGTTCGATGTCGCCCCGGGCGGGCCATCGGCCTTCAGGGCCGACACGTACCAGGTCAGCGCCGCCTTCCATTCCGGACTGTTCAGCATGGGGTGCCAGGTCATGTCGAACCACTGGCCGCCGAACGTGTTCACCAGCGACGTGACATAGGCCATGTTCTCGCCCCAGCCCGGCTTGCCGCGCAGGCACAGGCCATAGGTCTGGCTGTCCTTGTCCGTGATCTTGTCGGCGAAGGTGCGGATCTGGTCATAGGTCGGGGCGTCGGGCATCGTCAGCCCGGCCTTGGCGAACAGGTCCTTGCGGTAATAGGTCATGACGCTTTCGGCATAGAACGGCAGGGCATACAGCTTGTCGTTCACCGTCAGGCCGGCACGTACCGCCGGCAGGATGTCGTCCGCATCATAGGCGGCATCGGGGTGCAGTTCTGCCAGCCATCCCTGCTTGGCCCAGATCGGCACCTCGTAATTGCCGATCGTCAGGATGTCGAACTGGCCGGAATGGGTCGCGATGTCGGTCGTCGCCCGCTGGCGCAGGACGTTTTCCTCCAGCGTCACCCAGTTCAGGTGGATGTCGGGATGCGCCGTCTCGAATTCGCCCGATAACTGTTTCATGACGACCATGTCGGCATTGTTGACCGTGGCGATCGTCAGCGTGCCGGCCGCATGGGCCGGCGACGCCGCGCCCATGCCGAGGCAGGATGCGGTGCCCAGGACCAGCATGCCGAGAATCTGCATCGAGGCACCGGACCAGCGCCGCGAAGTCGTGGAATGCGCCATATTGCAACCCTTTGTTCTTATTCCGCCCTTGTTTCGGGATGCCGCTTATGTCGCGGCGTTCAGGCAGGCGGTTTGAATTCAAGTGACTTTCGGACAGGGAAGGGGTCGATCAGGCCCCGCGTGTCATGATCCCCCGGTACCGCTTCTGGTCGTCATACATCGCACGGCAGACCTGCAGCTTGGCGTCATGGAACCCGCGCGTTTCCGGATCGGGCCGGATTTCGGCGCCGGTGCGGCTCATGGCCGCCATTCCGTCATGGATCGACGCATGCACGCCGCCCGCCACGGCGCCCAGGATGGCGCTGCCCAGCAGGACGGCGTCCGGTTCCTCCGGCAGCAGGATGCGGCAGCCGGTCGCATTGGCATGTTCGCGGACGAAAACCGGGTTCTTCGTCCCGCCGCCGGTCGCCAGGATCGTGTCGATGGCATAGCCCTGCCGGTTCAACGTGTCTATGATGTCGCGGGTCCCATAGGCCAGGCCCTGGATCGTCGCCAGATACAAACACGCCAGGTCGTCGTCGGTTGCCGACAGGCCCAGCCCGCCGATCATGCCGTGCGATGCCGGGTCCGCGTGCGGCGAGCGGTTGCCGTTGAAGTCGGGCATGACATGCAGGTCGCGCGTGATGCTGCCGGCGGGCATCCCGGATTCCAGCCCGGCCAGGATGTCGTTCAGCACCTGGTAGATCGTCCGCTCCTCCTGCTGCGCCTGCCGGCGCAGCGCGGGGGTGGCCGGATGACTGGCGATGATGAAGTCGATCAGGCTGCCGGTGGCGGATTGCCCGGCCTCGTTCAGCCACATGCCCGGCAGCATCGCGTCGAAATACGGTCCCCAGATGCCCGGCACGAAGCGCGGCGTGGGCGAGACGACCATGTGGCAGCTCGACGTGCCGCCGATCAGCGCCACGCGCCGGTCGAACGACGGATCGCCGCCCCCGGCCGCGCCGATCACCCCGATGCCGCCGGCATGGGCATCGATGGCCGACACCGCGACGGGTGTGCCGACGGGCAGGCCCAGCTCCTCCGCCGCCCGCGCGTCCAGTCCCGCGCCGACGCGGCCGCCCAGCGGGCGGATATCGGTGCCGATCCGGCGATAGCCCTCATCGACCAGCCGGCCCAGGCCGATGGCGCGGAAGTAACTGTCGTCCCACCGGTCCTCATGCGCCAGGTAGGTCCATTTGCACACCGTCGAACAGCGCGACCGGGATTCTGCGCCCGTGGCCCGCCAGGTCAGGAAATCCGGCAGGTCGAAGAAAAGGCCGGCCTGGTCGAAGACGTCCGGCAGCCGTTCCTTCAGCCACAGCAGCTTCGGCGTTTCCATTTCGGGCGAGATCGTCCCGCCGACATAGCGCAGGACGTCATAGGCCCCGTCATTGATCCGGGCGGCCTGATCCACGGCACGATGATCCATCCACAGGATCACGTCCTGCCCGGGCGCGCCGTCGCGATCGACCGAAAGCGGCGCGCCGTTCCTGTCCAGCACCACCAGCGAACAGGTGGCATCGAACCCCACCCCGCGAACATCCAGCAGGCCGCCGGCCCGCTCCGTCGCGAGCGCCATCGCATCGGACACGCTGGCGCAGACGGCATGCCAGATATCGGTGGAGGATTGCTGGGCGACATGCGGGCGCGGGTGCCACGTGCGGGTCGCCCGGCTGGCCGCGCCAAGCTTGCGGCCGTCGGTGGTGAACACCCCCGCCCGGGCGCTGCCCGTTCCCACATCAATTCCTAAAACGACGTCCATTGTCGGAGCGCTTCTTGTTATTTCGGCCAAGCCTATCCGTAGTCAGGGCCGCTCGCAACGGGGCCGGCCGTCACGGTAGAGTGATTTTCGGGGGCGTCGCTTCGGATCATGCGCTTTGCCTATGGACCTGGAAATTCTGGTATTCCCGCCGCACGATCGTCATCAGTTCCGGCACCGAGGTCGCGCGTGCGTCGTTTTCATACGTCACCTGGCCGTGCTGCATCAGCATGATGCGGTCCGCGATATCCAGCGTCTGGGCGTAATTATGCATGATCATGATGATCGACATGTCGCCTTCCGCCTTCAGCCGCAGGATCAGGTCGATGATCAGGGCCGCCTCGCGCGCGCCCATCGCCGCCAGGGGTTCGTCCAGCAGCAGGATGCGCGCCTTGCCCTGCACCGCGCGGGCGATCGCGATCGCCTGGCGCTGCCCGCCGGACAGCGAGCCGACCTCGGCCTCGACCGAGGGAACGGAGACGCCGATTTCCTCCAGGCACCGGACGGCCTCGCGCCGCATGGCGCGATTATTGAGAATATGCAGTCCGGGATAGAGTATTTCGCGATTCAGGAAGATGTTGTGGTAGATCGACAGCGAATTCGCCAGCGCCAGGTCCTGATAGACGCATTCGATACCCAGCGCGCGCGCATGATCGACCGAACGCAGCGTGGTCTCGACCCCGTCGACGAACAGTTTGCCCGATGTCTGGGGCTGGTAGCCGGTCAGGATCTTCATCAGCGTCGATTTGCCGGCGCCGTTGTCGCCCAGGATGCCCAGGATCTCGCCGCATCGCAGGCGCAGCGACACCCCGTTCAGCGCCGTGACGGGGCCGAACCTCTTGACGATGTTTTCGGCGCGCAGCATCTCGGCGCCGGCGGTCGGTGTGTCGGTCATGATACCGCGATCCCGCGCCGATACCGGCCTATGAGGATATTGCAGAGCATGGCCACCAGGATGGCCCCGCCCAGGATCAGGTCGAAGGTAAAGGCGTTGATCCCGATCAGGGTGAACCCGTCATTGAGGATGCCCAGCACCATGGCCCCGATCATCGCCCCCGCGATGGTGCCCGACCCGCCGGCCAGCGGCGTGCCCCCGATGACCGCCGCCGCCACGGCCAGGAACATGATATGCGTGCCCCCGGCCGTGGGATCGATCGACGAAATCCGGAAGGCTTCCAGAATCCCGGTCAGGCCGGCCAGCGCGCCGCACAGGACGAAGTTGACGATCTTCAGCGACCGGATGCGAATGCCGGCCTCGCTGGCCCCGATGGGGTTCGCCCCGGCCGCCACCGTATGCAGCCCCCAGCGCGTGTTGCGCAGCATGAAATGCATGACCAGCACGACCAGCACCGCCCAGAGGAATTCCGCATAGCCACCCCGTCCCATCAGGAAGGAGAGCGTGCGGCTGGCCTCGTTATCGACCGGCGTGCCGTTGGAAATCGTCAGCGTCAGCCCGTTCAGCAGGAACAGCGTGCCCAGCGTGGTGACGAAGGAGGGCACGCCCAGCATCACGGTCACGAAGCCGTTGACCGCGCCGATCGTGGCCGCGCCCAGCAGCGCGCCCCCGATGGCCAGCGGATAGGGCAGGCCGGCCCGGGCCAGGAAATACATCACGAAGGGGGCCAGGGCGTAGACCATGCCGGCCGAAAGATCGATCTCGCCCCCGATCATCAGCATCACCTCGCCGCAGGCAATGATGGCGACCGGGGCGATGAACTGCGACAGGTTCTGCAGGCTGGCGTTGGAAAACAGGAAGTTGGCGTTGGCGATCTGGAAATAGACCGCCAGGACGACAGCCACGACAATGACGCTCAGTTCACGCCATCTCAGCATGCCGGTGATGGTTCTCGTCATGAGACCGCATCCTTGCTGTATTCTATCCTAGGACTGGATCGGGCCGGAGCGCGGGATGAACTGCGCCTCGCTCGAACTGCCCTCGTAGCGGCTCTTGGTCGCCAGGTATGGCGCCACATCCCCTTTGGTCACGAATTTCAGGCCGGTATTGATTTCCGCCGGTCCCACCAGGCCCCCGGACATCAGGTAGGTGTACATTTCCATGACCGTGTAGTAGCCCTGCAGATAGGGTTGCTGGTCGATGGTGAAATCCAGGTGCCCGTCATTGATCAGGCGCAGCGTGCGCGGCAGCAGGTCGAAGCCGCCGCCCCGCACGCCCTTGGCGGCCAGGCCGTACTGCGCCATCGTGTCGGCGACGGACTGCGTGGTGCCGCCATCGACGGCGAACATTCCCTTCACGTCCGAATGGCCCAGGTAATAGGCCTTCACCTTGGACAGTTCCTCGTTCACCGTGGCGCCCGTCGCGACGATGTCGATCTGGTACGACCGGCCGCTCTTGCGCAGCATGTCCTGCGCGCCGTCGATACGCGGCTGGATGTTCAACTGCCCGGGTGTCGCGATCATCAGCGCCACGCGCCCGCCGGGCACCAGGTCGAGAATCCGCTGGCCCATCATTTGCCCGGCCTTGAACAGATCCTGCCCGATATAGGCCAGGCGCTTGTTGCCCGACCCCGCCGGCGCGTCCGCGTTATAGGCGAAGACCGGGATTCCGGCGGCCAGCGCGCGTTCGACCGGATCGTTGAAGGCATGCGGATCGACCAGGCAGACGGCGATCGCGCTGGCCTTGGCGGCGATGGCGGCATTGATCGCGGTGATCATCTCGGCCGCGATGCTGTTTTCCGACCCCGTCCACTGGGTATCCGCCCCGACCAGGGCCGCCGCGTCGCGCAGTCCATACTGTGTCGCCGTGAAAAACGGATTGGTCGTGACATGGTTGACGAAAACCAGACGGAATCGGGGATGGCTGACGGTTTTAGCGGCGGCGCGCCGGATGCCGCCCAGCGCCGCCATCGAGGCGCCAAGGGCGGCGGTCTGCATGATTCCGCGCCGGCCGACGCCGGATTACGCCGCCGTGAAAGGCCTGTTCCACATCGTGTCCTCCAGGGTCGCCTTTTGCCGGCGATCTTGCTTTTCGGTATCCGGGGTCGACGAATCGTCCGGAAAGGATGCCCGGCCGGCTTCCCGCCTGATGCCGGACGATCGCCCTCCGCTAACGCCGGCCGGGGCGAAGAAACCAGGCGTTTCGATGGCGCCGGCCAATCAATAAAATGCGAGAGGCGCCGGGGACCGCAACTTGCCATCCGACGAACAGTTTCCGGTCCCGGACTCCCGACTCTCGGGCCTGCTCTTTGCGCCGCTTTTCCATCCGTCGAAATCACCTCGGTCGCGGCCGTCGGGCATACACGCGAAAATGAAACGCGGCCGATGACCGGTCATGTTCTAATAGCGTTCAGGTATGGCGAATACCTCAAAAAAGAAGAGCCGCCCCCCGGCTCAAAAAAATGGTGTGATAATGAACCCAGAAACGTCTCAGCCCAACGCGGCTGACCGCGCCGCGCCCGCGGAAGGTCATCATTCTGCCAGGCCTGTCCTGGAAATGTTCGGAATTTCCAAAAGTTTTCCAGGCGTCAAGGCGCTGCAGGGCGTGCAGCTCTCGGCCTATGCCGGTGAGGTCCTGGCCCTGATGGGCGAAAACGGCGCGGGGAAGTCCACGCTGATGAAGATCCTGTCCGGCGCCTATGTCGCCGATGCGGGGGGCGAGATCCGGATCGACGGGCAGCCGGTCAGGATCGGCACGCCGGCGGCGGCGCGCGCGGCCGGCATCGCCATCATCTATCAGGAACTGGCGCTGGCGCCGAACCTGACGGTGGCGGAAAACATCCATCTGGGTTCGGAACTCGGCCGGGCGGGCCTGATCGACCGCGCCGCGATGAACGAGGCCTGCCGGCCGCTGCTGGAACGGCTGGGCACCCCCTTCCGGCCCGAAACCCTGGTCGCCACCCTGTCGGTCGCCGAACAGCAGCTTGTCGAGATCGCGCGTGCGCTGCATCGCCACGCCCGCATCCTGGTGCTGGACGAACCCACGACCGCGCTGTCGGCCCGCGAGACCGACCGGCTGTTCGCGCTGATCCGCCAGTTGCGCGCCGAGGGCATCGCGCTGATCTATATCAGCCACCGCATGGCGGAAATCGACGAACTGGCCGATCGCGTGGCGGTGCTGCGGGACGGTACCTATGTCGGTACGCTGGAGCGGCAGGAGATCAGCTCGGCGTCCATCGTGCGGATGATGGTCGGCCGCGACCTGTCCGGCTTCTACGTCAAGCAGCGTGGGGTCCGGCATGAACCGGGTGCGCCGGTGCTGGAAGTCGACGGCCTGACGGACGGCAGCCGCGTGCACCCCAGCAGCTTCACCCTCCATCACGGCGAGGTGCTGGGCATCGCGGGGCTGGTGGGGGCCGGGCGCACCGAACTCGCGCGGCTGATCTTCGGTGCCGACCCGCATCTCAGCGGGCGGATCAGGCTGGATGGGCGGACGATCGAAATCCGCTCGCCGCGCGAGGCGCTGGATGCGGGCATCGCCTACCTGACCGAGGACCGCAAGGCGCTGGGCCTGTTCCTGGACATGTCCTGCGGCGGCAACCTCAATATCGGCGTCATCGGGCGCGACGCCCATGGCGGCGTGCTGGATGGAAAACGCGGGCGGTCGCGGGCGGCGAACGCGTTTTCGATGCTCAAGGTTCGCGCCGCCAGCACGCTGGTGTCGGTCGGCGGCCTGTCGGGGGGCAACCAGCAGAAGGTCCTGCTGGGCCGGCTGCTGGAAACGGGCCCCAAGGTGCTGATCCTGGACGAGCCGACGCGCGGCGTCGATATCGGCGCGAAATCGGAAATCTACCGCATCATCGGCGAACTCGCGGCCAAGGGGCTGGGCATCATCGTGATTTCCAGCGAGATGCCCGAAATCGTGGGCATCTGCGACCGCGTGCTGGTGATGCGCGAAGGCGTCATCACGGGCGAGGTCGGCGGCCCCGAAAGCCCCGACATCAGCCAGGAAGCCATCATGGCCTATGCCGCCGGCATAGCGGCCTGAGGAACCCCAGACATGCCCAACACACTCGTCCCCCCTGTCGGCCCCGCCGACATCTCGGCCGTCCGCGCGTCCGAACGGCTTCGCAGCGCCATGCAGGCGGCCGGCATGCTGCCGGTCCTGGTCCTGCTGGCCATCTGTTTCCACGTCTTTGGCGGCCACCGCTTCCTCAGCGGCCAGAACCTGTCGATCGTCGCCCAGCAGGCCGCGATCAATATCGTGCTGTCGGCCGGGATGACCTTCGTCATCCTGACGGGCGGCATCGACCTGTCCGTGGGCTCGACCCTGGCATTCTCGGCCATGGGCGGGCTGATGGTCTCGCTGGTGCCGGGCCTGGGCTGGCTGGCGATCCCGACCTGCCTTGCCGCCGGGTTGCTGGTCGGCCTGTTCAACGGGTCGCTGATCGCGGGGCTGAAGATTCCGCCCTTCATCGTCACCCTCGGCACCCTGACCGCCGTGCGCGGGCTGGCGCGGCTGATGGGGGCGGACCGCACCATCTTCAACCCGTCTCTGTCCTATGCCTGGATCGGCAATGACGGCATTCCCGTCACCTCCACGCTGGTCATTCCCTGGCTTGCCGTCATCGCACTGGTCGTCGTCGTCACCTGCTGGTTCGTGCTGCGGCGCACCGTGCTGGGCGTGCATATCTATGCGGTGGGCGGCAACCCCGCCGCCGCGCGCCTGGCGGGTATCAACGTGCCGGCCGTGCTGATGTTCGTCTATGCGCTGTCCGGCCTGCTGGCGGGGCTGGGCGGCGTCATGTCCTCGGCCCGCCTCTATGCCGCCAACGGGCTGCAACTGGGCCAGTCCTACGAACTGGACGCCATCGCGGCGGTAATCCTGGGCGGGACGTCCTTCGTCGGCGGCATCGGCTCGGTCTGGGGCACGCTGGTCGGCGGCCTGATGATCGCGGTGCTGTCCAACGGACTGATCCTGATCGGGGTGTCCGACATCTGGCAGTTCATCATCAAGGGCCTGGTCATCATCGTCGCCGTGGCGCTCGACCGCTTCCGCCAGCCCGCCGCGCGCACCTGATCGCGGCGTCCTCCCACTTTTCCTTCCCCCCCTCATCGGACCTGTCAACATGACGTTCAAATCCGTCCTTCTCGCCGGCCTGGCTGTACTCTCGCTGGCCGCGCCCTCTCTGGCTGTGACTGCGGCCCAGGCCAAGCCGATCACCGGCATCGGCGTTTCGCTGGGCACATTGGGCAACCCCTATTTCGTGGCGCTGGTCAAGGGCGTCACCGCCGAGGCGGCGAAGGTCGCGCCGAACGCGCGCATCACATCGGTTTCGGCCGACTACGATTTGAACAAGCAGTTCTCGCAGATCGATAATTTCATCGCATCGGGGGACAATCTCCTGCTGATCAACGCGGTCGATCCGCAGGCCATCCTGCCGGCCATCAAGCGCGCGCAGAAAGCGGGCGCCGTGGTGGTGGTGGTGGACGTGGGCGCGGCCGGCGCCGACGCGGTCGTCCAGACCGACAACGTGGCGGCGGGGCGCCTGTCCTGCGAATACCTGGCGCAGAAGATCGGCGGCAAGGGCAACGTCGCGATCCAGAACGGCCCGCAGGTGTCCTCGGTCCTCGACCGCGTCAAAGGCTGCAAGGAAGCACTGGCCAAGAGCCCCGGCATTACGATCGTGACCGACGACCAGAACGGCCAGGGCTCGCGCGATGCCGGATTCGCCGTCATGCAGGGCTATGTCGTGCGCTTTCCCGACCTGGCCGGCGTGTTCACCATCAACGACCCGCAGGCCATCGGCAGCGACCTCGCGGCCCGGCAGGCGCATCGGTCGGGCATCGTCATCACCTCGGTGGACGGCGCGCCGGATATCGTGACGGCGCTGAAGGACAAGACGTCGTCGGTCCTTGCATCGTCCAGCCAGGACCCGTACCAGATGGGCATCGATGCCGTCATTGCTGGGCAGGACCTGCTGGACGACAAGCTGAAACGCGGCACGGTCCAGTTGATCATGCCCAAGCTGATCACCCGCGATAACGTGGACAGCTATCAGGGCTGGACCAACCACTGATCCGATTGCTGGATTTCCGGGGGATGCGTTCCCCCGGAAATTGACGTCAGGTCGCCCAGTTTTCCTGAAAATCGCCATACAGCGTCAGGCCGCCATCGACGAAGAGGGTCTGCCCGGTGATGTAGGACGCCTGGCCGGACGCCAGGAACAGGATCGCATCCGCGATCTCGCCGGCCTGGCCTGGCCGGCGCATCGGGATATGGCGTGATACCGCATCATATTTGCCCGGATCGTTGATCCAGCTTCGGTTCATCGGTGTCTCGATCGCGCCGGGGGCCACCGCGTTCACGCGAATGCCCCGGCTGGCATATTCCAGGGCCCAGGTCCGCACCATGTTGCCGATGGCGCCCTTGCTGGCGGAATAGCCAAGGTAGCCGGGCTTGGGAATGATCTCGTGGACCGAACTGGTCACCACGATGGTCCCGCGTGTGCCGCTGCGCACCCAATGCCCCAGGGCCGCCCGGGCACACAGCATGACGCCGGTGACGTTGACCGCCATGACGGTCGCGAAATCGTCCAGGGTGACGGACTCCGACGGGCTCGGGATCTGGATGCCGGCATTGCAGACCATGACGTCCAGGCCGCCCATCTCCGCAATCGCGGTCTCGATCATCCGCGTCGCCGTGTCCTCGTGCGAGACGTCCCCCGGCCGTTCCAGATGCGGACCCGCCGCCACGGTGGGCAGGCCGGCCAGGGTTCGTCCCAACGGCTCGGCATGCAGGTCGTTCAGGGCCACCCGGGCGCCCTGGGTAGCGAATTTCATTGCCGTCGCGGCGCCGATGCCCTGGCCGGCCCCAGTGACGAACACGCGGCAGCCGGTGAAACCTTGCTGATCGGGGGGTGGCATGGCGTTTCCTTTTTCGGGATTTTCGACAGTCTATTTCAATATAACCCGATCCGGTCGGGATGAACGCACAAGTGATGCCAATCGGGGCGATGTGCGGGCCCGCCACGGGGCAGGGGAGGCGGATGTGGCAGGGCGGCAATGGAAACCTGCCGTGCGAATTATGCTGTATCCGGAATGATCGGGCGGCGCCTACACTGCCGGTCAGTCGCACAGGACCGGACGGAAAGGAAAACGACGGAATGCTGCCACCGACGACAAGCCTGCTTGCCTTTGCCCTCGTGGCGTTCGGGATGGCGCTGACGCCGGGTCCCAACATGATCTATCTGATTTCCCGATCGCTCTGCCAGGGACCGCGCGCCGGCCTGGTCTCGCTTGGCGGGGTGGCCGCCGGGTTCGTGTTTTACATGCTGTGCGCGGCGTTCGGGGTTACGGCGCTCGTCATGGCGGTGCCGTATGCGTACGATGGCCTGCGGATGGGCGGGGCGGCCTACCTGGTCTATCTGGCCTGGCAGGCCATCCGTCCGGGCGGCCGTTCGCCCTTTCAGGTGCGGAACCTGCCGCCCGATTCCCCCCGGCGTCTGCTGGCGATGGGCTTCGTGACGAACCTGCTCAACCCGAAGATCGCCGTGATGTACCTGTCGCTGCTTCCCCAGTTCGTCAATCCGGCGCAGGGGCACGTGCTGTCGCAGTCCCTCACGCTCGGCACGACGCAGATCGTCATCAGCGTCATGGTCAACACGGTCATCGCCCTGATGGCCGGTTCGATCGCGCTGTTCATGACGACCCGGCCGCGCTGGGCCCTGGTCCAGCGCTGGGTCATGGCCAGCGTGCTGGGCGGCCTGGCGGTCAGGATGGCGACCGAGGCGCGGCGCTGACAGGATGGTTCAGGACGGCCCTGTCGCAAAAGCGCGACAGGTGCCACGCCGGCGGGTCACGACCGGGTGATCGCGATGACGAGGGCTCTGGCGCACGGGATCGGGGCGTGGCGATCTCCAACATGGCCGGGTGTGCGGCAAGTAAGAACGTATAATAACCCGCGCCGGGACCAATATGCCTGATTCGGGAGAGGACATCATGTCCATTGAAGGAAAAGTCGCACTTGTCACGGGCGCGGCACAGGGGATCGGACGCGGCATCGCGCTGCGTCTGGCGAAGGACGGCGCCGACATCGCGCTGGTGGACATCAAGCGCGAGGCGCTGGCGGCCGTGGCCGCCGAGATCGAGGCGCTGGGCCGCAAGGTGACGACCTTCGTCGCCGATGTCGGGGACCGCGCACAGGTCCGCGCCGCCATCGACCACACCGAAAAGGCGCTGGGCGGCTTCGACATCATGATCAACAATGCCGGCATCGCGCAGGTCAAGCCGATCGCCTCGGTGGCGCCGGAGGATGTCGAGCGCATTTTCCGCATCAATGTCCAGGGCGTGCTCTGGGGTATCCAGGCCGCCGCCGACAGCTTCATGGCGCGCGAACAGAAGGGCAAGATCATCAATGCCTGCTCGATCGCGGGTCATGACGGCTTTGCGTTCCTCGGCGTCTATTCCGCCACGAAATTCGCGGTGCGGGCGCTGACCCAGGCCGCGGCGAAGGAATATGCCAGCAAGGGCATCACCGTGAACGCCTATTGCCCCGGTGTCGTGGGGACGGACATGTGGGTCGAGATCGACCATCTCTTCGCCCAGATCACCGGAGCGCCGGAAGGCGCGACATTCCGCAAATATGTCGAAGGCATCGCCCTGGGCCGCGCGGAAACCCCGGAAGATGTCGCTTCCCTGGTGTCCTACCTCTCCAGCCCGGATTCGGACTACATGACGGGCCAGTCCATCCTGATCGACGGCGGGTTGGTGTATCGCTGATCGTCCCGGATCCCGCACCGGACACTTGTGACGGGACGCCCGATCCGCGTCGGGATCGCGTCCCGTCCGCATGGGCTGTCCTCACGCAGACCGTAACGGGTCAGGATAGTCGTCCGTCCTGAAAATCGGGAGAGGAGGACCACCGAAATTCCAGAATATAAAATTAAACTATATTTTATTCCTGCCATCACAAGGTCATTACGACTATAAAAGGTCATTGACCTTTCCAGGGTGATATGACTGAATCGCAGATTGCTAATAATGGTAAACGTGAGCGAACGCTCGCAATAATTCTGCGTGATTTTGATGGCATCGAAAATAGAAACCTTCCCATCCTTCGTAAAGCGAATAAACCACCCTAAGTTCGCAACAAAGACTGACAGAAAAATATCTTTCCATTTCCTCGGAGGGGTCTTTTTATGATGGCATCGTCAAGCGCCCGGTCCCGCCCGTATTTGTCGACCAAAATCATCATGATATGCGGGCTGTCGTTTCTCGTTATCCAGATCGTCGCCGTAAGCTTGTCCGCCAGACTGATGAAGGCGCAGGTCGAGAAGAATATCTATTCCGAGGCGATTTCAAAAAGCCAGATCCTGGCGCAGCAGATCATCCAGGCGCTCGACGCGCAGAATACCGTCGTGCGCAGCCTGCGAGGCACCATTGAATCCGCCCATCGGTCCGGTGTGCTGACCAGGCAGTTCGTCATCGACAATCTGTCCGAAACCATGCGCCTCTTCCCCGATATTTACGGCATGGACGTCAAGGAAGCCGCGCATGGCGCCGAGGGCTCGCTCTTCCCCGGCGGGCCGGCCGGCAGTTCTCACGACGTATTCTTTCCCTACGCCGTGCGCGGCCCGGGCGGCAAGGTTGCCATCACCACGCCCGCGCTGCATTACAGTCCCGTCTTTTATAGTATTATAAATACCGGAAATCTCGAAGGTCTTGAACCGTATATCGACACGGATTCAGGGGTTCCGATGGTATCGCCCACCTATCCCATCACGTTCGATGGAAAGAGGATCGCCGTCATCGGCGCGGATATCCCGCTCGGGTGGCTGGCGCCGCTTCTGAAAACCGTCCATATCGCCCAGGGTTCGACGGTTTCCCTTCTGTCGGATCAGGGCTTCTGGATCGTCACCCCCAATTCCTCGCAGGTGATGAAGCATTATGATGCGTCGTCCGACGCGACTGTGCAAAAGGCCATAACACAGCATACACTGACCATCGCGCGGGATTTCAATGACGGCGCGGTGGACCGTATCATCGTTCCGATCAGAATTGACGATTTCGGCATCTACTGGACGCTTATCGTCGACGTGCCGTCCGACGCGATCACCAAACCCGTCTGGAATACCGTCTTTTCCCTGGTCGTTCCGGGGGTTACGCTGATTCTGCTGTCCATCGTGGTGATGTGGCTCACGTTCAACAGGATGTTGAGCACGCCCCTGCGCAACCTTTTGCGGTCGGTTTCGGAACTGGAACGCGGTGAATATAACGGCACGGTCTACGGGACACGGCGTTCCGACGAAATCGGCGCCATGGCCCGTGGGCTGGAGGGCTTCCGCGGGTCCCTGCTCAGGGCACAGCAGGCTGACGCCGAAGCCCGGCAGGCCCGCCAGCAGAACGAGGCGATGCAGGCCGCGCGCCGCCGGGAAGACGAACAGAGGCTCAAGGACGGCAACCGGGTCATCAAGACGATCGGCGCCGCGCTGGACGACCTGGCCAACGGGGACCTGTCGGCCCGTGTCCATGACGCGCTGCCCCGGGAGTTCGAGCCGCTGCGCGACAATTTCAACCGGTCGGTCCAGCAACTCGCCATCGCCATCGGGGGCATCTCCGAGGCCGTCAGCGTCATCAGGAAAGGCAGCCAGGTCGTCTCGGGCGGGGCGGAGGAACTCGCCGAACGGACGGAACAGCAGGCCGCCGCGCTGGAAGAAACGACGTCCGCGATAAATCAGATCGCCCGGAACGTTTCCCAATCGGAGGAGATCATCACCCAGACCCAGACCGTCGGTCTGAAAGCCTGCCGGTCCGCCGAATCGTCTTCGGACATCATGGGCAGGACCCGCAAGGCCATGCAGCGCATAGAAACGAGCTCGGCCGAAGTCGTCGCCATTATCGAGATCATCGAAGGCATCGCGTTCCAGACCAATATCCTTGCCCTCAATGCCAGCATCGAAGCCGCCAGCGCGGGCAACGCGGGAAAAGGCTTCGCCGTCGTGGCCAACGAAGTCCGCAGCCTGGCCCAACGCAGTGCCGAGGCCGCCAAGGGCATCAGTTCGCTGGTGAACAAGACGGTCGAGGAAATTCATGAAGGTGCGACCTGCGTGCGGGACACGGAACGGGCCCTGCAGGATATTTCCAGCCTTGTCTCGACAATGGGCGAGAAGCTGAACACGATCGTCCATAGCGCGCGTGAACAATCCTCCAGCCTGCGGGAGGTCACCACCGCTGTAAACGTCATGGACCAGACCACGCAGAAAAACGCATCCATCGCCGACAATTCGCGCTCGTCGTCACGCAGCCTGACAGAGGAAACGCAGAAGCTGACGGACCTGATCACGCACTTCAAACTGTCCGGGTCCGAAAACAGCGATATCCAGGCATGGCACGGTGAAGTCATTCACCTGGCCGAACGGGTTCATGAACGTTCGGGGTTCAATCGCTGATATCGTAGCTTACGGGCAGGTGCCTCTATCCACTGTCCCCAGTCCGAGAAACTTCGGATGCGGGGCGGTGGATCGAGCACAGACGGACCAATCACCACCTGGAATAATCCGCGCTTCAAGGCACAAGAGTAGCCCCAGGGTTACTCGGTCAATCCTGCCGCGCGCCTGCCTGCCATAGATCCGCCGCCGGTCACCGCGACGTGATGGGATCGTTTTTCATCCCGGATGCGTTCGAGGGGGGAACGATGCGCGGGTGGATCGGGCCGCCCTGGTCAGCAAGGTGGAACATGGCCGATGGCGGCGGTATTCACTCCACGAGCCAATGTCATCGTTACCGTGGTGATGCTGGGGATCGTGGGCGCCGTTGCCGGTGTGTGCCTGTGGTGGTTTGCCTGGCCACGGTCGGATTACGTTCGCCATGTCGGGTGGATAATCCAGCAGCCGGTCCCGTTCAGCCATCAGCATCATGTGGCGGGGCTGGGCATCGATTGCCGGTTCTGCCACAGCAGCGTGGAACGCAGCGCGCAGGCCAGCCTGCCGCCGACCTTCACCTGCATGACATGTCATTCCCAGATCTGGACCAACGCCGCCCTGCTGGCGCCGGTTCGCGACAGCCTGACGGAAAACAGGCCGATCGTCTGGGCGCGGGTCACGGACGTTCCGGACTACGTTTATTTCAATCACAGTATCCATGTCTCGAAAGGCGTGGGGTGCGAGAGCTGCCACGGCGACGTGGCCGGCATGCCCCTGACCTACAAGGCGAAGACCCTGACGATGCAGTTCTGCCTGGACTGCCACCGCAACCCGGGGCCGAACCTGCGCCCGCTTGCGAACGTCTATGACATGGGCTGGCACCCGGACCATGCGACACCACCGCCGACGGAACTGATGCGCGCCTACCATATCGGCGGCCGCAACCTGACGGAGTGCTCGATATGCCATCGCTAGACGGGCTGCCGGGCGACGAACGGGAGTGGATCGGGCGTTTTCCGCATCTGGAACAGGCCCTGGCGCATCCGCTGGACCGGCGGCGGACGCTGAAACTGATGGCCCTGGCGCTGGCCGGCGGCGGGCTTGCGGGATGCGATCCCGGAACGCCGGATCGCGGCTTCGTCTCTGCCGTGCGGGCGGCGCCGGGGGTGATTCCGGGGGTGCCCAACGTCTACGCCAGCGCCCATGTCCGCGACGGCTATGCCAACGGTATCCTGGTTACCCACCAGATGGGGCGGCCGACCAAGGTGGAAGGCAACCCCGGACACCCGTCCAGCCTGGGTGCCACCGATGTATTCGCCCAGGCCGCGATTCAGGATTTCTATGACCCCGACCGGGCCAGCGGGCCGCTGCATGACGGCATGCCCGCCGCGTGGCAGGAGGTCACGACCGCCCTGCAGGTCCTGCGCGCCGCGCCGAACGGCGGGGTGCCGCAAGGTGCGTCCGGCCTGCGCATCCTGACCGGAACCGTCACGTCGCCCACCCTGGGGGCGGCGATCGACGCGCTGCTGGCGGCCTATCCCGGCGCGATCTGGCATCGATGGGACGCCATCGGGCGGGATACGGTGCGGCAGGGCGCGGAACTGGCCTATGGCCGCCCGGCGATGGTGATCCCGGACCTGCGACAGGTCGATGTCGCCCTGGCCGTGGACAGCGACCTGCTGGACAGCGCGCCCGGCCATCTGCGCCATGCCCGGGCCTTCGCCGGCCGCCGCAATCCGGTGCAGGGGCCGATGAACCGCCTGTATGCCGTGGAGCCGACGCCCAGCCTGACAGGGGTAGCCGCCGACCACCGCTTCATCACGGCGCCCGCCGCCTGCGACGAGATCATCGGCCGCCTGGCCGCCGCCGTGTTGCGCAACGAGGCACCGTCGGGCGGCCCCGACTGGCTGGGCGCGGTGGTGGCCGACCTGCGCGCCCATCCCGGGCGGGCGCTGATCCATCTCGGCCCCGATCACGGGGCGCAGGCCCAGGCCGCCGTGCATGCGATGAACGAGGCGCTGGGCGGCCGGGGCAGGGCATTCGACGTCTTCGACGCACCCGATCATCGCCCGGCGCGGCCGACATCCACCCTGCCGGCCCTGATGGACGACATGGAAAACGGGCGCGTCCGCGCGCTGCTGATCCTGGACGTCAATCCGGTCTATCAGGTGCCGCGTTTCGCGGCGGCGCTGCCGCGCGTCCCCCTCAGCGTCGCGCTGGCCGACCGGCCGCATGAGACGGCGCAGGCGGCACGATGGCATGTGCCGCTGGCTCATGGGTTCGAGGAGTGGGGCGATGCCCGCGCCGACGACGGTACGGCGACGATCCTCCAGCCGCAGGCGATGCCGCTCTATGGCGGTGTCAGCGCCGCGACCATCCTGCATCTTTGCGCCGGCGACGTCGCGCGCCCCGCGCGGGACCTGGTGCGGCAGACCTGGCGGCAGCATCTGCCGTCGGAACGCGACTGGCGCGCGGCGCTCGCGGCGGGTGTCGTTCCCGGCACCGCCAGCGCGCGCCTCGATACGCCGCTCGCACCCGTCATGCCGCCCGCGCCCCCTCCCGCGCCGCCCGTGGACCTGACCCTTCTACTGCGGCCCGACCCGCATCTGTGGGATGGGCGCGAGGCGAACAATCCCTGGCTGCAGGAATTGCCGCGCCCGCTCAGCAAGATCGTCTGGGGCAACCCGCTGCTGATCCCGCCGGACCTGGCGCGGTCGATGGGCCTGCGCAATGGGGACGAGGTCGCGCTGTCGGTGGGTGCGCGCCGCGCCGTGCTGCCGATCTGGGTGCAGCCCGGGCAGGCATCGGGCTGCGTCGTCGGGCTGCTGGGATCGGGCCGGCGGCGCGCCGGGGAAACGGGTGACGGGGTCGGCACCGACCTGTATCCGCTGCGCGACGTGGCCGGGCCGGTGCGTATGGTCGCCACCGGCCGCGCGGTGGCCGTCGCCTGCACCGAACACCACGCCACCCTGGTGGCCGATACGCCGTCCGACATCGTGCGGCATGGCGTGCTGGCACGGTTCCGGCAGAACCCGAAATTTCTTGGAACCGCGCAGGACGATCCCGCCCCCGCTGCCGCCCTGTACCGTCGGAACCCCGGCGCCCCGGTGGCGTGGGGCATGGGCATCGACCTGAACGCCTGCATCGGCTGCAATGCCTGCATGACCGCCTGCCAGGCGGAAAACAACGTGCCGGTGGTGGGACGTGACGAAGTGCTGCGCCAGCGCGAGATGCACTGGCTGCGGATCGATCGCAGCTATGAAGGAACGCAGGACGCACCGGACACGTTCTTCCAGCCCATGCTCTGCATGCATTGCGAACAGGCGCCGTGCGAAACGGTCTGTCCCGTCGGCGCCACGACGCATGATTCGGAGGGCCTGAACGTGATGGTCTACAACCGATGCGTCGGCACGAAATTCTGTTCCAACAACTGTCCTTACAAGGTCAGGCGATTCAACTACTTCGCCTTCGCCGAACAGGAACGCCGGCCGCCGATCAGCCGCAATCCCGATGTCTCGGTCCGCGCGCGGGGCGTCATGGAAAAATGCACCTTCTGCGTCCAGCGGATCGCGCAGGCGCGCATCGCGGCCGACCGGGACGGGACGGTGGAACAGGTGGTGACGGCCTGCCAGGCCGCCTGTCCCACGCAGGCCATCACGTTCGGAGACATCAACGACCCCGATGCTGCTGTCAGCCATCGCAAGGCCAGTCCGCTGACCTATGTCGCGCTGCCCGAACAGGGCACGCATCCGCGCGTGACGTACGAGGCGCGCATCCGCAATCCCAACCCGGCGATCGAACTGTGAGCGCCCCCGCCGTCGTCGCACCGGGCGAGACCGCGCAGTCGCTGACCGAACGCATTTGCGCGGTGACGCTGCGCGAGGACGCGCGCCCCTGGACGCCGCTGTGGTGGTGGGGGGCGTTCGCGGTGTCGCTGGGGCTGCTGGGCATGGGCGTGGTCGCGGTCGCGTGGCTGTTTTATGCCGGCCTGGGCATCTGGGGCATCGACTGGCCGGTGGTCTGGGGGCTGGATATCCTCAATTACGTGTGGTGGATCGCCATCGCCTCGGGCGGCACGTTCATCTCGGCCCTGTTCTTCCTGCTGGGGGTGGAATGGCGTACGGCGCTGAACCGCCTGGCGGAAAGCCTGACCCTGTGCGCGGCCCTGTGCGCCGCGATCTTTCCCATCCTGCATCTGGGGCGGCCCTGGTTCTTCTACTGGCTGTTTCCCTATCCGAACACGATGGGACTATGGGCGCAGTTCCGCAGCCCGCTGGTGTGGGATTTCTTCGCGATCCTGACCTATGTTCTGGCGTCGATCCTGTTCTGGTATTTCGGCCTGCTGCCGGACCTGGCGACCTTGCGCGACCGCGCGCGGGGGCAGGGGCGGCGCATGTTCTACGGGGTGCTGGCCCTGGGTTTTCGCGGTTCGGGCACCCAGTGGCGGCATTATCGCGCGGTCTATGCCGTGATGGCCGCGCTGATGGCGCCGCTGGTGGTGTCGGTGCACAGCATCGTGGGCATGGATTTCGCGGGCAGTGCCGCCACCGGCTGGCATTCCACGCAGTTTCCGCCCTTCTTCGTCTTCGGTGCCGCCCTGTCGGGGTTCGCCGTGGTGCTGATGGCCATCCTGCCGCTGCGGTCGCTGCTGGGCCTGCAGCCCTATGTGACGGAGCGGCACATCGACGTGCTGGGCCGGCTGTTCCTGACCAGTTCCCTGTGCGTCGCCTATGCCTATCTGATGGACGCGTTCGCCACGTTCTACGGGCCCGACCAGGCGGACCGGACGATGTTCCTCATGCGCGCCTTCGGCCTGTACGCGCCGGTCTATTGGGGCACCATCGTCCTGAACATCGTGTTCCCGCAATTGCTGTGGTGGCGCGCGGTGCGGCTGACCCAGCCCCTGGTCTGGCTGATCGGGCTGGGCGTGCTGGTCGGCATGTGGCTGGAGCGGTTCCAGATCATCGTGACCAGCCTGGCGCGCACGCAATTGGCCTCCGCCTGGGGGCAGTACACGCCGACGATATGGGAATGGAGCCTGCTGTTCGGCACGATCGGGCTGTTCCTGACCACGTTCCTGCTGATCGTGCGGCTGATGCCGGTGGTCGCGATGGCCGAAATGCGGGCCATGCTGCGGGGGCCGGCATGATCGTCGCCGCCTTCGCCACCGAGGCCGGAATGCGGAAGGCCGCCGCCGAAATCCGGCGCGGCGATCCCGGATTCGTGGAAACCTACATGGCGATGGAACCGCGCGAGGCGGAAGACGACGGTGCCGGGGACGGGCATATGGCGGGCGGTTCCATCCTGCCGGCGGTCATGCTGTTCGGCGGGATCGTGGGCGGGCTGGGCGGCTTCCTGATGCAGGCCTATGCCACGACCATCAGCTATCCGCAGAATATCGGTGGCCGGCCGGACCTGTCCTGGCCGTCCTATGTGCCCACGACCTTCGAACTGGCGGTCCTGGGCGCGGTGGTCGCCGGCATGGCCGGATACCTGCTGCTGGCCCGGATGCCCCGCCTGTACGATCCGGTGGACGAGGCCGAGTGCATGCGCACCGCCATGCTGGGATTCTATGTCCTGGTCGCGCGCCCCACCGACAGCGCCCGCGCGCACCGGGTCCTGGCCCGCCACGCCCCGATCGGGATCGAGGAGGTAGCGGAATGAGAGGCTGTTTCAAAAGCCCCGCTGCTGGCGATCCGACGCGCGTTTTGAAACAGCCTCCGAGGCCGCGCCCCGCTTTCGTCCTGGCAATCGCGGCCGTGCTGCTGGTCGCCGGCTGTGACGACATGACGAAGCAGAGGAAGCAGAACCCGTATGCCAGCCGTGCGACCGCCCCGGGCGAAGTTCCGGGCGGCACCGTGCAGTACGGCGAAACCGCCAGTCCGGTGCCCCCGGTGACGATGGCGCTGCTGGAACGCGGGCGAACCGAATATCATGTTTTCTGCGCGCCCTGCCATGCCGAAACCGGTGACGGTCATGGCATGATCGTGCAGCGCGGCTTTCCCGCCCCGCCGCCGCTGGCCATGTCATCCCCGGCCGCGTCCAGGCCGCAGTTTCTGTACGACGTCGTAACCGGCGGCCGGGGCATGATGTACGGCTTTGCCCAGCGGATCGAGCCTGGCGACCGCTGGGCCGTCGTTGCCTATGTGCATGCGTTGCAGCGCAGCCAGCACATGGTGCTGGCCGACCTGACGCCGGAACAGCGGGCCGCGCCATGACCCGTACCCCGCCCCGGACCGAAGGCGTCGCATGGGCCATCGCCGGACTGGCGGGGCTGGCGGTGCTGGCCGGGCTGGTGTGGATGCCCCGCGCCGTCTATGGCCCGTGGCTGGCCGCATGTGCCGCCTGGCTGGGCTGGCCGCTGGGCAGCATGGCGCTGATCCTGGCCCACGCGCTGACGGGTGGGCGCTGGGGCGACATCCTGCGCCCCGCCCTGCGCGCCGGCGTGGCCACCTTGCCGCTGGGCCTGCCGGCGCTGGCCGTCCTGCTGGCGGGGGCAGGGGATCTCTATCCGTGGCTGCATGCCGGGGGTACCGCGCACGCCGCCAACCGGTTCTATTTGAATCCGTCCTTCGCGCTGCTGCGGATCGCGCTCTATGCGGGGGTCTGGGCCGTGCTTGCCGTGGCGTGCCTGCGGGGGGGCAGGCTGGCGCGCATCGCGCCGGCGGGGCTGATCCTGCTGGCCCTGACCTTCAGCTTCGCGTCCATCGACCTGACGGAATCGCTCGACCCGCACTTCAATTCCAGCGCCTACGGGCTGATCGCCGCCGCCGGGGCGGGCCTGCTGGCGCTGGCGCTGGCCATGCTGCTGGTCCTGCTGGCGGGTTCTGCCGACGGGGCCGCGACGCGCGACCTGGCGCGGCTGTTGCTCGGCCTGACGGTGCTGTGGGCCTACCTGGATTTCATGCAGTTCCTGATCATCTGGCAGTCGAACCTGCCGGTCGAGGCCGCCTGGTACGGCCGCCGCCTGCATGGCGGATGGGGCGCCGTGGCGGTGGGGATCGTGCTGCTGCATTTCCTGCTGCCCTTCGTGCTGCTGATGCTTGCCCCGCTGCAGGTCCGGCGCCCGGTCGTGCTGGGTGCGGCGGCCCTGCTGGTGACCATGGAGGTCGCGCGCAATCTGTGGCTGGTCCTGCCGGAACGCGCGTCGGTGTCGGTGATGCTGACGCTGGCGTCGCTTCTGCTGTTCGCGGGGGCGGGGGCGGCACTGTGCCTCCGCACGATGCAGCGCGAGGCCGCCCATGCCTGACGATCCCGCCCCCGCCGCGCCCCCGCATTTTTCCCGCCCCCGGCATGAAGTCCGGGATGTGGCCCTGCGCCCGGTCCTCGTGGTCGGAATCGGGGTGGGCGTGGCGGTGGTGATGCTGGCGGTGCTGGCCAACATGCTGTTTCCGCAGCACACGCTGGACACGGAACTGCGTGGCCCCCTGCCGCGGATGGCCGCGCCTGCCCTGCAAAGCGACCCGCCGGCCGACATGGCGGCCTTCCGCGCGGCGGACCTGGCACGGCTGAACGGGTTCGGCTGGGTGGATCGCGCGGGCGGGGTGGCCCACGTGCCGATCGACCAGGCGATGCGGCAGGTGGCGCGCGACGGTATTCCGGACTGGCCATCCGCCGGGGCGGACCGGCCATGACGCCCGGACCGACGATCGGGCGCGCCATGGTGGCGGCGCTGGCCCTGGCGGTATCCACGGCGGCGTGGGCAGGTCCGATGCAGGACCTGGCCTTCACCCAGCGCCAGGGGGCGATCGTGCCGCTCGATGCGCGCTTTACCGACACGGCGGGGCGCACCCTGCCGCTGGGCGCGTTCATGGACGGCCATCCGGCGATCCTGTCGATCGGCTATTACACCTGCCCCAATCTGTGCGCGCTGGAACGCGAGGACCTGCTGCACGCGCTGGATGCCGGCGGCCTGAAGACGCCCGACGATTACACGTTGATCGTCGTCAGCATCGACCCGGCCGAAACCGCCGCCATGGCGCGGCAGGCCCGGCAGGACGACCTGGCCAGCCACGCCACCCCGGGCGCCGACCGGGGCTGGCATTTCCTGGTCGGGCAGGCGGCGTCGATCGCGCGCCTGTCCCAGGCGGTGGGGTTCCACGCGCGGTACGATCCGGCATTGAAGCAGTATCTGCACCCGATGGGGCTGGTCTTCATGACGCCGGCCGGCATGGTCTCGGGCTACGTGCTGGGGGTCGGCTACCGCCCCGGCGATGTCCGGCAGGCCCTGGCGTGGGCGGCGGCGGGACAGCGGGCCGAGGCGTCGCCGGTCCTGCTGCTGTGCTTCCATTACGATGCCGCCACCGGGCGCTACACGCTGGCGGTCCGCAAGCTGCTGCGGCTGGGCGCGCTGATGACGGTACTGACCCTGGCCACCCTGCTGGGCATGGCCCATTGGCGGAGGGCGCGATGACCTGGCTGCCCGAAGCCTCGTCCCACGCCATGCGGATCGATATCCTGCTGGCCGGACTGGTGCTCATCAGCCTGGCGGTGCTGGGGCTGGTGTTCGGGCTGATGCTGCTGAACGTGCTGCGTTTCCGTGCCGGCCGCACGACGGATATCGTCCGGGCCATCGCGGAACATAAAAGCTGGTGGTTCGAGATTTCCTGGACCTCGGCGACGCTGGTGATCTTCTTCGGCCTGTTCCTGTGGGCCACGCAGCTTTACGTCGTGGCCTTCCGCCCCCCGGCCGGGGCGATCCAGGTCTATGTCACCGGCAAGCAATGGATGTGGAAGATCCAGTATCCGGGCGGCCAGCGCGAAATCAACGCGCTGCACGTGCCGGTGGGCCGGCCGGTGCAGTTGCTTTTGACATCGGAAGACGTGATCCACGATTTTTCGATCCCGGCGCTGCGGATCAAGCACGACGTGCTGCCCGGCCGGTATCAGAGCCTGTGGTTCACGGCAACGCAGACCGGATCGTTCCGCCTTTACTGCACCCAGTTCTGCGGCCTGGCCCATTCCCGCATGACCGGCACGGTGACGGTCCTGAGCGCCGCGGATTATGCCGGATGGCTGAACGGCACGCCGGCCAGCGGCAGCCTGGCGATGACGGGCGAGGCCCTGTTCATCCGCAGCGGCTGCAGCGGCTGCCATGCCTCCAGCCGCTATGCCCCGGATGCGGCGGATACCAGCCGGGCGCCGTCGATGGTCGGGCTGTACGGCAGCCGGGTGACGCTGGCGGACGGCCGCGCGATCATGGCCGATGCCGCGTTCCTGCATGATTCCATCCTTGATCCGCCGCGCAGGCAGGCTGCCGCCTTCGCGACC
This sequence comes from Gluconacetobacter diazotrophicus PA1 5, assembly GCF_000021325.1. GTDB lineage: Bacteria > Pseudomonadota > Alphaproteobacteria > Acetobacterales > Acetobacteraceae > Gluconacetobacter > Gluconacetobacter diazotrophicus. The sequence goes on along the minus strand of NC_011365.1, from coordinate 941,140 downwards.
GAAATGCCGTCCTTTCGCGGCGTCCTGGCCGAGGACGACCTGGCCGCGCTGGTCGCCTACCTGCAGACCCTCTCGCCCGCCCTTCCTCCAGTTGCAGGGAATTGACGCGATGTCGGAAAGCTATCTCTGGCAGGACGGAACCCTGCGATCCTGGCTGCTGACGCGTGACCACAAGCGGATCGGCCTGCTCTATCTGGGCTCGATCACCGCCTTCTTCGTGCTGGGCAGCGTCGGGGCGGCGCTGGTGCGGCTGCAGTTGCTGGAACCGAACGGCACCATCCTGTCCGATGCGACCTATAACCGGATGTTCACCATGCATGGCGTGGTGATGGTCTGGCTGTTCCTGGTGCCGTCGATTCCGGTCACGCTGGGGAACTTCCTGGTCCCGCTGATGCTGGGCGCCCGCGACCTTGCGTTTCCGCGCCTCAACCTTATCAGTTGGTACCTGTTCGTCGCGTCGGGCCTGCTGGTGGTCTACGGGCTGTTCCGGGGCGGCCTGGAAACCGGCTGGACGTTCTATACCCCGCTTTCGTCGGATTATACCGAGGGCCGGGTACTGCCGGTCGTGCTGGGTATCTTCCTCAACGGGTTTTCCTCGATCGCGACGGGGGTGAACTTCATCGTCAGCATCCATCAGCTTCGCGCGCCGGGCATGACGTGGTACCGCCTGCCGCTGATGCTGTGGGCGCTGTATGCCACCAGCGTCATCTTCGTACTGGCGACACCGGTCCTGGGCATCACGCTGCTGCTGCTGGCGTTCGAACGCCTGTTCCACGTGGGCGTGTTCGACCCGACGCTGGGCGGCGATCCGCTGCTGTTCCAGCAGATGTTCTGGTTCTACTCCCACCCCGCCGTCTACATCATGATCCTGCCCGGCATGGGCGTGGTCAGCGAAATCGTCAGCACGTTCTGCCACAAGCCGGTGTTCGGCTACCGCTTCGTGGCATGGTCGTCGGTCTCGATCGCGGCGATCGGCTTCATCGTGTGGGGGCACCACATGTTCGTCGCCGGAACGTCGCTCTATTCCGCCATCGTCTTTTCGATGTTCAGCTTCTTCGTCTCGGTCCCGTCGGCCATCAAGGTCTTCAACTGGCTGGGCACGATGCATGGCGGTTCCATCCGCCTGGACGCCCCGATGCTGTATGCGATGGGCTTCATCGGCCTGTTCACCGTGGGCGGCCTGACCGGCCTGTTCCTGGCCTCGCTGGCCGCCGACGTGCATCTGACGCAGACCTATTTCGTGGTCGCGCATTTCCACTACATCATGGTCGGCGGCATGGTATCGGCCTATTTCGGCGGCCTGCATTACTGGTGGCCCAAGATCACGGGCCGGATGTACCCCGAAATGTGGGGACGCCTGGCGGCCGCCCTGATCTTCTTCGGCTTCAACCTGACCTTCTTCCCCCAGTTCATCCTGGGGTTCGAGGGCATGCCCCGCCGCTATGCCACCTATCCCGCGCAGTTCCAGGTCCTGAACGTGCTGTCCTCGGCCGGGGCGAGTATCCTGGCCGTCGCCTATGCGATGCCGCTGGTCTATTTCACCTGGTCGCTGTTTCGCGGCGCCCGCGCGCCCGACAACCCGTGGGGGGCGACGGGCCTGGAATGGCGGACGACATCGCCCCCGCCCACCGAGAATTTCGCCGTGACACCGGTCGTGACCACCGACGCGTACGATTACGCGGACCTGGATGCCCATGCCGGGCTGGCGGATACGGGGGTGCCGCATGTCTGACGGTTCGACGCTCGACCACCATTCCCCTTACGAGACGCCCCTGCATCGCGACGAAAGCGCGCTTGCCGGCATGTGGCTGTTCCTGGCCAGCGAGGCGCTGCTGTTCGGTGGCCTGTTCCTGGTCTGCCTGATCTATTCGCACACCCGGGCCGGCGGATGGGCCCTGGGCGTGCGCCACACGAACCTGGCGATCGGGGCGGTCAACACCCTGATCCTGATCACCAGCAGCGCCGTCTTTACGATGGCGGTCGAGGCGGCAAGGCGTGGCGACAACCGCCGCGTGGTCCGGGCCGGACTCGGCGCGGCGGCGCTGGGCCTGGCATTCCTGGCCCTGAAGGGGATCGAATGGGGACAGGAATTTGGTGAAAACCTGTTTCCCGGGCCGCATTTCGCCCTTCATGGCCCGGATTTCGGGGGCGCCGAACTGTTCTACAGCTTCTACTTCCTGGCGACCTTCCTGCACGGCATGCACATGGTGGTCGGAATCGGGCTGATCCTGTGGATCTGCCGCAAGGCCCATCGACAGGCGTTCAGTCCCGCATGGAACACGCCGGTCGACGTCGTGGGCCTGTACTGGAGCTTCGTCGACCTGATCTGGATGCTGCTGTTCCCGTTGCTCTATCTGATCGGGCGGGCATGATGACGCGCATCGCGATATATTGGGGAATGCTGGTCCTGCTGCTGGTGGCGGAACTGGCGGCCGCGCGGGCGGGAATCGGGATCGCCGTGTCCGTGCTGGCCATCCTGATGGTACTGGTCATCGTGCTGGGCTTCATGCAGATCCTGCATGCACCGAAGCTGGCGATCATCTTCGCGCTGGGCGGCCTGTTCTGGCTGACGATCCTGCTGGCCCTGGGCAGCCTGGACAGTTTTACCCGGACGACCGTACTGGTGCATGATGTTAACATTACGGGATAAAGACCTGATGGAGAGCCGGATGGAAAAGACACTCTACGCCACCATGCGCGCGCTGCCGGGGCAGGAGGACGCCGTCGCGGCCCTGCTGCGCGACCTGGCGGGACAGGTCCGGGCCGAGCCCGGCTGCCTGCGCTTCGTCGTCTATCGGCTGGAAAACGATCCTGCCGCCTTTCATGTCGAGGAGACCTATCGCGACCAGGCGGCGTTCGAGGCGCATATCGGCATGGAGCACGGGCGGCGTTTCAACGCGGCCATTACGACCATGGTCGAAGGCGGGGCATCGACCGTCGTGTTCCTGGACCGGGTTGCCTGACGCCACCGCCGCTGCCCCCAGGCGGCCGTAGCGGCCTTTACGCCCGGCGCGTCAGGCGAAAGGCGGGGGCGTAGCTGGGCCGCGTCGACAGCACGCCGACCGGCAGGACGGGAGCGTGGTCCACCAGGGCCAGCGAGACATCCTGCACCACGCGCGCCAGCACCAGCACCGCTTCGGTCATTGCCAGTTGCGCGCCGATGCACACATGCGGGCCGGCCCCGAACGGCAGGAACGCGAAGCGCGGCGGGTCCGGCCGGTCCAGGAAACGCGCGGGGTCGAAGCAGCCGGGGTTGTCCCACAGCGCGGGATTGCGATGCAGCATCCAGAAGGGCAGCAGGACCATCGCCCCCTTCGGCACCGTGTGACCGCACAGGTCGGCCTCGTCGACGCTTTCGCGGCCGCTCATGAACGCGGGCGGGTACAGGCGCAGCGTTTCGCGCACGACGGTGGTGGTGACATGCAGCGCGGGCAGCGTCGTGGCCGCGCCGGCGGGGGACAGGTCCATGTCGCGGACCTCTCGCGCCACTTCGTCCTGCCAGCGGGGCGACTGCGCCAGCAGCAGGCACGCCCAGAACAGGACCGAGGCCGTGGTCTCGTGCCCCGCGACGATCATGGTCGCGACTTCGTCGATCAGTTCGGACGTCGTGCCGCCTCCCTCCGCGCCGAAGGCGGCCTGCATCAGGTCGAACAGGTCGCGCGGGGCGTCGGTGGGGCCCAGGGCCTGGCGGGCCGCGATGATCTGCCCGATCAGGGCGACCCAGCGCCGGCGAAAGCGCCGCCGCCGCCAGCTCAGCAGCGTGGGCATGCCGGGCGGCAGCAGGAAATCGCCGGGGCGCGGCGTGCCGATGCCGGTCATGAAGCGGGTGACGGAATCGCGCAATGGACGGTCGAAGGACCCGATATCCAGCGAGAACATCGAGACCGCCGCCACGTCCAGCGCCAGGCGCCGCATGGTGGAAAACAGGTCGACCGGGCGGTCGGGCTCCAGCGCCCGGCAGGCGCGGTCGGCGCAGGCGGCGATATGCCCGGCCAGGACGGGCACGCCGCGCGGGGTGAAGGCCGGCGCCATGGCGCGGCGCTGCCGCCGCCAGGTCTCGCCCTCGCTGACCAGCAGGCCGCGCCCGACGATCGGGCTCAGTACCCGCTGGCCGACGCGCAGGCGCCGGTATCCCCCCGCCTGGGTCACCAGGATGTTCTGGACGGAATCAGGTCCCGCGGCCAGGACCAGCGGCCGGCCCAGGGCGCGCAGGCTGACCACCGGCTGGTCGAAGCAGCGGCGCGGAAAGGCGGAATAGCCGTTGCGCCGCAATGCCGCCAGCACGCCCAGGCCGCCGGCCCGGTCCGCAAGCATGGGCGGCATGGGCGGGATCAGAGGAGAGGATTCGAGCACGGTCGGGCCTTCGCTGGACAGAAGGGCAGGCTATCCAAACCGTTGGAAACTGGAAAGGACGGCAGCGGGAAGCAGGGGACCGGGAAACGGAGGGCCGGAGCCGACGAACAGGGCGCGGAGGCCCGGCGAAAGGCGATGGCCGAGATCGATTGAGGATCGTAATCAGTTCCGTGTTACCCGGTTAGAGTCACGTGGAACTTATGACGGGAAAAATCAATACTGTCTTTCCGATCAGAGAATCGGCCTGATCATGGGCCGGCGGTTGATCATGGACTGGGAATGCGTAATAACGTCAAAGTGGATGGGCGGGGTCGGTCATATCGTCCAGGAGTCTTGCACTATACTCGCGCGACGGCCTGTCGCCGCTATTGGGACAAAGGGTTGGCCGGAATGGAGGGGCTGTTTTCCGGCATGCGGCAGTGGACATCGCGACGGCCTGGCAGAACGGGAATTGCGCGCGCCTGTCCCGGTTTCCGAATCATCCTGCCTGCGATCCTGATCGTTTTCGGCTGCCAGGCATCATCGGCGGCACCGCTGAATTTCCTGGTCTGGGAATCGGGCGTCAGTCCCGAAGTGGTCAAGTCGTGGACCGACATGACCGGCATCGACATCAACCAGATCATCTTCGACAGTGGGGACCGGCGCGACCTGATGGTCGCGAACGTGAATGCGCCGATCGACCTGGCGGTAATCGACAGCGCCCACGTCCAGGCGTTCGGCGAACGCGGGCTCCTGCTCGACCAGTCCCGCTTCCCCCTGCCGCCGGAGGAGCAGAGCGAAGGGCGGTGGCGCGCGATGTGCGGCCGTTACGGCGTGCCCTATAGCTGGGGGAATACCGGCATCGTCTACCGCGCCGACCGGCTGAAGGTGCCGCCCAGTTCGTGGGGCGACCTGCTGAAGCCCGCCCCGGCGCTGGTGGGACATATCGCGATGCCCGATGATCAGGAGGAACTGCTGGCTGCCGCCCTGAATTATCTGGGGCGTCCGATGAACAGCGGCGATCCCCAGGACCTGCGCCGCGCGTTCGACCTGCTGCGCGCCCAGGCGCCGGCCGTCCTGATCTATGGATTGCCCGTCACCGCGCAGCAGGAACGCAGCGTGCATGACCTGATCGATATCGGACTGGGGGGAACGGGGGACGAGAAGACCCTGAACATGACGACGGACCAGACCCAGCCCTGGCGGTTCGTCACGCCGCGTGAAGGGGTGATGGTATGGGTCGACTGCCTGGCTGTGCTCAGCCGGACCTCCCGTCCCGACCTGGCGGAGAAGTTCATCCGCTTCCTGGTCAGGCCGGACAATGCGGTCCGGGATGCGATCTTCCTGCACCAGCCGACACCGAATCCGCGCGCCGAGGCGATGCTGCCCCGCGCGGTCCGCGATGATCCCCAGATCTATCCGCCCCAATCCTACCCCATCATCTATCGCAAGCCCGTGCCGACCGACAGCCTGGCGTTGCGGAGGCGGATTCTCGGCGCCCTGATTGCGATCCATGACGCTCAATAGACGCGCATTCGCGGTCCTGCTGCCGATCGTCCTGCTGGGCCACATCCTGGCCGGCGGGGCGGCGTTCCTGGGATACCGTACCGCACTGGTCCTGCTGCACAAGGCGCGCGTGCAGCAGGAACTGTTCCAGCTCAAGACGTCCTATTCCGATTATGTGTCGCTCGAAGCGCAGTTGCTGTACGTCATCCGCAACAGCAGCGCCTTCATGTCCTTCATCAACGAATCCGATCAGGCCTACCGGACCCGTGTCCTGGCCATCGGAATCCAGGACAGCCTGCAATCACTCGTTCCCAATGACGGGACGAAGGTGTCGTGCAGCGTCTTCCAGTCCGATGGGCGCGAGATCTTCTATTTCGACAACGGCCTGGACCCGTTCCAGACGCTGGGCGAGCATCAGGCGGCATTCGCGCACGCCGTCCTGACCGACAACGCGCTGTCGCGCACCGGCCTGGTGACGGAAAAGGACGGCACGACCTATCTGCTGGATGCGGCGGAAGTTCAGGCGCGGGGCAATCGCCCGGTTTCCTCCGGGATGCTGCCGGAACAGTCCGTCCTGTTGCAGATCGCTGTGAAGCCCAGCCGTTTCGAGACGATTCGCCACACCCTGGCGGTCGAGTACGGGGCACCGGTCGAATTGTCGGCCACACCGCCGGTGCCGGGCAGGGGGCTGTCCGCCAGCGTCCGACTGGCACCCGCGCTGTACGCCCGGGTAACCCCGGCCGGGTCCTATATGCGGGCGAAGCTGACGCGGGTCGCGATGGTGATCGGGATGTTCGTCGTGGTCCTCAGCGTGATGTCGGTCGGTGTGCTGATGCTGCTGGTGCGGCGCTATATCATCGCACCGATCGAGGAACTGGACCGGCAGGTGACGGCGATCATGGAAAAGCGCCGGATCGACATCGATGTGCCCGAACGGGGCGAGATCGGGCGGCTGGCGGCGAATGTGCGGATGCTGCACGGGCAACTGGCGCGGGCGCTGCGCAAGACCCGACGGCTGTACGAGACGGATTCGGTGACGGGCATCGGCAACCGGATCTATTTCAACGAAATGCTGGAACGGTTCTTTCTGGACAGCGCCGAAACCGGTCGCCCGCTGACCATGCTGTTCATCGACCTGGACAATTTCAAACAGGTCAATGACGAGCACGGCCATCGGACCGGTGATGCCCTGCTGGTGGCGGTGGCCAAGGCGCTGGTGGCCTCGGCCGCCGAGACGGCGGAGGCCTGCAACGAACCGCCGGGCATCGCTGCGCGCCTGTCGGGGGATGAATTCGCCTTCCTGATCCAGGCCGAGCCGCGCAGCGCCGCGGTGCAGATGCTGATTCAGTCGTTCCTGGTAAAGTTCCGCTGCGGGTTTGCTGTCGAGTCCGACTCATACCCGGTGACCGCCAGCGTCGGTGTGGCCGCCGTGCCGGGCGACGCCGATACGCCCACGCACCTGATGTCGTGCGCGGACCATGCGATGTACTACGCCAAGGCGGCGGGGCGGAACACGTTCGCGTTCTACAGCGACCTGCCGCCCTCGGCCCGTACGCCGGGTGTACGCGTCCCCTCGCTCAGGCGGTCGGTGCGGGAACAAGCAGCGCCGCCACCTGTTCCAGGACCAGCCGATCCTGCGGTGTGAAACGGTCCCTGATCGGGCTGTCGATATCCAGCACCCCGATCAGGCGGTCACCGTCCAGGATCGGAACGACGATTTCGGATTCGGACGCGGTGTCGCAGGCGATATGGCCGGGAAAGGCATGCACGTCGGGCACCACGATGGTGCTTCGCCGGGCCGCGGCGGTGCCGCAGACGCCCCGGCCCACTGCGATGCGGGTGCAGGCGACCCGCCCCTGGAACGGCCCCAGCACCAGTTCGCCGTCACGCAGGATATAGAACCCGGCCCAGTTGATGTCCGGCAGCGCCTCGAACAGCAGGGCGGAGATGTTCGCCATGTTGGCGATCAGGTCGCGTTCGCCCGTCAGAACGGATTCGACGGTGGACAGCAAATCCTCCAGCGTGACGCGGTGATCGGCAGGCAGGGTGGTCATTGACGGGCTCCGGGTGGCTTGGCCGGTGGGGTGGGTCGGCTGCGTATAGAATGCCACCGTCGAGGGCGGAACCAACCAGGACGCGAAATGCACGACAAAAGGTCGCTTTATCAGATCGCGGAAGCGCGCGGCCGTCCAGCGGCATTGCCAGAAAGGCATCCGCCGGGGAGGAGGGCCGTTCGGGGTGGTCCGGCACGCGCCGCTGCGGGGCGGGGCCGGACCGGCCCCTGATCAGACCGCCTTTTTCAGGTTGGGACTGGCCTTGAAACGGACGGTCTTGCCGGCCTTGACCTTCACCGGTTCGCCGGTGCGGGGGTTCAGCGCCTTGCGCGCCTTGGTCTTGTGCACGGTGAATGTGCCGAACGACGGCAGCGTGAAACCGCCTTCCTCCTGCAAGGTTGCCACGATGGCGGTAATCAGGTCGTCGGCGGCCTTGCCGGCGGCGACGCCTGTGCAGGCAAGAGAATCCTGAAGAACGGCGGCGATGAAAGCCTTGCTCATGGAGGAGCGTGTCCCAATAGTTATTGACCGTGGGGAACGGTAGCAGCGAGGCCGGAAAATTGTCTAATCCGATCGCGGCGCGCGGGCCCAGATTCGCATCCCTTACTGCGCGGTGTAGCCGCCGTCGATCACCAGTTCGCTGCCGGTCATGAATTTGGATTCGTCCGAGGCAAGGTAAAGAATGCCGTAGGCGATGTCGTCGGCCTCGCCCAGATGGCCGATCGGATGCAGCGCCACCAGCTTTTCGCGGGCGGCGGCCTGGTCGGCGGTCAGGCCCTGGACCATCGGTGTCCAGATATAGCCCGGATGGACGGAATTGACCCGGATCTTGTAGCCCGAGCGCGCGCAGTGCAGCGCCGCCGACTTGGTGAACAGCCGTACGCCGCCCTTGCTGGCATTGTACGCCGCCAGCGTCGGATCGCCGATCAGCCCTTCGATCGACGACAGGTTGATGATCGACCCGCCATGATCCTTCATCGCCGCGACGGCGAACTTGGTGCCCAGGAACACCCCGTCCAGGTTGATCGACTGCACGCGGCGCCATTCGGCCAGGTCCGTGCTTTCCACGGTGCCGGAAAACGCGATGCCGGCATTGTTGACGGCAATGTCCAGCCGGCCGAACCGGCCCGTCACCGCCGCCATGGCCTGGGTCCAGGCGTCCTCGCTGCTGACGTCCAGCGGCACGAACAGGGCCTCGCCGCCCGCCGCCCCGATCTCGGCGACGACCGCCTGGCCCTCGTCCTCCTTCAGGTCGGCGACGGCGACGCGCGCGCCCTCGCGGGCCAGCATCAGGGCGGTGGCCTTGCCGATCCCACGGGACGCCCCCGTGACGATCGCCACTTTTCCGGAAACGCGGGCCATGGTGGTCTCTCCTTGTCGAAAATCGGGGCCATGGTGCGCCATCCGTCGCGCCTGGCCAATGATTTGCCTCAACGCGTGCGGGTCACTCCTGGCCCGGGACCAGCCCGCGATGTCGCAGCATCGGGGTGATATCGGGGTCCTGGCCGTAGAAGGCGCGGAACATCGGGCCGTACGCCATCGTATGCCCGCGTGACAGGATCATGTCGCGGAAGCGCTGCCCGTTTTCGCGCGTCAGCCCGCCGTGGGCGCGGAACCAGGAAAACGCCGCGTCGTCCAGCATCTCGGTCCACAGATAGGCATAATAGCCGGCGGCATAGCCGTTGGCCCAGATGTGCAGGAAATAGCTGGACCGGTAGCGGGGCGGAACGTCCGTGGTATCCAGTCCGGATCGGGCCAGCGAGTCCGCTTCGAACCGGTCGACGTCCTGGCGCGGGGCGCCGGCGGGCAGCATGTGCCAGTCCATGTCCAGCTTGGCGGCGGCGATGACCTCGCCCAGCGCGTAGCCCTGGTCGAAGCGCGCGGCCTTCCTGATCTTGTCGACCAGGGGCTGCGGCATCGCGGCGCCGGTCTGGTACTGTCTGGCGTAATGGGCGAAGACGATCGGGTCCAGCGCCCAATGTTCGTTGAACTGGGACGGGAATTCGACGAAATCGCGGGCCACGGCGGTGCCGGACAGGGTGGGATAGGTCTGGTCGGCGAACATGCCGTGCAGCGCATGGCCGAATTCGTGGAACATCGTGGTGACGTCGTCGAAACTGATCAGGGCGGGTTGCCCCGGCGCCGGCTTGGTGAAGTTCGCGACGTTATAGACCACCGGCTTCGTGCCCAGCAGGTGCGACTGCCCCACGAAATTCGACATCCAGGCGCCGCCGTTCTTGTTGTCGCGCTTGAAGTAATCGAAATAGATCAGCGCCAGCGGCGACCCGTCCTTGTCGGTGACCTGGAACACCCGTACGTCGGGGTTGTAGACGGGGATGTCCTTGCGTTCGGTGAATGTAAGCCCGTACAGCCGGTTGGCGGCGAAGAACACGCCGTCGCGCAGCACCCTGTCCAGTTCGAAATAGGGTTTGACCTGGTTCTGGTCCAGGTCGTAGCGCGCCTTGCGCACCTGTTCGGCGTAATGGGTCCAGTCCCACGGCTGGGGCTGGAAGGTCTGGCCGTCCACATGGATGGCGGCGCGGATATCCGCGATTTCGCGCTTCTGTTCGGCCAGCGTCGCGGGCACGAGCTGCGCGATGAAACGCTGCACCTTCGCAGGGGTATCGGCCATCTGGTCATACAGCACGTATGACGCGTAATCGGGATAGCCCAGCAGTGCTGCCTTGCGCGCGCGCAACTGCGCCAGTTCGGCGATGACGGCGCGCGTGTCCCCGCTGTCGCCGTGTTCGGCGCGCAGCCAGCTATCGGCGAACAGCGCCTGGCGCGTGGCGCGATCGGTCAGGGATTGCAGGTCCGGCTGCTGCGTCGTGTTCTGCAGCGGCAGCGCCCATGCGTCCGTCAGCCCGCGCCCCCTGGCGGCTTCGGCGGCGGCATCCAGTGCGGCCCGGTCCAGCCCGTGCAGGGCGGCGGGGCGCCAGACGACCAGCGCGCCCTGCCGGGTCGCTGTCAGCAAGGTCTGCTGGAAGCGGGTTTCCAGTTGCGACAGGTGCGTGTTCAATCCGCGCAGCGTCGCCTGGTCCGCGGCGGACAATTGCGCGCCGGCATGGATGAATTGCTGATAATAGACCGTCAGGAGCTGCGCCTGCTCTTCCGTCAGGTGCAGCGTGGCGCGCGCGTCGTACAGCGTGCGGACCCGGGCGAACAGTCCGGGATTCAGGTAGATCGCATCCTGATGCTGGGCCAGTTTCGGCGCGATGGCCGTTTGCACGGCATCCAGCGCCGGATTGGTGTTGGCCTGGTACACCCCGTCGAAGGTCTCGGACACCCGGTCCAGCACGCGGCCAGAACGTTCCATTGCCGCGATGGTGTTGTCGAAGGTCGGGGGCGCGGGATAATCCGCGATTGCCTGGATTTCGGCCATCTGCTGCGCCATGCCCTGCTCGAACGCGGGCTGGTAGTCGCCGTCATGGATCAGGTCGAAGCGCGGGGCCTGGAACGGCAGCGTGCTGGCGGTCAGGAACGGATTGTCGGCGGCATGGGCCGGGCCGGACAGGGCCGCCCAGCCACCCAGGCACGCGGCGACGGTACGAAGCCAGACGGTACGATTCATGCGTTTCCAGACCTTCTGCGGTGGCATGGCGCGCAGGATGGGCCAACGGGGCATGAAAATCCACCCGACCCGAAACGATCCGGCAGGCCGCTTAAGGCCGTGGATGGCGTGGTGGATTTGAAAAATAACATAATCTTTTCGTTATAACTATTGACAATGACGATATATGACGTATGATCTGGTAAATCCTGCGATTTGTCGGGATTTCGGGATCGGGGCACGATGGCGATGCGAATGTGGAACTGGCACCGATGTAGCGCGCGGCGCTGCGGCCAGCGCGGCGGGCCGAACGCCACGCCTTGACGGACCGGCATGCCGCCGGCCGCCGAATATACCGACGGACGGATATCCATGCTGAATTCCACGATTATCGAAGTCGACGGCATCTTCCTGGGCGCGGCCATCGTGCTGGATGGTCTCGGCGGCCGGCGCTTCTACGCCACGCACGACAGCGTGCGTTCCCTGCATAACCAGACATTGCCGGACCTGGTCGTGCTGACGCACCGGGTGGCGCAGCAATTCCGTCGTGCCCGCTTATGCCAGGGGGCGTTATGAACACGCGCTGCGGCTGTCCGGGGACCATTCCGGCGCGCGGGCGGGACCGCATGCCGTCCGCGGCCCAGTGGGCGGAATGGGGCGGCAGGGCGGCCGTGCTGCTAGCCGTCGCCTGGGCGGCCTGCATGGTGTGGAACGGCGGCGCGGGCCTTCATGCGCTGTCCCAGGCGACGGCGGCGTTTTTCGCAGCCTGATCCCGATCCGCGCTATGCCACCGCGCCGCCGCCCATTTCCGGCAGGGCGCGCGTCATGGCGTGTACCGGAGAGATAGGGGATATGTCGTGTTCGGCATGGTCCAGCATCGCCCGGGCAATTTCGCGTTCGCCCATGATGACGACGTCCGCGCCCAGATGGTGCAGGTGATCGACCGCGCTGTCGAAATGCGCGCGGGCGATGATGGTGATGGACGGATTGGCGGCGCGGCCCTGCGCGACCACCTGTCCGGCCTCGAACGCCTCGGGGATTGCCACGACCAGCAGCCGGGCCTCGGGAATGTTCGCGGCGGCCAGGACCGCGGGATCGGCGGCATTGCCCAGAATGGTCTCGATCCCGCGATCGCGCAGGGGCTGCATCGCCATGTCCCCGGTTTCGATCACCAGCAGCGGCCAGCCCTGGTGCAGCAGCCCGTCCACCACCAGCGCGCCCACCCGGCCATAGCCCACGACCACGGCGTGCCCGCGCAGGGTGCTGGGATGGGCTACCGTCGCGGCTTCGCCGGGTGGTCCCGCGCGCAGGGCGTCGATCCTCTCCGCCCACGGGGCCAGCAGGGTGACCGCCAGGAAGGCCAGGGGATTGAGCAGGATCGACAGGATCGAGACGGCCAGGATCAGGCTGCGCGCCGATTCGTCCAGCAATCCCAGATCGACCCCCAGCGTCGCCAGGATGAATGAGAATTCCCCGATCTGCGACAATCCGGCGGCGATGGTCAGCGCGGTGCGCAGGCTCTGGCGCAGAACGCAGAGGGTGACGAACACGATGGCCGGCGTCACGATGAAGACGACGGCCAGGGGGGCCAGCAGGCTGGCGGGGTGACGCAGCAGGGTCGTGGGTTCGAACAGCATGCCCACGGAAATGAAGAACAGCACGGCGAAGGCGTCGCGCAGCGGCAGGGTTTCCTCCGCCGCGTGCTGGCTGAGCGCGGATTCGCTCAGCACCATGCCCGCGACGAAGGCCCCCAGCGCGAAGGAGACGCCGAACAGTTCCGACGCCATGAAGGCGACGCCCAGCGCCACGGCCAGCAGCGCCAGGCGGAACAGTTCGCGCGATCCGATCCGCGCCACGTAATGCAGCGCCGCCGGAATGACGCGGCGCCCGACCAGCAGCATCAGCGCGATGAACGCCGCGACCTTGCCCAGGGTCAGCGCCAGGGTCAGTGCCAGTGCCGACAGGGCGGGCGCATGGGCGGTCCCGTCCTTCAGCACCGGGGCCAGCGCGGGCAGCATGACCAGCACCAGCACGGTCACCAGGTCCTGGATCACCAGCCACCCGATGGCCAGGTGCCCACGCTCGGTTTCCATCAGCCGCTGTTCGTCCAGCGCGCGCATCAGCACGACCGTGCTGGCGACGCTCAACGCCAGGCCGAAGACCAGCCCTGCCCGTACCGTCCAGCCCATCAGTAGCGCCAGTCCCATGCCGGCCAGGCTGGACAGCGCCACCTGCAGCAGGGTGCCGGGCAGGGCGATGGCGCGCACGGCCAGCAGGTCCTTGACCGAAAAATGCAGCCCGACCCCGAACATCAGCAGGATGACGCCGATATCGGCCAGTTGCAGGGCCAGTTCCTGGTCCGCGACGAAACCGGGCGTGAACGGCCCCACCGCGACACCGGCCAGCAGGTAGCCGACCAGAACCGAAATCTTCAGCCGGTTGGCCAGCATTCCCAGCACGAAGGCCAATGTCAGGCCGACGACCAGGATGGTGATCAGGGGGCTGGCGTGGGACATGGCCGGTACTCCTGGCGGTACCGGAACAACGGCGGAACGTCGGCCGGGGTTGTGGGGCGGGACCGTTATTTACTGTACAACCGGCATGATGCATGCGAAAAGCCGGGCTGGTTCAAGGCGCAATGCCGGTGTTTGGGGAAATGGTCCGATCATGATCCTTCGGGGAAACCTCGTCCTGCCGGACCGGGTGGCGGCGGGGCGCATCACCTTCGACGGGACGATCCGCGCCATCGCGCCGGACGAGGTGAGCGGCGGGGATGGACCGGCCGAGGCACGCTATATCCTGCCGGGCTTCATCGACGCGCATGTGCATGGCGGTGACGGCGCCGACACGATGGACGGCGCGGCGGCGATCCGGCGCATGGCGCGGTTTCACCTGGCCCATGGCACGACGACGATCCTGCCGACCACCATTACGCGGCCATGGCCGGACGTGATGGACGCGCTGCATGCGGTGGCCGAGGTGAAGCAGGCCGGGATGGCGGACGGCCCGGTCATCCATGGCGCGCATCTGGAAGGTCCGTTCGTCAGTCCGCATCGGCTGGGGGCGCAGCCGCCCTTCGCCATCGCCCCGGACCCCCATCATGTCCGTGCGGCGCTGCAGACCGGGGTGGTGCGCGTCGTGACGCTGGCGCCGGAACTGGAGCATGCGGACAGCGCCATTGCCGCCTTCGCCGCCGCCGGCGTGCGCGTCAGCATCGGCCACACCGTCGCCGGCTTCGAACAGGCCGAACAGGCGATCTGCCGGATCTGCGCCGCCGGCGGGACGGCGGGCGGCACCCATCTGTTCAACGCCATGGGCGGGATCGAGGGCCGCCGGCCCGGCCCGGCGACGGCGCTGCTATGCAGCGATGCCGGTCATGCCGAACTGATCTTCGACACCCATCATGTCCATCCTGCCAGCTTCCGCCTGGCGCACCGGCTGCTGGGCGACCGCCTGCTGTTCGTGACCGACGCCATGCGCGGCGCGGGGCAGGGTGACGGGATCAGCCAGCTCGGTGGGCAGGAGGTGACGATCCGCGACGGAATTGCGCGCCTGCCTGACGGCACGCTGGCCGGCAGCGTACTGACGCTGGATGGGGCGCTGCGCAACGCGATCGCGGCCGGCACCGATCTGGTCGATGCCGCGAAGCTGGTCAGCCGGAATGCCGCGCACTATCTGGGCCTGCGGGATCGCGGCGCGCTGCTGCCCGGCCTGCGGGCCGATTTCGTGGTGATGGACCGCGAATTCATGGTGCGCGAGGTCTGGGTCGGCGGCGAACGCCGCTTCTGAAATTTTCCTATCGGGCCTGTGGCGCGGTACTGCCGCGTTCGACCAGCCGGGCGGGAACGGTGCGGGTCCGCCCTTTCGCCGCTGTCGCTGGGTCGGCCAGGGCGGAGGTCAGCAGGTCCAGTGCCGCTTCCGCCATGCGGTCCACCTGCTGGTCGAACGATGTCAGGTCGTACCCGTGCCATGCGGCCTGGGGAATGTTGTCGTACCCGACCACCCGCACGTCGCCGGGCACCGTCAGGCCGTGGGCGCGCAGTGCGTCGATCGCGCCGCATGCCATCATGTCGTTGCTGCAGAAGAACGCTTCCGGCGGCCGGTGCCCCCGCAACAGGTCGCGCACCGCCGCATATCCATCGTGATAGGTATCCTGCCCCTCGATGACGACGGGCGCGGGCAGGGCGCGGGCGGCCAATCCATCCAGGAAGCCGCGTGCCCGCGCGCGGGTCGCGGCGCTGTCGCGCGGGCCGGCGAGCCATGCGGTGCGGCGCGCCCCGCGATCGGCCAGCAGGTGGGCCGCAGCCTGTCCCGCCGCGCGGTTGTCCGACCGGACGGTGGAAATCCACGGCGCTGTCAGCCGGGAATTGAAACAGACGATCGGTATCCGCAGGTCCGACAGCGCCGTCGCGGCCTGCCGCGTGCCCACGGCCAGCGCGGTCACGACCGCATCGACCCGGTAGCCCGCCAACTGGTCCAGCGCCCCGTCCAGCGCCAGGGCATCGGGCACCTGCACCAGCAGGACCTGCAGCCCCACGGCGCGCAGGACGACCGCGAAATGATCCAGGACGGCGGCGTAGAAGGGATTGTCCAGCCCCCCGACCACCACGCCGATCATCCGCGACCGGCCGGACAGCATGATGCGGGGGATCAGGTTCGGCCGGTATCCCAGCACGGCGGCCGCCGCCAGAACCTTCTCGCGCATCGCGGGGGATACGCTGCCGCCGGGGGAAAAACTGCGTGAAACCGCCGATTGCGATACTCCGGCCAGCCGTGCGACGTCGATGGAGGAAATGGGGGAGCGGGGCGTGCGCTCGCGCGGCATAATGGTATCATTTCCGATAGTGCAGGCGGTGTACAAGTTCTGGCCGGCCAACATAGTCTTTCATCACGCAATGCGACAAGCAGGAGCACGATCATGCTGGAAGACGGTGCGTGAAGCAGTCGGCGCGGCTGATCCTGGTCCTGTTGCTGGCGCTGTCATGCTGCGCGCCGGCCACGCCGCCGGCCTGCGGGCCCGTGGGAACGCTGTCCGGGGCAACGGTGCCGGTCTATCTGGTCGACCGGGGCTGGCATACCGAAATCGGGATTCCGGCGGCGGCGTTGACGGGGCCGCTGGGTTTCTATCGCCAGGTCTTTCCGGGCGCGCGGACCATCCTGTTCGGCTACGGCAAGAAGACGTTCTTCACCGCGCCCGCGACCAGCCTGGAGGATTACCTGATCGGTCCGTTTCCCGGCTCCGCCGTCATCCAGGTCGTTGCGCTGACCGTCGCGCCGGACCAGGCCTATGGCACCGGACCCGTGGTCATCCTGACGCTGAAGCCGGCGCAGGTGGAGCGTCTGTCGGCCTTCATCTGGGGGGATCTGGCCTCCGGACGGGACGGTGCGCCGCGCCTGGTGGCGGTCGGGCACGATCCGGACAGCCTGTTCTATGCGGCGCGCAGCCGCTACACGCTGTTCCACACCTGCAACGGATGGGTGGCGCAGGCGCTGGGCCGGGCCGGGCTGCCGGTATCGGACCGCATGGCTGTGTTCGCCGGCCAGGTCATGGCGCGTGGCGCACGCGCGGCAAGGGCCCTGTGTCCTGTCCCGTCCGCGGCCCCGTAGATACGGGACCGGTCTCAGGGGCAGGGGGGATGGGTGCCGTCGGGGCAGACCACGTCGGTGCCGCGGGGGACGACGATGACATTGCGGTCGTGGGGCGGGTGATGGTCGCCCTCGCCGCTGGCGGAACTGCATGCGGCCAGGGGCAGCATGCCCAGGCACAGGAGGGCGGACAGGAGCGCGCGCGGTGACGGGGCGGCCGACATGTCGGGGACTTTCATGGCAGGGCGGATCGGGGAGGCCATCGCATGATCAAGCGCCCGACACCCACCCCAAGTTGCAGGCCCGCCGCGTTTTTTTCCGTTACCGGCCCAGCAGCCGGCACAGCGCCAGCGAGGCGTCGGCCCGGTTGAGGGTGTAGATATGGAAATGATCGACCCCCTCCTCGCGCAGGCGCCGGCACAGTTCGGTCGCGACCGTCGTCGTCACGATGGCACGGGCGCCGGGCTGGTCGTCCAGCCCGTCGAACAGGCGCCGCATCCAGTCCGGAACGCGTGCGCCGCACATGTCGGCAAAGCGATAGGCCTGGGCGATATTTCCCACGGGCAGGATGCCGGGCACGATTTCGGCCGTGATCCCGGCGGAAGCGGCATGGTCGCGGAAGCGCAGGAACGTTTCGGACTCGAAGAAGAATTGCGTGATCGCCCGCGTGGCGCCGGCATCGATCTTGGCCTTCAGATTGTCCAGGTCGGCGGCGGCGCTGACGGCGGCGGGATGGGTTTCGGGATAGGCGGCGACCGAAATCTCGAACGGCGCGATGCGGTGCAGGCCGGCGACCAGCGCCGCCGCGTTCGCATATCCGTCGGGATGCGGTACGTACGCGGCACCCGCCTCGGCCGGGTCGCCCCGCAGGGCCACGATATGCCGCACGCCCGCGTCCCAATAAGCGCGCGCCACCGCATCGACCTGATCGCGCGAGGCGTCGACGCAGGTCAGGTGTCCAGCCACCGGCACGGTGGTTTCGCGAACCAGCGACGCGACGATGTCCAGCGTGCGGTCGCGCGTCGATCCCCCGGCGCCATAGGTGACCGACATGAAACGCGGTGCAAGGGGCACCAGGCTGGCCACGGTCTGGCGCAGCGTCTCCGCCATCCTGTCAGTCCTGGGCGGGAAGAATTCGAACGACATTCCCAAGGGGGACGGTGTGTCGGCGGACGGATTCAGGGACATTCAACCGCTTTCATGACGCAGGGTGGTGGATCGGGGCAGCGGGTGCCGAAAGGCGGCGGCCCAGCCATAATTTGACGGTCAGTTCGCCATCCAGGTGAACCGGGGGCGCGCAGGACAGGCCGGCGGCGGCGAACCAGTCGGACATCTGCCGGTCGGTGAAGCCCAGGCGGACATGCGCGTCGCGCTCGCGCAGGTCCTCGCGGTCATGCGGGGCGAAATCCACGATCAGCAGCCGCCCGCCCGGGGCCAGCAGCCGCGCGGCCTCGGCGATCGCGGCGGCGGGGTGCTGCGCGTAATGCAGGACCTGATGCATGATCGCGACATCGGCCGATGCCGCGGGCAGCGGCAGGGCATACATGTCGCCCTGCCGCAGTTCGGCGTGCTCCAGCCCCGGTTCGGTCGTCGCCGCCTGGGCCAGCTTGGTGCGGGCCAGGCGCAGCATCGCCGGACTGCGGTCGAAGCCGACGGCGCTGTCGGCCTGGCGGCCCAGCACCTCCAGCATCCGCCCGGTGCCGGTGCCGATATCGACCAGGCGCCCGATCGGATCGGGCGCCAGCACGCGCAGGATCGCGGCCTCGACATCGCCTTCCGCCACGTGCAGCGAGCGCAGCGCGTCCCAGTTCGCGGCATGGGTTTCGAAATAATCCTCGGCCGCACTGGCGCGGACCGCTCGCACGGCTTTCAGCCGGGCGATATCGGCCTGCTGCTCGGCATCGTCCGCAGGCGTCCAGCGGTCGATCGCGGCCAGCAGCGGGGCCAGGTCGTCGGGCGGCCCCAGGGTCAGGAACACCCAGCTTCCTTCCTTGCGGCGCTCGGCCAGGCCGGCATTCACCAGGATCTTCACATGCCGCGACACGCGCGGCTGGCTTTGCCCCAGCACCTGGGCGATTTCGCCGATGGACAGTTCCATCGTGCGCAGCAGCGCCAGGATGCGCAGGCGTGTCGGGTCGGCCAGGGCCTGGAAGATGACGAGCGGGCGGGTCATGGAAGAATGAATATAACAACATCCTTATATGTGCAAATTCCAATTGACTCCTGTCGGCGTCGCGCGCCTTAATCCGCCCCGTCATGGTTCCGTGCCCCCCGTTCCGGGGCACGGCTAAGAGGGAAGCCGGTGCGACGCCGGCGCTGCCCCCGCAACTGTAGGCGGCGAGCATCGGTCCATTCGCGTCACTGGGGCGTCATGCCCCGGGAAGGCCGGACCCATTGCGCGGACCCGCGAGCCAGGAGACCTGCCATGGCCGCAAGAATCCTCCGGCGGGGTGTCCGGACGGGTCGTGACGGCACCGTGCCCGGGATGATCCGGCGCGGCTGGTGACGCGTGCCTGTTCCCCGGTCCCGCCCAACCTGACGAGGCTGTCATGACCGTTACCGTCGCCAAGATTGAAGTCGCCACCCTGGGCTTTCCCCGCATCGGCCCCCGGCGTGAACTGAAGGCGGAGCTGGAAAACCACTGGGCCGGCCGCACCGATGCCGCGTCGCTTCACGCCGCCGCAGCCCGGCTGCGTGCCGCCAACTGGGCGTGGCAGCGCGACCGGGGCGCGGATGTGATCCCGTCCAACGATTTTTCGCTCTACGACCATGTGCTGGATACGACCGTGATGGTCGGGGCGATTCCGCCGGCCTATGGCTGGACCGGCGGCACGGTCGACAGCGCGACCTATTTCGCCCTGGCGCGCGGCACCCAGGCGACGCCGGACGGGCAGGCGGACACATGCGCCCACGGCCATGCGCATGCCCACGGCGCGGGCGTGCCCGCTTCCGAAATGACCAAATGGTTCGACACCAACTACCATTACCTGGTGCCCGAATTCTCGGCCGACCAGGTGTTCCGCCTGTCCTCGACCAAGCCGGTCGATGAGTATCGCGAGGCCCGCGCCCAGGGAATCGAGACCCGGCCCGTCCTGCTGGGGCCGGTCAGCTACCTGCTGCTGGGCAAGGCGCGCGGCGGCGGCTTCGATCCACTGACGCTGCTGCCGCGCCTGCTGCCGGTCTATGTCGCGATCCTGCGGGCGCTGGCCGATGCCGGGGCGGAATGGGTGCAGATCGACGAACCCTGCCTGGTGCTGGATCTGGACGACGCGGCGCGGGCGGCCTTCGTCCAGGCCTATGCGCAGCTCGGCGCGGGGGCGGGCGAGGTGCGGCTGATGCTTGCGACCTATTTCGGGGCGCTGGGCGACAATCTGGCGACGGCGCTGTCGCTGCCGGTTCACGGTCTGCATGTCGATCTGGTCCGCGCGCCGGAACAACTGGACGCGGTTCTGGCGGGCGCGCGGCCGGACCTGGTGCTGTCGCTGGGCGTGATCGACGGGCGCAATGTCTGGCGGGCCGACCTGAACGCCATCCTGGCGCGGATCGCCCCGGCGGTGCGTGCGGGACGGACGCTCCAGCTTGCGCCGTCCTGTTCGCTGTTGCATGCGCCGCTGGACCTGGACCGCGAGACGGCGCTGGAGACGGATGTCCGGTCCTGGCTGGCCTTCGCGGTGCAGAAGATCGCCGAACTGGCCGTGCTGGCGCGCGCGTTGAACGAGGGCGAGGCCACCGTGCGCGAGGCGCTGGATGCGTCATCCGCCGCCGTCGCGTCGCGCCGGACCTCGCCGCGTATCAACGATCCTGTCGTCCAGGCGCGGCTGGCCGCGGAAGGGCCGACCGCGGCCCATCGTGCATCGGCCTTTCCCGTCCGCCGGGCGGCGCAGCGCGCGCGGCTGAAGCTGCCCGCCTATCCCACCACCACGATCGGGTCCTTCCCGCAGACCCCGGAAATCCGCCAGGCCCGCGCCGCCCATGCCAGGGGCGAGATGCCGCGCGCGGACTACGAGGCCTTCCTGCATGCCGAGATCGCCCGCGCCGTCGCCTGGCAGGAGGAGGCCGGACTGGACGTGCTGGTCCATGGCGAATTCGAACGCAACGACATGGTGCAGTATTTCGGCGAACGGCTGTCGGGCTTCGCCTTCACCCGTCATGCCTGGGTCCAGTCCTATGGATCGCGCTATGTCCGGCCGCCGATCATCTATGGGGACGTGTCGCGGCCCGAGGCGATGACCGTGGCATGGTGGCGCCATGCCCAGTCGCTGACCGCCCGCCCGATGAAGGGCATGCTGACCGGTCCGGTCACGATCCTGAACTGGTCCTTCGTCCGCGACGACCAGCCGCGCGAGACCACGTGCCGCCAGATCGCCTACGCCATCCGGGACGAGGTCGTGGACCTGGAACGGGCGGGCGCCGCCATCATCCAGATCGACGAGGCCGCGCTGCGCGAGGGGCTGCCGTTGCGGCGGGGGGAATGGCAGGCCTATCTGGACTGGGCGGTGGCTTGCTTCCGCATCGCCGCGTCCGGGGTGGCGGATGTGACGCAGATCCATACCCACATGTGCTATTCCGAGTTCAATGACATCATCGCCGCCATCGGGGCGATGGATGCCGATGTCATCTCGATCGAGACGGCACGCTCGAAGATGGAACTGCTCGATGCCTTCGTCGGGCATCGCTATCCGGCCGAAATCGGACCCGGCGTCTACGACATCCATTCCCCGCGCGTACCCACGGTGGCCGAAATGACGGCGCTGCTGGCGGCGGCGGCCGCGCGGATCGATGCCGACCAGATCTGGGTGAATCCCGATTGCGGTCTCAAGACCCGGAAATGGCCCGAGGTCCGCGCGGCGATCGCCGGGATGGTGGAGGCCGCGCGCCGGATGCGGGCGGGCGACGCGACCGGCTGACCCCGGCCTGTTGCGTCCGGACGCGGAACGATGTTGGTTGGGCAAATCCGCGTGCGATTCGCACCCACCCCCGCCCGACTGCCGGAGAAGCCCAGACGTGTCACCCCACCTGAATCGCGCCCTTGGCCCCTGGCAACTGATGTTCACGGGGCTGAGCGCCATGATCGGGTCGGGCTGGCTGTTCGGGGCCCAGCGCGCGGCCGCGACGGCGGGGCCGGCGGCCAGCCTGGCCTGGCTGCTGGGCGCGGTCATCGCGCTGGCGATCGCGGGCGTGGCCACCGAACTGGGGGGCATGTTCCCGGTGGCGGGCGGCATGGTGCGCTACGCCAACCTGACCCACGGTCCGCTGGTCGGCTTCATGGCCGCCAGCGCGAACTGGCTGTCGATCGTCAGCGTCGTACCGGTCGAGGCCGAGGCGTCGGTGCAGTATATGAGTTCCTGGTCCTTTCCCTGGGCGCGGGGGCTGTATCATGACGGCGTGCTGACGCCGCCGGGCCTGATGGCGGCGGCGGTGCTGGTGGTGGTCTATTTCCTGCTGAATTTCTGGAGCGTGCGGTTCTTCGCGCGCTTCAACGCCATGATCACGGTCTTCAAGCTGGTGGTGCCGGCCGCCACCGCGCTGGCGCTGATGGCCAGCAGCTTCCGTGCCGGCAACCTGGTGGGCGATGGTGCCGGCGGGTTCATGCCCTATGGCCTGTCGGGCATCCTGACGGCGGTTTCGACCTCGGGCATCGTCTTCGCCTTCAACGGGTTCCAGAGCCCGCTGAACCTGGCGGGGGAGGCGCGCAATCCCGCGCGCAGCATCCCCTTCGCCGTGCTGGGCTCGGTCGTGCTGGCGACCGTGATCTACCTGCTGCTGCAATGCGCCTACCTGGGCGCCGTGCGGCCGGGGGCGGGGGGATGGGCCGGCCTGTCCTTTTCCTCGCCCTTCGCGCAGCTTGCCATCGCCTTCAACCTCAACTGGCTGGCGATGCTGCTGTATTTCGATGCCTTCCTCGCCCCCAGCGGCGCCGGGGCGACCCATCTGGCCAGCAGCACGCGCATGACGCTGGGCATGCAGCGCAACGGCACGATGCCCGACCTGCTGGGGCGCATCCATCCGCTGTACGGCGTGCCGCGCCCGGCGCTGTGGTTCAACCTGGGCGTGGCGTTCATCTTCCTGTTCTGCTTTCGCGGGTGGGGTATCCTGGCCTCGGTCATTTCGGTCTGTACCGTGATTTCCTACATGATGCTGCCGATCGCGGCCCTGGCGCTGCGGCGGACGCTGCCGGATCGTCTCCGGCCGGTGCGGGTGCCGGCCATGCGGGTGGTGGGCGCGCTGGCCTTCATGTTTTCCTCGCTGCTGCTCTATTGGGCGCGATGGCCGCTCAGCGGCGACATCATCCTGCTGATGCTGATGTTCCTGCCGCTCTATGCCTGGTTCCGCCGGCATGAAGGGTGGGCGCGGCACCGTGCGGCCTTCCGCCATGCGGTCTGGTTCATGGCCTACCTGCCGACCATCGCGGCGCTGTCCTATGGCGGCAGTACGGCGTTCGGCGGGCGGGGCTGGATTCCCTATGGCTGGGACCTTGCGGTGGTGGCGGTCGTTTCTCTGCTGTTCTGCGAATGGGGGGTGCGCAGCGCCGTGCCCGTCCCAGACGTCTCGGTAATGGACGCGCAGGACGACGTGCCGTCCATGGAAGGGCACTGAGAAACGTATTTCGTTCCCTCAAACTATTGTGCGAGACAGGCGCTGCGCGCCCCCTTGTTCCGTCTTGTGGGCCCACCAACTCAGGTCTCGTTCATCAGCGAACGGAGGACGTCATGTCAAACGTTACAACGGACAAGATCAGCGAGACGCACGAGCTTATCTCCTCGGACAAGGTGGAGGGCACGGCGGTCTATTCCCGGGGCGGCGACCGGCTGGGCACCGTCAATCATTTCATGGTGGACAAGCGCACCGGTCATGTCGCCTACGCCGTGATGAGCTTTGGCGGATTCCTCGGGATCGGGAACAGCTACCACCCGCTGCCGTGGAAGACCCTGACCTACGATCCCGACCTCAGCGGCTATGTGGTCGACCTGACGCGGGAACAGCTCCAGGGCGCGCCGGCCTATACCGACGACACGATGCCGAACTGGGGGGACGAGATGTATGGCCACCAGATCGACGAGTATTACGATCGGTCGCTGGGCCGCTGAGCCGCATCATCATATATCGCGTCGTCATATGAAGACAGCCTGAGAATAAAAATGCCGGAATGGGGGATCGGGCCTGCCTGGTCGCCCATTTCGGTCCCCGGCATTGGGCGACAGCCCGCCGGATAGACAGATGACCCGGATCGCCGTTAGTATCGGGGCCATGCTCATCCTCTCCATTTTTACAATATGTTTCGCCGGCGGTCCGCTTCCGGTCGATCTACAATCGTATTACTTCGCGTCACTGGCCCTGCTTGTGGCGCTATGCGGCGGGACCGCGATCGTCGCCAGGGTTGCGTCGCACCTTCGATGAGGACGATCTTCGGCTGCATCATCGCTGAACACAGCCTGTCCCTGGTGATCGCCGCCGGGCTGCTCTGCGGCCTGGGGTCCTGGGTGACGGCGCGGCTGTTCTTCCGCACGCTCGATACGACCGGGCTGCAGAAATATGGCTGGCACTTCCTGACGGCCCTGACCGCGGCGGTGTCGATCTGGTGTACCCACTTCATCGCCATGCTTGGATTTCATCCTGGCGTTCCCGTGGGGTTCGATCCGGTCCTGACCATCGTATCCCTGCTGATCGCGGTCATCGGCAGCACGGCCGGCTTCGTCCTGGCCGGAAACCGCGGGACGGGGCTGGCGCCCGCATTGGGCGGTGGGATCGTCGGCCTGTCGATTGCCGCCATGCACTATACCGGGATGACGGCCTATCGCGTGCAGGGCGTCATGTCGTGGGACAGGCGTCTTCTCGTCGTATCCATCGTGCTTGCCGTCGGCCTGTCGGCGGTGGCACTGCAGGTCGCCGCGCGGCGGGGCCGGCAGGCCCGCAACCTGATGGCCGGCCTGCTGGTGCTGGCGACCATCGGGCTGCATTTCACCGGCATGGCCGCGCTGCGCATCACGCCCGCGCCCATCGACGGGTCGTTCGCCAATCCCGAGGCATTGCATGCCCTGGCATTGGCGATCACCGCTACGGCGCTGGTCATCGTCGGCGCCGGGCTGGCGAGTTACCTGATCGACGACAGCGTCCGGGCCGAAACCGTGGAGCGACTGCATCATATAGCGATGAACGACACGCTGACCGGCCTTCCGAACCGCGCCAGCTTCAACGACCGTCTCGATTCCGAGATCGCGTTGGCACGGGAGAATAAGGGCACGTTCGCCTTTATCGGCATCGATCTCAATCGCTTCAAGGAAATCAACGATCTGCGCGGTCATGCGGCGGGGGACGAGGTGCTGCGTATCCTCGGCCGGCGCCTCAAGGGATTGCTGCGCGACGGCGAGTTCGTCGCCCGGACCGGCGGTGACGAGTTCGCGGCCCTGTATCGCATGGGGGACAGGCGGGACCTTTCCGACTTTCTCGGACGCCTGGAACGCGCCCTGTTCAAGCCCCTGCGGCTCGATGGATTCGAGGTCCAGTCAGGCGGCAGCCTGGGCGTGGCCATCTGGCCCGACGACACCGCCGACAAGGAACTGCTGGCGAACAACGCCGACCTGGCCATGTATCGCGCCAAGGCCGATCCGATCCGGAAGATCTGCTTCTACAAGCCCGAGATGGACGAGGCCCTTCGCGCCCGTCGCATCCTCGCCGCCGACCTGCGCGACGCGCTGGCGCGCGACCAGCTCTCGCTGCACTACCAGGTCCAGACGTCGATCGCGACCGGCCGGATTCGCGGCTACGAGGCCCTGCTGCGCTGGGAGCATCCGCAGATCGGTTCGATCTCGCCGGCCGAGTTCATCCCCCTTGCGGAAGAAAACGGCCTGATCCTTCCGATCGGCGAATGGGTCCTGCGAACCGCCTGCCGGGAAGCCGCGTCGTGGGAGCCGCCCTACAAGATCGCGGTGAATCTCTCGGCGGTGCAGTTCGTGCATGCCGATCTGGCGAAGCTGGTCCGGACCGTGCTGGCCGAAACGGGGCTGTCGCCCGAACGGCTGGAACTGGAACTGACCGAAACGACGATCTTCGCGGACCGGAAGCGTGCGTTGCACGTGCTGCGCGAAATCAAGGCGCTGGGGGTCACCATCGCGCTCGACGATTTCGGAACGGGGTATTCCTCGCTCGATACCCTTCGTGCCTTTCCCTTCGACCGGATCAAGATCGACCGTTCGTTCTGCTGCGCGGCGGCGGCCAATCCGCAGACGCTGGCCATCATCCGGGCCGTGCTCGGCCTCGGCAAATCCTTCGGCATTCCCGTGCTCGCCGAGGGAATCGAGACGTATGACCAGCTTTCCATGCTGAACAGCGAAGGGTGCGACGAGGCCCAGGGCTTCCTGCTTGGCCGGCCGGCCCCGCTCGGGCAGATCGTCGGAAGCGGGCATATCACGCTGACCCGCGAAAGCCGAACCCTCCGCGACGGGAACGGGGCGTCCGCCCGTGCCGAATTCGCCCGCTGACGCCACCACCGACCAAGCCATGCCCATGAGCGGCGGCGTGAGGACCTGATGAATCCGAAATCGATCTGCGCCGGAATTGCGACGTTCCTGTCGGTGCGCACCGGTAACCCCGAACTGCTGAAGGCGCAATTCGCGGCGCTCTCGCGCCTTATCCCGCTGATGTATTTCATCCTGGTGGCCGATGCCTGGGTCCTGGCCGGGACCTTCATCCATCGGGCGCCGCTGTGGCTGACCCTGTATGCGTCCCTGCTGCTGACCGCCATATGCCTGTCGCGCCTGGTCGTGTGGTGGAAGAAGAGAAACGTCGCGTTGACGGTGGAAACGGCCTTCGCGGAACTGCGACGCGCCAATCGCGTGGCCGCGGCCCTGACGGTGGTCTTTCCGGCCTGGGCATTCGCGCTGTTTTCCTATGGCGACGCGCTGGAACAGAGCCACGTCGCGTTCTTCCTGGTGATTTCCATCCTGGGCACGATGTTCTGCCTGATCCACCTGCGCTCGGCCGCCCTGATCGTCGCCGCTGTCGCCGGGAGCGCCTTCGTGGTCTTCTTCGCTTCGACGGGACAGCCCGTGTTCATCGGCATGGCGGTCAACGTCGTGTTCGTGATCGGGGCCTCGGTGGTCGTGGTGCTGATCCAGAACCGCGACTTCGTCCGCATGGTCAACGCGTCGATCGCGGCACGGTCCAAGGAACAGGCGCAGAACCGGCTGCTGCGCATGATCGACGACATGCCGGTCGCGGTGATGACGGTCGAACCCGATACGCTGAAGATCAATTACGTCAACGAGACCTCGAAACGCCTGGTCCGGCGGATCGAGCACCTGCTGCCGATCAAGGCCGACGACCTGCCGGGCACCTGTATCGACGTCTTTCACAGGCACCCGCAACACCAGCGCCGGATTCTGGGCGACCCCGCGAACCTTCCGCACAATGCCCGCATCAGCCTCGGTCCCGAGGTCATCGACCTGAAGGTTTCCGCCGTCACGGACACGGACGGGACGTATATCGGCCCCATGCTGACCTGGGCGCTCGTGACCAAGGAGGCGGAGTCCGAACGGCGCATCTTCCAGATGGCCCATTACGACATCCTGACCGGGCTTCCGAACCGCATCACGTTCCACGAGGAACTGGACAAGCGCCTGGGCACGCCCGGGAACCGGGTCGGACTGCTGTTCGTGGATCTGGACGGCTTCAAGCTGGTGAATGATACAAGGGGGCATCGGATCGGCGATATCCTGCTCACCCAGGTGGCAAGCCGCCTGCGCGCGACGTGCAACAGCCCGGCGACCGTCGTCGGACGGCTGGGAGGGGACGAGTTCGCCGTCCTCGTTCCGCACGACAACGCGGAAGAGGCCGCGTTGCTGGCCGCGCGTGTCGTCGCCTTCCTGAGCGAGCCCTATGACCTCGATTACGACCGGAGCATCCAGATCACCGCGTCCGTCGGCATCGCCCTGGCGCCGCTCCATGGCGAGGACGGGGAAACGCTGCTGAGCCGGGCGGATATCGCCCTCCATGTGGCCAAGACCGCCGGAAAGGGAGAGTTCCGGATGTTCCAGCCCGAGATGGAGGCCCGCATCCAGGAGCGTATGCGCCTGGAAGCCAGGCTGCAGGCTACGCTGAAAAGCGAGGAGGGGCTGTTCGTCTTCTACCAGCCGATCATCGGCATCGACAGCGGCACCGTGACGGCCCGCGAAGCCCTGGTGCGGTGGTACCATCCCGAGCGCGGCTGGATTTCGCCCGGCGAGTTCGTGCCGGTGGCCGAGCAAAGCGGCCTGATCGACCAGCTCGGCGGTTTCGTGCTGAATACGGCCTGCCGCGACGCGGCCCGCTGGACCGATGGCGCGCGCGTCGCGGTGAATATTTCCGCCAGCCAGATCGGCAAGGGAACGCTCGTCCCGTCCATCCTCGCAGCCCTGGAGGCCTCCGGCCTGCCGCCCGAGCGGCTGGAAATCGAGGTGACCGAAACGGCCCTTCTCTACGACGAACGGGATACGACCGCCGAACTGCAGCAATTGCGGAACCTGGGCGTCCGGGTGGCGCTCGACGATTTCGGGACGGGCTATTCCTCGCTGGCCCATCTGCGGGCCTTCCCGTTCGACAAGATCAAGATCGACGGCTCGTTCGTGCGCGATGCCGTCGACCGGCCCGACTGCGCCGCCGTGGTTCAGGTGGTGGCCAGCCTGGGCAAGCGTCTGGGCGTGACCACGGTTGCCGAGGGTGTCGAAACCCAGGCCCATCTCGACCGGGTCCGCGAGGAAGGCTGCACCGAGGTCCAGGGCTACCTTTTCGGCCGGCCCAAGCCGGACGAACGGGACGCCCCGCTGGTCGAGGAACTGAACCGGCGGGCGCGCGAAGCCGCGACGGCCTGACCCGGACGATCCCGCGCCAGAAAGACGAGGAACCTCCGCTGTCGGTTGAACCGTTATGCCCGATATCGTCCCCATTCCGGGGGCCGGGTGTATGGGTTCTTCCACGGAGATGCATGTGACGCAGCAGCCCGGTCCGACCGATGCCGATCGTGGCCGGCGCTTTTGGCAGACACGCAATTTCATCCTGTTTTTCGTTGCCACCAGTGCCTCGACGCTGGGATCGGCCATGGTATCGGTCGCGTTGACGTTCGCGGTGCTGTCGCACGGGCATTCGGCATCGATCCTGGGCCTGGTCCTGGCCGCGCAGGCGGCCCCGGTCGTGGTGCTGATGGTTCCGGCGGGGGCGATCGCGGACCGGTGGGTGCGGCGGTCCCTGATGGTGGGCGCGGACCTGCTGCGCTGTGCCAGCCAGGGTCTGACCGCGATCCTGATGGCGGGTGCCCATCCCTCGGTCGCCGTGCTGATCGGCCTGGTCACGCTGGTCGGGGTCGGCAACGCATTCTACGGCCCTGCGGAAAGCGGCCTGATTCCGGTTCTGGCGCGGCCCGAGGATCTGCGCCGCGTCAACAGCCTGCTCAGTCTTTCCGGCTCGATCACCGCGATACTGGGGCCGTCGCTGGGCGGCATGCTGGTTGCGATCGGCAGCGCACCGATCGCGATCGGCTGCGACGCGGTGACCTATGCCATCAGCGCCATCTGCCTGACGGCGATAAGTACCCTGCGCCCGGCGCGCCGGGCGACCGCACCGTTCCAGACCCAGTTGCTGGCCGGCCTGCGCGAGTTCCATCAGCGGCGATGGCTGATCCTTATGACGGCGCAATACGGGTTCCTGAATCTGGCGGCGTTCGCGCCGTTCCTGATCCTCGGCCCCGTCTCACTGGCCCATGTGGTGCGTGGCGCCCAGTCCTGGGGCATCATTTCCTCGGCCATCGGCATCGGCGGCATTTTCGGTGGGGGCGTCAGCCTGTTCTGGCATGTTTCCCGTCCGTTGGTGCTTTATGAAACGGCGGCTGCCGTCCTGGTGATTCCGCTGGTCCTGCTGGCCGCGCAGGCGTCGGTTCCCTACCTGGCCCTGGGCGGCGTCGCCTTTGGCGCGGGGATCGTGATCCTGAACCTGGTCGCGCAGACCACCATTCAACGGCAGGTGCCCGAGGAGGCGTTATCGCGGATCAACGCCCTGTTCGGCCTGGTCGCGCAAGGCCTGACACCGCTGAGCTACGCCATGTGCGGCTTCCTGGCCCGTGCGGTCGGCATAAAGCCTGTTCTGGCGGCCAGCAGCGTCGTGGTCGGGGTCAGCGTCGTGGTCCTGCTGATGCGCAGGGAAACCTGGGACCTGCGGGATGCGCCGGCCGTCGCCGACGGCCGAAGTCAGGATAAGGGGGGCAGGACAAGGGGTCAGGATAACCGGTCCAGCCGGTAGCCGTCATGGTACGCGGTGACGGTCACGGCCAGCCCCCGGTCGCGGCAGCGCGCGACGAAGAGGGCGGCGGCGTCATCGCCGCCGCACGGCGTATCGGTCGGCCCCGTCCAGTTGGCCAGCACGATCGGACCGCCGGGCCGCCGCACGGCGAGAACCCGGTCCGCCAGGCGGCGGATGTCGGCCGGCGAGAGGAAATAGAGCAGCTCCGATATCACCACCAGATCGCAGGAGCCCGGACGCAGGGCCGGAAATTCCGCCGGCAGGAAGGCGCGGTGAAAGGTGATCCGGTTGCAGTCCGCGCAATGGCGTCGGGCGTGGTCCAGGGCCGTGGCGGCCGTGTCCACCGCGACCAGGCGGTCGCATCGTGCGGCAAGGGCGCGGCTCATGATCCCGATCGCGCACCCCAGTTCCAGCGCCAGCCCGAACGGGCCGCGTCCCACATGATCGAGCGTCGTGGCGTATTTCCGCCGCTCGTAGGCCGATGTCGTCACGCGCCAGGGGTCGGGATCGGCCCGGTACAGATCCTCGAACAGGGCCGTGGGCCAGGTTTCGACCATCGCCGGCTTACGCGACCGAACGTCCATGCCCCATCCCCATGACAAGATCGTCTATCATGGCCTGCGCCATGGCGTGTTGCTCGGCCAGATCGCATCGCAGCACCCGCCGCCGGTGCAGCGACGGGCTGCATCGTTCCAGGCTTTCCCATGCCGCGCCGAAGGTGTGCCCGGCCAAGGGGCGTGCCAGGGCATCGGCCGGAATGCGCAGCATGTCCGCAAGCTGCCGCGCCGTATCGGCACGGTCCCGGCCGCATACCGACAGGTCGCGCAGCCTGCGCAGGGCCGCCCGGGCCATGGCACGGCGCAGGCAGTCCGCCGCCGGTTCCAGCGCGTCGTCCAGTCGGCTGTCCTGGCGGATCACGCGCCGGGCCATCGTATCCGCCATACCGCCCCTTGCGCGGCCCGCCAGGCGGCCGGAAACGGTGACGGTCACGCCGGGGGCGTGGCGGATCGGCGCGTCGATCCGGCGCAGGGCCGCCATGAAGCCGCGATCCTCGCCCAGCGGCTGGGGCGGAATGCCGCCCGCCCGGCGCCAGGCCCGCGCCGTGACGGCGATGCTGGCACCCGAATGTTCGGTATGACGCGGCCAGGGATCATGGGGGTCGGGATCGAGCAGGTGATAGAGCCTGTCCAGCAGGGTGCCGTAGGCGATTTCCTCGGCCTCCTGCCGGTGAAGGTACGCCGGTATGGCGCGTGCCTCCTCGGGGTCGATCTCGGCGCGGCCGCAGACGACATCCACACCGGTATCGAAGGCCGCGAAGGTCTGGCTGATCCAGTCCGGGGCGACGACCCCGTCGGCATCCGTCGTCAGCAGGATGCCGTCCGGCCCCGCGATGCGGCCCGCGATCTCCATGGCTTCCCGCCGCGCGGTGCCGACATGGGCGACGGCCGGGGAAAAGATGCGATGGGCGACGGTCAATCCGAAGGGCAGCACGGGGGCCAGGTCGTCCACGCGCGCCGCCGTCCGGTCCGTGCAGTTGTTCAGAAGCAGGACGACATGATCGACGGTCCGCCCCGTCTGCGTGGCCAGGCCGTACAGGCAGGGTGCGATGCGGTCCTCTTCGTCCCGAACCGGTATCGCCACGACGACGGGGCAAGCAGCCGACGCGCTGGACACGGCAGGCTCCGCATTCGATCGACCCCTCATGCCATCATAACACGGGGCGGGGCAGGGGGTTGCGCCGTGCCCGTGGCGGGACCGGCATCCTTTTTCGGCACGATGCGTTTGAATCTGTCGGGCAGACTGTCCTGCGGATGGTTCCGTCCTGCCTTGCGCCATCATCTGCCGTATCGGAGGACGATTCAATGAGACTGATATTACTTGTGATTGTCGTATTGTTGCTGATCGGGGCCCTGCCGACATGGCCATATAGCGGCGGGTGGGGATACTATCCGGCGGGCGGCCTGGGGCTGATCCTGCTGATCCTCGTGATTCTGGCCGTCATGGGCAATATCTGACCCTGCCCCTACAGGTCCGGCGTCAGGAATGTCTCGAAGGCGGTCTCGAACGCCGACAGAAGGTCCGGGGGCAATTGAAAGCCCTGCGGATCGTCGGTGATCAGACCGCCGTACTGGCTGCGATGGGCAAGGATGGCCTGTCGCTTGGCATCGCGATAGGCGCTGATGTCCAGGCGCATTCCGGTGGCCTCCGTGCAGTCCAGCTCGGTATCCGGGGCGATGGTCCAGCCCCATACCGGATAGGCCAGCAGCGCGATGCCCAGGCGCCGGTGCAGGGCTACGCCCATTTTCCAGGTGGCTTCATGATCGCAATGCGGGTCGTGGCGCCACGGGGCCAGGATCGTCGTGCAGCCCTGCCGCCGCGCGATGTCGGCCAGGCGGTCCAGCGCGGCGTCGAAGGCGGGCCCGTCATGGGGGGCCGCCGCGTCCGGCAGGCCGAGAAAGGTCAACCATTCCGCATCCAGCCCCAGTCGCCGCGCGGCCTCCGTGGCCTCGGCCTCGCGCAGGCGTTTCAGGCGCGGCGCGGGCCATGCGCGGGATGCGGGATGCGAGGCGGCGCCGTCGGTGATGATGACGACGGCCGGCGGCCGGCCGGCGGCACAGCACGCGGCGATCAGGCCGCCGCAGCCCAGGCTTTCGTCATCGGGATGCGGTGCCAGGATCAGCGCCCGGCCCGGCACGATGTCCGCCAGTTTCCTGACAGGCAGGCCGCGGAATGCGTGCTGCAGGCGGCCGGCCTTCATGACGGATATCCGGGTTCCGTGCTTTCGGGTTGTGGCGGGTCGCGGTCCGTGAACCATCCGGCTGCGTCGACCAGCGTCTCGTCGGGGGCCGGTTGCCGCAGATAGGTTGCCAGGTCGCGCAGGACGCGCTCGACGGGATTGGTCTGCACGAAAGCCGACAGCCCCAGGCCGCGCTGCACCCGTTCGATGATGTGCAGGGCCGCGTGTTCCACGGCCAGGCGCGCCAGGTTGACCGTCTGCGCGACGTCGCCGGGGTCCATGTCCGGCTCGCCGGCGGCCAGTGCCGCGCGGCGCGTCCAGAAGAAGGCGGTTTCGCGGGCTATCAGGGCTTCGCCGATGCGGGTCCGCTGATGCGGATCGCCGTCGCGGGACCGGGCCACGAGCTGCTGCCGCAACAGGTCCACCAGCCGGTCCATCCCGCCCAGCGCCACGGCCATGCCGCGCCACGCACCGGCGGAAAATTCGGGCTGTCGCAGATAGTCGCCGGCCTGCCCGATCAGCGATGCGGTGGATAGCGTCAGGCCGTCAAGGTCGCACCGGCCGGTTTCGGCGCCCCGCATGCCCGTCAGGCCGCCGATGGACGACACGGCCCGCCGGTCCGCGCCCAACGGGACCAGGATCATGCGGGATACCCCTTCCGGGTCGGTCGCGGTGATCAGCGGGTGGGTGACATGCAGCGCGCCGGAGGTGAAGGATTTTCCGCCCGTCAGGCTGACCCGGTCCCGGTCCACGGTCATGCGGACGGGGACCGGCCCGTCGGACGTCCATACGCCCAGCAGTGCGCCGGCATGGATGGCGGTGGCCAGGCGCCGCGTCTGTTCCGGTCCGCCATACCGCGTGACCAGCCGGACGGCATTCACGTGGCCCTCCAGCAGCCGGCCCAGGGCCAGGCTGGCCCGTCCGG
The DNA here is from genome assembly GCF_000021325.1 of Gluconacetobacter diazotrophicus PA1 5. Taxonomy (GTDB): domain Bacteria; phylum Pseudomonadota; class Alphaproteobacteria; order Acetobacterales; family Acetobacteraceae; genus Gluconacetobacter; species Gluconacetobacter diazotrophicus. The sequence continues at coordinate 907,184 of NC_011365.1, read as the reverse complement.
TCAGGCGCAGCAGATGCAGCAGGGCCGGTTCGCCCCCTGCCTCGGTCCCCCACCCCCGTCCACCGGACGACCGGGGCAGCGGCAGGGCCGTCACGCCGAGGCGCGCCAGGGTCGCCATTCCTTCGCCGGGGAACGCGGCGGCCGGGTCGTTGGCCGATGCTTCGGCCTCCAGACAGTCCAGGACGGCTTCCAGGCGGGAGAAGGAAAATGTCGGTTCGCTGATCAAGCCTTCGTGCATGGGGACCCCTCCGGGCGTCGGCGCCCTGGCGGGCCGGGACGAGTTGCCTGTCATGGAACCGCTTTTTGCGGTTCCGGTTCCGGACCAGCAATCGAATCCGGCGCAGGAACTCATGCCCCGACACGTCGTTGACTCCATCCCGGACTGGTCGGTCCGGGACATTTTCCTCGTGAAAAATCCTGATAGGAATTGAGGAAAGACAGAGATCTGCCGATATCGAGGCGATCTCCTGGAGGACCGAAATCATGGCTTACATCATCAAGGCAATCGAAGGCGAACTCGCCTTCGTCCTGGCGCAGGCTGACAAAAGCGGTGGCAGCGGCGCCAAGCACAATCCCGGCAACTTTGCCAATAATCCCCAAAAAGCGTCCGAGGCAGGACACAAGGGCGGCCAGCACAGTTCGGGAAGTTCCGCACGCGAGTCGGACAAATCGTCCGAGACCGGACATAAGGGCGGAACCCAGCACAATGCGGGAAATTTCGCCGAAGATCCGGAACGGGCGGCGGAAGCCGGCCGGAAGGGTGGGCAGCACAGCCACGGCAAGACCTGACATCCGGCAAGGGCGGGACCAAAAGGGTCCCGCCCGCGCGTTAATCTCGCGTACTGGTGATCTCGCAAGGAACCCTTCCGATGGCGTCAAGTTACCGTCGCCCGGCGTCAAGGGGATTACCAAATGGGCAGGACACATTTCCCAGGCCGGGGATTCGGAACATTCTGGCATGGAATGGCTCTATCGGGTCTCGAAAGGGCATGCCTTGCTTCGTTCGCGTCCCGAGGCCATGACGTGACGCTGTTTTCCTTCGGACCCCTTGCCGATCTTCCGGATGGAGTCAGGAACGCCGGCGCCCAATCGATCGTATCGCCTGAACTGTCCTCGCGTTTCTATTATGACGGTGCGCCGCATATGGGACATTTTTCGGATATTTTTCGCTACCGCATGATGAAGACGGGCTTGGCCTGGGTCGACATGGACGTCCTGATGATGTCGGACGACAAGATATTCGACAAGCCGGCCATCGTTCCGCTGGAGGACGACAGGACCATCAACGGTGCGATTCTTTATATCGAAAATGTTCCGATATTGAGACATCTTATAGATGAAACGATGAAGAGCATGGACCGGACGCTGAGATGGGGAGAAACTGGTCCATTGCTTCTGACGCGCATTCTGTTCGAGCAGATGAACCCGTCGGGGTTCACGGACATGGCCGTGTTCTATCCCATTCCCCATTACGATATCTACAAGGTATTGCTGCCGGAATTCCGGGACGAATGCGCCGAGGCCTGCCGGGACGCCATCACGATCCATTTGTTCAATAATGCCATCGTCAGGATGGGATATTGGAAAGACATGGCGCCCCCCATAGGGTCGTTCCTGCATGAAAAGCTGGGAGAAGGCGACCTTCTGAGGTATTTCGACGAGACCTATCCCGTGCAGGTCATGAGGAATATGCTGGATAATTTCCGGCTTCGCATGAGCGGGCAGGCGCTCGGCATCAAGAGCATTGTCCGGGAATTCGTGCCGAGCCTGATGCGGACGTACAGGCATTATCATCCGAAACAAAATTGAGGGGCTGTTTCCGAAGCGCCGCTTGCGGCGATCCCGCGGCGTTTTGAAACAGCCGCTGAGCACCGATCGGCGGAGGGAGACGGGCGATGCGCGGAAAACGGACGAAGAAGCGGGATGCCGGCGGACAACGCTGGTCGGCCGACGTCAACCGGACGAGCGATGCGCTGGACCTGGAGCCGGATATCTTCACATCCGGCGATCCGCATCATATCGCGGAATCCCTGAAACATTCGGCCGAGGCCAGCACCCGTCGCAAGACAGACCCATTTCGCTCGGCCATGTCCATGCTGGTCTTCTACATCAACCGGGCGGGCAGGGCGCTTCCAGCGCCGCGCCGCCGGATCCTGGAACGCGCGAAGGACGAATTGCGCCGGGTCTTCGGGCGGCCATCCTGACTGCCCGAAGACCATCCCGGACGGGCGTCAGCCTCTCGTCTCAATGTGTCTCATGCCGGCGGCGGGTTTCGGCGGCTTTCTGTGCAGAAGCCGACCGGGCCGAGTCCGAGCGGCTGGCCGACGCGGCGCCGCCGGTCCGTCCGCCCTTGCGTGACGGTTCATGCGAGACCGCATGCCCGCGTCCCGAGCCGCTCTTCTTGCCGCCGCCGGTTTTCTTGTTCACGGTCGCCCAGGCCCGGCGTTCGGCTTCCTTTTCGCCGATGCCGCGATCCTCGTAGCCTTCGGCGATATGGTCGGCCTGTCGCTTCTGCTTGTCGGTATAGGTGGATTTGTCCCCGCGTGGCATGGCACATGCTCCCTGCTTGAGCGGCCCGTCCGTCCGACGTTGCGTCTTGCGGCGAGATTGCAAGGGGTCTTAGAAATACCGTTCATAGATTGTGATGACGTCGCCGGGCTGCAGCATGGAATCGCGCTTCACCCGTCCCTCGACCGCATGGCCCCCCGGGTCGCTGCGCACGTCGCCCGCGTAATCGGTGATCGCGCGATAGGTGTATCCGCCGGCGAGCGCCACGGCGCTGAGGGTGGTCATGCCGGGCATGTAGGGATACTGGCCCGGATGCGCGACTTCGCCCAGCACAAAGATGGGACGATACTGTACGATCTCGACCGACACGCTGGGGTGCGTCAGGATGCCGCTGCTGCTCAGCCGCCCTGCGATCGTGGACGCCAGGTCATGCGTCGTCAGCCCGGCGGCGGCGACCGAGCCGATCAGCGGAAAGGCGATCTGCCCGTTATCCCCAACGGTAAACGTATTGCTGAGCTGCAGGTCGTTATAGGTCAGGACCCGCAACTGGTCGCCCGCCCCCAGGCGATAGGCCGTGCTGGCCGGCGGCGGCAGCGGGGCCAGGTCGCTGCCCGGGGCACAGCCGCCCAGGACGGACAGCGCCACCACCAGCATTCCGGCACCCAGACGTGTGCGATGGGGCCGTGCGCGATGGGGGTGCGCGCGACGGCGGATCGCGGGGCGGCAGTCCGTGTGGGGCGGGCGGTGCGTCGGCGCGGTCATCATTATCCTCCGGTCATGGCACGGGTCATTCGGCGAAGCTGACCCCGAGTGCGATATAATTGCTGGCGAAAGTCGATCTCTGGTCGGCAAAGAGCGGGTCGGGCGCAGCACCCCCGTGGGCGTAGTCGTTGACGTGGCTGTAGGACAGGCTGGCCGTGACCGTGCGGTTGACCTTCCAGTTCGCGGAAACGCCGAACTTGAACAGGGTCTGCGTGCGGGACCGGGTTCCCTGGACGGTCTGCCCGGTCTGGCTCATGCCGCCCTCGGCATAGCCGCGCAGGAAGATATTCCGCCGCAATTCGTGATCGACCTGGATGCGCCCGTCCGTCACCGTCTGGTTGCGCGCGAAGGGCGAGGCAGGGTCCAGGATCCGGCGATAGAAGAAGACACTGACCGTATCCAGCCGCGTCGGCGTCCAGATCGTATCGATCTCGAAGGTGGGGGTGGTGACGGACGGTGCCGCGCTGCGGGTGAAATGGCGCGTCTCGCCCCCCGCCAGCAGCCGGTAGCGGACGGGCGAATCCGTATTCAGGTCCAGGCCCGCGAAGGCCGCGCCATCGACGTAGTCGTTGGGGGTGCCGCCCGGGGTCGTGACGAATTGCGCCGTCGATCCGCGCAGGATCATGACCGCCGCATTGCCGGTGGATATTTCGAAGCGCGAGGTCAGCGATCCGGTCTCCAGCCGATGGCTCAGGCTGTCGTAGTTGGTATCGAATCCCCCGCCCGTGGCCCGGCCGAATGAATAGTTCTCGAAGATCGCGGACGGAATCAGGCTGAATCGGCCGAACAGCTTGGTATAGGTCAGGCGCACATCGTCGGCGGCGTAGGGCACCGGGCGCGATACGCCGAAATTGCCCAGGTCCATCGACGACAGGTGCATCAGGTAATGCGTATATCCCAGCGACAGCGTGTCGTTTCCCAGGTTCAGCAACCCGCCCGCCCCGGTCGCCCAGTTTGTGTAGTTGGCGACCGGGATCTGGGGAAAGCGGCGGTCGCTGACGTTGGCGAAGATGCCCAGCGCGTGGCGGGACCAGTTCGAATTGATCTTCAGGCCGCCATCCATCTCGAATTCCGCGCTCTGGGTATGCGGGGTGGCCAGCGTATTGGTGTTGTACCCGGCGTTGAGCGCGGCGGATGGACGCACGATGAAGCTGCCCAGTGGAATTCCCGTCGGCTGCTGGCCCAGCAACTGGCGCATGACGACGGAATCGGCCTGGTCGGACGATGCGTAGCCCGGCAGGTCCGATGGGAAATATTGCGCGATCAACTGGGCCCGGGCCGGATGGCTTCCTGCCGCCATCGTCGCCATCGCCAGCGTGGCCAGTACCGCCGGACGGCGGGAGGAGCGCATATACAAGCGGGCTTTCAGGACAGGGAGCCCCCTTGCGCCGTGTCCAGCGAGATCGGGGGGGCTGGATTCTTGCCGGCGGACATCAGCACCGTCCCGTACATGTCGGTATAGCGGCGGGCGACATCGTTCCAGTCATAATGGGCTGACTCCCTGATCGCGTGCGTGCGCAGGCTGCGCAGTGCCTCGTCGCCGCGCGCATGAAGCGCCAGCATCTCCTCTGCCAGCCCGTCCACGTCATCGGCCGGCCGGATGATGCCCATGCCGGTCTGCCCGACCAGGCGGCGGAAGGGGACGATATCGCTCAGCACCGGGATCAGTCCCGCCGACAGCGCCTCGACCGCCGCCAGGCCGAAACCTTCGTGCCGGGACAGGCACCCGTAATAACTCGCCTGACTGAAAAGGGTTTTCAGTTCGTCGTCGGACGGCGCGATGACGAAGCGCACCGCATCGGCCACGCCGGCGGCGCGGGCGGCGGCGGCCAGGTCGGCCTCCGACTGGTCGGCGGGGCGGCCGGCCACGATCAGCCGCCAGTCCCCGCCGCCCGCGCGCAGGCGCGCCAGCAGCGGAAACAGCAGGTCGATCTGCTTGTGACGCGCGAACCGGCCGAAGCTGACGATCGTCCGGGTGGGATCGACGGCGGCGGCGGCGCGGAATTTTCGCTGGTCGATGCCGTTCTCGATCGTCAGCAGGCGCGTGCCCGCGATGGGCTCGAACATCCGCGCGTCGCTGTGGCTGCATGCCACGATCCGGGCATAGGCGTGAAGGGACGCGCGGGTCACGGTCCGGAACCACATCGTCTTGATCGCGCGTAGCGCGCTGGTATGGAAGAACCCGCCATGGGTCGAGGCCACCAGCGTGCGCCCGTGCAGCCAGCGTGTCGCGGCCAGGAAATCGAAAAAGAAATCGATGGCGTGCACATGCACGATCGTGGCGTCACCCAGGTGGCGCAGCACGCCGGGGGCCAGCGGATAGCGGGTGGACCCGCGCCAGGCGATACGGCGGACCGGCACGCCCTGCACGATGTCGGTCGCGGGCAGCCGGTCCGGGGCGCCGAACACCCGGTCCAGGGTCAGGACCGTGGCGTCGATCCCCAGCAGGTCGCGCTGGATGCGTGCAAGGTTCAGGACTGAATCTTCCAGGCCGCCGACCGACGGGTTGAACTGGCGGACGATATGCAGGACTTTCAATGTGCGTCCCTCAGGAATCGTAATTCAGGGCGATGCGTCGCGTCGTTTCGCCGCGATAATGCGCGCCGGGGAACGCCGAGGCCGAGGCCTCGGCCATCGACACCACGACGCCCGAAACCTGCGCCCCGTAGGACCGCAGCCGCTCGATCGACGACAGGACAGCGCTGCGCGAGGTCCGCAGCCAGCGGCAGACGAAGACGGTCTGGTCCGCGACGGCGCCGTAGACCAGCCCGTCGGGCATGTTCTGCAGTGGCGGGCTGTCGATGATGATCAGGTTGTACGACCGGCTGATATCCTTCAGCAGGGTGCGCAGGCGCGCGATTTCCGCCGTGTCGAACGAAAGCATGCAGGGCGCGCCGGCCGAGATGAAATCGACGCCGGTTTCCGCGTCGTGACGCACCACGTCCGTGACCGACGCCGCGCCGGACAGCAGTTCGGTCAGCCCATGGGGGACGGGCGTGCCGCCGCGGCGGGTTCCCTCGCGATGGTCGCCGTCGATGACCAGGACGGGCTGGCCGCCGGTGCGGGCCAGCACCGCCAGCCAGTAGGCCAGCGAACTCTTGCCGTCGCCGCCCGAAGCCGAGGCGACGGTGATGACCCGCCCCCGCCCGGTCAGGGGGGCGGACAGTGACAATTGCGCCAGAAGGCTGCGTACCGCCTCGCTGGCCGGCGAGAAGGGGGCATCGAGCACGTGGCTGCGGACCGCGCGCCCGTTGCGCGCCGGAATGCGGGGAATGGCGGTCAGCAGCGGCAGGCCGATCGCGGCGCGCAACTGTTCGATTTCCCCGAAACCGGGCGAGAGCAGGTCGCGCAGGAACACCGAGCCCGCCGCCGCCACCACCGACAGGACGATCACGCCCATCAGCAGCTTCTTGCGATTGGGGAAGGTGGGCGCGTCCGGGGCCGTGGCGTGCGAGACGAAGGCGACCGGCGCCTGCAGCAGCGCCACCCGGTCGACCATTTCCTTCGACCGGCCCAGGAAGGCCTCGTACACGTCGCGCGCGCTCTGCGCCTCCTGGTCCAGCATGCGGTATTCGGCCTGCGGCGAGCCCTGGATGCTGGCTTCCTGGCGCAACTGGTCCAGATTGCGGCTCAGTTGCGCGACCTCGGCCCGCGCGGACACCACGTCCTCGTTGATCGAGGCCAGGGCGGCCTGGGTCTCGGTGGCCAGGCTGGCGCGGGTTGCCGCGATCTGCTGGTCCAGGCCCGCCAGGTCGGGGTGATGCGGCCCCATGGCGGCGGCCTTCTGGGTCCGGGTGCTTTCCAGTTGCGCCAGCGTATTGGCGGTGGCCACCAGGATCGGCTGCTGGGTCAGCGCGACCAGGGCGCGGCTTTCGCCCCGCGCGCTGGCGCGGGCCAGGGCGTCGGCCCGGGCCTCGGCGGCGGCCAGGCGGTTCTGCGCCTGCGTCAGGCCGATGGCGGTTTCCGACATCTGCCGGTCGATCAGCGGGCCGTTGCCCGATCCGTCGCCGGTATTGGACAATTTGTGCGCGGCGTTGAACGTGCTGGCCTTGGTCGCGGCCTCCAGCCAGCGCTGGCGCAACTGCCCCGTCCGCCCGTCGACCCAACCCGCCGTGCGGTTCAGGTCGGCGCGCTGCCGGTCCAGGGCGATCTGCTGGTATGCGGTCACGAACATATTGGCCAGGTCGGCCGCGCGCTGTCCGTCGGCGGCGTTGACGCTGATGTTGATGATGCGCGAATGGACGCCCGGCACCACCGTGACGGCGGCCAGAAGCTGGTCCACCTGCGCCTGCCGTGCGTCCTCGGGGCTGATGGGTTTCGCCGGCGCGCACAGCAGGTGGGCGTGGGTACACAGGGCCGCGCGCAGGCTGAAGCCCGGCGGCGCGGGCGGCGGCGGCAGGGCGCGCAGCACGGCCTCGGCCACGTCGCGCGACTGCAGCATGCCGGCCTGCGTCGCCAGTTCGTCATCGTCCAGCCGGTCGTTCGGCTGGGCGTTCTGGTTGACCGGGTCGGTGCTGGCGGGCGACACGACGACGGTCGCGGTGGCCATGTAGGTGCGTTTCAGCATCAGCGTCGCGCCGCTGCCCGCCAGGAACGTCCCCGCGCCCACGGCAAGGAACAGCGTGCGATAGCGACGGATCAGCCGCATGCCATGCAGAAGAATGGCCCGGCCGTCGCGCGGTGGAATCATCGTCGGCAGGGGGTCGCCCATGCTGACGTCGTGGAAGGGAGCATGGTTCATGTCGGCATCGCTCATGGCAGGCACCGGCCGGGGCCAGGTGTCGGTTCTAGCGGTCATCGCGCGGGCTCCGTTCGGGGCTGATCTTCCAGCGCAGGACGTGAAACCCGAAGATCGGCAGGCCGATCAGATAACGACGCCACAGTCGTTTCGGTTCGCGCGATAATCTGACAAGCCATTCCAGTCCCAGGTTGGCCACCCAGCGTGGCGGCCGGCGGACCCGTCCGGCGGCATGATCGACCAGCGCGCCCGCCGTGATGGCGACCGTGGGCGCCAGGCGGTCCCAATTGTCGTACAGCCATCGTTCCTGCCGCGGCATGCCCATGTTGACCAGCAGCAGGTTCGGGCGCGCTGCGTTGATCTGCCGGACGATCTCCTCCGATTCGGCCGAGCCGGGGCGCGCGTCGAAAAACCCGTCGCGTACTCCGGCCGTACGCACGCCGTAACGCTGTTCGTAGGCGCGCGCGGCGGCTTCGGCCACGGACTGCTCGCCCCCCAGCCAGAACAGCGAGGCATCGGGGCCCAGGGCCTCCAGCACCGGTCCGATCCATTCCGGAGGGGTGGTGCGATGGGGACGCCGCCCGATCAGGAACAGCGACGCCAGTTGCACCCCCGCGCCGTCGCAGAAGGTGATGTCGGCGCGGTCGAACAGGTCGCGCAGCCAGTGCTGGCGCTGTGACAGCACGATGCAGTGCGCGTTGGCGTTCACGATCAGCATCTTCGCATGGCGGCGGGTGGCCTGGATGACCTGCCCGGCCAGGTCCTGGCGAGGAATGTCCAGCAGGCGCAGCCCCATTACGCGCAGTTCGTCGGCCTGCGTCGGGGTGAGGGGGGCAGGGGCGAAGGGAGCGATGGCGTCAGAAGGCATGACGGCTGAAGACCTCTCGCACCACGGTCAGCATCAGGATCTTCAGATCGAAGCGCAGCGACCATCTCTGCATGTATTCCAGGTCCAGTTCGACGCGGCGGCGCAGATCGTCCAGCGTGACCAACTGGCCGCGCGCGCCGTTGACCTGCGCCCATCCGGTAATGCCGGGCTTGACCTGGTGGCGGATGACATATTCCGCCAGCGCATCGTCTAGCAGCATGCCGGCCGCGCGGGTGTGCGGCGCGTGCGGGCGGGGACCGACCAGCGACATCTCGCCGCGAAGAACGTTCAGCAATTGCGGCAGCTCGTCGATGCTCAGCTTGCGCAGCCACTTGCCGATGGGGGTCACGCGCGGATCGTCCCGCGCGGTCTGGCGCGCGGCCATCATGTCCGACTTGTCGGTGAACATCGTGCGGAACTTGAAGACCATGAAGGTCCGGTTGTTGAACCCCAGGCGCGGCTGCCGGAAGAAGACGGGACCGGGCGAGGTCGCCTTGATCGTGATCGCGACCGCCGCCATCAGCGGCGCGAGCATCACCAGGGCGATTGCGCCCAGGAAGACGTCCAGGACCGTCTTCTTGACGATCTGCCAGTCCGACAGCGGGCGACGCTGAAGGACCAGCAGCGCGAACGGCCCCAGCCGTTCGATCGGCAGCAGGACGTCGATGCCATGCACGATATTGGGCAGCACATAGACGTCCGCCAGAACGCTGCGCAGCCGCCAGTTGATTTCGGCTACATGGTCGATCGGATCGGTACTGGGGGGAATGGCCAGAATGATCGCATGCAGCGGGGTTTCGCGGCTGCGCTCGATCAGGTCGTCCAGCGTGCCGGTGGTGGCGGTGGGGTCCAGCGCGGTGTCATGGTCGTCGAATACGCCGATCATGCGATAGGTCGATCCGGCCTCCTCCCCGATGCGGGCGGCCAGCCTGATGGCGGCGTCGTCGCTGCCGACGACGGCCACGTTGCGTGCCAGCTGGTTTGCGATTGCCGGCCGGGACAGCAGCACCGTTTCGGTTCCGCGCACCACCGCCAGCACGCCGGTCGAAAAAGCCAGCCACGTCAGCGCCAGTTCGAACGACGGCACGATGGGATGATGCAGCATGTACAGGACGATGACGTGCAGCAGCGCCCCGGCCAGAAGCGGCGGCGTCAGATAGCGGACCTGTGCCGAAAAATCCTGTACCGTAGGGACATGAAGCAAACGGCGGTTCTTGGGGAGCATCAGGAACCCCAGCGCCGACATCAGGTCCGCCAGCGGCTGCGCCACCCGCCAGTCCTGGTGGATGATCGCCGGTTCGACGGAGGCGCCGATGAACGTGGCGGCCAGAATCGCCAGGGTATCTACGCTGGTTATCATCCCGGCCAGAACGGAATGATAATAAGGATAGGTCCCGGGTTCGGCGATCCTGGCCGAAGGCGTCTTGTATGTGATCGGATCGGTCGAAAGACCGATCGAATCCTGCAACTGGCCATACCACTCGCTCATGCGAAGATCTCCATCGGGCAAGCGCTCACTGTCGACCGTTTTACCGTTTCGAAATGTTATGATCTGAAAAAAGTCTTTTTTAAGACGCGTATGTCAAAAAGTTCACGAATTTCTCAATCAGGCCGAAGCCGCCCGGTCTGTACGCGCGGACGTCCACACCGCCTGGGTTCCGTCGCGTCGATCAGACAGGCCGGGCGTGCTCCGCTCGGCGATATCGATCGTAAAAGGCTGATGCGTCGATAAAATGTCTTCCGTGGAGTTCCGGAAACCCCGGTTCGGCATCAAGACATAAACGTGATGCCCAAGGCACACGCGTAAATCCAGGCCCACGAGGGGCCGGGTGGAAAATTTCGAAGCATGTCAAGACTAGAGGCGGAAAGATGGCGGTGTCCAGCGTTTTGTGTAAAATATTTTATAAACTCGTGATGTAGGCAGAAGAAATGAACGATGTCTTGCCTCGGCCCCCCGGTGCCCCGATTTCGCAGGGGCATCGGGGCGCCGTCGTGGCCCGTTATTTCCGCACGGGGCCTTCGATCAGGGGGCGGCCGATTGATTCGTATTGGAAACCATGGTCGCGCATGGCCTTGGGTTCCCAGACATTGCGCAGGTCGACGATGACGTCGCCTTTCATCAGTTCGCGCAGCCGGGCGGGCGACAGGGCGCGGAATTCGTTCCATTCGGTCAGCACCACCAGGGCATCGACCCCCGTCGCGGCGTTCAGCGCGTCATGGCAATAGACGACTTCCTCGGGCAACAGCGGTTGGGCGGCCTCCATTCCCGCCGGGTCGAACGCGCGCAGCGTCGCACCCGCGCCGGCCAGGTGATGCAGGATGGGAATGGACGATGCCGCGCGCATGTCGTCTGTCTCGGGCTTGAAGGTCAGCCCCAGCACCCCGATCGTCAGGCCGGCCACGGACCCGCCGCAGGCCGCGACGATGCGGTGGGCCATGCGGGTCTTGCGCGTATCGTTGATGTCCACCGTCGTTTCGATCAGCCGCATGGGCGAGCCCGCGTCCTGGGCGATGTGGACCAGCGCCAGCGTGTCCTTGGGGAAGCACGAGCCGCCGAAGCCGGGGCCCGGGTGGAGGAACTTGCGGCCGATCCGGTTGTCCAGTCCGATGCCGCGGGCAATGTCGTGGACATCGGCCCCGACCTTTTCGCACAGGTCCGCGATCTCGTTGATGAAGGTGACTTTCATGGCCAGGAAGGAATTGGCGGCATATTTGGCCAGTTCCGCGGTTTCCAGGCTGGTGAACAGGATCGGGGCCTCGATCAGGTACAGCGGGCGGTAGAGCCGGCGCATGATCTCCATCGCACGGTGCGCACCCCCTTCCTTGGTCGTGTCGGTGCCGATGATCACGCGATCGGGGCGCATGAAATCGCCGATGGCGTTGCCCTCGCGCAGGAATTCGGGATTGGAGGCGACGTCGAAATCCAGGTCCGGCCGTACCCGGCGGATCAGGTCGGAAACCTGGCGTCCCGTCCCGACCGGCACCGTCGACTTGGTGACGACGACGGCATAATCCTTCATGCATTTCGCGATCTGTTCCGTCGCGGCATAGACATAGCGCAGGTCGGCATGCCCGTCGCCGCGCCGGGTGGGGGTGCCCACCGCGATGAAGATCGCCTCCGCTCCCTGGACCGCCTGTTCGATATTGTCGCCGAAGGTCAGGCGTCCGGCGGCCACGTTGTCGGCCACCAGCTTGTCCAGGCCCGGTTCGTAAATCGGGATACGGCCCTCGCGCAGCGCCGCCAGGCGGTCCGGGTCGGTTTCGACGATGGCCACGTTGGTGCCGAATTCGGCGAAGCAGGCGCCGGACACCAGTCCGACGTACCCGCCGCCAATCATTGCGATCTGCATGATCCACTCCTCTGCTTCATGATGGGTCCATGGGGGGCGCCGCCGGTCATGCCGAACGCCATTGCGCGACCCGGCGTTGCATCGCGCGCCCGATCTGCCACCCCATGCGCGGTACAAAAGACGGGCGTTTCACGGCCCGCGCCGCCAGGGCGCCGACCGCTCCGCGCCGGATCGCCTGCGAAAAGAAATGGGCGTCATCCAGCCGCCTGAGCCCTTCGGCCCGTGCCAGAAGCATCGCCGTCAGCCGGGGATCCGCACGGATCGCGGGGGCGTCCGCCAGGTCGATCGCCGCCTGCGCCAGCGCGCCGTAGGCGATCGTCGTGCGCGTCATGTCCGACGCCCGACGGCTGATCGTGCCCTCGCGCTGGGTGTAGAGGTAATGCGCCGTGTCCAGGATCCGCATCCGCGCCCCGTGCAGCAGCAGCGTCACCATGAAGGTGAAGTCCTCGCCATGGCGCTGCCCGACGGGATAGCGGATACCCGATCGGACCAGCAGGTCGCGCCGGATGACGGGCTTCAGCAACCCCCAGTCCACGCCCCGCCCGTCGGCCAGGTTATGGGCCAGATAGTCGTCCAGCGTTACCGGTGGCGGCGGCATGGCGCGCGGTCCCATGGCGCGTCCCGTCACCTGCCCGGCCACAGCGTCGTAATAGAGCAGGTCGTCCGCCAGGATGTCGGCCGCCGGGTCCTGCGCCGCCATGTCCGCCATCGCGTCCAGCCGGTCGGACGCATAGGCGTCATCCGCGTCGAGGATCGCGATCCAGTCGCCCGTGGCGTGGGCGATGCCCATATTGCGCGCCGCCGCCGGCCCGCCGTTCCGCGCCATGCGCAGCGGGCGGATGTGGGGGTGGCGCAGCGCCAGGGCCTCGACCACCGCCAGGGTCGTATCGGTCGAACAATCATCGACGACCAGGATTTCCGCCGCCGGCAGGCTCTGCGCCAGGACGGACCCGATGGCCCGTTCGACGAAGCGGGCGGCATTGTAGACCGGGATGATGACGGAAACGGCGATCCGGCCGGTCATGCGCTGGTCCTCGTCATGCGTCGATCCTCGCCAGTTCGTCGTACAGATCCTCCAGTGCCGCCGTGCAGAGCCGGATGTCATGCTTCCGCTGGACGAAGCGCCGGCCGGCGGCGCCCATGCGGTCCGCCAGTCCGTCATCCGCCAGCAGCGCCAGAAGCCGGTCGGTCAGCGCATCGATATCGCGTTCGGCAAAGGCGAAGCCGGTTTCGCCGTCCTCGATCCCCTCGGTCACGCCGCCGCGGGCCGAGGTGACGACGGGCACGCCGCTGGCCTGTGCCTCCAGCAGCACCAACGGCAGGCCCTCGGCGTCGCCGCTGACGGCCGTGACGCTGGGCAGGCAGAAGATGCGGGCCTGGTTCAGAAGGTCCTGCACCCGATCGCGCGATACCGCGCCGGTGAAGGTGACCGTATCCAGCGGCGCGGCCATGTCCTGCAGGGCCGCGCGTTCCGGCCCGTCGCCCGCGATGACCAGGCGGGCCTGCGGCATCCGGTCGCGCACGCGGCGGAAGGCCTCGATCAGGAAACGGCATCCCTTCTTTTCGACCAGCCTGCCCAGGAACAGGATGGTCGGCGCCCGGGCACCGGGGGTGGGCGCGCGTGGGACGAAACGGTCCGGATCGATGCCGATATGGCGGACATGGACCCGCCCGGCCGGCAGGCCCACGGCAATCGCGGCATCGCGGATGTGGCCGGATACCGCGACGAAGCTGACTTCGGGCCGCCGGGCCAGCTTCTGCAGGCGGCTGGGGTAGCTCTTCCACCGCCGTCCCGACCGGCCGGCCGAGAACCATGCCATGTGGGTGGTGATGTCCGACCCGTGCAGCGTCACCAGCAGCGGGACCGACAGCCGCCGCGCCAGATGCCAGGCCTCGACCCCGTCAAAGCCGAAATGGGCGTGGATCAGCGCCGGGCGAACCTGCCGGGCGATGCGGGTCAGGCCGGGCGGCGCGCGATCCAGCGTCCGCGCCACCACGCTGCGCGCGCGCTGCGGCAGGGTGGCGGGTCCGCGATAGGCGGCTTCGGCCGCCAGGCCTTCCAGCGGCAGCCGGTCGACCAGCCGTTCGCCGATCATCACCGGATTCCATCGGCGCAGGGCCAGGGACTGGTCCCGCACGAAGGTTTCGGACAGCGGCAGGATTTCGGTCCGATAGATCCCGACGGTCGGGCGGTCCGTCATACTGTCGGTTCTCTGAAGCATCCGTCCTTCCTTTCCGGCTAAAGCCTTGTGTCGGCATAGGCTTCGGGCGTGATGATGCGATCCACCACCTCGTTCCAGCCCAGCATCTGGGGGCGGATGGGGTCGCTATGGGCCAGGGCGTCGTCGATCGCCTGCCGGATCGATGCCGGGTCGCCCGGCCGGTATCCGTATCGTCCCGGCTGGTCGCCCATGGCGAAGTCGGGACAGATCGCGGGAATGCCGAACAGCCCGAATTGCCGAAGTTTCAAGGAAGTATCGAGCAGATAGCGTGGCGTGTCGCGGTCCAGGTACGGCGCCACCCCGAAGGCCGCGTGCTGCACGAAGGGCAGCGTCTGCTGGAAGGGCATTTCCTGGTGAATAATGATGTTGGGCGCCGACAGGCCGTCCGCGGCCTTGCCCGCGCCGATGACGTGGAAGTCGATATCGGGAAATTCCGCCGCCGCGATCGTGAAAAACGAGGCATCGAACAGCATCGACCCCATCGACACGCAGCTCCGCCGGTTGCCGTAAGGGTTGGGATAGGATCGCTCGGCGATCGTGCGGTCGATACCCTGGGGGATATAGAACGACGTGCGGTCGTGCGGCAGGCCGTCGCGCAGCAGGCGCGAGGGCAGGCGTATGGCATCGATGCTGTCGAAATTGGCCCGAAAGCGTCTCTTTATGGTTTCGGCGCAGCCGATGACGTCCAGATCGTCCGATGCCAGATAGACGATACGGGCCGTTGGATTCAGCCGGCGTGCATCCTCGATGAAAACCGGCGCCATGCCGGATTCGATGAAAATCGTGTCGGCATCGCAAAGCCACTGCCTTGGAATCCTTGGAATCATCCGGCGATAAAGCCAGAACATCGATTCCTCGACCGGTGCCAGGGCCGGGCGGCGGATGTTGAACGGGTGCCAGGCCGTACGCCACAGGAAGCATTCGACGCCATCGACGGTTTCCACACGGTTGGCGCGTGGCGCCAGATCGGCCCGGGTGTCCCCGCGATGTTCCGACAGACGGCTGAGGCCTACGGAAAAGAAGCGGGTTTCCCCACGCTTTGCCAGTTCGGCAGTGATGAAATGCACGCTCGCCTTCCGGCGGGAACGATAATCATGCACCGATATAACCAGTGATCCGGTCATGCGTACGGTCTGCCTCTCTTCGTTACTGATAACGCAGGGAACAGTCGCAATATCGATTTTGGAACGGGGCCAAAAATCCGCGTTCTCCGACGCGTGGCCCCGTCACCTGTAGGGGATCGTTTCGGGGAATGCAAGAAAGGAGAGAGGTCCTTCAATCGAAAAATTCCAGGCGCTATATGCCATCTCTTATCCGGCGACAAATAAGGCGATTCTTTGTCCATACGATGCCATTGGGATGGCGGGGGCAATGCTTGCTCATTCCAGTGGAAAATATCCGAAACATGCAATGTTACGCTTGCAAGTCCCGTCATGCTCTGGGTAAGTGGGGACGACGGCAATGCCGACACGCCCGCCGCCAGGGGCGGATCATGACAAGCGCGTCATCGTCGGCGTTTCGGTCTTGCGTCCTGAATGGAACATTCTGAAAGATCGAGAATCTCGGTCGTAAATCGTCAATTGGTGTGACGCCTGTACTTGCGGATGCATGGCAGCGGGCGAAATTCTCCAGCGGAGGGACGGTTGCATGTCGGACCATCTGTTTGAGGCACGATCGGAAAGATCCTATCTGGGACAATTGACGTCCCTGCGGGGGATCGCCTGCCTGGTCGTTCTGGTCGGTCATGTCATCCAGGTCATCCGTTACGATCCCGTTCCCCGGTCGCCGTGGGGGCGGGCGGTGCACGACATCGTCACCTATGCATTCAATGCCCAGGCGGCGGTTCTGCTGTTCTTCGTGCTCAGCGGCTGCGTGCTGTCGCTGTCGCTGCGTCGGGTGGAGCGGTTCGACTGGTCCGCCCTGACCGGATTCTATATCAAGCGCGTCTTCCGCATCTGTCCGCTCCTGTGGGTGTCGGTTCTCTTCGCCATCGTGGTGACGGTTCGGGTCCGTTCCTCGATGGATATCGGGGTCTTCGTGGACTGGCTGGCGCGCAACCTGGGCTCGCCGGTGTCGGTGCCGCATGTCGGACTGGCGCTGGTCGGCGCGTACACGCGTTATAACGGCCCGATGTGGTCGCTGCGGGTCGAACTGATCTTCTCGGTGCTGTTCCCCTTCATCCTGATCGCGATGCGCCATGTGCGTATACGCCCGTGGGCCCTGGCGGGTTTCCTCGTCCTGGCGCTGGTGCCGATGCCATCGGAAATCGGCCTGAATTTCGGCCTGGCCTTCGCGGTCGGGGCGCTGATCCCGATGCTGCCCCGGGTCGACTGGGCGGCGGCGCCGGCCATTCCCGTCATGGCGGTCGTGGTCCTGCTCTATGATCGCCTCGCCCTGGGCGGTCACGCGGTGCCGGAACAGATCTATGACGTGATCGAAACGTTGGCCGCGTTCGTCATCGTGCGCGACCTGTACGCGTCGGGACGGTCGTCCAGGGTGCTGAACCATCGCGCCGCCGTATGGGTGGGGGAACTGTCCTACAGCGTCTATCTGCTGCACCTGCCGATCCTTCTGGTGCTGTTCGACCTGATGCAGCATCAGGTCGGGCTGCGGCCGCTGCTGGCCGATCCGGACGTGACGCAACTGATGCTGGCATTGCTGACCATCGCCGTGACCCTGGCGGTATCCAGCGTGACCTATCGCCTGGTGGAATTGCCGCTGCACAATGTCGGGCGGGCGCTGGCCCGCCGTCTGCCCGCCAGCGATGGCCGGGCAGCGGCGTGGCGCGGCACTGTCGGGCTGGCAACACCGCTGACGGCCGGGCGCGAGGGCGAGGGATGACCGCCGGAATCATGTCGGCCGGCCGGATCCAGGTCCGCGGCGGCGGCCTGCAGGCGGGGAAATACCTGGTCCTCGCCGGGGCGGTCTTCAACCTGGCGTTGTGCTTCGTTTCGACCCGGCACTGGCTGCATATCGGAAACGCCCAGATCGCCATGGTGGAAATCGCGATCATGGCGGCCGGATTCTACCTGATCCGGCATCAGGTGGACCGGAACGCGCTCTGGATCATGGCCGTGACCTTCGGCTTCCTGGTGGGGGCGAAACTGGTCAATCCGGCCCTCAGCTTCAAGATCGTGCATGATGTCGGCATCATGTATATCTTCTTCGTCCTGGGGCGCATGACGACCGAGCGCGTGGCGTGGTCCACGATCTGGATCCTGACGGCGCTGGTCCTGGCGGTCGGCATGGTCGAACTGATCTTTACCGACATGTACGCCAGCCTTTTCAATATCTGGGATTATTACGTCCAGAAGGGCGTGATTTCCAGCGACACCGTCAATTACAGCAACACCAACCTGTTTCTCAGCGGCAATCGCGGGGCGGGCGCGGGCCGCACGTTCTTCCAGTCGATCTTCGGGCCGCACCGTGTGTCCTCCCTGTTCCTGGAGCCGGATTCGCTGGGGAATTTTTCGGCGGTCCTGTTCGCATGGTGCCTCAGCGTATCGCGCAACCAGCCGGGGCGGCGGTGCGTGCTGCTCTACGGCCTGGCGGTGCTGTGCTTCATCCTGGCGGATTCCCGGTTTGCCTCCGGCTGCTGCATGCTGATGCTGCTGATGCGCATCAGCCCGTTCTGCCGGGTGCCGCTGGTCGCTTTCCTCTGCCCGGTCATCGTGGCGACGGGGCTGACCGTCCTGGGGTCCCTGCACGAACTGCCCGGCGTGCTGCCGGCCATCATCAAGGACGACCTGTCCGGCCGGCTGATCTTCTCCGGCCGCCTGCTGGACTATTGGAATATCGGCCAGTGGTTCGGCCTGGCGCCCTCGCAGGTCTATACCTCCGATACTGGCTATGCCTACGTGCTGAACAATCTCGGCGCGATCCTGACCCTGTTCTATCTGGGGGTATTCGCCTTCCACCGGTCCCGCACGCCGGAAAGCGCGATCATGAAAACCATGATTTCGGTCTATTTCGCGACGTCGCTGTGCATCGGGGCCTCGGTTTTTACGATCAAGACGGCCGCGCTGCTGTGGTTCCTCTATGGCGTCACCGAGGTCATGGGCCCCGCCCGCCAGTCCGTCCGCCCCGTGCGGGCGGCACGCCCGGCCGCGCGCGCCGTTCTGCCGCAGGTGGCCGGGGCCGCCGTCTGATCCGCCATGATGGGAACGATTATGCGCATTATACAATTGCCCATGCGATCGACCGCCCTGGCGCTGCTGCTGCTCGCGGGGGCGATGCCGGCCCGGGCCCAGGACTACAAGGGTGTGAACCTGGCCGGGGCGGCCTATTCGTCGAACAAGATCCCGGGTCGCTACGGCTACGACTATCTGTTTCCCAAGCCGGGCGAGGTCACGTACTTCCATGACCGGGGGATGAATATCTTTCGCCTGTCCGTTCTGTGGGAACGGCTGCAGCCCGCGCCGGGGGTGGCGCTGGATTCCGGTTATATGGGCCGCATCAACGGGTTCGTGGACCAGGTCCACGCGGTGGGCGGCAAGGTCATCCTCGATATCCACGATTATGGCCGCTATCGCGGCACGCTGATCGGCGACGGCCAGGTGACCGCCGCCGATTTTCGCGACCTGTGGACCCGCCTGGGGACCGCGTTCCGCGACCGGCCGGATGTCTGGTTCGGCCTGATGAACGAACCGCAGCAGAAATCGGCCGAGGCGTGGCGCGATATCGAACAGCAGGCGATCCTGGGCATTCGCGCGGCGGGGGCCCGGAACCCGATCCTGGTATCGGGCGTTGGCTGGGACGCCGCCCATGGTTTCGCAACCGTAAATGCTCCGGCCCTGGCCACGCTGAAGGACCCCGACCATTCCCTGGTGTTCGAAGTCCATGAATATTTCGATCCCGACAGTTCGGGCCGCAGCCCGGACTGCATCCCGACCGATCAGGCGGTCGCGCGGCTGGCCTCCTTCACCGCATGGCTGCACCAGACGGGAAACAAGGGCTTCCTGGGCGAATTCGGCGTCGGCCGCAGCGCGGCCTGCCTGGATGTCCTGGACAAGGTCGCATCCTATCTGGCGGCCAACCAGGCGGTCTGGCTCGGCTGGACCTACTGGGCCGCCGGGCCGCTGTGGGGCGAATACATGTATACGCTGGAACCGACCAAGACCGGACAGGACCGGCCGCAGATGCTCGTCCTGGACCGTTACCTGACCCACCGGGGGAGATAAGGTGCAATGGCAGATCCCGTGATCGACATCCTGGTCCCGGCCTATAATGCCGAGCCGACCATCCGCGAGGCGATCGACAGCCTGCGCAACCAGACGGTGCGCAATATCCGCATCGTCGTCGTCGATGACGGGTCGACGGATGCGACCGGCCGCATCCTGGCCGAAATGGCGGCACAGGACGGGCGGATCGTCGTGCTGACCCAGCCCAACGGGGGAATCGTCGCCGCCCTGACATACGGGCTTTCGGTGTGCCGCGCCCCGTTCATCGCCCGGCACGATGCCGACGACCTGGCGGCCCCCGATCGCCTTGAACGCCAGATCCGCCATATGGAAGAGCACCCCGACTGCGTCGCGGTGTCCGGCAGTGGCAGCCATATCGACGCGCAGGGGCGGCCGACGGGCGGCCGGGTACGGCTGGCGCGGATCGACAAGGCCGACCCGTTCTGGATTCCGGCGCGCGAGCCCTACCTGCCGCAGCCCTTCCTGCTGATGCGGCGGGCCGCCTTCGACCTGGCCGGCGGATATCGCAGCCTGGCGGTGGCGGAAGACAGCGACCTGTACTGGCGGCTGGACGATATCGGGACGCTGTCGAACATCGACCGGAATTTCGGGTCCTATCGCGTCCATGCGGGCAGCGTGTCCAGTGCCTCGATCCGCAATGGCCGGTCCATGGCCTTCTGGTCGCAGATGGCCGCGCTGTCGGCGCGCCGCCGTCGCGCGGGCCAGCCGGACCAGGTGTTCAGCCCTGCCGAGCTGCGACGATGCGAAGCGGCGGAAACGCTGGAGGAATTCTTTCGCGCCGGCTGCCCCGGCCTGACCCAGGCCGAACGGTCCTGGCTGGCCCTGGCCCTGGGAATGAAGCTGGTCGCGCTGGCGTTCTACCGGCCCTACGAACTGGATAGCGCGGATTGCGCGTTCATCGGCCGCGCGCTGCGCGACCGGGACGTGGCAATCGACCGTGAAAACCGCGTCGAGATTGCCGAGCACCTGATGGCGACGGCAACCCGCCTGGCCGCGCATGGCCGTTTCGGCGATGCGCTGAAGCTGGTGTCGCCCGCGCGCTATCCCGTGCTGCTGGGCCGGATTTCGTTCCGGCTGGTGCTGCCGTCGGGCCTGCGCGACGTCTTCAAGCGCCTGGCGGGCCGCGCGCAACCGGCGTGACGACACCGGAAAGACGACGAGACCCAGAGGAGGACCGCATGGCGGCAGAAGGACAGGGCGCGCGCGCGGGCGGGCTGGGCAGGGCGGCCACCAGCGGGGTCCTGTGGCTGATGGTGCAGAGCCTGGCGGCGCGGGGAATCGGCTTCGTCTCGCAGCTGGCGCTGGCGTGGCTGCTGACCCCGGCCGATTTCGGGGTCATCGGCCTGGCCTATACCGTGTTCGGGATCGCCAACGCGCTGGTCAGCTTCGGTGTCGACGACGTGCTGCTGCAACGGCAGAAGGTCATGACGCTGTGGTCGGCGCCGGCCTTCTGGGTCTGCCTGTCGCTGGGGCTGCTGGGCATGGTCGGGATGCTGGTCGCCGCCCCGTTCGCCGCGTCCTGGTACCATTCGCCGGAACTGGTGGGGCTGATCGCGGCGCTGGCCATCGCCACGCCGATCAAGACCCTGGCCACCGTGCCTTCGGTGCGCATCCGCGCCGACATGGATTTCCGCTTCCTGGCGGCCTACAACACATTCGAAATCATGGCGCTGCAACTGGGGACGATCCTGCTGGCGTGGCTGGGATGCGGCGCCTACAGCTTCGCGATCCCGATTCCGGTGCTGGCCGTCATCAAGGCCGCCCTGTTCTGGTGGAAGGCCCCGCCGCGCATCGGCCGCGCGATCCGCAAGGTCCAGTTGCAGTACATCCTGGGCAGCAGCAGCACGGTGTTCGCCACGCGGACGATCATCGAAATCGTCAACCAGGGCGACTACATCGTCCTGGGGCTGATCGCGTCGCATTCCGTCGTCGGACTCTATTTCTTCGCCTTCCGCTTCTCGGCGCAGCCGGTGCGGATGCTGGCCGGCAATTTCATCAATGTCCTGCTGCCGGCCTTCGCGCAGTTGCGCAGCGACCCGCACCGCCAGACCGAGGCCGCGCTGAAGGCCTGTCGCCTGCTGGCCTATATCGTCGTGCCGTTCTGCTTCCTGCAGGCCGTCCTGGCCGGACCCGGCCTGCATTTCCTGTTCGGCGAACGCTGGATGCGGGCGGTGCCGTTCGTACAGATCCTCAGCCTGGGCCTGCCGTTCGACGCGGTGTCGTGGATTACCGGCTCGTTGCTCAGCGCGCGGCGCGAATTCCGGCTGGGGCTGATGTTCGCCGTGATCTCGGCGCCGCTCTTCTTCGGGCTGGCGATCGCGGGCGGCCTGGCGGACAGTGCGCTTGGCGTCGCGATGGCGGTGGCGTTCTATTATTTCACCTATCCGCCGCTCTGTTCGCTGCTGATCCTTCGGCGCTGCGGCGTGCCCGTCGGGCGCGTGATGGAGCTCTACGTCATGCCCTTCGTGATCTCGGCGGTGGCGATGGGGCTGGGGTACGCGTCATCGCTCCTGCCAGGCGTCCGCGCCCATGACCTGTCGCGGGTCATCGCGATCGGGACCGTGGGCACCGGCCTCTATCCGGTGCTGCTGTTCATGCTGCGACGCGACGTGTTCGACCAGCTTGCCGGACGGTTCGGCGGCATGCTGGGGAAGTTTCGGCGGGTCAAGGGCGGGGTCGCGCAGGCTGCCTAGAACGGCGCGCCCGCGTTGGGTCCGCCCCCTGCCAGATGACGCAGTCGTTATAGGGTAAGCACGCTATATCGCTTGTATTGCGCCAACACATCTGCTGTCAGTTTAGATAACGCCAGCAAGCCAAAAAGGCATTGCAAAATGACTGGCGAGGGATCGAACGACGCCTGATGGCGAAATCTGTTCGGCAAGAGCGGAGTGTGTTTGGTGAACAATAACAACAAGATTATCAAATGCCGCGCGTCTGTCACGCGTCGGGCAGCCCTTGGCGTGCTCATGGCCAGCGCGTTGTGCGCGATGGTGCCCCATGGGGCCATCGCCAGCGCCGCCCATCCGAAAATCGGTTTTTCCATCGACGACCTTCGCGTGGAACGCTGGACGCATGACCGCGACTATTTTGTCGCTGCTGCGACGAAACTGGGCGCGACCGTCAACGTGCAGTCGGCGAATGCCAGCGAATCCCGCCAGATGGCGCAGATTGAAAACCTGATATCCCGCGGGATGGATGTTATCGTCATCGTGCCGTTCAACGGCAAGGTGCTGGCCAATACGATTGCCGAAGCAAAGCAGGCCGGAATCAAGGTGATTTCCTATGATCGCCTGATCCTGGATTCGGATATCGACGCCTATATCTCGTTCGACAATGTGCGCGTGGGTGAAATGCAGGCCCAGGGCGTCGTGGATGCGGCACCGACCGGAAATTATTATCTGCTGGGCGGCGCGCCGACCGACAACAACGCGAAGTTGCTGCGCGAAGGCCAGATGAAGGTGCTGCAGCCCCTGGTGGACAGCCACAAGATCAAGATCGTGGGCGCCCAGTGGGTCAAGGAATGGAGCCCGACCGAGGCGCTTGCCATCACCGAAAACGCCCTGACCGCCACCGCCAACAAGATCGACGGCATCGTCGCGTCCAATGACACGATCGCGGGGGGTGCGATCCAGGCGCTGGCCGCGCAGGGCCTGGCAGGCAAGACGGCCATTTCCGGGCAGGATGCCGACCTTGCGGCGTTGCAGCGCATCAACAAGGGCACGCAGACCATGACGGTCTACAAGCCGTTGAAGGATATCGCATCCACCGCAGCGCACCTGGCGGTCGACCTGGCAAAGGGGACGACGCCCACTTATACGACCAAGATGAACAATGGGCAGAAGGATGTGAATACCGTTCTGCTGACGCCGATTTCACTGACCAAGGCCAATCTCGATCGCGTCGTGAAGGACGGGTATTTCACGATGGCACAGATCGAAGGACAGTAATCCTTCGCCGTGTGCGCGGGAAGACGGATACTCCTTCCCGCGCATCCCGATTGGAATGGACACGCGATACGCGAGGACACGGGATATGGCCGAATACCTTCTTGAAATGAAGGAGATTACCAAATCGTTTTCGGGCGTTCCGGCCCTGAACGGCATCAATATCCGTGTCCGGGCCGGCGAATGCGTCGGCCTGTGCGGCGAGAACGGCGCGGGTAAATCGACGCTTATGAAGGTTCTGTCGGCCGTGTATCCGTATGGAACGTGGGGCGGCCAGATCCTGTGGGACGGCGCCGAGCTGAAGGCCCGATCGATCCGGGAAACCGAAGATGCCGGTATCGTCATCATCCATCAGGAACTGATGCTGATTCCCCAATTGTCGGTGGCGGAGAACATCTTCCTGGGGCGCGAGCCGTACACGGCGGCTGGCCTGATCAATTTCAACAAGATGTACGAGGACGCGGCACGGCTGTTGGCCGAACTGCATATGGGTCACATCAACGTCGCACTGCCTGTCTCGCGTTATGGCGGGGGAGAGCAGCAACTGATCGAGATCGCCAAGGCGCTGGACAAGAAGGCGCGCCTGCTGATCCTGGACGAGCCGACATCCTCGTTGACCCGGTCCGAAATCCAGACGCTGCTGACGATCGTCAGGGAACTGAAGTCCAAGGGAACGGCCTGCGTCTACATTTCGCACAAGCTCGATGAAATCGAGGAAATCGCCGATACGGTCGTCGTGATCCGGGACGGGCGCTTCGTGGGCGAGGCGGCGATGGCCCAAATCACCACGAACGATATCATCCGCATGATGGTGGGGCGGGAACTGACCGCCCTGTTTCCGCGAGAGGAGCATGCGATCGGCGACGTGATCTTCCAGGCGCGGAACGTGACCTGCCTCGACCCGAACAACACCGCCAGAAAACGTGTCGACAATGTCTCGTTCTCGCTCCGCCAGGGTGAGATACTGGGTATTGCCGGACTTGTCGGTGCGGGGCGGACGGAACTGGTCAGCGCGCTGTTCGGCGCCTACCAGGGCGCATATTCCGCGGAATTCCTGATCAACAACAAGCCGGTCAAAATCAGGAACCCGCGGGACGCGGTCCGTCAGGGTATCTGCATGGTTCCCGAAGACCGCAAGGCCCACGGGATCGTTCCGGCGATGGGGGTGGGGTATAACATCACCCTGTCCGTCATCGGATCGCTGAGCCATCATGGCCTGATCGACGACGGGCATGAGTTTTCCTCGATCGGTGAGGCGATTACGCGCATGCGGATCAAGACCTCCAGCGCGCTGCTGCCGATCGCCAACCTTTCGGGCGGAAACCAGCAGAAAGCGGTCATTTCGAAAATGCTGGAACCGAAACCAAGGATCCTGATCCTCGACGAGCCGACGCGTGGGGTCGATGTCGGCGCCAAGGCCGAGATCTACAAGATCATGTTCGCCTTGGTGAAGGAAGGCATGTCGATCATCATGGTGTCGTCGGAACTGCCGGAAATACTCGGAATCAGCGACCGCGTCCTGGTGATCGGGGAAGGGCAGTTGCGCGGCGAATTCATCAACGACGCAACATTGACGCAAGAACGCATCCTGACGGCCGCCATCACGCCGATCGCGCAAGCCGCGTGAATTGAGACGTATCATGACCATACCCAATACCCCCGTGTCCAGCCCGCCGCATTTCACCGCCGGTATGGCCCAACGGGTCAAGCTGCTGGACACGGCGCACATCAGGCGCGCCTTTGCGCGATACAAGACGCTGGCGCTTCTGATCGCCATCGCGATCCTGTGGGGCGTGTTTTCCCACTTCACCGATGGCGATTTCCTGACGGCACGCAATTTCTCGAATCTGCTGCGGCAGATGTCCATTACGGGGATGCTCGCCTGCGGGATGGTGTTCGTGATCATTTCCGGGGAAATCGATCTGTCGGTCGGCTCCATGCTCGGGTTGCTCGGCGGTCTTGCGGCGATCCTGGATGTATCCTTTCATATGCCGCTGGTGTTGAATGTCCTGATCATCATCGTCGCGGGGGCGGCGATCGGGGCCTTCAACGGATATTGGGTTGCGTATCTGCGCATACCCTCCTTCATCGTCACCCTGGCCGGGTTGCTGGCGCTGCGCGGCATCCTGCTCGGGATTACCGGTGGCGCGACGATCGCCCCGGTATCGCCGCACCTGGTGGCGGTGGCGCAGGATTACCTGCCCCCGCTGTTCGGCCGGGGGCTGGAGATCGTCATTCTGGGCATCCTTGCCGCCTCGGCCTTCCAGTCCCGGGCCAACAGGACGCGCTACAATCTCGCGACGGCGCCCCTGTGGCTCGACATCGTCAAGCTGGCGGGGTCGGCGGCGGCGATTGTCGCGTTGTTCGCGGCGCTCGATGCCTATCGGGGCGTGCCGCTGCCGGTTCTCGCCATGTTGTTCTTCCTAGCGATTTTTACCGTCCTGGCGCAGCGGACGACCTTCGGCCGCCGCATCTATGCGATCGGTGGCAACCTGGAAGCCACACGCCTGTCCGGTGTGAACGTGAAGCTGGTCAAGCTGTCGGTCTTCAGCCTGATGGGCGTGATGGCCGCACTGGCCGGAATCAGTACGACGGCCCGGCTGGCGGCGGGCTCGCCTTCCGCCGGATCGCTCCAGGAACTCGACGCGATCGCCGCATGCATTATCGGCGGCACGTCCATGCGGGGCGGCGCGGGAACGGTCTTCGGGGCGCTGATTGGCGCGCTGATGATGGCGACGCTCGATAACGGCATGTCGATGCTGGGGGTCGAGGCATACTGGCAGATGATCGTGAAGGGCACGATCCTGTTGGCGGCGGTCTGGCTGGATGTCGTGACGAATACGAAGGAGTGAGAGCGGGTGGGCCTTCCACAATCAGGCACTGTTCCGGCGCGCCGCACGCCGGATCTTCTGCAGCAGTCTCACGCCCTGGGGGGGCAGGACGTTATGCAGCGTCGTCTGCAGGCGCGCGCTCGCGGACTGGCCGGGGCGTGGCATATAAACCGTTGTGTTCCGGCCCGATGCCGCATCGTTCGTATAGAAATAGGCAATCACGGCCTTGCGCTCCAGCCCCGGCCTGACCTGCTCGGGGTGGCCGTGCGCCGCGATCGCGGATTGTTCCATCAGGACCGTGC
This sequence comes from Gluconacetobacter diazotrophicus PA1 5, assembly GCF_000021325.1. Lineage (GTDB taxonomy): Bacteria > Pseudomonadota > Alphaproteobacteria > Acetobacterales > Acetobacteraceae > Gluconacetobacter > Gluconacetobacter diazotrophicus. Next base: position 880,458 of record NC_011365.1, on the reverse strand, counting down.
GCCCGAAATGCGGAATGATCGTGACGGCGCGCCGGGCGGGACGCATGGTCCACAGCTCCAGGCTGCCTCCACAGGTGCTGTCCCAGCCGTCATTCAGGTAGGTCAGAACCGCCAGCCGGTTGCTCAGATTCGTGGTTGGATGTTTCTGAAAATCGATATGCATGTCGAAATGACCGCTGCCCGAAACGACATGCAGCCCGCCGCCATATAATGTCGGGTCCGGCAGCAGGGCCTCGATTCCCGTCAGTTGCGTCAGCAGGCGCAGGAAGGGGCCGGAATTGATGAAGTCGAAATAACGCTGGATGCCAGGGGGAAGATCGGAATCGGGCTCTGTTCCCTTCTTTTTCTGCAGGGCGGTATTGTAGGATTTCCAGTGCCGGACGGCGCCTGTGTCGTAATCGTCCAGGACCGCGCGCAGCCAGGGTGCGGGAAACAGGTTGTCGATGATCAGGTGGGGAAACGGATGGGCCGCCAGGTAGCGTGCCTTCATCTGCTCCGCCGGTTCCGCCAACGTCAGGTCCCCGACCGAGAACGGCGCGGGCAGGGGGGGTGAAGGCCATGTCGCGTGCTGTGTCATCGGAAACCGCTCTGTCGTTCGCCACCGCCGTGAACAGGCAGGTGTTTCTCGAACGAGGATAGCGGCACATTGTTTCCAGACAACAGGAATAGGCCCCGGACGGCGAAGGGGCGACCGCCATGGCCGCCCCTGGCAGGATCAGGCCTGTGCGGGCAGTGTCGCCATGTCGATCACGAAGCGATATTTCACGTCGGATCGCAGCATGCGCGCATAGGCGGTCTCGATTTCATCCATGCGGATCATTTCGATGTCGGCGGTGATGCCGTGTTCGCCGCAGAAATCGAGCATTTCCTGGGTCTCGGGAATGCCGCCGATCAGCGAACCCGCGAAATTGCGCCGCTTCATCAGCAGGCTGAATACCGAGACGGGCAGCGGATTTTCCGGCGCCCCTACCTGGACCAGCGTGCCGTCGCGCTTCAGCAGGTTCAGGTAGGCGTTGATGTCGTGGTCGGCCGCGACGGCATCCAGGATGAAATCGAAGCGCCCGGCCTCGCGCGCCATGGCATCGGGGTCGCGCGACAGCACGACCTCATGCGCGCCCAGGCGCAGCCCGTCCTCGATCTTGCTGGCCGACGTGGTGAACAGCACGACCTCGGCCCCGAAGGCACGGGCGAACTTCACGCCCATATGGCCCAGGCCGCCCAGTCCCACGATGCCCACGCGCTGCCCGGGCCCGACCTTCCAGTGGCGCAGCGGGGACCAGGTCGTGATTCCGGCGCACAGCAGGGGCGCCACGGCCGCCAGGTCCAGGGTTTCGGGCACGTTCAGGACGAAGGCCTGGTCGACCACGATGGCACGGGAATAGCCGCCGAAGGTGATGCCGCGCCCGTGCCGGTCCTGGCCGTTATAGGTGCCGACGAAGCCGTTTTCGCAATATTGCTCGTACCCGTCGCGGCAGCTTTGGCATTCGCGGCAGGAATCGACCAGGCAGCCCACGCCCACCAGGTCCCCCGCGCGGAATTTTGTGACACCGGTGCCGACCTCGGCCACCCGGCCGACGATTTCATGCCCGGGAACGCAGGGGTAGATCGTGTTGTGCCATTCGTTGCGGGCCTGGTGCAGGTCGGAATGGCAGACGCCGCAATAATGGATGTCGATCCGCACGTCCTCCGGCCCGGTATCGCGACGTTCGAAGGCGAACGGGGCCAGCCGCGCGTCGGCGGCGGTGGCCGCATATCCTGTGCATGCGAACATGATGTGTGATCCTTCTGAAAATGTCGGGGCAGGATATCCTTGGCGAACATGCCATGCCGCTCCCGCCGGCTGAATGCGGAATGCTGTCTGGTTCTTGCACGATCCTGCCGAAGATCCGGCCCCATGGCTTGCCAGATGCCGGTCCAGCGGCCACATCGGTGGGCGGAGGGAACGGCATGCGGCAATCGATCGAGGCATTGCGCCACCATATTGACAGGCATTGCAAGGCGGGTCGCGTCGAAACCGTGGTGCCCGGCCTGTCGCTGATGCGCGCCGACGCGCCGACGCTGCCGGTCAGTTGCGTGTACCAGCCCACGCTTTGCCTGATCGTGCAGGGCAGCAAGCAGGTGGTGTTGGGCGATCGGATCTTCGCCTATGACGCGCGGAACTACCTGATCGCCACGGTGGACCTGCCGGTGACGGGCGGCGTCACGCAGGCGACGCCCGATTATCCCTATCTGGCGCTGAGCCTGGCGCTGGACCCGTCGCGGATTGCCGCCCTGCTGCTGGACGTGCCCGCCGTGCTGGCCGAAACCAGGCCGGCGGCGGGCCTGGCCGTCAGCACGGTGACCGACACGCTGCTCGACCCCGTGGCGCGGCTGGTCGGGTTGCTGGACCGGCCGGAGGACATCCCGGTGCTGGCGCCCCTGTTCGAGCAGGAGATCCTCTACCGGCTGCTGCAGGGCGACCAGGGCGGGATACTGCGACAGGTTGCCCGCGCCGACAGCTATCTGTCCCATGTCCGCCGGGCGGTCGCCTGGATACGCGATCATTACGCCGAGCCGTTCAGTATCGGTGACCTGGCGGCCCAAACGGGCATGAGTGCTTCGTCCTTCCACCGTCATTTCAAGGCGGTGACGATGATGAGCCCCCTGCAATACCGCACGCGCATCCGCCTGCAGGAGGCACGGCGCATGTTGCTGGCCGACGGGCAGGACGCCGCCGGCATCGGCTTCGTGGTGGGCTATGACAGCCCGTCGCAATTCAGCCGGGAATATCGCCGGATGTTCGGCGTTCCACCCGCGCGTGACGCCGCGCGCCTGCGCCGGACGGACGGCGAGGCACGCGGCCTGGCCTATCCGCCCTGATTCCGCCGGTCGCGCGGGGCAGGCGGCGCAGCCGGAGGGCAGCCCCCAGCGCCCCGGCCAGCAGGATCAGGGTGAAGGCGGCGACCCCGTTCCACCCCAGGCCCGACCACCACCAGCCGCCGACCGATCCCGCGATGCTGGACCCCAGGTAATAGGCCAGCAGGTAGAGCGACGTCGCATGGCCCCTGTCGGCCAGCGCCAGCCGCCCGACCCAGCCGCTGGCCACCGCATGGGTGGTGAAGAAGCCGACCGTCAGCAGCACGATCCCCGCGACGATGGCCGGCAGCGCGCCAGCCAGGGTCAGCAGGATGCCGGCGGCCATGATCGCGATTCCGGCCGTCATGACCCGGCCGCGCCCCATGCGGTCGGACAGTCCCCCCGCGATGGACGAGGACGCGATGCCGAACACATAGACCGAAAACAGCAGCCCCAGCCTGGTCTGGTCCAGGTCGTAGGGCGGTGCCATCAGGCGATAGCCGGCATAGTTGAAGATGGTGACGAAGGTGCCCATCACCGCGAAGCCGACCCCGTACAGCGCCGGCAGCGCCGGGTCATGCAGGTGCCGCCCCCACGCATCGAAATGATGCCGCGCGCCCAGGCCGTGCCGCCGGGTGAAATTGCGCGAGGGCGGCAGCAGCGCCAGGAAGCCCAGCGCCGCGATCAGGCCGGCCGCCCCGACGATCGCCATGGCCGGGCGCCAGGACAGGGCGTCGGTCAGGATGCCCGTGCCCACGCGTCCGATCATGCCGCCGAAGGCGGTGCCGGAGACGTACAACCCCATGGCCAGTCCCAGTTCCCGGGGATGGATTTCCTCGGCCAGATAGGTCATCGCCACCGCCGGCACCCCGCCCAGGGCGAAGCCTTCCGCCATGCGGGCCAGCAGCAGCAACGGCCAGGTGGGCGCCCAGGCCGCCGCGATGTTCAGCAGGGCCGAGACGACCATCGACATGGCCATCAGTTCCCGGCGCCCCGCCCGTTCGGACAGGGCGGCGGCCACCAGGATGGCAATGGCCAGCGCCCCGGTCGACAGCGACAGGGACAGCGAACTGGCGGCGGCCCCGATGCCGAACTGGCGGGACAGCACCGGCAGCAGTGGCTGCACGCAATAGAGCAGCGAAAACGTGGCGAACCCCGCCAGGAACAGCGCCATGCCCGCGCGGCGATAGGCCGGGCTGGCGCGGGTGATGAAAGTGCCGGCCTTCGCAGGGGCGACAGGCATGGTCCGGTCCGAAAATATCTGATGGAATTCCAGTATCTTCGGTATGTCATCGTGGCGGATGGCGGAATTCAACTTCACGCGATCCCGCCAGCCGCGCCCTTTTTCCCCTTACTGGTATTCCTCGGATGGCGGGGCGGCGGCGATGGGCTGCCGGTCGCGGACCTGTCGGGCGGGACGGCGCAGCACCCACATCGCGGCGCCCGATATGCAGAAGAAGGCCAGGGCCAGGCCGGTGACGAATATGGCGGCCCGCCACAGCGGGGCGAACCATGACGACGGGGCCAGCTTCGCCTCGTGCAGCGTATGCATCCACTGGAAGAACACCTCGCCCGTCTTCTGCGCGCCCGGGTCGCGTACCATCACCAGACTGTCGCTGGCGGCATCCAGGCGCAGCGTCGCCGGGCGATTGGGGCCATAGGCGGGAAGGGCGACCTGCACCTGCTGGGCGTCCGGCGTGCGGCCAAGCGTCACGTCCATCGGCACCGCGTCGGGCAAGGTGGCCCGCAGGCGGTCCAGCATATGGTCAAGTCCGGCCTCGCCCGGCACCCCGCCGCCGGAACCCGGCATCTGGCCCCCGCCATGGGCGTGGTGCGCGGCGGCCGGGGCCGGACGATGCACACCCAGAACGGTACGGGCGAAGGGCAGGGCGAGGATCGTCCCGCTGCTGGCCAGGAACGCCAGCATCAGGGCGGTCCAGAATCCGAAACTCTGATGGGTCTCGCGCCAGAAGCGATAGCCGCGCGCGCGCCGCGAGATCGTGATGGTCCTGCGCCATTTGCCCGACAGCCAGAGGTCCGGACGCGGCCACCACAGGATGATGCCCGTGATGGCCATGCCCAGCAGCAGCAGCCCCATGATGCCGGTGGCTGTCTCGCCGTACGGGACGAGAAACAGGTCGGCGTGCAGCCGGTGCAGGAAGAAGAATGACGCGGGGATGGTGTGCGTGCCGGTGATCGTGGCGGTGGCGGGATCGACCATCACCTGGAAGGCTGGATGACGCTCGCCCGGCGGTCCGAAGCTGACGCACGTGCTGTCACCCGCCCAGCGCGGCGGCGAGACGCGCAGGGGGATGGTACCCGCCGGCGCCGCCGGGCGCGCGGCGGCGATCTGTGCCTCCATGGGGCGGGGGATGCCCGTGGCGTGGGTCTGCGGGCGTCCGGATGTCAGCAGCGGGATCAGGATCAGAAGCGTGCCGGTTATCCCCTGCAGTGCCAGGGGCAGAGCCAGGATCAGTCCGATCCATCGATGTATTTTGCGAAGCACGCCCGTTTAACCCTGATAGTAAGAATTATTCGCATACATTACCGAATCGCGGATGACAAGGGACGATCGCCCGGCGAAACGACCGGTGTCGAGCGGTCTACGATATGATATTTCTCAGGATGGTGTCGTTGTATTTCCGAAGACGACAAACTGTGATGAAGAGCCCGGGGCGGAATCTGCAACAGGTTGAACTATTCCACGATGCCGCCGCCGGGGCGGTGGATCAGCCGATCACCCGCATTTGCCCGACATCGACCAGTCCGTGATCGGTGATCTTCAGATGCGGCACGACCGGCAGCGGCAGGAAGGCCAGTTGCAGGAACGGTTCTTCCAGCGTCACGCCCATGGCGCGGGTTGCCGCGCGCAGGGTCTCCAACTGGTCGCGCACGGTCTCGAACGGTGCATCGCTCATCAGCCCGGCGATCGGCAGGGGCAGTTCCGCGCGCACCTGCCCGTCCTGGACGATCACGAAGCCGCCGCCGATTTCGGCCAGGCGATTGACCGCGACGGCCATGTCGCCGTCATCGGCGCCGACGACGCAGATATTATGGGCATCGTGCCCGACCGAGGACGCCAGCGCCCCGCGCCGCAATCCGAAGCCCCGGACGAAGCCCCGGCCGATATTCCCGTTCAGCCCATGCCGCGCCACCACGGCAACCTTGGCCACGTCCCGGTCGCAATCGGCTTCGACCCTGCCGTGCCGCGCCGACAGGTCCAGGGTCAGGAAATCGGTGATGATCTGGCCCGGGATGATGCCCATGACCGGGTGACCGGTCCCGGACCCCGAAACCGTGAAATCCTCCGCCGTGACCGGGCGCCGCAGGATCACGCTGTCGCGCCCCGGCGCCGGAATCGTCCGGCGCTGCTCCAGGGCCGGACCGATCGGCCGGCCGCCGGCCAGAACGTCCGAGACCTGGCAGGTTTCCAGGTCGTCCAGGAACACGATGTCGGCGCGCCGGCCCGGGGCCAGCATGCCGCGATCGGCCAGCCCGAAGGCGCGCGCCGCCGTCAGGCTGGCGGCGCGATAGGCCGCCAGCGGCGGAACGCCGCGCGCGATCGCGCTGCGGATCAGGAAATCGATATGCCCCTCATGCGCGATTTCCAGCGGATTGCGGTCGTCGGTACAGAAGGCCAGGAAGGGCGACGTCTCGACCGTCAGCAGCGGGGCCAGCGCCGCCAGATCCTTGCAGACCGATCCCTCGCGGATCAGCACGGTCATGCCCTTGCGGATCTTTTCCAGCGCCTCGTCGGCGCGGGTGGCTTCGTGGTCGGTGGAAATACCGGCCGCCAGGTAGCCGTTCAGCGCGCGGCCGCGCATCAGCGGCGCATGCCCGTCGATATGCCGGCCCGAGAATGCCGCCAGCTTGGCCAGGCAATCCGGATCGCCGGCCAGTACGCCGGGCATGTTCATGAATTCCGCCAGTCCGATGACCTTGGGGTGGTCCATCAGGGGCGTCAGGTCATCGGCGCCCAGGTTCGCGCCCGAGGTCTCGACCGAGGAGGACGGCACGCAACTGGACAGGTTGACCCGCAGGTCCATGACCATGCGCGTCGCGGCATCCAGGAAATAGCGCAATGCGTCGGTGCCCAGCACGTTGGCCATTTCGTGCGGGTCGCAGATCGCGGTCGTTACCCCGTGCGGCAGCACGCAGCGTTCGAATTCGAATGGCGTGACCAGCGACGATTCGACATGCAGGTGGGTGTCGATGAAACCGGGAACGACGACGCGCCCGTTCCCCTCGATCACGTTCGGTCCCTGGTAGCGGTCCAGCATGCCGACGATGGTATCGCCGCAGATCGCGATGTCGGTCGGGATCAGGTCGCCGGTGACCAGGTCGAACAGGCGGACGTCGCGGACCACCAGGTCAGGCGGTTCCTGTCCACTTCCCTGGCGGATGCGGCGGGCGATGATGTCGGGCGATGTCCTGCTCATGGTATTTTTATGCATGGAAGGGGGATTCCCGTCCATGGCACGTCCGCGTCAGGTCCCGTTTCGCGCCGGGCATGGCCCACAGCGCGGCACCCCCTGCCAGCGCCGTCCCGATCACATACAGCGCGGGCGCCTGCGGGTCATGCCCCACCAGGGCCGACACGCAGGCCGGGGTCAGCCCGCCGAAGACGGCGTATGACAGGTTGTAGGAAAAGGACAGCCCGGAAAACCGCACGGCAGCGGGAAAGGCCCGCACCATCGCGATCGGCACGAGGCTGACGTATCCCGCGCCGATACCCGCCAGCGCGGCCAGCGGCAGGAACCAGCCGGGATGGGCGGGGGCCAGCGCATACAGCCCCCATGCCCCCGCGATCAGCAGCCCGACCACCGGGGGGATCATTCCGCGCAGGCCCCACCGGTCGGTGGCCGCGCCGATCACGACCGAAGCGACGGTGACGGACAAGGTCGCGACCAGGCTGGCATCCATGGTGCGGGCGGGGGAAAAACCGTACAGCGTCTGCAGCAGCGACGGCATCATCAGCAGCAGCACGACGATCGCGGCCGTCAGCGTCCAGGTGCCGATGATGGACAGGATGACCGCCCGGCGGCAGGTGCGCAGCACCGCGACCAGCGGCGTCTGCCGCGCCAGCGCATCCCGCGCGTGCATCTCGGTAAAGACCGGCGTTTCCTCCAGCCAGCGGCGCAGTTTCATGGCGATCAGGCCGAAGATGCCGCCCAGGATGAAGGGCAGGCGCCATCCCCATGCGACGATCGCGGCGGGCGGCAGGGCCAGGTTCAGGCCCAGCGCCACCAGCGAGCCGATCAGCATCCCGGCCGTCAGTCCGCCGGTCAGCAGCCCGCAGGCCAGTCCGGTGCGTCCGGCGCTGGCATGTTCGGCCACGAAGACCCAGCCGCCCGGCGCCTCGCCGCCGATCGCGGCCCCCTGTGCCATGCGCAGCAGCAGCAGGGCCAGCGGGGCGCCGATGCCCAGCGTGCCGAAACCGGGCAGAAGCCCCATCAGCAGGGTGGGGGCCGCCATCAGCAGGACGCTGAAGGCGAACATTTTCTTGCGCCCGTGCCTGTCGCCGAAATGCGCCATGACCACCCCGCCCAGCGGCCGGGCCAGGTATCCTGCCCCGAACAGGCCGAACGTCTCGGTCTGGCGCAGCCAGTCGGGCTGGATCGCGGGGAAGAAATGCTGGGCGATGATTTTCGCGAAATAGGCGAAGATCACGAAATCATAGAATTCCAGCGCCCCGCCCAGCGCGGCGAGGGCCAGGGTGCGCAATTCCCCCCAGGTCAGGCTGCCCGTTTGCGGGGGAGGGAATTCAGGCATGGCGGGCGCGATCCGGGCTTGGGAAAGGGTCGGGCGGGCAGAACGGCCCGCCTTGCGCCTGCCTTGTCAAGGAGAAAGGGCAGGGCTGTCCGGAATCCTGGTTGCGCCGACTATGACAAAAGATAAAGAATGGGTTGCATCAGAAGGCGGATGCAACTGAAAATGGGACCGGGCCCGAAGCCGGCCCGATCGGCGCGCATAATAAAAACAAGAACGCGAGCAGAACATATGGGTGAGACAGGTCTGACCCGGTCCGAGGAGCGGTTTATTCGCTGGTCCTTCGGAACCTATTCCGGGCACAATCCATCGTTGTCGGACGGGATTATCCTGCCGATCTGGAAAAGCGGGCCCTGCTGCGGGCGCCCCCGTATCCCGGCCTCGATCCGCGGCCTGGTGGCGCGTGGGCTGTTGCAGGTGTCGGAGGACGAACCGCCGCCGCGGGCCTATTTCACGCCCACGGGGATACGGGCGGTACGGCGCATGTTCATCAAGCCCCGCTTCGACACCGGGCAGTACATTCATCTGTGGCGCGAAGTGGAAAGCCGCGTCGAGATGGAATAGCCCTCAGCCGCGCAGGAGCGACCGGCGGCGCAGCGGCATCGTCATGCAATGGATGCTGCCGCCCCCCTGGGAAAACTGGTCCAGTTCCGGGTCCAGCACCGTCAGGCCTTCCGCGCGGAGCATCGCGTTGACGCGGGTGGAATGGCGCGGGCTGACCACCCGTCCGTCGCCCAGCGCCAGCACGTTGCAGGCCATGTCGCGCATCGCTTCCTTGTACGTGACGGGCAGCAGGCGGATGCCCTGGTCGCGGAACCAGTCCAGGTCCGCGTCGGCCAGGGCGTCGGGTGCCACCAGGGCCAGGTTTTCCGCGACCATCGTAAACACCACGTCCAGATGCAGGAAATGGTCCGAGAACCGGATCATCCGCGTCTGCCATCCGGCCTCGTCGAACCAGCCGGTGAATTCGCGGGCGCCCGCCGTGTCGGTGCGCGTGCCGGTGACGCCCACCGCCAGCAGGCCGGGGCGGATGACATGGATGTCGCCGCCTTCGACATGACCCCCGGCGGTGCCCTTCCCGGCGGTCTTCCAGATCTCGCCCGCGCCGTAGAAGGCTTCGATCTGCGCCTTCTCGTCCTTGCGCTCGTGGCGGAACAGGCTGGTGACGACGGTGCCGAAGGGGGTCGTCTGCGAACTGTCGCGGGTATAGACCTGATAAGGCAGGCCGGGTTGCGGCGTCAGGAAATGGCAGGTCACGCCGGCGCTGCGCAGGCAGTCGACCATTTCGTCGAACTGCTTCTGTACGGCGTGATGCTCGGGCTTCAGGCCATTTTCCAGGCTCAGGACCGCGATGTCGTTGCTGGGAATCCAGTCGTAATAGGTCGGCGGGCACAGCAGGACGTCGTCCAGGTGTCCGGTTTCGCTATCGATGAACCAGCGGTTGGCCGTCATGTCCCGTATCCTCGTCCCAAAGCCCGATCCTGTCCGCTACCATAAGGGAGCGGGGCGGCCTATCCGATAGCGGACCCCGCAAGTGAAGTTTGCGATCCGTTCAATCATCCGGACGCTCGCCCGTGTCGGGCGGGGCTTCTCATCGGCCGTCGCGCTCTATATGGGCTGAAACCGGACGGGGAGGTTCTGTTGCGTATTCTCATGACCGGCACGGCGGGATTCATCGGTTTCCATGTGGCATGCCGGCTGCTGGATGACGGGCATGAGGTCACGGGCATCGACGGGATCACCGCCTATTACGACGTGGCGCTGAAGCGCGAGCGTCACGACCGCCTTGCCATGCGGCCCGGTTTCACCCGCCACGAATTCATGCTGGAGGATGCGGTCCGGCTGGCGGAAACCTGCCGCGAGGCGCGCCCGGACATCGTCATTCACCTCGCCGCCCAAGCCGGGGTGCGGTACAGCCTGGAAAATCCCGGCGCCTATATCAGCGCCAACATCGTGGGCACCCATAACCTGCTGGAAGCGATCAAGACGCTGGGCGTGCGGCATTTCGTCCTGGCCTCGACCTCGTCGGTCTACGGGGCCAGCGCCGAGAGCCCGTTTACCGAGGACCAGGCCTGCAATCACCCGCTCAGCCTCTACGGCGCGACCAAGAAGGCGTGCGAGGAGATCGGTCATTCCCATGCCCACCTGTACGGGCTGCCGATCACCGCCTGCCGGTTCTTCACCGTCTACGGCCCATGGGGGCGGCCGGACATGGCGCTGTTCCGCTTCACCAGCAACATCCTCGGCGGCCGCCCGATCGACGTCTACAATAACGCGCAGATGGAACGGGACTTCACCTATATCGACGACGTGGTCGAGGCGCTCTGCCGCCTGCTGCCGCACGCGCCGGCGGTGACGACCCCCACCCGGCGGGGCGTCAGCCCGGTCGCACCGTTCCGCGTGGTGAATGTCGGCCATGGCCAGCCCGTCGCCCTGGGCGATTTCATCGGCGCCATCGAACGGGCGACGGGGCGGACGGCCATCCGTCACAACCTGCCGATGCAGCCCGGCGACGTGCCCCGGACCTGGGCCGACTGCACGATCCTGGAACATCTGACCGGCTATCGTCCCGCCACCGCGCTGCAGGACGGGATCGACGCCTTCGTCGCCTGGTACCGCGACTGGTACGACGCCGCCTGACGATTCAGAACGACCCGGTCAGGCTGACATTGAACGACCGGCCCATGCCCTTCAGCGGGCCGAGAACGCCCGTCGCGTCGTAGTCGCCCAGCGACAATCCCCCAAGCGGCAGATAATATTTCTGGTTCATGACATTATCGATGCCGGCGTTGAGCGCCAGGTAGCGCCAGCGATAGCTTCCCCCCAGGCCCAGCAGCGCATAGCCCGGCGTGCGCGGCTCGTTGCGCAGCCGGTCGACGGTGTCCTTCGATTTCACGAACGTCATCTCGACGCGGCCGGTCCAGTTTCCGACCGTCTCGTGCACACCGACCATGCCGTTGGCCGGCATCTGGTGGTACAGGCCGGAACGGGTCACCAGATCCTGCCCGCGCACCCAGTCGACGGTGCCGACCAGGTCGCCCTGGCCATACCGGACCGTGTTCCACAGACGGTACGAGCCGGAGGCATTGATGCCGTAGCTCTGGGCGTCATGGTTGACGAATTCCAGCCGCGACGTGCCGTTGCTGTACTGCGCCAGGCGCACGACGTTCACATAGTGATGCGTGTAGGTGTAGTAGGGCTGGATCTTCAGGTCCCATGCCTGTCCGTGCGGGTCGTGCCAGTCGATCGTGATGCTGGCGGTATTGGCGATTTCGGGCGTCAGGTTCGGGTTGCCGACATAGCCGTTGCCGTCGCCGAACCAGCCGATCATCTTCGTTGCCATGGCGCCCCGGCCCCACGCATAGCGTTCATAGAGGTTGGGCGAGCGCGTCTTGCGGGCATAGCCGCCTTCGATCGTCAGGCTGTCCAGCGCCTGCCAGCGCGTCAGGGCCGTGACGTCGAAATTGACGTCGGTACGGCCCCTGTCCATCGCGTTGAACGCCCGGGCGGCCGTGGCGTCCGCCGCCGCCATCATGCCGGTCCAGGAATAGGGCGAGACCGGTCCGGTATTCATCATGACGAGGTCGTTGCGGAACCCGAGCAGGGTGGACAGGCGGGGCGTCCAGCGTGCTTCCCATTCCGCGTAGTGCCCCAGCCGGTCGCGGTGGCCGTTATTGACGTTATGGAACGTTCCCGGTCCCATCATCATGCTGCCCTGCAACGGCGGCCACCAGTCGTTCAGCCCGTCATGATCGAACGAACTGCCGAGCCGGAGCGTGTCGCGCGGCCCCAGCGGGATGGTCGCCTTGAGCGTATAGCCCGCCATCCGGGAATCGGTGTTCATGGGCATGCCGGTGGTGGGGGAATGGCCCCCCTTGTCGCCCAGCATGTCCATGACGTGATCGACCCGTTGCCAGTAGCCCCGGACCTCAAGGTCGCCCCAGTCGAAACTGCCGTCGTACTTGCCGTTCACGTAGGTCGACCGGTTGTTGGTCATGTCCATGTACTGGTTGGGAAAGCCCTCGTAGGGGGTATCCTGCTGGCCTGCCGTCAGGGCCAGCAGATGGTTGCCCTTGTGCATGCCCAGGGTCACGGCATGGTTGAAGGTCAGGTAATCGGTCGAGCGCACCACGCCCCCGTCGCCGCCCGCGTGATAATCGCCGGCATGGGCGTAGGAAGCCGTGTAGCGCAGGCTGAACGTGTCGTCCGCCAGCGTGACGGTGCCCGACGCCCCGGACCCGCCGCCATTGCTGCGGTAATTGCCGGTGACATGGCCGGTGACCAGGACCTGGCCCTTCCGGGCGAATTGGGGGTCGCGCCGCTCGACATCGACCGTGCCGGCGGTACTGTCGCCGCCCAGGCTGACCGGCGTGATCCCGGCGATCGCGGTCGCGGTCTGCACGCTGTCCGGGTCGATATAGGACATGGCGGGGTTCATGTGATTGGGGCACCCCGCGCTGATCCGCACTCCGTCGACGACGGTCGCCACCCGGTCGTCCGCCATGCCGTTCAGCACCGGAAGCGACGAGATCCCGCCGGCCGAATAGGCGCTGAAGCCGGGCGTGTCGTGGAACAGGGCGACGGCGTCGGGGCTGCCGAGTTGCGCGGCCGCGCGGTCGCTGGCGCCGGGCGAGGAGGCGGAAAGCGGACTGTCCGCCAGCGATGGAAGATCCGTGGCCTCGATCGAGAGCGAAGGCAGGGTAACTACCGGATCGCCGGCGCGGGCCGGGGCGGCATGGGCGCAGAAGGCGACGATGCAGCCGCAGAGTGCCGCCTCGGCAGGCGAGGGGGCTGCGGGAAAACGTGACATGGATGGGCTGTCCTGAACTGACGGGATGTCAGCCGGCGGCGTCATGCCCGCCTGTCCGCATGGGCCACGCGGCATGGTGCGGGCACCAGGGCGCGGGCGTGGTCTGGGCATTCGGGTGGCGTGGGCCGTCGGCGCTACGGGTCAGGCAGCGGCAGGGGGCCCCCGTGACGGCGGTAGTCCGCAGCCGCGCACGGGCGGGGCCCGTGGCTGGGCGGGGCGGCTGCGCGGCCGTGCCCACACCATTGGCGGCAACGGCAGGAACGCCAGCGTCGTCAGCGTCACGACCGGCAGATGCAGCAGCGGGCAGAGCGGGCACGAATCGCCGTGGTCCGGAGCGGCAGGGTGATGGCCGTCGGGTGTCACCTGCGGCGCCCCGTCCATCCGCATGCCTGCCATGCCGTCGTCATGGGGGCGCGCCGGCATCGTGCACGCGATATCGATGCCCGTCAGGCGTTCGATCGTGGCGCGCGGCATCTCGTCGGGCAGTGCGCGGCTCTGGATCAGCAACTGGCTCAGCAGGCCGATCAGGGTCAGCGCGACGATCAGCCAGCGGCCGCAAATCGGCCGTGTCGCAGGAAGGGCGGCGCGCGTCATGGAGCGGACGGATATGCCTCTTTACGGATCGCCGCTCTTGTCGCCCCCGGCGGCGGTGGTTGTCAAATTGCCGTGTTCGGCCTTTTCTGGCGACCATGAGTGACGGAGCCGACACCGTGATGCGCGCGGCCGCTGTCCCGGACCGGGGGCGGCGCGACCGCCTGATGCGCCAGGCCGCGCCCGCGTCGCGCGGCCTGGTCCCGGCGGTGATGGTCGCGGCGCTGCTGCTCCATGGCCTTTTCGGGCTGGTCGTCTTCCCGTGGGGGCGGCCGATTCCGGTGCCGTCCATGGCGCGCGTGGTGGAAATGTATTTCCTGCCCCCCGTCGCCGCGCCAAAGCCGCCCCCACCCACACCGGCGGCCACGCCGCCGGAGCCGCCGCCGCCCGGGCCCCGGCCCGACACCCCGCCTTCGCGGCCCGTGATGCCGGCGGACCGGGATGCCGACCGGATCGTACCCCGTCCCAGAGCGATGCCGTCCCACGCGCCGCGCGTGGCGAGGCAGCAGGCGACCGTACCGGTCCCCGCCCCGGCAAAGCCCGCCCCGCTTTCCCCGCCGGAGCCGGCTGCTGCCCCCGTGAAGCCGGTGGCCCCGGCACCCCCGGCGGCACCGGTCTGCGACCGGCCGGCCGGCCGGTACCCGCCCATGGCGCGGCGACTGCATGAAGAAGGGGAGGCCGAACTGTCGTTGCAGCTCGGCCCCGACGGGGCCGTCGCCCATGCTGAACTGGCGCGCAGTACCGGCTATGACGATCTGGACGAAGCGGCCCTGGCGGCCGGCCGGACGGTGCATTGCACCGTTCTGTCGGGGCGCATGCCGGCGTCGGCGCGTATCACGGTCATGTTTCACCTGAAAATGACCTGAATCGATTTTGGAGGGGCAGACGGTATGGACACGGTGGACATGGACGGGATTCCGGTCACCTTCGCTGTTTCGGTCCCGCCGGATCGCCATGCCGACGTCCGTGCCGCGCCGCATTTCCGGCGCTGGCTGCTGCAGGCCGCGTCGCGGTTCGACCTGCGCGCCGTGGCGGTGCGGGACGTCGTCTTCTTCGGACACAGGGTGGGCTTCATTCTGGTGGAGGCCGACGCCTGGCATGCCGGGCGGCAGGTCCCGGGCGCGGCCCTGCTGCGGGGGGATTCGGTGTCGGTGCTGGTGGTGCTGCATTGTCCCGGCCATCCCCCGCGGACCATCCTGACGTGCGAGCCGCGCCTGCCGGTGGCCTGCCCCGACCTGCTGGCGCTGCCGGCCGGCATGCTGGACGGCGGCCAGCTTGTCAGCACCGCCCTGCGCGAACTGGCCGAGGAAGTCGGCACCGACCTGACCGTGCGGGCCGACATGCTGGTCGAACTGACCACCGTCTGGCTGTCGCCCGGCGGATGCGACGAGGCGATCACGCTCTACGCCGTCGATCTGGATATCGACGCGCAGGCCATGCGGGCGCTGGACGGGCGACGGACCGGCAATGCCTGCGAGCATGAAACGATCCATCTGCGGATCATCGACCTGGATGCGATCCCCGGGATCGGCCGCACCGACGCGAAGACCCTGCTGTCCTATCACCTGTACCGGAACCTGAAGGACCGGAGCCCGGGCCCGGCGGATATGGTTTCCAAAACGGAATAAACCGGCTTGACCGCGACCGGGCGGGTACGGATCATGCCGTGATGATCGATGATCCGCCCGCGGATGCCGCACCCGTCATCCTGCCGAACGGACCGTCGCCCGTGCTGCCGCGATGGCGGCTGGCCGTCGGGATCGGTATCCCGTTCTGCGCCGTGGATCTGGCTCTGCCGTGGCTGGACCGGGTGCGGGGCACGATCCTGGGCTTCCCGGTCGTGACGGCCTGGCTGTTCGCGTGGTTCGTCCTGACCTCCGCCTGCCTGGGCACGGTATGGGTCCTGCATGACCGCCATCTCGGCGATGACGACTGACATCCCATGTCAAGTGTGACGTTCTGCCTCGTGATCCTGCTGTCGCTGGGGATCGCGCTTTATTCCCGGCGAGGGCACCATCACCAGGGAACGCGGGATTTCTTCGTCGCCTCGGGGCAGTTCGGCGGTGCGCTGCTGTTCTTCCTGGCGGTGGGCGAGACGTACAGCATCGGCACCGTGCTGGGCTTTCCCGCCGGCACGGTCAGCCACGGCACGGCGTTCGTACTCTGGTTCCTCAGCTACATCGTGCTGGCCTTTCCGGTGGGGTATTTCCTCAATCCCAGGATCTGGCAGGCCGGACAGGCCTGCAATGCCCTGACCCTGGCGGACCTGTTCCGCCACCATGTCGGCAGCCGGGCGGTCGAAATCGCCATGGCGCTGAATGCCATCCTGTTCCTGTTGCCGTTCGGCGACATGCAGTTCGTCGGCCTGCTGACGGTGCTGCAGGGCTTCGGCTGGCAGGTGCCCAGCATCCTGCTGACGACGCTGGCGGCGGTGATGGCGTTCTTCTGGGTCGCGCTGTCGGGGATACGCGCCCCGGCCTATGTCTCGATCCTGAAGGATGTGCTGATGATCGTCGCGGTGGTGGCGGTCGGCGGCGCGGCCCTGCTGGCCATGGGCCACCTGCCGGACCCGCACCAGGCCGGGCGGGCGGTCGGGCAGGACATCGCGGATATCCGTCCCACCGGGCGGGACGAGGCCTTCGCCATGTCCACCGTCATCCTGCAGTCGATCGGCTTCTGCGTCGCGCCGCAGACGGTGGCGTTCCTGTTCACCGGGCGCTCGCGGCGGATCGTCCGGCGCAACCAGGTCCTGATGCCGCTCTATATGCTGATGTTCCCGTTCCTGTACCTGGTCGCCGAGTATGCGCGCCGGTCGGGCATGGCGCTGCCCACGCCGAACGATGCGTTCATGACCGTGTCGCTGGCGCTGCTGCCCGGCTGGATGGACGGGCTGGTGGCCGCGGCCTGCACCCTGTCGGCGCTGGTGGTCCTGGCCGGAATGTGCCTGGCGATCGGTTCGCTGGTATCGCACAACCTGCTGCATGGCCTGTCGGATCGCCAGCAGCGCTACGGCGCGCAGGTCGTGATCGCGCTCTATCTGCTGTTTTCGGTCGTCAGCGCGGCACACGCGTCCGGCGTCCTGGTCAAGCTGAACACCATGTATTATTTTGGCGTGACGCAGGCGGCGCCCGGCCTGTTCGCTATCCTGCTTGCCCGGCCGGTCAGACCGGCGGCGCTGGTCGCCGGATTGCTGGCCGGGGACGGGCTTTCGGTCGGACTGTATCTGGGCGGTGTCGATCTGGGCGGGATCAATCCCGGACTTGTGGGGCTGGTGGCCAACGCCGCCATCCTGTGGGCCGGCAGTTACATGCCGCGGCGCCGCTGACACGCCGGCATCGTGGCGGAATTCCGTCGCGGGCGGGAAACTTTCATCGCCGGAAGATGTTGCTTTCGCGGTCGCATCAATGATCCGCGTGCCGAATGATGGCGACCCGTCGGGTTCGGCGAATACAAGTTCATAAAAGTATAGAAATTTAAATAACGTCTAATATTATTTTCCGAATTTTTACGCATAAATTTAATATATATATTGGGGCGAGAGATGGATTCCTCATTATTGCTGGATCATGACACCCAATATCCATTGGTCGTGGATCTGGATGGCACATTGATCGCCTCGGATCTGCTGATCGAATCGTTTTTCGCCTGTATCGGTCAGGAATTCGCCAGCCTTCCGCATCTGTGTTCCTCCCTGGCCAAGGGGAAGGCGCACCTGAAGCATGCGCTGGCCTCGCGGGTCGAAATCGATGCCATGACGCTACCCTACCAGGACGCGGTTCTGGACCTGATCGACCAGGCGCGGGCCCAGGGGCGGCCGATCTTCCTGGCCACGGCTTCGAACGAACGCTACGCGCGGGCCGTGACCCAGCATCTGGGCGGGTTCGATGGAATATTCGCCAGCGACACGCACAACAACCTGTCGGGCGCGAACAAGGCCCGCGTCCTCGTCGAAGCCTTCGGAGAAAAAGGCTTCGATTATGTCGGCAATCATCGTGACGACCTGGAAATCTGGCGCCACGCGCGGCGATGTCACGCGATCGGGCTGGATGGCGGGTCGCGGCGCAAGCTGCACGCATCGGGCCCAGACCGCGTCGAAATCCTGGACAAGCCGCCCCAGTCGCTGAAGACATGGGCGCGCGCCCTGCGTGTCCATCAATATGCGAAAAACGTCCTGGTCTTTCTGCCGGCCCTGGCCGCCCATGCGTTCAGCCTGACGGTCCTGCTGCAAAGCTGCGCCGCCTTCCTGGCCTTCTGCGCCTCGGCATCGGCCATCTATCTGGTGAACGACCTGGTGGATCTGCGTGACGACCGGTCGCATCCCACCAAGAAAAGGCGCCCGCTGGCCAGCGGCAGGGTGTCGATCCACGCGGCGCTGGCCGCGATCCCGATACTGGGACTGTGCGCCATCGCGCTCTGCCTGTTCCTGCCATTGATCTTCAGCGTCACGCTGTTCGGCTACGTCGTGCTGACGACGGGCTATTCCTTCTGGCTGAAGCGCAAGAAACTGGGGGACGTGGTGGGGCTTGCGCTGCTGTACACGGCCCGGCTGGTCGGGGGCGCGGCGGCGACGGGGATCGTCCTGTCGGAATGGATCCTGGCATTTTCGCTGTTCGTGTTCACGTCCCTGGCCCTTATCAAGCGCTATACGGAATTGCTGACCCGGCTGGATGCGAACCTGCCGGATTCCAGCAGCCGGGACTACAAGAAGGACGACCTGGTGGTACTGGCGTCCCTGGCGGCGGCGTCCGGGACCAACGCGGTGACGGTCTTTTCGCTGTATATCGCATCGGATTCGGTCAAGGCGACGTACCGGCACCCCGATATGCTGTGGCTGCTGTCACCGATCCTGCTCTTCCTGCTGGGCCGGGTGCTGATCGTCGCCCATCGGCGGCACATGCATGACGACCCGGTCATCTGGGCGTTGCGCGACCGCACGAGCTGCGTTGCCGTCGCATGCTCGATCATGATCTTCCTGGCGGCGTCGTGACATGACGATTTCTCTGCCGATGCATCATGAGGCGGCCCTGGAGACGCACAGGGCGTCGGACTGGCGCGTCACGCTCGGGATCGTCCTCTGGGGGACCCTGCTGTCCCTGATCTCGTCCCAATATGCCGGCGGGCAGGTGAACAATTTCTACCACCTTCCCATTCTGGCGGGGCTTTACAATGAACCCCAGTTCGCGGACGACCTGTTCATTCAAAGCCTGCGCTTCTACTCCTCCGGTTTCTGGCAAATTCTGTCCGGGACCATCAACGGCCCCCAGGTCTTCGGAATCCTGTTCTTTTTCCTGATCCTGTCACGCATGCTTCTGTTCGCGGGCATGCTGGCCTGGGCCAGCCTGCTGGGTTTCGACAGCGTCAGGGAACGGATCGTGTTCACGACGCTCGTCGCGTTCGCGTCGATCCTTCAGGGCTATGCCGAAGCAGGGGCGGGGGGGCTTCTGATCGACAGTTTCACGCAATCGGAGGTCGCGAACGCGACGACGCTGATCGCGCTGGCCTGGGCGGCACGGCGGCGGATCGGTGCCGCGTTCGCCATCAACGGCGTGACGTTTTTCCTCAATGCCTTTGTGGCCGTCTGGACCGCCGTTCCCCTGGCCTTCATCCTCTGGCGCCAATGGCGGCGGAAGGACTGGACCCTGCGGACGCTTGGGATTCAGGCGGCGCCCGGCCTGGCGTGTTTCGTCGTCCTGGCCGTCCCGGTCGTTCGCAACATGCTGGCCAATCCCTATGTCACGGTCACGCCGCCCTTCGATTACATCGCCTTCCTGGAAGCGTTCTTCCCCTATCATTTCCTGGTCTGGGACATCTCCATCCGGGACAAGGTTATCTTCCCCGCAATGTTCTGCAGCGGAATGCTCGCCGCCATGATGCTGCGCCGACCCAATGCCTTTCTGACGACCGCCCTGTGGGGGGCGATCGCGGTCTGGGTGACGGGTGCCGTCCTGCCCTTCGCAACGCATTCCCGCATGCTGCTGAACCTGCACCTCCTGCGGTCGGGTACCACCGTGTACATGCTCGCGGCGATTGCCGTCGCCGCGCTGACGACCCGGTGGGTGTTCTCGCGCAATACCATGGACCGCACCCTGTGGGCGCCGGCCCTCATGCTGGCGTCCTGCACCCTCAAGATCCTGGCGCCGTTCATGCTGCTGGTTCTGCTGCTGCGGCGCCGGCCGTGGCGCTTCCTGTCCAATCCGCGGCTTTCCGTCATGGCACCGGTTCTGCTGCTGATGACGATCCTGTTCTGCGGGGTGCGCATCTACCATACCATGGCGTTCGACCACACTTTCCTGGCGAAGCGGGCCGACTGGCAGGCCCTGGGCACCTGGGCGCGGATACAGACGCCGGTGCGCGCGATGTTCCTGATCCCGATCGACCTGCTGCCGGAGGCGAGCCTGCTTCCCAAGGGTGACGCCGGCCAGAACGAACTGGCGATCGGGAACACCGTTTTTTCCTATTTTTCGCATCGTAGAGCCTGGGTGTTCCCGCGTGCCGGTGCGAACGTGCTGTGGGCGCCCGCCTATTACCCGGAATGGCATGACAGGATGGTGGATGTCCGCCGGCTGAAGAGCCTGCCCGACCGTCTGCGCTATGCCGATCGGCACGGCATGTCCTACGTGGTCGATGGCTGCGGCCAATCCGATTCGCCGGTACCGGTCGCCCAATTCAGCCGGCTGTGCGTCTTCGCCGTTCCGCAACATTCCGCAGCATGACGGAAGCCACGTCCCTGGGCGGCTGGAGCGACCTGACATGAACCTGTCCGATACCTTCCCGCCCCTGGAAGCGCCAGCCCCGGCGGCCGTGCGCCCCTGGTCGTTTCCCGACCATGCCAGGCCCGTGCCCGACCGGCGCGCGACGTTCGCCGTCATGTTGGTCGGAACGCTGCTTTCGCTGGCCCTGTCGGGATACGCCGCCGGGGAGGAGAACAATTACTATCAGATGCCGATCCTGGCGGGCCTGTATCACGAGCCGCAATTCGCGACCGACCCGTTCATACAGAGCCTGCGCTTCTACGCATCCGGCTTCTGGCAGATGCTGTCCGGAAGCGCGAACGGGCCCCATGTCTATACGATCCTGTTCGCCTTCCAGATTCTGTCGCGCATGATCCTGGTGTTCAGCATCATGGAATGGGCGACCCTTCTGGAATGCGGATCCGTGATGGAGGTGGCGACATTCACGGCCCTCGTCCTGCTTTCATCGACGATCCGGGGATTTTCCAATGCCGGCGTGGGTGGCCTGCTGATCAGCAGTTTCACGCACTCCGAAATGGCAAACGGCACGATGCTCCTGGCGCTGGTCTGGGCCGGACGGGGACGGATCACCGCTTCGCTGGCCGTGAACGGGGTGACGTTCTTCCTGAATGCGTTCGTCGGTGTCTGGACCCTGGTGCCACTCGTCTTCATCATCTGGTCGCACTGGCGGCACCACGGAGTGGCCGGGCGTACGCTCGCGCGTCAGGCGGCCTGGGGGGTCGGGATCCTTGCGGCGTTCGCCGCTCCGGTTGTCCATAACATCCTGGCCAACCCCTATACGCGGGAGGCACCTTCCTTCGACTATGTCGGCTTCCTGCAGTCGTTCTTCCCGTACCATTTCCTGATCTGGAGCACGAGCCACCGGGAACAGGGCCTGCTTGCGGTCATTTTCTGCTGCGGCCTTGCGACCGCGTCGATGCTGCCGACATCGCGCGCCGCCCTGAAGGCCGCGTTGTGGGGGGCGGCCTCCGTCTGGATCGCGGGTGTGTTTCTTCCGTTCCTCAGCCATTCCCGCCTGCTGCTGAACCTGCATCTGCTGCGCTCGGGCAGCACGGTTCACATGTTGTCGGCCATCGCCGTCGCCGCACTGGCGACCAGGTGGGTCTTTTCCGGCACGGCGTCGGATCGCCTCGTGTGGGCCCCCTTGCTCTTTGTGCTGTCCTGCACGCTCAAGATCTTCATGCCGCTGGTCCTCGTGCTTCTGGTGGTGCGGCGGTGGCGGCCGGCGGTGGCGGTCGGCCTGCGCCGTTACGCGGCGCCGGCGCTCCTGCTGGCCGGGGTCGCCTTCAACGTGGCACTGATCTATCGCGCCGCCGTTTCAAGCCGGGTCGCCGTCCAGAAGCGCGACGACTGGCAGGCCCTGGGCACATGGGCGCGGGCTCATACGGCCGTGGACGCCCTGTTCCTCAACCCGCCCGGGATATCATGGGGAATGGGCATGTCGGCGAAGAACGACGCGTTTCAGGACGGGCTTTCAGAGGGGGCGCCCGTCTTCACCTATTTTTCCCATCGGCAGTCATGGGTCTCGTCCCCCGCGGGGGCGGCGGTGATGTGGGCGCCCGCCTATTACCCCACGTGGCACGCCAGAATCACCGAAGTCCGGGCACTGAAGACCCTGCCGGACCGTCTGGATTACGCGGCCCGGAACGGCATCGCCTATGTCGTCGATGGCTGCGCCCGGACCGACCCGCGACCGCCCCTCGCCCGTTTCGGACGGCTTTGCCTCTTTTCCTCCAGGAGCACCCAATCATGAAATTCGGGACGGTTTCTCTCGTGCTGTTCAGCGTTCTATTGTCGTCCTCGGCCCAGATCCTGCTGAAGATGGGGATGTCCGCCCCGTCGGTGCAGGCCGTGATCGCCACCCGGTCCGACCTGCGACAGGTCTTCGCGGCGGTGGCGCTGAATCCGTCGATCGTGCTGGGATTGCTGGCCTTCGGTTCCAGCGCCGTCGTGTGGCTTCTGGTCCTGGCGCGTATCGACGTCTCCCAGGCCTATCCTTGCGTTGCGCTGGGCATCGTCATGACCGTGGGGGCGGGCATCGTCCTGCTGGGCGAGCAGATCCACCCCACGCGAATCATCGGCCTGCTGGTGATTCTGTCCGGCGTCGTCATCATGGCACGCGCGCAATAGCGCGGCTCCAGATGAGGGGATCGCCCCTCATCTCGATCGCCCCGCGAAGCCGGAGACCCCGTCAGAAGCGCGACAGCGCCATGGTGTCCTCGGTCTTCCGCGTGCTGATACCATCAGGAATACGTGCTGTCGATCGTGCGAGCAGGCCGCTGCGGCACAACGCGATCAGGAAGAGCACCGCACCGATCAGCCATGCCGATGCAAGCGTGCGTGTGGCGAGGAACCCGATGCGGCCTGCCAGGATGGACGGATAGGTCACCGGCATCGAAACGAGTATGATGCTGCACCAGACCAGCCTGTCCGTCAGCGGGCCGCCATGCAACGGCAGCCGGCCTGTGATGTAGGCACTCCACGGCATCAGCAGCAGCAGATAATAATGCGTCCACGATACGGGGCTGGTGATGACGCAGAATGCGATCAACAGCGAAAAATCGAATATATCCGACAGGTCAGCCGCGCTCCGGCCCGTCCGGGCTGCCCGGGATCGCCAGGCCAGGCTCGCGATGGTGGTCAGCGCGAGGATGACGATCGCCAATGCCTTCGACACCAGGGTCATGGAAAACGGCAGGTCATGCAGATACCAGTCGAAGACATATTTCGGCCCTGTCGCAAGCCGCAGCAGGAACGCGTTGATGGACTGATTGTTGAAGGCGCCGATGGTCTGCTGCGTATAGCGGACAATGCACCACTCGTACCATCCGCGCGTGACAGGCCAGCCGAAGACCGCCACGGACGATACGGCCGTCACGGCCACGATCGCCGCGCAGGCCCCGGCGGCGCGCCAGTTTCGCCGATACAGGAAATAGAGGAAGAAGATCGAAATCATCGGCTTGATGGTGGCGGAAAATCCGATCAGCAGGCCAACGGAATACATCCGCTTCTTCTTCAGCAGGCCGAGGCTCAGGATAAGCAGGAGGAATATGAAATGGGTCGTGTTGCCCATGTCGAACATGCTGTACCACAAAGGGCCGTTGCAGATAAAAAGGAAGAACACCAGAATCTTCTTCCTGGTGTTGCACCCTTTCGTCAGGATCAGGAAGGACCCGACCACGGCCAGCAGCCCCAGAATGGAAAAGACGATCGCCGCCCCGGTGGGGCCCATATAGGGGAACGGGGCGAACAGGTAGACGTCGATGGGCCAATTGACGAATTTTCTGTTCATGAGAAACGGAACCAGCGCGCCCCTGCCATGCCTCAGCACGGCATCGGCCGCGTCGTAATAGCAGTCGCGGAAATCGGCCATGAACAGGGGAGGTTTTATAAAATATAGAGGAAACCATATATTGATAAATATCGATAAAATAGCCAACGATATCAGGAGGGAAATTGTCATGCTCCAATTCCCTTTGGTCAGGGATATGCGCAGGTTTTGCATGGTATTCCGTATTCCCTGTATTAAATGGAATTTGTCATATGGTCCGATAGGATAATATATAAAATCACGCGGGCTCGAATTTTTCGGTTTTTGCCGGACCATCGCTCTCGTGCCGTCCGGCGATGGGACGATCAGTCCCACTGATCTCGATCGGTCGAGCATTGCCCGATGATTACGCCGCAGGCACGAGGCGGTTGCACCCCGTTCCAGCCCCGGTTTGGTCGTGACAGGAAGATCAGGGCGAGGACGCCAGCCGCGGCAGGGTATGGAGAAATATCGTCGATCGGCAAGAGCCATGACAACGCAACGGAAAATCCACAATACGAGACAAAATCGGCCATATCGGAGAAACGGTGCGGGCGGTGGGGGAACGTACCGAAAGGAAGGGCGT
The DNA here is from genome assembly GCF_000021325.1 of Gluconacetobacter diazotrophicus PA1 5. Classification (GTDB taxonomy): domain Bacteria; phylum Pseudomonadota; class Alphaproteobacteria; order Acetobacterales; family Acetobacteraceae; genus Gluconacetobacter; species Gluconacetobacter diazotrophicus. The sequence goes on along the minus strand of NC_011365.1, from coordinate 855,805 downwards.
TTGCTGTTTCGTTGCTTTTCGATCCGGATATATTCCGCACCCGAAGCGATCAAATATGGCAATATAATCAGTATAATTTTCAATAATTACATTACGGGGCGAGGGGCTGCATGCTCTATGAATTCAAGCTCACTTCACTCATTCCCCAGATGTCCGGCGCGACCACGGAATGTGTCTATGCCGCGCCCGATGCGGCGCTGCGGATGGGCAGCAAGCTGATGGACCTCAGCGTCGATCTCAGCAGTGCGTTTGCCCAGGAATGTCCGCCGGTTTCCTATTATCGAGTGGTGCTGCGCGAGGCCGTCTTCCTGCGGCGGATCGACCTGTCGCCGGGACAGTACTGCGCCCTTGGCGATCGTCTGGCGCTGTTTTCCACCGATCCCGACGAATCCCTGGATCAGGAGGTGGATCGGCCGGTGCGCTGCACCGTGGCCGGTATCATTCATCACGACGGCATGTGGACAGGACGGCATTCATGAACAGGATTCCCCTGCGTTTCGGCGCGCTCAAGGCCGACGGCTATACCATTGTTCGTTCCAGCCTGCGCTGGCTGCGTGAATCCGGCCAGTTCTGTCGGGCCGGTCAGCCGGTCGCCTATTGCAATATCAGCCTGGAACCATCGGGTGTGCGGATTGCCGCCGGCGCGTCCATGGCCGGGGAACTGGAGATGCAGGTGGCCTTCGCGCCCCGTGTGTCCGGCCGCCTGACCGTGCAGGACGACATGGCCCGCGGCGGCTACCTGGCCATTCGCGGTGTCGATACATGGGACCCGAATACGATCCTGGGCCATATCGAACCCGACGGCGAGGTCCAGGACGACGATCCGGGGCGCCTTCGTCTGCTGATGCTGGCCGGGCGGCGGATGACGGCCCTGGCCGACGTGCATGCGGGCCTGCTTTCCGGCTGGTTCGGACGCAGCCGCGCGTGGTGGCATGAGGACGGGGAGACACCTGTCACGCTGCTCAGCATGGGGGTCTGCGACGCGGCCGGCGTCGTACTGGGCGAGCAATCCGCGTTCCTGGAAATGTTCGAAGCCGAACGGCGATCCTCGCAGTTCGTCTTTGTGCCCGATCATCCCGTCGCCCCCTGCACGCCGATCCTGATCGACCAGTTGTCGCGGACTCCGGCGCAGTTCGATGCGATCGCCGAGGATCTGCGGCGTTTCCTGGGCAGCGGGGCGGTGGCGCCGACGGCGGATGACTGGATGTTCGCCGGGGCGTTGCTGTCGGTCCTGCAGAACGCACCGCTGAAGGATCGCTACACGGTGTTCGGTGCCGACGGTTCGACCCGTCTCGGGCCGCCGGACGCCGTTCTGCTGTCCCTGAGCGTGGAACCGCAGGCGATCCTGCGTCACCGGACGCTGGGCTACCCCCTGCATGTCATACGTCACCACCTGGCGGCGGCGGGCCCGGCCATCCGGGCGTGGATCGCCGGTTCCTTCGAATCGGTCAGGCGCCCGGTGGATGCGATCCGCCGCGATTACGAAACGCTGATCGATACCCTGGCCGCCACGACCAGAAGCCGCGTCATGGTGCTCAATCGCATGTCGACGTCGGGATACGAGGATATCTCCAGCTACCTGGCCTTCGATGCCCCGCTCAGCGACACGCTGTCCAATATCGCCGCCAAGGAATGGAACCTGATGCTGCATGACGTGGCGGAAAGCCGCGACCTGACCATCATCGACGTCGACGCGCTGGGTGCCGAACTCGGCGGGGGCATGCATCTGCCGGACGGAATTCACCAAAGCGGACAGATGGCGGTGGCCCTGAGGCAGGAGATCCTCCAGGCGCTGTCGGAAACGCGACCGGTCGGAACTCCTGCCGCCCTGGTCAGGTAATTTCGAACGCGACGGGGATGTCGGCTGCCGCGACATCCCCGTCGGGCAGGGGCTCGTCCGCCTCGTCGCTGAACAGCGCCAGCCGCAGCCCGACCGCGCACCAGTCGCCGGGCTGGGCGTGAATTGCCCGCAGGATGCCGGCCTGGCCCGCCCGCACCTCGACGACCGCCTTGTGGGTCTCCAGTTCGACAATCAGGTCGCCCGGCGCAAAGGCGGTCCCGGCATCGCCATGCCATTCGAGGATACGAATTTCCTCGACCCCGGGCACCGCGGCGGGAACGGATAATTGGTAGATCATGCATGTTTTCCTGGTTTGGGTGGTCGATCGCGCTCTGGAGCAATCAGTCATCGGATAGAACCAGCTGAATTGCTCCAGTCTTTTGTTTTCCGAGCATCTTCACGTGGTCAGGTGATTTCACCCGACCACGATCTGCTCTATTGCGCCATAAGCGCGCACACGGTTCGGGCAACGCGTGCCGCATCGGGAACGCACGCCGTCTCCAGAACCGGATTCGATGAAACGGGCGCGGGAAGGGCGCCGATGCGGATCCACGGCCTGGGGCCGATCCGTTCGAACATCTGGCTGGCCACCTCGGCGCCGACGCCGCAGACGGTCTGGCCTTCCTCCAGGGTCAGCAATCGCCCCGTCCGCGCGACGGACGCCGTCACGGTTCCGATGTCCAGCGGCGCCAGGCTGCGCAGGTCGATGACTTCGCAGGATATGTCCTGGTATTCGAGCGCGCGCGCCGCCTCCAGGGCCACCTGGACCATGTAGCCATGGGTGACCAGCGTCACGTCCCGCCCCGTGCGCCGGACGCAGGCCTGCCCGAAGGGAACCGGTTCCTCGATCACCGGCACCTCGCCCGGGGCGGGGAACAGCCGCTTGTGGTCGATATAGACGACGGGCCCGTCATGCCGCAGGGCCGTCTTCATCAGCCCGTAGGCGTCGGCCGGGGTGGCCGGCGCCACGACCGTCAGGCCCGGGACGCTCATCAGCCAGGCCTCGATGCATTGCGAATGGGCCACGCCCTGGCCGTGCGCGCCGGCCGTCGTCTTCACCACCAGCGGCGCCGTCAGGGTCCCGGCCGATTTATAGCGCAGCTTGGCCGCGTAATTGATCAGCGCGTCGAAGCCCAGCATCAGGAAATCCATGTAGGTGATGCTGACCAGCGGGCGATACCCGGCGGCGGCGGCGCCGGCGGCAATTCCGATGGTGGCGGCTTCCGCCACCGGCGTGTCGCGAATGCGCCCGGGCCCGAAGATCGGGTACAGCCCATCGAATTCCCGGTAGGAACCGCCGAAGGCCCCGACGTCCTGCCCCATGATCAGGATACGGGGATCACGCGTCATTTCCTCGCGGACGGCGCGCGCGACGCCCTCGCGAAAGAACATCCGGGTGGTTGTCAGGCCATGGCTATCCAACATGATGCAGGACCTCCTCTGCGTCCGGGTAGGGTGAGGCGTCGGCATAGGCCAGGGCCTGTGTCGCGCGGCTGGTCGCCTGCTGCTGCATCCGCTCCAGATCCGCCGCATCCAGGATGCCTTCGGTCCGCAGGGCCGTGATCGTGCGCTCGATCGGGCAATGCGTCCGCAGCGCGGTCAGTTCGGCCCGGCTGCGGGTCTCCCGCGCCGTGGTGGAGTGCGAGCGCAGGCGGATGGACGTGCATTCCAGAAAGGCCGGCCCCCGTCCGTCGCGGACATGGCGGACGGCCTCGGCGGCGGTGGCGGCGACCAGGCCGACATCCAGCCCGTCGATCGTCCGGGCCCACAATCCGAACGTGGCCCCCAGGTCCGACAGGCGCGGGACGGCCAGCGCAGCCTCGCGCGCGGTCGAAACCGAAAGCTGGTTGTTGTTGCACACGAACAGCAGCGGCAGCTTCCACAGGGCCGCCATGTTCAGCGTTTCGTGCAGCGCCCCGGCGCCGCAGGCACCGTCGCCGAACAGGATGACGACAATGCCGCCGGTCCCGTCCATCTGCCGGGCCAGCGCCACCCCGGCCGCGATGCTGATATTGCCGCCCACCACCGCGTGCGCGCCGAAAAAGCCGTCATCGGGCGCCGACATGTGGCCACGGCCGGCGCGCCCGCGATTCATGCCGCCGGTCCGGCCCAGCAGTTCGGCCATGACCCGCTCGGGCGCCACGCCGCGTGCCAGGATGGGGCCGATCGACCGTCCACCGGTCAGCAACTGATCGCCCGCCTCCAGCGCCGAGGCCAGGCCGACGGCAACCGCTTCCTCGCCCGACGACAGAAGCTGGAAGCCATGGTCCTTGCGCGCCGACAGCGCCTCCTCGAAGGCCCGGATCAGCATCATGTCGCGCAGGGCCTCGATACGATCGATATGGCTCATGTCTACCTCGCGCCGAATGCGCGGATGACGCCGGTGGTCAGCAGGCCCAGGCTTTCCTGCACGCCGCGCTTGCGCACGGCATGGACTAGTTTTTCCATGGCCTGCGCCGGGTCCATCTGCCGTTTCATCACCAGCCGGATCAGCCGGCCGACCTGGTTCTCCTGGTCGGTGTCGGTGATCGTCGAGACGACCTGCCGCCGCCGTCCCTTGCCCATGGTCACCATGTTTCTCGGCGTGATTTCCGGGGGCGGCCGCGTCGCGGGACGACGGGCGGCAATGACCGCCTTCACGCGCTCCTGCGCCTCGTACGGCAGGACGGCGTCCAACCCGTTATCCACGATGCCCAGCGCCACGGCATGTCCGGCCAGTTCGCGGGCCGCCGCGCCGTCCAGACGGTAGTCGGTCTCCAGCCGCAGGGCCCCGATATCGGCGAATATCCGGTCCAGGTCGATGACGAAGGCGCCATATTCGCGCGACAGTTCGGCCGCCAGCAGGTTCAGCCGACGGATCCGCACCAGCAGGACATCGGACCGGTCGGGGTCCGCCTGCGGGCCGACATGGCGGAACACCGTGGCAATCAGAACCGGTGCGCCGCCTGCGCACAGCGTCGCATAGTGCTGCCGGATCTGCTGCTCCAGCACCGGCCATGGCGTGTCCAGCGTCTCGACCCAGGGGACGAGGGATGAAAGGCGGATGGAATCGGCCGGTGCGCCCGGCAGATCATCCATGCTGGCCACCATCGTGCAGGACAGCGGGGTGCCTTCCTGCCGCAATCCCTCGGTCAGGAAATCGGCGGCGCAGGCGACGGCCGGCTGTTCCGAATCCGATACGAAAGCTGTCATGGAAACCTGTGCCATGGTCATGTTCCCCAGGGAATGTTGGAACGAATGTCGGACTCCGACAGCGTCGCTTCCCGTGCCGCCATGTAGGCCTCGCGCACGGCCTCGCGGCTGGGCAGGCCCTCGTAGGACCCGGCGATCTCGGCCAGGTGCGGCAGCGACAGAATGCGGAAATCTTCCGGAATGATCGCGGTGTCGCTCAGGCTCTGCCACAGCAGCGGCAGCAGGGCGACGTCGGCGCGCGGATGGGCCTGGTAGAAGATGTCCTCCCAGTCCTTGTCCTCCAGCGGGTCCCGCCAGCCGCTACGATGGATCAAGTGATAGCTGCGTGCCGCGCCGGCCACCATCTTCAGCCCCGCCTGGCACAGGCGCAGTGCCAGTTCGCGATGTTCGTTGATCGATATGTCGGGATGAAATCCCCCCGCACGGGCGAAGGCATCGCGCGGCACCGACTGGTTGGCACCGGCGGCGGCAGCCCACAGGACGCCGCAATCCCCTTCCGCCCGCAGGGCCTCCATTTCCAGTTCGTACAGCTTGCGCGGGCCGAAACCGGGATAGACGCCGGCCTGGGCGCGATGGTCAATTTCATCGAACCGCTGCGTGACCTGCGCGCGGGTGACGATCGCCCGCGCCCGTTCGGCCTCCGACATGCGCGCGACCCGTTCTTCCTCGCCGGGCCGGGGCGTGCCGCGTTCGGGGTCCAGGAACGGGCGGGTGCAGCGCAGATGGAAGTTCTCGCCACGGACCACCACGCCGGGCCGTTGGCGGTGGATCGCCAGATGGTCCGCGACCAGGTCGGGCCCGGCAAGGGTGTCGCCATCCAGGAAGATCAGGATGTCCCCCGTGGCATGGGTGCCGCCGGTATTGGCCGCCGCCGATCGCCCGGCCGGGCGGGCATGGTGAACGGACACGATATCCAGTTCGGCCCTGGCGTCTTCGATGACCTCCGCCGTATGGTCGGTGGACCCGTCATTGACGACGACGACTTCCGCGGCCTCGGTCTGGCTGGCAAGCGATGCCAGGGTCAGGCGCAGCCGGTCCGCTTCGTTGCGGGAACGAATGACGACGCTCGCTCTCATCTTGCTTCCTCCGTGCTGTCGAGGACACCCAGGTCGGCGAGAATCCGCACGACTTCCTCCGCCACGCGCCGGTATCCTTCCGGCGTCAGATGGACGGTATCGAGCTTCAGCCGATCCGCGCCATGACGGGCGACAATGGTATCGACATCGACGATCGATATGCCGGTGGTGCCCGAAAGGTCGATCAGTCCCTGGTTGAAACGCCGTATGCGGACGGGAAACGTCTCGTCCAGGCCCATGTAGCAATGGGTCGTATCGCCCGGTATGACCGGGGACAGGTTATAGACCAGGATCGGAACGTCCCGCGTTTCGCGAATCCTTCCGATCAGGGCGTCGAGATGCCGCATGGACTCCTCGACGTCCAGAAGCCCGATCATATCGAATTCGGAGCGGAACCAGGCCCTGTCCTCGTCGCGCCATGTCGCGATATCGTTGGGATAGAGCAGGTAGCCCTCGCTGCGATGACGGCCCAGCTTCGTCGTGATGTCGGCCTGGATCGAGAGCAGGATCGCATCGGCCTCGGTCGTGAAGATCGCGGTGCTGAACTGGCTCTTCATCGGATAGCTGCCCAGCGGAATGTCGCGGGCGGCCAGCGAGGCCGGGATCGTGCCGCCGGCCGCCAGCAGGGCGTCGGACCGTGTCCAGGTTTCGTGCCGGACGCGGGCGGACACGCCGGGCCAGGACTCCCGCAGGGCATCGTTGATTCCGTTCCACTGCAGCACGCCGCCGATGCGGCAGGAATGCAGCGTGTCGTGGATATCGACATTGCCTTTGGAAAACAGCGTCAGACGTTTCATATGACGGTGACCCGGTCGGTGTAGATCGATGCGCCATCCAGCCCGACCATGTCGATATCCACACCCTTGCCGCGCGCGGTCTGCAGCACGCGCCAGGTGGCGGGTATGGCGACGCCCACGGGCCCCACGCAGCGGCGCGGCAGGCACTGCGTGATCATCCGGGCATCGGTCCGCCCGTAAAAATGGTCGCGCCAGGCGGAATCCTGTCCGCCGTGGGACAGGTCCCAGCTCATGAAGTCGAACGGACGCCATCCCGCATCCTCCGTCCAGATTTCGGCCCAGTAATGAAGGGTCGGCGAATGCCGGTACAGGAAATGGCCGCCCACCAGGCGTGCGGGAATACCCCGCGCGCGGCACAGGCCGATCAGAAGCGCCGCGCCAAGCTGGCAGTCGTAGCATCCGGCCTCCAGGACCCAGTCCAGGGGGGCGTCGGCCCGGATCTGATCGTAATGGACCGGGCTGTTGATCAGTTCGTCCATGATGAAGGACCAGAAGGCCCGCACGGCCCGTTCCGTCGGTGCCGTCCCGGCCAGGCGGCGTGCAAGCGCCGCGACCGGATCCGTGATCCTGATCAGGCCTTCGCTGGGACGAAGGAAGATCTCGCGATCGGCGTCATCCTCGGGCCCGCCGTCCGGCAGGGGAGCGAGGAAGACATCCGCCCCGATCGTGATGTCGCCTTGCCCGTCCGGACGGATCCGCACATCCATGCGGCCGTCGCTGATGCTGATCGTCCCCCCGTCGCAGGGCCAGGGCCGGACATCCAGATAATCGCATCGCGATCGCAACGGCAGCGGCATGCGTAGCCGCAGCGTCCTGTCGGGGGCGAACGCACCGCGGGCGAACGTGCGCCCGATGGTGATGTCCATATGCGGGCTGTCGCGGCCGCCCAGTTCCCCGACCAGCAGCCGGCTGGTCGGGACGTAGCATGAGGACCAGAAATCATCCTGTCCCTGCCGCCCGCGCGATTTCAGGAAATGTACTACCTCCACCGGATCGAACAGGCGCTGTCCCAGACGATCCCGGTGGAATTGCAGGCCGGACCCGATCCACCGGTCCAGCGCCTGGCGCGTCATGGCCAGGGCATGCGCGGTATCGTCGGTGAACGCCCAGCCCAAAAGCAGAAGCGCCTTCAGAATCCGAGATTCATCGATGGTCCTGTAGCGGTCCGCGAATTGCAGTAATTCGGTCATCGATTTCTCGGTATGTTCTTGTCGGATTGAGCGGGCGGAGTTTTTAAATGTCTCTGCTTGACAGAATATATTAAACCGTGCTTCATAAATAATGATGTAAAAATGTGTTCAGTATAAAAATCAATTCTATAATTATTTCTGTTTTCGGTGTCTGGAATAAAAAACGTTCAGACAAGACGTTAAAATAACGATCTGCAATTAACGCGTTGAATTTTTTAATAAACGCGCCTCTCTCGAACGTATCAACGCTCGCCCGGATAACCGGTTTTGAAGTGTGTCAAAAAAAAGACCGACGCGGTCGGGAAAACAGGGCCGGACCATTCCGCGCGCATGTTGTCTACACGGCCCGCGACTTCACAAGCCTGACCGCGATGATGTCCGAAAAGCGAAGGAAAGCCTTTCGCTCGGAAATGTCGAGGCAGGCGAACCACAGGATTCCATAAAACGCCCCCAGGAGCAGCGCGGCGACCATGATGGCAACCGGACGGGGCATGTCGAAAAGTGCGATGCAAAGCGATGCGGAACCGCACAGAGCGGCCGGCAGGATGCGGCCGATCGCGCCTGACAGGGGTCTGTAGAGGTAGATGCTCATCGCCGTCCGGATGATGAAATCGATCGTGGTGCGCAACGCCCACGCGAAGGCCGCCCCGACCACGCCGAAGGACGTCAGGAACAGGAGCAGGATGGGCGTATAGATCAGCAGTTCGCCGATGGACAGTTTGGCACTGGCGTCCGGTCGCCCGATACCGTCCAGGAAGCCGGCGGACACGGAATCGATGCCGGAAATAAAGACGCCGAGGCAGAGCAGCTTCATGATCATGCTGCTGTGCGCGGCGAAATCGGCGTCGATCCAGATCGACAGGATGTCGTGGCTGAACAGCGCGCCGCACAGGCAGACCGGGAAGAGCAGCGCCACCACCGTCAGCACGCTCGTCTGGTAGAGCTTGACGGTCAATGCCACGTCCTTGCGCCATGACGCCGCAAAGGCAGGGTAGGCCGAACCCGTGACGGCATTGGTCAGCAGGCCGAAGCGCCCCACGACATCCGCCGGCGTGGTGTAGAAGCTGGTCGCGGCCGCCGAAATCACGCTGGCGATCATGAACCGGTCCATATAGGACAGGATCGGATAGGCCACGTTGGACACGGTCATCCACCCGCCGATGCGAAACAGCGGCAGAAGCAGGCGCGGACGGGCCCGTGCCCTGCGCAACTGGGGGATCAGCCGATAGCAAAGCCGCCCATAGCTGACGGTCATCCATAGCCGGCATACGGCCAGCACCAGCATGACGCCGATCAGATTGTTCCAGACCAGCAGGATCAGCAGCGGACCGACATAATACATGATCGAAAACGGCATGTTGATCAGGTTGATGGATTTGAAATCCTGATACGCCGTCACGACGCCCCACATCGCGGCGTTGACCATCACAAACGGCGCCGTAGCGCAGAAGACCCAGAACGACAGCTTCACTTCCTGTTCCAGTTCGTGCGGAATCTTCAGGCCGTGCGTGACCCACAGACCGGCCGATGCCGCCGCGACGAACCCGGCGACAAGCCCGATGCCGCCAAGGGCGAGAATTCCGGTCAGGACCAGGTCGGCGGTGTCCTGCCGGGGGCTGTCGGTCGCCCGGTCGGCGATGGCACGAGTCAATGCCCGGCCCAGGCCGAAATCGAAGATACCGAACGTGCCGATCAGGGTCAGGGCGATGGTGAACACGCCCCAGCGTGACAGGCCCAGCAGGTGAATGAGCTTCGGCGTCACCAGGATCGCCACGAAAATCGGCAGAATCCGGCCAAAGATGTTCCAACCCGTATTGGACAGGATATGCCGGGGTTGCGGAGGCGCAAGCGGGGCTGAGGACGTCATGAATACACCTCGTGTCGATACCAGCCGTGTCTGGCGGGGGCAGTTCGCTATTCCCCGCGGGGCTGGCGACGCCGATGGTCCATGCCGATGATCCCGTGCGCCGCCCGAAAGCGTCTCCGGTTCCGTCTCCAGATCTCGAAAGCGATGTCATTCGTCATCTTGGCGGCCACATGATGATTTGCGTCTCTGTATTTCGGTATGAAATCGTAACGGGTTGGCCCGAGGGCGGCCTCGGATATAATGGGTCGGATCCTTATTCGACTGAATCGTCAGGCAATCGGGCCGCGATCGACGCCGGAAGCCGGATATCGAAGGGCTTCGCGTCGAAACCTGCGGTTTTTCCATGTCGCCGGGCCATTGAACGTCTTCCGGTCCCTGCGGTTCCTCGGGGCGGATTGCCGGCGCATGGTCATCTTCCTGAAGGGACGGCATTTCCGTACCCGGCCAGGCGGCCCAGGAACGTCATCAGGTAGTAGCGCGCGACCAGCATATCGAATTTGGCCAGGTGGACCGCGACCCCGCCGATCGGGCGCACCAGGAACCGGGCCACGGTTTCCCGGTCGCATCCGTTCTTCCGCATCACGCGCCCGACGCCGCGTCCGTACAGGAAGGCGCGGGCTACGTTCAGCACCACGGGTTTGTCCGGGTGGATGATCTTGAGCGTATAGGCGTAAAAGCCGGTAACCTTCCTGGCCAGCATTCTCAGGGCCAGGTCCTGGCCCTCGCCCGATCCGAACGGTGTTCCGGGCCCGATCGCCTCGTCGAAACCGCCCACGGCGTCGAATATGCTTCTGCGGATGAACAGGTTGAATTCGATCAGGCAGGTCCACACCGTCTGGCCGTCGATCGCGCTGTCATGCGCCAGCCATCGTCCCGACCGTCCGGCCTGCCCGCCGGGCAGGATCACCGATCCGGTCAGGAAGCCCAGTTCGGGCTGGGTGCGGAAGCGGGCCTCGACCTGCGACAGGACATCCGGCGGATATTCGCAGTCATCGTCGGGGAAGGTGATGATGTCCCCCGTGGCATGGCGGGCGCCCAGGTTGCGCGCATGATTGCAGCGGCGGACCGGGCTGCGGATATGGCGGATCGTCAGCCGGTCGCCAAACGTGGCGATGACCGGCAGCAGCCGGTCGTCATCGTTCTGGTCCACGATGATGACTTCGAAACTCTGGATATCCTGTTTCGTCAGCGAGAGCAGAAGGGCATGAAGCTCTTCGACGCGTCCGAGCGTCGGCACAACCAGGGAAAAGAGCATGGATCGCGCTCCGTGCTACAGGGTCAGGATACGTTCCGGCGCAATGCGCCCGCGCAACAGGTCCATCAGGGCCAGACCATTGCCGAGCAGCCGGCCCCTGCGGTCGACATAGGGTTCGGGCCACAGGCTGCGCATCAGGTTCATGGTGATATTGCGCCCGACGCTGCGCAGCGTGTGGTCCCACGGAAACGTGCCCTTGCGCGACAGATAGATCGGGTTCGCGACCTGCGAATATCCCAGGCGGCGTCCGGGGGTCTTGCCGGTCTTGCTCGCCAGGTGAATGCCCTTGGCCGCGTTCATCCTGACGACGCGGCCGTGGCGGCCCAGCCTTCGGGAAAAATCGATATCTTCATACCAGGCGTAAAGCGGCAGCCGCTCATCGAAGCGCACGCCGTGCCGCTGGACGGCCGGAATGCGGAACGCCATGTTACAGCCGTAGCTGCTCCATGCGTCCTCGACCGAGGACTGGGCGGGATTGTCGTTGATCCTGGGGTTGTCCAGCATCTGCCGGGCTTCTTCCATCGAAAAGCCCGGTCCCTTCGCTCCATCCGCAAGGACCCGGCCGGTCGCGGCCAAGATGCCTGGGGAGGCGCCGAAGACCTCGGCGCATACTTTCAGGTAGTTCCGGTCCGGCAGGAAATCGTCGTCGAAGAAGACGATGACGTCGTTGTCACCGGCATGGTCCAGGATCACGTTTCGCTGGTGGCACGCGCCGATCGGCCCGCGCAGGATCGTCAGTCCGTCGGCCTCGGCCAGACCGTCCGCGTCGGATGCACGGGGCGTGCAGACGATGATCCGGCTGGCCGGATAGCTCTGCTTGCGTAATTCCTGGACCGTTTCCCTCAGGATGCCGGGACGTCCGCAACTGACGATGCCGATCACGAGAGTTGGGAGGGGCGTCATGGTACGGCTCCGGCATAATGATGGGTGGCGCGCCTGTCCTGCGTCGCCGGTTCGGGATGATGGACGGCGTCCGGTTGCAGGGTCAGAAGCTCGTACGAAAGGGCGACGTGCCGCGCGGCGTAGGTCTGCGAATTCAGGCATTCCCGCATCCGCCGCTGGGCATTGGCGGTCATCGCGGCCTGGCGCGGCGTGTCGGCCGCCAGGTCCGTGATCGCGTGCGCCAGGGCCGCGATGTCGCCGGGCGGGACATAGGTGACGGCGTCATGGTCGAAATAATGCCGCAGTCCGCCGACATCGGTCGTAATTACCGGCACGCCCCGCGTGATGGCTTCCTGGATGGTGGTCAGGCCGGATGCATGCAGGTTGGGACCGAGCGGCACGACGACCAGATCCGCCTGGTCGTACAGGGCCAGCAGGTCGGCATTGTTTTTCAGGGACGCCAATGTCGCGTGGCCGTATCGGGCGATGCGCCGCCGCGCCGCCGGGTCCGTGGTCGCGATCGTCAACCGGCACGGCAGCTCCGCCGTGGCCCGCAGCAGCGTCTCCCAGTCCCGATGGCGGTCATTGCCCAACGACAGGACCCTGATGGTCTGCCGCGCCGGGCGCGGCGGCCGGACGATCATGTCGTCGGCACGGATGCCGAACTCGACCAGTTCGGTGCGCGTGCCGGGGAAGAGCCGCGCCGCCGCCGCCCTGTTGCACGGCGAATGAAACGTCAGGACATCCGCACGGGACAGCAGGGCACGGAATATCAGCCGGTTCTTCCGGGATTCATGTGCCCATCGGTCGAGCAGCCAGACGCTCTGCGCGATGATCCGGGGGTGCCGCCGCCAGGGGTACAGGCGGAACAGCAGCAGGACCGCCATGGACTGGGCCTCGGTATGGGTCCAGACGATATCGCTGTTCCATATGCCGGACCGGTTGCGCCAGGCATGGACGAAATCGAACCCCAGCAGCAGGCGTACGGCATAGCGGATGGCACGGCCGGGCAGGCGTTCCCGTTCGTCCTCGGACTGCGTCACGCTGAAGCTGGGTTCGGCGGCGCGCTGATATCCGTAGGCATATTCCTCGTTGACGCCCAGAAGGCTGCCATCCTTCCATCGCGTATGCCAGTTCGTGGCCCCGTATCCATAGCTGAGCTGTACAAAGGCCCTGACGGGACGCTGCATGTCGGTCATTGAGCGGGTTCGCGACGGTATTGAAAACTTATTCATGTGGCATTTCTTGTTGAAAGTGGCAGCGTGAAGACACGATCAGTAGACTCCCACGTCGACAATGCCGACATTCTGCGCGGCCGTGCGTCCGATCATGGCGGCACGGGCGGTCGCCGCGGCAGCGCGGGTTTTGAACCGATGGCAGTAATTGATCTCCAGGCCCAGATGCAGCCCGTATCGGGCGTTGACCGTCCGCCCGAACCGCCCGCCATAGACGCCCAGCGCGACCCGCGACGTGCTGGCCACGCGGATCAGGTCGCTGATGAACAGCCGCTGGTCCGCCTGGACGCTGCACCAGACGACCGTCGCGGGACCGTTGGCCTCGGGCAGGAAGCCGGCTATCGGGTCATCCTGCGCCACGGCCGGGCGGGGCGACGCCGCAAGGAGGGCAAGCACGCAGGCGGCCCATGCCAGATGGCGTTTTGTCGGATGGCGCATCATTCATGCGGCTTCCCTGTCATGCACCAGGTCCAGAAGCGCGCGCGCCGCCTTGTCCCAGGTAAAGCCGGCGGCGCGTGCCATGCCCTTCATGCGCATGTCCTGCGCCAACCCCGGTGTGTCGATCACGCGGGCCACGGTACTGGCGATCGCGACGGGGTCGTCGGGATGGGCATAGAGCGCGGCATCGGCGCAGACTTCGCGCAGGGCGGGGATCGAGGACGCGACCACGGGGCAGCCGCACGCCATGGCCTCGACCGCCGGCAGGCCGAATCCCTCGTATCGGGACGGAAAGACGAAGCACGCGGCGTTCTGGTACAGGGCGCACAGTTCCGTGTCGCTGACGCGGCCGATATAATGGGCCGGCGCGGGCAGCGTGATCCCGTCCTGCCCGTTGAACACGGACCGGTTCAGGGCGCCGGTGATGACCAGGGCGATGTCGCGGGCGGCCAGCATGCGCGCCAGCACGCCCAGGCTGGCCAGGTTCTTGTGCGGCGCCAGGTTGCCGACGACCAGGACATAGCGTCCCGTCGCAAGCCCGTGCCGCGCCAGAACCGCATGGTCGGCGGCAAGGCGCGAGATATGATCTGCCCCTTCGGGGATCACCGCGAAACGCTCCGCCACGACGCCGAGGTGGCGCGCCAGTTCCCCGCGGGAAAATTCCGACACCGTGACCAGGCGCGAGCGCGTACGCAGCAGCAGGTTGTGCAGGACGCGGTACCACAGGCGGAAGCGCCACGAATAGGCGTCGGGCTGGCTGAAAATGCCTGCGTCATGCAAGACCACCAGTTGCCGCCGCCCCATGATGGGGGCCGTGTTGCCCAGGTTCAGCAGCACGCCGTCCCGGGCCCGGCGCGGCAGGTCGATCTGCTCCCAGATCTGTCCCTGCCGGCGTCCGACGAACTGGCGCTCCAGATCCCCGGGGCCGTCCGCGATCAATGCCGCCGCCGGGGTCAGCAGGATGGGGCGGCTGACGTCATTGGCGCTCCAGACCCGGCCGATGGCGCTGGTGATCTCGGTCGCGAAGCGCTGCACGCCGCTCAGGGGCTGGGTCAGGAAGCGGCTGTTGACGTAAAGCGCGGACTGCATTGAAAACTCCTGCCCATACCGGCATTGGAGGGACGTGGGGCCGGATTCAGGAGGTCAGCAGGCCGTACTGACGATAGATCCCCAACTGGCGCTTCTCGGCGCTTTCCAGTCCCCGGGCCGGGACCTGCGTCAGGACGCTGCCCAGCACGCGGGCGTCATAGGCATGCAGGATCCGCATCGCCTCGGTCAGTTCCATGGACCCGGTCAACCCCCATTTGACGACCATGACGATGCCGTCGGTCTGCTGGGCCAGGACGGCGGCATCGGGGAAGGCCAGGATCGGGGGGGTGTCCAGGACGATCATGTCGTAATGGGGTGAAAACTGCGTCAGGACGCGGCTCAGTTCCATCGGCGACACCATGGCGTAATTGCGTTCGCCCGGCGGCCGCATGGTCAGGATATCGACCCCCGGCATCACGTCGCGCGCCAGCCTGCCCGTGGCCACGCTCACCGGGCAGGGAATTGTCGCTGGCCTGGTCCGTCTTGCCCAGCGCGCCCAATGCCGAGGGGTTGCGGGAATCGCAGTCGATCACCAGCGCGCGTTGCAGGTCGCGGCCCGCATTGGCGGCCAGGGACACGGCAAAGGTCGTCTTGCCTTCCCCGGGGCGGGCGGAGGTGACCAGGACCACCTTGGCGCGGAAGCGGCTGTGACCGAAGCACAGGATGCTGCGGATGTTCTCGATCGTCTCGACATAGGCCGAGGAGACGCCTGCGGCAGCGGACCGGTAATGCCGCACCAGAGCGCCGTTGAAGACCGGGACCATGCCCAGCGTGAACAGGCCGGGGACCGAATCCAGTTGCGACGTGCTGCGGATTCCCTTGCGAATGCGATCCGCCAGCAGGGCCGCGCCGGTCCCGCACAGCATCGAGAACAGCAGGGCGATGGCCAGGTACTGGGTCCGCGGCGGCCCCGAAAAGCCCAGCGGGATCTCGGCGCGCGAAATCAGTTCCGCTTCCGGTTCCTGCAACTGCGCCTGGGTCGAGGTCTGGGCAAAGCGGCCCAGATAATCCTGGTAGACGACGCGTGCGGCGTTGGCCTCGCTTTCCAGCTGGCGCAGGGTGACATTGGCCTGGTTTTCGGCGGTCACCTGCTTCTGCAGGCTGTCCACGGCGTGGCTCAGCGCCGCGACGCGCGCCTGCGCCCCGCTGACATCCTTGGCGATGCTGTCGGCGATCCGCGCCGTCTCGGCGCCGATCTGGCGCCGCACCTGGGCGGCGGCGGCCTGGGCGGCCTGCATCTCGGGATTGCCGTCCAGGACGGAGCGGCTGAGGCTGGACACGCGGCTGCTCAACTGGGCCTGCTGGTTCTGCAATTGCTGGATCAGCGGGGCCGAGACCACGTCCGGCAGGTTCCCCACCGTGCCGTTGCGTTCCGCGGTCCGGACTTCCGAATAGCGTGCGCGCTTTTCCTCCAACGCGGCCTGGGCGGTGACCAGTTCCTGGTTCATGCGCATCAACTGCTCGTCGGCGACCGTGGTCGCATCGGCCTCCGGCGTGCCGGGCATATGTTCCAGGCGGGCCGAGATCAGGCCATTCTGTTCGCGAAATGCCTCGACGGCCTGTTCCGCATGACGCAGCCTTTCGCGCAACGGGACGATCTGTTCATCCAGCAGGGCATTGGCCCGCCATGTCGCAGCGACCTTCATGTGACGCCGGGATTCGAAATAGGCGTCCGCATAGGCATTCGCGATCCTGGCGCTGGATGCCGGATTGTCGGTCTTCGCCGTGATCGTGATGATATAGGACCGGCCGTCATTGAGGATATTGACCTTGTCGGCCAGCACGAGCGCCGTCGCCTGCAGCCGCGCCGCCGGCGTCATGGGGGGCGCGGGCGGCGGCGCGATGCCGAACAGCTTCTGCACGGCAAGGACGATCCGGGCCTTGAGCGGCACGGTATCGAGGACCTTGCGGAATTCCGGATCGTCGACCAGGTTCAGGCGTTCGGTCACCGCCCGGGCAATGGTCGAACTGCGCAGGACGCCGACCTGCGTATTGATGCCGACGGCATCGATGTCGGGGGTCGATACCGTGGCCTGCAGGTCGCGGAAGGACGCCTGCCGCGTGCCCACCATCAGCATCGCCGTCGCGGTGTAATAGGGTTTCATCGTCTCGATGAACGCCACCGCCGGAGCGAACATCCCCACCGTCACCAGCACGACCGCCAGGCGATGGCGCCCAAGGATGCGGAATACCTGCGTGGGGGGAACATGCTGACTGTCCGTCGGCATGCCCGAAAGGCCGGCCAAGGGAGATAATTGAAGCTGGTTCATCGCACGATCTCTCGCATGGGGGCGTAGGGAGATTTCATCGAAACGGCCTTGCGGCGGTCGGGCTTTCGGACTGTGCGGCTCTATCGGGCGCCGTTCCGGAACAGGACGGCCGGCACCGTCCTGGCAAGGATCACGACGTCGTTCCACAGGCTCCAGTTACGGACATACCAGTTGTCCAGTTGCACCCGTCGCGGATACGACGTGTCGCTCCGTCCGCTGACCTGCCACAGGCCGGTGATGCCCGGGCGGATCGCATGGTAGTACTCCATGTCGTCACCGTAATGATCTGCTTCGGCCGTCACGATCGGCCGTGGTCCGACCAGGCTCATGTCCAGGCGCAGCACATTCAGAAGCTGCGGCAGTTCATCCAGGCTGGTCTGGCGCAGCAGGCGGCCGATCGCGGTGATCCGCGGATCGTTCGTCAGCTTGCGCGTCGCGGCCCATTCGGCGGCGGCATGGGCGTCCCGGGCCAGCAGGTCGGCCAGGACCTCCTCCGCGTTCGGCACCATGGTGCGGAACTTCAGGCAGCGGAAGGGCTGTCCATTTCGTCCGACGCGCAGATGTCCGAAGGTCGCCGGGCCGCCATCCATCCGCACCAGCCCATAGAGTATAAGGAACACGGGCAGTGCCAGGAACAGCAGCGCGGACGCCACCGCCACGTCGAACGCGATTTTGGTCGCGCGGTGGAACGGCAGGTCCAGCTTGCTGCGAAATGTCAGCATCATGGTGTCGAAGCTGAAATAGGACAGACGGCTATGGTCGATGGGTATGTCGGCCATCTGCGGGACCAGCGAAAACGGCACCCGGCCCCGCGTCACGCGTGAAATGACCGCGCGGCCGGCGGCTTCGTTGACATCGATGGCCAGGACCAGTCGTACCGCGCCGTACCGCGTCAGAAGTACCCGGGTCAGATGCGAAGGCGCCACGCGCAGCAGGGATTCCGAGGAAATGCAGTCGACCGCCCGCAGACCGGGCAGACGCTCGCTGGAAAATGCCTCGATGGTCTTGTTGCAGGTTTCGGTGTCGCCGACCAGAAGAACCGGAAGCTGCCACAGCCCGAAATGATGCAAGGTGTGCTTGGCGATCTGGCGCAGGGAAATCGCCAGCGCGGCAAAGACGACCCATTGCTCCGTCATCCGCGCGGCATCATGCAGCGAGCCGAGCAGGACGCCGAACCCGGCCGCCACGGTCATGGCGGCCACCGAGATCGCGATGATCTGCGGGACCTCGCTCCAGAACGGCAGCCGGTCGCGATAATGGCCCTTGGTCGAAAAATAATAGACCAGACCCGCCATCATGAAGATCGAAAGCCACAGGCTCTTTTCCGTCGCCAGGTGCCCGTCGGGGACCAGCAGCGACGTCGATGCCGAAAAGGCGGAGGACAGGTGAACAGTCGCGAGCGCAAGCGCGAACGCCAGCGCATCGCCCATCATCAGGGCAGTTGCGGAAAAGTAACGAAAACGGCGAAGATCCGACGGAAGCGCGGGCGTCGGACCGCTGGCCAGGGTAAGGATATTGCTTTCCGGCACCTGACCGGCCGCGTCAGCAACGCCAATAATGATGCTGGAAACCTGTGTATCCATAACACATCCCCGGCTAAAATAAAAATAAATAATTAAAATCAGGTGTCGATAATTTTAAAAAAAGCGATTATATACGATATAAAAATAAGCAATTTATGTTGGCGGGCGGGAAATATGAAATATATCGTTACGTAATGTAGTCGTGTCCAGTCCGGAGGGGTATACGCGGCGACACTGGCAAGGTTTCCTCCCGAAAGGGGGGGGCTCAAAAAAAGTCGAAATGAAGGCGCAGCTATCGTGATCAGAAAAACGTGATAGCGATCGGCGAAGGCGGATGAAAATAAAACTGGAGTCAAGCGATATAGGTTCGGTCAAACGCCCGCACAGTGACAGGAAATAAAAATAAATCACGTGGATGAAACGATCGGGACGTTGCGGCCGTTTGGAATCGCCATATTTGCAAGGTATCCGGTGAGAACAACATTATACGTCAGTCTGGGGCTGATAGTCGTTGTCCCTCTGTTCCTGCCGGATAGTGCATCCGCCCAGGTACTCGATACGTATTTTCCGCCCATGGGAAGCGGGTTCGGCGATATCATGACCGAGCCGGCACAGGTTCGCGCGCTGGAAGAATACGCGCCGCTTGGCCTTCGTTACGGCCCCCTGCGTATAGACGCCGACGCGGCGGAGTCGATCGGCTATGATTCCGATATCGCCCGCCTAGCGAACGGAACCGGCGGCGTCATGGAAACGACGCATGCCCGGCTGGCAGGGGCGGCCGTATGGCAGCGCGACCAGGTCCATGCCGAAATATCCGTCGACGATTACCGCTTTCCATCCCAGTCCATACAGAACCGTACAAACTGGACGGTCGGCCTGGGCGCGGTGCATGATTTCGGCCACGACCGGCTGGGCATGGCCTACACCCATCTGTCGCTGGTCCAGACACCGATGGACCTCGGCGCGCTGATCCTCAGCCGTCCCATACCCTATCAGTATGACGACGTCCGCCTCAGCTATACGGCGACGACCCACGGGCGCTTCAGCTTCATTCCCGAAGCCGGTATCAACCGTTACAATTTCGACCGTGTCGTTCTTGTTCCGGGCCAACTCGACCAGACCTATCGCAACAGGGCCACGATCACCGAGGGCGTGACCGGTCGGTACGACCTTGCCGGGACGACCCAGATTCTCGTGATTCTGCAGGGGACGGAAATCCGCTATCTGGACCGTACCCCGGGCGTTCCGTCCCGCGATTCAAACGGTGTGTCGGCGATGGCCGGCATGGATTTCGGCCTGTCGGGGCCACTTCGCTTCCGTGCCCTGGTCGGCTATCAGACACGGGTCTATCGCTCGTCCCTCTACCAGCGGATCACCTCCCCGATCGCCGAGGCGGAACTGGGATGGAATCCCACCCGCCTGACGACGATGACGCTTTCGGTGCGTCACGGGATCGAGGACGGCGCCTTCGAGAACGTTGTCGGCTTCAGCTATACCTCCGCACAGATCGGTGTCCGTCACAATTACGGACGCAACCTGGTACTGAACGCGCAGGCCGGAATCGAGAAGGCGGATTATTCCGCAGCGTCGGGTGTGCTGAGAAACACGATCCTCGACCAGATCGCGTCCAACCAGACAGTCTATAATATTGGCGCGGGCGCCCAGTGGCTGCTGAACCGTCACCTGAGCGTAACGTTGAACTACAACTTTTCCAGCCAGAAGACAGTGGGATACAGGACATTTTCCGACCATACCGTCCTGCTCAGCGCGCATCTGGCGCTTTAGCCCTTGTGATCTCCAGCCCATGCGATACGGGAGCATATCCAGAATGCCGACGACCAGTCTCACCAGCCGTCGTTCCGCCGTGGTGCTTTTCGGCATGGCAACCGTTCTGAGCGGATGCGCCGCCGGATCGTCCCTCGATCCGGTGGCGGCATACGATCCCAACCAGTATCGCCTGGGGGTCGATGACCAGATCCGGGTTCTTACCTACGGTCAGGACCAGCTGACGTCCGATTTCCGGGTCGACAGCAACGGCAAGGTCGCATTCCCGCTGGCCGGCCACCTGCAGGCGGAAGGACTGACCACCTCCGAATTCGCGGCGGAAATTTCCGCCGCGCTGGAGAAGGCGCGCATGGTGCGGCAGCCGAACGTCACGGTCGAAGTGACGGCCTATCGCCTGGTCTCGATCCTGGGCGAGGTCGCACGGCCGGGCCAGTATGCGTATCAGCCTTTCATGACGATGCTGACGGCCGTCGCATCGGCCGGCGGATTCACCTATCGCGCGCTGGAAGACCGGGCCTACGTCGTCCGGCAGGAAGGCGACCATACGGTGGTGGGGCGCCTTAATCCACAGGACTACGTCAAGCCCGGGGACGTCCTGAAGATTTATGAACGCCACTTCTGATGGAAGATACGGGAGGTATATATCGTGACCGTCATGCAGCCCGATCCGTCCGTCGCACCGATGCTGAAGGTGGCCGTCGTTCATGAGTGGCTGGAACATTTCGCGGGGTCGGAACGTGTCGTCGAGCAGATCCTCAAGGTCTTTCCCCAGGCCGAGATCTTCGCGATCGTCGATTTCATGCCGCCGTCCGAACGCGGCATGCTGGGCCAGCGCAAAGTCACCACGACGTTCATCCAGCACCTGCCGTTCGCTCGCAAACGCTTCAGGAACTATATCGGCCTGATGCCGATCGCCATCGAACAGCTCGATCTTTCCGGGTTCGATCTCGTCATTTCCAGCAACCACGCCGTTGCCAAGGGGGTGATTACCGGCCCCGACCAGATCCATATCTGCTATGTCCATTCCCCGATGCGCTACGCATGGGACATGCAGGCCGCCTATCTGAAGCAAAGCGGGCTGGAGCGCGGGCCGAAGGGATTGTTCGCCCGCTGGCTGCTGCACCGGCTTCGCAACTGGGACGTGCGCTCGGCCAACGGCGTGGACGTGTTCATTGCCAATTCCAGCTATATCCAGCGGCGGATTCGCAAGGTCTATCGCCGGTCGTCCGTCGTCATCTATCCCCCCGTCGATGTCACGCGCTTCCGGCCCGTGGTCCAGGTCCGCGACGCCTATGTGGTTGTCTCGCGCCTCGTCCCGTACAAGCGCGTCGATCTCGTGGTCGAGGCATTCCGGCGCATGCCGCAGCGCCGGCTGATCGTCGTGGGGGATGGTCCCGAACGCGACCAGATCGTCGCCGTCGCGGCCGGTGCGCCCAATATCGAAATGCGGGGCAAGGTGGGAAGCGAGGAATTGCTGCACCTGATGCAGGCGGCACGCGCGTTCGTCTTCGCGGCGGAAGAGGATTTCGGCATCGCCATGGTCGAGGCCCAGGCCTGCGGCACGCCGGTGATCGCGTTCGGGCGCGGCGGCGCGCTGGACATCGTGCGGGGGGTGGGCGACGCCGGCGGCCCGACCGGGCTGCTGTTCGACCAGCAGGACGCGGACGCCATCGTTGACGCCGTGGAACGCTTTGCCGCCCTCGAATCCCTGATGACAGTGGAGCTGTGCCGGGAAAATGCCCTGCGTTTTTCCGAAGAGATGTTCCGCCGCGCGATCCGCGACGTCGTCGATGCGGCCCTTCTCGATACGACCGGGCCCGGCGTGACGCAACTGACGGGTGGGGCTGGGGGTTAAGCATCGCGATTTCCGTCCTCTCTTCCTTCCTGACCGGAGGCCGATCCCGTGTCCGTACCTCTTTTCGGCCTTATCGTTTTTCCCCTCTGCTTCCTGCTGTGGCTGCGGCCCGCCAGGATGCTGGAAGTCCTGCTGCTGGCGGGGGCCTTTCCGGCGGCGGCGGCGCTGGTTCTGGGCGGCGGGGGGGTGCAGCCGGTCCTGGTGCCGACCCTGGGCTTCATATCCTACGCCATGCTGCAACGCATGCTGGGCGCGCGCTATCCGGGGGACCGGGCGGCGCGCGCGCTCTATATGCCTTTCGTGCTGACGGCGGCGTGGGCCGTCCTGGGTTCGGTGATTCTGCCGCGCGTGTTCATGAACAGCGTCCTGGTGTGGCCGCAGAGGAATGATTCCACCGCGCAGCAGGTCCTGCTGGCCCCCAGTTTCGGCAACATCACCCAGGATATCTATCTGATGGTCAACGTCATGCTCACGGTCCTGGCGGCGGGATTCCTGACGCGGGCCGATATCCGGATCGACCGCCTGTATCGCGCGTATCTTTTCAGTGGCTGGGTGGTCTGCATACTCTGCTTCTGGCAGCTCGCGCACCGGCTGGCCGGCGTGCCGTTTCCCTCCGCCTTTCTGTATTCCAATCCCGGATGGGTTATCTTCGACGGGCAGATGGCCGGGTCGGTGCCCCGCATCAACGGATCGTTCACCGAACCATCGGCATGCGGCGCCTACCTGTCGGGGATTCTGTATTCCACGATCTGGGCCGGACTGCAGGGATATCGCCTGCGCATGCTGCGGGCCCTGATTCCGGTTGCCGCCGTCGCCCTGCTCACCACCACATCCACAACCGGTTTCGCCACGATGGCCGTGGGATTCCTGATCCTTCCCGCGGCGGCGCTGGCCACCGGTTCGATCCGGCTGTTCGGCCGTGTCGGCCGTTTCCTCGCCATCGGCGCGGCGATTGCGGGCTTCGGGTCACTGGTCCTGATCACGATCGAGCCGCGCCTGCTGCCGGCGATGGAACTGGTGTTCCAATCGACCGCCGACAAACAGGATTCCGAATCCTATCAGGAACGGTCGATGGCCGACCGCGACGCGCTGGCGGTGGTGCCGCAGACATTCGGGCTGGGCAGCGGCTGGGGAAGCAACCGGGCCTCCAGTCTCATTCCCAGCCTGCTTTCGACGATCGGCGTCGTCGGCGTGGCGGGCATGCTGATCTTCGATGTGCGACTGGTACGAAGCGCCATGCAGGCCCGCCGCCTCGTCCCCATCTGTCCCGAACGCCTGATGATCGATGGTGGTCTTGCCGCGCTGGCCGGGCGCATGGTGGCGGCCATCATGTCCGGTCCAACCATCGGGTTTCCTGACTTCTACCTGATGATGGCCATGGTGATCGCCGCGGTCGCCCGCATCAGGGTGTGGGCCGCGGAAAACCGCTGGCCGTATGAAACCCAAGGCCGGCCGGACATTCCGTCAACGCCGGTGTGGCCGCATGTCCCGGGGCCGGTCGCTCTGTCCCAGATGGTCGGAAGCAGCGTGGCATAGTCCCCAACGATCAGGACCCATCGAACATCGCGGTGACGGGTCCCGTTCCATGTTCCACCGCGTATGGAGGCGCAGGTTGAGACGCAATCACGAACTTGATGCCATTCGTGGCATCGCGGCGTTCGTTGTCCTTCTGCATCATGCATGGCTGGCGATGCCGCGGCCGTGGCATGACATGGCCGAACCGTCATCGTTATGGCTGTTCCTGCGCCCGGCTTTCCTGCTGCGCTACACGCCGCTCGGCCTTCTTGTCGACGGGCCGCGCTGTGTGGGCCTGTTCTTCGTTCTCAGCGGCTATGTGCTGGCGATTTCGCTTTCCGGTCCCCGCGCGGGAGGTTATGGGCGCTTCGTGGTCCGCCGCCTCTGCCGCATCTACCTTCCTTTCGCCGCGATCATCCTGGTGTCGGCCATGGTCTGGGGGCTGGTCCCGGCGGCGGGGGACCGTGTGCCCGAAGCCAGTGACTGGCTGTCGCAGGGGCAATGGTCGGTGGTGCCTGCCTTTGCGGTGCTGTTGGGACACCTGGCCATGATCGGAACGCCGGCCCTGCAAAGCCTCGATCCACCGATGTGGTCCCTGGTGGTCGAAATGCGGGTCTCGTTGATTTTTCCGCTGCTCTACCTGGTCATGACGCGCTATCGGGCGATTGGTATCGCCGGGGTCGCAGTCCTGTATCTGCTGTCCTGCGGCATCATGTCGGCCCGGGACGAGGTCGTACCCCTGTCCTTCGGGACCAGCCTGCTGCTGACCCTGGACTATATGCCGCTGTTCGTCGTGGGTATTCTTCTACACCAGGGGCGTGAACGGCTTTGGCATGTCTGGCGGTCGATGCCGGTCATCCACCGCTGCGTCGCGATCCTCTCGGTCGTGGGGGCCTATATCGCCTTCCAGCGCAGCATGCCCGCGACGGAGGCGGCGTTGATGGCGTGGGCTCCCGGAATCGGGGCGCACGTTGCGATCGACGTGACGAAGAATATCATCTGGCAGTTGTCGGTCGCGGGCGGGTCGGTCGCCGCGATCATGATCGCCCTGCACAGCCAGCGCGCCAGCCGCTGGCTCGACCTGCGACCCTTCCAGTGGCTGGGCAGCATTTCCTACAGCCTCTATCTGGTGCATATGCCGGTGCTGATGGCCATGGTCCACGCGCTTCACGGCCATATGCCCATGCCGGCCATCCTGGCCGTGTCGATCATCCTGTCGCTGGCGGTGGCAACCCTCGGCTTCCACTGGATCGAACAGCCCGCGATCGCCCTGGGCCGTCATCTGACGCGCAGGACGATGTCGGCCCCCGTCGCCGTGGTACCGTGATGCCCGGCCTATCCGTGGTGGTGCCAGAGCAGGAACAGGCCCAGCAGGATCGCAATCCATAGCACGGCCCCGGCCAGCACCGCCCGCATCACGCCGCGGGCGGGACGCAGGGGATCAGGGGTCTGTTCCGTCCTGTCGGCCGGATGATCGACCGTTCTCATGCTGGGTTCCGGCATCGTCTGATCTCCATCACCCCGGTCATTCCCCTCTGGCATCGTGTCGGGTCCAGACTGTCAGCCTACGGAAGCGAAATGATAATCTATTTTTATTTCAAACACATGGTAAAAGATATGTCCAGATCGGAACGAGGTTGATACCCTGTTTTCGCCGGGCGGGCGAGGAGATGCGGGGCCAATGATGTCTTTCGTGACCGATCTTGCGGATCAGTCTGTCGTCATTCCCTTGCAAATCATGGTTTTCGTGACCTTCCTGCTGTTCCGCTCCTGGCGTTTCGCGCTGGTCTGGGGCCTGGTGACGTGCGGCGGATCGGGACTGATCCTGATGCTGAAACTCTGGTTCGAGGCCTGCGGCCTGCCGCCGGACCGGGTTCTCTACAGTCCCAGCGGCCACACCATGGCCGGCACGATGGTCTATGGCTGCCTGCTGGCGGTCCTGCCCGTGCGCCGGTCGATCCTGATGGGGGTCACGGTTGCCATCGCCTGCGTGCTGGGACTGTCGCGCGTCGTGCTGGGCTGCCACACCGTCACCGAGGTCATCGTCGGCGGGGTGGTGGGCGTGGCCGTCGTGGGCGTCTTCTATCGCCTGGCGGGTCCGCCCCCCGGCGGAGGGCGGACCGTGCTGGGCGTGCTGGCCGTGGTCGCGGGTATCGTCGCACTCTTTCACGGATATCACTCGACCGTCGAATACCATATCCAGCAATTTTCGCGTTTCGATCTCGGGCCGCTCTTCTGCCGCTCCGACGTGCGCGGCGCATAGGCCGTCCGGTCAGAGGGCGACCACGATGCGCCCGCGAACGCGACCTTCCAGAAGGTCCGTGGCGGCGGGAACCACGTCCGACAGCGTGATGTCCTGCGTCATCGGTTCCAGTTCCGCCGGGTCCAGGTCCTGCGCCAGCCGCCGCCAGGCCTCGATACGGTCGGGGCGGGGACACATGACGCCGTCGATGCCGACCAGGGTGACGCTGCGCAGGATGAAGGGGGCGACCGTGACCGGAAAGGCCATGCCGCCCGCCAGCCCGCATGCGGTGACGATGCCGCGATACTGCATGGCGGCACAGATGCTGGCCAGGACCTGCCCGCCCGCCACGTCCACCGCCCCGGCCCATCGCGCCTGTGCCAGCGGGGGGCCCGGATGCGACAGGACGGCGCGATCCATCACGTCGTCCGCGCCCAGGGCGCGCAGATATGCGTCGTCACCGGTCCGCCCCGTCACGGCAACGACGCGATAGCCCAGCCGTGACAGCAGCACGATCGCGATGCCGCCGACGCCGCCCGATGCCCCGGTCACGACCACGTCGCCCGAATGCGGGGTCAATCCCTGCCGTTCCAGGGCCAGAACGCACAGCATGGCGGTAAAGCCGGCGGTACCGATGGCCATGGCCTGCCGGGTGCTGAAGGCGCGGGGCAGCGGCACCAGCCAGTCACCGCGCACCCGCGCCAGTTGCGACAGGCCGCCCCAGTGGCTTTCGCCCACGCCGCAGCCATTCAGGACCACGCGGTCGCCGGAGCGGTAGCCCGGATGGTCGGATTGTGCGACGACCCCTGCCAGGTCGATGCCCGGCACCATGGGAAAGCGCCGCACCACCGGGGCTCGCCCGGTCAGGGCCAGCGCGTCCTTGTCGTTCACCGCCGAATATTCCACCCGCACCGTCACGTCGCCCTCCGGCAGGCGTGCCGGTTCCAGCGTGCGCAGCGTGGCACGATAGCCGTCCGCGTCCCTGTCGATTATGATCGCCCTGAACATGCCCGCCCCCCGTGCCACGCCCCCTTTGCGGAGGAACGCGGGACGATGGTGATTGGTGCCGCCGATCGGCCTTGAGGCTGTTTCAAAAGCCCTGCTGCGGCGATTCGACGCGCGTTTCCTGCGCTCAGCAGCAGAACTTTTGAAACAGCCTTTTTGACCCGAACCGGCGCTTGGGGCACGTTCTGGCGAATTGCCCCATACCCGATGGAGATCCCGCCATGTCCCAGTATCCCGAGACGCTGCTGTTCATCGACGGGCAGTGGATCGCGGCCAGCGACGGACGGTTCGTCGACGTGGTGAACCCCGCGACGGAACAGGTCATCGGCCGCGTGGCCCATGCCGGCCAGCCCGAACTGGCGGCGGCGGCCGCGGCGGCCGGGCGCGGCTTCGCGGTCTGGAGCCGGATGTCGGTGTTCGACCGCTACAGGATCATGCGGCAGGCGGCGACCCTGCTGCGCGAGCGGGTCGAAACGGTGGCCCCGATCATGACGATGGAACAGGGCAAGCCCGTGGCCGAGGCCCGGACGGAACTGCTGGCGGCGGCGGATACGATCGACTGGCTGGCGGAAGAGGGGCGTCGCGCCTATGGCCGCCTGATTCCCGCCCGCGCCGTGGGCGTGACCCAGGCGGTGATCCGCACCCCGGTCGGTCCGGTCGCCGCGTTCTCGCCGTGGAATTTCCCGGTCAACCAGGTGGTGCGCAAGGTGGGCGCGGCGCTGGCCACCGGGTGCTCGATCATCGTCAAGGCCGCCGAGGAAACGCCGGCCTCGCCGGCCGCCCTGGTGCGGGCCTTCGCCGATGCCGGGGTACCGGCGGGGGTGATCGGGCTGGTCTACGGCACGCCGTCCGAAATCTCGGAAACGCTGATCGCGCATCCGGCCATCCGCAAGGTGACGTTCACCGGATCGACCGCCGTGGGCAAGATGCTGGCGGCCCTGGCCGGATCGCACATGAAGCGCGCGACGATGGAACTGGGCGGCCATGGTCCGGCGATCGTGTGCGCCGATGCCGATCTCGACCGGGCCGCGACCACGCTGGTGGCGGCGAAGTTCCGCAATGCCGGACAGGTCTGCGTCTCGCCCACCCGCTTCCTGGTGGAACGCCCGGTCTTCGGCCGCTTCGTCGAACGGTTCGCGGAACTGGCCCGGAAGGTTCAGGTCGGCGACGGGCTGCAGTCCGGCACCACCATGGGACCGCTGGCCAATGTCCGGCGCGTGGACGCGATGGAGGCCCTGATCGGCGATGCCACCGCCCGGGGGGCGGAGATCGTGACCGGCGGCCAGCGGGTGGGCAATGCGGGGTATTTCTTCGCGCCCACGGTCCTGCGCGACCTGACCACCGAGATGCGCATCATGAACGAGGAGCCGTTCGGTCCCGTGGCGCTGATGTGCCCGTTCGACACGCTGGACGATGCGGTGGGCGAGGCGAACCGCCTGCCTTACGGCCTGGCAGCCTATGCCTTTACCGGTTCGGGGCGCACGGCGGCCCGCCTGAGGGACGAGGTCCGGACCGGCATGCTGACCGTCAACCACCTGGGCCTGGGACTGCCCGAAGTCCCGTTCGGCGGAATCGGCGATTCCGGGTACGGATCGGAAGGCGGGACCGAAGCGCTGGATGCCTATCTGGACACCCGCTTCTTCTCGATGCGCGACTATCCGGCTTGACGCGCGGCGCGATCTGGGGACTCTGACCGATCGGTCCGGCCCGCGTCGCGGGCGCGTAAGGGGGCCGTTTCGGGCTGGCGCGGCAGAGGCCGCGCCGATGTGGTGGTGAAAGAGCAGGATCATGGACAGCGCCGACCAATTTCGTTTTACGCATCTTCCGCATCCCGCGCCGGTTCCGGCGGCACGGCGCACGGAATTGCTGGCCAATCCGGGATTCGGTCGCGTCTTCACCGACCACATGGCTGTCGTACGCTACAAGGAAGGGCAGGGCTGGCATAACCCGACGATCGAGGCCCGGGCCCCGATCCCGCTGGACCCGGCCGCGGCGGTGCTGCACTACGCCCAGGAAATTTTCGAGGGCATGAAGGCCTATCGCGCCGCCGATGGCGGCGTGGTGATGTTCCGGCCCGATGCGAATGCCTGCCGGTTCTATCAGTCCGCCGAACGCATGGCGATGGCCCCGGTGCCGGATGCGCTGTTCCTGGCGGCGGTGCGGGAACTGGTGCGGGTCGACCGCGACTGGATTCCGACCGGCGAGAACGCCAGCCTGTACCTGCGGCCGTTCATGATCGCCAGCGAGGCGTTCCTGGGCGTGAAGCCCTCGTCGGAATATCTGTTCATCGTCATCGCCTCGCCGGTCGGATCGTATTTCAGCGGGGGCGCCGTCTCCGTCTGGGTGTCCGAGGATTATACCCGCGCGGCCGTGGGCGGCACGGGGGCGGCCAAATGCGGTGGCAACTATGCCGCAAGCCTGCTGGCCCAGCGCGAGGCGAAGACCCACGGGTGCGATCAGGTCCTGTTCCTGGACGCCGTCGAACACCGATGGGTCGAGGAAATGGGCGGCATGAACATTTTCTTCGTGCTGGATGACGGATCGCTGGTCACCCCGCCGCTGGGGGGCACGATCCTGCCGGGCATCACCCGCGACGCGATCCTGACACTGGCGCGCGACCGTGGCCTGACGGTGCGCGAGGAGCCGTACAGCATCGACCAGTGCTATGCGGACGCCGCCAGCGGTCGCCTGAAGGAAGCCTTCGCCTGCGGAACGGCGGCGGTCGTGACCCCGATCGGCCGCCTGTGCGGCCATAGGGGCGAGGTCGTGATCGGCAGCGGCAACGGCGCCGATCCGATCACCGAAAGCCTGCGCGGCGCATTGATCGGCATCCAGCGCGGGCAGAACCCGGACCCCTATGGCTGGGTCCAGCACGTCGCCTGAACCCAGGACGACCAGCTACCCCAAAGGGCTCGGCCCTTTGGGGCACAGGGCAGCGCCCTGACGCTTTACAAGGCTGCGATGGCAGTGAGTTCGACCCGCCAGAGCGGATCGGCCAGACGCGCCTCGACAGTGGCGCGGGCGGGTTTGTTGTCCCGGTCCAGCCATACGTCCCAGGCGCGGTTCATGCCGTCCAGGTCGTCCATGTTCGCCAGGAAGATCTGCACGCTCAGCAGACGGCTCTTGTCGGTGCCGGCTTCCGCAAGCTGGGCGTCGACCTGGCGCAGGATGTCGGCCATCTGGCCTTCGATATCCAGCGTCACGTCTTCGGTCACCTGTCCGGCCAGATAGACCACACCGTTATGGATGACGGCACCGGTCAGACGGGTCTCGGGTTGCAGGCGGGTAATGGGGGACATCGGTCGCATTCTCTCCGGATCACATAGGGATGGCTCAGGATAGGACGTAAGGCGCGCCCGCGACAGGGCCGCGGGTCCGGGGAGAGGCGACTGGCCAGCATGCTGACAAGATAGTCGCCGTATGCGCAATATTATTTTAGCGTTAATATAAAGTGCGTGAAATATTCCATCGATTTCCATGCGGCGTGCGTCGGATATCCGGGCTGCGTCACCGACGCCTTGTCATTGAATTGTCATAAGGGAAACCGGGAGGTCTGTCGTATAGGCACTGACCTATACGACACTCATCTTATATGCCCCTCATCCGGCGGGTCTTGCGCGAGTAGACAATGGCCACACGCAGAGATTTCCTGAAATACGCCCTTCTGTCCGGAGCGGCGGGTGGCGCGTCGTTGCTGTCTGATCCCATCCGCCGTGCTTTCGCCATTGCACCGAATCCGGGCTCGACCTGGCAGGACGCCGAGCATGTCGTGATCCTGATGCAGGAAAACCGCTCGTTCGACCACGTCTTCGGCACGCTGCAGGGTGTGCGCGGCTTCAACGACCCGCGTGCGATGCGCCTGGCCAACGGCAATCCGGTCTTTGCGCAGACCGGCAAGGCGGGGGAGACGTATCTGCCCTGGCGGCTGAACATCCGCGATACGCGCGTGACCTGGATGGGCTCGATCCCCCATTCCCGCGACAGCCAGGTCGATGCCTGGAATGGCGGCGGTCATGACGGATGGATTGATGCCAAGAAGTCGCATCACAAGGGCTATGATCGCTATCCGCTGACAATGGGCCACTACACGCGCGAGGACCTGCCTTTTTACTACGCGCTGGCCGACGCCTTTACCGTCTGCGACCAGAATTACTGCGGCGCGATGACCAGTACCACGCCCAATCGGCTGCTGTTCATGACCGGAACCGTGCGCGACCGGCAGGATACGTCGTCGAACGTGTATATGCGCAATGGCGAGATCCTGGAGGGCGGCATGACGTGGGCCACCTTTCCGGAACGACTGGAACAGGCCGGAATTTCGTGGAAATACTACCAGAACGAACTGACGCAGACCGGCGGCATGAGCGAGCCGGAACGGGCGTGGCTGGGGAATTTCGGCACGAACGTTCTGGAATGCTTCGATCAGTATTGCGTTTCGGCCAATCCCGGTTTCGCCGACTGGCTCGAGGCGCGCATCGCCGACTGCCAGGGCCATATCGACCGGCTCAACAGCCGGGAAATGCTCATTTCCGAAGCGCATGAGGAGCAGTTGGCCGAGGCGCGGATGCTGCTCGATGTCCTGACGCGCCGTCGCGGCCTGGCCGACCAGACGATGGACAGGCTGACACCGCAGGAACGTACGTTGTTCGAGAAGGCGTTCGTCATCAACAGCGGTGATCCGAATTATCGCAAGCTGGACCGTCTGGCCTTCCATGACGGAGAAAAGACCACTCACATGGATGCGCCGAAGGGCGACCTCCTGCATCAGTTCCGCCAGGATGTGAAAGCGGGCAGCCTGCCTGTCGTATCGTGGCTGTCGGCACCGGGGCATTTTTCCGACCATCCGACCTCGCCGTGGTACGGCGCGTGGTACGTGTCGGAAGTCATGGATATCCTGACCGAAAATCCCGATATCTGGAAAAAGACCATTTTCATCATCACCTATGATGAAAATGACGGTTATTTCGACCATTGCTGTTCCTACGCGGCCCCGGACCCCACGCGCCCGGACACCGGTCGTTCTTCCGCCGGCATCGGACCGGACGGGCTGGAATACACCACCGCGAAGGATGAAACGGACCGAGGCGTGCCCGAACGCCTGGCCCGCAGCGGCCCGATCGGGCTGGGCTTCCGTGTGCCGATGATCGTGGCCTCGCCCTGGAGCCGGGGCGGTTGGGTCAATTCCCAACTGTTCGAACACACCTCGACGTTGCGCTTTCTGGAAGCCTTCATCCAGGGCAAGTTCGGCAGGACGGTCACCGAGACCAATATCTCGCCCTGGCGCCGCGCCATCAGCGGCGACCTGACCTCCTGCTTCCGGCCCTATGACGGTACGGTGCCGACCCTGCCTTTCCTGGACCGCGACGCCCATCTGCATATGATAGAGGACGCGCGTGACCGGCCGATGCCGGGCGGCTTTCGCGCGCTGGATGATGCGGAGATAGCCGCCCTGCGCGCCGACCCCGCCACCTTGCGGCGGGTGATCCGGCAGGAGCCCGGCACGCGTCCGGCCTGCGCTCTGCCCTACGAGCCCTATTGCGACGGCGGCATGTCGAAGGATGGCAGGCTGGTCAGCCTGCGTATGCGCGCCGGTACGACGCTGCATGGCGCACGGTCGGCCGGGCTGCCGTTCAATGTCTATCGTCATGCCGCCGCACCCGATGGCGGCATGCAGGCAGGGACCTACGCCGTCGCGGCCGGGGATACGCTGAGCACGGCATTCGGCGGTTCGGCATTTCTCGACGGGCTCTACGACGTGTCGGTCCATGCGCCGAACGGCTTTTATCGTCGGTACAGGGGGCGGCGGGACGGCGTGCCGTTATGGGCGGAATGCCTCTATCTGCACGGCAAGGATGCGGATCTGCTGGTGCGCGTCACCAATCACGGGACGAAGGCAATCGACATAACCTGTACCCTGGCCGCGCACGGCACGGCGCGGACGCTGCATGTGCCGCCGGGACGGAGCGTCGAGGCGCCGTTCGCCCTGCGTCAGGACGCGATGTGGTACGACGTCACCCTGACCAGCCCAACCGAGGGCGATCTGCTGTATCAGTTCGCGGGCCGGGTCGAAACCGGGAACCCGGGGCGGACCGATCCGGCCATGGGCGCGGCGTAGGGGACCATCTCCCCGCGCGTCAGCGGGCGGGGCGATCGGTCAGCATGTCCAGGAAGGCGACGATGTCCCGCCGCTCGTCCGGGGTCAGGGGCGGCGCGTCGCCGGGGTGCCGGTCGAACGGGGCATCGGCCACGTCGATATTGGTCTGGTAGCGATCGGGCAGATCGTCGAATTTCCGCACCTGCCCATCCGGCCCCACGGGATAGATGCGTCCGGGATCGACGTCGCGGAAGGTGTAGAAGGCCAGGACGTCGTCCAAGGTGCGGAACACCCCGTTATGGAAAAAGGTGTGGCGCGTCGCGACATTGCGTAGCGTGGGGGTCGCGAACAGGCCGCACATCGCACTTTGGCCCGCCATGTCGGCGCGCGGCGGCCCGCACAGCCCCAGATCGTGGAAGGACGGATCGCGGTTGGCGGCCAGTGCCCGGTTCCGGGGGGCGCCCAGGGCCTCGAACTGATGGTCGGTGAACAGCGGCGGCCTGCCGTCGGCCCCCGGCCGGTCGGGGTGGCATGCCGCGCAATTGCCCTTCGCCGGGTCGTTGAACAGCAGATAGCCCCGGCGCTGGGCGGGGGACAGGCGCGTCTTTCCCTCCAGCCAGTCGTCGAAGGGGCTGGCGTAGGGATGGAAGGCGGGGTCTTCGATCTGGTAGCGCGCCACGGCGAACAGGGCCTCGGCCAACAGCAGGTCCGGCGACCGCGCGACGGCCGGGCCGCCCAGGCGATAGAGGGTAGGGGTGTAGGGGGCCCGCGCCAGCCGGGCCAGGACGACGGCGCGGCTGGACGCCATTTCCCGGGGGTCGAACAGCGGGCCTGTCGCCTGCTGTTGCAGCGTGTCGGCACGGCCGTCCCAAAACAGGCCGCCCTGCGGGACCATGTTGGCAGCGGTCGCCGCATTGTTCTGCGCGGTCTTGGCGGCGTGGGGGAGGCCGGTCGCGACGGGCGGCGGCGGGGCTTCGCTTTCGGCATTGTCGGGGCCGATGCTGAAGGCGGGGCGGCGCTCCAGATAGGCCAGGGTCGGGACGGCGCGCAGCCCGTCCCGCGACAGGTCGACCCCACCGCGCGCCACCATGGCGGCACCCGCCGGCCCGTAATGGCGCGCCCGGTCGTGGCAGGACGCGCAGGATAGCCGTCCCGACCCCGACAGGGCCGGATCATGGAAAATGTCGCGCCCTGCCAGGGCCATCGCCGAAAGCGGGGCGGCGGGCGGGCGACGCAGGGCGACGGGGCAGGGGTTGCGCCCGTCCGACAGGGGCTGGCAGGCCGCGGGCGCCGGACCGCCCGCCGCACGGGCCGGCCGATCCCCCGGCGAACACAGCCACAGGACCGGCAGCAGCAGGATGAACCATACCCGGCCGCTGTCCGATCGGCGCGGCACGGCCCCTATCGGGCCTCCTGGCCGGTTTGGGGGTCCAGCAGCAGCGGCGTCAGGCGCGGCGGACGGGTAAAGTCGAACAGGTCCCCCAGATCATGGGCGTCGGCGTCGAAGGCCCCGCCACCCAGGCGTGCGCCGCCCAGCCAGTTATCCTCGATGAAGCGGGTGATCGAACTCTGGGTGACCAGGGCGTGGCCGACATGATTGACCCGCGCCCAGGGCGAGACGACCAGCAGCGGAATGCGGGTTCCCGGGCCGCAGCGGCCATCGACCGGCTGGCCCGCGACGCCCGGCGGACGTGGCGCCGTGCCGCAGCGGCCGGGGCCATCCAGCTGGTCCGCCGATTGGTCGCCCCCCGGCGCCGCCGACGAATGGGTCGGCCGGACGAAGGCATGGTCGTACCACCCGTCCGAATCGTCCCATGCGATGATGATCGCGGTGTCACGCCATTCCGGACGCTGCTGCAGCAGGTTCACGATGTCGACGATGCCCTGCTGCTCGTCCAGCGGGTCGGAATAGCCGGCATGGCCGTCCTGATAGGCGGGCAGTTTCAGGAACGAGACCGCCGGCAGGTGTCCCGCGCGCACGGCGGCGAAGAAATCGCGCAGGTCGTATTCGTGATTGGCCGGGTCCGGCGTGACGCCGTCCGCGCC
Organism: Gluconacetobacter diazotrophicus PA1 5; assembly: GCF_000021325.1. Classification (GTDB taxonomy): domain Bacteria; phylum Pseudomonadota; class Alphaproteobacteria; order Acetobacterales; family Acetobacteraceae; genus Gluconacetobacter; species Gluconacetobacter diazotrophicus. Next base: position 820,609 of record NC_011365.1, on the reverse strand, counting down.
CAGCGTATGGCCGATGGCGGCGATCGATCCGGGGCGCGCATGGGTCGGGTTGGCGGTGCTGGGGAAATACTGGAACCAGTTGTGATGGGGAATGTAGTCGGTGATCGTCTGCCCCACGACGGGCGAGGCCGTGGCCCGCTGGCACCCGGTGGACCCGTCCGGGTTGCGCACGGTCAGGTCGAATCCGCCCATGAACCCGCCCCAGGAAATCCCGGCGCCGTTCAGCAGGTCGCCGATATTGCGCCCGCGCATCACGACCTGGTCCTTCGGCACCGAGCAGACGTCATGGGCGGGGTCGATGTCGCCGATCATCGTCCAGCCGCCCTGCCCGTCGGCGATGTAGGGGGAATGGGCCTGCCGCGTGGCCGGCTTCTGCGTGGTCGCGACGATCTGCATGCCGTTGGTCTGCCCCGACACGACCTCCAGCGCCCCGGGGGTGGAGGGGCCGTAGGTATCGGTATAGGCCGCGTCGCTCATGGCGAAGCGCTGGGCATAGCGCCACAGAGCGGTGACGGTATTGCCGTCGAAATAGCCCATGACCTGTCCCCGGGTGGCGAACGCCCCCACGCCGCCGGGCGTACCGCGCCCGGTATGGCGGGGAAACAGGTCGGCCCTGCCACCGTGATAGGCCAGTTGTTCGGCGGTATAGGCATGGTTCTGGTCGGCGGTGGCGGCCTGCGTCCTGTCCAGCCGGAACGGCAGGCTGGCATCCCGGCCATTGGCCGGACCGGCGTTGGGGTTGGCGGTCAGCAGGCCGGTCGCGGCCAGGGTGTTGGCCGGCGGCGTGCCGGCCCCCGCGACGAAGGCCGGTTCGCCCGGCGGGTTCGCCGCCTGCGGGTAGGTCGCGAAATAATGGTCGAACGACACGTTCTCGTCGTACACCACAACCAGATGCCTGATCGGCGTCGTGGTCACGGCGGGTGGCGGCCCGGCCCCCCAGGCGGACGCGGCCAGCAGGGTCGTGGCCAGGGGAATGGCGAGGAAGGGGAGCGTTCTGCGAATCATGCCGGCGCGTGTGTCCTGATCGGTCGTCGCCGGGGCGGCCGTCACCGCCCCGAACGGCCGCTCAGGCTATAGCGGCTGCCCGGATAGGTGAAGATGCCCTTCATGACGACGCGGCCCTCCACCCAGGTGCGGCGGACCAGTTGCAGACAGGCTTCCGGCGTGTCGAGGTCCAGCAGCCCGCGCAGCCGCGCGTCGGGCGTGATGGCGAAGACCACGTGCTCGACGTTCTCGGGCCGGGCGATCAGCGACAGATACCGGTGCGGATGGGCCAGCGAGAAATCCTGCGCCAGATAGGCGGGCGCGAAATGCGGCGACACGAAGCGGTCTTCGACCTGCAGCGGGATACCGCCCTCGTCATGGACGATGACCGAGTGGAACAGCCGCGCCCCTGGCCGCTGGCCGAACGCGATGGCTAGGTCCATGTCCGCGCGTACGGTCTCCAGCGCCACGACGCGCGCGTGATGGGCCTGTCCGCCGGCCGCGATGTCGTCGGCGATGTCGCGCAGTTCCAGGAATTCCGCGTCGATCGCGGGGGGCGATACGAACGTGCCCACCCCCTGGGCACGGTTCACCACGCCCTCGGCCGTCAGTTCGCGCAGGGCCCGATGCACCGTCATGCGCGATACGCCCAGCGTCGCGACCAGCGCGCTTTCGGACGGCAACCGGTGCCCGGCGGGCCATTCGCCGCTTCGGACACGGTCCAGGACATAGTGCTTGACCTGGCCGTACCGGGTGGGCGGGATGCTGTCGGGCATCGAGGGGGGGGACTCCGTGGGGCGGTTGCCGGATGTCGATGGGTGTCTATACAACCAAACCCGAACGGGAGCCTACTCCGGCACCCTGGCGGGCCGGCTTGATGCAGATCAGGTCGTGCCGGAAGGGAGCTGTGTAAGACTACGCCACAGAGACGATCCGCGGATGCGATCTGCGGATACAATCCTTGGGGGAACGAGCATGACTGGAAAGATGAAGGCCGCTGTCGTTCGTGAGTTCGGCAAGCCGCTGACGATCGAAGAGCTGGATATTCCCTCGATCCGGCCGGACCAGATCCTGGTCAAGATGGACGCGTGCGGCGTCTGCCACACCGACCTGCACGCCGCCCGGGGGGACTGGCCCGTGAAGCCGAATCCGCCCTTCATCCCGGGGCACGAGGGCGTGGGCCACGTCGTGTCCGTGGGCAGCGCGGTCAAATGGGTCAAGCTGGGCGATGTCGTCGGCGTGCCGTGGCTGTATTCGGCCTGCGGCCATTGCGAGCACTGCCTGGGCGGGTGGGAAACGCTGTGCGCCAGCCAGGACGATACCGGCTACACCGTCAATGGCTGCTTCGCCGAATATGTGGTGGCCGATCCCAGTTACGTCGCCCACCTGCCGAAGACGATCGACCCGCTGCAGGTGGCGCCCGTGCTCTGTGCCGGCCTGACGGTCTACAAGGGCCTGAAGATGACCGACACCAAGCCGGGTGACTGGGTCGCGGTGTCGGGTGTCGGCGGGCTGGGCCAGATGGCGGTGCAATACGGCGTCGCCATGGGGATGAACGTCATCGCCGTCGATATCGACGACGAAAAGCTGGCCACGGCAAAGGCCCTGGGCGCGGCGCTGACGGTGAACGCGCGCGCCACCGATCCCGCCCCCTTCATCCAGTCGCAGGTCGGCGGCGCCCATGGCGCGCTGGTCACGGCCGTGTCGCGCAGCGCGTTCTCGCAGGCGATGGGCTTTGCCCGCCGGGGCGGCACGATCGTGCTGAACGGGCTGCCGCCGGGGGAATTCCCGATTTCCATCTTCGACATGGTCATGGCCGGGACCACGGTGCGCGGATCGATCGTCGGCACGCGGCTGGACATGATCGAGGCGGTGTCCTTCTTCGCCGACGGCAAGGTCAAGACGGTGATCGAGCCCGACCGGCTGGAAAACATCAACCAGATCTTCACCGACCTGGAAGAAGGCAAGATCCAGGGACGCAAGGTGCTGGATTTCCGCCAGTAAGCCGCGCCACGACCCCAGTCGTTCCGTCGAGGCCGGCATATCCGTGGCCGGGCACGGTGTGCAGGATGGCCTGACGGGGCGCATATGGCCTACGATGCGGCTGTTGCCGGGGAATGGTACCGGCGAGCGATTGGGGACCCGCGATGCGAAACAGTGCGCCGGTATGGGAATTCGTCGAGGCCCGCAAGGCACCGCTGATCGCGCTGAGCGATGCGGTGTGGGGCGTGCCGGAACTGAATTTCGACGAATTCCGCTCGGTCGCGCTGCATGACGCGGCGTTGCAGGCCGAAGGGTTCCACGTCACGCGCGACGTGGCGGACCTGCCGACCGCCGTCATGGGCGAGGCCGGGTCGGGCGGCCCCGTCATCGCCATCCTGGGCGAGTTCGACGCGCTGCCGGGACTGAGCCAGGAAGCCGGCCTGCTGCATCACCAGCCCGTGCCGGGCAGCGGGAACGGCCACGCCTGCGGGCACAACCTGCTGGGCTCGGCGGCGCTGCTGGCGGCGACGGCGGTCAAGGACTGGCTGGCCGCCACCGGCACGCCGGGGCGCGTGCGCTATTACGGCTGCCCGGCCGAGGAGGGGGGCGCGGGGAAGGGCTTCATGGTGCGCGCCGGGGTGTTCGACGATGTCGATGCCGCGATTTCGTGGCATCCCTTCGCGTTCGCCACCGTCTTTCCGCCGGCCGCCCTGGCCAATACGCGCCTGGACTTCACCTTCACCGGCCGTGCCGCCCATGCGGCCTCGGCCCCGCATCTGGGCCGCTCGGCGCTGGATGCGGCGGAACTGATGAATGTCGGCGTCAACTACCTGCGCGAGCACATGCTGCCGACATCGCGCATCCATTATGCCTACCAGGACGCGGGGGGTGCCGCGCCGAACGTGGTCCAGTCGCGCGTCGTCATCCGCTACACCGTCCGCGCGGCGGAACTGGAGGACATGCTGGCCCTGGCCGCCCGGGTGCGCCGCGTGGCCGAGGGCGCGGCGATGATGACCGAGACCCATGTGGACTGCGCGGTGGTCAGCGGCATGGCCAACCTGCTGGGCAACCCGCCGCTGGAAGCCGCGATGCAAGCCAATCTGGAACGGCTGGGCCCCCCGCCGTTCGACGAAGCCGACCGGGCCTTCGCGCGCCGCATGCAGGCGACCTTCACCCCGGAAGATATCGCATCGGCCTTCCGCCAGGTGGGAATGCCCCCGGCGACCGACAAACCGCTCTGCGACGTCGTCCTGCCCTATCCGTCGCCGGCCGGGCCGATCCTGCTGGGATCGACCGATGTGGGCGATGTCAGCTGGACGGTGCCGACGGTCCAGGCGCTGGGCGCGACCTGCGCCATCGGCACGGCGCTGCATTCCTGGCAGATGACGGCGCAGGGAAAATCCCCGATCGCGCACAAGGGCATGGTCCATGTCGCCAAGGTCATGGCGGCGACGGCGACCGACATCCTGAGCGACCCGGTATTGCTGGACCGCGCGAAGCAGGACCACGCGGCGAAGCTGCGCGCGCAGCCCTATATCAGCCCGATGCCCCCCGAAGTACAGCCCCCGGTAAAACACCGTCCGTAAACGCGCACCGGTATCGGCCCGACACGGACGCGTGAACGGGGTAAAAAAGGGTGAACCCGGTCCGGGCAGGGCACGTTAACCGCAGAACATTCCGTCATTTTCGGTCACTTCAACCTCAGCGGTGTTGGCCATGTCGGACTTCTGCACGCAGCATCCGCTCTTTTCCTATGCCGTGGCGATCGTGGTCCTGCTGGCCGCGATGCTGGGCCTGGGGGCGGTTTCCGGGACCCGGCGCGTCGGCGCGGCACGTGGGCGGTCGATGGACCTGCCGTTCGAATCCGGTGTCCTGCCGGTCGGTTCGGCGCATTTGCGCATCCCGGTGCAATATTACCTGGTTGCGATGCTCTTCGTCATATTCGACGTGGAATCGGTTTTCCTGTTTTCGTGGGCACCGGTGGCGGTCGGCGCCGGGTGGCGCGGCTATGGCGCGGTGGTGGTGTTCGTCGCCTCGCTGGCGGCGGCGCTGGCCTATGTGTGGCGGTGGGGCGCGCTGGACTGGGGCCCTGTTCCCCGTCGCCGGATAGACTATCGCAGGGCGGGGGACGCATCATGCGCTGGTCGCTGACCCGACCGGGCGAGGAACCCGGCACGCCGCGCGACGCGACCATGACCGAAACCGTGAAACGCAACCTGGTGATGGGGCGGTTGCAGGATTTCGTGTCCTGGGGACAGAAGAATTCGATCTGGCCGTTCAATTTCGGCCTGTCCTGCTGCTACGTCGAAATGGCGACGGCCTTCACCAGCAAATACGACATCGCCCGGTTCGGGTCCGAGGTGCTGCGCGCCACCCCGCGCGAGGCCGACCTGATCGTCATCTCCGGCACCGTCTTCGTGAAGATGGCCCCGATCGTCAAATATCTGTACGACCAGATGCTGGAACCGCGCTGGGTGATCTCGATGGGGTCCTGCGCCAATTCCGGCGGAATGTACGACATCTACAGCGTGGTGCAGGGGGTGGACAGCTTCCTGCCGGTCGATGTCTACGTCCCGGGCTGCCCGCCCCGGCCGGATGCGCTGCTGGAAGGACTGATGCTGCTGCAGGATTCCGTGGGCACGCAGCGCCGGCCGCTCAGCTGGATGGTGGGGCCGCAGGGTGTCGAACGGGTCACGCCGCCCAGCCTGCGTGATGCGAAGCGCGACCAGCGCCGCGCCGCGCAGACCCTGCGCAGCCCCGACACGATCTGACGGGGCCGCGCGATGATCGTGCCCGACCTGGTGGCGGACGCCATGACCGCAGGACCGCCCGCCGCGAAAAGCGGAGACGGCGCCACCATGTTCGGGCAGGTCTCCGACCTGGGGCCGGGAACGGTGCTGGCGGTCGAGACGGCGCGCGACGGAGTGCCCACGGCCTGGATCGCGCCGACTTCCCTGCGCGCGGTCGTCGGCATGCTGCGCGAACCGGCGGCGGCGCTGCGGATGCTGTTCGACCTGACGGCGATCGACGAACGGCAGCGCGCGCACCGCGTCGGACAGCCGGATTGCGCCTTTACCCTGGTCTGCCATTTCATGGCCCTGGGGGGTGCGGGCGACGCACTGCGCCTGAAGGTGCCGTTGCCCGCCGAGGCGCCGCGGGTGCCGTCGATCGCGGACTTTTGGCCCAACGCGAACTGGTACGAGCGCGAGGTCTGGGACCTGTTCGGCATCACGTTCGAGGGCCACCCGTTCCTGCGGCGCATCCTGACCCCGCCCACCTGGACCGGGCACCCGCTGCGCAAGGACCATTACGCCCGCGCCACCGAAATGCCGCCCTACAGTCTGACCGAAGACCAGGAAATGGCCGAACAGCAGGCCCTGCGCTTCGACCCCGGCGCGTGGGGCATGGCGCGGCATTCGGCGCATAGCGACTTCATGTTCCTCAATCTGGGGCCGAACCATCCCAGCGTGCATGGGGTGTTTCGCATCGTCTTGCAACTGGAGGGCGAGCGGATCGTCGATGCGGTGCCCGATATCGGTTTTCACCATCGTGGCGCCGAGAAGATGGGCGAGCGCCAGTCCTGGCACAGCTTCATTCCCTATACCGACCGGGTCGATTACCTGGGCGGCGTCATGAACAATTTCCCCTATGTCATGGCGGTGGAAAAATTGGCCGGCATCACGGTGCCGCCCCGGGCGCAGATGATCCGGGTCATGCTGGCCGAACTGTTCCGTGTGGCCAGCCACCTGGTGTTCTACGGCACCATGACGCAGGATGTCGGGCAGTTGTCGCCGGTCTTCTACATGTTCAGCGACCGCGAGCGGGTTTTCGAAATCATCGAGGCCATCTGCGGTTTTCGCATGCATCCCGCCTGGTTCCGCATCGGCGGCGTGGCGATGGACCTGCCGCGCGGCTGGGACGGGCTGATCCGTGATTTCCTGGACTATCTGCCGCCGCGCCTGGACGAGTACGAAAAGATGGTGATGCGCAATCCCATCTTCCGGGCACGGACCATCGGCGTCGGCGCCTACGACGTATCGGAAGCCATTGCCTGGGGGGTGACGGGGCCGGGCCTGCGGGCCTGCGGCCTGGAATGGGACCTGCGGCGCAAGGTCCCCTATTCGGGATACGACCAGCTGGAGTTCGATATTCCGACGGCGCAGAACGGCGATTGCTACGACCGGGTGCGCGTCCATATCGCGGAAATCCGCCAGAGCCTGCGCATCATCCGGCAATGTCTGGACGGCATGCCCGCGGGCGCGATCAAGGCGGAACACAGGCTGACCACGCCGCCGCCGCGGGCGCGGACGATGCATGACATCGAAACCCTGATCCATCATTTCCTGTCCGTCAGCTGGGGGCCGGTCATTCCGCCCGGCGAGGCCCATGCCTGCGTCGAGGCGACGAAGGGGCTCAATTCCTATCACCTGATCAGCGACGGGGGGACGATGTCCTATCGCACGCGCATCCGTACCCCGTCCTTTCCCCATCTGCAGATGATCCCGCTGATCAGCCGGGGCGGGATGATCGCCGACCTGATCGCGATCATCGGCAGCATCGATTTCGTGATGGCCGATGTCGACCGCTGACCCGCCCCTGCCGCCCGACCTGAAGGCCGAGATCGCGGCCATGGTGCGGGCCGCCGATTACCCGCGCGCGGTGTCGGTGGGCGCGCTGGCCGCCGTGCAGGCGCGCTTCGGCTGGGTGTGCGACGCTCATCTGGCCGAACTGTCGGATCTGACGGGCCTGTCGGTCGCGGACCTGGACGGGGTCGCGACCTTCTTCAACCTGATCTTCCGCCGCCCGGTCGGGCGGCACGTCATCATGATGTGCGACAGCGTGTCGTGCTGGATCATGGGGCGTGACGCGCTGTGCGCGCGGCTGTGCGACCGGCTGGGCATCCGCCCCGGCCAGACGACGCCGGACGGGGCGGTGACGCTGCTGCCGATCGTCTGCCTGGGCCATTGCGACCACGCGCCGGCCCTGCTGGTGGACCGGACGCTGCATGGCGATGTGGACGAGGCCGGGATCGACCGCATCGCCGACAACGTGCGGGGGCACCCGGCATGAGCGAACGCCCCCTGACCGCCATGATCGACGCCGCCGGCCCGCCGGACTGCGCCGCCTATGGCCGCGCCGGCGGCTGGCAGGGGCTGCGGCGCGCGCTGCGCGACCTGACGCCGGAGGCCGTCATTGCCGAGGTCACGGATTCACGCCTGCGCGGGCGCGGCGGAGCCGGGTTCGGCACCGGGCAGAAATGGAGCTTCGTACCCAGGACCCCGGCCGGGGACCAGCGCAAATACCTGGTCGCCAATGCCGACGAGATGGAGCCCGGCACCTTCAAGGACCGCATCCTGCTGGAGGGCAATCCCCTGCAACTGATCGAGGGGATGATCGTGGCGGGATATGCCATCCAGGCCGGCGAGGGCGTGATCTTCCTGCGCGGGGAATATCACCTGGCGCTGGACCGCCTGACCCGCGCGATCGACGAGGCCCGGGCCGTCGGCTGGCTGGGGCGGGACATCGCGGGCTCGGGCTTCGATTTCGACATCCATGTCCATGCCAGCGGCGGCCGCTATATCTGCGGCGAGGAAACGGCGCTGCTGACGGCGCTGGAGGGCAGCCGCGCGGTGCCGCGCAGCAAGCCGCCCTTTCCGCAGGTCGGCGGCCTGTGGGGCGCGCCCTCGGTCGTCAACAATGTCGAAACCCTGTGCAACGTGCCACACATCCTGGCCAATGGCGCCGCGTGGTTCCGCGCGCTGGCCATCGGGCCGGATGGCGGGACCAAGCTGTTCGGCGTCAGCGGCCGGGTGAAGCGGCCGGGCGCGTGGGAACTGCCGATGGGCACCCCGCTGCGTGAGATCATCGAGGAGCATGCCGGCGGCATGCGCGACGGCTACGGCCTGCGCGCGCTGCTGCCGGGCGGGGCCTCCACCGCCTTTCTCGACGGCGGGGCGATCGACATCGCCATGGACTACGCCACCGTCGAGAAGGCCGGCAGCCGGCTGGGCACGGGGCTTGCGATCCTGCTGGACGACCGGACCTGTCCGGTCGGGATGCTGCGCAACCTGGAACATTTCTTCGCCCAGGAATCCTGCGGCTGGTGCACGCCCTGCCGCGACGGGCTGCCCTGGGTGGAACGGCTGCTGGACGCGATCGAGGAGGGCAGGGGCGAGGATGGCGACCTGGACCTGCTGGCCCATCATGCCCGCATGATCGGCCCGATGGGCCGCACCTTCTGCGCGCATGCCCCCGGCGCCATCGCGCCGCTGTCCAGTGGACTGAACCTGTTCCGGGCGGAGTTCGAGGCGCATCTGCGCCTCGGCCGCTGCCCGCATCGCCACGCGGCATAAGGGGACGCCATGGCCACGATCCGGATCGACGGACGAGACTGCCCCGCCCGGCTGGATGAAAACCTGCTGCAGGCGTGCCTGGAAAGCGGCGCGGACCTGCCCTATTTCTGCTGGCATCCCGAACTGGGGTCGGTCGGGGCGTGCCGGCAATGCGCGGTGCGGCAGTTCGCGGGCCCCGACGACACGCGCGGGCGGATCGTCATGGCGTGCATGACGCCGGTCACCGATGGTGCGATCCTGTCGATCGAGGATCAGGAGGCACGGGACTTCCGTGCCGGGGTCATCGAATGGCTGATGACCAACCACCCCCATGACTGCCCGGTCTGCGCCGAGGGCGGCGAATGCCACCTGCAGGACATGACGGTCATGACCGGCCATGCCGCGCGGCGCTATCGCTTCCCCAAGCGCACGCATCGCAACCAGGACCTGGGCCCCTTCGTCCGGCACGAGATGAACCGCTGCATCGCCTGCTATCGCTGCGTGCGCTTCTATCGCGACTATGCCGGCGGCACCGACCTGGCGGCGTTCGGCGCGCATAACGACGTCTATTTCGGCCGCGCCGCCGGCGGCGTGCTGGAAAGCGGCTTCGCCGGCAACCTGGTGGAAATCTGTCCGACCGGCGTGTTCACCGACAAGCCTTTCACGTCGGTCTATGTCCGCAAATGGGACATGGACGGTGCGCCGTCGGTCTGCCCCCATTGCGCGGTCGGCTGCAATACCATCGTCAACGCGCGCCAGGGCTCGGTACGGCGGGTGATCAACCGCTACCACGACGCGGTCAATCGCTATTTCCTGTGCGACCGGGGGCGGTTCGGCCATGGCTTCGCGCAGGCGCCGTCCCGCCCGCGCGTCCCCCTGCGCCGGGTGGACGGACAGCAGGCGGTCGCGGCCGTGCGCGACGTGCTGGACCGGTTCGCGGACATGGCGGCGGACGGGCCGGTGGTGGGCATCGGCTCGGCGCGCGCGTCGGTCGAGGCGAATTTCGCCCTGCGCAACCTGGTGGGTCCGGCGGGATTTTCCACCGGCCTGACGGGGGCGGAACACGACCTGGCCTGCGCGCTGCCGAACCTGCTGCGCGCCACGCCGGCGCGCAATCCCACCCTGCACGACATGGAACGCGCCGATGCCGTCCTGATCCTGGGCGAGGACGTGGCGGCGACCGCCCCGCGTGTCGCGCTGGCGCTGCGCCAGGCGGTGCGCCAGCCGGATTACGGCGCCGCCGACGCGGCCAAGGTCCCGCGCTGGATGGACGCCGCCGCGCGCACCATGGGCACCGGCCTGCGCGTGCCGCTGTTCGTGCTGACGCCCGGCGCCACCGGCCTGGACGACATTGCCGAGGGCATAAGGCGCGCGGCCCCCGACGACATCGCGCGGCTGGGCTTCGCCATCGCGCACCGGATCGACATGAACGCGCCCGAGGTCGCGGACCTGACCGAGGACGAGGCCGCCCTGGCGGACCGGATCGCGCGGGCCCTGTCCGCCGCCGGCCGGCCGCTGATCGTCACCGGGTCGCACTACGGCATGGCGGCGCTGCCGCACGCCGCCGCCAACATCGCGACCGCCCTGGCCCATGCGGGGCGCGACGTGGCCCTGTCGGTGATGCAGCCGGACTGCAACAGCATGGGCGTGGCGCTGCTGGGCGGGGTCAGCCTGGACGCGGTGGCCGGCATGGTGCGGGCGGGCGGGATCGGCACGCTGGTGGTGATGGAAAACGACCTGACCCGCCGCATGGCGCCGGACGCGCTGGAGGCCCTGCTGGCGGGTGTGCGGCATCTGGTGGTCATCGACCATGTCGCGACGCAACTGATGGCGCGGGCGGATATCGTGCTGCCCTCCGCCGCGTTTTCGGAATGCGCCGGCACGCTGGTCAGTGCCGAGGGACGGGCCCAGCGTTTCCTGCCCGTGCTGTCGCCCGACCGGCCCATCCAGGCGGCATGGCGCTGGGCGCGCGACCTGGCCCGCGCGGTGGGGCGTGATCCGGGCTGGGCCGACCTGGATTCGATCGTCGCCGCGATCGGCACGTCCTGCCCGGCCCTGGCCGGGATCGGGGCCGCCGCGCCGGATGCGTCCTATCGGCTGGACGGACAGCGCGTGCGTTCGGCGCCCCCGCGTTTCGACGGGCGTACCGCGATGCGCGCCCAGGTCAGCGTGCGCGACCGGCCGCCGGTGGCCAACCCGGACACGCCGCTCTCCCCGTCGATGGAGGGATCGTACGGGGCGGACATGCCGGGGGCGCTGGTTCCGTACTATCAGCAGCCGGGATGGAATTCGGTCCAGGCGCTGAACCGCTTCCAGCAGGAAATCGGCGGCCCGATGCGCGGCGGCGACGCGGGAGTCCGCCTGCTGGATGGCGACATGCCGGCCGCGCCTGCCTGGCACGCCGACATTCCCCCCCGTTTCGTGCCGTCCACGGACCGCATCCTGCTGCTGCCGCAGGAACTGCTGTTCGGAACCGAGGAACTGAGCACGCTGTCGCCGCCGGTCGCCGCGCGGGCGGAACCGATGGTGCTGCGCGTGGGCACGGACTGGCCGGCGGATGCCACTCTGCTGCTCGCGGGGCAGGCGATCGGCCTGCCGGTGGTGCGGGATGCGGCGGTGCCGCCCGGGGTCGCGCTGTGTCCGGCGCATGCGGGCGGGGCGCAGGGTATCGTCAGTCCCGTCTGGGCCGATATCGGGCATGCGGGCGGGGACGCGTCATGATCGTTCCCATGCCCGCCATCATTGCCGTCACGCTGGTGGTCCTGCTGGGGCTGGCGACGGCGCTGACGTGGGTCGAGCGGCGCCTGCTGGGCGTGTGGCAGGACCGCTACGGGCCCAACCGCGTCGGGCCCGGCGGCGTTCTGCAGGCCGTGGCCGACGGCATCAAGATCCTGTTCAAGCAGGACTGGATTCCGCCGTTCGCCGACCGGGCCGTGTTCGTCCTGGCGCCGACCATCGGCATGATGACGGTGCTGCTGTCCTTCGCGGTCATCCCCGTCACCGCGTGGTGGAGCGTCGCCGCCGGGCTGAATGTCGGGCTGCTGTTCGTCTTCGCCGCCATGGGGATGGGGGTCTATTCCGTGGTGCTGGCGGGCTGGGCGTCGAACAGCAAATACGCCCTGCTGGGCGGGCTGCGGGCGGCGGCGCAGATGATCAGCTACGAAGTGTTCATGGGCCTGTCCGCCCTGGGCGTGGTCATGGCGGCGCATTCGTTCAGCCTGCGCGACATCGTGCTGGCGCAGTCGGGCCTGTGGTTCGTCATCCCGCAGGCACTGGGCTGCGTCGTGTTCCTGCTGGCCGGAATCGCGGAAACCCATCGCCTGCCGTTCGATCTTCCGGAAGGCGAGAACGAACTGGGGGCCGGATTCCATACCGAATATTCGGGCATGAAGTTCGGCATGTTCTTCCTGGCGGAATATGCGGGCATCGTCCTGATCTCGGCCCTGGTGGCGACGTTGTACCTGGGCGGATGGCAGGGGCCGGTCCTGCCCGGGGGGCTGTGGTTCGCGCTGAAGACCGGGGTGCTGACCGGCCTGTTCATCCTGCTGCGCGCGGCGCTGCCGCGCCTGCGCTACGACCAGTTGATGGTGCTGGGCTGGAAGGTCCTGCTGCCGCTTTCCTTGCTCAATATCGTTGCGACCGGCGCGGTGCTGCTGCTGCGCGCGCCGGGATAGGGGGCCCGCGATGTTCGATATCCTGCGCACGCTGTGGCTGACCTTCCGGCACATGACCCATCGCCGGGTCACGGTGGGCTATCCCGAGACCAAGCCGCCGCTGCCGCCGCGCTATCGCGGGCGCATCATCCTGTCGCGCGATCCCGACGGGCAGGAACGCTGCGTCGCCTGCGGCCTGTGCGCCGTGGCCTGCCCGGTGGACTGCATCAGTCTGCAGAAAACGGAACAGGACGGGCGCTGGTACCCGGATTATTTCCGTATCAATTTTTCCCGCTGCATCTTCTGCGGATTCTGCGAGGAAGCCTGCCCGACCTACGCGATTCAGCTGACCCCCGATTTCGAGATGAGCGAATATGTCCGCCCCAGCCTGGTCTATGAAAAGGAGGACCTGCTGATTTCGGGAACCGGGAAATATCCCGATTACAGCTTCTATCTCGTGTCCGGCGTGACGATCCCGGGCAAGGACAAGGGGGAAGCGGAACGCGAATCCCCGCCAGTCGACGTGCGCAGCCTGATGCCCTGAGGGTGATGGACATGAATGTCTCCTTCGCCCTGTCCGCGCTGGTGGTCGTGCTGGCCGCCTTCATGACGGTCACGCGCGCGAATGCCGTGCACGCGCTGCTGTACCTGGTCGTGCTGCTGCTGGCGCTGGCCGGCATCTTTTTCCAGTTGGGCGCGCCTTTCGCGGCCATGCTGGAAGTCATCATCTATGCCGGCGCCATCATGGTCCTGTTCGTATTCGTGGTCATGATGCTCAACCTGGGGGCGACGGACCAGCGGCGCGAACGGGCGTGGATCGTGCCGCGCGTGTGGATCGGCCCGGTCCTGCTGGCCGGTGTCCTGCTGGCGGCGCTGCTGCGTGCGCTGGCCGTGACCGCGCCGGCGGGCGGCGGCGGCCCCATCGGTCCGGCGCAGGTGGGGCTGGTGTTGTACGGGCCCTATGCGCTGACGGTCGAACTGGCGTCGTTCCTGCTTCTGGCCGGGCTGGCCAGCGCCTTTCGCATCGGCCGCCATCTTCAGGGGGGGGAATGATCATGCGCCCCACCCCGGACATGGCGATGCTGCTGGCCGCCGGCCTGTTCGCGCTGGGGCTGCTGGGTGTCCTGGTGCGGCGCAACCTGCTGTTCATGCTGATGTCCATTGAAATCATGCTGAATGCGGCGGCGCTGGCCTTCGTCGCGGCCGGAACGCGCTGGCATGCGGCGGAGGGGCAGGTGATGTTCCTGATGATCCTGTCCCTGGCGGCGGCCGAGGCCGCGATCGGGCTGGCGATCCTGCTGCGGATGCACCAGGCGGGGCGGCCGACCCTGGACGCCGATACCGGCAACCGCCTGAAGGGATAGCGATCATGACCGCGCTGCCGCCGCTGATCGTCCTGTGCCCGCTCCTGGCCGCCACGATCCTGTTCCTGTTTCCCCTGTTCCTGCGGTCGGGCCGTATGTCCACCCGCGCGGCCTGCATCATTGCCGCCGGGGCGCTGGGCCTGTCGGCGCTGCTGACCGGATGGCTGGCGGTGGACCTGCTGCCCGCGCCCCATCCGGCCCTGCGGATCGTGCTGTGGCAGTGGATGCGCGTGGACGGGTTCGACGCGCATGTGTCGTTCGCGGTCGATCCGCTGTCGCTCGTGATGATGCTGGTCGTGACCGGGATCGGGTTCCTGATCCACCTGTATGCGTGCGGATATATGTGGGACGACCCCGATATCGCACGATTCTTCGGCGGCATGACGCTGTTCGTCGCCGCCATGCTGGTACTGGTCCTGTCGTCCGACCTGCTGTGCCTCTATGTGGGGTGGGAGGGCGTGGGCCTGTGTTCCTACCTGCTGATCGGCTTCTGGTACCGCGAGGTCGCGAACGGCGCCGCCGCGCGCAAGGCCTTCATCGTCACGCGGATCGGCGACGTGCTGCTGCTGTGCGGGCTGCTGCTGCTGGCGACGCGCGCGGGCAGCCTGGACATCGACCGCGTGCTGGACGCCACGCGCTTCCTGCGCGGCCCGGGCGCCGAACTGGTGGCGCTGCTGCTGCTGTGCGGCGCGGTGGCCAAGTCGGCGCAGGTTCCGTTCCAGATCTGGCTGCCCGACGCCATGGCCGGTCCCACGCCGGTTTCGGCCCTGATCCACGCGGCGACGATGGTGACGGCCGGGGTCTACCTGATCGCGCGGCTGCATGCGCTGTTCGAGCCGGCGCCGGTGGTGATGGGGGTGATCTCGGTCGTGGGGCTGGTGACGCTGCTGCTGGCGGGGGGCAGCGCCCTGGTCCAGACGGATATCAAGCGTATCCTGGCCTATTCCACCATCAGCCAGCTTGGCTACATGTTCCTGGCGCTGGGCACCGGGGCGTGGGGGGCCGCGATCTTCCACCTGGTGACGCATGCGATGTTCAAGGCGCTGCTGTTCATGGCGGCGGGCGCGGTGATCCTGCGCATGCATCACCAGCAGGATATCTTTCACATGGGCGGGCTGCGGCGGGCGATGCCGGGCGTCTTCGCCGCCTTCGTGGCGGGGGCGGCGGCGCTGGCGGGCGTGCCGCTGGTCTCCGCCGGGTTCTACAGCAAGGAAGCGATCCTGCAGGGCGCGTGGGACAGTTCCCCCCTGCTGTGGGCGGGGGCGCTGCTGGGGGCGTTCCTGACCGGGCTGTACAGTTTCCGCTGCGTCTTCATCGTCTTCCTGGGCGCGCCGCGCGGCACCGCGACGGGCAGCACCGGCTGGTCGATGGCGGTGCCGCTGGCGTGCCTGTCCGTCCTGGCGGTCGTCGGCGGGATGATCGAAATGCCCGATGTCATCGCGCCGGTGCACCTGCTGTCGCACCTGCTGGCGCCGGTGCTGGGCGGGGCCGAGGCGGAATCGGGCGGCGAGGGTGGTCGTGCGTTGCTGGCGGCCGGGTCCCTGGCGCCGCTGGCCGGGATCGCGCTGGCCTGGGTGTTCTGGCAACCGGGACGTGTGCCGCAGCCGGCCTCCGGCGTGCTGGCGGGGCTGGCGCGGGCGGGGTGGGGGTTCGATGCGGCGTACGGCGTGCTGGTGGTGCGCCCGTTCACCGCCCTGGGCCGGTGGATGAAGCGGGACGTGTTCGACATCCTGCCCGACCTGCTGGCGGCGGGGGCCGTCTGGGGCGGCAAGGCACTGGGACTGATGCAGGACGGCCAGGTCCGGCGCTATGCCGGGTGGCTGGCCGTGGGTACGGCGGTCGCCCTGTGCCTGGCGGTGCAGCCATGGGGGGGACGGCCATGATCGCGTTGCCGGCCCTGGTCCTGCTGCCGCTGGCCGGCGGGACGGCGGCGTGGCTGGCCGGACGCGGCGCCGGCCCGCGCGGGCCGTGGCGCGTGACGCTGGCCACGCTGGCGCTGCTGACCCTGCTGCTGCTGTACATCACCTGGCGTGCGTACTGGCACGCCCCGGCGGGCGGCGGGCCGTGGCTGGCGCATTTCGCCGTGCCGTGGATTCCCGCCCTGGGCATCGCGGTGCGCTGCGACCTGGACGGGCTGGGGCTGGTTATGCTGTGGCTGACGGTGGTGCTGTCCTGGCCGTGCGTGCTGCTGGCCTCGCGCGATATCGGGCCGGGGGCCGGGGTGTTTCACCTGCTGCTGCTGGCGACGGTCGCGGGGGTGGACGGCGTGTTCATCGCGACCGACCTGTTTCTGTTCTTCTTCTTCTGGGAACTGATGCTGGTACCGCTCTATGTCCTGATCACCGGCTGGGGGCACGAGGACCGGGCGCGCGCGGCCATCAAGTTCTTCCTGTTCACCCAGGGCAGCGGCCTGCTGATGCTGCTGTCCATCCTGGGTCTGGCCATCGCGCATTTTCGCCAGACCGGGGTCCTGACCTTCGATTATTTCGCCCTGGCGGGCACGATGCTGGCGCCGGGCGTGGCGCTGGCGCTGGCGTCGGGGTTCTTCGTCGCCTTCGCGGTGAAGCTGCCGGTGGTGCCGCTGCATGTCTGGCTGCCCGACACCCACACCCAGGCCCCCACGGCGGGCAGCGTGCTGCTGGCCGGGGTGCTGCTGAAGACCGGCGGTTACGGGCTGATCCGCTTCGTCGCGCTGCTGTTTCCCGACGCCGCGTCACGGCTGGCGCCGCTGGCGCTGGTGCTGGGGGTGGCGGGCGTCCTGTACGGCGCGATGCAGGCACTGGTGCAGGACGACCTGAAACGGCTGATCGCCTATAGCAGCGTCAGCCATCTGGGGTTCGTCCTGATGGGGGTTTTCTCGGGCTCGGCCCTGGGGATGGAAGGGGCGGTGGTGCAGATGCTGGCCCATGGGCTGAGCACCGGCGCGCTGTTCGTCATCGCCGGGGCGCTGCAGGACCGGCTGCATACCCGCGACCTGCGCCGCATGGGCGGATTGTGGGCGGTGATGCCGCATCTGTCCGCCATGGGGCTGGTCTTCGCGGTGGCGTCGCTGGGCCTGCCGGGCCTGGGCAATTTCGTGGGCGAATTCCTGGTGCTGCTGGCGACGTGGCGCATCAGTCCGCTGCTGGCCGTCCTGGCGGCGTCGGGGCTGGTCCTGTCCGCGCTGTACGGCCTGACCATGGTCAGCCGGGCCTTCCAGGGTCCCCTTCCGGTGGACGGGGTCCGGGGGGCCGGCGATTTCGGGGCGCGGCACATGGCGGTACTGGGCGGCACGGTCGCGCTGCTGATCGGCCTGGGCCTGTGCCCGCAGCCGGTGCTGGACCTGTCGCAGCCCGCCCGCCCGACGGTGTCCGCGCCATGACTCATGACGCCATGACCATATTGCCCGCCATGCCGCCGCCCGTGCTGGTCCTGGGGGCCGGCATCCTGGCCCTGCTGGCCTGCCTGGCATGGCGGCGCGCGGCCATGGGATGGGTGGCCGCCGGCACGCTGGTCCTGGCGCTGGCCAGCCTGGCCTTCGCCGGTGCGGGCGGCCCGCCCGTCGCGGACGGGGCCGCCCTGTTCGCGGCCGATGGGTGGTTCGTCTATGGCGCCGGGCTGATCGTGCTGTCGTCGGGCGGCGTGCTGGCCATGGCGTGGCGCCGCCTGGGGGATGACGGCGCGGGCGAGGGGCACCTGCTGCTGCTGCTGGGCACGCTGGGCGCCGTGATCGTGGCGGGCAGCGCGAACATGATCGCGCTGTTCCTGGGGCTGGAAACGCTCAGCCTGTCCCTGCCGGGGCTGGTCGCCTACCGGCCCGGCCGGCCGGAAGCGGTCGAGGCCGCGATGAAATACCTGATGCTGTCCGGTGTCTCGACCGCGATCCTGCTGTTCGGACTGGCATTGTCCTACGACCAGGGCGGCACGCTGCGCTTCGCCGCGCTGGATGGCGGGGCGCATGGAATCCTGGGGCTGGCGGCCAGCATCATGGTCCTGACGGGCCTGTTCTTCAAACTGTCGGTCGTGCCGTTCCATTTGTGGCTGCCCGACGTGATCGAGGGCGCGCCGCTGCCGGTCGCGGCCTTCATCGCCGTCGTCTCCAAGATCGCGCTGTTCGTCGCGCTGGCCCATTACGCCGCGGGCGTGGACCTGGCCGGCGCCGGACCCCTGTCCACCGAACTGACCGCGGTGGCGGTGCTGAGCATGCTGGGCGGCAACCTGCTGGCCCTGCGGCAGACCAACCTGAAGCGGCTGCTGGCGGGGTCGTCCATCGCCCATATCGGGTACCTGCTGGTGGCGCTGCTGTCGCCCGGGCCGTTCGGCGCGGGCAGCGCCGCCTTCTATCTGGCGGCCTATTCGGCGGCCACGCTGGGGGCGTTCGCGGTGTTGGGCGCGGTGGGGCAGGGTGGCGAGGACATGGCGGACCTCGATTCGTGGCGCGGCATGTTCCACCGGCATCCGGCGGTGGCCTGCGCGCTGTCCGTCATGCTGCTGTCGCTGGCGGGCATTCCCCCGGTCGCCGGCTTCTTCGCCAAGGCGTATATCGTCACGGCGGGCATGTCGGCCCACCGCACGGTCCTGTTGGCGGCCCTGATCGTGGGCAGCGTCATCGGCCTGTACTATTACCTGAACGTGGCGCGGGTCATGATGGCGTCCGCGCCGGGCGTCCTGCCGCGCGAAGGCGCCCCGGCGGGGCGCGGACAGGCCGGCCTGGTCGCGGTGCTGGCGGTGGTCGTGGTGATGATCGGCCTGCTGCCCGGCCCGCTGGTGCGGTGGAGCGGCGCGCTGGTCGCGGCGGCGGGGTCTCACGAATTTCTGTTCGCCGCCGCCCACGTGCCGGGCACCGTCCCCTTCCGTTAGCCGTCCGGCTTGCCACATCACCCTTGCGCGCCCCCGATCGGGGACGCGGGAGGATGCATCATGACGGCTTCTGTTCTTCAGGTGCTGGACCGCAAGGGCCATCACGTCACGACGGTGCGCGAGGATATGAACGTGGCCGACGTCGCACGCCTGCTCAGCGACCGGCGCATCGGCGGGGTTCCGGTGCTGGACGCGGCGGGCGTGCTGGTCGGGCTGGTGTCGGAACGCGCGCTGGTCGGCGCGCTATCGCGGTACGGGGCGGATTTCGCGCGGCTGCGGGCGGAGGACGTGATGATGCGCAACGTCCCCACGACGTCGCTGGACGAGGATATCGTCGCGGTCGCGCGCCGGATGACCGGACGGCGGGCCCGGCACGTCCCGGTGCTGGAAAACGGCGCGGTGGTCGGCCTGGTCAGCATCGGCGACCTCGTCAAGTTCCGGATCGAGGAAGCCCGCCACGCCGCGACCTCCGGCCGGAACTACATTATCGGCAACACGGACCACGCCGCCTGACATGATTCGATACCGAGACATTTTTTTGTTTCGTTGTGGCATTTGAATCACGATATCCCCCAGGCGCGCCCGGGACGTGCGGCTTCGAAAGCAGCGGTGAAACAAGGTGTCTTCGCGATGCGGGCCGGTACCGGGCGCCGGCGGAGGCGGAAAAAACCATTACGGTATGGAACCCAGATGATTGCCCCGGCGCGACGGAAGGCTGTAACAAGGTGGCTCACCGGCACAAGACGGGCGTGCCGTCCGGCTGTCACCTTATCTGTTGCATGCTCCTGCAACGTCTTCTGGGGAAGCTTTTATGACGAATGCTTTTCGGCGTCCGGCGGCTACGCGCCGTCAGATGCTGACCCGAATCGGCATATTGGGGGGCAGTGCCGCCCTCTATCAGGCGATGACCAGCCTGGGCCACGCCGCCGGCACCGATTTCAGCGGCCCGCCCGTCCTGACCGGGGCCAAGCGCGGAACCCGGGTTCTGGTGCTGGGGGCCGGCCTGGCCGGGATGCTGGCGGCCTATGAACTGCGCAAGGCGGGCTATCAGGTCCGCATCCTGGAATTCCAGAATCGCAGCGGCGGGCGCAATATTTCGCTGCGTGGCGGCGACACGCTGACGGAACTGGGCGGCGCGACCCAGAAGGTCCAGTTCGCCCCGGGCAACTACATCAACCCCGGCCCGTGGCGCATTCCATACCATCACCAGGGCCTGCTGCATTACTGCAAGGCGTTCGGTGTCGAACTGGAACCGTTCGTCGAACTGAACCATAATTCCTGGCTGCATACCTCGGACGCCTTCGGCGGCAAGGCCGTGCGCTATCGTGAATTCGCGTCCGACTTCAACGGCTTCACTGCCGAACTGCTGTCCAAGGCGATCGAGCAGCACAAACTGGACGATGTCGTTTCGGCCGACGAACGCGCCCATGTCGCCACGGCGATGCGCGAATGGGGCGGGCTGGACGCCAGCGGGGCCTATCGCAAGGGGGTGACCAGTTCGCTGCGGCGCGGCTTCGCGAAGCCGCAGGGCGGCGGCGTCGACGGCGCGCCGATCCCTTCGGATACGTTCGCGCGCGGCGACGTGATGCGGTCGGGCCTGTGGCAGTGGATGGCCTTCCACGAACGGCTGGACATGCAGACGACGATGTTCCAGCCCGTCGGCGGCATGGACCAGATCGGCAAGGGCTTCACCCGCCAGGTGCATGACCTGATCACCCTGAACTGCAAGGTCTCGTCGATCCACCAGGACGACCACGGGGTGACCGTGACCTATGACGACATGGCCCATGGCGGCGCCGTCCGGCAGGCCCAGGCCGATTATTGCGTCTGCACCATTCCGCTGTCGGTGCTCTCGCAGCTCGACATCCAGGTCAGCGGCCCGCTGAAGGCGGCGATCGCGGCGGTTCCCTATGCGTCGTCCGTCAAGCTGGGCCTGGAATTCAACCGCCGCTTCTGGGAGGAAGACGACCAGATCTATGGCGGCATCAGCTTCACCGACCAGCCGATCAGCCAGATCTCGTATCCCAGCCACGGCTATTTCAGCAACGGTCCGGCCGTCCTGCTGGGCGGCTACATGTTCGGGCCGGCGGCCTACGATTTCGCGGGCATGAGTCCGGCGGAGCGGATCGAGCGCGGGCTGGCGCAGGGTCAGGTCATCCATCCGAACTATCGCAAGGAATTCCGCTCGGGCGTCGCCGTGGCCTGGAGCCGCATGCCCTGGACCCTGGGGTGCTGTTCCATGTGGTCCGAGCAGGCACGCAAGACCCATTACAAGACGTTGTGCGAGGTCGATAACCGGATCGTCCTGGCCGGGGAGCATGCGTCCTATATCGGCTGCTGGCAGGAAGGCGCGATCCTGTCGTCGCTGGATGCCATCACGCGTCTGCACAAGCGTGCGCAGGGGGCTGTCTGATGCGTTCCGTATTCCTGCTCCTCGCCGGCCTGGCGGCCGGCGCGTTCCTCGCCCCGCAGGCCCATGCCGACAGCGCCAGCGCCGTCGTGGGCAAGATGCAGCCGCTGACGGACGGCGCCGCAGTCTACCAGCATGTGTGCCAGGGCTGCCATATGCCCGACGGCAAGGGCGCCCTGGGGTCGGGCGCCCGCTTTCCGGCCCTGGCCGGGAATGCCAAGCTGGCCAACGGCGACTACCCGATCTATGTCGTGCTGAACGGTTACGGCGGCATGCCGTGGTTTTCCGGCATGCTGACCGACAAGCAGGTGTCGGACGTGGTGAACTATGTCCGCAGCCATTTCGGCAATCATTACACCGACATCGTGAAGCCGGAAGACGTTGCCGGCCAGCGCCCGGCCATTAATCCCGAACAGGAATGACAGACATGACGATGGTCAAGACAATGGCGGGCGCCGCCGCGCTGGCGGCTGTCCTGGGCGTGGGGATGGCATCCCCGACGCGGGCGGCGGATATCGTGCGCTACCCCGCCGATCATTTTCCGATCGCCACGGCGATCGAGGTCCCCCCCGGCGCCAGCACGATCTATCTGAGCGGCACGGGCGCGCAGCCGGTGAACAAGTCGGCGAAGCCGATGACGCTGGCCGCCTACGGTGACACCGAGACCCAGGTCCGTGGCGCGCTGACGCAGATTCAGGGCCAACTGGCCAAGCTGAAGCTGACGATGGGCGACGTGGTGCAGATGCACATCTACATGGTCGCCGATCCGAAGCTGGGCAAGATCGACTTCCCGGGAATGATGAAGGCCTATACCGAGTTTTTCGGAACGAAGGCGCAGCCGAACCTGCCGACGCGCTCGGCGTTCGAGGTCGCGCACCTGGCCAACCCCGGCTGGCTGGTCGAAATCGAGGTCACGGCCGTTCGCGCGCACTGATCGCGGTTCCGATATCGTCACGAAATCGTCACAATTGGCCGGCATCGTGGTCTTGCGATGTCCGGCTGTTTCGATCCGGGGCGGCGGAAAGCCGCCACGGTAGCGGAACTTTTGCCGCCGGGCATGGTTGAATCAGGCATTTCCACGGGAGATCCAGCCATGCAGCCAGAGAACAGAGTCGATTCTGACCGGTCCTCCTCCGCGCAGGATCAGGTTAAATCCGCACCGTCCCGCGGTTATCCCCCCGTCGCGGATTCCCTGTGTTTCGAAACCGTGCCGCTCGGCACGCCCAGGGCGCATCGGCCGCCTGCCGAATCATAAGATCTCGTAACGGTTTTTTCCTGTCGTGTGGTTGGGTCCCACGGCAGGAAAATGACCCGATCGCGATCCGCTCCTGGGCAATCGACTGAATCCGGCTTCCAGACGGCCTCTTTTCGTCTATCTGGTATTCTGGTCCGTCCAGAAAACAGGTCGATTGCATTACAGTGTTTGAACCGTCTTCTTTCCCGCCATGTGGCGGTACCCTCCCTCGTGGGATCGCCCCACGCGGGTTGTCGGTGCGCGGGTTATGTAATCCGCATGCGGGGCCGGTCGATTTCGATGTGCCGGGCGGTGCCTGCCTGGTCCTGACCGGCATGTCGGGCGCCGGCAAGACGGTGCTGTTGCGCATGATCGCAGACCTGGACCCCCATCAGGGCGACGTCGCGCTGGACGGCAGGCTGTGCCGTGCGATGCCGGCCCATCTGTGGCGCCGGCAGGTCGTATATTGTCCGGCCGAACCGGGATGGTGGTCGGATTCGGTTCTGGATCACCTGCCCGACGATGCGCGCACGCGCGACCTGCTGGCGCGGGCCGGGCTGCGCGACGGCCTGCTGCGCGATCCGCTGCACCGCCTGTCCACCGGCGAGCGGCAGCGCCTGGCCCTGGTGCGCGGCCTGCGCCAGGACCCGCGCGTGCTGCTGCTGGACGAACCCTGTTCGGCGCTGGACGAGGCGACGACGCGCAAGGTGGAAACCATCCTGCACGCCGAGAAGGCCAGGGGGGTGGCGATCGTCCTGATATCGCACGATCCGCGACAGGCCGACCGGATGGCCGACCTTCGGTGCCATATGGAGCATGGCCGCTTCGCCCGGGTGGGTTCGTGACGCCGATCCTGCTGACGACCGGGGACCTGGTCCTGGCGGGTGGCCTGATCGCCGGCTGCATCGTGGTGTCGGTCATGCTGTCGCTGGGTATTCATCGCACGCTGGCGATCGCGGCGGTGCGCATGGCCGCCCAACTGATCCTGACCGGCAGCGTGCTGGTGTTCGTGTTCGGAAAATCGTCGATCTGGCTGACCCTGCTGGTGGTGGCGTTCATGTTCGCCGCCGCGTCCTGCGAGGTCGGGTCCCGCCAACTTGTCCGCCTGACGCCGGGCTGGCATTTCGGTATCGGCGGGGTCAGTACGGCGGCCGGGACAAGTGTTGTGGTGCTGGTGGGGCTGCTGACGGCGTTGCAGCCGCACCCCTGGTACCAGGCGCGCACGGCCATCCCCATGACCGGGCTGCTGCTGGGCAATGTGATGAACGCGACCAGCCTGTCGATGAACACGCTGCTGTCCTCGGTCGTGGGCGAGCGCGCGGCGATCGAGGCCCGGATCATCCTGGGCGCGACGCGGGCCGCGGCGATGAACAGCCTGATCCGCCGGGCGATCCGCACCGCGCTGATCCCCACGCTGAACCAGATGGCGGCGGCCGGGATCGTGACCCTGCCCGGGATCATGACCGGCCAGATCCTGGCCGGCATGAATCCGCTGGAGGCATCGAAATACCAGATCGTGCTGATGAGCCTGATCGTCACCGGCAATATGATCGGCGCCGTCCTGTCGGCCGGACTGACGGCGGCACGGCTGAGCGACGCCCGCGGGCGGCTGCGGCTGGAGCATCTGCGCGCCTGACCGGCCGCCCGCCGCCCGTTCGATCACCCCGTTACGGAACGGCCCGGTCCAGTTCCGGCACCGTCCGGTTCGCCGCGGCGGCGCCGTTCTTGGCCACCCGGCGCCAGCGATGCAGCGTGGACTCGGTATAGCCGTTGGGCTGGGTCACGCCCTTGAACACCAGGTCCGACGCGGCGCGGAAGGCCGGGCCGCCTGCGTTGTCGGCCAGCGGGCGATAGCCGGGCTCGTCGCGATTCTGCCCGTCCACGATGGCGGCCATGCGGATCATGGACGCCCGGACCTCGTCTTGCGACACCACGCCGTGATGCAGCCAGTTCGCGACGTGCTGCGAGGAAATGCGCAGCGTCGCGCGGTCCTCCATCAGGCCGACATCGTCCAGGTCCGGCACCTTGGAACAGCCGATGCCCATATCCACCCACCGGACGACATAACCCAGGATGCCCTGCAGGTTGTTGTCCAGTTCGGCCCGGCGCTCCGCCGCCGACCACGCCGCCGGATCGGCCAGCGGCAGGGTCATCAGCCCCTTGATGGCGGCCGGCGGCACGTTTTCCATCCGCGCCTGCACCGTCGCCACGTCGACGAAGTGATAATGCAGCGCATGCAGCGTCGCCGCGGTGGGCGAGGGCACCCAGGCCGTATTGGCGCCCGCGCGGGGGTGGGCGATCTTCTGGGTCATCATGTCGGCCATGCGGTCCGGCATCGCCCACATGCCCTTGCCGATCTGGGCATGGTCCTTCAGCCCGCAGGCCAGGCCGATCGCGACGTTGCGCTGTTCGTATGCCGCCATCCACGGCTCGGCGCGCATGTCGGCCTTGCGCACCACGGGGCCGGCCTGCATGCAGTAATGGATCTCGTCCCCCGTGCGGTCCAGGAAACCGGTATTGATGAACACCACCCGCTCGCGCGCGGCCTGGATGCACGCGGCCAGGTTGGCGCTGGTCCGCCGTTCCTCGTCCATGATGCCCATCTTGATGGTGTTCGGCCCCAGGCCCAGCACCCGTTCGACGCGCGCGAACAGGGCGTCGGACAAGGCGACCTCTTCCGGCCCGTGCATCTTGGGCTTGACGATATAGATCGATCCCGTCCGGCTGTTGGTGGTGCGCGACGTTCCGCGCAGGTCGTGCAGGGCGATGGCGGCGGTCACGGCGGCGTCCAGCACGCCCTCGGGCACCGGGTGGCCGCCAGTGTCCACGATCGCATCGGTGAACATGTGGTGGCCGACATTGCGGATCAGCATCAGGCTGCGCCCCGGCAGCACCAGCGGCGTGCCGTCGGGCGCGGTGTAATGCCGGTCGGGGGCCAGGCGCCGTTCCAGCAGGCGCCCGCCCTTGCGGAACGACGCGGTCAGGGTGCCCTGCATCAGGCCCAGCCAGTTGCGATAGACCTGGATCTTGTCCTCGACATCGACTGCCGAAACGCTGTCCTCGCAATCCATGATGGTGCTGATCGCGGATTCCGCGATCACGTCGGATATCCCGGCGCGGTCCCGGCTGCCGATCGGCGATGTCGGGTCGAAGCGCAGTTCCAGATGCAGGCCGTGATTGCGCAGCAGGACCACCCGGGGCGCGTCCGGCGGTCCCTGGAATCCGGCGAACTGTGCCGGACGGCGCAGGCCGGCCGGCGGCGCGCCGTCGTCGAGCGCCGCCGTCAACCGGCCGTCCTCGACCCGATAGCGCGCGACGTCGGCGTGGCTGCCGCGCGTCAGCGGCATGATTTCGTCCAGCAGCAGCCGTACCCGCCGGATCACCCGCTCGCCGCGCTGCGTGTCATAGCCGGCGGTGGGAACGCCTTGCATGTCGTACGGCTCGGCGTCGGTGCCGTAGAACGCGTCATACAGGCTGCCCCAGCGGGCGTTGGCGGCATTCAGCGCATAGCGGGCGTTGGTGACGGGAACCACAAGCTGGGGCCCGGCGATGCGCGCGATTTCGGCATCGACGTCACGGGTGGCGATCGACACGCTCTCCGGCTCGCGCTCCAGATAGCCGACGGTGCGCAGCAGGTCGATCTGCGCGCCGACATCGCCGGGATCGAATCCGGGTGCGGTCAGCAGATGGTCCACGGCCTGCTGCAACAGGCGGCGGCGCGCCAGGGCGTTCAGGATCTTCGGCGTGAAATGGGTGATGATGTCCGACAGGCCCATCCAGAACCGGTCGGCGGAAACGCCGGTTCCCGGCAGGACTTCGTGCGTGACGAAGGCATCGAGGGCATGATGGATGCGAAGCTGGCCGATCGTGCGACGGGACATGGTCTTTCCCCTTTTCGGGCCCTTTTTCGGGTCTGTCTTCCGGTGTCTGGTCTGTGGTCGGGTCTGCGGTCGGGTTCGGCGGCCGGGCACGCGGCCCGGCCGCCCCCGGCCGCCGGTTCATCAGACCGGCGTCTTGTTCCGGTCGAAGGACAGGTCGGCATGGAACTGCTTGGTCTCGGTCGAACCGGCCATCGCGGCGGTCGAGGTATGGCCGCCGCCGGCCACGGTCGCGACCGCGTCGAACCAGCCGGTCCCGACCTCGCGCTGGTGGCGGGTGGCGGTGTAGCCGTCGACCTCGGCGCTGAACTCGGCTTCCTGCAACTCGGAATAGGCGGCCATGCCGCGTTCCGCGTAGCCATGCGCCAGCTTGAACATCGAATAGTTCAGGCTGTGGAAGCCCGCCAGGGTGACGAACTGGAACTTGTAGCCCATCGCCCCGATCCGGCGCTGGAAGTCCGCGATGTCGCGCGCCGACAGCTTCTTCTTCCAGTTGAAGGACGGCGAGCAGTTATAGGCCAGCATCTTGCCGGGGAACTGCTTGTGGATGGCCTCGGCGAACTGCCGGGCTTCCTCCAGGTTCGGCTCGGACGTCTCCCACCACAGCAGGTCGCAATAGGGCGCATAGGCCAGCGAACGGGCGATGGCGTATTCGACGCCCAGCCCCTCGCGGATGCGGAAGAAGCCTTCCCGCGTGCGCTCGCCGGTCAGGAACGGATGGTCGCGCTCGTCGATGTCCGAGGTCAGGAGCTGCGCCGCGTGGCTGTCGGTGCGGCAGATCAGGACCGTGGGCACCCCCTCGACATCCGCCGCCAGCCGCGCCGCGTTCAGCGAGCGGATATGCTGCGCGATCGGGATCAGCACCTTGCCGCCCAGATGGCCGCATTTCTTTTCCGAGGCCAACTGGTCCTCGAAATGCACGCCCGCCGCGCCGGCCGCGATCAGGGCGCGCATCAGCTCGAAGACGTTCAGCGGGCCGCCGAACCCGGCCTCGGCATCCGCGACGATGGGGGCCATCCAGTACTGGCCGCGATCGCCCTCCTGCGTCGCGATCTCGTCACAGCGGCGCAGGGCGTTGTTGATGCGCCGCACCACGGTGGGCACCGAATTCACGGGGTACAGCGACTGGTCGGGATACATCTCGCCCGCCACGTTGGCGTCGGCCGCGACCTGCCAGCCGGACAGGTAGATGGCCTTCAGCCCCGCCTTGACCTGCTGCATCGCCTGGTTGCCCGTCAGCGCGCCCAGCGCGTTGATGTAGGGTTCGGTCTTCAGCAGGTGCCACAGGCGCGCGGCACCCATTTCAGCCAGGGTGTGGCGGATGCGGAACGAGCCGGAGAGCGTCGCCACGTCGCGCGCGTCATAATCGCGCTTGATGCCCGCGAAGCGCTCGGGGTCGGCCATGAAGGCGGCAATGGTGTCGATGGACATTGACGGATCTCCCTTTTCGATCGTCTGTTCCATCATTTAATGAGAAGGGATAATGATATGCCATGTAAAACAGGATAGCGTATCATGAATGGTGTAAAATTATTTACATACTGTTTTGAATATTTGTAAAAAGAGTAAATCGCCATGGCGCCGACCCGCATCGGTCACATCATTCGCCGGCTTCGGTCCGAGCGGTCCCTGTCGCAGCAGGGGCTGGCGACGCGGCTGGGCATTTCGCCCAGCTACCTGAACCTGATCGAACACGATCAGCGCAGCGTCACGGCCTCGCTGCTGATCAAGCTGACCCGGGCGCTGGACGTATCCATCGAAGCCCTGTCCGGCGTGGACGAACAGCGATTGCGGGGATTGCTGCACGAGGCCCTGTCCGACCCGCTGCTGGGCGCGCACGCGGTGCCGGCGCAGGAGATCGCGGTCCTGGCGGCACAACCCGAGGCCGCGCGGGCGGTGCTGACCCTGCATCAGGCCTTTCGTGCCGCCCATCATGACGCGACACGCCTGATGCTGCCGACCGGCACGCGGGTCATCCTGCCGCAGGAAGAAGCACGGCTGGTCTATGACGAGCGGCTGAACTTCTTCCCGGAACTGGAGGCGGCGGCCGAACAGGTGCGCGCCGACATGGCCCGCGCGGCGCGGCTGCCGGACGGCGAGGCCCTGCCGCCGTCGGAAAGCAACCACATGATCGCGACCCGGCTGCGCCAGCACCACGGCATCGTGGTGCGGATCGCGGCCCTGGACGGCGCGTTCCGCCGTTACGATCCCGACAGCCGGCTTCTGCAGCTTTCCGATCTGCTGCCGCGTGAAAGCCGGGGGTTCCAGCTGGCCTTCCAACTGATGCTGATCGAGGGACGCGACGCGATCGAGCATCTGCTGCAGGATATCGCACCCAGCACGCAGGAGGCGCGGATCGTCATCCAGATCGGGCTGGTGAACTACGCGGCGGCGGCATTGCTGATGCCCTATTCGCCCTTCCTGGCCGCGGCAACGGCCCTGCGCCACGATCTGGACATCCTGTCCGCGCGGTTCGGCGTATCCTACCAGCAGGCGGCGCAGCGCCTGTCCACATTGCAGAAACCCGGCGAACGCGGGGTGCCGTTCTTCTTCGTGCGGACCGATCCGGCGGGGAACATGACGAAGAGCTTTTCCGCCTGCGGCTTTCCGGTGCCGCGCCAGGGCCATTCCTGCCCGCAATGGAATGCCAATACCTGCTTTTCCACCCCCGGCGTGATCCAGGCGCAGGTGGCGCAGTTCACCGACGGCCGGACCTTTCTGTGTTTCGCGCGGACCGTGACGGGCATTTCCACCGGCTGGAACGACGTGCAGCCCGTTCATGCCGTGGCCATGGGCTGCGACATCACCCGCGCTGCCGAAATCGTGTATTCCGATCGCCTGAATTTACAGGCGCCGGCGATTCCTGTCGGTATATCCTGCCATTTATGTGATTGGACCGAATGTCGTTCGCGGGCCTTTCCTCCCCTGCATCACCGGTTGGCGCCCGACGTCAACCAGCGGGATTCGCTGCCGTTCACATTCGCACCCGAACCGCCGGGGTGATCTGCCATGAAGGGGGCGGGAATGGGCTCGTCTCCCAAGGGTGAAACCGTTATATTCACCGTCTATACCCTCCCATTCAAGAAGCCGGATTCCCTACCGGCCATGACAGGCGAATAGAATAAACCGTGATACACGCAGAGACCTTTCCCGTTCCACCCTCGTTCGCGGCACAGGCTGCCGTCGATGCCCCCCGCCTGCGCCAGATGACCGATGCCGCGTCGCAGCATCCCGATCAGTTCTGGCTGGACCAGGCCGGGCGCATCGACTGGGCGGTCCGGCCGACGACCGCGTCGTCCTCGACCTTCGGGGGCGACGTGGCGATACGCTGGTTCGCCGACGGCACGCTGAACGCCAGCGCCAATTGCCTGGACCGCCACCTGGCGACGCGGGGCGATCAGGTCGCGCTGATCTGGCAGGGGCAGGATCAGGGACAGGTCGAACGCCTGACCTACCGGGCGCTGCACCAGCGCGTGTGCCGGATGGCCAACGTCCTGCGCGGGCTGGGCGTCGGGCGGGGCGACCGGGTGGCGATCCACCTGCCGATGGTGATCGAGGGCGTGGTCGCGATGCTGGCCTGCGCGCGGATCGGCGCGGTGCATGTCGTGCTGTTCGGCGGGTTCTCGGCGGAAGGGCTGGCCGACCGCCTGGTCAACAGCGGGGCGGCGGTGGTGATCACCGCCGACGAGGGACGGCGCGGCGCCAAGCGCATTCCGCTGAAGGCCACGATGGACGACGCCGTGGCCCGTGACGGCGTGCAGGTGCGCCACGTGCTGGTCCTGGCCGTGACCGGGGCGGCGGTACCGATGCACGCGGGCCGCGACCTGCCGCTGAACCCGCTGCTGGCGCAGGCTGCGGAGGACTGCCCGGCCGAAATCATGGGGGCCGAGGACCCGCTGTTCGTCCTCTATACCTCGGGCAGCACCGGCAAGCCGAAGGGCATGGTCCACACCACCGGCGGCTACATGGTCTGGGCGTCCTATACCCACGAACTGGTCTTCGACCACCGGGCGGGCGACGTGTTCTGGTGTACGGCGGACATCAGCTGGATCACCGGCCACACCTATGTCGTCTACGGCCCGCTGGCCAATGGCAGCACCGTCGTGCTGTTCGAGGGGCTGCCGTCCCACCCCGCTCCGGGCCGGTGGTGGGAGGTGATCGACACCCACAAGGTCACGACCTTCTACACCGCGCCGACCGCGATCCGCGCGCTGATGCGCGACGGCGACGACGTGGTGGACCGCTACGCGCTGGACAGCCTGCGCCTGCTGGGCAGCGTGGGCGAACCGATCAGTGCCGATGCGTGGCTGTGGTTTCACGAGAAGGTCGGGCGCGGACGCTGCCCGGTGGTCGATACCTGGTGGCAAACCGAAACCGGCGGCATCCTGATCGCCCCGGTGCCCGGCGCGGTGCCGCAGAAGCCCGGGGCGGCGACCCTGCCGCTGCCGGGCGTAGCCTGCGTCCTGCTGACGGACAAGGGCGCGGTGATCGAGGGCGAGGGCGAGGGCTGCCTGTGCGTGGCACGATCCTGGCCCGGGCAGGCCCGGACGATCTGGGCCGACCATGCGCGGTTCCGCCAGACCTATTTCACCTTCAGCCCCGGCTATTATTTCTCGGGCGACGGGGCGCGGCGCGACGCCGACGGCTATTACTGGATCACCGGGCGGATCGACGACGTCATCAACGTGTCCGGCCACCGTATCGGCACGGCCGAAATCGAGGACGTGGTGGCCACCGACCATCGCTTCGTGGAATGCGCGGCGGTAGGCATCCCCCATGACCTGAAGGGGCAGGGACTGGTGGTGTTCGCGGTCGCGCGCGACATGGCCGAGCCCGGCCTGGCCGAGGCCGCGGCGCTGGCCGTCACCAGGGGCGTGGGGCGCTACGCGGTGCCGGAGCGCGTCTATCTGGTGCCCGACCTGCCGAAGACCCGGTCGGGCAAGATCGTGCGGCGGCTGCTGCGCAAGATCGCCTGCCACGAACTGGACGGGCTGGGCGACCTGTCGACGCTGGCCGATCCCACGATCGTGGACCGGCTGATCGCCGAGGTTGCGCGGGTGGCGTAATGGCGGCCTGGGGGAGGGGCGGAATGATGCGATCCGTGCGGTTTTTCGCCGTGCTGGGCCTGGTCGTGGCGGCAGTATGTGCCCCCTCCGGCGGGGCGTGGGCGCGCATGGTGACGCGCCCCGTCGCCTGGACCCTGGACGGCACGCGGTTCGAAAGCGTGCTGATCTATGACGATGCGGTCTCGGCCCGGCGGCCGGGGCTGGTCATGGTGCCCAACTGGCACGGGGTGAACGCCATCGCCATCGACAAGGCGCGGATGATCGCGGGGCGGGATTACGTGATCCTGCTGACGGACATGTACGGTGCCTCGGTCCGGCCCACCGACGATGCGCAGTCGATGGCGGCGGTGAAGCCGCTGATGGGCGATCGGGTCCTGATGCGGCGGCGTGCGGCGCAGGCGCTGGCGGTGCTGAAGTCGCTGGCCGGCACGGCGCCGATCGACCTGTCGCGGCTGGCGGCCATAGGCTTCTGCTTCGGCGGTACGGCGGTGCTGGACCTGGCGCGCAGCGGGGCGGATGTGCGCGCCGTCGTCTCTTTCCACGGCAACCTGACGACCGACGATCCGGGGCTGGCGCGCGGCATCCACGCCGCGGTCCTGGCGATGAACGGGGCCGACGACCGGACGACGTCACCCGATTTCGCATCCTTCCTGGCCGAGATGGGCCAGACGCCGACACCATGGCAGTTCGTGGTCATCGGCCACGCCGTGCATTGCTTCACGGAAACCGAGGCCACGGCGCCCACCGGCCTGTGCCGCTACAACCCCGCCGCGGCCCGGCAGTCCTACGACCTGATGCATCGCTGGCTGGCCGCGCGCTTCGCCGCACCGGGCCCGTAAGCCGTGTCCCGGCGCGCGCTGGTGCTGGCCGGGCTGCTGGGCATCGTTCTGTCAGGCATCCCGGCGGCGCGCGCGCAGGTGGGGTGCGCAGCCGGGCCGTTCGGGTGCGGGGTCAATCCCGCCGAACAGGCGCAGCGGCGCATGCAATTGCAGACGGAAATCCAGCGGCAGGAATTCACCGCCCGGCAGCAGGGGCTGCGGGCGATCGAACGCGACCGCGCGCAACTGGATGCCCTGCGCCGGCAGCAGGAAACTGCGCCCGATGCTACCACGCCCCCGGACAGACAGCGCCAGAAGCAGGCCCTGCAGGCCGATATCGACCGGCAGACCGCCGCGATGCGCGGGCACTTCACCGCCCAGCGGACCGGACCCGGGTCGTGGACCATTCAAAACGGGCAGGGCGCCCCACAGGCCGCCTGCCGTGAGGTCGGCAGCGTGCTGGTCTGTTAGATGTTTTGTCCCGGGATTTGGTGGTGCGGATTATGTATGAACCGTGATGGTTCTTTTTCCCACTGCTGACAAATGAATTCATATGGAGTGAGGCCGCGCAGGGTCTTGAGCCTGCGGGCGAAATTGTAGGCGGTAACGAAGTCGGCGAGGTGTTGACGCAACTGGTCATGTGTTTCGTAGTAGAAGCGCTTGACGGTGGCGTCCTTGATCGTGCGGTTCATCCTCTCGACCTGGCCATTCGTCCAGGGATGTCGCGGCTTTGTCAGTCGATGCTCGATATCGAGATCAGCACAGGCCAGTTCAAAAGAGTGGCACCGGAACAGGACACCATCCGCCCGCATGGCCTTGATGTCTTCGGGTGTCCATCCATTGCCGGCCGGATCGGTAAAATGCGTGCCGTTATCGGTCAGCACGGTATGGATGCGGTAGGGAACCGCAGCGGCCAGAGCACGCAGGAAGTCACCGGCAACGCGACGTGTCGCTTTCTCGTGCAATTGGACAAAAGCGAATTTCGAGGTCCGGTCGATCGCCACCAGAAGATAAAGGCGCCCCATTTCAGTGCGGACTTCAGCAATGTCGATGTGAAAATAGCCGATCGGATAACTCTTGAACTTCGACCGTTTTGGTTTGTCGCCTTCGGTCTCGGGCAGGCGGCTGATCCCATGGCGCTGAAAACAACGGTGCAGGGAAGATCGCGTCAGATGCGGGATCGTCGCCTGAAGCGCATAAAGGCAATCATCAAGAGGCAGCAGGGTATGGCGACGGAAGGCCACAACGATCGCTTCTTCTTCGGTCGACAGGATGGTTGAGGATGCGACCTTCGGACCGGTGCGTCGATCCGACGTATCGGTCCGCCCCTTCCATTTGGCGACCGTCTTCGGGTTGATCCCGTAGCGTTTCGCCAGAACCCTCAGGCTCTCTTGACTATGTTGTATCGCTCGACGGACTGCCGCTGTCGTCGTGGCGCTTCCGTGGTGAACCTGGCCCATAGCGCATCCTTCCACTCATGTGAAAATAATGCACCACCAAATCCCGGGACCAAACAGTTAGAGCAATCGGTCATTCCCCCTTGGCGTAGAGTTCCTTGGCGTTGCTCGCATCGATGCGCTGCGTCGGCACCGTGACCAGGCGCGGGACGGACGATGCGCAGTCGATCAGGATCTTCTTGGCCAGGTCCAGGGCTTCGGCGGCACCGGTGGGGTACACGTAGGTCGCCGTCCATTGACCCTCGGCCACCGCGCGGATGCCGCCGGATGGTCCCGGCAGTCCGTCGGTCCCGATGATCTTGACCTGGCCGAGCTTGCCGGCCTGCTTCACCGCGATATAGGCGCCTGCCGCGGCCAGATCGTTGCTGGTATAGACCAGCTTGATGTCCGGATGGGCCTGCAGCATCGCGGAAAACACTTCCACCGCCTTGTCCTGCATCCAGTCGACCGGCTGGACCGCGATGATCTTCACCTTGGGGTTGGTGGAAATCCCGGCCTTGAAGCCCTCCAGCCGTTCGATCGCCGGCGAGGAACTGGGCAGCCCCTCCAGAATCGCGACGTCGCCGCCATCGGGCAGCAGGCTTGCCGCATACAGGCCCGCTTCATGCGCGATGGCGCGATTATCGCCGCTGACGAAGCTGGTGAATTTTTCGCCCGTCGTCCTGCGGTCCAGTTCGATGACCGGGATACCCTTGTCGTAGACGGCACTGACGGCCGGGGTCAGCGGCGCGGCCTCGAACGCCGAGACGAACAGGATATCGACCTGCTGCGTCAGGAAATTCTCGACCTGCGAGACCTGGGTATTGTCGTTGGCCTGGCCGTCGGCGATGACGAGCTTGAATTGCGGATAATTCTTCACCAGGCGCTGAAGTTCATGATCCACGTGCGCCCGGTACGGTTCCTTGAAGTTGGCCTGCGAGAACCCGATGACATAGCTCTTGTTCGGCCCGCACTCCTTCGCCAGCGGGGCGGCCGCCGCCGCCAGCGGGAAGAGGAGCGCCAGGCCGACGACAGGGGCAATCCTGACAATCATCGTTTTGTCTTTCTTGTTCTTGTTTTTGGTTTCAACGGATGATTTCACGCGCGCGTGCCGTTTCCGGCGCCGACGAACGTCTGCAGTCCGGCCGCGCCGACGATGATCAGGCCGGTTGCCAGAAGCTGCATCGCGGCACTGACGTCGTTCAGTTGCAGGATATTGGCCAGCGCGCCCAGCATGACGGCCCCGGCGATGGTGCCGACCATGCTGCCGGCGCCCCCGAACAGGTCGGTCCCGCCGATGACAACGGCGGCGATCGCATTCAGTTCGTAGCCGGTACCGTCATTGGGACTCCCGAAGCTGAACTGCCCGGCATGCACGATCCCCGCGACCGCCGCGCAGAAGCCGCTCAGGCCATAGACCGTGACCTTGATCCATCGCAGCGGGATGCCGGACAGCCGGGCGGCGCGTTCATTGCCGCCCACGGCAAAGACATAGCGTCCATACCGCGTTTCATCGAGCAGCAGCGACGCGATGACCGCCAGCACGACAAACACCAGCGTCGCCACGGGAAAGATGTTGCCGAACACGCGCTGGCCCAGAATCGCGAAGGCCGGGGGGGCGTCGCCGGGGCCGGTGCCGTAATTGATGTTGATGAAGTTGTTGTCCGAAGCGATCAGCGCCAGGCCGCGCGCGGCCTGAAGCCCGGCAAGCGTGACGATGAAGGCCTGGATCCGCAGGCGATTGGACAGCACGCCCTGGACCAGCCCGAACGCCGTTCCGATCAGCAGCACCAGCGGCAGGGTGGTGGCGATCCCCCATCCGTGATTGACCATCAGGGACGCGGTCAGCACGCTGGACAGGCCCAGCAGCGCACCGACGGAAAGGTCGATCCCGCCCGAGATGATCACGAAGGTCATGCCCAGCGCCAGGATACCGGTTTCCGAGATCGAACGGACGATGTTGGCGATATTGTCGGGTGCCAGGAACAGGATGTGCCCGTGCCGCCGGGGGGAGAATATGATTCCCCCCGCCGCGACAAGGACCAGGCCCAGAAGGCTCTGGAACCGGACCAGCCACGCCAGCCGCGCACGGAGCGGGCGCGGTGCCGAACGGGGCGGGCCGGATGCCGCGTCGGTCACGCTCATGCGGCGACCCCGCCTTCCAGGGCCGCGCCACGAAGCGCATCCTCGCCTGTGTCGGCCGCGAAATCGGCAACCGTGACGCCGTGATTCATGACCACGATCCGATCGCACAGCCCGATCAGTTCCGGCAGTTCCGACGAGGCGACCAGCACGCCCAGACCCTGCGCCGTCAGCGCCCGCAACTGGAAATAGATGTCGCTCTTGGCCCCGACATCCACGCCGCGCGTCGGTTCGTCCAGCAGCAGGATCTTCGGTGTCGTCAGCAATTCCTTCGCGAAGACGATCTTCTGCTGGTTGCCGCCGGACAGGTTGACGACCTTCGCGTCCGGCCGTCGTGGCCGGATGTCGAAGCGGTCGATCGCGCCCTTGACCACCATCCGTTCGCGCACGGGGGCGGCCATGCCCCAGGGTGTGACCCGTGCCAGGGTGGACATGACGACATTGCGTCCGACGCTCTGGCCCAGCATCAGGCCCGCACCCCGGCGATCGTCCGTGACGTAGGCCAGGCCCGCGCGCCGCGCCCGGGCGACCGAACCCAGCCGGGCGGCGCGGCCGGCGATTTCGACGGTGCCCTCCCACGTGCCGCGTGCCTCGAAGCCATAGAGCGCGGAGAGAAGTTCCGTCCGCCCTGCGCCCGTCCGGCCCGACAGGCCCACGATCTCGCCGGCATGCACGCACAGCGAAACGTCCTGCGGTGCCTGCCATCCCGCCCGTGGAACGGTGGGCACGAATCGCGCATGGTCCAGGCGCAGCAGCGGCGGGCCGACCTGCGTTGCCCTGGGCGGAAAAAGATCCTTGAAGTCGCGTCCCACCAGCATGTGCACCAGCGTCGCCTGCGGCGCATCGGGCGCGGCCTCGCCCACGACCGCGCCGTCGCGCATGACCGTCACGCGGTCGGCGATCTGCGGCACTTCCTCCAGGCGATGGGAAATATAGATGATGCCGACGCCGCGCCCGCGCAGTTCGCGAATGGTGGCGAACAGATGCTCGGCTTCCCCGGCAGAGAGCGCGGCTGTCGGTTCGTCCAGGATCAGCACCCGTGCCTCCGCACCCAGTGCCTTGGCGATCGAGACCAGTTGTCGCTCCCCCATGCGCAGCGAGGACATGCGCAGCGCGGGGTCCAGGTCGACCCCCGCGCGCGCCAGAAGGGCGCGCGCATCGCGCCGCATGCGGGCATGGGCCAGTGTATGCATTCCCGTGACGGGCTCGTGCCCCAGGAACAGGTTGGCGGCGATGTCGAGACCGGGCACGAGGTCCAGTTCCTGCGGGATCATGACGATGCCCGCCGCCTGCGCGTCACGCGGCGTGTGGAAATGAACCGGTTCGCCATTCAGCAGGAAGCGGCCGTCGTCGGGGCGGGTGGCGCCGCTGACGACGCCCATCAGCGTACTCTTGCCCGCGCCATTCTCGCCCAGCAGCACGTGGACCTCGCCCGCAAGCAGGGTGAAATCGACACCCCGCAATGCATGGACGCCGCCGAAATGCTTCTCGATACCGACAAGCTGCAACAGCGGCGTTGTCATGGGGCGGTGCCCTCGCATGCCGGCCGTTGATCGGCCGTGCTTTTTGTTCGCTCCCTATAGCGCTGGAGACGGGGTTTTTTTGCCCGTCTTCCGGATCACCATGCCGCGATCAGCGAATCAGCCCGACCGTTTCTTGCCGCTCGGGATATCCTGCCGGTTCCACCAGCCACCGCCCAGGGCCTGGAACAGGCCGGCAGTGTCGGACAGGCGGGCGGCGCGGGCCTGGACCAGGGCCAGGCGGGCCTGCAATTCGGTCTGCTGGGCGGTCAGCAGCGCGACCTGGCTGACATCGCCCAGGCCCAGGCGCGCGTGGGTGATGCCCAGGCTGCGCGCTGCCGCCTTTTCGGCATTGGCATTGGCCGCCAGGGCCGAGGCATCGGCTCGGACGGCGTTCAGGCTGTCGGTGACGTCCTGCACGGCGGTCACGACCGCCGCACGGTATTGCGCGGCACTTTCCTTGTAGGCCGCGCGGGCGGCGCGTTCCTCATGCAGCAACTGTCCGCCCTGGAACAGGGGCTGGCTCAGCATGCCGGCCAGCATCCACTGGCCGTATCCGGGGGTGAACAATTGCGCGATGGTCGCGGCGGCCACGCCGGGCTGCGCGCTCAACTGGATGTTGGGCAGGCGGTTGGCCACGGCCACGCCCACCTGGGCACAGGCGGCGTGCCAGTTCGCCTCGGCCACCTTGATGTCGGGGCGCTGGTCGATCAGGCGCACCGGCAGGCTGACCGGCAGGTCCTGGGGCAGGGTGAAGGCGTCCAGCGTGAAATCCGGCGTCGGGTCGTCCGGCATGTCGCCGGTCAGGGCGGCGATATGGTCGTGCTGCTGCTGCAATTGCTGCTGCAGGGGCACCAGCATGGCCTGGTCCTGGGCCAACTGGGCGCGCTGCATGGCCACGTCGGCATCCGCCAACTGGCCCAGTGCCTGCTGGCGGATACTGGAATCCAGAATCCGTTGCTGGGCGGCGGTCAGGTCCTTCACGGCGTCGATCTGCGCCCGCAGCGAGGCATAGCCGACCGCCGCCTGCACCACTTCGCCCGTCAGGGTCAGGTACGCGGCCTCAAGCTGGTAGCGCAGGGCATCGCGCTGGGCGGACGATGACTCGATCCCGCGCCGTATGCCGCCCCAGATATCCGGCTGGTAGGAAATGTTCAACTGCGCTGTGTGGACGGTATACAGCCAGCTATTGTTGTTGGGCACCGGCGAGTAGACGCGCGACGTCTTGAACCGGGCCGGGTTGAAACTGGCCGAGATGCTGGGAAACAGGGCGCCCACCGCTGCCGAGCGGTTTTCCTGAGCCACCCGCAGGGCCAGGCTGGCGGCTTCCAGCGTCGGGCTGTGGTCCAGCGCGTGGCGGACCAGGCGGTCCAGGGCCGGGGAATGA
Organism: Gluconacetobacter diazotrophicus PA1 5; assembly: GCF_000021325.1. Taxonomy (GTDB): domain Bacteria; phylum Pseudomonadota; class Alphaproteobacteria; order Acetobacterales; family Acetobacteraceae; genus Gluconacetobacter; species Gluconacetobacter diazotrophicus. The sequence goes on along the minus strand of NC_011365.1, from coordinate 781,563 downwards.
AACAAGGTCCACCATTGCCCCGGAATGTCCTGGCCGGGGTTGAAGGTCTGGGCCATGCCGTCCGCGTCGGCCGTGCTGTCGGTATGGGCGGGGCGCCCCGCCTGGGCGAAATGGGTGGACGGTGCGGCGGGGTGCCGGAAGTCCGGCCCCACGGAGCAGCCGCCCAGGACCGGCAGGCCGGCCAGCAGGCCGGCACCGCACATCAGGGTTGCCCCCCGGGCCGGCCAACGCCGGGCGGTACGGGCGGTCATGTCACGCCTCCCTTGCGGGCTTCGCGGCGCGGGTCGCGGCGGGCACACCATTCTTCCAACTCGCAATAATAGGTGGGCAGGATGAACAGGGTCAGCAGGGTGGCGATGCCCAGCCCCCCCACCACCACGGTGGCCAGCCCGCGCTGCACGTCGGTGCCGATGCCGGTGGCCAGCGCCGCGGGCAGCATGCCCATGCTGGCGACGGTCGCGGTCATCAGCACGGGGCGGAACCGTTCGCTCGCCCCCTCCAGCACCGCGTCGCGCAGGGGCATGCCCTCGTCGCGCAGGCGGTTGATGGCCGACACCATGATGATGCCGTTCTGGATGGCGACGCCGAACAGCGCGATGAATCCGACCGCGGTGGCGATGTTCAGCGTCTCGCCGCGCAGGTTCAGTGCCACCAGCCCGCCCAGGGTGGCCATGGGCACCACCGCCAGCACAAGCACTGCCTGCCGGATACGCCCGAACTGGCCGAACAGCAGCACCAGCATCACCGCGAACATGATCCCCAGCGCCACCGTCAGGCGGGCCTGCGCGCGCTGTTCCTGCTGGAAGGTGCCAGCCCATTCCAGATGGTAACGCGCGGCGTCGAAATGGACCTGGCTGTTGATGCGGGCCTGCGCGTCGGCCAGGTACTGCGACAGCGGGCGCTGGCCGTTATCGACGCGGATGGTGATCTGGCGATGGTTCATCTCGTGCGCGATATTGGCCTCGCCGGTCTGCAGCGAGACATGGGCGACCAGCCCCAGCGGGATGCGTGCGCCGTTCAGCCCCGTCAGCGGAATCTGGTTGATGGCGGGCAGGTTGTTGTTCAACTGCCGTTCCATGTGCGCCGTCATGGAATAGATCCGGTCGGCCACATAGACCTGCCCGACCGGGGCGTCGCCGACCATGTTCTGCACGACGTTCATCACGTCGGTCCCGGTGATTCCGTAGCGCGCGGCCGCGGCCCGGTCGACGGTGATGTCCATCTGCGGGATTTCGGGTTCCTGGAAGATCGAGGCGTCGGCGGTCCCGGGAACCTGTTTCAGGATATCGACGACCTGGTTGCCGATCCGACGCAGTTCCTTGAAATCGTCGCCATAGACGCGCAGCACCAGCGGGCTGTGCGCCCCGCCGACCAGGTCGTTCATGTTATCGGCGATCGGCTGGCTGATGCCGAAGCTGATACCCGGGATCTGCGCCAGCCGGTCATGCAGGCGCTTGACGAACTGCACCCGGTTCTCGCCGTGCGGCCAGGTCGCATAGGGCGTCAGGCCGACCGGTGCCTCGATGTGCGAGGGGCTCCAGGGGTCGGTGCCGGAATCGTTGCGGCCAAGCTGGGTCGCCACATAGCTGGTTTCGGGAAAGGCATGGATCGCGGCCCGGATTTCGTCCGCCATGGAACCCGCCTTGTCCAGGGACAGGCCGGAGGGAAGCTGGATCTGCAGCCACAGCGCACCCTCGTCCAGGTCGGGCAGGAATTCGCGGCCGGTGCGCCCGCCCAGCCACAGCACCAGGGCGAAGGCGATCGCCCCGGCCAGATAGGCCGCCCAGGGCCGGTCCACCATATGGCCCAGCCAGCGGCGATAGGCATGGTGCAGCTTTTCCAGCGGGACGTTGTGGAACATGCGGTGCGGCTTGCGCATGGCCAGGTAGGCCAGGGCCGGCGTCAGCGTGATGGCGCACAACAGCGCCCCCAGCAGGGCGAAGCTGACGGTGAAGGCCATCGGCTCGAACAGCTTTCCCTCGGCGCCCTCGAACGCGAACAGCGGGCCATAGGCGACGATGATGATCAGCGTCGCGAAGAAGATCGCCTTGCCGATATGTTTGGTAACCGCAAGGATATCCTCCTCGTCCATCGTGTGGGTCGGGTGTTCCTCGCGGATGCGCAGGATGGCCTCGGTCACGACGATGGCGCCGTCCACGATCACGCCGAAATCGATGGCGCCGAGCGAGAACAGGTTGGCCGGCATTCCCAGCAGGTGCATCACCACGAACACGGTCGCCAGCGCCAGCGGAATGGTGACGGCGGCGACGATGGCGCTGCGCGGGCTGCCCAGGAACAGGACCAGGATCAGGAATACCAGCCCCACGCCCTTGACCACCGTGTCGGTGACCTTGTCGGTCGTGGTCTGCACCAGGCGGTCGCGGTCGATATAGGGGACGATCCGCACGCCCATCGGGGCCAGCCGGGCCTGCAACTGGTCGATGACCCCGTGCAGGTCGTGCAGCACCAGCGACGGATTCTGCTTGCTCAGCATCGTCACGATGCCTTCGATCGTGTCCGAATTGCCGTTCATGCCCAGGATGCCCTCGCGCACCTGGTGGCCGAGCTGCAACTGGCCCAGATCGCGGATCAGGACCGGCACGCCGTTGCGCTGCGTCACCGCGATGGCGCCCATGTCGGCCATGGTGTGGACCATGCCGACGCCACGCACGATATAGGACTGCTCGCCCCGGGTGATGCGGCCGCCGCCGGCATTGGCGTTGTTGGCCTGCAATGCGGTGATGACGTCGTTGACCCCCACCCCGTAGCGGAACAGCGTGGAGGGATTCAGGACGATCTGGTACTCGATGGTGAAGCCGCCGAAATTATTGACGGCGGCCACGCCCTGGACCTGCATCAGGGCCGGGATGACGATCCATTTCTGGATGTCCGACAATTGCATCAGGTTCTTGCTGTCGGATTGCAGCGTATAGCGGTAGATCTCGCCCGACGGTCCGGTGACCGGACCCAGCGAGGGCGTGGCGCCCATCGGCAGCGTGGCCTGCGCCATCTGTTCCGCGACCTGCTGGCGCACGAAATAGACGTCGGTACCGTCACGGAAGATCAGGGTGATCAGCGACAGGCCGAAGGTGGAACTGGATCGGCTGTCCACCAGCCCCGGCGTATTCGCCACCAGGCGTTCCAGCGGAATGGTGATCTGCTGCTCGATCTCCTCCGCCGCCAGGCCGGGAACCTGGGTCGTGATCTGGACGTTGACCGCGCCCAGGTCCGGATAGGCCTCGACCGGGATCTGGTGCCACGCCAGGGCACCCAGAGCGACCAGCACGGCCATGGCGGCAAAGACGATGCGCCGCTGCCGCAGGCAGATCGCGATGAACTGGTTAATCATCGTTCAGCAGCACCGCGCCCTGGGTGACGATCCGCTCGCCCGCCGACAGGCCGGAATCGACCTCGCACAGGTCGCCGTCGTCATAGATGATATCGATATTCCGACGCATGTAGGTGTGTGGGGCGACCTCGACGAACACCGTGACCGTGTCGTTGTTCATCAGCAGCGCCGATTGCGGGACCATGATGCGGGGGGATTGCGGGGCTTCCACCGTCACGGTCGCGAACATGTTGGGCTTCAGCGCGCCGTCCGCGTTGGGCAGTACCACGCGGGCCTGCAGGGTGCGCGTATCCGCGTGCAGCGTCGGTTCGATCGCCGCGATGGCGCCATGCAGCACCTCGCCCGGCAGGCCGGGAACGTAGATGTCGGCCTGCTGGCCGGCCTGGATGGTCGCGACCTCGTTTTCCGGCACGTTGGCCACGGCCCAGACTTCCCGCGTGTCCGCGATCGTCAGCAGCGGCGCGGTCGGGTCCGTGACGTTGGCGCCGGCGGCGGTATTGACCGTCGAAACCACGCCATCGACCGGCGAGACCAGCTTCATCGTGCCGCCGCCGCCCGGCTGGCCGCCCAATGCCGCCAGACGGGCGGTGGCGCGGTCGTCCTCGGCCACGGCCTGCAGGTACGTGCTGCGGGCGGCTTCGATGTCGCGCACGGCACCGCCGCCGGCCTGCGCCACGCCCTGGGCACGGGTCAGCGCGCGGCGGGCGAGGTCGAGCGCCGCCCGGGCCTTGACCTCGTCGGTCGTGGCCTGCGCCATGTCGCCCGAAAGCAGTTCGGCCACGACCTGCCCGCGCGTCACGTGATCACCCGGGGCCACCGGCAGGCTAACGATATGCCCTGCCAGCGGTGCCTGCACGGAAATCGAGCGCGCGGGTTCGGCCATGATCGCGCCGGGGACGGGAATAGCGCGGCTGGGTTTCGTCAGCGTGACCGGGGCGACGGCCAGGCGGGCCGCCATGGGGGAATTTTCCGGAACCGTCAGGCGGCCGTGATCGTCCCGGATCATGGTGGTATTCTCGGCCCGGGCGGCCGACGGCGCGGCCACGGTCGCGGCCAGGAGGAGGGCCGCCAGGCCCCAGGCGGCGATTGACCCGGTGGCTGGCCCGGAAATGGTCGGGGGCATGATGTGGAGCATGGTCTGGTGTCTGGTTGTCCCGGCCGTCTGGCACCCCCGTGTCGTGCGGGTGCCGGCGCATCTGATGGAGAAAAGGATCGGGGCCCCAGGCTTCGGGACCGGTGGTGTGCTCCATGCCTCGACAGCCAGGCCGGCGGACATCGGGTCGTGTGGTGTACAGTCAGGGGCGCGAACCGCCGCACCCGGTTTTCCAGCCATGGCGATAGCGGTCAAGCCCCAGCGGCGCGCGAGGCCAGTAGCCGTGATCACGGGCCTTGTCCATGGCCGCGACAGGCCGGCGCGGCAGTGGGACGATCGCTCACGCCGCCCGTTCCGGGGCAGGCGGAAGGGCAATCGTTACGCCACGAGGAAAATCCCAGGGAATTCCCATGTAAGTCCTGGATTTTCCGTGAAAAAGAGATGGAGGTCCGGACAGGAACACGGCATGGCGCGACAGGCTGGAAAATGGCATGAGTCGAACACGGGGCAAGTTTATTTTCGCCAACGCTGACTACAGAGTATTGCGAAATGTTTCAATGAGGTGACCCCCAAATTGTGATAATTTAATAATCATCGATTATCGGCGACGACCGTCGGCCGGTCGTCGATTTTACCGCCGATATGTCATGAAAATTTCATCATTATGCTGCAAGGGCGCAATCCGGCGAGGCGGGTCATGGTAGCGGGGCGGACCATTCCATGTCATTGCGATAGGTGATCGTTGCGGCCTCCGGGTCGCGTCTTCTACCGCCTGCCTCGAAAGGGTATGTCCTCTTGCGTCCGCTTTCCAAACGCTTCCTCGCCCTGTCCCTGACCACCGCCCTGGTGGCCGCCGGCATGGCGGGCCGTCCGTATTCCGTGCGCGCGGCCGACAGCCAGCCGCAACCCCAGCCCCTGGCGCTTCCAGATTCCGTGCCGGTGCCGCGTGACGTGCCGTTCGGCGGAACCATTCATCTGACGGTCGATGCCACCGACCTGGCCCGGCGCGTCATGACGGTGCGTGAAAGCGTGCCGGTCCCTGCTGCGCTGGCGGAAACGGGCGGCGACATGACCCTGCTCTACCCGATGTGGGTGCCGGGCGACCATTCGCCGACCGGCACGATCGAGCAGTTCGGCGGCCTGGTGGTCAAGGCCGGCGTCGCCCCGCTGGAATGGGTGCGCGACACGGTGATGGTCAGCGCCTTCCATGTCCGGGTGCCCAAGGGCGTGCATGCGCTGAACCTGTCGTTCCAGATTCTGTCGCCCGTGTCGCCCGAGGAAGGGCGCGTGGTCATGACGCCGGAGATGCTGAACGTCCAGTGGAATGCGGTGGCGCTGTACCCGGCGGGGTATTTCACGCGCCAGATCCCGGTGCAGGCGGAACTGCGTCTGCCCCACGGATGGCAGTACGGCACCGCGCTGCGCGCCCATGGCCCGGCGGGCGACGTCGTCACGTTCGACCCGGTGCCGTTCAACACGCTGGTGGATTCCCCGCTGTTCGCCGGGCGATATTTCCGCCGGTTCGACCTCGCCCCCGGGGCTGCGGCGCCGGTAACGCTGAACGTGATGGCGGACAAGCCGGCGGAACTGGCGGCCACCGACGCCCAGGTCAAGGCGCACCAGGATCTGGTGACGCAGGCAGGGCTGCTCTTCGGCTCGCACCATTACGACCATTACGATTTCCTGCTGGCCCTGACCAATGAACTGGGGCGGATCGGGCTGGAACATCACCGCTCCAGCGAGAACAGCGGTCCGCGCGGCTACTTCACCGAGTGGGACAAGACCTTCGCCGTCCGTGACCTGCTGGCCCACGAATACACCCATTCCTGGAACGGCAAGTATCGCCGCCCCGCCGACCTGTGGGCGCCGAACTTCAACACCCCGCAGCGCGGGTCCGGCCTGTGGGTGTATGAAGGACAGACCCAGTACTGGGGCTATGTCCTTTCCGCCCGGTCGGGCCTGATGACCGAACCGCAGGTGATCGACGCGCTGGCCGAGGTGGGCGCGATGTACGACACCCGCCAGGGACGCACCTGGCGTCCGCTGCAGGACACGACCAACGATCCGGTGATCGCCCAGCGTTCGCCCCTGTCCTGGCGGAGCTGGCAGCGCAGCGAGGATTATTATTCCGAAGGCCAGCTGGTCTGGCTGGACGCCGATACGCTGATCCGCAAGCTGTCGGACGGCAAGCACTCGCTGGACGATGTCGCGCGCCATTTCTTCGGCACCAATGACGGCAGCTTCGTCACCAGCACCTACCAGTTCGCCGACGTGGTGAAGGCGCTGAACGACATCCAGCCTTATGACTGGGCCACCTTCCTGCGCCAGCGGCTGGACCGCACATCGACCCATGCGCCGCTGGACGGCTTCACGCGCGGGGGATACCGCCTGGTCTATACCGACCAGCCGAACGACTGGGTCAAATCCTTCGCCGCCATGCGGCACGTGACGGATTTCAGCTTCTCGCTGGGCTTCCTGGTCGGCAAGGGCGGTACGCTGGCCAACGTCGAATGGGGCAGCCCGGCCTGGCAGGCCGGCGTGACCCGCGACGCGCAACTGGTCGCGGTGAATGGCGAGGCCTACGATCCCGACGTGCTGCAGGACGCGATCACGGCGGCACGGGACCCGCACGCGGCCCCGATCGCACTGCTGCTGCACATGGGGGACCACTACGTCACGATCGCCATCCCGTATCACGGCGGCCTGCGCTATCCGCATCTGCAGCGGATACCGGGCACGCCCGACATGCTGGCTGACATCCTTGCACCGCGCCACTGACGTAAAAGGCCGCGCCCCAGCGGGCGCGGCCATGGACAAGGGGGCGGCCGGGGGGCCGCCCCGCCTGCTGCGCCGGCGGGACGGGCACGAGGCCCGGGTGACGTTCGAGGAACTGTTCTTCGACCTGGTCTACGCCTTCGCCGTCACGCAATTGTCGCACCTGCTTCTGCATCATCAGACCACCCAGGGGGCGATCCAGGCGCTGATCCTGTGGTTCGCGGTCTGGCTGGGCTGGCAATATACCTGCTGGATCACCAACTGGTTCGACCCCGAACGCCCCGCGGTGCGCGGGCTGCTGTTCGGCATCACCCTGCTGGCGCTGCTGCTGGCGGCGGCGCTGCCCGAGGCCTTCGGCGAACGCGGCATGCTGTTCGGCGTGACCTATGCCGTCATGCAGGTGGGGCGCACGGTCTTCGCCCTGTGCGCCGTGGGTGCCGATCATCCCCTGGCCGCCAATTTCCGGCGCATGATGGTCTGGGTCGGTGCCGCTGCCCTGTTCTGGATCGCCGGCGGACTGGCCGGCGAGGGGCCGCGTCCCTGGCTGTGGGCCTGCGGCGTGGCATGCGAATATATATCGCCCATGTTCGGCTTTCCCGTGCCCGGACTGGGCCGGTCGCGGACGAGCGAATGGACCGTCGAGGGCGCGCACATGGCCGAGCGCTGCCAGGCGTTCGTCCTGGTGGCGCTGGGCGAAACCGTGATCATGACCGGCGATACCCTGGCCGAAAACGGGGTGTGGAGCGCGCCGGTCATCCTGGCCTTCCTGACTGCGTTCGTGACCTCGCTGGCAACGTGGTGGCTCTATTTCGGCACCAGCGGCAAGGATGGCAGCGCCGCGATCCGCCATTCCGGCGATCCGGGACGGATGGCGGCCTATTTCCATTATATCCACGTGATCCTGATCGCCGGCATCATCGTCATGGCGGTGGGCAGCGACCTGGTCCTGGCACACCCGCATGGCCCGGCCCGCCCGGTGCCCGCCGCGATCATGGCGGCGGGGCCGGTGATCTTCCTGCTGGGCAGCCTTTTGTACAAGCGCGTGGTCTATGGCTGCATCGCGCCGTCGCACCTGACGGCCATCGCGGCCCTGGTCGCCGGTTATCCGCTGGTGATTCACATGGACGTCCTGGACGCGGGCATGACCATGACCGCGATCATGCTGCTGGCGGGATTCTGGGAAAGCCGGATCCTGCGCCATTTCCCCGCCGCCGGGGCCTGACGGCAACATGCGCGCGACGCTGGGCCGGATCATCCTGTTCGCCGACCTGGCCGGCACGGTGGTATTCGCGGCCGAGGGCGCGATGGTGGCGGCCGCGCGCGGGCTGGACCTGTTCGGGGTCATGGTCCTGGCATTCGTGGTCGCGCTGGGCGGCGGGATGATCCGCGACGTGCTGATCGGCACGGTGCCCCCCAGCGCCATCCAGGACTGGCGCTATCCCGTCCTGGCTTTCCTGACCGGGCTGGCCGTGTTCGCCGGGCGATGGGCGGTGCCCACGGTGCCGGGGTGGTACCCGCTTTCGGTCCTGGATGCCGCCGGCCTGTCGCTGTTCGCCGTCGCGGGGGCGGAAAAGGCGCTGTCCCGCGGCATCGGGCCGCTGGCCGCCGCCATGATGGGCATGCTGACCGGCGTGGGCGGCGGGGTGATGCGCGACGTCCTGCTGGCGCGGGTGCCGCTGGTGCTGGTGTCCGACATCTACGCCACCGCCGCGCTGGCCGGGGCCGCATTGGTCGTCGTGGGGCGGCGGCTGGCGCTGCCTACCGCGCCGGTCGCCGTTGCGGGCGGGCTGCTCTGTTTCGGACTGCGGCTGCTGGCATTGCGATATGGCTGGCGGCTGCCGGCCGCCGCGCCCTGACAGCCCGTGTCCCTGGCGGACGCCGTCGTCAGACGATGCCTTCGGTTTGGCTGACCTCGCTGTCATGGAGCGCCGTGCGCAGGACATGCAGCGCCTGTTCCAGCGTCGCGCGGTCTGCCGGGGCGCCCAGGCAGACCCGCACGCCCGGATCGGCATCGCGCGACACGCTGGATGCCTCCTGCGGCGTCAGTTCCACGCCGGCGCGCAGGGCCCGTCCGATGACCCGCTGGGTCTGCACCGGCGACAAGGGCAGCCAGATATGGGGCGAGCGCACGGCGCCCGGCTGTTCCATCGCATCGCCCAGGATTCGCCGTGCCAGGTCCAGCCGAGTGGCGGCCTCGGCCTGGACCGCGTCGGCGACGGCGTCGGCGGTGCCGTCCGCCACCCAGCGGGTAAAGACCAGTCCGCCCAGCGCCGGGGGGCAATAGCCCAGGGCGCGGATGCCGCGCAGGATCCGCTCGCGCGGCATGGCGGGCGGCAGCGCGACGAAAGCCAGGCGGAGCCCCGGACAGATCCCCTTGGAAATACTGGCCAGATAGAGCGTGCGTTCGGGCGCGAGGGATGCGATCGGCGGAGGACGGTCGCCCGGGTCGGCGTAGGCGGAATAGGCGTCGTCCTCGACGATCGTCAGGTCGTGCCGCCGGGCGATCCGCACGATCTCCTCGCGCCGCGCGGCGCCCATCGTGCGGGCGGTGGGGTTGTGCAGCGTCGGCACCGTGAACAGCACCCGGGCGCGGGTTTCTGCAACGATGCGGTCCAGCGCCGCCGGCACCAGCCCTTCATGGTCCATCGTGACCCCGCGCAGGGACAGGCCCAGATGCTCCGCAGCGATCTTGGCGCCATAGAAGGTCGAGGATTCGCACAGCACCGTATCGCCCGGACGACAGAGCGCCGACAGGGTCAGCGCGATCGCATGCTGCCCGCCATTGCACTGGATCAGGTCGCCCGGATCGCGCTCCAGCCCGTAGCGCCGCGCCAGCCACGCCGACCCGGCCTCGCGCACCGGGCGCAGGCCGCTGCCCTGGATATACTGCACGGCGGGCTCCAGGTGCCCGGCCGCCGCCAGTTGCGTGACGGCGCGTTCCAGCGCCTGTGACAATGCGACCGCGGGCGGGGTGTTGCAGCGCAGGTCGATCATCGTCCCCCGCGGTGCGGGAGTCGGCGCGATGTCGAAGGTGGGCAGGATTGCCACGTCGGGCGTCGGCGCGCGGATGAACGACCCCCGGCCGACATGGGCCTGCAGCAGGCCGCGCCGCTCGGCCTCGGCATAGGCCTTGGTCACGGTGCCGATGCTGATTCCCAGCGCATGGGCCAGGTCGCGATGCGGGGGCAGCCGCGTGCCGTTATCCAGCGTCCCGGCCGCGATATCGCGTTCCATGGCGTCGGCCAGCCGATGATAGAGCGGGCCGGGCGCAGGTGGGATATCGGGGCGCCACATGCTGTCTCGGTCCATTTGTGCGGCTCCGGCTTGATTGAACTATGACAATATAGCCGTTGACCAACGAATGTCATAGATGAAAACTCAAGAAATGAAGAGAACGACGAAATTGTACTAATACAATTGAAGCGGAGGCCTCTTCATCATCCAGGAGGATAGTCGATGATGTCCATCACAGGAAAAAACAGGCAGGGCGCCGGCTCTCCGGCCCGGACCGCCGGAAACGGAGCGGCGGATCGCTTCTGGCCGTATGTCGAGGCGGCGGGGATCGGTCTGATCATCGTTCTGGGACTGCTGGTTCTGCTGGTCCTTCACGGACCGGCACACGGGCAGGACGATGACGGCGCCCCGGTGGCGATCCGGGTGGCATACAGCGCGGCCGATATCCGGGATGTAGCACATGCGCGTCTGCTGCTGGCACGGCTGGACCGGACCGCGCTGGCGGCCTGCGGTGCCGACTCCACCAGCCTGGACGGGCTGCGCGCCGCCGCCGAGCAGTCCGATTGCCGGCGGCAGGGCGTGCTGCGCGCGGTGGCGCGCATCCACGCACCGGCGCTGGACCAGGCTCTGCGACAGGACGGCCTGCCGTCCTGACAGCCGGGCGTAAACGGATGGATGGTATGGGAATCGGGAACAGCAACATGACAGAATTAGCATTTCGCCAGGTCGATGTCTTCGCGGCACGGCCGCTGAAGGGCAATCCGCTGGCGGTCGTCATCGGGGCTGACGGGCTGAGCGACGGGCAGATGGCCGCCTTCGCGAACTGGATGAATCTCAGCGAGACGACGTTCCTGCTGAAGCCCACCCGGCCGGACGCGGATTATCGCGTGCGGATCTTCACGCCGCACCAGGAACTGCCCTTCGCCGGACATCCCACCCTGGGGTCCTGCCATGTCTGGCTGTCCATGGGCGGCGTGCCGCAGGGCAGGGACGTGGTGCAGGACTGCGCCGCCGGGCTGGTGCGCATTCGCCGCGATGGCGACAGGCTGGCCTTCGCGGCCCCCACGTTGCGCCGTGCCGGACCGGTCGGGGCGGAGGTGCTGGCGGCGGTGACGCGCGGGCTGAACCTGCCGCCCGATGCGGTCGTGGCGTCGAACTGGGTGGATAACGGCCCCGGCTGGGTGGCCGTCATGCTGCGCGGCCGGGCGGACGTGCTGGCGGTCCGGCCGGATTTCCGCGCGCTGGGGGACCTGCAGGTCGGCATCGTGGCCCCGTGGGACAAGGCGGTGGACGGTGACGGCGCGCAGTTCGAGGTCCGGGGGATCTGCGGCGGCGTGGACGGGTTCGAGGACCCCGTGACCGGCAGCCTGAATGCCGGCCTCGCGATCTGGATGATCGGCAGCGGACTGGCGCCGCCGGCCTATGTCGCCAGCCAGGGGGCCGCGCTGGGCCGTATGGGGCGTGTTACGGTGACCCGGATCGGGTCCGATATCTGGATCGGCGGCGAAACGGTGACTCGTATCGAAGGGCGGGTGACGATCCCGGATCTATGACGGGCCCGTTCTATTTCGGATCGTGCAGCAGCAGCGCGAAGCCGAACAGGATGAACAGCGCGCCACTGAACCGCTGCACGCGCCGCCGCCACACGGCGCGGGTCAGCACGACGGCCAGGCGTGCGCCGCTGCTGGCATAGATCAGATACCACAGCGTCTCGACCACGGCCGAGGTCGCGACCAGCAGCCCGTATTGCGGGGCCTGCGGCGCCGTGGGGTTGATGAATTGCGGCAGGAACGATGCCGCGAAGATGATGGCCTTGGGGTTGCTGGCCCCGACCAGGAAGGACGTGCCCAGCGTGGAATGCCACGCCAGGGGAACGGCCGCGTCCGGCCCCGCCGGGGCCGACCCGCGATCCAGCCAGGCCCGCACGCCCATCTGGACCAGATAGAACGCGCCGGCGAATTTCAGGACCCTGAACAGGGTGGGCGACGCCGTCAGCACGGCGCTGAGTCCCAATGCCGATGCGCCCATCAGCGCGACCAGCGCCAGCAGGCATCCGACCATGCCCGGCACGGTCCGCCAGATGCCGTTTCGGACGCTGACGGTCATGATGTGCGTCATGTTCGGCCCGGGAATGGCCGACAGCAGGAACACTGCGTTCAGGTAGAGCAGCCAGGATTGCAGCGTCATGCCGGCGTGCGGGTGATGGCGCGCAGGTCCGCCGCCAGCGCGTCGATGCGCGCACGCTCCGAATCCCAGGCGAACATGAAGCGGGCACTGTCACCGATGAAGGTATAGAACAGCCAGCCGCGCGCCCGCAGCGCCGCGGTCGTCTCGGGGGGCAGCTTCAGGAATACCGCGTTCGCCTCGACGGGAAACTGCACCTCCACCCCCGGCAGGTCCGCGACCTGATCGGCGAAGTGACGGGCGCAGGCATTGGCATGGGCGGCATTCGCGCGCCATGCGCCGGTTTCGAACATCACGGCCCAGGGCGCGGACAGGAAGCGCATCTTGGATGCCAGTTGGCCGGCCTGCTTGCAGCGATAATCGAACCCTTCGGCCAGGGAGCGGTTGAAGAAGATCACCGCCTCGCCGATCGCCATGCCGTTCTTGGTGCCGCCGAAGCTCAGCACGTCCACCCCGGAACGCCACGTCATGTCGGCCGGGGTGCAGCCCAGGCTTTCGACGGCATTGGCGAATCGCGCGCCATCCATATGCAGCTTCAGCCCCAGTTCGCGGCAGGTGGCGGCGACGGCGCGGATTTCCTCCAGGCTGTAGACCTGGCCGGTCTCGGTGGGCTGGGTGATGGTGACGGCGCGCGGACGCGGGAAATGGATGTCGGTGCGTCCCCGCGCGAAGCCGCGGATCGTCTCCGGCGTCAGCTTGCCGTTTTCGGTCCGCCCGACCAGGATCTTGGCGCCGTTGGAAAAGAATTCCGGCGCCCCGCATTCGTCGGTTTCGACATGGGCGATGTCGGCGGCGATGATGCTTTCGTACGACTGGCACAGCGCGGCCAGGGCCAGCGAATTGGCGGCCGTGCCGTTGAAGACGAAGAACAGCTCGCAATCGGTCTCGAAGGTCGCGCGAAACGCATCGGCCGCGCGGACCGTCCAGGGATCGTCACCATAGGCCTGGGCGGACCCGCGATTGGCGTCTTCCATCGCACGCAGGGCTTCGGGACAGATACCGGCGTAATTGTCGCTGGCGAACTGCTGCGTCTGGGGCATTGCGGTAAAGGCCTTTCCTCGTCCGATGTCGCGCATCGCGAGGATCATGGCGTGCGGCTGGGGTCCGTTTTTTGCCGGATCGGCCACATCTTCCCGTCACGGGAACGCCACCTTGCTCGGATGCAGGTTGGTGCCGGGGCGTGACCCGACTCTGGATGCGGGCCGGACGATATCGCAGGGTCCCGCCGCCCGCAAGTCGTGTGCCAGGAGGCTGGCGGAACCTTAAAAGCCGGCTTCCCCCATCAGCAGCGAGACCGTCTTGCGATAGACGCGTGCCAGCAATGACACGGGCCGGCACTGGATGATCGCGACGCCGGGCTGGCGCAGGGCCGCGCCGCCGGCCCCGTGTCCCGGCGTTTCCTGATCCGGCACCAGGATGACGCGATAGATCGCGCTGTCGGGAATCAGGCGCCCCGCCTCGTCCTTGCGGGCCTGGACATGGCCGCCATAGACCGACGCGGCCTCGGGCGAATCCAGTTCCCGGATCGAGGCCGCCGAGATCGACGCCACCCGCGCGTCCGTCGCCGGGACGTCCGATCCCGGCGCCCGGAACCAGGCCCGTGCGCCGACGCGCAACTGGTCGATGTCGGCCTCGTCGACATAGGGTGTTTTGTCCCGGGATTTGGTGGTGCGGATTATGTATGAACCGTGATGGTTCTTTTTCCCACTGCTGACAAATGAATTCATATGGAGTGAGGCCGCGCAGGGTCTTGAGCCTGCGGGCGAAATTGTAGGCGGTAACGAAGTCGGCGAGGTGTTGACGCAACTGGTCATGTGTTTCGTAGTAGAAGCGCTTGACGGTGGCGTCCTTGATCGTGCGGTTCATCCTCTCGACCTGGCCATTCGTCCAGGGATGTCGCGGCTTTGTCAGTCGATGCTCGATATCGAGATCAGCACAGGCCAGTTCAAAAGAGTGGCACCGGAACAGGACACCATCCGCCCGCATGGCCTTGATGTCTTCGGGTGTCCATCCATTGCCGGCCGGATCGGTAAAATGCGTGCCGTTATCGGTCAGCACGGTATGGATGCGGTAGGGAACCGCAGCGGCCAGAGCACGCAGGAAGTCACCGGCAACGCGACGTGTCGCTTTCTCGTGCAATTGGACAAAAGCGAATTTCGAGGTCCGGTCGATCGCCACCAGAAGATAAAGGCGCCCCATTTCAGTGCGGACTTCAGCAATGTCGATGTGAAAATAGCCGATCGGATAACTCTTGAACTTCGACCGTTTTGGTTTGTCGCCTTCGGTCTCGGGCAGGCGGCTGATCCCATGGCGCTGAAAACAACGGTGCAGGGAAGGCGGCTGATCCCATGGCGCTGAAAACAACGGTGCAGGGAAGATCGCGTCAGATGCGGGATCGTCGCCTGAAGCGCATAAAGGCAATCATCAAGAGGCAGCAGGGTATGGCGACGGAAGGCCACAACGATCGCTTCTTCTTCGGTCGACAGGATGGTTGAGGATGCGACCTTCGGACCGGTGCGTCGATCCGACGTATCGGTCCGCCCCTTCCATTTGGCGACCGTCTTCGGGTTGATCCCGTAGCGTTTCGCCAGAACCCTCAGGCTCTCTTGACTATGTTGTATCGCTCGACGGACTGCCGCTGTCGTCGTGGCGCTTCCGTGGTGAACCTGGCCCATAGCGCATCCTTCCACTCATGTGAAAATAATGCACCACCAAATCCCGGGACCAAACACATAGGCCTCGATCACCCCGCGCGTATCGGTCACCAGGGTCCCGATCTGTTGATTTCCAGCGAGAACTGACCCTGTAGGGGCGGAAATTTTCATTGAGAATTGACCCGTGTCTGACACTTCCCCGGAGCAACTGTCCGGGGGTTAAAGGAGTGATCAGCATGGAATTGTTGAGTGTGATCCGGCGGTGGCATTACCGGGATCATGTACCGATCCGCGAGATTGAGCGTCGGACGCGATTGTCGCGCAACACGATCCGCAAGTATCTCCGGGCGGAGACGGTTGAGCCGCAGTTCAAGGTTGCCGAGCGTCCGAGCCGGCTGGACCCGTTTGCGGAGAAACTGGCGACCTGGCTTGCTCTGGAGACGTCAAAGTCGCGCAAGCAGCGCCGCACGGGGCGGCGCCTGCATGTGGATCTTGTAGCGCTGGGTTATGACGGATCGTATGGACGGGTTGCGGCCTTTATCCGGAACTGGAAGGCGGAACAGCAAAGGGCGCGGCAGACGACGGGACGCGGCGTGTTCGTTCCGTTGCGCTTTCAACCCGGAGAGGCCTTCCAGTTCGACTGGGGAGAGGACTGGGCGGTGATCGGGGGGCGGCGCGTCAAGCTGCAGGTCGCCCACACCAAGCTGTCCTACAGCCGGGCCTTCATTCTGCGGGCGTATCCGCTCCAGACTCACGAGATGCTGTTCGACGCGCTGACGGAAGCCTTTCGCGTTTTGGGCGGGGTGCCGCGTCGAGGTATTTTTGACAATATGAAAACCGCCGTGGACCGGGTTGGGCCCGGCAAGGTCCGCCAGGTCAATCTGCGTTTTTCGGCCCTGGTGAGCCATTATCTGTTCGAGGCGGAGTTCTGCAATCCGGCAGCGGGTTGGGAGAAAGGTCAAATCGAGAAGACCGTCCAGGACGCCCGGCGGCAGATCTGGCAGGAGATGCCGCATTTTCCTGATCTGGCCTCCCTGAACGTCTGGCTCGAGGCGCGTTGCCGGGAACGTTGGACTATCTTGAGGCATGTCGAATTGCCCGGCAGCCTCGCCGAGGCCCATGCGGCGGAAGTGCCTCACCTGATGGTTCCAGGGCGCCCGTTCGACGGGTTCGTCGAACATACCAAACGGGTTTCGCCGACTTGCCTCGTGCAGTTCGAAAGCAACCGCTACAGTGTGCCCGCCTCTTTTGCCAATCGGCCGGTCAGCCTGCGCGTCTATCCCGACCGGTTGGTGATCGCGGCCGAGGGGCGGATCCTATGCGAACATCCCCGGATCGTCGAGCGGTCCCACGGCGTGCCCGGTCGCACGATCTATGACTGGCGGCATTACTTGGCGGTGCTCCAGCGCAAACCCGGGGCCTTGCGCAATGGCGCGCCCTTCTCTGAATTGCCCGAGGCGTTCCGGACGCTGCAGACGCACCTCCTCCGGCGCACGGGCGGCGACCGGGAAATGGTCGAGATCCTCGCCCTGGTGCTGCAGCATGATGAGCAGGCCGTGCTTTGCGCGGTTGAACTCGCGCTCGAGGAGGGAGTAGCCACCAAGACACACGTCCTCAATACGTTGCATCGTCTGACGGACGCCAAGAAAACAGGAGCACCCAGGCTCGACGCGCCGCAGGCATTGGTGCTCGAACGCGAGCCTCAGGCCGATACCGGACGGTATGACGCCCTGCGCGGGGAGGCCCGTCATGCGTCATGATCCCGCGGCCGGTGCCCTCGTCGTCATGCTGCGCGGCCTGCGGATGTATGGCATGGCCCAGGCCACGGCCGAACTGACCGAACAGGGTGCGCCGGCATTCGAGGCCGCCATCCCCGTCCTCTCCCAGCTTTTGAAGGCGGAACTCGCCGAGCGAGAGGTGCGCTCCATCGCCTATCAAACCAAGACTGCCAGGTTCCCGGCCTACAAAGATTTGGCAGGGTTCGATTTCTCGGCCGCCGAGGTCAACGAGGCCATGGTCCGTCAACTCCATGCCGGGGATTTCATCGACCGTGCCGACAACGTCGTCCTCATTGGTGGACCAGGAACCGGCAAGACCCATCTGGCCACCGCACTTGCCGTGCAGGCGATCGAACATCACCGCAAGAAGATACGGTTCTGGTCCACGGTCGACCTCGTCAACGCCCTCGAACAGGAAAAAACCGCCAATCGCGCAGGACAGATCGCGGAACGTCTCCTGCGCCTCGATCTCGTGATCCTGGACGAACTTGGCTATTTGCCGTTCAGCGCATCAGGCGGTGCCCTGCTGTTCCATCTCCTCAGCCGTCTCTACGAGCGCACCAGCGTCATCAATCTGAGCTTCAGCGAATGGGGCGAAGTCTTCGGTGATCCCAAAATGACGACAGCCCTGCTCGATCGCCTTACCCACCACTGTCATATCCTCGAAACCGGAAATGACAGCTACCGGTTCCGCGCAAGCTCCGCCGCCCCCAGGAACCGGAAGGAAAAGGCAACCGCTTGACCAGCCCATAAAACATAGCAGAGATAACCAAAGGCCGGGTCAGTTCTCGATGAAAACCCAGGGTCAAATCTCAGCAGAAATTAACAGTTCAGGGGCGCGTGGCCTCGGCGTAACCGCCCCTGAACGATCGGGCTCTTCAGCGATACCGGGCCAGCGCCAGGTCTTCATGCGCGATGTCGGGCGTGCGGCCCGACATGATGTCGGCCAGGACCCGGCCCGACCCGCACGCCATGGTCCAACCCAGCGTGCCGTGCCCGGTATTCAGGTACAGGTTGCCGATCTCCGTCCGGCCGACGATGGGCGTGCCGTCGGGGGTCATCGGGCGCAGGCCGGTCCAGAAGGTGGCGGCCGGCACGTCGCCCGCGCCCGCGAACAGGTCGGTCAGGGAATGCTCCAGCGTGGCCCGGCGGGGCGCGCGCAGGCTGGTGCTGAATCCGGCCAGTTCCGCCGTGCCGCCCACGCGGATGCGGTCGCCCAGCCGGGTGATGCCGATCTTGAATGTCTCGTCCATCACCGTGGATACCGGCGCGCGCGCGGCATCCAGGATCGGGGCGGTGATGGAATAGCCCTTGACCGGATAGATCGGCAGGTCCAGCCCCAGCGCCCGCACCATGGCCGGCGAGAAACTGCCCAGCGACAGCACATAGGCATCGGCTTCCAGCATGCCCCGGCTGGTGTCCACGCCGGTGATGCGCCCGCCCTCGCGCCGCAGGGCGCGGATGGTCGTGTCGTACAGGAAGGTCACGCCCCGCTCCGCCGCCATCGCGGCCAGGCGCTGGGTGAACTGGAAGGCGTCGCCGGTTTCATCCCCGGGCAGGCGCAGGCCGCCCACGATCTTCTCCCGCGCCCCGCTCAAGCCGGGTTCGGCATGGATACAGCCGGCGGTGTCCAGCACCTCGTACGGGACCTGGTACTGGTCGAGGACCCGCAGATCGTCGCCGATATGGTCCAGTTGCTTCTGCGTGCGAAAGACCTGCAGCGTTCCCTGCTGGCGGTCGTCGTAGGTGATGCCCGTCGCGGCGCGCAGATCGCCCAGGACGTCGCGGCTGTATTCAGCCAGGCGGACCATCCTTCCCTTGTTGCGGTCATAGGCGGCGGTCGTGCAGTTTTGCAGCATCTGCGCCAGCCAGCGCCATTGGCCGATGTCCGGCATCGGCCAGAAGACGAAGGGCCGGTTCTTCATCATCAGCCAGCGCACGGCTTTCAGCGGCACCCCGGGGCCGGCCCAGGGCGAGGAATAGCCGGGCGAAACCTGCCCGGCATTGGCAAAGCTGGTTTCCAGCCCGGCACCCGGCTGGCGGTCGATGACCGTGACCGAATGGCCAACCTGCGCCAGGTACCAGGCGGAACTCACGCCCACGACGCCGCTGCCGAGAATGATGATCTTCATGGTCCTGTGTGCCGATCTGTCAGGAGGAAAAAGCGTCGGAGCCGCCCGCGACATAGGCGCGGTGATAGCGATGCCCCAGCGATGTCAGGATTTCGTAGCCGATGGTGCCGGCCGCCCGGGCCACGTCGTCGACGCCACGGCGCGGCCCCAGCAGGTCTACCATGGTGCCGGGCCGGGTCAGCGTTTCGGGGGCATCGGTGACGTCGACCGTCATCGAATCCATCGAAATCCGGCCCAGCACCGGCAGTTGCATGTCGCCCAGCCAGGCGCAGCCCCGGGCGGCACCGCTGCGCATGAAACCGTCGGCATAGCCCGTGGCGATCGTCGCGATTCGCCGCATCGCACTGGGGCGGTAGGTCAGGCCGTAACCCACCCCGTCATTCGGGCTGACATGGCGCGTTTGCAGGATTCGTGCCTGCAGGCGTACGACCGGACGCATCGGGTTCGGGGTAGCGGCGTTGGGGGCCACGCCGTACAGCGCCGCACCGGGACGGACCAGATCGAAATGAAAGTCCCGCCCCAGGAAGACACCCGACGAGGCGGCCAGGCTGACCGGCGCGGGGGGCAGCAGGGCGCGCATTCGTACCAGGCGCGCACGCTGACGGGTACTGGCTGGATCGTCCGGGTCGTCCGCGCAGGCCAGGTGGCTGATGACCAGGCGCAGGTCGATCCCGCGCAGGCCGTCCGGGTCCGCCACGATCGCGCGGATCTCGTTCTCGGACAGCCCGAAGCGCGACATCCCGGTATCCAGTTGCAGGATCGACGGCAATGCGCGGCCCGCCTCATGGGCCAACCCGCGCCAGCGCTGGATCTGGTCGACACTGTTCAGGACCGGGATCAGGTCATCATGCAGACAGTCCTTCTCGGCCCCCGGCACGGCGCCATGCAGGACGATGATGCGCGCATCGGCGCTGACATGGCGTCGCAGCGCCATGCCCTCGTCCAGATGCGCGACGAAGAATGTCCGCGCTCCTTCCTCCTGCAGCGCCGGAGCGACCCGGGCCGCCCCCAGCCCATAGGCGTCGGCCTTGACCACCGCAGCGCATTCCGCGCCGGCGGCCAGGTTCCGTACCGTGCGGTAATTGGCCCGGATGGCATCAAGATCGATGGTCAGGGTCGCGCCGGCCCGGGCATGGGGCCATGCGGTATCGGCAATGGGGGGAACAGGCATGAATAGTGCGGGCTCCGCCAGGGAGAGGGAGGGATGGCGTCTGGCCCGACTCTAGGTCAGGATGGCCGGCATTTCCTGCCGAAGGATCGCATGATATGTCGCGGGCGGCCGGACCGCGCATCATCATGCGGCGGAATGGCGAAACATGCCGATTTGGTTGCCGAACCATGATGAACACAGACCCGGAATGATCATGGACAAGACGACCGAGGCGATTCTGCGTTATCTCGGCCAGGACGGACGCATGACCAACGCGGAACTGGCCCAGCGGGTCGGCCTGTCGCCGTCCGCCTGCCTGCGCCGGGTGCGACAACTGGAACAGGACGGTGTGATCCGGGGGTATCGTGCGATCATCGACGACAGGGCGCGCGAGGGCGCCACGACGGTGATCGTCCGCATCAGGCTGGAACGCCAGACCGAGGAATGCCTGCGCCGGTTCGAGGCCCGGGTACGGACCTGCCCGGACGTGCGCGAATGCTACCTGATGACCGGCGACGCCGATTACCTGCTGCACGTCGCGGCCCGCGACGCCGCGGATTACGAGCGTATCCATAACGAGGAACTCTCGCGCCTGCCTGGCGTCGCACAGATCCAGAGCAATTTCACCATCCGGCCGGTGATCCGGAAATAGGGGCTGCCGCCCGAGGGTAGGCGCCGGCGAAGCGGAATGGAGTGCATGATCGTGTCTGACCGGGCGACCGCCACCGTTCCCGACAGCCGCCGCGCCGCGCCGATCGTGCTGGGCCAGGGGATACGGTGCGGGTGGCGGTGCGGCGGATCGTTGCCACCATCCACGATCACCTGGCTGCCAACCTGCCGGTCGCGATCGACGGGCGCAACGCCGAAGGCGTGCATCAGGTCCGGGTCGCGCTGCGGCGGTTCCGCGCCCTGGCGGGCCTGCTGCGACGCGACACGCCCAATGTGGTACTGGAAGGGGCATCGGCCCATGCGCGGTCGCTGGCCGGGGCGGTGGGCGACGCGCGGAACTGGGACGTGTTCCTGCTGACCACGGTACCTGGATTGGCGGCGCTGACGCAGGTCGATGTCGACGTGGCAGGGGTGGTGACGCCGCTGGCGCAACCTCTGCGCCATGCCGCGTACGGCCAGGTGCAATCAGTCCTGGGCGGCGAGGAAGCCCGGCAATTCCTGCGTCTGCTGGGCCAGATGGGGGACGGAGATGTCTGGCTGGCATCGCTGTCGGCAGCCGGGCAGGAGACGCTGGAAGAGCCCGCCATTGATTTCGCCGTCCGGCACCTGACGCGACTGCACCGCAAGGCACTGCGCAAGGGCCGGGATTTCGCGCTGCTGACGCCCAAAGAGCGGCACGAGGTCAGGCTGGTCCTGAAGAAACTGCGCTATACGGCTGAATTCTTCAACGCGCTGCATATGCCAGGAGGGAAAGCCAAGCCCTATATTCGGCGCCTGGCTGCATTGCAGGACGTGCTGGGAATGGACAGCGACGTGCTGACGACGCGCAGCCTGCTGGCCCGGCTGGGCGAGCATGGCGGGGACGCACTTCAACATACCGTGGGGGCGGTGACGGGTTTCCTCTGCTGCCGCCAGCTTGGCGTACATGGGACGGCCCATAAGAAATGGCGCAAATTCTGCCGCCGTCCCGTGTTCTGGCAGCCCTGACCGCGAACCCAATCCGCCACCGTCATCGAACTGTCATCAGGACTTCACGCATTCGTCGTTGTCACAGGACGGACTGCATGCTCTTGCACGGCTGTTCTCAGCCGTCCCGTCGCTTCAAGCGAAGGAGATCATGTCATGTTCAAATCCGAGATCATCGAAATCGACGGTGTGTTCGTCGGGGTCGTCATTCAGTCCCGTCGCGACGGCGCACGGGTGTTCCGCGCCATCCACGAATGGCTGCGGCCGTTGAACGGTCAGATCATGTCATCCCTGCAGGAAGCCCGGAACGTCGCGACAGGCCTTTTCCGCCGCCAGCGCGTGGGGCTTGCGCCGGTCCTGACCTGACGGTCCGGCTAGGGGCGGCCGATCACCGCCCCTGAACGATCACCGCGCGATAGGACGCGCCCCGCCAGCGGTGCTGTGCGACGGCCTGATAGGGTGGGCTGTCGTACCACGCGCGGGCATCCGCCATGGTCGGAAATTCCACGATCACGACGCCTTCGGGCGCCAGCCCCTCCAGCACGTCCTGAGTGCCATAGGCGGCCAGGATCTTGACGGGATGCCCCTCGAAGGTCGTACCGACTGCCTGCATATAGGTGTCGAGTTCGGCGGCATCGTGGGTCGATTCACGGGTGAAGACGATATAGGCGGCCATGGCCTCTACTCCTTCAGGGGCAGCTACGTTGCCATGGTGCCGGGCGGCGGACCAGCGGGATCTACTTCATACAATTCCAGCGGCAGGTCGTCGGGGTCGGCGAAGAAGGTGAAATCGCGCCCGGTCAGGGCGTCGGTGCGAATCGGCTCGACCACGATTCCGGCCTGCTGCAGGTGTTCGACCGCCGCGTGCAGGTCCCGCACGGCGAAGGCCAGATGCCGCAGGCCGCGCGCCTCGGGACGCGAGGGACGTGGCGGCGGGTCCGGGAAGGAAAACAGTTCGATCTGCGCATGGCCGACGGCCAGGTCGCATTTCCAGGATCGGCGTTCGGCCCGATAGGTCTCGCGAATGATCGGCAGGCCGAGGATGCGCGTATAAAAATCCTTCGACCGGTCGTAATCCGCACAGATAATAGCCACGTGATGAAGGGCGTCGATCAAGGAACTGTCCTTCCGGCAAGCGTGTTGAGGCACCAGGGCAGAGGACGAAACGCCCGAACACGGGATTTGTCCCGGATGAACAAGCGGGAGGAGCAGACGACTATGACACCCGAAGCCACCGCGATCGACCTCTTTGCGCGCCACGGTGCCGAAGCCTTGGCCATTGCCCAGACCCATCTGGACGAGGCCCGCCTCGACGGCGACGCTGAAAAGGCACGCTACTGGATCGCGTCATGCGAGGAAATCAGGCGCCTGCATGCCGGCCAGGAATCGATGGAAATCGATCTGTCCCGATAGGCGGGGACCGTCCTTCCGGCCGGATCTCCTGCATTCGTGATCCCGTTGCCGCCTCGTCCACTGCATGAGACCCGCGCGGTTACCCCCATACGCAAACGTACCGTTTCGCGCCATCCTGCGTCGAATAGGCGTCGCGAAAAGGTGCGGGGGAATGAAACGGGAGTCGGGATCGTCCAAATCAGCCGGAGGACATGCGAGACGTACGCCTTTTGCGGCACAGGTGCCCCAGGCCCTTTCGCGTCTGCTCAATCACCATGCGCTTGAAGATCGGGGCCATGACAACATCGTCCGCATCGGCGATGCCGATCGGGCGTGGTCCGACCTCTATCATCATGCCCTCACGGTGCGCTGGCGCACTTTTTTCTGGTCTTCGCTGGCGTTCTACGTCCTGATCAATGTCGGGTTTGCCTTGCTATATATGATGGCGCCGGGGCAGGTGACGGGGACGCATCCAGGGGCGTTCTGGGATTACTTCTTCTTCAGCATCCAGACCCTGTCGACGGTCGGCTACGGCGTGATGGCCCCCGTCGGGCCGGTGGCGCATGTCATTTCGTCATTCGAATTGCTGGCCGGCATGATCTTGAACGCGGTCGCCACCGGCCTGGTCTTCGCCCGCTTCGCACGCCCCAAGGCGCGGATCATGTTCAGCGACCGCGCCCTGATTCGGGTTGAAAACGGAATCTCTCACCTTAGCGTGCGAATCGCGAACCGGCGCCTCAGCCCGATTCTGTCGGTCGGCGTGGAAATGTTCCTGGCCCGCCTGATCGTCCAGCCAAACGGACGCCTGGCCCGCCAGTTCGACCCGCTACCGCTGGTCCAGTCCCACATTCCCGTCCTGCGCTTCGCGTTCCCACTGATGCACGTCATCGACGAGCACAGCCCCCTGAACGGCCTGACAGTCGATGAACTGCGTCTGGAGGAGGCAGAAATCGTCGTGACCATGACCGGCACCGACGAGGTATCTGGACAAAGCGTCTTCGCCCGCAACGCCTACGGATTCGATCGGGTGCTCTACAACCACCGCTTCGTCGACATCATCGATTCTGGCCCCGACGGGCGCATTACGGTCGATTACACCCGCTTCCATGCGACGGAAGGGCATTGAGGTCCGTATTTGCTGATCCTGGAGATGCTCCATACGGACCGGACCTGCCGCGGAACGGCGGCAGGGTGAAAGTCGCCTACCTCGCCACGTAGGCAGCGGTAATAGCCGGGCTGGTCACGGCGCCAATCAAGGTCAGGAACTTGTACAGCTTGTTGACCTTCGCATTCGAGACAAAGATCAGATCCTTGTCTTTCATGACGAATTTCTGGGAAAGAAAGTAGTTCGTCGGGTTCATCAAATCGATATTGTAGATAATTGGCGTGCCACCGGGTTTCGGGGTCAGCCCGAGCTTCTGTGCCACCTCGTCGCTTTCATAGCGGAACAGGTAGATTGCGTTGGCGTCGGCACGATCGTCAGCCGGTCCGCCAATGCGCGCGATGGCCTGGTCAAGTGTGAGTACCGGTGTATTGAACGGCGTTTGCATTACGCGTGTTGCGCCGAAAACCGTATAGGTCCGGGGCAGGTAGATAACCTGGACCCGGTCGCCCGGCATAAGCGGGATGTTCTGCTCCGGATGGGTTTCGAGCGTACGCAGGGGAATGCTCCCCGTCACCCCATGGCGGGTCAGGAGTACCACGCTGTCCTCGGACGAGTGGCTCGGGCCACCTCCCATGGCGATGATGTCCAGAAGCCCCTCATGGGCGAGGGTGAGCATCTGACGTCCAGGGTGAAGAATGTCGCCCGATACGATGATGGAGTTATGCAGGTCGGTCATGATCCGCACAATGACCTGGGGATTCTGCGACTTCGCGGCCAGTTGGTCCTCGATCGTCTTGGCAAGCTGGGTCGGCGTTTCTCCCGCGACGAAAACGCGGCCGATATAGGGAAAGGGAATATAGCCCTGATCATCGACCTCGACGGGGGGGAGGGCTTCAATACTGGCTGCCCCTGATGCCGCCGCCCTTCCTCCTGTCAGGCCGCCGCCCGAAAACAGGCTGCTGCCAATCTCGAAGACGGAGATTGCAAGAACGTCGCCGGGGCCGATGGCCCCGTGTTCGCCCTGACCCGGCCCTTCTTTCTCCAGGGTGGAAAGAAGCGGAGGCGTTTCGTTTTGAAGCACGTCGAGTGTCTTCGGCGTGAACGGGACTATGCTGAAACCGATCGGGTTCAGTTTCGGGTCTTTTGCGGCTTGCAGGATCTGTGAACTGACCGGCCCGCTGCTAGGCAACGTACTGCATCCGGCCAGCAAGGCGGAGATGGCCAGGACACGAGCAACTGATGCGTAGCGATCGATCATGTAATCCGTACGGGCTAATGCGATATGGAGGCTCTTATGCAACGTCAGAAAATGTTATGCAAGAACGCAGGAGCCTTGTAGCTTGTCGTTCTGCGCGACCAGGGATAAAGTATTAAATTTCAAATTGGATGGACAAATAAAAATATAAAATACTATTATTGTCAATTGTTCGGTTTAATAAATTATGTCTTCTTTTTGTGAGGTGCCGTTGCTTCGTGATTCTCCCCCCCGTATTGGCGTCGATGGTTTCAATCTCGCGCTTCCGCGCGGAACGGGCGTTGCCACCTATGCGCGCACGCTGACTCATTGTCTCAAGGCAATGGGGTGCGCCGTGGATGTCCTCTACGGCATGAACATTCCCCGGCAAACACCGACGGCGCTTCGGGAAGTCATGTTTTTTGACAGTCTGGACCAGGAATCGACCGGCAAGTTGGCAAAGGCCTGGACAATGCGCTGGTGGCGGGATTGTGGGGTCGACATGATCGGTCACACGGCGGTCGATATACCAATCAGCGGCCGGGTCGAGGTGCGTGGATTTGCGCATCGCATGCCGGCGTTCGATCGGATTTTGAATGTACAGCATCTTTATCGCGTGGCTGCGCGGCATTTTCAGTATACTGGCCGCTTCCTGACAGTCACTATCCCCGATCCGCCAGCAATCATGCACTGGACCTATCCGTTACCTATTCGGTTGAAGGATGCGCGGAATATTTATACCATTCACGACTTGGTTCCGTTAAGGTTGCCACAAACGACGCTTGATGATAAAAAATATTATTTCAGCTTGATTCGTAAGTTGGCGCTGCAGGCGGACGCCATCTGCACTGTATCAGAGGCGTCGCGGGCCGAAATTCTATCGTTTTTTCCAGAGGTGAAGGAGCGATTGTATAACACTTACCAGTCGTTCCAGCCGAGTATGTCGATGGAGAAGTCTCAGAAGGACGATTTCACCCAGAAAAGCGAAGGGCTATTCGATCTGCGGCCTGGGGAATTTTTCCTGTTTTTCGGATCGCTGGAGCCCAAAAAAAACCTCGGTCGCCTTATTGAATCGTTTCTCATGGCGCAGACGGACCGCCCGCTCGTCATCGTGGGGGCGATGGCTTGGAAATCGGAAGCCGAATTGCGCTTTCTGGCACGGGGTGTTTCGACTGGACGAATCCGGCAGTTGGAATATCTGCCGACACCGTTGCTGATGGCGTTGATTCGGGGCGCCCGTGCGGTCCTCTTCCCGTCGCTGTCCGAGGGCTTTGGCTTGCCGGTGCTGGAGGCGTTGTCGTTCGGCACGCCGGTACTGACCTCAAGGGAAGGAGCCCTGCCGGAGGTCGCGGGAGAGGCGGCGCTATTCGTGGATGCGTACGATACCTCTTCCATCACGGCCCGGATCGAAGAACTCGACAGGGACGACGCGTTGCGCGCCAAACTGCGAGATCGGGGACCTCATCAAGCCGCGTGCTTCAACATGAAAAAATATGAAGATCGAGTGCGGGAAATGTACGAAGCCGTTCTGTAGCGCGTTGTGGTCTTTCCAGAAAATCAGGATTGGTTACAACCTCTTGCGCCATGGATAGGTGCCATCCGCTCGCGCAAGGGGTGAGCTTGTTGACGGAAAAGTGATGTATCATCTCTCGCTTCTGGCCGGTCGGTATTCCGCAGTTGATTTCCGGCTCCCGATGATGCACCTGTTTGCCATGGACGGGTTTGAAATTCCGAGCGGGACAATCGCCTCGGCTGGTTCGGCGCTTCTCGCGATTCCGCGGGGCTTTCACCGCGGACGTGGGGTCCGAAAGGCTTGGCCATTTCTGCTGGTGGTGATGCTGCCGACCTTCATCGCGGCAATTTACTATTTTTTGATCGCCGCGCCGCAATATGTCTCGCAGGCCGAATTCGTCGTGCGGGGGGCTTCATCCCAGCCCATGGGAATGCTGAGCAGCCTGCTGACGGGGGAGGGCGGATCGTCGGCCGACGAAGATGCCTACGTCGTGCAGGACTACCTGACGTCGCGGGATGCGGCCAGAACGATGCTTCGCACGCAAGGGGGCGCGGCGATGTTCAATCGCCCCGAAGGCGATTGGCCTGCCCGGTTCCCCAATATCTTTACGGGCGCGACCTTCGAGCATTTTTATCGCTATTATAAGCGGCATATCACCGTTGATCTCGATACATCGACGTCCATAACGACCCTTCAGGTCCGTACCTTCCGCGCGCAGGATTCCCAAGCCGTTGCACAGGCTCTTCTTGTCGCGGCGGAACAACTCGTCAATCAGATGAATGCGCGGAAGCGGGCCAACATGATCGGCAGCGCGGCGAAGGAACTTGCGGAAGCGCAGGATCAACTGCGGGACGTAGAGGAGCAGATGGCCGCCTATCGCAATCGGGAGGCACTCTTGGACCCACTCAAGCAAGCGGCCCCGATGTTGTCGAATATCAATGAACTGCAGGTGGCGCTGACGTCGACGCGGATACAGCTTGCCCAGGTTCAGACAGAATCGCCGAATAGTCCTTCGATTCCGGTGTATCAGCATCGGATCGCGGTGCTGGAAGATCAGATTGCCAGGTCGAACAAGGAGGTTACGGGGTCGAAGACCTCGCTGGTCCCCAAGATCACGGATTACGACGCCTTGGTGATTAAACAGGAAATTGTCGAGAAAGGGTTGGCTGCGGCGGCGTCCGCCTTGATCAGCGCCAAAGGGCAGGCGGATCGGCAGCAGGTCTATCTGGAGGAGATTTCGCAGCCGGATTTGGCGGATTATGCCACATATCCGCAGCGGATTGCCGACGTGCTGATTGTCTTTGCGACGTTCTTGATGGTCTACCTGATGGGTAAGCTGATCATTAATGGCGCGCGTGAACACCAGATCGTGTGAGTGACACGATGAACACACCATCGCTTCTTACGCTGTTCCGGGTGCAGATGCGGGTGATCGGCGCGCTTCTAATACGCGAATTGCATACGCGGTTCGGGCGCGAGAATCTTGGTTATCTCTGGATAGTGGGAGAGCCGATCTTATTCTGCGCGGGTGTTGCTATCGCCTGGACGGCCATACGGCCCGCGCATGAACATGGTCTGCAGACGACTGCTATTGTCATAACGGGCTATGTCCCCCTGACAATGTGGCGTCATTGCCTTGCTCAATCCGTCCACGCCTTCAACGCGAACGGCAGTCTTCTATTCCACCGGCAGGTGACGCCCCTGGATTTAATTCTTACGCGGGTTATCCTTGAAGTTATGGGTGCCTTAATCGCCGGTCTGATCGTCACTGTCGGGGCAATTATACTGGGGTTCATGAAGCCTCCAGCAGATTATGGACTGCTTTATCTGGGAATTTTTTATCACGTTTTATTTTGCCTCGGGACGGCACTTGTGGTTGCACCGCTGTCGGAGATGTCAGAACTTTTAGAAAAAACGATTTCAGTCATATCCTATCTGTCGTTGCCGGTATCCGGCGCGTTTATGATGGTTGATTGGATACCGCAACATTACCGCTGGATTCTTCTGCTTTCGCCTAGCGTGAACAGTATCGAAATGGTACGTGGTGGGCAGTTTGGTTACTCCGCGCATGCGCATTATGACTTGGTCTATGATAGTTGGGCTACGGTTACTATGATTCTTTTGGGCTTGTCGCTGACACTTCGGGTTCGTCGTCATATATTAGTTCAATGATTCGTTGTATCGACCTTGTGAAAGAGTATCACGTACCCGGTGGACGCCGGCGTGTACTGGACCATGTAAATTTTCAGCTTGATCGCGGGCGGCGGCTTGGTGTTCTAGGCCGAAATGGTGCTGGGAAATCGACGCTTATCCGTATCATCGGGGGAGTGGAATTTGCGACATCTGGACGTATTGAGCGCACAATGTCTGTGTCCTGGCCCCTGGCATTTGGTGGTGCGTTTCAGGGAAGTCTAAGTGGTCTAGACAACCTTCGCTTTATTTGCAGGATCTATAATCTCGATTACCCGTCTACCCGAGCATTCGTGGATGATTTTGCCGAACTCGGGCGGCAATTGGGGGAACCTGTCAAGACCTACTCATCAGGAATGCGTGCGCGCCTTGCATTTGCGCTATCGATTATCATCGAATTTGAATGCTATCTTATCGACGAAGTTATCATGGTCGGAGATGCACGTTTTTTGGCGCGATGCCAAGACGAATTGTTTGGGAAACGTCAGGACAGGGCGCTCATTATCGTTTCTCACGACATGGGTTTTATCCGTGAACATTGTGATCAGGCGGCTATCATCCATGGGGGTAAATTTGTACCTTATGGTAGTGTCCATGATGCGATCGAAAGTTACGATAAGTTATAATTATTGCTTTTTTAGGAGGTAAATAAAGTGAGATATCTTTATAAGATCTACGCGGAGTAGTCGATTTCGTTTATAATGGTTGCCTTTGCGACGAGTGCGGACGCCCCTCAAGCTCCTCTTCCTGGCCTTGAACCGGGCCGAGAAAGAATGGGATCATGCCCCCAAGGGAATGGTCCATGGCAAAGGCCCAGTTCGCCATTCTCTTCGGTGACCGCTTCGCGCGGGCCACCGTCTGATCAACAACGTGAACAACACCTCACACACGAAATTCCTGACAGTCCCGCCCTGGCGTCATACCGCCATAGCGCTTGCGCCAGTTGTAAAAGGTCGCGTCGCTGATACCGGCCTTGCGGCACACCTCCGCAACCGGGGTTCCTTCATCTGCCTGGCGCCAGATGAATGCGATCTGCGCCTCAGAAAACTTCGACTTCTTCATGGAACTCTCCTTCTCCCGTCGCCAGGATCATAAGTGGAAAATTCCTGCTCAAAGTGGTCTGAATATCGGGAGGCACGTCCTCTCCTCATAAGCCGCATCGACGAGAGTATCGTGTCGATCGGTTCCCATTTGATCAAGGTTGTGATCTCGTTCAGCAATGACGAAACCTGTTCCACAAGGTGAAACTCAGTGCAATCTTGATTAATCGAACGATTCGAGGTCGTAATTCATACTACTTCAAGTTGAACACCAGAGAACTATCAACATGGTTTGGGGAGTTGTCCAATTGACGAACTAGCCAGGTTTTTATAAGATAAAAAATCAATCCACACAAATTCATCAACGATAGAGATATAATGAAAAAGTATCACGATATAAATAAAGTACATCAAATAACAATTTTGGGAAACGGAAAGCTGCCAGACAATCTTCCAAAAATTATTGAAAATAATATTAGTTGCATAAAAGAATTTTATCCAGACTCGGAATATAAAATGTGGAGCGGAGAAGATATTCGTCAATTTTTATTGAAAAACTTCTCAGAAGAAGTCTTGTGGGCTTATGATAAAATAAAACCATATGCCTATAAGTGCGATTTGGCCAGATTGTGCGTTCTATACATACATGGAGGAATGTATATTGACCTTGGTGTAAGATTAATGAACAAATGGGATATACCATCCGCAAAGGGCCTCGCAGCATTTCGGGATGTTCCATTTATTACTCCCAGTTGGACTGCCCTTCAGAATGGCCTGATCTGGTCACTGCCCGGTCGCCCGGAATTAAAGAAAGCTATAGACTGGATTGTTGAAAATTGTCGTACACGCTACTATGGCAGCCAGCCTCTTTATCCTACTGGTCCAGTTTTGTTTGGACGGGCCTGCGTAGCAACAATGGTTGAGAGGGGCCAGAATAAATCGGCAGATGATCAGCATGTTGGGAATTGTCGTTGTATCACACCAGACGCAAAAATGCTGAATGTGGCTTATGTTTCTAAAGAAGGTGTTGTTGTCGCTCTCCGGGCAAAAAAAACAGGGGGCGATTTAAGAGATATTGGGATATCCGGCTCCAATAATTACAACGACATCTGGCGTGCGCGGCAGATGTATTCTGAGGAAAATCATGTTTGGGATTTTGATGATCTGAATGTAATTGTCGAGGGACGAGCAACTCGAACTAAAACAGGTATAGCTGTTGCTTCGGGTGCAGAAGGGCGCGTATTCTATGGTCCTTTCGCAACGTTAGAAGGTGGGTCCTATCGTCTAAAAATAGAATTCAGTCCTGAAACAAAATTTTCAAGGTTTTTTGTAGATATATGCGCTGGCAATGGAAATAATGTAATTAATTGTTTTAATTTTCAAGATAAATCAATTAAAAATCATGATTCGATAGATCTTGATTTTGTTCTTTCTGAATTTAGCGAGAATGTTGAGTTCAGAGCCTCCGTATTTGGAGAGTTTTCTGGGGAAATCCGTCGTTTAACGGTGACCAAAAGTGATCGAAAGGAGATTGGAGATAGAAAAGAAATCGACAATTATCGACAAATCTGGGATTTTCGCTCAAAGCAGATTCAGTTGATTGGCGTTTCTCGCACATCTACTGGAATTCTTATTCCCAAAGGTACGAAAGGTCGAGTCATGTTCGGTCCTTATTGTGATTTAAAATCTGGGGAATACACATTAAAAATATTTTTTGGAGACAAGACTAGGTTTTCAAAAATTATGATTGATATATCAGGTGGGAACACTCATGAGAGTGTTTATAAGTTCAATTATAAAAAATTGTTTCCTTCTTATCATTCTGAAATAGAATTCCCATTCTCTTTGGCCTATGACCAAACAGGTGTTGAATTTAGACTTCACGTGGATAGGGATTTTTCCGGAGAATTCGTGAAATACGATCTTATTTCAAAATAAGTCGTTGGCTTACTATATAAAAGGTAGAGATAGGCTATGTCTGAATTTCATTCCATTTCATATCTGCATCAGGTTTTGATTGTAGATGGGCTTGGTCTTCCCGAAAAAATTCCTCTCGCTGTACAAAAAAATATAGATGCTGCCAGAAAAATTTACCCAGAGGCGGAATATATTTTGTGGAGTGGTGAATCATTACGTGACTTTATACGCTCCAATTTTGATGGAGAGGTTCTGGCCGCTTTTGATCTGTTGGTGCCCTACGCTTATAAATGTGACTTGGCACGTTTTTGCTTAATGTATATATATGGGGGAATATATTTTGACTTATCGAACAAACTATTAAATTATTGGAAGATTCCAAAGCATTTTGGTGTTGCGGCGTTTACGGAAATGTACCCTGGGATGGAAAGTTGGACTTGTGTCCAGACGAATCTTTTGTGGTCTTTGCCGGGCCGTCCAGAATGGGAACGTGCCATCAATGGAATTGTCCGAAATTGTAAAGAACGTTTCTATGGAATCCATGATCATTATCCAACGGCAGGTGCCTTGCTGGGTCGTTCATTTGCTGCCGCTATGGCTGACAAGGGACAACGGTTTGAAGCTGATGACCAGTTTATGGGCGAAGTACGATATGTTACCCCTGAGCGTCAGCCTCAAAACGTAACCTTCATTACGCCGGATAGAAATCTGGTGTGTATTCGTAATAAAGCCGTTGCTGGAGATATTTCGGAACTTGGTCTTTCTGGTGTTAATAGCTATGTCAGATTGTGGGCTAGCAAATGCGTTTATGGGGAGACTGATCATTGGAAGTGGTATCCAGGCGAGATTAAGATTCATGCTGAAGATTGTGCTATTTTAACTTCCACCGGGTTGACTGCGAAGAAAGGTGCTCATGGTAGATTTATGTATGGGCCTTTTGCTGATCTAGAAGCTGGTAGCTATGAAGTTATGTTTAAATTCAGTGACGATACAAAATTCTCTCGTGTATTTCTTGATGTGTCAGCTAATTATGGCTCTAAAATTATTAAGGAATATGACGAACGACATGATGATATTATAAATAAAAATAGTGTAAAATTCTCATTTGATATTAGTTCTCCTCATCAATACGTCGAATTTAGGATGAGTGTATTCGGGGATTTTTCGGGAGAGTTGCATCATATTTCTCTCGACAGGACAGACAGAGTTTTTGATTTTTCTGACCCGAATATACAAACTATCAATGTGAAACGCGAAAAACATGGGATTGTTATCCCTGTAGGGAGTGAAGGGCGAATTATGTATGGCCCCTATATTGGGCTAGAGGCTGGATACTATAAACTTGAAGCTTATTTTGATTCAGACTTATTCGCCGACTATATAGAAATAGAAATTTGTGCGGGAGGGGGGAATAACGTCATTTCAAAAATCGTGAAAAAAAATATAAAAAATTATATTGAGTTTAATTTTGAGTTGGCGTGCTCATATTTAGACATTGAGTTTAGAGTGTCAGTTGGTCCGATGTTTAATGGAATTTTTCATAAATTTGTGTTGTATAAACATGATAATAATGTAGAATTGAACACATATAATATAAGCGATAAGGAAAATGAGGTGCCCGGGATTCTCCGGAAGCTGTTTGGTTTAAGGCACGCGGTTACATAGGCCCTGTTGACTTACTCTGTATTTTTATCCGGCCCAGATAGAGTCCCGCTGGAGATTATACGCCGAGGGCGTGGGGCGTGCAACGGGGGCGGGCCTATCCTGAATTTCGTGTGTTTGGTGTGATGCTGAGGAAGGAGACGCATCATGGCCCGACGCAAGAAGCCCGTGATCCCTGACGATGTTCTGGACCAGGTTCTGGCTGGTCGCGTGGTCCGCACGATGTCGGACGCGGACGCCCTTCTGGGGGATATGAAGAAGGCGCTGGCGGAGCGGTTGCTCAACGCCGAACTGGACCACCATCTGGACGGCGAGGCTGTGGCCGGCCGCCCGAACTGCCGCAATGGCTACGGGCAGAAGACCGTGCTGACGGATGGGGGCCGGGTAATGAGACCTGTGCGCGGGTGGTGGACGTTGTGCCTGAACAGTGATTCTGTTGTCGCTGGTATTGAGCGTGGAGCATGGCGATGGCGCACCGATTGATTGGTCAGGACTGTCTTGTGTTTTCACG
Organism: Gluconacetobacter diazotrophicus PA1 5; assembly: GCF_000021325.1. GTDB lineage: Bacteria > Pseudomonadota > Alphaproteobacteria > Acetobacterales > Acetobacteraceae > Gluconacetobacter > Gluconacetobacter diazotrophicus. The sequence continues at coordinate 747,015 of NC_011365.1, read as the reverse complement.
GCCCGATCGAAAGCCCTCGTCATTGGATGAGATCGTGAAGCTGATCGACTGGCGACCGGTGGCGGCCCTGCTGGTGCAGGTTTATCCCGCGCCGAAAGGCGAAGCAGCATGGCCGCCGCTTACGATGTTCCGGGCGATGCTGCTTGCGGTCTGGCATGACCTCTCGGACGTCAGGTTGGCAGAGGCGCTGGACGACCGGGCATCCTTTCGCCGGTTCTGCGGATTTTCTGCACAGGAACCGACACCCGAGCGCACAGCGTTTGTACGGTTCCGACGCGAACTGGCCGCCCGCTCGCTCGACAGGGCCTTGTTCGAAGCGGTGACGGGTCAGTTGAAAACGCAGGCGATCCGGATCAAGACCGGCACGATCGTCGATGCGACGATCATTACGTCGCAAACGGAACATGATGGCGAGGCCCGCTGGGTCAAGCACAAGGGCCGCAAGGCCGTGCATGGCTACAACGCCCATGTTGGCGCGGACGCGACGACGGCTTTGGTCGAGCAGATCGCAATTACCCCGGCCAATATCAATGATGGACGCGCCGGTCCGGACGCCGTGCCCGACGATCCTGGCGAGGTTTTTGCAGACGGTGCCTATCGTGGCAATCATTTCCGCGATGCCGTCCGGTCGAAAGGTGGCACGCTCCGCGTTGCCGCAACGTCGATGTGGGGACACGACGAACAGGAAACGCTTGCCAGGTTGAAGGCCTGGAACGACGCCGTCCACCGGACCCGGGGCCGGATCGAAAAGATCTTCGGCACATGGAAACGAAGTTACGGCCTGCGCCGCATGCGATGGCGGGGTCTCGCCAAGGCCGCCATCCAGATCCACGTTACAGCCATTGCCTACAATCTCAGACGGACCCTCACGATCCTCGCATTAGTCGCATAACGGGTTGGCGACCACATCAGTTCTGAAACGCGTCGTGAAGCATTTTAAACAATAAAGACGCAGGCCAGTGCAGCGTCTTCTGTCTTAAATACAGGTGGCCCCAGTAATAACCACCATTCGCGCACAGGTCTCATCATTACCGTGTGGCAGGACACCTCTGGCAACGGGTATCTGTCGCCGAATGCCGCGAATGCATCCATCAGTTTCTACGCCAAGGGCACCGGCGCGATCGGACTTTACGGCAACATCGCGTTTTCGGGCTATGTCGCGACGCCCGCCAGTTGCGGCTCGCTGGCGGGATCGACCGGCTGCTTCACGTTCAAGGATCAAAACGGGAGCACGCATTATGTTCCGGCTTGGTAAGCTGCTGGCGCTCTGCGCGTTCGTCCTGGCTGGGGCGGCTCACGCGGGGGCGCCGACCCTGACGGGATCGCTGATCCAGACGGTCGACAGCGACCGTGCGACCTATACGAGCGGGGACGTGGCACGGTTGTTCGTTGGGCTCGCTAACGGCACCGGCGGCGCGTTCAGCGGCACCCTGACCGCGACCGTGAGCGGTCGCGGCGTGCCGGTGGGCCAGCCGGTGGTGGCGGCCGTGAGCAGCCTCGCGGCATCCGCGTCCGCCACGGTGGAGATCGATATCCCGACCGTGGGCATGGCCGATCATCAGGGCTATTACGTCCAGATCGTCGCGGCCAACGCGGCCGGCACCGCCGTCGATACCCAGGCCGCCGCGATCGATTACTCGCCTGACTGGTGGGTCTATCCGCGCCAGTGCTGGTTCACCGGCACCTTCACGGCCGGGGGCGGCTGGAACCCTGCCGGGATCTACGGGACGCCCGAGGCCGACATCGCCGGACTCAATGCCTATCACTGCAACAATCTCCAGTTCTACAACCAGCTGTATCGCTGGCATAAGCCCTGGACGGACGCGGAAAACTGGGTGAACGGGGACAACCTGACCCAGTCCGCGCAGCTGATCCGGCGCGGCATCGCCACGGCCAGGCGATACCGGATGGGAACGCTGTCCTACTTCCCGCTTTACGGTGCGAATGTCGGGATCTCGCCAGATTTCACCCAGGACGGCTCCGGCGCGAGCCTGCAGTGGGCGATGTTCAGCGATAACTGTGGCGCGACCTCGTCCTGCAAGCTGAGCGATGTCTGGCATTTCGATGCCAACGTCGGCTACATGAACCCGAACAATGTGAACTGGCAGTATTACTGGGCGCAGCAGGCCCGGCAGGTCATCCAGCATTTCGGGTTCGACGGCATCTTCGTCGACACCTACGGCACGATCAGCACACCGCTTTGGGACTGGTCCGGCAACCGGATCACTCTGGACACGGCCTATTCCTCGTTCCTCAAGACGGTGACGGGCCTGGTGGGCGCTCCGATGACGCTGAACCCAGCCAGTTCCTATAACGAGCAGGATCTGGTGCAGTCGGGTCAGGAACTCTACCACTTCGTGGAGCGGTGGGACCATGGCGACGATATCAGCGGCTATGGCGCGTTCTGGAACAAATCCGCGCAGGTCTGGGGGTGGGCGAACCGGACGCCGATCAATATCGGGCTCGACTGGGACATGGGGCTGGACAAGACCGTGGCTGCGTCGTCGTCATGCTCCACCAACGGCGGCTCGACGGCCTGTAGCTTCAGCCTGCCCGGAATCCTCTACCAGGAGGCGACGATCCTGGCGACTGGCGCGCATCACGCCTGGATCGTGGGCGGTCAGCAAAATGCCGGCGACGGCGCGCGCTTCATTTCCAACGATGACTTCCCAATTGGCAACATGCTGTCGCTGCCGGCCGGGATGGCGCAGGCGGAATACGACTACCAGAATTTCGGCGTGGCCTATGAAAAGCTGCTGCGGAACAACGTCGCGGTCACCGGCAATGCCTACCCCTCCATCATCTCCGGCGCGACAGGGAATGCGACGGCGACGGCCGGGGCGGTCTATCTGCTGCCGCTGCATCGCGCCGGCTTCGACATCCTGCACTTGCTCAACTTCCAGCAGATGCCGGCAGCGGGGATGAGCGACGTGTCGGACCCCAACGGGACCTATCCGGCGCCGACCAAGACCGGTGCGCTGGCGGTCAAGATGTATGTGACCTCGGGGGGCACCCTGGGCAACCTCTACTGGGCCAGTCCCGATGCGGCGCACGGAAAGGCCCGGCAACTCGTCTACACAACAGGCGCCGACACTAGCGGTAATTACATCACCTTCACCCTGCCCAACTTGACCTATTGGGACATGGTGTGGATTGAGAATGGCGTGGCCGCCAGTGACTATGTTGCGCCGTGAGTAATGAGACCGGTGCGCGGGTAGTGTGATCTGCTCCCGACAAACTGGATCGTTTTTGGGTAGAGTTTTCCGTGCGCCTTTTCTCTGGCTGGGATGAGCGGAAAACGATGAAGGCATCGAAATTTTCGGACGCACAGAAGGCGTTCATTCTGAAGCAAGGGGCTGATACCAACTCCGGTCGGCCCTGACTCATATGTGATTGCCTGACGGTATCGTTCTGGAACGAGCTGTGATTCACAGGATGCCGAACCGGGCGGGAGGCATCCGAATGGGCGGGGCGTTAGCGTTGCGTGAGGATTATGATGCGGCGGGACTGCGTGCTCTGGCGCGGACAACGAGGCATGCGGGCCAGGCGCGTCGGCTTCTGGCGCTGGCGGCGATCTACGATGGTGCGTCACGCGGAGACGCGGCACGACTGGCTGGGACGGATCGGCAGATTGTGCGGGACTGGGTGGTGCGTTTCAACGCCGAGGGCCCGGATGGCGTGCGGGATCATCATGGGGGCGGTGTCGTTCCCCGCCTGACACCAGCCATGTTGGAAGCGCTGATGCGCCGGATCGAGGACGGCCCGATCGCTGCCGTGCATGGGGTGGTGCGCTGGCGGCAGGCTGATCTGGGGCAATGGCTTTATGAGGAATTCGGCGTCTCTCTTTCGCGCAGCCGGCTGAGCGCCGTTATCCGGGGCCTCGACTTCCGCCTTCTGACGGGACGCCCCCGGCACCATGCCCAGGATCCCGAGGCCCAGGACGTTTTTAAAAAAGCTTCCCCGACGTCATGGCCGGGATCCGGGCCCGGCATCCCGGCAAGGCCATCGAACTCTGGTGGGGCGACGAGGCGAGGGTCGGCCAGAAAACGAAGCTGACGCGCCGCTGGGCCAGACGCGGCACCCGTCCACGCGCGCCTGCCGATCAGCGCACACGTTCGGCCTGGATCTTCGGAGCGATCTGTCCGGCGCTAGGCAAGGGAGCGGCCCTCGTCCTGCCCTGGTGCAACCTCCACGCCATGAACCGGCATCTCGACGAGATCTCGCAGGCCGTAGCGCCGGGCGCTCACGCTATCCTCATCGTCGATCAGGCAGCGTGGCATACCAGCCCGAAACTCGATATCCCCGCCAACATCACCATCCTGCCGCTCCCGCCACGCTCGCCCGAACTCAATCCGGTGGAAAACGTCTGGCAGTTCATGCGCAATACCTGGCTGTCGAACCGGATCTTCCGCACCTACGACGACATCGTCGATATCTGCTGCCACGCCTGGAACCAGCTCGTCGACCAGCCCTGGCGCATCATGTCCCTCGGGCTACGACAATGGGCACATGGGTTTTAACAAACAGGAGTTGGTATGACGGCATCCCCGTCGCGGAGCTTTGTCGGAAGGCCGGGATCAGCCAGGTGACGTGCCACCCGGAAATGTAACCATTTAAAAGTAGAGTCCGATCGAGAAGGATACGGACGAATGAAACGCAGTCGTTTTACGGAAGAGCAGATCATAGGGGTGCTGAAGGAACAGGAGGCTGGGCTCAAGGTCTCTGATCTTTGCCGCAAACACGGGATCAGTGATGCGACGTTTTACAAATGGAAGACCCGCTATGGTGGCCTTGAGGTATCTGAGGCCAAACGGCTGAAGGCATTGGCAGATGAAAACAGTCGTCTGAAGCGTCTCCTGGCGGATGCGATGCTGGATAATGCGGCGTTGAAGGAAATTGTTGGAAAAAAGTGGTGACGCCTGTCGCAAAGCGGCAGGCGGTCCTGCACCTTCAAAAGGCTCTGGAACTGAGTGAGCGTCGCGCCTGTGCCCTTGTTGGTCTTGCCAGGCGTGTTGCGCGGTATGTTTCCACCCGGGCAGATGATGCCGCCCTGCGCCAGCGCCTGCGGGATCTGGCGAGCCAAAGACGCCGCTTTGGCTATCGCCGTCTGGGTGTTAATTTCTGCTGAGATTTGACCCTGGGTTTTCATCGAGAACTGACCCGGCCTTTGGTTATCTCTGCTATGTTTTATGGGCTGGTCAAGCGGTTGCCTTTTCCTTCCGGTTCCTGGGGGCGGCGGAGCTTGCGCGGAACCGGTAGCTGTCATTTCCGGTTTCGAGGATATGACAGTGGTGGGTAAGGCGATCGAGCAGGGCTGTCGTCATTTTGGGATCACCGAAGACTTCGCCCCATTCGCTGAAGCTCAGATTGGTGGTGATGATGACGCTGGTGCGCTCGTAGAGACGGCTGAGGAGATGGAACAGCAGGGCACCGCCTGATGCGCTGAACGGCAAATAGCCAAGTTCGTCCAGGATCACGAGATCGAGGCGCAGGAGACGTTCCGCGATCTGTCCTGCTCGATTGGCGGTTTTTTCCTGTTCGAGGGCGTTGACGAGGTCGACCGTGGACCAGAACCGTATCTTCTTGCGGTGATGTTCGATCGCCTGCACGGCAAGTGCGGTGGCCAGATGGGTCTTGCCGGTTCCTGGTCCACCAATGAGGACGACGTTGTCGGCACGGTCGATGAAATCCCCGGCATGGAGTTGACGGACCATGGCCTCGTTGACCTCGGCGGCCGAGAAATCGAACCCTGCCAAATCTTTGTAGGCCGGGAACCTGGCAGTCTTGGTTTGATAGGCGATGGAGCGCACCTCTCGCTCGGCGAGTTCCGCCTTCAAAAGCTGGGAGAGGACGGGGATGGCGGCCTCGAATGCCGGCGCACCCTGTTCGGTCAGTTCGGCCGTGGCCTGGGCCATGCCATACATCCGCAGGCCGCGCAGCATGACGACGAGGGCACCGGCCGCGGGATCATGACGCATGACGGGCCTCCCCGCGCAGGGCGTCATACCGTCCGGTATCGGCCTGAGGCTCGCGTTCGAGCACCAATGCCTGCGGCGCGTCTGACCCTGCCCCGAACGTGCCCTCAGTTTTGAGTTAGGGTCTGTGTATTGTTGTATGCCTTGGTGGCGTGTTGAGCGAAAGCCTCTGGCGTCATGCCATTGAGGCTGGTGTGAGGCCTGACGGCGTTGTAGTCGGCCCGCCAGTCCTCGATGACCGTCCGAGCGTGGGCGATGTTACGGAACAGATGCTCATTGAGGCATTCGTCGCGGAACCGGCCGTTGAAGCTCTCGACGAACCCGTTCTGCTGCGGCTTGCCCGGTGCGATATAGTGCCACAGCACCGATCGCTTCTGCTGCCAGGCCAGGATCGCGTTCGATGTCATCTCGGTGCCATTGTCGCTAACGATCATCAGCGGCCAGCCGCGATGCTCGCCGATCCGGTCGAGTTCACGACCGAGGCGTTCGCCTGATAACGAGGTGTCCGCCACCAGCGCCAGACATTCGCGCGTGTAGTCGTCGACCACCGTCAGCACCCGGAAGCGCCGTCCGTTGTTCAATGCATCCGAGACGAAATCCAGGCTCCAGCGCTGGTTCGGCCCGTCGGGCAGCATCATCGGCGAGCGCGTGCCCAGCGCCCGTTTCCGGCCGCCACGCTTGCGGACCGACAGCCCCTCTTCGCGATACAGCCGGAACAGCTTCTTGTGGTTCATCGTCATTCCTTCCCGGCCGAGCAGGATATGCAGTCGCCGGTAGCCAAATCGCCGTCGCTCCCCAGCCAGTTCGCGCAGCCGCCCGCGCGCTGCGGCATCATCCGGGCGGCGTGACGCATAGCGCCAGGTCTTCGGGTCCATGCCGATCAGCCGGCAGGCCCGTCGCTGCGAATACTCTTTCTCCCGGATCGCCCAGGTCACGGCTTCCCGCCGCAAACCGGGCGTCACGAGTTTTTTGCCAGTAGTTCCTTCAGCGTCGAGACGTCCATCACGCTCTCCGCCAGAAGCCGCTTCAGCTTCGCGTTCTCTTCTTCAAGAGCCTTGAGGCGCCGCGCTTCCGACACCTCCATCCCGCCGTATTTCGACCGCCAGGTGTAGAAGGTCGCGTCACTGATCCCGTGCTTGCGGCACAGATCCGCAGCCGTAGCGCCCGCCTGATGCTCTTTCAGGACCCCGATAATCTGGTCCTGCGTAAATCGCGCTTTCTTCATCGTCTGTCTCCAGTGGACAGACCTTACTTCAATGCGAGGGCATTTCAGGGGGCAAGGTCACGTCGAGCCTGGGTGCTCCTGTTTTCTTGGCGTCCGTCAGACGATGCAACGTATTGAGGACGTGTGTCTTGGTGGCTACTCCCTCCTCGAGCGCGAGTTCAACCGCGCAAAGCACGGCCTGCTCATCATGCTGCAGCACCAGGGCGAGGATCTCGACCATTTCCCGGTCGCCGCCCGTGCGCCGGAGGAGGTGCGTCTGCAGCGTCCGGAACGCCTCGGGCAATTCAGAGAAGGGCGCGCCATTGCGCAAGGCCCCGGGTTTGCGCTGGAGCACCGCCAGGTAATGCCGCCAGTCATAGATCGTGCGACCGGGCACGCCGTGGGACCGCTCGACGATCCGGGGATGTTCGCATAGTATCCGTCCCTCGGCCGCGATCACCAACCGGTCGGGATAGACGCGCAGGCTGACCGGCCGATTGGCAAAAGAGGCGGGCACACTGTAGCGGTTGCTTTCGAACTGCACGAGGCAAGTCGGCGAAACCCGTTTGGTATGTTCGACGAACCCGTCGAACGGGCGCCCTGGAACCATCAGGTGAGGCACTTCCGCCGCATGGGCCTCGGCGAGGCTGCCGGGCAATTCGACATGCCTCAAGATAGTCCAACGTTCCCGGCAACGCGCCTCGAGCCAGACGTTCAGGGAGGCCAGATCAGGAAAATGCGGCATCTCCTGCCAGATCTGCCGCCGGGCGTCCTGGACGGTCTTCTCGATTTGACCTTTCTCCCAACCCGCTGCCGGATTGCAGAACTCCGCCTCGAACAGATAATGGCTCACCAGGGCCGAAAAACGCAGATTGACCTGGCGGACCTTGCCGGGCCCAACCCGGTCCACGGCGGTTTTCATATTGTCAAAAATACCTCGACGCGCAACCCCGCCCAAAACGCGAAAGGCTTCCGTCAGCGCGTCGAACAGCATCTCGTGAGTCTGGAGCGGATACGCCCGCAGAATGAAGGCCCGGCTGTAGGACAGCTTGGTGTGGGCGACCTGCAGCTTGACGCGCCGCCCTCCGATCACCGCCCAGTCCTCTCCCCAGTCGAACTGGAAGGCCTCTCCGGGTTGAAAGCGCAGCGGAACGAACACGCCGCGTCCCGTCGTCTGCCGCGCCCTTTGCTGTTCCGCCTTCCAGTTCCGGATAAAGGCCGCAACCCGTCCATACGATCCGTCATAACCCAGCGCTACAAGGTCCGCATGCAGGCGCCGCCCCGTGCGGCGCTGCTTGCGCGACTTTGACGTCTCCAGAGCAAGCCAGGTCGCCAGTTTCTCCGCAAACGGGTCCAGCCGGCTCGGGCGCCCGGCAACCTTGAACTGCGGCTCAACCGTCTCCGCCCGGAGATACTTGCGGATCGTGTTGCGCGACAATCGCGTCCGACGCTCAATCTCGCGGATCGGTACATGATCCCGGTAATGCCACCGCCGGATCACACTCAACAATTCCATGCTGATCACTCCTTTAACCCCCGGACAGTTGCTCCGGGGAAGTGTCAGACACGGGTCAATTCTCAATGAAAATTTCCGCCCCTACAGGGTCAGTTCTCGCTGGAAATCAACAGCCAACAATGTCACGCTGGACTTCTCCCGACCCGGCAAACCGACGGACAATGCGTTTATCGAGGCCTTCAACGGACGTCTGCGGGCGGAGTGTCTGAACGCCCACTGGTTCCTGACGCGTGCGGATGCACGCGAAAAGTTGGAGGCTTGGCGTAGAGACTACAACGAGGTCCGCCCGCATGGGGCGATTGGCAACAGGACGCCGATCTCGCTGCATCTTCCCGGTGACGCACCCAGCCCGTTACCGTGAAACCACGCCGGAAACTCTACCATCCGGCGGTCCAACCTTCGGGAGCAGATCAGACACCCCAGAAGTTCCGGCCCGGGGCGATCCAAAAAAGGAAGCACTTCACGCTGGGGCGGTAAGGTAGCCGTCAGGATGGACTAGGCGCCAGCGATAAGCCGTCTCGACGATTTCGTCGAGCGTGATGAAGCGTGGGCTCCAAGAGGTCTCGCGTCGCAGCCGTTCTGCCCCCGCGACCAGGCGGGCCGGGTCACCCTGGCGTCGGGGAGCCAGGCACCATGGGACCGGCTGCCCCGTCACGCGCTCGACGCTGCGGATCACATCCATGTTCGAATGGCCCGTGCCGGTGCCAACGTTATAGACTACGCTGCGGTCTCGAATGACCTCTAACGCCGCCAGGTGGGCATGGGCCAAGTCGCTGACATGGACATAGTCGCGGATGCATGTACCGTCCGGTGTGGGGTAATCGTTGCCGAACAGTTGCAGCGCATCTCGACGGCCCAGTGCCGCGTCGATCACCAGCGGAATTAGATGGGTTTCGGGGCGATGGTCTTCGCCGATCCGTCCGCCGGGATCGGCGCCGGCCGCATTGAAATAGCGCAAGCAGGCACTACGTAATCCGTGAATCCGGTCGGCCCACAACAGGGCACGCTCGACCATATGCTTGCTCTCGCCATAGGGCGAACCGGGAATGATCGGGGTGTCCTCGGTGATCAGCGGGTCCTCGGTCTGGCCGAACAGGGCCGCAGTGGATGAGAAGACGAAGCGTTTGACGCCATTGCGGACGCAGGCATCGATCAGCGTGAAGCCCAAGCCCGCATTGGCTTCCATGTAGCGGAGCGGCTGCTGCATGCTTTCGCCCACTAGCGAAAGCGCCGCGAAATGCAGTACCCCGTCCCACGGACCGTCGGCAAGCACGCTATCGATGAGGGCGCGGTCGACAAGATCGCCTTCGATGAGGGCCACATCCTCCGGGACCGACTCTCGATGGCCGGTGCGCAGATTGTCGAACACGACCACCTTGTGCCCCTCGTCGCGCAGCGCGGCGACCACGTGGCTACCGACATAGCCGGCTCCGCCGGTGATCAGGAAACGGGATTGGTGCGTCATGTTTTAGCTCAATTTTTGTTGGAAGGCTAAGCGAGGCGAAACCTCAACTCCGGTTATTGGATGTTCTCGAAGCGCATTGAATAGCCTCGGAGGGTAGTTTCAAAGAATTATTATTTTATAATTATCTCTTCTGCCAGGTCGCAATCGGAAGTGAAGTTCTGGATCCTATTGTTGGGAAGCGCAAACGTGAGGGTGAGAAGGCAGGTGCCGTAGTGACCCAGCCCTGAAGTGTACTCGATTTGAGATAAGATCTATTTTCGGGAATGGACAATGAAGACAGCGTGTTTCACCCGGGAACAGGTCCTGAAGATTTTGCCGGAGCATAAGGCAAGCGGGACTGCGATCGAACTGTAATCCAATTAAGGCATAGGGGATGTCACATTCTGCATTTGGCGAACGAATATGGCGGGGTGGAGGTTTCGAACGGCCGTTGGCTGAAGGTGTCTGGAAAAGGAAGATTCGAAGTTAAAGCCTTTCCTCTGGCCACGGCACTTAGGGGCATTCCATCAGGCATTCCGCAATGTTACGGCCCAACTGATGGACACCGATGTCGCGGCGATGGCCGGCCTGCCGTGTGCGGTCCAGGATGAAATAATCGGTCGAGGTGCCGATATCGAAGGTGCCATTATTCAGCATGGGCAGGCTGGGCTGGTGGTCGCCGTATAGGGCAAAAATGCCGCCGTCATCGTTCAGCCAGCGGGAGGACGCCAGTTGGCCGATCATTCGGTCGGTGGCCATCAGGCTGTCCAGGTAGCCGCCGAGTTTGGGGGCAAAGGGGCCGGGGGTTGTGGCCTGGGTTGGCCAGGGGCCGTGGTTGGCGACTGTGATGGCGAAGACGAAGACGGGTTGGGTCTGGCGGTCGACGAAGTCGTTGATCCAGGCGCCCAGGACCTCGTCGGGGACGAGGTGGCCGTGCGGGGCGTCGAAGGCCTCGCCGCCGATGAACTGGTCGAAGCCGAGATTGGGCATGACCTTGTGCCGGCCGTAGAACCGGCGGTCGTAGGGATGGACGCAGACCGTCAGGTAGCCCGCCTGCCGCATGCGCGCGGCCAGGGTGTCCAGGGGACGGCGGGCGAAGGAATAATAGGGGTTGAAGCGATCCAGTCCCAGGTCGGATGGGGAGGCGCCGCTGATGACCGCGAATTCGCTGCGTGTCGTGTTGGCCCCCCATGAATCGACATTCAGGTGGCCATGGCGCCAGGCGCGGTCCCGGCAGGCCATATACTCCGTCAGGGGGGACGGCTGGGTGGGGTCCAGCCGGCCGATATCGAAGAAGGATTCGGCCTGGACCAGGACCACCGGCGGCTTGTCCGCCGGCACGGTCACGATGCCGAAGCTGCAGGCGGCCTGGCGTTCAGGCCGTTCCTGGCGCGAGCAGACCGTATGGGCGGCGAAGCTGCCCAGCATGCCCAGTTTTTGCGCGTCCAGCACCGGATCGCCGCTCGGTCCGAACTTGCGCAGGACTTTTGCCATGATGTTCAGCGACGGGCGCCAGAAATAGGCACCGATCGGAACGGCCAGCAGCAGGGCCCCCGCCACGCGGGACAGTACGGGATGGGCCGGCATGGCGGGCGGTTCGACCGAAAACAGCCACGCCGTCGCCAGGACCAGCGTTCCGCCGATTCCATAGAAGACGGCGGGATGGACGTAGGGCAGGTAGAAGCGCGGGTGCGTGAAGACCAGAAAGAGTTCGCTGGCATCGGCAAAGACAACGGGTTCCCGAAGGACCTGGCGTTTGGTGTGGTCGGCCAGCAGCAGGCCCGCGGCCAGAACCGTCCACAGCAGGGCCGATGAGGCCGGCCGCTGGGTCAGCAATGTCAGCGCCAGCCACAGCGTGATGCCGATCACGATGTCCGGGATATCGTTGAGAAACGATCGGGTCAGCTTGCCACTCGTGAACCGAAGCACGAAAAGGGTGACGAGCCCGAGAACCGATACGACAGCAATGGCCCAAGCCTGCATTCTACCACCTTGGTCTTGTTCCGGATGTGGCATACGCGGGGTCATGTGCCAGCGCTACTCCATACACAGATGAGGACCGGTTTGCCATGCCGGGCAGCAAAGGGCTGATATTGCGGTTTTTTTATGAAATCCGATTTATAATTCGTGGCGGCGACGTTGTCTGACGGGCCGGTGATCTGGCTGGACGGACGCAATGCGAAACGGGCCGGCGGGACCGGTGTGGCGCGCTATACCCAGGCCATCGCGGAATGCCTGGAGCAGGCGGGCCTGCCCGCGACCTATCTGACCGATCAGGTCGAGGGAGCGCCGATCGGCCATCCGCATTCTTCGGCCAGGCAGGTCTGGCGTGCGGTGCAGACCCTGCGGCCTGCTTATCCCGCGACGATTTGCCGGGATGGGGGCGCGCCCTATGCGGTGTGCCCGGATATTTTCCGTATCGCGCATGTCAGGTTCAAGCTCTGGGGGGCGCTGGCCACCGTCTCGGTGCCCACGCCGCCCGACATCATGCACTGGACCTATCCGCTGCCGATTCGAATGAAAGGGGCGCGAAATGTGGTGACGATCCACGACGTCGTTCCCCTGACTCATCCGGAACTGACCGGGATCGATCCCGATCGCTATCGGCGGCTGCTGCGGCGTCTGGTCCGTTCGGCCGATGCGGTGGTGACGATTTCCGAGTCGGCGCGTCGCGATATCGCCACCCAATGCGATGTCCCGTTGTCGCATATTCACAACCTGTTCCAGACGGCCGGGTTTTCCGCCGACGAATTGCGGCAGGCGGGGCAGGTGCTGCCGCCCGCGCCACCGGGCTATTTCCTGCATGTCGGCCGCGTCGAAAGCCGGAAGAATATCTGTCGTCTCGTCGCCGCCCATGCGCGCAGCGGCACGCGGCGGCCGCTGGTCCTGATCGGACCCGATGGGGATGACAGGCCCGATTACGCGCCGTTTGTCGGGGACACCCCGGTCCTGCGTCTGCCCTGGTGTGACCAGCCGAGTTTGATCCGGGCGATCCAGGATGCGCATGGTTTGCTCTTTCCCTCGCTGGCCGAGGGATTCGGATTGCCCATCGTCGAGGCGATGGCCCTGGGGACGCCGGTATTGACCGCGCGCGGCGGGGCGACGGAAGAAATTGCCGCGGACGCCGCGATCCTGGTCGATCCCCTGGATATCGATGACATCGCCAGGGGGATCCGGACACTGGACGGGCTGGGGGAAACCTCGGCTTTGCGACTGGCGTTGCAGGGGAAAGGGAGGCTGCGTGCATCCCGGTTTTCCCGTGCCGCCTATACCGAGCGGCTGCGTCAATTCTATTGCTCGTTACTGTAATGAACTGGCGCCCGGGGACCGGATTTTAACGTGGCACAGCGTTGTCGATTTCGAAATGTTTGCTATAACCCCATAAATTCAGACGATTTTGAGAGGATATAACATCGCGAATGCCCGGGAATGACCAGCGATGCGGATAACGGGTGATACAACCGCCTTGTTGCGTCCTCCACCCTTTCACCGGGTCATGCCGGTTCTGGCCGTGAAGCAGGATGGTGCTACGTCGGAACGGGTCTGCGGTTCCGGGCGGGAACTGGACGATCTGGCCGCGCGGATCGTGCGGCAGCGCGTCGGCGGATGTTTCTGGGGGCGGCCTGCCGGAGCACGGCGGCCGGTCGTCGTATATGGCCCGGGATGGGGGGCCGGTTCCCGTCCAATTCGTTCGATCCTGCGGAATGTCTTCGCCGCGCATGCCGCGCAGGACGTGGTTCTGGTCTGCGGGCGGCGCCAGGGCGCACTGGCCGCATGGGGCCGCCGCCATGGGCTGGCGGTAGTCCCGGCCGATACCGATCCGCACGATCTTCTTGACGGTGCGACCTGTGTCTATGCCCACCCGACAACCGATCTGGCCCGGCTGGCCGTTCTGCGCGGCCATGCGGTGAAGGGGATTCCGGATGGGATGAGCCTGGCCGGAATCATGGCCGACATTGCGAATCGCACTGATTATGTCGATCCGTTTACCGGTGCGCCGATGGCATGCGCCGACGCGATCACGCTTCTGGCGGACTGGCGGCGGACGATCATGGCCAATCGCAGGATCGGCGCATGCCTTGGAATGTCGCGATGGAAGCGGCGCAGGATTGCCGATTTCCTGGCGACGGCGCCCGGCCATCCACCCTTTCGCCTGGACATCCGCGCCGGGCAGCGCGGCGCGGTGGCGGTGTGGGCAACCCGGCAGCCACCGGGACTGGAAGATGCGGTGCGCCGGGCGGGTATTCCGTTGTGGCGGGTGGAGGACGGCTTCATCCGATCCATCGGCCTGGGCAGCGCGTTGACCCCGCCTTCGTCGATTACGATCGACACGCGCGGCATGTATTACGACCCGGCGCAGGAGAGCGACCTGGAACATATTCTGGCCACATCCCCCTTTGATGATGTGTTGCGCGCCCGCGCCAGGAAATTGATGGATGCGTTGGTGCTGCTTGGTATTTCCAAATATGGCCCCGGTCGGGCCTCTGCCCTGCCTGCATACTGGGACGCCGCGGGGCGGCGCACGATCCTTGTGCCCGGCCAGGTCGCGGACGACCAGTCGGTGCGCCGTGGGGGCGGGCGGATCGCAGGCAACCTGGAACTGCTGCAGGCGGTCCGGGAGAGCAACCCGGACGCCTTCATCCTCTATCGGCCGCATCCCGATGTCGAAGCGACCCATCGGGTGGGGCATGTGGACGACGCGCTTGTCCTGCGGCTGGCCGATCGGATCGATCGCGGCGGAGCGATCACCGATACGATCGCCCGCGTGGACGAGGTTCATACCCTGACCTCGCTTGCCGGATTCGAGGCCCTGATGCGGGGACGGCGCGTCGTGACCTATGGCGCGCCGTTCTATGCGGGATGGGGGCTGACGGTCGATCGGGGGGACGTTCCCCCCCGCCGGACGCGGCGCCTGTCCCTGGAGGAACTGGTCGCGGGGGTCCTGATCCTGTTTCCGCGTTATCTGGACCCGGTGACCCGGTTGCCATGCAGCCCGGAAGTCCTGATCGAGCGCCTGCAGGACGCCCGGGTCTGGCGGCCTACCTGGTGGATGCGGGCGTTGGCCTTGCAGACAGGCTGGCGCAAGGCTGTCGCGCGCTATCGTGCGGCGGTGGCGTCATGATGTCCAACCCGATCCTGATGGATATTTCCCGGCTGCTGTCGCGTGCCGGCAGCGCGGTACCGACGGGAATCGATCGTGTCGAGCTGGAATACGCGCTGTATCTGTCACGGAATTTCCCGGCGCGGGTGACCTTCGTGGCCTATCACCCGCTGGGGCGGATCGGGGTCCTGCCGCGCCGTCCCACAACCTGGTTCCTGCGGATGCTGGCGCGGGCCTGGACGAACGGGACGCGGCCCTGGCGCGGGGCGTCACTGATGGCCGGGCTGCTGCTGCAGGCGGCGGCGGCCGGCACGGTTGGCGAGACCGCGCGGCGCCGGCTGTATCTGCTGCTGTCGCATCATCACCTGATGAAGCGTGACGTGATCGCCGGTTTCATGGATCGGGCGAATGCCGGATTGGCCGTCATGGTCCACGACCTGATACCGATCGACTATCCGGAATATGCCCGCCCGACCGAACCGGACCGCCATCGGCAGCGTATGGACACGGTGGGCCAACTGGCGGATTCCGTCATCGTGCCCTCGCAGGCCGTGGCGGACTCCCTGCGGCACTACCTGGCGCCGGGTGGCCGCTGCCCGCCGATCGGCGTGGTGCACCATGGATGCCATGTCGATCCAATCTCCACGATCCCGGTCAGCGGCCTGGCGCCGGATGTCCCGTATTTCGTCGTGCTGGGAACGATCGAACCGCGAAAAAATCATTTATTATTGCTTAATATCTGGCGGCATATGGCAACGGGACGTGACCGGAGCCGGTTGCCGCATCTGGTCGTCATCGGGCGCCGCGGCTGGGAAAACGAAAATATACTCGACATGATGGAACGTTGCCCCGCCCTTCAGGGGGTCGTGCACGAATACGCGACATTGTCCGATGTGGTGGTCGCTGATCTGGTCCGGGGGGCGCGCGCCCTGCTGTTTCCCTCGTTCGCCGAAGGATTCGGCCTGCCGTTGCTGGAGGCCCTGTCCATGGGCACCCCTTGCCTGTGCAGCGACCTGCCGGTCTTTCGCGAAATCGCCGGAGATCTGCCCTGTTACCTGGACCCGCTGGATGGACCCGGCTGGCAGCGCAGGATCCTGGACCTGGCCGGAGAGGACACGCGCGAGAACGGCGAGACGCCGGTCTTTGCCGACTGGCCGGCCCAGGTGGCGGCCGGGTTGGCGACGATCGACGGCGCGGTGCGTGCCGATGCGGCGGCGGCCGTTCGTCCGATGAACGTGGAAGCGAGGACGGCGTGCTGAGTTTCCTGGTGCTGCAGGGCAATGCCACCCCGTTCTTTTCCGAATTGGCCGCGGCCCTGAAGGCCGCCGGTCATCACGTCCGTCGCATCGCTTTCAACGGCGGCGATGTCGTCTTTTCCTCGGACGCCACCTGGTTTCGCGGACGCGAGGAGGCCTTGCCCGCCTTCATCGAAGACATCGTGGCGCGCGAACGGCCGGATGCGATGATCCTGTTCGGCGATTGCCGACCGATCCATCGCGTGGCGACCGAGATCGCCCGCGAGCGGGGCATCGCCATATGGGTGTTCGAGGAGGGGTATCTGAGGCCGGGCTGGATTACGCTGGAGCCGCACGGCGTCAATGGATTTTCCGCCCTGCCGCGCGACGCCGCCGCCATCCGGGCGCGCGGGACCGCACCCTGGCCCGCCCCGCGATACAAGCCGCATGCCGATTTCCTGCGGCGGTCGGTCTATGACGTGTCCTATCACGCCCTGCGCGTGGCCCTGACCCCGCTTTTTCCCCACGCGCGGTTTCATGCCGCCATCGACCCGTTCGTGGAATATGCGGGCTGGCTGCGGGACTGGGCCGGGCGCCTGGTGCGCAAGCCGCCGCAGGCGGTACTGCCCGATGGCCCCTTCATGCTGGTGCCGATGCAGATGGAAGGGGACTACCAGCTCCGGGTCCATTCCCCGTTCCACGGCATGGGCCAGGCGCTGGAGCAGATTCTGGGCTCTTTCGCCGCCCATGCGCCCGATACGCTGTCGCTGGTCGTGCGGCGTCACCCGCTCGATCCCCGGCTGACGGACTGGGAGGGGCTGGTCCGTGATCGTGCGCAGGCACTGGGCGTCGCGGACCGGGTTTATTTCATGTCCGAAGGGCCGCTGGAACCGGTCCTGGATTCCTGCATCGGGGTCGTGACGGTGAACAGCACCGTCGGGCTGCTGGCCCTGCGGCGGAACAAGCCGGTCAAAATCCTGGGCGAGGCGATCTACGACGTCGAGGGCTTGACCTTTTCCGGCCCGCTGGGACGCTACTGGCGCGAGGCCTGCGCCCCGGATGCCGGACTGCTGGACGCCTTCTGCCGCATGCTGATCCAGGAGGTGCTGGTCGAGGGTGATTTCTTCACCCCCGAAGGACGGGCGCTGGCGGTCGAGGGATCGGTTCGGCGGATCCTGTCCGCCTATTCCGACAGGGCCTGCAATTCCCGCACGAGAACCGCCGCCGTCGTTTCGATCTGATCGGGCGTGTGCGATGCGCTGACGAAGAAGCGCAGGCGCGCCGCCCGTTCCGGCACCGCGGGATGGATGATCGGCTGGACGTTGATGCCCTGTTCGAATACGGCCTGCGACAGGCGACCGGCCGTCACCGAACTGCCGGTGACCAGCGGCACGATGCCGTAGCCGGCGGAACTGCCGGTATCGAACCCCGCATCCTGGAAAAGACGCAGAAGATGGGCCGAGTTTTCGCGCAGGCGCGCGATGCGCCACGGTTCCTCGCGTATGATGTCCAGTGCGGCCAGCGAGGCGGCGGCGCCGGGCGGCGGCAGGCCGACGGAATAGACGAATCCGGCGGCCGTACGCTTGAGGTAGGTAATGACATCCGCGCGCCCGGCGATGTATCCGCCGCAGGATACCAGGCTTTTGCTGAGGGTCCCCATCCACAGGTCGACCGAATCCGGTGCAACGCCGGCCTGTTCGGCAATGCCGTGCCCGCCCGCGCCCAGCACGCCGGTCGAATGGGCTTCATCCACCAGCGACATGCAGTCGAATTCCCGCGCCAGGGCCACGAAGGCCGCGAGGTCGGGAATATCGCCATCCATGCTGTAATGGCCTTCCAGCACCAGCAGCGCGCGCTTATGAGCCTTGCGGTGCATCCATAGCTGCTCGCGCGCGGCGGCGACGTCGTTGTGGGCGAAGGCGACGCGGCGGGCGCCGGACAGGATCGCGCCCTGGATCAGGCTGTTATGGGCCAGGGCGTCATGGACGATCAGGTCGCCGGGCCGCATCAACTGGGCCAGTGTCGTCACGTTGGTCGCATGGCCCGATACCATCACGACGCAGTCCTCGGCGCCGTGCCATTCGGCCAGCGCATGTTCCAGTTCCCGATGGAACGGGCGTTCCCCCGACACCATGCGGCTGGCCGAAACCGTCGTGCCATATTTGCGCAGCGCGTCCTCGACCCGGGCGATGATCCGGGGATCGCCGTTCAGGCCGAGATAGTCGTAGGACGAGAAATTGATGTAGCTGCGTCCGTCGATCGACGTCGTGGCCCCGTCGAGTCCGTCATGCTGGCGGAAGAACGGATCGGCGATGCCGAGCGCCGCCGCGCGCTTCGCCATGAACTCCATTTCCTCCACGCCCGGCAGGGACCAGCCGCGCGAGCCTGTCTGGGCCGGTGCGGCACCGGACAGGCTGGCCAGCAGCTTGATGCGTTCGCCGAGGCGTCGGCCGAATTTCGGTCCCGTCATGTGGTCAGTTCTTCATTGTTCTGGGAGACGGGTTCGGACGACGCCGAGGCGGCCTGCCGTTCCTCGGCGGACAGATGGCGGTCCAGCACGGCCTCGTCCGGCGTGACGGCGGCGTCCTGGCCGCCGGCACCCAGCAGGGCGGAGACCTGGCGGGCGACGCGCCGTACGGTCATTTCCTGCCAGGCGAAACCGGGAAGCGACACGCCCAGTCGGCGTTCCAGCCCCAGTGCCAGTTCCACCGCCGTCAGCGAATCCATGCCCAGTTCGGCCAGCGGCTGGTCCAGGGGCAGCGCCTCGCGATCGGTCTGCATGATGCGGGTCAGTTCGCCCAGGATCAGGTCGGCGACGATTTCGCGCCGCTGTTCCTCGGTCGCCCCGGCCAGCAGGGTCATCAGGTCGCCGGTGTCGCTATCTTCGTCCCGACGGCGCGCCACGGCGCCGAACAGCGGTTCGTCCAGGATCGGCAGCATGTTTCCGGTTGCCTGCCAGTCCATGTCCGCCAGCACCGGGCACGGATCGGACGAGACGAGCAGGTCGGGCAGGGCGTCCAGCGCCGCCATGGAGCGCATCGATTGCGCGCCCAGCCGGCGATCCAGCGCCTCGCGCGCCGCCGCGTTGCGTTCCAGGAAGCCGGAATCGGCGATCGGTCCCCAGCGGACGGCGCAGCCGGGCAGGCCCGAATCGCGGCGTCGCCGGATCATTGCCTCCACCGCCGCGTTGGCGGCGACATAGGCGCCCTGGCCCGGCGCGCCGAGGGTGATCGTGGCCGAGGAGAAGATCAGGAACAGCGAAAGCGGATCGTCCCGCGTCAGCCGGTCCAGCGCCAGCGCGCCGCCCAGCTTGGCCTGGACCGAGGTGGCGACCTGCTCCTCCGTCAGGGTCGAGACCAGCCCGTCCGCCACGGTGACGGCGGCATGCACGACTCCGCCGAGCGGCGGCATGGTGGCGCGGATATCACCGACCAGCGACGCGAGCGCGGCCGGGTCCGTCACGTCGCAGGCGCGGATTTCGACGCGAAGCGCGCCCGCATCCAGCAGCGTGGCACGCAGGTCGGCGACGCCGTCGGCGGCGGGGCCGCGCCGGCTGACCAGCACCAGGTGCCGGGCCCCCCGCTTCACCAGCCACAGCGCGGCGCGCGCGCCGAACCCGCCGGTTCCCCCAGTGACCAGGACCGTCCGGTCGGCGGGCACATCCAGGTCGGGCGGCAGGTGCACGGGGCCCATCGTCAGGACGATCTTGCCCACATGGGCCGACGTGCGCATCAGCGCGAACGCATCGGTCGCGGCGGCGGCGGGGAAGCTGGTATGTGGCAGCGGGCCCAGCGCGCCCTCTTCCAGCAGGGCGTGAAGGCGCTGCGTCAGGGTGCCGACCAGTTCCGGGCGGTGGCGCACCAGCGCATCGACGTCGATCGCATGATAGCTGACATTCTGCCGCAGCGGGCCGATACCGACCCGGGTATTGGCCAGGAAGTCCCGCTTGCCCAGTTCCAGGAAGCGTCCGAACGGCCGCAGCAGTTCGAGACTGCGCTCCATCGCCTCGCCGCTCAGCGCGTTGAGGACCGCATCGACGCCCTGGCCGTTCGTGGCGGCCAGGACATCCGCGCCGAAGCGCAGCGAGCGGCTGTCCAGGACGGTTTCGATCCCCAGCCGTCGCAGCGCCGCCCGCTTGGCCGGCGAGCCCGCGGTGGCGATGATCCGCGCCCCGACATGGCTGGCATACTGAATGGCGGCCAGGCCGACGCCGCCGGCCGCGCCATGGATCAGCACCGTTTCCCCGGCGCGCAGCGCGCCCACGGTTTCAAGCGCGTACAGCACCGTCAGGTAGGCAACGGGAACGGTGGCGCCGGCCGCGAAGGACAGCCAGTCCGGCAGGGGCAGGACACTGCGCCGGTCCGTGACCACACGGCTGGAATGGGCGGCGGCGGACAGCGCCATGACGCGGTCGCCGGGCGAGAGGTCGGTGACCTGATCCCCCACGGCCTCGACCACGCCGGTGCATTCCATGCCCAGCGTCGCGCCGGCGAAGCCGTCCAGCAGCAACTCATCGGGCAGCATGCCGATGGCGGACAGCACGTCGCGATAGTTCAGGCCGCTGGCGCGGACATCGATGACGACGTCACGCGGCCCGGGCGCAGTGCGGGCTTCCGGGGTCCAGCACAGGCGGTCCAGCGGCCCCGGGACCGGCTGGATCAGCCGCACGGGTTCGGACGCCGGGGCGGCGGCACGATCCGGCAGGCTCTCGCGCAGGCGGCGGACCACGCGTCCGTCGGGGGTCCAGCGCACCTCGCGCTCATCATCCGTCGACGCGCATTCGGCGCGCACGGCCTCTTCGGTTCCGGCCTCCGTCATGGCGGCGGACAGGTCGATCCGCCGGCAGCGCAAGGACGGAAATTCGTTGGCGATCGTCCGGGCCAGGGCCGTACGCGCGGCCTCGTGCGGCGTGCGGGCGGCATCGCGGGTGACGACGGCCAGACGTTCGCCGGCCTCGGCGGCCTGCCGTGCGTCCTCGGCCAGGGCCAGCATCGCCCGGGCGGTGAGGGCGGTTTCGTCGTCCTCGTGACCCTCGGGCGCGTAGGACAGGCGGACCGGCGGCAGGACGGGGGCCGGTTCGGGGGCGGCGGCCAGCGGGTCTTCGGCCTCGGCCGCGACAGCCGCCAGCAGCGCGAGCGGGAACGGCGTCTGGCTGGGCGTGCTCTCGGCCACCGCGCGCAGGCGATGCGGCAGGTCGCGCCACGCGGCGATGGTGGTCAGCGGATCGGCGGACAGGTCGCGCAGGACGCCCCAGCCCCCGTCCTCGGCCGCCTCGGCCACCAGGATCAGGCCGCCCGGGGCCAGCCGGTCGGCCTGCGCCAAGATGGCGGCCGGCACGATGCCGTGCAGGCCGGGCGTGTAGGCGACCAGGACGTCATAGGCGCCGGCCGGAACGGTCTCGGCCAGGACGATGCCGGGCAGGTGGGCCAGCACCGTCGGGCGCAGCCGGGCCTGCCGTTCGCGGTTGGGTTCCAGGATCGTGTAATCCAGGCTCCCCGGCAGTCCGGCCAGGCGCGGGGCCAGTTGGCGGGTCAGGGTACCCCGGTCGGCATGCAGTTCCAGCACGCGTATCGGGCGGTCCTGCGGCCAGTCGCGCGTATAGGCGGCAATGGCGTCGGCGATCTGCGCCGCCGCCAGTTCGGCGGCACGGCCGGACAGCAACTGCCGGAACGCGATGTCGGGAAAGGCGTCGTCGCCCGGCATCGCTTCGTGGAGAGGGGCTTTGCCGCGCCGTTCGCCCACCCAGGCCAGCAGCAGCGCCGCCGGCAGCCATTGCGGCAGGTCCAGGAACAGGGTCTGCCAGACGCGCGTGACGTCTGGTGTCTCGCCCTGGGGTGCATCGCCCGCGGGCGCGTCGCAGGCGGTCAGGAAGGCCTGGGCCAGAAGGCCGGCATCCTTGTCGTCCGCGTCGCCGGCCGGTGTTTCCATGACCGGACGCAGGGCCAGGAAGCGGTCGTCGGACAACGGGGCGGGGGTGAGGGGCGACGGCAGCCAGATTTCATGGAAGCTGCGCTCGGCCACCGGGGTGGGGCGTTCGCCCGGCATGCGGGTGAACCAGCAGGCGGTGGCCGACAGCACCGCGCGCCCGTCGCCGTCCAGCATGACGATATCGGCCTCGGTCTCGCGCGGGCCGGACGTCGTGACGGTGGCCTGTCCACGGACCGGTTCCGCCGCCGTCAGGTCCAGGCGGATCACGCCGAACTTGCGGGGCAGCGGCGCATCCGTGGATTCGGTTCCGGCCCCGGCATGGTTGACGGCCAGTCCGACCAGCCCCTGGAAGGTGCCGTCCAGCGCCGTCGGGTCCAGCGTCAGGCCCGCCATCGGGGCGTGCCCGGTCAATGTCACCTCGACCCGGCCTTCGGCCATGGACGTGGCGGCGACGCGCTGGAAGGCCGGCCCGTAGGCCAGCCCGGCGGCACGCGCCGTGGCATACAGCGCATCCCCCGCCAGCATGGAATCGGTGGCGGCGGGCGGCAGCGCCGCAGGGGGGACAGGTGCCACGCCGGCCCGTGTGGTCGCATGGCGCGTCCAGACCGCGTGGGCCAGCCTCGGCCGGCTGTCGAGGGTGATCGTGCCGTCCGCTGCCAGCCGGACCCGGATTTCACGCAACTGTGCCGGTTCGATGATGATCGGGCGCATGATCTGGAAGTCGCGCAGTTCCAGCACCTGCGCCGCCGGCCATGCCGCCCGCGCGGCGGTGAAGGCGAATTCGATCATGCAGGCCGCGGCCAGGACGATGGTATCGCCGACCTTGTGGTCGGCCAGCCAGGGCTGCACCGCGCCGTCCAGATGCGCGATCCACTCGTTCGGATCCGCCTTGCCGCGCGCGCCCAGCAGGGGATGGGTGTTCTGCTGGTCGCACAGGACCACGGACGCGTCTTCGGTCGGGGTGTACCAGTGGCGCTCGCGCTGCCACTGGACGCCGGGCAGGCCACGGACCTGGGCCGGGCCAGTGAAGCACGACGCCGACAGGATATCGCCGCCCGCGGCAAAGCAGGCCAGGGCCGCGCGGGGGAACGGGTCGGTGGTGACCCGGGCCGGCACCGCCGGTATGGCCCGGAACTGCACGTCGCTGTCCCGCAGGATCTCGCGCAGGTAATGCTGCAGGACCGGGCGCGGGCTGATCTCGATGAAGATGGCGCCGCCCTGGGCGGCCGCCTGGCGCACGGATTCGGCGAAGAGGACCGGCGCGCGGACGTTGCGCCACCAATACTCGGCGTCGAACGTCGCGGTCACCGGCTGGCCCGTCACGGTCGAGATCAGCACCCGCTCCGGCAGGCGTGCGGTGATGGCGCCCAGGTCCTGGACCAGCGGGGTCGAGATCGGGTCCATCCGGCTGCTGTGATAGGCGTACCCGACCTTCAGCCGGTGGATCTGCAGCGCCGTGCCGGCGTTCGCCGCCTCCAGCCGGTCCAGCGCGTCCAGATCGCCCGCGACGGCCAGGGCGTTCGGCGCGTTGAAAGCCGCGATTTCCAGTTCCGGCGCGGCCTGCTTCAGCAGGCGCGTCGCCTCCTCCAAATCGCCATGCAGCGCGGCCATGCCGCCGCCGGGCGCTGCCGCCTGGTGACGGCTGCGCAGGACGACGATGCGCGCGGCCTCTTCCATGTCCAGCATCCCGGCGTAGAAGGCCGCCGCGATTTCGCCCACGCTATGGCCGATCGCGATATCCGCCCGCACGCCCTGCCGTTCCAGGCCGCGCAGGACGCCGATCTGGAAGGCGAACAGCATCGGCTGCGCGATGTCCGCCGGTTCGGCCGACCAGTCGCCCGACCGCATCGTCTCCAGCACCGACCAGCCGAGATGCGGGCGCAGCGCCGCGTCGGCCTCGGCGATGCCGGCGGCGAACGGGGCGCTGATCTCCAGCAGTTCCTGCCCCATTCCCGAAAACTGGGTGCCGTTGCCGGAAAAGACGAACACCGTGCGCCCCTGGGCCAGGGCCTGTCCGGTCACCACATCGGGATGGACCCGCGAGTCCACCCAGGTCGCCAGGGACGCGCGCATGTCCGCCGCATTCCCGCCGGGAACGCCCAGGCGATAGGGCAGGTGGGCGCGGCGGGTCGCGACGCCGCGCAGGTCGGCGTCGCTCCACGATCTGGCGGACCAGATCCGTGCCAGGTCGCGCAATCCGGCCTCGGACCGGGCGGACAGCAGCAACGGCACGGCGCGGCCCGGCGCGGCCTCGGGCGCGGACGGGCGGGCAGCCTGATCGGCGGCCCCGGCCGGGGCGGTGGCCAGGATCGCGTGGGCGTTGGCGCCCCCGAAGCCGAAATTGTTGACGCCGGCGATCAGTTCGCCCTCGCCGAGCGGCCGGGCCTTCGTCACCACATCCAGGTTGAGGTCCGCGAACGGGATGGCCGGACTGGGATTTTCGCAATGCAGCGAGGCCGGCAGGCGCCGCTTCTGCAGCGCCAGCATCGCCTTCAGCAGGCTGACCAGCCCCGACGCGGGCTCCAGATGCCCGACATTGGTCTTCACCGACCCGATCGGCAGCGGCGTGGCGCGCGCCTGGCCCAGCACGCTGCCCAGCGCCTTCGTTTCCACGGGGTCCCCGGCCGGGGTGCCGGTGCCGTGGGCCTCGACGAAGGCGAGCCGGTCGGGCGAGATTCCGGCCTGGTCGTAAATGTCCCGCAGCAGGGCGGCCTGGGCCTTGGCGCTGGGGAAGGTCAGGCCCGGCGTCCGCCCGTCGGCATTGACAGCGGTGCGGAGAATGACCGCGCGAATGTCGTCCCCGTCGCGCTGGGCGGCCGACAGGGGCTTCAGCAGGACCATGGCCCCGCCTTCGCCGCGCACATAGCCGTCGGCATCGGCGCTGAACGAATGGCACCGTCCCTTCGGGGACAGCATGCCCGCCGCGCAGAAGCCGATGAACGGATAGGGCGACAGCAGCATGCTGACGCCGCCCACCAGGGCCGCGTCGATACGGCCGGCGCGCAGATCCTCGCACGCGCTGTGCAGGGCGAACAGCGAGGACGAGCAGGCGGTGTCGACCGTCATGCTCGGCCCGCGCAGGCCAAGGGCGTGGGAGATACGGTTGGCGAAGATGCTGAGCGTGTTGCCCGGCATGAAATAGGCGTCGCCGTTCGCCGGGTCGGTCAGGCGCTGGTTGGCATATTCCAGCCCCGAGGCGCCGATATAGACACCGGCCGTCGCGATCCTCTCGGACGTCGTCCCGGCATCCTCCAGCGCTTCCCACGCCAGTTCCAGCAGCAGGCGCTGCTGCGGGTCGATCTGCCGGGCCTCGCGCGCCGAAATGCCGAAGAACGCGGCGTCGAACAGTTCGACATTGTCCAGGGTCGCGGCGTGCGTCGCATAGAATTTCCCGGCCTCGCCCCGCCGCGGGTGCCAGAAATCCCGCAGGGGAAACCGGTCGCCCGGAAGCGGCCTGACGCTTTCGCGTTCCTCGTCCAGAAGGTGCCAGAGACCTTCAAGGTCCGTCGCGCCGGGCAGACGGCAGGAAGCACCGATGATGGCGATGGGGTCTTCCGGAGTATCGGTAATGTGCCCAGGCATGGAACGATTCTGCATGAAGGGATATAATTCCAAATGCGACCAATGAATCAGGATGTAACGCGATCGAGACGGGGGGAAAAGGGCTGGCGGAACCGAAAAGCGGCGAAACGGAGGGGCACCGGTTCCACCCGATCACGCCCAGGACATCCATGGCTTATCGGGTCCAAGGTGAACGATCCCGGTCCCTTTTGCGATGCATACGGATTCTGCCGGGTCTTCTTCAATTCGTTGTTTGGTCGAGCCGGATGCGCAAGGCAAGCGGACAGCGCCGGATGAATCCGGAGCTGGATCGTTGGGTGGCAGGGTAATTCCGGGAAAAGTCACGGCGCTGTGATGGAAATTGTCCAGCACCGCACGGAGGGTGTGGTGTCCGCGGCGGGATTCGAACCCACGGCCCCAGGATTCATCCCACTTCGGCTTTCGCCGCCGCCATCGTCGATGGCGTTCGTGGTCTGGACTGTCCCTTCACCCTGGGCCCGAAGGCCGACAGGTGCCGCCCGTCCAGTCTCTACACCGTCCCGGCAGGCGCCGGGCTTGGCTCGGGATCGGCACGACCGCGCGGTCAGAGCGTTCCCCGAATTTGAGCGGATCCGTCATGCGGTTTCCCATCATGACGCCCAATTTGAAAACCAGGAATCCTGTGCTCTATCCTGCTGAGCTACGCGGACACACACGACGCTTCTAGCCGAGCGGGACGGTTCGGGCAAGCGCGCAGGTCACCGGCGGCGCCCCGCCATCGCGGTCGCGGCCAGGCGCGCGATATGGCGGCGGCAGAGCGCGAGGTCCGGGGCGCCGGTCTGCTTGCACTCCAGTTCCAGGCGCTGGGTCTGTTCGGCGGCCTCCATCAGGCGGGCGGCCGTCCACAGGGAAAGGGCCTGGCCGAAGGCATCGGTCCGCTTGAAGAAGACGGGCGGGCGCAGGCCGCGCATGGCGTCGGCGCGGCTCTGGCCGCCATCCATGGCGATTCGCGCGCGCCGCAGCCGGTGCAGGTGCGACAGCAGCGACCGGGCGACCGCGATCGGGCTGGTGCCCTCGGCCAGCGCGCGCTCGATCGCGATATCCGCGCCGGCCCGGTCGCCCGCTGTCGCGGCGAAGGCCGCGTCTTCCAGCGACACGCCCGCCGCGTCCCCGATGCACATCCGCACGTCGTCCAGCGAGAGCTGGCCGCCCCGCCCGGCATAGAGGGCGAGCTTCTCGACCTCGCCTCGTGTCGCGGCCCGGTTCGGTCCCAGCAGGCCGGCGAACCAGGACAGGGCGTCGGGATCGATGCGAATGTCCTCTTCCGCCAGCATCTGGCGGATCGAGGCTTCCAGCGCGCGGCCTTCCTCGGGGTAGCAGGCGATGGCGGCGCAATCGGCCTGCGCCTCGGCCAGCGCGCGCAGGCGCGCGCGCGAGGCCAGGCCCGGGGCCTCGACGATCACCAGCGTATCCGATGGCCGGGCCAGGCTGGCCTTCAGCGGGGCCGTCAGGCTGTCCCCGCCGTCGCGGACCCAGACGACGCGGCGGCCGCCGGCAAGGGATAGCGCGAAGATCTCCTCGTCCAGCCGGTCCGCCGCGTCGCGGTCCAGCACGGCGACGCGGAACGGGTCGTCCAGGTTCGGGGCGATGGCGGTCGCGGCCAGACGGGCGCGTTCGCGGATCAGGCCGGAATCGTCGCCGTGCAGCAGGATGACGCGCAGCGCCCCGGGTTCACGCAGGATGCGGGCGACCGAGCGCGCGTCGATCTTCACTGGTTGATCAGGGTCCCGTTGGCGGGCTCGGTCTCCGACGCGCCGGACGGGTTGGGCAGCGAACGTCCGATGGCCATGCCCGGCATGCCGTCCTCGCCGACCGACTGGCGTGGCATCTCGTTGCTGGCATTGGGCATGACGTTCGGGTCGATATAGGTCGGCTGCGGGGCGACGACCCGCTGGGCGGGCGTGGTATGGCTGCGGAACCATACCGCGAGCTGCTGGGTGATGCGCTCGGCGATCGTGTCGGCCACGCGCCGGCCGAGCGTGGCCTGGTTCAGGTTCTGGGCGAAATACTGCTCGAAAGACTCGTTCTCGCCGTCCACGGTCTGGGCGTCGCCCTGGGTCAGAAGGACGGGGTTGGGGGCGACGGTATACAGCATCCAGTGCGCGTGGCCCGTGGCGCGGGTACGCCCGCTGGTGTTGTCCGAATGGATGTCGATCGCTTCGTTCATCACATAGGAATTGACGCGCAGCGTATAGCCGGTCGGGTCCTCGGGGCCGGCACCGGCCAGGTCCTGCTGCAGGAACAGCCGCAATTCCTGGCCGTACCGTTCCGGAATGCTCGCGACATAGACCTGCCGAAGCTCGTCGGGAATGTTGTCCGCGGCGCTGCCGCCGGCACCCTTGCCGCCATAGAGGGGCTGGAAGCCGCATCCGCCCAGGGACAGCGACCCGGCCAGCAACAGGGCCCCAAGGACGGCGCGGCGCGGCGGGGCGGTCATCGGGTCAGCCCGCGATCACGAAATTGACGATGCGGTTGGGCACGTGGATGCGCTTGACGATGCGCTTGCCCTCCAGCAGCCGGGCGACGTTGGTCTCCGTTTCCGCCAGGGCGATGACCGCATCCGCCGGGGCGTCGGGCGGGGCCGCGACCGTGCCGCGCAGCTTGCCCATGATCTGAACCGCGATCGTGACCTGGCGGGCGACCAGCAGTTCGGGCTCGGCGACCGGCCACGGGCGGCTGACGGCGGGGGATTGTCCGGGCTCCAGCAGGGCCAGCATGTCCTCGGCCTGGTGCGGCACCATCGGGGCGGCCAGCAGGCACAGGGTCAGCGCGGCCTCGCGCCGGGCGAAATCCATGCCGTCGTCGCCTGACGCGCGTTCGGACTCCGCCAGCGCGGTCGTCAGTTCGTGCAGGCGGGCCACCGCGACGTTGATCGCGAAGCTTTCCAGCGCGTCGGTCACGGCGGCGATGGCGCGGTGGGTGGCCCGGCGCAGCGTATCGGCGGCTTCCGTGGGCGTGGCGGCGGCTTCCGCCACGGGCTGCACGGATTCGGCGACGGTGCGCACGGTCCGGTACAGCCGCTGCAGGAAGCGCGCGGCGCCGGCCACGCCGGCCTCGGTCCATTCCATGTCGCGTTCCGGCGGGCTGTCCGACAGCACGAACCAGCGTGCGGTATCGGCGCCGAACCGTTCGATGATCGCGACCGGCGCTACGGTGTTGCGCTTGGACTTGGACATTTTCTCGACGCGGCCGATCGTCACCGGGGCGCCGGTATCGCGGCTGACCGCGCCATCGGCACGGCGGTCGACTTCCTCGGGATACAGCCACTGGCCCGCCGCGTCGCGATAGCTCTCGTGGTTCACCATGCCCTGGGTGAACAGGCCGTCGAACGGCTCGTCCAGCCCGACATGCCCGGTTTCGCGCATCGCCCGGGTGAAGAAGCGGGCATAGAGCAGATGCAGGATCGCGTGTTCGATGCCGCCGATATACTGGTCGACCGGCAGCCAGCCGTCCGCCGCCGGGCGCACGGTCGGCGCTGCCGCGTGCGGCGCGGTGAAGCGGGCGAAGTACCACGAACTGTCCACGAACGTGTCGAACGTATCGGTTTCACGCGTGGCGGCGGCGCCGCAACGCGGGCAGGCGACGTGCTTCCAGGTCGGATGATGGTCCAGCGGATTGCCGGGACGGTCGAACGTCACGTCCTCGGGCAGCACCACGGGCAACTGGTCGTCGGGCACCGGCACCGCGCCGCAGGACGCGCAATGGATCACCGGGATCGGGCAGCCCCAGTACCGCTGGCGCGAGATGCCCCAGTCGCGCAGGCGCCAGTTCACCACGCCCCGGCCGACGCCCATGCCTTCCAGCCGGGTGATCGCCTCGGCCTTCGCGGTGGCCGAATCCAGCCCGTCGAGGAAGCCGGAATTGAACAGCGTGCCGTCACCGTCCCACGCCTTGCCGGTAATGGTGAAGGTCGTGGCGTCCTCGCCGGGCGGCAGGATCACCGGCTGGAACGGCAGGTGATAGGCATTGGCGAAATCCAGGTCGCGCTGGTCACCGCAGGGGCAGCCGAAGATCGCGCCCGTGCCGTAATCCATCAGCACGAAATTGGCGATCCAGACCGGGAAGCTGCGATCCGGCAGGAAGGGATGCGATACCCGCAACCCGGTATCGAAACCGCGCTTTTCCGCCGTTTCGATCGCTTCCTCGGACGTGCCCAGGCGGCGGCATTCGGCGATGAACGCGGCGGCGGCGGGATTGTCCTGCGCCACCTTGGCCGCCAGCGGGTGGTCCGCCGCGACGGCGAGGAAGGCCATGCCGAACAGCGTATCCGGCCGCGTGGTGAAGACCTCGACCGAATCGAGGTCGGTGTCGAAACCCTCGGGCGGGGCATGCAGGGCAAAACGCACCCGCGCGCCGACCGACCGGCCGATCCAGCGTTCCTGCATCGTCCGTACCCGCTCGGGCCAGCGGGGCAGGTGCGACAGCCCGTCCAGCAGGTCGGGCGCGAATTTGGTGATGCGCAGGAACCACTGCGAAAGCTGCTTCTTTTCGATCAGCGCGCCGGACCGCCAGCCGCGGCCGTCCACCACCTGTTCGTTCGCCAGCACCGTATGGTCCACCGGGTCCCAGTTCACCCAGCTTTCGCGGCGTTCGACCAGGCCGGCCCCCAGCATGTCCAGGAACAGCTTCTGCTGCTTGCCGTAATAGTCCGGCAGGCAGGTCGCGATCTCGCGGTCCCAGTTGAACGAGAAGCCCAGGCGCTTCAGCGTCGCGCGCATGGCGGCGATGTTGTCCAGGGTCCAGGCCTGCGGGTGCACGCCGCGTTCGCGCGCCGCGTTTTCCGCCGGCAGGCCGAACGCGTCCCAGCCCATCGGGTGCAGCACCGAATGGCCGCGGGCCCGCTTGTACCGAGCCACCACGTCGCCCAGCGTATAGTTGCGGACATGGCCCATATGAAGCTGCCCCGACGGGTAGGGGAACATCTCCAGCACGTAATATTTCGGGCGGTCGGCGGGGGGCACGTCGGGCACGTCGAAAGCCCCCGCCCGGTCCCATTCGGCCTGCCAGTGCGGCTCGGCCGTGCGGAAATCATAGGGGGCGGGGGAATTCTCGGTCATGATCATGGTCCGGGGCACGTGGCCCGATCGTCTATGGGGGCCCTGATCGATCGATGCAGGGAAGCGGGCCGCGCCGGGGCGGCGCGGGTCAGTGGCCGCCGCTGTCGGCGCGAAGCTGCCGCGCCCGGGTCAGGATGCGGGACGTGATGTCCGAAACCGTGTTCGGCGCGACCGGGGTGTCGGTCCACTGGCCGTCGGTGAAGGCCTGGCGGAAGACTGACACGCGGATGGCGTCGGACCGCAGGTTGCGCGACAGCACATAGGCCGTGATCTTGAAGCGTTCGTTCTTGGTCGCGGGCGGCGTGTACCAGTCGGTCAGGATCACCCCCCCCACCGCGTCGGCCGAGGCGAACGGCATGAAGGACAGGGTGTCGATCGCGCCGCGCCACAGATAGGCGTTCACGCCGCTGTTGCCGATCTGGTCGTCGCCGCCGCTGGCCGAACGATCCTCGCTCAGCAGGTGGTTCTTCGGCATGGCCAGCCCGGCGTCGGCGCTGTGCGGCGAACTGCCGCACGCGGCCAGGACGGCGAGCATGGGGGAAAGGGCCAGCGCGGGCAGCAGGCGCGCCCGCGACGAAAGGGAACGGCGGATGGCGGATGGCGGTCGAACGGTCATGATGCCCCTGTGGTCCCCTTGTGTATGGTCCCGCTGATGGACCGGCCGTCGTGGTGTTTCCCGCCCGGCCGGGGCCGGCGGTCGGGCCAGGTTCCAGCCGGTTTCGATGCCGTCTTCATATCCCGGCCTGCCAGCCCCGCCAAGTCGGCAGGACATTTTCTCTAGCGTGCGGCCACCGTACCGCGTTCGGCGGCCTGCGCCCACAGGACCAGCAGCAGCGCCGCCAGCGCCAGCACCGCGCCCACGACCGGCAGCGCGCCATAGGACCAGGGCGAGGACACGACCAGCCCGCCGATCCACGCCCCCACCGCGTTGCCCAGGTTGAAGGCGCCCTGGTTGAGGGTCGAGGCCATGTTCGGGGCCTCGGCCGCCTGCTGCACGACGCGATATTGCAGGGGCGGGACCAGCGCGAACACGATGATGCCCCACAGGAACAGCGTGGCCATGGAGGCGACGGCGAAATGGCTGGTTTCGACGAACGCCACCAGCACCACGATCGACGCCACCAGCGCCATGATGACCGAAGGCAGCAGCACCCAGTCCGCCAGGCGGCCGCCGGCCAGGTTGCCGATGGTGATGCCCGCCCCGAACAGCAGCAGCGCCACCGTGACCATCTGCGGCGACAGGCCGGCCCGGATCTGCAGCAGCGGGGTGATGTAGGTAAAGACGCTGAACAGGCTGGCGGAGCACATGGTCGAGATCAGCATGGTCAGCAGGACCTGCCGCCGGCGCAGCACGCGCAGTTCCGCCAGCACGCGGGCCGGGGCGTGGTCGTCCCCGCCCGGCACCAGCACGACGATGGCCAGCAGCGCCACGACCCCGATGGCGCAGACCGCCCAGAAGGTCGCGCGCCACCCCGCCCATTGGCCCAGCGCGGTGCCGAACGGGACGCCGAACACGTTGGCCAGGGTCAGGCCGGCGAACACCAGGGACAGGGCCTGCGCCCGCTTGTTGCGCGGAACCAGGTCGGCCGCCACGATGGCCGCGGTGCCGAAGAAGGCCCCGTGACAGAAGGCGGTCATGACCCGCGCCGCCATCAGCAGCAGGTAGGTGGGCGCGACGGCGCAGCAGAAATTACCGACGATGAACATGGCCATCAGGACCAGCAGGGCGGTCTTGCGGCGCAGGGGCGCGGTCGCGACCGCCACGATCGGCGCCCCCACCGTCACCCCCAGCGCATAGCCCGAGACGAGTTGCCCGGCGGCGGGGATCGACACGCCCAGATTGTCGGCCAGCTGGGGCAGCAACCCCATGATGACGAATTCGGTCGTTCCGATTCCGAACGAGGCGAGCGCGAGCGCGAGAAGGGGCAGGGGCACGAGGGGGGATTCCAAAAAAGATGGCCATCACGCAATGGAGATGCAAAATCCCTTCTTCCCTGTTCCGGCCTGCTTGAAAAGAGACATCATGCGGCGCCGTGATCGAAGGCGGTGTCTCGCGACGTTTCCGCCACATGGGGCGTTGACGTGTCATGGCGCCCGGATCGCGGCGCAGGGGCAGGGGGGATGGGATTGACGGTGCGGACGGATTCCCGAAGGCGAAGGACGCGCCTGGTCGTGGCGGCCCTGGGCGTCGCGTCGATCCTGCCGGTCATGCAGTCCGTGTCGCGGGCCGGCGCGGTGGACCGGGGGACGCGAATCGCGTCGATGGTGGCGCGCCTGACGCCGGCGGAAAAGCTGGCCCTGGTCCAGGCCGAAATGACCCCGGCGCAGGGCGGCGGCCCCATGATCGTCACCCTGCCGGGGGTTCCGCGCGTGGGCCTGCCCGCGTTGCGCATGGCGCTGGGCGACGGGCCGGGCCTGCCGTCGCCGTTGGCGCTGATGGCGACATGGGACACGGATCTGGCGCGGCGGGCCGGGCTGGCGCACGCGCATGCGGTTCGCGCGGCCGGGCGGGCCATCGTGCCGATGGGGGGCGTCGGGCCGGTGCCGACCGGGCGGACGCGCGATGGCGAAGACCCGTTGCTGAGCGGCCGGGTGATGGGGGGCGCCGCCTCCGGGCTGCTGGCGGGCCATGTGCTGCCGCTGTTCGGCGGCAAGGGCGTCGCCGGCCCCGGCGCCACGCGCGCCGACCGGCTGCTGGGCCTGTACCTGGCGATGGAACAGGCCCGGGGCGCCGGAATCCTGTGCCGGACGGCGATCGCCGACGCTCATCCCTGCGGCGACATGGACGGGATGAGGCGGACGATCCGCGATGGCTGGCATTTCGCCGGCATGATCGCCGAGCTGGCGGACCGCGAGGTCGCGGGCGACGGCATGGCGCGCCAGCCTTTCCTGCTGGCGACGCTGGCCGCCGGCGTGGACCTGGAGGGATCGCCGGCGACGGACACCCTGTTCGCCGTGGTCTTGCGGCAGGCGGTGAGCGGCGGCGCGGTGCAGCCCGCCACGCTGGACCGGATGATCGCGCATATCCTGCTGCCGCTGGACCAGGCCGGCGTGATCGACCGCCCGCCGCCCTTCGGTGCGCTGGGTACGGTCCAGCCGCCGCACGATCCGCTGGCGGAGGAGGAACTGGCGGAGGGCGCCGTCCTGCTGCGGAACGAAAACGATGTGCTGCCGCTGGCGACCACGGGCGGCGCCACCGCCGATGGCCCGGTCCTGATCGTGGGCGCGGGTGCCGCGCACGACGCGGCCCGCGCGCTGGTGGAGGCCCTGGGCCGCACGGGGCAGGCGGCGCGGCTGGCTGCCGATTCGCCGGGGGGCGGGCACTCGCCCGCCGATGTCGCGCGGGCGGATCGGATCGTGGTTTTTTCCGAGGGGCCGCAGGATGACCGGCTGATCGCCGCCATCGCGGGCAGCGGCGGCCATGTGGTGGTCGTGCTGCTGTCGGACGATCCGGACCGGCCCATGCCGTGGCTGGACCTGGTCGACGGTGTGGTTCAGGCCTGGTCCTGGCGCGGCGGGGGCGAGGCCGCGCTGGCGGCGCTGCTGACCGGTCAGCGGGATTTCGCCGGGCGGCTGCCCGCGACCTTCACGGGCGGGCAGGTGCCGGCGCAGGTCAGCCTGTCGGGCTACAAGGCGTTCGACCGCGCGCATGTCGCGCCGCTGTTTCCGTTCGGCTACGGGCTGTCGGTCCGCGCGCGGTTTTCATACAGCGACCTGCGGGTGACGCGGGACGGGACGCGGCTGGTCGTGTCCTTCGGCGTGACCAATTCCGGCAGCGGCGCGGGCCGCGACGTGCCGCAGGTCTATCTGGACCTGCCCGCCGGGGTGGGTGACGCGCCGAAGCGGCTGGTGGGCTGGCGCGTCGTGCAACTGGAACCGGGGCAGGCGGCGCGCCTGTCGCTGGGCATCGACGCGCATCTGCTGGGACAGTGGCACCCCGCCACGCTGGAATGGGTGGTGCCGGCCGGCGATTATGCGCTTTCGCTGGGGGCGCATTCGGCCAACCTGGTCCGCCAGGCCATGGTTCACCTGCCGGAACTGCACGTGCCCGGAGCGCTGCCCGACAGCGAAAGCGAATAAGGGTAGAAGAATCCGGGGAAACCTAATGCCCCGGCCGGACGATCATGCATGCCAGTCCCTGCTGCCGCAGGGTGGTGCAGGCCGTGGCCGCGCTGTTCTGCGCCAGGCCGGCCAGCCGCGCGCGATAGACGGCGTGACCGCCGGGCGACGGGATGGGCTGCACGACGCCGCGGGCACCATTCAGGGCGTTGAACGCGGCCTGGCGGGCCATCGTGTTGGCGAAGCGGGCCTGGCCCTCCGAAGTGAAGGCGCCGACCTGGATGGCCCATTGGCCGTAATTCACGCCGTCAGGCGGCAGGGCACGGCCCGAGAGCGGAATATGAATGATCGCGGGAACGATGGGCGCCATCCGGGACGGGGCCGGCGGCATCGTGGCGGCGGTGACGACTGCCGGCAGCACCGGTGCCGGGGGCGGCAGAGGTTGCGGCGGGCCGCTGACCATGGGCAGGCAGGGCGCGTCGGGGTCGTAGGCCGCGTTGGGGTCCTGCGCGCAGCGCGCGGCACGGGGGCGCGGCGGGACATAGGCCGCGTACTGGATCGGCTGGCCGCCGGTCGGGTTGGCGATCGTGGGCGTGACGACGACCGGCAGCCGGGGGCCGGCCGGCCGTGCGGCGGATGCCATGGCCACCGGCAGGGGCGTCGGTGTGGCCGAGACCATCTGCGTGCCGGTGCCATAGGCCGCCAGCGGGCCGCTGAGGGGGATGGTGCTGCCCAGGTTGGGTGTGACCGAGGCCAGGTAATTGACCGTCTCGTTCGGCAGCGACCGCCCGGTCTGCAGATAATCGTCCAGCCGCTGCGGTCCGGCGTTGTAGGCCGCCAGGAATCCCGGTGCGCCGTAGCGGTCGTACATCTGCCGGATATAGGCGGTGCCGGCCAGGATATTGTCGTGCGGTTCGTACGGGTCGGGGCCGAGCGTGTTCTGGTCCTGCATGTCGGCATAGGTCTGCGGCATCAACTGCATCAGGCCCATCGCCCCGGCGGAGGAAGTGATCGGCTGGCCGTCCAGGTATTCATGGCCGCCCGATTCCTGCTGGATGACGGCGCGGATCCATTCCTGCGGCACCGCGAAGCGGCCCGAGGCCTCGGCGATGTACGGGCCCCATGGGTCCTCGGCCGGGCCGGGGGCGCGGTAGGCGCCGTTGCGGGCATAATAGCGCGAATAGCGTGACCCGGGCGCGGTGCTGCAGGCCGCCAGCGTCGCGGCCGCGCCCAGCAGCGACAGGCCGATCACGACGCCGTATCCGCCGTGCGGCCGGCGCGCGGCGGGTGGGGCGGCATCGTCCGGTGGCGTCAGACGTCGGGTCATGATGCCATGTTGCCCCATTTTCATGAGTCCGCGCAATCGCTCTCCTGCGCAGAGTATTGATTTCCCGGGACTTCGCCAGCGGCGTCTAGATCAGGCACAGCCCCGCCAAGTCCCGCCGCAGCGCTTCGGGCAGCGCCGTGGCGTCGCCGCCGCCCGCGCCCAGATCGGGCGGGGCGTCGGCCGGGCGCAGGTAGCGCCAGCCCTGGAAGGGGCGCATCGGGCGCGGGACGACCGGGACGATCGCGGGGGCCAGCACTACCAGCGCGCAGGCCGCCCCGTCTTCGCGCACGTCCGGGCGGATATCAGCGATGCGCTGCCGGCACAGGATCATGCCGCCGATGACCCGGTAGAGCGAACCGCCCTGCAGAATTTCTTCTGCCCGGCGGGGATACATGCGGGTACGCAGCCAGGGCCGTCCGTCGGCGTGCGTGCCGTCCAGCCCATCTCCGGCGCCCTCCATCATCGTGCGCTGACGATGCGCCAGGTCGTCGATCGATGCGATTCCGACCGCCAGCTTGACCATGTGCAACATGGGATCGTCAGGGCCGGGGGAAGGCATGGGACGGATGGATGTCGCTCTGGGCCTCGTGCAGGAACGTGGCGAGGAAGCGTCCCGCATCCACGGACTGCACGATCCGCACCTTGCGGACGCCCATCGCCCTGGGCGCGGTGGCATCCGGCCAGACGACGGCGTGGCCGTATTGCGGCCCCTTGGAAATGTCGATGTCCATATAGGCGTCGATCGAGGACGTGATCAGGCCGGGGTCGGCGGCGATCGCCGTCGCCAGTTCGTCCCACATCGGCAGCGGGTCGTAATAGGTGCCGATATAGTCCGTCATTTTCGTCTTCTTCTGCGTGATGCGCTTCAGGTAGTCGCGCGTCATCATCAGGTCGTTCGACACGTTGCCCACGACGGTGATCGACGGCCACGGTGCCGTCAGCGTGATATGCGCCGCCTCCGGGTCGAAGATCATGTTGAAGTCCGAGGCGAAATCGACGTTCCCGGTCAGCGATTTCATGCTGGTGTCCAGCAATCCGCCCATGAACACCAGTTGTTTCGCCGTCGCGGCGAAGGTCGGGTCGATGCGGATCGCCAGCGCCAGGTTGGTCAGCGGCCCGGCGGCCACGATGGTGACCTGATGGGGGTGATTGTGGACCTGACGGATCAGGAACAGGGCCGCACTGTCATCGATCGGACGCTGTGCCGGGGCGCCCTCCTTCAGGTCCGGCAAGGGGGGCTGGGTCGCGGGCGTGCCGTCGATCGACCCGATTCCGCCCCAGGCGCCCTTCCACGGGATGACGCCGTATTGCTGTTCGCGCAGGCGCATCATCGGCACGCTGTTGATCAGCGGATAGACCGCGCCGTCCGCCACCGGCACGTCGCCCCGGCCGATAATGTCCAGGAACCGGCGCAGATGGGCGGATTCCTGGTTTTCCCAGCCATCGCCGGTCACGACGGTGAAGCCCAGGACCCGGACCGCCGGATTGAACAGCAGCGGAATGATCGATTGCTGGTCCGATCCGCCGGGACCGAGGAAATCATTGTCCTCGATCACCAGTTGCGGGGCGGCCGCCCGCGCGGGCGGCCCGGCCGTCAGCCAGGCGGCCAGCAGGCCGAGCACGCCGGCGCCCAGGGCGCGGCGGAAGGCGCGGCGCGGCACTTCGCGCGGCGTCGATTCGCGTCGGGTCGTCCCGAGGCGCATCGCGCGCCGGAGAGGGCAGAAAAACATGCGGCGTCCTAAATGCTGGTGGGCCGGGTCCTACAGCACCAGGGCGCCGAGCAGCGCTTCCAGGCGGAGGCGGCCCGACGGTGTTGCGCGCAGGACCGGTCCGTCCGTCGTCTCGTCCCGCAGAAGATATCCTTCTTCCAGCGCCGCCGCCAGAATCGCGGGGTCCAGCGCATCGGCCATCGCCATGCCGGTGCGGCGGGCGAAGCGGTCCTCGGTGATACCCTCGCTCAGGCGCAGGCCCATCAGCAGCATTTCCCGGGCGCGGTCGCGCGCCGACAAGGTCTCGTCCTGCATCACGCCGCTTCCCTGCCGCTCGACCCGTTCGGCCCAGGGTTCGGGGGCGCGGTGGCGGCGGGTGGCGTGCAGCGTACCGTCCAGCGTCAGGCGGCTATGCGCGCCGGGACCGATGCCCAGGTAATCGCCATAGCGCCAGTAGGTCAGGTTGTGGCGGCTTTCCGCCCCGGGACGGGCGTAGTTCGAGACCTCGTACCCCATCAGTCCGTGGCGGCCGGCGACGATAGCCGTTTCCTCGTACAGCCGCGCGGCATCGTCCTCGTCCGGAAGGGCCAGCAGGCCCTGGCGGTGCAGCCCCTCGAACCGGGTGCCGGGCTCGATGGTCAACTGATACAGCGACAGATGATCGGAGACGAGCGAGAGCGCCCGGTCCAGTTCGGCCCGCCACGCCGGCAGGGACTGGCCCGGCCGCGCATAGATCAGGTCGAACGAGATCCGGTCGAACAGGCCGCGCGCCAGATCCAGCGCATCTATGGCCTGCGTGGCGGAATGTTCCCGGCCCAGCAGGCGCAGCGCGTCGTCATCCAGGCTCTGGATGCCCAGCGACACCCGGTTGATCCCGGCATCGCGGAACGCGCGCAGCCGCCCGGCCTCGACGCTGGTGGGGTTGGCCTCCAGCGTGATTTCCAGGTCCGGCAGGGGGGTGAACAGGGTGGTGGCGTCCGCGATCAGCGCCGCCACGGTCGCCGGGTCCATCAGCGAGGGTGTGCCCCCGCCGAAGAAGATCGAGCCCAGCCTGCGGGGCCCGTCCGCGTTCAGCCGTGCCGCGTCCTGCGCCAGTTCGCGCCGCAGGGCGGCGGCGAAGCGGGCCTGGGGGATGACATCGCGGACATGGCTGTTGAAATCGCAGTACGGACATTTGGCCAGGCAGAATGGCCAGTGGATATAGAGCGCGAGCGGTGCGGCGTCAGATGGCAAGCCGCACGCCCAGTTCCACGACCCGGTCCGGCGGGATGCGGAAGAATTCGGTGGCGGGGGTGGCGTTGCGCGCCATCAGCAGGAACAGCGACATCCGCCAGCGCGACATCTTGGGCACCGAGGACCGGACCAGCAGTTCGCGGCTGGTGAAATAGGATGCCTGCATGACGTCGAAATCCACGCCGTTGGCCTTCAGGTCCTCCAGCGCGCGGGGCAGGTTCGGGGTTTCCATGAAGCCGTAGCGCAGGATCACCCGGTAGATATTGGGTGCCAGAAGCTGCAGCGCCACCCGGTGGCCGCGCGTGGCCTCGGGCTGGTCCAGGGTCTGGACCGTGACGAACAGCACGTGCTCGTGCAGCACCTTGTTGTGCTTCAGGTTGTGCAGCAGGCAGGTGGGCACGAATTCCGGCGTCGCGGTCATGAACACCGCCGTGCCGGGCACGCGGATGGTGCGCGACTGCGGCAGGCGCGCCAGGAAGGAATTGACCGGCAGGCTGTCCAGCTTCTGCCGGTTCATGATCAGGCCGCGGCCGCGCTTCCACGTCGTCATCATCAGGGTCAGCGCGATGCCCAGCAGCACCGGCACCCAGCCGCCCTGCGGGATCTTCAGCGCATTGGACGCGAAGAAGATGCTGTCCATGACGAAGAAGCCGCCGAACGTGAACGCCGCCGCCGCCCGCGACCAGTGATACAGGCGGCGGAACGCCACCATCGCCAGGACGCAGGTGCACATGAAGGTGCCCGTCACCGCGATGCCGTAGGCCGAGGCCAGGGCGTCGGAACTGCGGAACGCCACCACCAGCGTCAGCGCGCCCACCATCAGGAAGCGGTTGAACTCGGGCAGGTAGATCTGCCCTTCCTCGTTCTTGTTGGTGTGGGTGATGCGCATGCGCGGCAGGTAGCCGAGCTGGATCAACTGCCGACAGAGCGAGAACCCGCCGGAAATTCCGGCCTGGCTGGCGATGACGGTGGCCATCGTCGACAGGATGACCATCGGGATCTGCATCCAGTGCGGACCCAGCAGGAAGAACGGATTGCTCAGCGCCGACGGCGTGGCGATGATCAGCGCCCCCTGGCCCATGTAGTTCAGCGCGAGGCAGGGCAGGACGCAGAACAGCCAGGCGTAGCGGATGGGCTGGCGGCCGAAATGTCCCATGTCGGCGTACAGGGCCTCGGCCCCGGTGACCGACAGCACCACCGACCCCAGCGCGATGAACGACAGCCAGCCGTGAAAGGCGATGAAGCGCACGGCATAGATCGGCGAGATCGCCATCAGGATGCCCGGATGGCGCAGGATCTGCAGCATGCCCAGGATGCCCAGCATGCTGAACCAGAGCAGCATGACGGGGCCGAAGACCGTGCCGACCTTGCCCGTGCCGGCCGACTGGACGCTGAACAGCCCGATCAGCACCATGATGGCCACGGGAATGACCAGGTCGTGGGCCGCGGGAAAGCTGACCTCCAGCCCCTCGACCGCCGACAGGACCGAAATCGCGGGCGTGATCAGCCCGTCGCCGAAGAACAGGCACGCCCCGGCGATGCCGGTCATGCCCAGCACCAGCTTCAGCCGGGTGTTTTCCGACACGCGCTGGGCCAGCGACATCAGCGAGATGATCCCGCCCTCGCCATTATGGTCGGCGCGCATGATCAGCAGCACGTATTTCACGGTGACGATCAGGATCAGCGACCACAGGATCAGGCTTTCGACGCCCATCACCTCCCAGGCTTCGATCTGGTGGTGCTGCGACACGACCAGGATGGTCGATCGCAGGGCGTAGAGCGGGCTTGTCCCGATATCGCCGAAGACCACGCCCAGCACGACCATGAGGGCGGCGAAACCGACCGGATTGGCCGCATGTTCATGCTGGTCGGCGCCGAATTCGGTGATTTTCGTCGGCACGTCCGCCACGCCCCCCGCGGCGTTCGGGCTCGCCGGGGCGGAAGGCAGGGATCCGGGGGCCATATCGCCCGGGACTGGCGTCATGTCGGGACGTCTCCGCAGTCAGATCAGAGGGCGGCGGGTTGGCCGGCCTTGTTCATCGGCATAGCGTCATGATCCGGGGGGGGCAAGGTGACTTGCCGGGACCTAGCTATTCCCCGGCCCCCCTGTCTGGATCGGGCGTTGCTGTGGCAGGCCGCTGGCCGAAAATGGCGCTGCCGACGCGCACATGCGTCGCCCCGGCCGCGATCGCCGCCTCGAAATCGGCCGACATGCCCATCGACAGCACCTCCAGCCCGTGCGCGCGGCCCAGTTCCGCCAGGAACGCGAAATGCGGCGCCGGGTCCCGGTCCGCCGGGGGAATGCACATCAGCCCGCGTACCGCGTCGCCGAACCGCCGGCGGCAATCGGTGATGAAGGCGTCGGCCTGGGCGCGCGGCACGCCGGATTTCTGGGCTTCGTCGCCGGTATTGACCTGCACCAGCAGGTCCGGCAGGCGGCCGGCGCGATCGGCCGCGCGCACCAGGGCATCGGCCAGCGCCGGGCGATCCAGGCTTTCGATCATGTCCGCGATCCGCACCGCGTCCAGGGCCTTGTTGGTCTGCAACCCGCCGATGACATGCAGCCGCAGCGCGGGCCAGTCGGCGCGCAGGGACGGAAATTTCCCGGCGGCTTCCTGCACCCGGTTCTCGCCGAAGACCATCTGTCCGGCTTCCAGGGCCGCCACGACGCTGGACTGGGGATGGAATTTCGATACCGCGACCAGCGTGACCGCGTCCGGCGCGCGCCCCGCCCGCCGGGCGGCGGCGGCAATCCGCGCCCGGATGCCTGCCAGCGCGGCAGGGATCGCGGCGAGGGCGGAGGGGGAAAGAACGGGGGCGGCGGGCAGCGTCGTCATGGTGCTACGGTTGGGCCGCGCGGCCCGGCGGTCAAGGGCGGCGGGCAGAATTCCCCGGCGGGGGACTGGCGGCCCGGGGGCGGGCGTGCGATCAGCACGCCGGATGTCGAACCAACGATCGGGAACGGGGCAAGTCGGGCGGATATGATTCAGGGCGTACCAGACAGGTCAGGCGCGCGGGGGCGCGGCCCGCGCGGGGCCGCGGCGGACCCGACGCGGGATATCGCCTTCGATATCGTGCAGGGGGTGCTGGAACACCGGCGCATGCTGGAAACCAGCCTGGACCAGTCCGCCGCCGCACGGGACGCGGACGCGCGCGACCGTGCCGCCGCGCACCGTCTGGCGGCGACCGTGCTGCGTCACATGGGCACGGCGGGCATGGTGCTGGAACCCTTCCTGAAGAAGGAGCCGCCCCTGCCGGTGCGCACGGTGCTGCTGATCGGCGTGGCGCAGATCCTGTTCCTGGACACGCCCGCCCATGCGGCGGTCGGCACGGCGGTCTCGCTGGCGCGCCGGCGGGGGCTGGTGCCGTTCGCGGGACTGGTCAACGCCGTGCTGCGCCGGGTGGCCCAGGCCGGCGCCGGGGCGCTGGAGGGGCTGGACCAGGCCCGGCTGGACGTGCCCCCCTGGCTGTGGGGCGCATGGGGCAGCCTGGCGCGCCCGGTGGCCGAGGCGCTGGGCCAGGAGGCCCCGCTGGACCTGACATTGCGGCCGGGGCTGCCGGAGGCCGAACGGCCGCCCGGCGGGGTGATGCTGCCCACCGGGACCCTGCGCCTGCCGGCCGGCACCCGTGTGGCCGACCTGCCGGGCTATGCGCAGGGCGCGTTCTGGGTGCAGGACGCGGCCGCCGCCCTGCCGGCGCGCCTGCTGGCGCCCCGCGCGGGTGAGCGGATCGCGGACCTGTGCGCCGCCCCGGGGGGCAAGACGGCACAACTGGCCGTGGCGGGGGCCGAGGTCACGGCCATCGAGCGGGAGCCGGGCCGGCTGGCGCGGCTGAAGGAGAACCTGGACCGCCTCGGACTGGCCGACCGGGTGCAACTGGTCCAGGGCGACGCCGCCACGTGGCGGCCGGACGCGCCGCTGGACGCCGTGCTGCTGGATGCGCCCTGTTCGGCGACGGGCACCGCACGCCGCCACCCCGACGTGCTGTGGATCAAGCGCCCGCGTGACCTGACGGCGCTGACCGAGGGCCAGGACCGGCTGCTGGCGGCGGCGCGCGACATGCTGCGTCCCGGTGGCCGGCTGGTCTATGCGGTGTGCTCGCTCCAGCCCGAGGAAGGGCCGGAACGCGTACGCGCGGCCGAGGCGATGGGGCTGGAACCCGATCCCTTCACGGCGGAGGAACTGGCCGTGCTGCCCGAAGCCCTGACGAAGGAAGGCTGGCTGCGCACCCATCCGGGCCTGTGGACGGAACAGGGCGGCATGGACGGATTCTTCGCGGCGCGGTTCCGCCGCCGGTAGGCCGGGCCAGGGCAGGCACGGGACCCAGGGCCGGCATGGAACCCAGGGCAGCAGGGGACATGGACGCGGGCAAGCACGATCGTGATCCGCCGGGATGCGACGGAGGCACGCAACGGCTTGCACGCGGCATGTGATTTACTGTTACACTGTCCCCATGCCTGCTCACTTCCCCCCCCTCGTCGCGCCCAGCGTCCTGTCGGCTGATTTCTCCCGCATGGCGGACGAAGTCAGCGCCGTCGAGCGCGCGGGTGCCGACTGGCTGCACCTGGACGTGATGGACGGCCATTTCGTGCCGAACCTGTCCTTCGGCGCGCAGCTCATCAAGGCGTTGCGCCCGCGATCCAGCCTGGTGTTCGACGTCCACCTGATGATGGCGCCGGTCGATCCGTACCTGGAAATGTTTGCCCAGGCGGGCGCCGACCATATCCATGTCCATATCGAGGCCGGCCCCCATACCCATCGGACCCTGCAGCATATCCGCTCGCTGGGCGTGAAGCCGGGGGTCGCCATCTGCCCCGCCACCCCGCCCGAGGCGGTGGCCGAGGTGCTGGACCTGGTGGACGTGATCCTGGTCATGACGGTCAACCCCGGTTTCGGGGGCCAGAAATTCCTGACCAGCCAGTTGGGCAAGATCCGCACGCTGCGCCGCCTGGCGGACGCGACGGGCCGCGACATCCGCATCGGCGTCGATGGCGGCGTGGATGTGGAAACCGCGGCGCTGGCCACAGAGGCGGGGGCCGACATGCTGGTGGCCGGAACCTCGGTCTACGGCCAGCCGGATTATGGCCGGGCGATTTCCGCCCTGCGCGAGGCCGGCCGCCGGCCCGCATGACGAAAGCCGGACTGACGGACGCACGGCGCGCGTCCGGATATCGTGGGATGAGAGGGGCCTGATGGTCCTGCGACGCTGGAGCCAGGACGCGCGTCTTTCACTGGCACGCCTGCCGTCGCTGGCCGGGTTGGGCCGCGTCCCGCCCCAGCCGGTCCATGCCGTTCGCGACCTGTGGCCGGGCGATGCGGCATCGGGCGCGCGGCTGCTCCGCGGCAGCCTGTCTCATGCCGGCGTCACGCGGCCGATCGGCCCGGGCCGGTGGGAGGACCCGTCCTACCCCGAGCGCTTCCGGGCCTGCCTGCACGGATTCGCCTGGCTGCGCGACCTGCGCGCGGTCGGGACCGATTCGGCGCGGCTGCAGGCGCGGGC
Organism: Gluconacetobacter diazotrophicus PA1 5; assembly: GCF_000021325.1. Lineage (GTDB taxonomy): Bacteria > Pseudomonadota > Alphaproteobacteria > Acetobacterales > Acetobacteraceae > Gluconacetobacter > Gluconacetobacter diazotrophicus. The sequence goes on along the minus strand of NC_011365.1, from coordinate 702,128 downwards.
GCTGGTCGATGACTGGCTGTCCCATCCGCCCAGCGACCCGATGGTGCGTGACTGCGCCGTGACGGGCACGCGGCTGGCGTCGTGGCTGGGCCATTACGATTTCTTCGCCGCTTCCGCCGATGACGGGTTTCGCCAGCGCCTGATGCAGCGCCTGCTGGCGGAAGGACGGACGATTGCCGCCCTGATGCCGCCCGAATCGCATGACTGGCGGGCGCTGGCCGCGTTCAAGGGCCTGCTGGCGGCGGCGATCGCCATGCCCGACCATAGCGGCTTCCTGGTGCGGTTCCGGCGCTATATCGACGCCGAACTGGAACGGCAGATACTGCCGGACGGCTGCCATATCCAGCGCAGCCCGGAAATCCAGTTCCTGGTGCTGCGCGAACTGGCGGAAATGCACGCGATGCTGCACGCCGCGCAGATCGCCCCGCCCATGGCCCTGACCCTGGCGCTGGATCGGATGAGTCCCGTTCTGCGCGCGATGCGGCATGGCGACGGCGGGCTGGCGCTGTTCAACGGCAGCCACACGGGCAATGTCGCGATGATCGAGACGGTGCTGTCGCAGGCGACGCGCACGCGCGTGGTGGCCACCGCGATGCCGGACGGCGGCTTCATCCGCCTGCAGGTCGGCCGGTCGCTGCTGCTGGTGGACGCGGCCCCCCCGCCGCCGCCCGGCTTCGATGAAGATGCCCATGCCGGCACGCTGTCGTTCGAATTTTCGGTGGCGCGGCGGCGGGTGATCGTCAATTGCGGCGCGGGCGAGGGGCCGGAATGGCGACGGGCCCTGCGCGAAAGCGCGGCCCATTCCCTGCTGGTTCTGGAGGATACCTCGTCCTCGGACTTCGCGCCGCAGGGCGGAATCCTGCGCCGGCCGGTCCATGTGACGGCCGAACAGGTGGCCCAGGACGGCGCGCATTGGCTGGACCTGTCCCATGACGGCTATCACGCGCCGTTCGGCGCATCCTGGCGGCGGCGCCTCTATCTGGGAAACGGGGGCGAGGACCTGCGGGGCGAGGAAATCGTCGAGGGCGAGCGCCAGCAATCCTTCGTGCTGCGCTTCCACCTCCATCCGTCGGTCGGTGCGGAATGGGATGCCGATGCCCAGATCGTCATCCTGGACGTCGGCGGCCAGATCTGGAAATTCCGTGCCGACGGCGGCAAGGTCGCGGTCGAGGAAAGCGTCTATTGCGGCGGAACGACCCCCGAGCGCAGCCGGCAGCTCGTCGTCCGGGTGCGTCCCGGCGACCATGCGGACGAAGATCAGGCAGAGGACAATCAGGCGGATACCGATCAGGCGGATAAGGAGCCGGCGGATGAAGGCCGGACAGATGAGGATCGGGCCGCCCGGGACCATGCGGATGAAGACGGGCCGGCCCGGAACGCCGACACCCCTGACGCGGCCCCCCCGGCGAAGCCCGTGCCCCAGGCCGAGAGCGGCGAGCGTACACGCCAGGTCGTGCGCTGGGCGTTGATGCAGATGGAAGGGTAGGGGCGCGCCACGCGGTCTGGTGGCCCGGAACCGGGTATGAAAATTCTCGAAATCACCAATGTCGATTTTTCGCTGCGGCACTTCCTGCTGCCGCTGATGCGGGGCCTGCGCGCCGATGGGCACGAGGTCGTCGGCGTCTGCGCGGACGGTCCCCTGCTGGCCGATGTGCGCGGCGAGGGATTCCGCGTCGAGACGGTGCCGCTGGTCCGATCCTTCTCGCCCCTGGCGCAGATGCAGGCGCTGATCGCGCTGGTCCGGCTGATCCGGGAGGAAAAGCCGGACATCGTCCACGCCCACATGCCGATCAGCGGCCTGCTGGGCCGCCTGGCGGCGTGGCTGTGCCGCGTGCCGTGCGTGGCCTATACCTGCCATGGCTTCCTGTTCAACCAGCCGGGGCCCGCCCCACGGCGCGGTCTGGCGCTGGTGCTGGAATGGCTGGCCGGGCGGATCACCGACCGGTATTTCACCGTATCGGTGCAGGAGGCCGAGGACGCCCGGCGCCTGAAGATCCACCCGGCGCCGCTGGCGGTGGGCAATGGGCGCAACCCCTCCCTCTTCCAGCCCGATCCCGAGGCACGGCGGCGGATTCGCGCCGAACTGGGGGTGGCGGAAGGGGCGGTGGTCATCATCGCCGTGTCACGGCTGGTGCGGCACAAGGGCTATCCGGAACTGCTGAAGGCGATGGAGCAGGTGTCCGGCGCGATGCTGTGGGTGGTGGGCGAACGCCTGGAGTCCGACCATGGAGAATCGCTCGATTCGTGCTTCGAGGAGGCGCAGCGGGTACTTGGCGCGCGGCTGCGGTGCCTGGGCTATCGCGAGGACGTTCCGGCCCTGCTGGCGGCGGCGGATATCTTCACCCTGCCCAGCCATTTCGAGGGACTGCCGATGTCGGTGATCGAGGCGATGCTGACCGGCCTGCCGGTGGTGGCCAGCGATATTCGCGGCCCGCGCGAACAGGTCGTGAACGGCCGTACCGGGCTGCTGGTTCCCCCGGGCGAGGCCGTGCCGCTGGCGCGCTCCCTCGGCTGCCTGGTCCGCGACCCGGACCTGCGCTATCGGATGGGCGAGGTCGGGCGTGAGAGGGCCCGCGCCCGGTATGACGAGGACATCGTGGTCGGCCGCACCAAGATGGCCCTGCTGGCACCCGGGACGACGCCGACCGACGATGCCGGCTGACCGCCGTCCCGGTCAGGGCCGGGTACTGCTGCCGTTACTGCTGCTGGCCGGGACCGGCCGGCCCGCCCATGGCCTGCATCAGGGCCTGGGCTTCCTGGGGGGAATTGCGGATCAGGGCGACGTTGGCCGGGTTCGGGGTGGGGGCGTGCGCGCCGGGCGGCGGCGGCTGCTGGATCAGGGCTTCGGTCAGGCCGAAGGTCGTGATGCCCATCACGAAGTCGCGCGGGGTGAAGCCATGGGCGGCCAGGATCGGCGCCAGGCCGGGAATGGCGGCCGTCCGGTCGATCGTCTGGGCCAGCGACAGGTTCGGCGCGTTCGGCGGCGCGATGTTGGCGGCCTGGACGGCACGGACCGTCGCGGTCATGCGCGGCAGGAAATCGTTGGGCAGGCGGTACTGCGCCGCCGCCTCCATGTCACGCTGGAAGGCGGCCTGCTCCGCCGCGGTCGGCTGGCCCTGCTGGGGCGCCTGCTGTTGCGCCATGGCGGACAGGGGAAGGGACACGGCCAGCGCCGCCGCGAGGATGATCAGTCGCGTTTTCATACTTTGTTGACCCACTCACCATGTTTCATCAGGGGTTCGCACGCGCCATCCTGGGTGATGGCGGTCACGTCGATCTCGGCCGAGCCGATCATCCAGTCGATATGGATGAAGCTGCTGTTGGCGCCACGGGCCTGGATCTGCTCGGGCGTCTGGTTCTCGGTATCCAGCATGCATTTCGTGTAGGCCTGGCCCAGCGCGATATGGCTGGACGCGTTTTCGTCGAAGAGCGTGTTGCGAAACAGCACGCCGCTCTGCGAAATCGGCGAGGAATGCGGCACCAGCGCCACCTCGCCCAGCCGGCGGGCGCCCTCGTCGGTGTCCAGGATGCGTTCCAGCACCTCCAGCCCCTCGGTCGCATGCGCTTCGACGATGCGCCCGTCGGCGAAGCGGACCGCGATGCCGTCGATCAGCGTGCCCTGGTGGAACAGGGGCTTCGTCGCGCGGACATAGCCCTCGACCCGCCGCGCGTGCGGCGTGGTGAAGACTTCCTCGGTCGGGATATTGGGGTTGCACACGATGCCGTTGCGCGCCGGTTCCGACCCGCCGGCCCAGGCATGGCCGTCCGCCAGCCCCACCGTCAGGTCCGTACCCGGCCCGGTGAACTGCAGCGCCGCGAACCGGCGCTCGTTCAGCCAGTCGGCGCGGCGGTGCAGCGTGTCGTTATGCTCGACCCACGCCGCCACGGGGTCGTCCACCGTGACGCGGGACGCCAGGAAGATCGCGTCCCACAGCCGGGCCAGCGCCCTGTCCGGGGCATCGTCGGGGAACACCTGCGCGGCCCAGGCCGGGGTGGCGCAGGCGACGATGTTCCAGTTGACGGCGAAATTGGTGATCAGTTCCATCGCCGGGCGGCCGGCCAGCGAACTGGCCTTGCCGGCGCGGGCGACGCGGTCCGGGTCTTCCCCGGCCAGCAGGGTGGGGTTGCCGCCGGTCACGGCCATCCGCGCGGCGCCCTGGCGATAGGCGTTGGCCATGCCGTCCTGCAGCCAGCCGGCCGCGACGTCGAAGGACGCATCCGGGGCGTGGCGGAATCGCGCCAGCGTCATCTCGTCGTCCGAGAAGAACGGCGTGACCAGCGACGCGCCGGCGCGATAGGCGTGTTCGGTGATGCGGCGCACCAGCGGAACCGCGTCCAGCGACGCGGTGATCAGCAATTGCTGGCCCGGCGCCAGGTTCAGTCCGGTTCGGACCGCGACCTCGGCCAGCCGGTCCAGCAGGCCGTCATGGGACGATGCGGAAGTCATGAAGCCGTTCATCCTGTCATCTCAGTAGGTTCATTCTAGCCTGATCGCTTCGGACGGGATAGGCAACAGGTAGGCACCGGAATGGGCCATGTCAGGTAGGGGACGGATGAATATCGAACCGACGCGCCTGTGCGTGATGGATGACATACGCGACGGACCGCGCCGCGTCGTGGTGGAAGGCGAAGGGCTGGTGGTGTGGATGGCGGCCGATGGGCAACCCCGCGTCTTCGCCGATCGCTGCCCGCATCGCGACGCCCGCCTGTCGGCCGGTCATGTCGAAAACGGGCGCCTGCTCTGTCCGTTCCATCTCTGGGCGTTCGACGAATCGGGCCATTACGTCGGGCCCGACGGCGTGGCCGACCCGACCTGCGCGGTGCCGGGCGTGCCGGCGGACGTCCGTGACGGCGCGGTGTGGATCAGCCGCTTGCCTGTTCGCGATCCAGCCAGGTGCGAATCACCGTAAGGACATAGGCCCGTTCGGGGGCGTCCAGTTCGCGGCCGCGCGCCAGGCCGTGCCATTTTTCCAGGCAGCCGCGACAGCAGGTAGCGGTGGCGTGCTGGGCGACGAAGACCGGGTGCCCGCGCCAGGGCGTCTGGCGCCCGTCGCGGGCGGGACGCGCGGGGGCCAGGCGGCGCGCGATGAAATCCGCGGCGTGGGTCATCACGGTCGCCATGCCCTTGTCCGTCAGATAGGCGCGGTCCTTCGGGTCCAGGTGAAAGCGCGCGCGGAAGGCCGAGCGCGCAAGGCGCTGCCACAGCGCGTCCGGCACGGGCGGGGGCGGCGCAGGCGGGTGCGCGGCGTCGTCGGGCCCGGCCGCGGCAGCCATCAGGCGGGCGTCATCACGCGGGCCGCACCAGGATATGGTGCTTGCGTCCCGACGACAGCTTGATGGCCCCGTCCGCCAGGTCCGTCGTGGTGATCACCTGGCCTTCATCCTGCACCGCGACGTCGTTGATCCGCGCGCCGCCGCCGCGAATCAGGCGCCGCGCCTCGCCATTGCTGGCGGCCATGCCGCTTTCGACGAACAGGCGGAAGGCGGGAATGCCCGCCGCCAGCAGGTCGGCGGCGATCGTCGTGCCGGGCAGGGCGGCGGGCGCGGCCCCGTCCTCGAACGTGCGGCGAGCGGCCTCGGCGGCGGCATCGGCTTCGGCGCGGCCGTGGCACAGGGCGGTGGCCTCGGTCGCCAGGACCTTCTTCGCCTCGTTGATCTCGGTGCCGCCCAGGGCCGCCAGCCGGTCGCATTCCGCGATGGGCAGGTCGGTGAACAGGCGCAGGAACCGGCCGACATCCGCGTCATCGACGTTGCGCCAGAACTGCCAGTATTCGAAGATCGGCAGCCGGGACGCCGACAGCCAGATCGCGCCGCGCGCGGACTTGCCCATCTTGGCCCCGGACGCGGTGGTCAGCAGCGGCGTCGTCAGGCCGAAGACCTGCTTCTGGTCCGTCCGGCGCACCAGGTCGATGCCCGATACGATGTTGCCCCACTGGTCCGATCCGCCCATCTGCAGGGTGACGCCCTGCGTGCGGCTCAGTTCACGGAAATCGTAGGATTGCAGGATGGAATAGTTGAATTCCAGAAAGGTCAGCCCCTGTTCGCGCTCCAGCCGCGACCGGACCGAATCGAAGGCCAGCATGCGGTTGACCGAAAAATGCACGCCCACGTCGCGCAGCAGGTCGATATAGGACAGCCTGTCCAGCCAGTCGGCATTGTTGGCCAGCCTGGCCCCGGCCGCGCCGTCGAATTGCAGGAACTGGCGCAGGCAGCCCTCGATCCCGCGCAGGTTCGCCGCGATCGTCTCGTCCGTCATCAACTGGCGGGCTTCCTCGCGGAACGAGGGATCGCCGATCTTCGCCGTGCCCCCGCCCATCAGGGCCACGGGCCGATGCCCGTGCTTCTGCATCAGGCGCAGCATCATGATCTGGATCAGGCTGCCGACATGCAGGCTGTCGGCCGTGGGGTCGAATCCGATATAGCCCGCCGCCGGCCCCGCCTGCAGGGCGGCATCCAGGGCGTCGATGTCCGTGCACTGGAAGATGAAGCCGCGCGCTTCGGCTTCCTGGAGGAATTCGCTTTTAGGCATAGTCGGGTACTCTCTGGCGGGCCGGCCTGTCGGGGACATGTCCCGACAGGCCTTAGCATGCCCGCCTTGCGAGATGAAGCATGCCCGCCTTGCGAGATGAACCCGGGGACGGGGTCAGTCGGCCGCCAGCGCCAGCGCGCCGCGCGCCATGATGGTGCCGACATGGTCTTCCAGCGCCTCGGCGACCTGGTCGGAATGGTGGGCGAAGACATGGTCCGCGCCGGCAAAGATGCGGTAATCGACCGCCACGCCCTTCTGCGTGTTCAGCTTGTCGACCAGCTTGCGGACCGCGGGTTCGGGCACCAGCTCGTCGGCCTCGCCCGCGATCATCAGGCCGCCGCAGGGGCAGGGGGCCAGGAAGCCGAAATCGTAATGATTGGCCGGGGGGGCGACGCTGATCCAGCCGGTGATTTCCGGCCGGCGCATCAGCAACTGCATGCCGACGAACGCGCCGAACGAATAGCCCGCGATCCACAGCCCGCCGGCGTTCGGGTTGACCATCTGCATCCAGTCCAGCGCCGCGGCGGCGTCCGAGATTTCCCCGATGCCGCCGTCATAGCGGCCTTGCGACCGGCCGACGCCCCGCGAATTGTAGCGCATGACCGAGAAACCCATTTTCTCGAACGAGCGGTACATCGCATAGGTGATGCGGTTGTTCATCGTGCCGCCATGCAGCGGATGAGGATGGAGGACCAGCGCGAGCGGCGCATTCGGCTCGCTCGAATGATGGTAGCGTCCTTCCAGGCGGCCGTCAGGGCCGGCGAACATGACCTCAGGCATTCGTATCCCGCGATATGGATTCCGCGCCCCAGGGCATGGCGGCGGAATCGTTACTGTCACGGCCTGCGGATGACGATGCCCCGTCATCCCTCGGCAAAGAAAACAAGCGGCCCTTCGCGGAATCCCAGACGGGATGCGCGACCGGGCGTTCGGTCCACGTCAAAACCAGGTCACGTCGGCGTTGCCGTATCTCCCCGCGATCAATGAAACGCGATCGACGGGGATGGCACCGCCATCACTCCTTTTTATTGTGAAGCAAGCCCTGTGCTGATCAAAATGCCGGTTCGTCAGGCGTGGAATGCGTTTCCATCAGCCGTCGGAAGCGGGCGGGGGAAGTCAGGAGGGGCGGAAGCGAGGGGGGCGGTTGACTTCCAGCAGGACAGGACCATAGTTCAGTATCCCTTCTTCAGGCCCCAGCGCGCCCTGTCCGGCGCGGTCGCGTCGGGCGGGATCGTGCATCCGGCCATGAAAAAATCTTCGTCCGCCGGACCGGTCATGCGCTGACCGGCCAGGCTGCGGACCGTATATAGCGATCCAAAATCGCCAATTGCCATATAAATCGTGTTTAGGTCGCGCCGCGCGACCCGGAATTCGGACAGAAGCGCGCATCGTGGGGCAAGGACGGACGCGCAGGGTGGAGGTCATGGATCGCGATTTTTTCTATTTCGATGCCAACGCGTCGGAGCCCGCGCGTCCCGCCGCGCTGGACGCCATGGCCCGCGCGGCCGCGATCACCGGCAATCCGTCATCGGTCCACCGGGCGGGGCGGCAGGCGCGCGCGATCCTCGAATCCGCGCGGGAACGGCTGGCCGCGCTGTTCGGCGCGCGGGCGGATAATTGCGTCCTGACCTCGGGCGGGACCGAGGCCAACCTGTTGGCGATCGCCGGACTGGGCGGGGGCCGGCGCATTCTGGCCTCGGCCGTCGAACACGACGCGGTGCGGGCCGCCGTGCCGGCCGGCGCGGACCTGATACCCGTGGATGGGCAGGGCGTGGCGCGGCTGGAGGTGCTGGAGCAATGGCTGGTCGAAGCGGACGGCCCCCCGCCGCTGGTATGCCTGATGCTGGCGAACAACGAGGTCGGGACGATCCAGCCGGTGGCCGAGGCGGTGCGGATCTGCCACGCCCATGGGGCGCTGCTGCATGTCGATGCCGTGCAGGCGGCGGGACGGATACCCATCGACCTGGGCGCGCTGGGTGCCGACAGCATGGCGATCTCGGGCCATAAATTCGGCGGCGTTAAGGGCGCGGGGGCCCTGCTGCTGGCCGGGGAGGCGACGCGGGCGCTGCCGCCGATGATGGCCGGCGGCGGGCAGGAGCACGGCCGGCGCGGGGGCACGCCTGCCCTGCCGGCCATCGCGGCGATGGCCGAGGCGGCCGGGGACGCGGTGGCGGCCCTGGCGGGTGGCGGGGACGGACGCGCCGATCCCACGACGCTGGCACGGTGGCGCGACGCGATCGATGCGGCGGCGCGTGCCGCCGGTGCCGTCGTCTGTGGCGGCGACGCGCCGCGCCTGCCCAACACCACGTCCCTGGCCCTGCCCGGTCGTGCGGCGCAGATCCAGTTGATCGCGCTGGACCTGGCGGGATTCGGCGTATCGGCCGGGTCGGCCTGTTCGTCAGGCAAGGTCGCGCGGTCGCATGTGCTGCAGGCGATGGGCCACGGGTCGCTGGCCGGCGAGGCGATTCGCGTCTCGCTGCCCTGGACGGTGCGCGAGGATGACGTGACGCGCTTCATCGCCGCCTGGCGTGCGATGGCGGCCCGGCTGCCGGCGCGTGCGAGATCGGAACGAACGGAGGTCCACGTATGACGGACGGGCGCGAACTCTATCTGGACTACCAGGCCACCACGCCGTGCGATCCGGCGGTCGTCGCGGCGATGATGCCGTGGTTCGCCGAATCGTTCGGCAATCCCCACAGCGCCGATCACGCGCTGGGCCGCCGGGCCTGGGACGCGGTCGAGCAGGCGCGGGCCGAGGTCGCCGCCCTGCTGGGTGCCGACGCGCGGGAAATCGTCTTCACCTCCGGCGCGACCGAGGCCAACAACATCGCCATCAAGGGGGCGGTGCGCCATCTGGCGGCCCGGGGCGACGCCCGGCGGCGCGTCGTCACCGTGGCCACGGAACATAAATGCGTGCTGGAATCGGTGCGCGACCTGGCGGCGGAAGGGTTCGATCCGGTGGTGCTGCCGGTCGCGCCCGATGGGCGGCTGGACCCCGGGACGCTGCGCGCGGCGCTGGCGGTGCCCACCCTGCTGGTCAGCATCATGGCGGCGAACAACGAGACCGGGGTGCTGCACGACATGGCCGCCCTGGCCCCCATTGTGCGGGCGGCGGGCGCGCTGCTGCACAGCGACGTGGCGCAGGCGGCGGGCAAGGTGGCGCTGGATGTCCGGGCGATGGACCTGGACCTGGCATCGGTGTCGGCGCACAAGCTGTACGGGCCGAAGGGGGTGGGCGCGCTGTATGTCCGGCGGCGGCCCCGGGTGCGGCTGGCGCCGCTGTTCTCGGGCGGCGGCCAGGAACGCGGACTGCGCTCGGGCACGCTGCCCACGCCGCTGCTGGTGGGGTTCGGCGCCGCGTGCCGCATCGCGCGGACGGTCAGGGTCGAGGAGGCACGGCGGATGGCGGCGCTGCGCGACGGATTCCTGGAGCGCATGGAGGAGGGCGTTCCCGGGATCGTGGTCAACGGGTCGATGGCGCACCGCCTGCCGGCCAACCTGAACCTGCGCTTTCCCGACGTGCGGGCGCTGGACGTGATCGCGCATGCGCCGGAACTGTGCGTATCCACCGGATCGGCGTGCTCGTCGGCCGAACTGGTGCCGTCCTATGTGCTGACGGCGATGGGGCTGAGGGCCGAGGACGCGGCACGAAGCTTGCGTCTGGCGGTGGGACGCTATACCTCAGCCGCCGATATGGATCGTGCGGCCGCGATCCTGTGCCGGGCTGTAGCGGATGCGCGCCGGGCTGAACGGGGGGCGGCCGCGCGCGCCGCCCACGACGATACGGCCAGGACAGCAGAATGCCGCATATGATTTTCATCGAGAGTGACGGAACGCGCCGCGAGGTCGACGCGCCGGTCGGTCTGTCGGTCCTCGAGATCGCGCACAAGCACGGGGTGGACCTGGAAGGCGCCTGCGAGGGATCGCTGGCCTGCGCCACCTGCCACGTCGTGGTCGATCCCGACTGGGCCCCGAAGCTGGCCGCGCCGACCGAGGACGAGGAAGACATGCTGGACCTGGCATTCGGCCTGGAAAAGACGTCGCGCCTGGGCTGCCAGATCGTGATGACCGAGGCACTGGACGGGCTGGTCGTGCGCCTGCCGCACAAGGCCTGAGAAAGACGGGGGAACCAACTCATGCGGATCATGGTCGCCATGTCCGGCGGCGTGGACAGCAGCGTGGTCGCCGCGCGCCTGGTGGCCGAAGGCCACGAGGTCGTCGGCGCGACGCTGCAGCTCTATGATTCGCGCGAGTCCGCCCGCAAGGGCGCCTGCTGTGCCGGACGCGACATCCATGATGCGCGCCGCGTGGCCGACCGGCTGGGTATCCCCCATTACGTGATCGACGCGGAAACACGCTTCCGCCAGAGCGTGATCGAGACCTTCGCCGACGCCTATGCCGGCGGCGAGACCCCGGTACCCTGCGTGGCCTGCAACCAGGGGGTGAAATTCACCGACCTGCTGGGCATGGCGCGCGACCTGGGGGCAGAGGCGATGGCGACCGGCCATTACGTCCGCCGGATCGAGGGGCCGGACGGGGCCGAACTGCACCGCCCGGTGGATGAAGGCCGGGACCAGTCCTGGTTCCTGTTCGCGACCACCCGCCGGCAACTGGAATTCCTGCGCTTTCCGTTAGGCGACATGCCGGACAAGGCCGCCGTCCGGGCCGAGGCCGAGCGGTTCGGCCTGTCCGTGGCGGCCAAGCCCGACAGCCAGGACCTGTGCTTCGTGCCCGACGGGTCCTATGCCCGGGTGGTCGAGGCGCTGCGCCCCGAAATGGCGGGCGAGGGCGAGATCGTGGATGGATCGGGCCGGGTCGTCGGGCGGCATGACGGCGTGACCCGCTTCACGGTCGGGCAGAGCCGCCGGCTGGGCGATGCCGCGATGCGTGACGGCGCGCGCCAGATGGTGGTGGGCATCGACCCCGCTTCCCGGCGCGTGGTGATCGGGCCGCGCACCGGCAGCGCCGTGCGCGACCTGTCGCTGCGGGACATGAACTGGCTGATCGACCCGCCCGAGGGGGACCTGCGCTGCCTGGTCCAGATCCGCGCGCGCGAAGCCGCGCGGCCCGCGACGGTGCGGCGCACGGCGGACGGCGCCTCGGTGACGCTGGACGAAGCCGCGATGCCGGCCCCCGGGCAGGCCTGCGTGCTATATGACGGCAGCCGCGTCCTGGGCGGCGGCTTCATCCGGCGGCGCGAGATGGCGGGCGCGGCGGCCTGAACGGCAGGACCGCGCGTAAGGGACGAAGGATGGGTGGTATGGCGGACGGCAGACTGATCATCGGCACCAGACGGTATTCGTCCTGGTCGCTGCGCGGCTGGCTGGTCGTGCATCTGGCCGGGCTGGATGTCGAGGAGGTCCTGATTCCCATCGCCGGGGGCGGCGGCACCGCCGGGATCAAGGCGGTTTCGCCCAACGGGCTGGTGCCGTATCTGGAACATCGGGGCGCGCGGGTGTGGGAAAGCCTGGCGATCGGGGAATATTGCGCCGAGATCGCCCCCGCGCTGTGGCCGGCCGATCGCGTGGCCCGCGCCCACGCCCGCAGCATCGCGTCGGAAATGCATGCCGGATTCCGCCCGTTGCGCATGGCCATGCCGATGAACCTGGGCCGCCAGGCGCGGCCTTTGGCGGCGCCCCTGGCGGACGATGTGCTGGGGGACATCGCGCGGATCGACGCCATCCTGTCGGAAACCCGCGCGGCGTTCGGGGCGGGCGGCCCCTATCTGTTCGGCGCCGGCCTGACCGTCGCGGACGCGATGTATGCCCCGGTGATCGCCCGGTTCCTGTCCTATGGCGTGACGCTGTCGCCGGTGGCGGCCGAGTACGCGGCGGCGCTACGCGCGCATCCGCTGGTCGTGCGCTGGTATGACGAGGCGGCGCGCGAGCCCGCCGCGTGGCAGCTCGACCGCTACGAATCCATTTCCTGACGGCCTGGTGGCGCCGGTCGTCACCGTGCTGCCGCCGCGAGAGCGCTTCGCGCCGGGGCAGGCGGGGGCGATCAGCCTGCTGGTGCGCCGGCTGGCGGACGTGGGCGACGTGGTCGTCGGCACGGCGGTGGCCGCGCCGTTCGACGGCGTGACCTTCCGGCCGGCGGTGCCAGGCCTGTGGCCGCCGGCCTGGATCGCGGGGGGGGCGGGACGCTACGCCGCCGCCGTGGCGCGGATCGTGCGCGCCGTGCGCCCGGCGCTGGTCGAAATCCATAATCGCCCGGACGTGGCCTGGGCGCTGGCCCGGCGGTTTCCCCGCCTGCCGATGATGCTGGTGCTGCATAACGACCCGCAGGCGATGCGGGGCGCGGCCTCGCCGGGGGGGCGGGCGGCGATCCTGCGGCGCATGCGGGTGGTCGCGGTGTCCGGCTGGGTCCGGGGGCGGTTCGTCGCGGGCCTGCCCACCGGGGCGGGGGTCGACGTGGTCCCGAATTGTATCGACCTGGCCGGGCTGCCGCCCGCCCTGCCGCCGGCCGGGCGGGACCGGACGATCCTGTTCGCCGGCCGCGTGGTGGCGGACAAGGGGGCGGATGCCTTCGTCGCGGCGTGCGGCGCGGTGCTGCCCGACCTGCCGGGATGGCGGGCGCGGATGATCGGCGCGGACCGGTTCGGCCCCGATTCGCCGGACACGCCGTTCCTGGAGGCGTTGCGGCCCCTGGCGCGGGCGGCAGGCGTGGACATGGCCGGCTACCGGCCCCATGACCGCGTGCTGGCCGAAATGGCCCGTGCCGCCATCGTCGTGGTGCCCAGCCGCTGGCCGGAACCGTTCGGCCTGACGGCGCTGGAAGCCATGGCCTGCGGCGCCGCGCTGGTCGCATCCCCCCGCGGCGGGTTGCCCGACCTGGTGGGGGATGCCGGGCTGCTGGTCCCGCCGGACCCGGAAACCGGACTGGCGGATGCGATCCGCGACCTGGCCCGTTCGGCGGACCGGCGGGCCGACCTGTCGGCGCGGGGGCGGGCGCGGGCGCGGCTGTTCGACTGCGCGGCCGCCCGGACCACGTTGCGCGGCCTGCGCCGGGCCGGCATCGCCGCCGGCGGGGCAGGCCCCGGCGCCTGACCGGCCGCCACTTTCCTGCCGCCGGGGGATGGGACCGGCGGGCGGGTGGGCCTATATGCAGGAACGAATGGATACAGGGACAGGAGACGACATGTCTGAAACCCAAGCGGCGCTCCAGCCGAAAGACGGTGATGGGCTGGTGCCGGTGACGGTGCTGACGGGCTTTCTCGGCGCGGGCAAGACCACGCTGCTCAACCATATCCTGACGGCGGAGCACGGGCGCAAATACGCCGTGGTGATCAACGAGTTCGGGGAACTCGGCGTGGACAACGACCTCGTGGTGGATGCCGACGAGGAAGTGTTCGAGATGAACAACGGCTGCATCTGCTGCACCGTGCGGGGCGACCTGATCCGCATCCTGGGCAGCCTGATGAAGCGACGCGGGAAGTTCGACGGCATCATCGTGGAGACCACCGGCCTGGCCGACCCGGCACCCGTGGCGCAGACCTTCTTCGTCGACGAGGACGTGCGCGGCAAGACGCGCCTGGACGCCGTCGTGACCGTCGTGGACGCGATGAACGTGCTTCAGACGCTGGACGAAAGCCCCGAGGCGGTGAACCAGATCGCCTTCGCCGACGTCATCATCCTCAACAAGACCGACCTGGTGGACGAGGCCGCGATCGCGGCCATCGAATCGCGCATCCGGTCGATCAACGCGGTGGCGCGCCTGCACCGGGCCCAGCGCGGCGACGTCGCGCTGACCGACGTGCTGGACCAGGGCGGCTTCGACCTGGCCCGCGCGCTGGAGCACGCGCCGCGCTTCCTGGAGGACACCAGCCATTCGCACGAGGAAAACGTGACCTCGATGTCCTATGTGATGGAGGAACCGCTGGATGCGGCGAAGTTCCAGGCCTGGATCGGCGCGTTGCTGCAGGAACAGGGGGCCGACATCCTGCGCGCCAAGGGCATCCTGAACTATGCGGGCGAGAACCGGCGCTTCGCCTTCCAGGCCGTGCACATGATGGCCGATGGCGACTTCATCGGTCCGTGGAAGGAAGGCGAGGCCCGCGAATCCCGCCTGGTCTTCATCGGCCGCAACCTCAACCGCCCGCGCCTGCGTCGCGGCTTCGAAAGCTGCCGCGCGCAATGAGCGGCGCGGGGATGGCCGGCAACGCGCCGGCGGGACTGCTGGAGACGCGCGGCGCGGTAAGGATGATCGACGGCCATGTCACCGGTTGTGTCGCCTCGCGTGACAGCCGGCAGTTCGCCTTTGCCACCGCCGAGGGCGACATCGTGCTGGCGGCACGCGAGGATTTCGCAAACGCCGCCGTATGGCAGGTGCAGACGGTGCATGACGGGGCGATCCTGTCCCTGGCGCCGAATGCCGCCCCGGCGGGGTTCCTGACCGGGGGCGACGACAGCACGCTGCGTCGGATCGGCGCCGATGGCGCGGTCACCGACCTGGTGCGTGGCCGCCGCTGGGTCGAGCATGTGAGCAGTTGGGCGGACGGAAAGTCCGGCGTGATCGCGTTCGCGTCGGGCAAGCAGGTGGAACTGCGCGACGCCACGGGGGCGACGACCCTGAAGGTGCTGGAGCACCCCTCGACCGTCAGCGGCATCGTGTTCGATGCCAAGGGCAAGCGGATCGCGGCCTCGCATTACAATGGCGCGTCGCTGTGGTTCGTCCATGCCAAGGTCGATACCCCCCGGCGCCTGGAATGGAAGGGGAGCCATACCGGCATCGCGATCCATCCGGGCGGCGAGGCGCTGGTGACCAGCATGCAGGAAAACGACCTGCATGGCTGGCGCCTGTCCGACGGGCACAACATGCGCATGAGCGGCTATCCGCACAAAGTGCAGTCCATGGCGTTCTCGCGCACCGGCAAATGGCTGGTGACCAGCGGGGCGGACAGCGTGGTGATGTGGCCGTTCTTCGGCGGCGGCCCGATGGGCAAGCCGCCGTCGGAACTGGCAGGGGTGCCCGGTGTCATCTGCCGGCGCGTCGCCTGCCATCCGGTGCACGAGATCGTCGCCGCGGGGTTCGAAGACGGCACCGTGCTGCTGGAGGATGCGGCGGCGCAGCGGGTATTGCCGGTACGCGGCGCCGGTGGCGGCGCGATCTCCGCCCTGGCCTTCACCCCCGACGGCTGCGCCCTGGCCTTCGGGACCGAGGACGGGGGGATCGGAATCGTCGATCTGGCGGCACGCTAAGGGGCAGGGGGCAGGGGGCAGGGGGCAGGGTCGACGGACTGTCTCCCCTGCCATTCCCTCCCGGAGCTTGAATTTTCGACTGTGCGCCGATAGGTGGAATAGTATGGAATTCATCCCTCCCTTTCCGCCCCGTCCGAAGACATCGCTGTCGGTATTCGAGCTGTTGCGGAGAGGAACGCAAAACTTCCTGAATATATGGGAAGAAAAGGCATTCGAATACCAGACGATGTCGATGCAGGTTCTGGCCCGGCAGGTCTTCATCTGCAACAGTCCGGACACCGTCCGTCACGCCTTCATCACCCGTGCCGAGAATTTTCAGCGCAAGAGCCCGCAGATACGCAACGCCCTGTCGCCGCTGCTGGGTGACGGGCTGTTCGTCAGCGACGGCGAGACCTGGAAGCAGCGGCGACAGATGGTCTCGCCGGTGCTGCACACCTCGCGCATGGACCAGTTCGCCCCCGCGATGGTCGAGACCGTCGGCGAACTGGCCGACAGATGGGCCGCCCTTCCCGACGGGGCGACCTTCGACGTGCTGAAGGTCATGGCGCAACTGACGGCGGAAATCATCTGCCGCGCGGTATTCGGCCGGACGCTGGGGGCGGAGCATGCGCGCGAGGTGGCGGAAGCCTTTACCGAATACCAGAAATATGTCGATCAGAGCGATCTCGCGTCGTTCGGCCTGCCATCCTGGGTTCCGCGCCGGAACGGGGCCAAGACCCGCCGCGCGACGGCCCGGATTCACGCTGTCCTCGACGGGATCATCGCTGATCTTCAGCGCACCGAGGATGATGGCTCGGTCATCCGGATGCTGATGCGCGATGGGGTGCTGGACGCCACCGCGCTGCGGAACGAGGCCGCCGTCATCTTCCTGGCCGGGCATGAAACCACGGCCAACTGCCTGTCCTGGGTGTGGTACCTGCTGTCGCAGGCGCCGGAGGTCGAGGCCCGCCTGCACGAGGAACTCGATACCGTCCTCGGTTCGCGGGCACCGACCTTCGCGGATGTGTCGCAACTGGTCTATACGCGTGCCATCGTCGAGGAGACCCTGCGCCTCTACCCGCCCGTGCCCCTGCTGGCGCGGGAGGCGAAGGAGGACGACACCATCCGCAGCCGCAAGGTGAAGGCCGGCGCGCTGGTCATGGTGGTGCCGTGGCTGCTGCACCGGCACCGTCTCTACTGGCGCAAGCCCGACCATTTCATGCCCGAGCGGTTCCTGCCCGGCAGTCCGGATGCGCCGCAGAAATATACCTACGTGCCGTTCAGCATCGGCCCGCGGATCTGTCCCGGCCTGTCCTTCGGGCTGGTCGAGGCGATCATCTGCCTGGCCTCGCTGGCACGCGGCACGACGTTGCGCCTGGCGCCCGGCGCGGTGGTCGAGCCGGTCTGCCGCCTGACCCTGCGCCCCGGCGACACCCTGCCGATGACGGTGTGGAAGCGCACGGCCGCCGCCGGGACTCGACCGGTCCCGGCAGGCGCGTCGGCCCAACGCTGTCCGGTCCACCACGGCTGAGCGCTCGCGCGCAGGATCTCGTCAGACCCGTTCCGGCGCGGCGGGGCCGGGGACGATCGCGGCCCGGGGCGGGGCGGCGGTTTCCTCGGCCGGCGGGGGGGCATGTTCCACCACATCGAGGAATTTTTCGGCCAGCGCGCTGTAGAGCGACTGGCTGCAGACCGTGCGCGACACGGCATAGGCCAGGAACGACGTCGCCAGCAGCGCCAGCGTCACCTGCTGGTTGTCCGACATTTCCATCACGATGACGGTGGCCGTCAGCGGAGCCTGCACCACCGCCGAGAAATAGGCGACGGTGCCCAGCAGGACGACCGCGCCGGGCGTCGTATGGGGCAGGAACTGCGCGATCCACCCGCCGATGCCCGCCCCGATGGCCAGCGACGGCGCGAACAGTCCCCCCGGAATGCCCGAGCAGTAGGACACGATGGTGGCGATGTATTTCAGGATGAAGAACGACGCCGGATAATGGGTCTGGCCCGTGATGATCTCGCGCGCCTGTAAATAGCCCGTGCCGTAGGTGATGCCCCCCGATGCCACGCCCAGGACGGCCAGTACCAGGCCGCACGCGGCCGCGAAGGCCACCGGCCGGCGGCTGACGAACTGCCCCAGCACGCCCGGCAGGCCGGCCGAGGAGCGGATCAGGATGGCCGAGAACGCCCCGCCGCTGACCCCGCCCAGGATACCGCAGGCCAGCACCGCGATCCAGCTTATGCCGATCGGCACCACGACGTCGGTATGGCCGAAATAGGTATAATTGCCGACCAGCGCGATGGCGGTGACGCCCGACAGGATAACGCCGGTCAGCATCGTGCCGCTGGTGCGCTGCTCGAAGGAATGGCTCAGTTCCTCGATCGCGAACACGATTCCGCCCAGCGGCGTGTTGAAGGCCGCCGACACGCCCGACGCGCCGCCCGCCAGGATCAGCCCCCGGCGCATCCCCACCGCCGACAGGTTCAGCCAGCGGCCGAACGCATGCATGATCGCGGCGCCCACCTGCACGGTCGGGCCCTCGCGGCCGATCGATGCCCCGGCCAGCAGGCCCAGCGTGGTCAGCAGGATCTTGCCGAAGGCGATGCGCAGCGACAGCAGCCGGTCGACCACCGCGAAATCGTCCAGGTGCAGGGTCGCGATCGTCTGGGGAATGCCCGATCCCTGGGCGCCGCGAAACCAGGTGCGGGTCAGCCAGGTGGACAGCGCCAGCCCCGCCGGGGTGATCGCCAGCATGATCCACGGGTCCCAGTGGACCAGGCGCGTACGCAGGGCGGCGGCGGCGTCGGCGGCGGTGGCGAAGCCCACGGCGACCAGCCCCACGACGATGGCCGCGGCCCAGTACACGATCTTGCGCCGCCACTGCGCCGTCGTGACCCGGGCGGATCGGCGCAGGTGGCGCATATGGCGGATGCGCAGTTCGGTCAGGTCGGTTTTCATCATTCTCGCCCGAGGCAGGCCAGGCCTGCCCGGATGGGGGCTGCGGGTCGGTTCGGGGCCATCCGTCCCTTTAGCGCGGATTGTCCGGCGGGTTCCAGCGGAACCGCCATGCTAGCCCTGTTTCAGGATGAGGGCAGGATTGCCCGGGGCGCGGGGGCCGGCGGAACCGCAATTCCCTCATGCTTGGCCTTGCGCTCGGGCTCGACATGGATGTGGATCAGCGCCTGGCCGATCTCGGCGCGCAGGGCGGCCTCGATCCGGTCGCAGATCTCGTGGGCAGCGTCCACGGACATGGCGCCGGGAACCACCAGATGAAATTCCACGAACGCCATGGCGCCGACGATGCGCGCCCGCAGGTCGTGCGCCTCGATCGCGCCGGTGGCGTTGCTGGCGATGACGTGGCGGATATCGGCCAGGGTGTCCGCATCCGGGGCCTCGTCCATCAGGCCCGCGATCGAACGGCGCATCATCTCCCAGCCGACGCGCAGTACGTTCACCGCGATCAGCGCGGCCAGGGCGGCATCCAGCCAGGCCTGCCCGGTCAGCGGGATCAGGACGAAGCCGGCGACCAGCCCGACCGTGGTCCACACGTCGGACATCACGTGCTGGCCCGCTGCGATCAGGGTCGGCGATCGCCGCGCCCGGCCGGACTGCAGCAGCACGATCGCCCAGGCCAGGTTCAGTACGCCGGCCGAGCCGTTCAGCGCGATGCCCGACAGCGGCGCGTGCGGCAGAACCGGATGCTGCCAGTCGATCCAGGCCTCGCGCCCGATGGCCAGCGCGGTCATCAGTACCAGCACGCCTTCGGCCACCGCCGACAGGTATTCCGCCTTGTAATGGCCGTAGGTGTGGTTTTCGTCGGGCGGCAGGCTGGCGACGCGTAGCGCCCACAGGCCGGCCAGGGCGGCGACGACGTTGATGATCGTCTCGATCGCATCGGAATAGAGCGCGATCGAGCCGGTGACGCGCCAGGCGGCGTATTTCAGGCTCAGGGCGACCAGGCTGACCCCCAGGCTGGTCCAGGCCAGGGCGTTCTTGCTGATATGCGGCATGGGTCAGATCGTGTTCGCGTCCGCCAGGACACATCGTGCGGAATAGGACAGCGTTTCGATCTGGAAGGTGGGATGGCCGATGCGAAAGCGCGTGCGCAGTGCCTCGGTCGCGTCACGCAGCAGGCTGTCCTCGCTGGCGTCTTCCTCCCCCGGAGGAACGGGGCAGGCGGCGCGCACCAGATGCACGGTCAGGGCGGTGTCCGTCGTACTGATCGGCCAGATATGCAGGTCGTGCAGGTCCAGCACCCCCGGCAGGGTGCGCAGATAGGCCTCGACCCCGGCGCGGTCGATCGTGCGGGGCACCCGGTCCAGCGCCATGTCCAGCGAATCGCGCAGCAGCGACCAGGTGCCGGCGACGATCGTGACCGACACGACCAGGCTGACGATGGGGTCCACGCGCGTCCAGCCGGTATAGAGGATGATCGCGCCCGCGATCACCACCGCGACCGTCATCAGCGTGTCGGCCGCCATGTGCAGGAAGGCGGCGCGGATGTTCAGGTCCTCCCCGCCCCGCGCGAACAGCAGGGCGGTGATCCCGTTGACCAGGATTCCGATCCCCGCCACCACCATGATCGTGGTGCCGGGCACCGGGGCGGGGTTGATCAGGCGCAGGATCGCCTCCCACACGATGCCGCCGGTGACCAGCAGCAGCGCCACCGCATTGCCCAGCGCGGCCAGGATGGACGAGCGGCGCAGTCCATAGGTGAAATCGGCGCTGGGCGCGCGCCGCGACAGGTGCTGCGCCATCCACGCCGCCGCCAGCGCCAGGACGTCGGACAGGTTATGGCCGGCATCCGCCATCAGGGCGAGCGCGTGGGACAGCACGCCCCAGGTCGCCTCGGCGACGACATAGACCAGGTTCAGCGCGATGCCCCACGCAAAGGCGGCGCCGAAACTGGCCGGGGCATGGACGTGATGGTGGCCGAATCCATGTCCGTGCCCCTCATGCCCATGATCGTGACCGTGATCATGTCCATCATCGTGCGCGTGGTCATGTCCGTGGCCACACTCTCCCGCTTGGTCCTCGGCGGAATCGTGCCGGTGCGGGGGCGGTTGATCGTGCGGGTCGGCCATGGCGGCGTGGTTCTCGTCCGGGGGCGGGGGGCTTTCTGTAACAGAAGCGCGACCGGCGGGGCGAGTCCTGCATTCTTTTGCCGGGGGGCTCGCCCATGATATGGCACGCCTCCGAACAGAAACCGGGTTCCCTCATGATCCGACTGACCGAAATCCGGCTTCCGCTGGACCATCATCCCGATGCCCTGGCGGCGGAGATCATCCGGCGGCTGGGCATTCCGGCCGAGGACCTGCTGGATCACGCGGTGTTCCGCCGGGGCTACGACGCGCGGCGCCGGGGCGCGATCGTCCTGGTCTACACCGTCGATTGCACCCTGCGGGACGAGGAAGGGGTCCTGGCGCGGCTGGCGGGCGACAGGCATGTCGGCGTGGCGCCGGATACGACCTATCGCGTCCCCGTGGAGGACGGCGCCCGCCTGGCGGCTGCCGCTACCTATCGCCGCCCGATAGTGATCGGCGCGGGGCCGTGCGGCCTGCTGGCGGGGCTGCTGCTGGCGCAGATGGGGTTGCGGCCGCTGATGCTGGAACGCGGCAAGAGCGTGCGCGAGCGCACCGTCGATACGTTCGCCCTGTGGCGCAGATCGGTGCTGACGCCGGAAAGCAACGTGCAGTTCGGCGAGGGCGGGGCCGGGACGTTTTCCGACGGCAAGCTGTACAGCCAGGTCAGCGATCCGCGCCATTACGGCCGCAAGGTGCTGACGGAATTCGTCCGGGCCGGCGCGCCGAAGGAAATCCTCTATCTGTCCAAGCCGCATATCGGCACGTTCCGCCTGGTGTCGATGGTCGAGCATATCCGTGCGGAGATCGAGGCGCTGGGCGGCGAATATCGCTTCGGCGCCCGGGTGGAGGATATCCTGCTCGCGCCCGGCGCCCGCCGGGTCTCGGGGGTCAGCCTGGCGGGCGGCGAGGTGGTGCAGGCCGACCATGTCGTGCTGGCCGTCGGCCACAGCGCGCGCGATACCTTCGCCATGCTGCACGGCAGGGACGTTGCGATGGAGGCCAAGCCCTTTTCCATCGGCGTGCGGATTGAGCATCCGCAATCGGTCATCGATGCCGCGCGGTTCGGCACGCATGCCGGCAATCCGCTGCTGGGGGCGGCGGATTACCGGCTGGTGCATCACGCGTCCAACGGGCGGGCGGTCTATTCCTTCTGCATGTGCCCCGGCGGCACGGTGGTCGCCGCGACGTCCGAGGAAGGACGCGTCGTCACCAACGGAATGAGCCAGTATTCACGGGCCGAACGCAACGCCAATGCGGGGATCGTAGTCGGCGTCACCCCCGACCCCGATTATCCCGACGGCCCGCTGGCCGGCATCGCGTTCCAGCGCCATTGGGAACGCCAGGCCTACCTGGCCGGCGGCGGCGGCTACCGCGCCCCGGCCCAGCGCGTGGGCGATTTCCTGGCCGGCCGGCCCTCGACCCACCTGGGCGCGGTGGAGCCGTCCTATCGTCCCGGGGTCACGCCCACGGACCTGGCCGCCTGCCTGCCCGATTTCGCGGTCCAGGCCATGCGTGAGGCGCTGGCCGATTTCGGGCGGCAGCTCGCCGGCTTCGACATGGAGGACGCGGTGATGACGGGGGTGGAAACGCGCACGTCCTCGCCGCTGCGAATCCCGCGTGGGCCGGACGGGCAGAGCGTGAATACCGCCGGCCTGTATCCGGCGGGCGAGGGCGCGGGCTATGCGGGCGGGATTCTGTCGGCGGCCATCGACGGCATCCGCGTGGCCGAAGCGGTGGCCCTGGACCTGGCCGGGCGACCGGTCGACGGACTGATCCGCCAGACCATGACCCGCAGCGCCCCGGCCCAGTAGGGGCCCGGCAAGGGGCAACCCTCCCTTTGCGCCCACGTTGGCGAACCAGGGGCATGGCGGCGCCGGTCGCCCCATGCCGAAGGAAACAGAGGGGCTGTCATGAGCGTAAAATCACCAGGGACGAAATCGCCGGGTGCGAAATCACCCGGGCCGGGGCGCAAGACCGCCACGCTCGGGACCGAGACGATCCAGCGCGGGGCGGGTGGCGAGACGCATCAGGTGGCGGGGGGCGACGTGCCGGTCCTGACCACCCAGCAGGGCATACCGGTCGCGGATGACCAGAATTCGGCCCGGATCGGGGCGAGGGGGCCGACCCTGCTGGAAGATTTCCATTTCCGCGAGAAGATCTTCCATTTCGACCACGAGCGGATTCCCGAACGCGTGGTGCATGCGCGCGGCTATGGCGCGCACGGGTTCTTCGAACTGACGGAATCGCTGGCCGACGTGACGCGCGCCGACGTGCTGCAGCGCCCGGGCGAGCGCGTTCCGGCCTTCGTGCGGTTTTCCACCGTGGCGGGCAGCAAGGGATCGTCCGACCTGGCGCGTGACGTGCGCGGCTTCGCGGTCAAGCTGTACACGCATGAAGGCAACTGGGACATTGTCGGCAACAATATCCCGGTCTTCTTCATCCAGGACGCCATCAAGTTTCCCGACGTGATCCATTCGGTGAAGCCCGAGCCGGATCGCGACTTTCCGCAGGCGCAGTCGGCGCACGACAATTTCTGGGATTTCGTGTCGCTGTCGCCGGAATCGATCCACATGGCGCTGTGGGTGATGTCGGACCGCGCCATTCCCCGTTCGCTGCGGTTCATGGAAGGGTTCGGCGTCCACTCCTTCCGCTTCGTGAACAAGGCGGGCAAATCGACCTACGTCAAATTCCATTGGAAGCCGAAGCAGGGCCTGCAATCGGTGGTGTGGAACGAGGCCCTGAAGATCAACGGCGCCGATCCCGATTTTCATCGTCGTGACCTTTGGAACGCCATCCAGTCCGGCGATTTTCCGGAATGGGAACTGGGCGTGCAACTGTTCGACGACGATTTCGCCGACAGTTTCGATTTCGACGTCCTGGACCCGACCAAGCTGATTCCCGAGGAACTGGTGCCGGTGCGCCGGATCGGGCGGCTGGTGCTGGACCGGGTCGTCGATAATTTCTTCGCCGAGACCGAGCAGGTGGCCTTCTGCACGCAGAACATCGTCCCGGGCGTGGATTTCACCAACGATCCGTTGCTGCAGGGGCGGAATTTTTCCTACCTCGACACGCAGCTCAAGCGCCTGGGCGGCCCCAACTTCACGCATATTCCCATCAATGCCCCTAAATGTCCGTTTCACAATTTCCAGCAGGACGGGCACATGGCGATGCATAATCCGAAGGGCCGGGCGAACTACGAACCCAATTCCTGGGGCGGCGCGCAGGGCGGCCCGCGTGAGGACCCGGCGCGCGGCTTCACTTCCTTCCCGGCGCGCGAGGCGGGCGAGAAATTGCGGGAACGCTCCGAACTGTTCGGCGACCATTACAGCCAGGCCCGGCAATTCTACCTGAGCCAGACCGAGACCGAGCGCGTTCACATCCAGCAGGCCTTCACCTTCGAACTGAGCAAGGTCGAGACGCCGCCGATCCGTGCGCGGGTGGTGTCGCACCTGGTGAATGTCGATATCGACCTGGCCACCGCCGTGGCGCAGGGGCTGGGGCTGGAGGACCTGCCCGAGGCCGCCCCGCCGGCCCGCCCGCTGGTGGACGGCCTGGCGCCCTCGCCGGCGCTGAGCATCCTGCGGAACGGTCCCGACAGCTTCAAGGGGCGCAAGATCGGTATCCTGGTGACCGATGGCGTCGATGCCGGGCTGCTGAAGGCCGTCACCGATGCGGCGAGGGCCGAGGGCACGAACGTGGAACTGGTGGCGCCGAAGGTGGGCGGCGTGACGCTGCATGACGGCACGTTGGTTCCGGCCGGGCAGAAGATCAATGGCGGCCCGTCGGTGCTGTACGACGCCGTGGTGCTGCTGCCCTCGGCGGACGGGGCCACCCTGCTGATGCAGGAGGCGACGGCGCGGGACTTCATCGCCGATGCCTACGCCCATGCCAAGTTCATCGGCTACGCCGAGGCGGCGCTGCCGTTGATGGAACGCGCGGGGGTCCGCCCGGCCGACATGGATGACGGCATCCTTAAACTGTCCACGCCCGCCGACGCGACCGCCTTCATCGCCGCGTGCAGGGCTCTGCGGTTCTGGGAGCGCGAGGCGAACGTCCACGCGGTATAGGGCCTGCTAAAGGAACGAGACCGGATCGATATCGATGTCGATCCGGGCCCCGCGTTCGGGCGTCACGCGGTCCAGCCATTGCCGCAGCAGGGGCTGGACCGCGACCTCGCGCCGCGTGCGCAGCAGCAGTCGCCTGCGGTGGCGGCCGCGCAGGATGGCCAGCGGCGCGGGGGCCGGGCCCAGCACCTGCAGGCTGTCGCCCCGGGGCGCTGCCTGACCCAGGGCCCGGGCGGTGGCGTCGGCGGCCTCCGGCGTATCCGCGCTGACGATCAGGGCGGCCAGCCGGCCGAAGGGGGGCCAGAAGCCGGGGCGGCGCTGCTCGGCCTCCTGGCGCATGAAACTCTCGAAATCGCCTGACACCAGCGCCAGCATCACCGGATGGTCGGGGGTGTAGCTCTGCAGCAGCACCGTCCCCGGGGCCTCGGCACGGCCGGCGCGGCCGGCGACCTGATGCAGCAACTGCACCGTGCGTTCCGCCGCGCGCAGGTCGCCGCCGCCCAGGCCCAGGTCGGCATCGACGACACCGACCAGCGTCAGATGCGGAAAATGCCAGCCCTTGGCCACGATCTGCGTGCCGATCACCAGGTCGATCTCGCGCCGCGCGATCCGCGCCACGGCGTCGGCGGTGGCGGCGGGGCCGGGCAGGGTGTCGCTGGCCATCACCAGGATGCGCGCATCGGGGAAGGTGGCGCGCGCTTCCTCGGTAATGCGCTCCACGCCGGGGCCGATCGGCGTCAGGCTGGATTCGGCGTGGCATTCGGGGCAGGCGGGCGGTGTCGCTTCCTGATAGCCGCAATGATGGCAGGTCAGGATCTGCCGCGCGCGATGTTCCACCAGCCAGGCGGTGCAGTTCGGGCATTGCAGGCGGTGGCCGCAGGTACGGCACAGGGTCAGCGGCGCATAGCCCCGCCGGTTGAGGAACAGCATCCCCTGCTCGCCGCGCCCGATCGCCTGCCGGATGGCCTCGGTCAGCACCGGCGAGAGGAACAGTCCCCGTTCGGGCGGATGGGCGCGCATGTCGATGGTGCGCACCTCGGGCATCGTCGCCCCGCCATGGCGCGCGGTCAGCACCAGATGGCGGTAGCGGCCGGCCCCGACATTGGCCAGGGTCTCCAGGCTGGGCGTGGCCGAGACCAGGACGACCGGCGCGCGGTCCATGCGCGCCCGCACCACGGCCATGTCGCGCGCGTGGTAGGTCACGCCGTCTTCCTGCTTGAACGCGGTCTCGTGTTCCTCGTCCACGATGATCAGCCCCAGTTCCGCGAAGGGCAGGAACAGGGCCGAGCGCGCGCCCACCACCACCCGCGCCGTGCCGTCGGCCACCGCGTGCCAGGTGACGCGGCGCAGGCGCGGCCCCAGGTCGGAATGCCACAGCGCGGGCTCCGCCCCGAAGCGGCGGGCGAAACGCCCGGTCCATTGCGAGGACAGGGCGATTTCCGGCAGCAGCACCATCACCTGCTTCCCGCGCGCCAGGCAGGCGGCAATGGCCTCCATGTAGATCTCGGTCTTGCCCGATCCGGTCACTCCTTCCAGCAGGGTGACGGAAAAGCCGCCCTCCGCCGCCAGGGCACGCAGGGCCCGGGCCGATTCCGCCTGCTCGCCGTCCAGTGCCGGGGGGCAATGGTCCGGATCGGGCCGCACGAAGGCGGGGCGCGGCGTCATCGTTACCCCGCGCAGCGCCCCGGCATCCGCCAGGCCGCGCACCACGCTGGTGCCGACCCCGGCACGGCGGGCCAGTTCGGCGGCGGTCAGCGGCCCGTCATGCGCGGCGATGTCCAGCACCCTTCGCCGTGCCGGGGTGTCGCGCAGGCCCGGCGGCGGATCGGCAACGGCCCAGCCCAGCGCGGGGGCGGCCTGGGCGGCGGTGCCGGTGCGCAGCGCCATGGCCAGCACCAGCCCCGGGGGGGAAAGCGTATAGGCCGCGACCCAGTCGACGAAGCGGCGCAGCGAGGCCGGCAAGGGCGGCTGGTCCAGCCGCGCGATGACGGGCTTCAGCCGTCCGTCCGCCACGCTCTTCATGGGGGGCGGGGTGAATTCGGGCGGCAGGTTGCGCTCCGGGTCCCAGACCACGCCGGTTTCGGTACGCCGCCCCAGCGGCACGGTGACGATGTCGCCGGGTTGCAGCGGGGGGGCGGGCAGGTCCGGCGGTGCGGCATAGTCGAACGGGCCGGGGAAGGGCAGAGGCAGCAGGACCGCGACACGCGGCCGGCCGGTCGGAGGCTGCTTCAAAAGCCCCGCTGCTGGCGGTCCGACGCGCATTTCCTGCGCTCCGATGCTCACGGCCATAAGGCCGCTCCGCTTCGGTGCTCGGAAACACACGACGGGCGCGACCCTTCGGGCCGCTCTCGCTCAGCAGCGGGGCTTTTGAAGCAGCCTCCCATTCCCGCCTTCCGTGCCGGGGTGCGTTTGTCTAGACTCGCATGTGCCATGAGGTTTTCTATCGCCCCGGTCGTTTCCTGTCTTGTCCGCCGTCACGCGTGATGGGGGGCGGCGCATGACGGGCGCGGATCTGCGCGACGCCTTCCTGGACTGGATGCGGGACGAACGCCGGGCCTCGCCCCTGACGATCGCGGCCTATCGCGGTGACCTGGACCGGTTCCTGGATTTCATCGGCGCCCATGTCGGCGGCACGGTGGACCTGGCGGTACTGGACCGACTGTCGCTGGCGGACCTGCGGGCATGGCTGGCGTTCGAACATGCCCAGGGACATGCGCTGGCACAGCGCGACCGGGGGCGGTCCAGCACGCCGGACCGTGCGGCGCGGACCCGGGCGCGGCGGGTGTCGGCCATGCGGTCCTTCTATCGCTATCTGGCGCGGCGTCATGGCGTTACCAATCCGGCGCCCGGCCTGCTGGCCGCGCCGCGTACCAAATCCCCCCTGCCGCGCCCCTTGTCCGAAGCGCAGGCCCTGGACGTGCCCGATGGTGTAGGGGACCTGGCGGTCACGCCCCTGGGGCAGGCGCGCGACGCGGCGCTGTTCCTGCTGCTGTATGGCTGCGGATTGCGGATATCCGAGGCGCTGGGGCTGGATGTCCGGGATCTGGATCACGCGCTGTCGGCGGGCGGCACGCTGCTGGTCCGGGGCAAGGGCGGGCGGGAACGGCTGGTGCCGATCCTGCCGGCGGTGGCGCGTGTGCTGACGGACTGGCGGGCGCGGCATCCCGCGCCTCTGCCCGACGCGCCGCTCTTCCCCGGGGTGCGGGGCGGCCGGTTGCAGCCGGCGGTGGCGCAGCGGGCGATGCGCGCCTGGCGCGACATGGCGGGCCTGCCGGACCACGCCACGCCCCATGCCCTGCGCCATTCCTTCGCCACCCATCTGATGGAAGGCGGCGCGGATCTGCGCACGATCCAGGAATTGCTGGGCCATGCCAGCCTGTCGACGACCCAGCGCTATACGCTGGCCGACGAGGCCCGGCTGACGGAAGTCTGGACCCGCGCCCATCCCCGCGCGGCACGTCCGGCAGAATGAAGGAGCGCAGATCGTGACCACGTCGCCCGCCTGTACGCTGTATCCGCCCATCGAACCCTACCGGTCCGGCCATCTGGAAACCGGCGACGGGCATCAGGTCTATTGGGAATTGTGCGGCAATCCCGACGGCATTCCCGTCGTGTTCCTGCATGGCGGCCCGGGGGCGGGCTGCGCGCCCACGCACCGGCGCCTGTTCGACCCGGCGCGCTACCGCATCCTGCTGTTCGACCAGCGCGGATGCGGCCGGTCGCGGCCGCACGCGGCGCTGGAAAACAACACGACCTGGCATCTGGTCGAGGATATCGAACGGCTGCGCGAGATGACGGGTGCCACGCGCTGGCTGGTCTTCGGCGGATCGTGGGGCTCGACGCTGGCCCTGGCCTATGCCCAGGCGCATCCCGACCGGGTGACGGGCCTGGTCCTGCGCGGGATCTTCACCCTGCGGCGCGCGGAATTGCTGTGGTATTATCAGGAAGGTGCATCCTGGCTGTTCCCCGACAAATGGGAACGCTTCCTGGCCCCGATCCCGCCTGCCGAGCGTGACGACCTGATGGCGGCCTATCGCCGCCGCCTGACGCACGCCGATCCCGCCATCCGGGGCGAGGCCGCCGTGGCCTGGAGCCTGTGGGAGGGCGAGACCTTGACCCTGCGCCCCGCGCCCGACCTGGCGGCCCAGCATGCCGATCCCGAATATGCCCTGGCCTTTGCACGGATCGAAAACCATTATTTCGTCCATGGGGGATGGCTGGACGAAGGCCAGTTGATCCGCGACGTGGGGCGTATCCGCCATATACCGGCCGTGATCGTGCAGGGACGCTATGACGTCGCGACGCCGGTCCGCACCGCCTGGGACCTGCATCGCGCGTGGCCCGAGGCCGAATTCCACCTGATCGACGATGCCGGCCATGCGGTGGCGGAACCCGGAATCCTGAACGCGCTGCTGGACGCGACCGACCGGTTTGCCTCGCTTGGCTGAACATGGGCCGGCTGACCGTGCGCGCATGGGGACGCTGGCCATACTGGCGCTGCTGGCCATGCCGGCCCATGCCGAGCCCGCGCCGGGCCAGGATGACGCGCCGCCCTGCGCGCTGACGCGCATCGCGCGGGTGCCGCTGCGGGATGATGGGGGATATCTGTCCGTTCCGGTATCGATCACCGGATCGCAGGGGCGCGCCGCGTTCAGCCTGCTGGTCGATACCGGGGCCGAAGGCGGCCTGATCAGCAGCGGCGTGGTGTCGGCCCTGCACCTGGCGATCGACCCCGACCGGCGGACCGTGCTGCAGGGCACGGGCGGCATCGCGGGCGTGGTGCCCAACGCCATGGTGCCGGACCTGCGGCTGGGGGCACCGGGGCAGGAGGGCCTCGATCTGGGCCCATTATCGATTCCGGTGGGTGACCTGCCGGGGCAGCCGGTCATCCAGCCGCCGGTCGCGGGCCTGCTGGGTGCGGACGTGCTGGCAGGCTTCGACGTCGAATTCGATGTCGCCGGGGGCTGGCTGACCTTCTGGCGGCCTCAATCGGATACGGCCTGCCAGCCTGTCCCGGTCTGGCACGGCGTGTATCAGACCGTTCCGCTGCAGCGGGCGGGGCATCGGGTCAGCGTGGCCGCGGAACTGGATACGAGGGACCTGACCGCGCTGGTCGATAGCGGGGCCCGGTCGCGGATCCTGTCCACCGATGCGGCCCAACGGATGGGCCTGTCAGCCGATCGGCTGGCGGCCGACCCGGGGGGCGAGACCAGCGGCGTGGACGGGCGGCCGGTCCCGTATCACTGGCACCGCTTCACGTCGCTGCGCATCGGGCGCGAGGACGAACGCGCGCCGGTCCTTACGGTCGCCCCGCTGCGGGACCAGGTGGACATGCTGCTGGGCGCGGACTGGTTCGCCGGCCACGATGTCTGGATATCATACGCCACCAGCCGGATGTTCGTCCGGCCGGCGCGGTAGCGGGCCGGGCATATCGCCCGACCCTTGTAGCCTGACCTTGGGATCAGCCCTTCAGGTGGGCGTTGCAGACGCTGTAATAGCCGCCGCCCTTCTGGATCCATTTCAGGCCACCGTTGCCGTTGGTGGTCTTGTTGGCGTTGTACTGGTCCAGGCAGGTATGCATCCGGGCCTTGCCGGCCGACTCGCTGGAATATTTGGGCGACACGGCGCTGGGCAGCACCGCATTGCCGGCGGCGGCCGGGGCCGGGGTTGCCGGGGCAGTCGCCGGTGCGCTGGCGGGGGCTGCCGGAGCCGTCGTCGCGGGCGTCGTCGCCGGGGCGGTCGCCGTGGGGGTGGCGGAAGCGGCATCGGGCGTCGCGCACTGCGTCGCCTTGAACTCCTTGTAGGTCTGGCCCTTGATGGTGCCGGCCTTCCGTTCCGCGTTGAATTTCTTGTAGCACGCCTGCGCGGGG
Source organism: Gluconacetobacter diazotrophicus PA1 5 (assembly GCF_000021325.1). Classification (GTDB taxonomy): domain Bacteria; phylum Pseudomonadota; class Alphaproteobacteria; order Acetobacterales; family Acetobacteraceae; genus Gluconacetobacter; species Gluconacetobacter diazotrophicus. The sequence goes on along the minus strand of NC_011365.1, from coordinate 671,404 downwards.
CTGACGGCGTGGGCGTGCGGCGCGGTGAATGCGATGGCCGGGGCGGTCAGAAGCAGCGCAAGTGCAAGCCGGCCATGAAGTGCGATAGCCATGGGGAAGGCAACCCTTTCCGTTTGCGGAACGGCGCGGGCGGGGCGGGGCGCCGCACCCCGGCCGTTCGATCTGGACAATCATCCATAACAGTTTGACTTGAATACGGAAAGAAAAAGGCCGGCCCGGGCATGCACCCGGGCCGGCCTGTCTGTTGTTCGGTGAAATGGATCAGTTGATGCGTTCGCCGTGCTGGGTCATGTCCAGCCCCTCGATTTCGTCCTCGCTCCGGACGCGCAGGCCGATGGCGAGGTCGACGATCTTCAGCAGGATGAAGGTCACGACGCCGCACCAGACGATGGTGACGCCCACGGCCTTGGCCTGGGTGACGAGCTGCGCGAAGGACCCCACGACCCCGGCGGGATTGGCGTCGGTGGCCGAAAGCGGGCCATAGGCCAGCACGCCGGTCAGCAGCGCGCCCAGGATGCCGCCGATGCCATGCACGCCGAAGGCGTCCAGGCTGTCGTCATAGCCCAGCATGTGCTTCATGGTGGTGGCGGTCCAGTAGCAGACCGCGCCGGCCAGCAGGCCGATGATCAGGGCCCCGCCCGGCAGCACGAAGCCGGCGGCGGGCGTGATCGCGACCAGTCCGCCGACGGCGCCGGAAATGATGCCCAGCACCGTCGGCTTGCCGGTGCGGGCCCATTCGGCCAGCATCCAGGCCACCCCGGCGGCGGCGCTGGCGATCTGCGTCGTCGCCATCGCCATGCCGGCGCGGCCGTTGGCCCCTACCGCCGACCCGGCATTGAAGCCGAACCAGCCGACCCACAGCAGCGACGCGCCGATGACGGCATAGGTCAGGTTGAAGGGCGACATATCGTCCTGGCCGTAGCCCTGCCGCTTGCCCACCACCAGCGCCGTGACCAGGCCGGCGACGCCGGCATTGATGTGCACCACGGTGCCGCCGGCGAAATCGATGGCGCCGAACCCCGCGACCCAGCCCAGCGGGCTCCAGACCCAGTGGGCGACCGGCGCATAGACCAGCAGCGACCACAGGATGGTGAACACGCACAGCGCGCTGAACTTCATGCGCTCGGCGAAGGCGCCGGTGATCAGCGCCGGGGTGATGATCGCGAACGTCATCTGGAACATCATGAAGACGCTCTCGGGGATCGTCATCACCGTGGCGTTGGCCGACCCCAGCCCCAGCGTGAAGCCGACATCGGACCCCTTGGAAATCTGCGCGCCGATGCCGTTCAGCATGAAGCGGGACAGATCGCCGATGTAGGGCGACCCGGTGCCGAACGCCAGGCTGTAGCCCGCGACCATCCAGACAATCGTGACGATGCAGCAGATGGCGAAGGACTGCATCAGCGTGGCCAGCACGTTCTTCTTGCGGACCATGCCGCCATAGAACAGGGCCAGGCCCGGTACGGTCATCATCAGCACCAGCGCGGTGCTGACCAGCATCCAGGCGGTATCGCCGGTGTTGATGGCGGGCGGGGCCGGATCGGCGGCCATGGCGGGCGCGGCCATGGCCGGCAGCGCCGCCCCGGCCAGCGTGGCCAGGGCGATGGTGGTGCCGCGAGGTGAGAAAGTCCGAATAGTGCGGGGGAGACTCACAGCGCGTCTTCTCCCGTCTCGCGCGTCCGGATGCGGATGACGCTGTCCAGGCTGGATACGAAGATCTTGCCGTCGCCGATCTTGCCCGTGTGGGCGGACTGCAGAATCACGTCCACGACCTGGTCCACGATGTCGTCCGACACCGCGACCTCGATCTTCACCTTTGGCAGGAAGCTGACATGGTATTCCGCGCCGCGATAGATTTCGGTCTGGCCCTTCTGACGACCGAAACCCTTCACTTCCGACACGGTCAGCCCCTGGATGCCCAGCGGGGTCAGGGATTCCCGAACGTCGTCGAGTTTGAAGGGCTTGATGATGGCTGTGACAAGCTTCATCGCGCCACGTCTCCTTGTTTCATGATGGTGATCCGTTCCCTGATCCGGATGATGATCCAAATCGTGAATACGGCAATACAAAAACCGTGCCATCTCTGCGCACGGTTGACGCCGAAGCCCGTCTGGTGTGCGTTGCATCCTTCGACCCGGGGGATTCTGCCTGATTTATGGGCTGGCAGCACCGGAACGGATCACGATTGTCGCGGGTCGTCCGATCCGCATGGCCACCACAGGACCCCACGCATGACCGCAGGCACGCAGCCCTTTCCCCGGACCGGATTTGCCGATGCCCGTGACGTCCCGCCTGACATCCCCGGTGATGTCGATGTCTGCATCGTGGGCGCGGGGCCGGTCGGCGCCACGCTGGCCTGCCGCTTGGCGATCGGGGGGCTGTCCGTGGCCATTGTCGACCGCGCACCCCTCTCGCCCATGGAAGATCCGGCCTTCGACGGCCGCGCATACGCCATCGCTGCCGGATCGCGCCGGCTGCTGGATGCGGCCGGGGTATGGGACCGCCTGCCGCTGCCGGCCTGCCCGATCGAGGAAATCCGCGTCTCCGACGGACGCCCGGGCGAGGCCCCGTCGCCCCTGTTCCTGGAATTCGGACGGCAGGACGCCGACCAGCCCTTCGGCTGGATGATCGAGGCCCGGGCGTTGCGCGTGGCGCTGAACGCGTCACTGAGTGCCCATGAGACGATCACCGTGCTGGCGCCGGAGGAAGTCACCGTGACACGCACGGAATCGGGTGCGCGAATCCGCACCCGCGCGGGCCACGAATTCGGCGCGCGGCTTGTGGTCGCGGCGGAAGGGCGGCGCAGCACCCTGCGCGACCAGGCCCGCATCGCCGTCACGCGCGTGCCGTACCATACCAGCGGCATCGTCTGCAGCGTGGCGCATGAACGCCCGCACCAGAATCGGGCGCTGGAACATTTCCTGCCCGCCGGTCCGTTCGCGCAACTGCCGATGGCCCCCACCCCGGATTACCCGAACCTGTCGGCCATCGTCTGGTCGGAAAGCGATGCCGTGGCCCAGCGTATGGTCGCCCTGCCGCCTGATGCCTTCGCGCACGAAATCCAGCGCCGGATGGGCGACTGGCTGGGCCGCGTGACCTCGGTCGGGCAGCGCTGGACCTATCCGCTGTCGCTTCAGTATGCCCAGCGCTATTTCGATACGCGGCTGGCGCTGGCGGGCGACGCCGCCCACGGCATGCACCCGATCGCGGGGCAGGGCCTGAATGTGGGCTTCCGCGACGTCATCGCGCTGTCCGACCTGCTGATCGCGGCCCATGCGCGGGGCGAGGACCCGGGCAGCCCGACGCTGCTGCGCCGCTACCAGGCCCGCTGCCGCCCGTCCAACATGGTGATGCTGGCCGCGACCGACATGCTGGAACGCCTGTTCGGCAACGACAATCCCATCCTGCGCGGCGTCCGCGACCTGGGCCTGGCGGGGGTGCATCGCCTGCCCCGGCTGCGCCGGGCCTTCGTGAAACAGGCCATGGGGCTATAGCTCTTCCGCACCTCCCTCTGGTCAGGGCGGGCGCGGATTACCATATCGTCATTCTCGTCCATTCATCAGGTTCACCATGCCCGATACGTCCCTGATCTCGCTGACCGAGGCCCGCAAGGCCGATCCTGCGCTGCTGGCCGCCGATTATCGCCGGCTGTGGGACGAAATTGCCCGTGGGTGCGAGGGCTGCGGCGACCCGCTGGTGCGCGGGCTGCTGGCGACCGGCATTCGCAACCATGCCAGTTTCGCCAACGGGCTGGCGGCGCTGATCGGGCGCAAGCTGGGCGACCGGTCGGTGGCCGACGACGCGCTGTCCAACCTGGTGACCGAGGTCTTCGAGTCCGATCCCGAAATCGTCGCCGCCGCCGCCGCCGACCTGGTGGCGATCCGCGAGCGCGATCCGGCGACGGCGAACTACGCGACGCCGTTTCTGTTCTTCAAGGGCTATCACGCGGTGCAGAGCCACCGCGTGGCGCACTGGCTGTGGAACAACGGGCGGCGCTACCTGGCGCTGCACCTGCAAAGCCGGGCATCGGAACTGTTCGCCGTCGATATCCATCCGGCGGCGCGGCTGGGTCGGCGCATCCTGTTCGATCACGGCACTGGAATCGTGATCGGCGAGACCTCGGTGCTGGAAGACGACGTGTCGCTGCTGCAGGGCGTGACCCTGGGCGGTACCGGCAAGAATGTCGGCGACCGGCACCCCAAGGTGCGGCGCGGCGTGCTGATCGGCGCCGGGGCCAAGATCCTGGGCAATATCGAGCTGGGCGAGGGGGCGAAGGTCGGGGCGGGCTCGATCGTGCTGGAATCGGTTGCGCCGTTTACCACCGTCGTCGGCAACCCCGCGCGGCCGGTCGGCACGCGCCATTCCTCGCTGCCCGCCTTCACCATGGACCAGACGCTCCCCCCCATAGACTACATGATCTGAAAATCTGGCTGGAGACGCGGTCTGGCCGCGATCCGACGCGCGTTTCCTGTGCTCCGGTGCTCTCGGCCATCAAGGCCGCTCCGCTCCGGTGTTCGGAAGCGCACGCCGGGCGCGGCCCTTTGGGCCGCTCTCGCTCACCAGCCCGCGTCTCCAGCCAGATTTTAGCGGCTTCGCCCGTTACAACTTTAAGCTGTGAGGCATGCCCACTGGACATCCGTGGTTCATGGCCGAACAGTGGGGCCGGAAAACGTTCAATAGCGGGAAGGAAGCGGGCATGACCATCGCAGGACGGTTCGGCTGGGCGCTGTCGCTGATGTTATGCGCCGGTGCAGCCAACGTGGCCGTGGCGGCGGAGGCACCGGCGGTGCTGCTGGAGCACGCGACGCTGATCGACGGCACCGGGGCGACGCCCGTGGCCGACAGCGCGGTCCTGATCCGGGACGGCCGGATCGCTTCGGTGGGGCGTGACGGCACGATCGCCGTGCCGGCGGGCGTGAAGACGGTCGATCTGGTCGGGATGACCATCCTGCCGGGCCTGATCTCGGACCACAGCCATACCGGGCTGGTGAAGGGCACGCAGGACGACACGGCCAATTATACGCGCGAGAATATCCTGGCGGCCCTGAAGCAGTATGAACGCTACGGCGTGCTGTCCGTGGTGTCGCTGGGCCTGAACAAATCCCCGCTGTTCGACCAGTTGCGGCAGGAACAGCACGCGGGCCGCAATCCGGGCGCCGACCTGTTCGGCGTGGACCAGGGGATCGGCGCGCCGGACGGCGTGCCGCCACAGGGCATGTTCCATCTGGGTGCCGATCAGGTCTATCGCCCGACCTCGGTGCCCGAGGCCCGCGCCGCCGTCGATCGCATGGTCGACGAGGGCACGGACCTGGTGAAGATCTGGGTGGACGATTTCCGCAACGGCGTGCCCGGCGCCAAGGGATTCCCCAAGATCGATCCCGCGATCTATCGCGCGGTGATCGAACAGGCCCATGCGCGCGGCAAGCGCGTCGCGGCGCATATCCATGACCTGGCCGACGCCAAGGCGCTGGTGGCGGCCGGGGCCGACATCGTTGCCCACGGCGTGCGCGACCAGCCGGTCGATACCGATTTCATCATGCTGATGGAACAGAAGGGCGCGTGGTATATCGCCACCCTGGACCTGGACGAGGCGAACTACATCTTCGCCCTGCACCCGGAATGGCTGGACGATCCGTTTCTGTCCGCCGGCCTGAACCCCGCCCTGCGGGCCCGGTTCGCCGACCCGGCCTGGCGGGCCAAAATCCTGGCCGCGCCGCTGACCGAAGCGTCGAAGAGGGCGGTGGCGCTGAACCAGCGCAACCTGATGACCCTGTACCGCGCGGGCATTCCTATCGGCTTCGGCACTGATTCCGGGGCATCGGCCACGCGGATTCCCGGTTTTGCCGAACATCGCGAACTGAAGCTGATGGTCGCGGCGGGCATGACGCCGGTCCAGGCCCTGACGATCGCAACGGGCCGCGCCGCCGCCCTGATGCAGTGGGACGACCGGGGTATCCTGCTGCCGGGCCGGTGGGCCGACCTGGTCGTCGTGTCCGGCGACCCGGCCCATGACATCACGGCGGTCGACAGGATCGCCCAGGTCTGGCATCGCGGCGTACAGACCGAAGGCGCGCTGATTCCACAATAACGCGGATCACGGGCCCGGTCGCAGGAGCAGGATGGCCGATATCGTCGTGATCGGTGCGGGGCCCGCCGGCCTGGCCGCCGCCGAAACCCTGGCCGCCCATGGCTGTGCGGTAACGGTGCTGGACCGTATGCCCACCATCGGGCGCAAGATGCTGATGGCCGGCCGGGGTGGACTGAACCTGACCCATTCCGAGCCGTTCGCGCGGTTCGTCACCCGCTATGGCGCGGCCGCGGACTGGCTGGAACCCGCGCTGCGTGCCTTCACCCCCGACGATCTGCGCCGCTGGGCGGAGGATTTGGGCCAGCCCTGCTATGTCGGCAGCAGCGGCCGGGTCTTTCCGCGCGCGATGAAGGCATCGCCCCTGCTGCGCGCCTGGGGGGCACGGCTGGCGGCGCTGGGGGTGGACATCCGCACCCGCCATGACTGGACGGGCTGGGACGCGCATGGCCGGGTGCGCTTCACCCGCCCCTCGGCCGACGGGTCGGTCGAGCAGGGGACGCTGCCCGCCGATGCCGTCCTGCTGGCGCTGGGCGGGGCAAGCTGGCCACGCCTGGGGGCGGATGGCACGTGGACCGGCCTGCTGGCCGACCGGGGCATCGGCATCGCCCCGTTTCAACCTGCCAATTGCGGTTTCGTCACGGACTGGAGCGACACCGTACGCGAACGCTTCGCCGGCACGCCGCTGCGCGGCATCGCGCTGACGCCCGACGGATCGGGCCCTACGGTGCGGGGCGAGGCCGTGGTGACGGCGCGCGGTCTGGAAGGCGGCGCGGTCTACGCGCTGTCGGCACTGCTGCGCGACCGGATCGCGGCCCATGGACAGGCCCGGCTGATGCTGGATCTGCGCCCCGACATGGGCGTGGAGGACGTGGCCGCGCGACTGGCCCGCATCCGCGGGCGCGAGAGCCTGTCGAACACGCTACGCAAGGCGTTGCGCCTGCCGCCCGTGGCGGTGGCGCTGCTGCGTGAGGCAGCCCCCCCGCCGCGTGACGCGGCCGCGCTGGCGCGGCTGGTCAAGGCGGTGCCGGTCACCCTGACGGCGCCCGATTCGCTGGATCGGGCGATCTCGGTGGCGGGCGGGGTGCGGCAGGCCGAGTGCGACGCGCGCTTCATGCTGCGGGCGTCACCCGGCCTGTTCGTGGCGGGCGAGATGCTGGATTGGGAGGCGCCGACCGGCGGCTACCTGCTGCAGGGCTGCTTCGCGACCGGGCGCGCGGCGGCGAACGGAATCGTCGATTGGTTGCGCGAGCAGGCCAAGGAACGGTATCCGTCCTGTCCATGACGGTTGCGATCACGATTGGGGATGTGCGCGGCGGCGGCCCCGCCGCGATGGATCTGGCGGAATTGCTGTCCACTCGCCTGTTGGTGCAGGGCAATTCCGGATCGGGCAAATCGCACCTGCTGCGCCGGCTGCTGGAACAATCCGCGACCCTGGTCCAGCAGGCCATCATCGACCCCGAGGGCGACTTCGTCAGCCTGGCGGAGAAATTCGGCCATCTGGTGATCGACGGCGCGGCCCATACCGAGGCGGAGCTGCAGGCGGCGGGCGAGCGGATGCGGGTCCATCGGGCCTCGGTCGTGCTGAACCTGGAGGGGGCCGACGCGGACGTGCAGATGCGTCGCGCGGCGGCCTTCCTGGGCGGGATGTTCGAGGTCGGGCGGGAATACTGGTATCCCGTGCTGGTGGTGGTGGACGAGGCGCAATTGTTCGCCCCCGCCGCCGCCGGCGACGTATCGGACGAAGCCCGGCGGGCCTCGCTGGGGGCCATGACCAACCTGATGTGCCGTGGCCGCAAGCGCGGGCTGGCGGGGGTGATCGCCACCCAGCGCCTGGCCAAGCTGGCCAAGAACGTGGCGGCGGAGGCGTCGAATTTCCTGATGGGGCGCACGTTCCTCGATATCGACATGATGCGCGCCGCCGACCTGCTGGGGATGGAGCGCCGGCAGGCCGAAAGCTTCCGCGACCTGGAACGGGGATATTTCGTGGCGCTGGGCCCGGCGCTCTGCCGCCGCCCCGTCGCGGTGCGCATCGGCCCGGTGGAAACCGAAAGCCGCTCGGCCGGTCCCGCCCTGCTGCCCTTCGCCCCCGCGCCGCCGCCCGAGGACATTCGCGACCTGATCCTGACGAAACTGCCCGAGCGCGAGGCATTCGCCCGCCCGTCGCGCCCGGCCGCACCGCCGCCGCCCGATATCCTGGCGCAACTGGCCGCCCACGCGGCCTCGGCGGCGGTGGAAGCCGAGGCCGAGGAACCGGTGGTCGAAACCCCGGCCGACCGGGCGGCGCAGCGCCGGCGCTTCACGACGATCCTGGCCGAAATCCTGCGCGACGAGGATGCCGGCTTCCGCCCCGTGCATGTGCTGTACCAGGACTTCCTGGTCCGCTGCCGGATCGAGGGCATGGGGCGGCAGGCGCTGGACATGCCGCAATTCCGCCGCGTCCTGGCCACCGCCCGCGCCGGCATCGACGCCGAAACCGCCGAGACCGAGGCCTGGCAGGCCGCTGAGCGGATCGCTGCCCCCCTGCCGGACGACGTGCGCGGCATCTTCCTGCTGATCGCCCGCGCGGCCATGGAAGGCGCCCCCTGTCCGTCGGACGCCACGATCGCCCGTGCCTACGGCACCCACTCGCTGGGCCGCGCCCGCCGCCAGCTGGCCTATCTGGAAGAACAGAACGTCATCGTGCTACGGATCGACGGCATGGGCCGGCGCAGCGCCGCGATCATCGGACCGGGCTGGGAAACGGTGCCGTCCGATCCGAATGGTGTCGAAGGATAAGGTTTCGCGGCCGCCGGCAGACGCATGGAGGATGACCGGATGTCCGACTTTCCGTCAAAGGCATGGTTTCGGGCAAAGCGGTACGGATACGGGGCCGGGCTTCCCGTCACATGGCAAGGCTGGGCGCTCTTTGGCGCCTTTGTGGTAGCCCTCTCGTTCCCCCCGATGATGCTGCCCCAATTCGTTCTGGCCAGGTCCAATGCCTGGGTGGTGGTTCCGGCACTGGTCGTTTTCGACCTGATCGCGACGCTGGTCTTCCTTCTTATCTGCCGACGGAAAACCGAAGGGGGCTGGCGCTGGCGCTGGGGAGATCAGCGTCCATGAACTCCAGGTCCTGACCGGACTCGTCTTCCGCCGGCTCCGGCAGGTGGAACTGCCCGACAAGGTCGTTAAGCCGGTGGCTTTCGTTCGCGAGGCTGGAGGACGCGGCGTTGAACTGTTCCGCGACGGCGGCATTCTGCTGGGTCGTCTGACCCAGCGAGGCCATCGCGGCGGTGATGTCCGTCAGGCTGGCGGATTGTTCCCTGGCCGAGACGGCTATGGCGTCCAGGTGCTGGCCCATCTGACCGATGAAGTCCACGATCGTCCGCAATGTTCCGCTGCATTCCTTCACGCGGCCCGAGCCTTCCTTCACGTCGGCGGCGGTATTGCGGATGACGGTCCTGACATCCACGGCGGCCTCGCCGCATTTCTGCGCCAGCGACCGGACCTCGTGGGCGACCACGGCGAAGCCCCGGCCCGCGTCACCGGCCCTGGCAGCCTCGACGCTGGCATTCAGCGCCAGGATGTTGGTCTGGAAGGCAATGCTCTCGATCACATCGACAACCGATGAAATCTGTTCCGAGCCGTTCTCGATGCGGTTCATGGCCTCTTCCGTCGCATGCGTGATCGTGCTTGACGCGGCGGCGGACCGGCGCGCCTGCGTGCCGATCTGCTGGGCGGTTTCGGATCGCCTGGCCGTATCCCCCACGCTTTGCGCAATGCCCGCCACGGCGGCGTCCGTCTGCTCCAGGGCCGTCGCCTGGCGTTCGGTCCGGGACGCCAGGTTGTCGGCCCCGGTCGCCAGTTCGCGCGCGCCGTTGCTGATGGCCTGAATGGCGCCCGACATCTGGGCGAACGTCGCGGCAAGCTGGGTCAGGGACTGGTTGAAATCCTCGCGCAGCGGCTCGAACTCTTTTGAAAACCGGGTCTCGATCTGGAAGGACAGGTCGCCCTCGGCCATCCGTTTCAGGCCGGCCGCCAGGGTGCCCGTCGCCCTGCGCAGCCATTCGCTGGCTTCGGCTTCGGCTTTTTTCTGAATGGAAGCGCGTTCGGTGTCGGCACGCTGGCGCTGGAGTTCGGCGTCGCGCTCCAGGTCCCTCTTCGCGATGGCGGCGGCGCGGAAGACGTCCAGGGACCGGGAAATATCGCCGATTTCATCCTTCCTGTCCGCGCACGGGAACGTCAGATCGGTCTGGCCCTTTGCCAACCTGCTGATGGATGCATTGATTTTCTGAAGCGGCCGAAGAATGTTCAGCACCACGACAAGGCCGGAAATGAGCATGGAAACGAACAGCGTGACATACGCCGCATAGACCCGCCGCAGCGTCGCCGTGTATGTGGCCCCCGATTCCGAAGCGTAGGTGGCGGCGTCCTGTATGTTTCCATTCATGAAGGACGTCAGCGTTTCGGAAACCGTTTCCTGCAATTCGATCAGGCGTTGCCCCTCGTTGACAAGGGTCTGGGTCCTGTCGTGGGCCGCGCCCCAGTTCTTGAATGTGGTGTCGTGGAAATCCTTGTACTCGTCCCACTGCGTTTCAAGGTTGTGGAACAGGACCTGATCCTGGTCGGTCTGGATGAAGGGCACGTACGCGTCGATGGCATGCGCGATTTTATCGGAAATCGCGGCGCTGGAACTGGAAAGAGTCGCAAACTCCTCTGGCGAGGATGTCCCGAGTTGCTTGATCTCGACGCCCCGGAAAGCGCGGATCTGACTGTCGATCGCGGCCAGGCCCCTGATGTTCGCCAGCGATTTGTGCGCGATCTCCTCTACCCGGAGATTGACCTGCGTCAGCCCTCTTATCGAAGATATTCCGGAAAAAACGCAGGACAGCGCGATGAGTATGAAAAGGAGGCCTAAAGATACCTTGATGCCGAAAAAGCGCACTGGCTGCCTCGTTGATTTTTGTGCCCAGGCCGCTTGTCCGCGCGAAGCGACGCATATTCATGGATGAGTCTAGGCGATTTCCGGGGCGCCAATTGTGAAGATTATATTTATTCTCCCCCTCGGGCGTGCCCGGCCGAAGCAGGGACCCTGCACTGGATAACAAAAAAGCCCCGCCTCCTTTCGGAAGCGGGGCTTCTTGTTCAACGGGCTGGAATGGCCCGCCGCGCTGGTGTCAGCGGCGCCACCAGCCGGTCTTGCGGGCCGGGGCCGGTTTGGAATCGTCGATGACGATCGGCTGTACCACCGGGGCCGTCTTTTCGGCTTCCGGGGTCGCTTCGGCCGTGGCCTCGGCTTCCGCTTCCGCCTGCGGCTTCGCCGCTGCCTTGGCGCGGGCAGGGGCCTTGCGCGTGCGGCGCGGCTTGGCCGGGGCCTCGGGGGCCGGTTCGGCCGCCTCGGTGGCATCAGCCTCGGTTGCGGCGTCCTCGGCCGGCTTGGCCTTGCGGGCGCGGGTCGTGGTGGTCGCCCGCGTGGTCCGCTTGCGGGTCGGCTTCTTCGGTGCCGCTTCGGCCGCATCCTCGGCGGGTACGGCCTCGGCTGTCGCCGGGGGCGCGCTGTCGGCAACGGTCGGCTCTTCCGCCGCTGCCTTGGCGGCCGTCTTGCGCGGCGTCGCCGCGCGGCGACGCTTGGGCTTGGCCGGTTCTTCAGCCTCGGCGGCAACGGGCGCGGGCTCCGTCGTGCTGTCCGGGGCCTCGGCCGTCATGGCCTCGGCCACCGCGCTCTTGCGGGCGCGGGTGCGGCGGCGGGGCTTGGCCGGGGTTTCGACCGTCTCGGCCTCGACCTCAACAGGTTCAGCCTCGACCGGCGCGGCTTCCACGGGGGCGGCCTCGATCACGATTTCGGCTTCGACGATCGCGGGGACCGCCTCGGGTTCCGACACGGCCAGCGTCTCGGCGACGTCGACGATGTCGGCCGGCATCGCATTCGGCTCGGGCCGCCGGACAGGGGCCTGCGGGGCCTCGGTCGATTGCTCGATCACATCGAAAATATCGAGGATGCCGTCGCCGAACGGATTGGCCGGCGTCGGGCCGCGATACGGTGCCTGCGCCGGCGGGGCGGCCGGCTGTGCCGGACGGCGGTCCTGCCGGTCACGGCGGCGGCGATTGCGGTCGCGTCCGCCCTCTTCACGGGCCGGCGCGGGCTCGGGCACGCTCTCGGCATGGATGGTGGGCACGGTCTCTTCCTCGCCCTCGTTCCCATGTCCGGCGTCTTCGTCCGCCTGTTCCGCATCGGCGGCTTCGGCCGGCACGGCCTGGGGCGCACCCTCGGCCCGCTCGCCGCCACGCCGGCGACGGCGCCGCCGGCGGCGGCGGCGATGATCGGTTCCTTCCTCGCCTTCCTCGGTGGAAACCGGCGCGGCCTCGGCTGCGACGGCCGCATCGGCCGGGGCTTCGGCCTGGATCGGGATTTCGCGCACGACGGGCGCGGCGGCTTCGGTCTCCTCGGCCAGGATGTCGGTCGGTTCGGCCAGCACCGGCGGCGCGACGGGCTCGAACCGTTCGGTCTGCGGCCGTACGCGCTCGATGCGAAGCTGCGGCGGCAGCAGGCTGGCATCGGGCGAGAAGACGACATGCATCTTGTGCCGCTTTTCGATCTCGCTCAGCCAGGCCCGCTTGTTGTTCAGGATATAGAGCGCGATCTCGGCGGCCACATGCACCGTGATCTCGGCCGCGCGACGGCGCGCGCCCTCTTCCTCGACGGCGCGCAGCACATGCAGGGCCGCACTTTCAGTGCCGCGTATGATGCCGGTGCCCTGGCAGTGCGGGCAGGGGGTGAAGGTCGATTCAGCGATCGACGGGCGCAGCCGCTGCCGCGACATTTCCAGCAGCCCGAAATGCGAGATCGCGCCGACCTGGATGCGCGCGCGGTCGGTGCGCAGCGCGTCCTTCAGCCGCCGCTCGACCATCCCGTTGTGCTTGCGGCTTTCCATATCGATGAAATCGATGACGATCAGTCCGGCCAGGTCGCGCAGGCGCAGTTGCCGCGCCACTTCCTCGGCCGCTTCCAGGTTGGTGCGCAGCGCCGTCTCTTCGATATTGCGCTCGCGCGTCGCGCGGCCCGAATTGACGTCGATCGCGACCAGGGCCTCGGCCTGGTTGATGACCAGATACCCGCCCGAGCGCAGTTGCACCGTGGGGGAGAGCATCGAGTCCAGCAGGCCCTCGACATTGAAGTGCGAAAACAGCGGCTGGCCGCCGTCCCGCCAGCATTTCACCTTCGGCGCGCTCTGCGGCATCAGCATGCGCATGAATTCGCGCGCCGATTTCCATCCGGCCTCGCCGTCGACCAGGATCTCGCCCACATCGCGGGTATAGATGTCGCGGATGGCGCGCTTGATCAGGCTGGCTTCTTCATAGATCAGCGCGGGGGCGACGGAATGCATCGTGTGGTCGCGGATGTCGTCCCACAGCCGCAGCAGGTACTCGCAGTCGCGCATGATCTCGGGCCGCGGCCGCTGGGCGCCGGCGGTGCGGACGATCATCGCCATGCCGCGCGGGATCTGCAGTTCCGCGATCACGTCCTTCAGCCGGCGGCGGTCGGCCACCGACGTGATCTTGCGCGATACCCCGCCGCCGCGCAGCGAATTGGGCATCAGCACGCAATAGCGCCCGGCCAGCGAGATATAGGTGGTCAGCGCCGCGCCCTTGTTGCCGCGCTCTTCCTTGACGACCTGCACCAGCAGGATCTGGCGGCGGCGAATGACCTCCTGGATCTTGTAGTTGCGCAGGAAGCGGGCGATGCGGCGCTGGACCAGGCTCTCGTCGCCCGTGTCGGTCTCGCCGCCCACGGTTTCCGGCAGCGGCTCGGCCTCGCCGTCGGCGGCCTGGGCGTCGCCATCGGCCTGGGCATCGGCGGCGGCGGGCTCGGCCGGCGCCTCGGCGTCGTCGTCCTGCGACTGCGCCTCGTCGATGCGGGCCTCTTCTTCCTGAAGGGCCAGCAGCTTCTCGCGATCCGCGACGGGGATCTGGTAATAGTCCGGATGGATCTCGCTGAAGGCCAGGAAGCCGTGGCGGTTCCCGCCATATTCGACGAAGGCGGCCTGCAGGCTGGGCTCGACCCGGATCACCTTGGCCAGGTAGATATTGCCCTTGAGCTGTTTCTTGGCCGATGCCTCGACGTCGTAGTCTTCGAGCCTGTTACCATCCATTACGACCACGCGGGTTTCTTCCGCGTGGGTCGTATCGATCAGCATGCGCTTGTTCATTAAAAACGGAACTCCGGTATGCCCTGTCCCGGCGTCTGTCCTGCGTCCGCATGGGGGACGGGCAACTGCGACGGGCAAGACGGGCAAAAGCAGACGGGGAAAATACGATGGATCCGGAAACCGTTGCGGCGGGGCCCGCGCAGGCGGCGCCAGCGCGCGTCACGTGGGACGCGTGCTGTGTCGTGCCGTCTGCCAGTGCGGGTCGCGTGGCGTTCATCCATCCTCATCAGGCGGTGACGCGCGCCCGTGCAGCGCCCGGTCGCATCGTCGGATCACATGGCGTCGTCATCCTGCGCCCGGCCTTGCGGCCGGGGGCGGAGCGGCAGCCTTGTCCCGTCAGCGTGGGGCGGCCCGATCGCCTCGGCGTCGGGCGCCACGCCCCGATGGGCCGGCCTGCCGGATGGACCCGGTCATGCCGACCTTGCCGTGTTCCGGCGTCGATCGACGCGGTTCCATCACCAGTACAGCATGACCTAACTGCGCCCCCGCTGCAAGCACCCGTTGGCAGGCAGGGATGCCGCCTGCGCGTCCGTACCAATGACCCCCCGCAAGTCGTTGAAATGCTGACTTGGGCCACGGACCCTGCTAGGGTGGCGGGCAGGATCCGCAACAGGGACCGGTATTCATGCACGAGGATCGTTCCGATAACGTGACGGCGCGCGGACGCCGGCAGGTCCTGCGGGCCGGCCTGTCCGCGACCGGCCTGGCGGCGGCCCTGGCCGTGCGCCCACGGGTCGCGTCGGCGGCGCAGCGCCGCGTGGCGCACCATGCGCGGCATGCGGCGGGATTGGCCGCGCCCGCCATCGTCGGGCGGGCGGCGGCGCCCCTGCCGCTGGTCATGCTCGACCCCGGCCATGGCGGAAAGGACCCGGGCGCGATCGGGGTCTCGGGCACCTACGAAAAACACATCGCCGAGGCCGCGGCGGCCGAACTGCGGCGGCAGTTGCTGGCCAGCGGCGCCTATCGCGTGGCGATGACGCGGTCGGACGACCGTTTCATTCCGCTGGAAGGT
This sequence comes from Gluconacetobacter diazotrophicus PA1 5, assembly GCF_000021325.1. Lineage (GTDB taxonomy): Bacteria > Pseudomonadota > Alphaproteobacteria > Acetobacterales > Acetobacteraceae > Gluconacetobacter > Gluconacetobacter diazotrophicus. The sequence goes on along the minus strand of NC_011365.1, from coordinate 656,121 downwards.
CGGGTGGATATCGCCCATGCCCACCGGGCGGCCCTGTTCATTTCCATGCATGCCGACGCGCTGACCGATCGCGGGGTGCGCGGGGCCAGCGTCTACACCCTGTCGGGCCAGGCGTCGGACGCGCAGACCGCGGCGCTGGCGCGCACCGAAAACAGCGCCGACCGCTTCGGCGGCCCGCAGGTGCATGCCAGTTCGCCCGAGGTGCAGGCCATCCTGGCCAGCCTGGTGACCGAGGAGACGCGGCGCGGCGCCGCCCACATGGCCAGCAGCGTGGTCGCGTCCTTCCAGTCGCGGATCGGGCTGCTGCCCCATCCGTCCCGCCATGCGGCCTTCGTCGTGCTGAAATCGGCCGACATCCCCTCGGTGCTGGTCGAAATGGGGTTCATGTCCAACCGGATGGACGAAGCCGCATTGCGCCAGGCCGGACACAGGATGATGGTCGCCGGGGCCATGAAGCAGGCCATCGACCGTTATTTCGCCTCGGCCAACGGCATCACGCACCTGACCGGCTGAAATATGGACCGGCCGCCTTGCGTCATCATCCTCAACGGTGTCGGCAGCGTCGGCAAGAGTTCCGTCGCGCGGGCGCTTCAGGGGCTGCTGGACCGCCCGTTCCTGCATGTCGCGATGGACGATTTCGTCTCCATGCTGCCGCCACGGATGCTCGATCATCCGGATGGCATGCAATTCGTCCCCGAAACCCGGGACGGGCATCCCTCGATCGCCATTCGCGGCGGGGCGGTGATGGCACGGGCGATGCGCGGTATGCGCCATGCCGTGGCCGCCATGGCGGGGCAGGGGAACGACCTGATCGTGGACGACGTGATGCTGGATGCGGCCGACGCGCGCGACTATCGGGCGCTGCTGGCGGGCTGCGTCGTGCATCTGGTCGGGCTGTTTGCGCCGCTGGCGATTTTGGAAGCGCGGGAGCGCGCGCGGGGTGATCGGCGGATCGGCCTGGCGCGCTGGCAGTATGATCGGGTGCATCGCGGCATGGCGTACGACCTGGAACTGGACACGGTTCGCATGACGCCCGGACAGTCGGCGCACAGTATCCGCGACGCGTTCGGCCTGTAATCCGCCGGATACGGATGGACGGGCCTTTTCTGTTGCAATCGGCGGATCGGCCTGTATGGTGCCGGCCATGGATTCCGCAACGATCATGACGGCAGGCTTGTCGGGCGCAGTGGCGCCGGCCCTGTCGCGTGCCTGCGGCCGGGACGCCCTTCTCCTCAGCCTTCGACTTATCTGCCCCTGAGCGTTCAGGGCCGGCAGGACGCCGGTACGCCCAGGGGAAGTTGCGGGAGCCATCCCGCATGCAAGGCAGGAACGCCCGCACGGCGTTCAAAGGCGAACATCCGGATCAATCCGAGGTAATTCATGACTATCGACCATCCGTCCTTCGGCCGCATCGACAATGATCGTGTCATCATTTTCGACACGACCCTGCGTGACGGCGAACAATCGCCCGGCTTCTCGATGAACCTGGCCGAAAAGCTCCGCATGGCCGAGGCGCTGGCGGAACTGGGCGTCGATGTGATCGAGGCGGGATTCCCCGTGGCGTCGAAGGGCGATTTCGACAGCGTGCACCAGATAGCCTCGCACATTCGTGCCCCCGTGATCTGCGCCCTGGCCCGCAGCGGCGGCCGGAACGACATCGCCAGCGCCGGCGAGGCCATTCGCCCGGCCGCGCGGGGACGCATCCACAACTTCATCTCCACCTCGCCGCTGCACATGAAATACAAGCTGCGGATGGAGCCCGAGACGGTGCTGGAGCTGATCACCGCCGGCAACCAGGCGGCGCGGCAGTTCACCGACGACGTGGAATGGTCGGCCGAGGACGGGTCGCGCACCGACCCGGATTTCCTGTGCCGGTGCGTCGAGGCCGCGATCAAGGCCGGCGCCACCACGATCAACATCCCCGATACCGTCGGCTATGCGACGCCCGAGGACATGGCCCGCATCTTCGCCGACCTGCTGGCCCGCGTGCCGGGAGCGGATACCGTGATCTTCTCGGCCCATAACCACAACGACCTGGGGCTGGGGGTGGCCAACACCATCGCCTCGCTGTCCGCCGGCGCCCGGCAGATCGAATGCACGATCAACGGCATCGGCGAGCGCGCGGGCAACGCGGCGCTGGAAGAGATCGTCATGGCGCTGCGCACCCGCCAGGACGTGCTGCCGTACAGCACCGGCATCAAGACGCAGAACCTGCTGCGGACGTCGCGGATGCTGGCGACGATCACCGGGTTCGACGTCCAGCCCAACAAGGCGATCGTCGGCCGCAACGCCTTCGCGCATGAAAGCGGCATCCACCAGGACGGCGTGCTGAAGAATGCCGCGACCTACGAGATCATGACGCCCGAGAGCGTGGGCTGGACCCGGTCGTCGCTGGTCCTGGGCAAGCATTCCGGCCGCGCCGCCTTTCGCGACAAGCTGAAGGCCATGGGATACGGCGAGATGGACGAGGCGCATCTGAATGATGCGTTCGCGCGGTTCAAGGACCTGGCCGACCGCAAGAAGGTCGTCTACGACGAGGACCTGGTCGCCCTGGTCGATGACGAGGCCCGCGACCATGCCCGCATCCGCTTCGTCTCGCTGGATATCGAGGCCGGGTCTCGCCGTCCGGCGCGCGCCGACCTGGCGCTGGAGGTCGACGGCGAGGCGCGCAGCGCCACCGTGACTGGCCAGGGGCCCGTCGATGCGGCGTTCAACGCGGTCCGCGAGATCTTCCCGCACGAGGCGACGCTGCAGCTCTATTCGGTCGGCGCGGTGACCGAGGGCAGCGACGCGCAGGCGCGCACCACCGTGCGGCTGGAGGAAGATGGCAAGCTGGTGGACGGCCAGGGCGCGGACAGCGACACGCTGGTGTCGGCCGTGCGGGCCTACGTTCATGCGCTGAACAAGCTGCTGGTCAAGCGTACCCGCGCCGAACCCGAAGCCATGACGGCCTGACCGGCACCGGACGGCCGGTATCATGACGGGCGGGGCATCCTTCGGGTGCCCCGCTTTTTTTCGTCGGTCCGTCCTCAATAACCGTTGTAGTAACCGCCCCCGTCATTCGGCGGCGGGGGATAATAGCCCTGGGGATAGCCCTGGGGCGGATAGGCGGGCTGGGCGTATCCGCCGTACCCGTAACCGGGCGGCGGGTATCCTGGCGGCGGGTAGGCGGGCGGAGGCGGCGGCGGGGCCGGCGTGGTCGCCGCGCCGGTCGCGGCACCCACCGCGCCGCCGGCCAGCGCGCCCAGGGCCGCGCCCCGGCCGCCACCGGCCAGGCCGCCGATCGCCGCCCCGCCGCCCGCGCCCAGCAGTCCGCCGCCCAGGGCGCGCTGTCCGGGATCGTACGGGTTGGTGCAGGCCGCCAGCGACAGTGCGGCGCCCAGCACCGCCATCGCCCCTGCCACACGGACCCGGCGATGGATCGTCGAGTCGGCCCGCGGGGAAAGGCTGCGCAGAAGGAACGTGGTCATCTCTCGATAATCCTGTCTGTCGGTAGCCGCGTGTCAGTAGCCGCGCCGGGGCGGGGGCGGCGTGGTCGCGGCCCCCGTCGCGGCGCCCACGGCACCGCCGGTCAGCGCGCCGATGGCCGCGCCGCCGCCGCCGCCGGCCAGGCCGCCGATGGCCGCCCCGCCGCCCGCGCCGATCAGGGCGCCGGTGCCGGCGCGCGCGCCGGGGTCATAGGGATTGCCGCACCCCGCGAGGGCCAGCAGTCCCGCCCCTGCCAGGGCGCTTCGAACGAGGGTTCGATGGCGGGTCTGCGTGGAGGTGGGGGCATGCATGCGGATCTTCATGATCGTCTTCCTTGTCACCGTCTGGCCGCCATTCTCGGTGCGGCTGATGGATGCGGAAGGGCGGTTCGGTGGCGAAAAAAAGGCATGCCGCCGCGCCGCCGCGCCACGCCGCAGATATGGGAAGCGGCCGGGCATTCCGGCAGGGGATGGAAAAGTTTTCATGCCAGCGGGAAGCGGGATCGGCGGGGCGGCATGGAAATGCACGATTTAATGTCCGTGGCCCTTGCCCGTCTCTTCCAGCCCCGGTAAGCCCACGGCCTGATCCTGTGGGCTTGTGTGCGAGGCGACGTGTGGCTGTCGGCACGTCGCGCAACCCCGGCCGGGATGATCTGCCATAGTCGTGCTTGTTGTCGGGAGTTCTGGATGTTTGCTCGTCTGCTGGGTCTCTTGTCGGCCGACATGGCCATCGACCTCGGCACGGCCAATACCCTTGTCTATGTCAAGGGGCGTGGCGTCGTCCTGAATGAACCCTCGGTGGTCGCCATCGCCGAGGTACGCGGCAAGAAGATGGTGCTGGCGGTGGGCGAGGAAGCCAAGCAGATGGTCGGGCGCACGCCCGGCAACATCACCGCCATCCGCCCCCTGCGCGATGGCGTCATCGCCGATTTCGAGGTCGCGGAGGAAATGATCAAGCATTTCATCCGCAAGGTGCATAACCGGCGGATGTTCGCCAGCCCGCTGATCATCGTCTGCGTGCCCTCCGGCTCGACCGCCGTCGAGCGCCGGGCGATCCAGGAAAGCGCCGAGAGCGCGGGCGCGCGCAAGGTCTTCCTGATCGAGGAGCCGATGGCGGCGGCGATCGGCGCCGGCCTGCCGGTCACCGAGCCGTCGGGCAGCATGATCGTCGATATCGGCGGCGGTACGACCGAGGTCGCGGTGATTTCGCTGGGCGGTATCGTCTATGCGCGCTCGGCCCGGGTCGGCGGCGACAAGATGGACGAGGCCATCATCTCGTATATCCGGCGTAACCATAACCTGCTGATCGGTGAAAGCTCGGCCGAGCGGATCAAGATCGAACTGGGATCGGCCCTGCCGCCCGACGACCTGGAAGATTACGGCGGCTGGCGCGAGGTCAAGGGACGCGACCTGATCAACGGCGTCCCGCGCGAGGTCGTGGTGTCGCAGGCGCAGATCGCCGAGAGCCTGGCCGAGCCGGTCAGCCAGATCGTGGACGCGGTGACCACCGCGCTGGAAAACACGCCCCCAGAACTGGCCGCCGACATCGTGGACAAGGGAATCGTGCTGACCGGCGGCGGCGCGCTGCTCTATCGGCTGGACGAGGTACTGCGCCGCGCGACCGGCCTGCCGGTGACGGTGGGCGAGGACGCATTGTCCTGCGTGGCGCTGGGGACTGGACGCGCCCTCGAAGAAATGAAACGTTTGAAGAATGTCCTGACCAGCATGTACTGACGGCAGGCGAAAACAGGCGGTTCGGCCAGGCGGTGGCCGGCCCGCGCAGGGACAGGCAAGGGGGCCGGGGCGATGAACGTCCGGCGGGGCGGCTGTAGAAACGGACAGGGACACCTGCGAATCGCGGGGGTGTCGTCATGATTCCGTTGTCCATCCCCCTCCGCCAGGCGCTGGACCGGCTGGTCCTGCCGCTGCTGATCGTCGCGGCGGTCGGCATCATGCTGCTGGGCCAGGCCGACCGGGGCCTGACCGAACGCGTGCGCATGAGCGTGGCCGACATTCTGGCTCCGGCTTATGGATTGATCGTCTGGCCCCAGGAAAAGTTTCACGGTCTGTTCGGCCGCATGCGCGACATGGGCCGGATGGAGGCCGAAAATCAGCGCCTGCGCCTGGAAAACGCCAATCTGCGCCATTGGTACGACGTTGCCGCCGCCCTGGCGGATGAAAACGCGGCGCTGAAGGCCAACCTGCACTGGATGCCCGATCCCGCGCCCTCGTTTGTCACCGGGCGCGTGGTCCGCGATACCAGCGGGCTGTATGCGCGTAGCGTACTGGTGGCCGCCAATGTCGATGCCGGTATTCACAAGGACGAAATCGTGCTGGACGCGTCGGGTCTGGTCGGCCGCGTGACCGAGGTCGGCGCGCGCTCGGTGCGGGTGCTGCTGGTAACGGATGCGTCCAGCCGGATTCCGGTGACGCTGGAAGTCAGCCATGGGGCCGCTATAATGGCGGGGGACAATTCGGGCACGCCGCGCCTGATCTACTATCCCCAGGATACCCCCCCGATCGAGGGAGAACGCGTCGTCACCAATGGCGAGATTGATTCACTGCCCCCGGGGCTGCCCGTCGGGCGGGTTCACTACCCGCGCGCCGGCCAGCCGGTCATCGTTCCGGCCGCGTCGCTGGAGCATCTCGACATTGTCCGCGTCTTCGATTACGGGCGGTCCGCCGTGGTCGCGCCGGATGCCCCGGGGCGGGTTCCCCTGCTGCGGCCCGGCAGTATCCTTTCGGTTCCCTTCCAATCCCCACTTGGTCGTGGATGAGAGTGTGCATGGATGACGCCCGACCAGTCACCTGCGCTTCAGCCGGGCATCCAGCCCCGTGCCAGCCTGTGGCGCCGGCTGGACGTGCTGTCGCGGCGCGGCCTGCCCGGCGCGCTGACGGGCCTGGCCATCCTGCTGCTGTCCGCGCCGTTCAACCTGCCGGGGCAGGCGGAGCTGCTGCCGGGGGTGGTGCTGTCCTCGGTCTTCTTCTGGACCATCTTCCGCCCGGCCTCGATGTCCTCGCCGCTGGTGTTCCTGCTGGGGCTGCTGGTCGATCTGCTGGGATTCGGGCCGCCGGGCGTGATGCTGCTGGTGCTGCTGATCGTCCACGGCGTGGGGATGTCGGCGCGGTACGGATTCGCGCGCATCCACGGGCTGCTGCTGTGGCTGGTGTTCGGCGGCGTGTCGCTGGGGGGGACGGTCCTGCAATGGACGCTGGTGTCCGCGCTGTCGCTGCGGGTGATGCCGGTCGGCGCGTTCGTCTTCCAGTGGACGCTGGGCCTGGGGGTGTTCCCGGTGCTGTATGCCGTCTTCGCCGCCATGGCGCGCACGATCGCCAATCCCGACCGCGCCTGACGTCCCCCTTGCGCGCGACTCATGACGTATTCTCTGTCCTGACGCGGATGGGTGGATGATCCGGCGCAGGAAAACCGCCACCCGCCTGATGTCGCGGCCCGATACCGGGAATCCGTCGCGCGGGGTCTTCACCCGGCGCGCGCTGGTGGTGCTGGGGGCGCAGATGGCGGCGCTGGGCGCGCTGGGGCACCGGCTGTACGGACTCCAGGTGCTCGACGGCGACCATTACGCCAAGCTGGCGGAAAACAACCGCGTCAATCGCAGCCTGATCGCCCCGCCGCGCGGCCGGGTGGTCGACCGGTTCGGCATTGCCGTGGCGTCGAACAAGGTCAACTGGCGCGCGCTGCTGCTGCCCGAGGACACCAGCGACATCTCCGGCACGCTGGACCGGTTTTCCGCCCTGGTGCCCATCGAGGCCCGCGATCGCGCGCGTATCGAGCGCGAGATGCGGCACAAGCGGCGCTTCATCCCGATCATGCTGCACGACTTCCTGTCGTGGGACGACATGGCGCGGATCGAACTGAATGCGCCCTCGCTGCCCGGCGTGCTGATCGATGTCGGGACCACCCGCAACTATCCGTTCGGGCCGCTGATGGCCCATGTCGTGGGCTATGTCGCGCCGCCGGGCGAAAAGGACGTGACGGCCGACGCGACGATGGCCCTGCCGGGAATGCGCATCGGCCGGTCGGGAATCGAGCAGACGCAGGATACCTTGCTGCGCGGCCAGGTGGGCGCGGTGGAGATCGAGGTCAACGCCGTTGGCCGCGTCATGGCCGAACTGTCGCGCGATGATGGGCAGGCCGGCGACGAAATCACCCTGACCATCGATTCGGGCCTGCAGCAGGCGGTGCTGGGGCGCATCGCCGACCAGTCGGCCAGCGCCGTGGTGATGGATTGCCGCAATGGCGAGGTGCTGGCCATGGTCAGCAACCCGTCCTTCGACCCCTCGCTGTTCGACAGCGGCGTCAGCCAGGCGCAATGGGTCGAATGGACCAACAACCAGGGCACGCCGCTGATCAACAAGGCGGTCGCGGGCGTCTATCCCCCCGGCTCGACCTTCAAGCCCGCCGTGGCCATGGCGGCCCTGCAGGCCGGCACGCTGTCGCCGACCGACCGGATCTTCTGTCCCGGCTACCTGGATGTGGGCGGCACGCGCTTCCATTGCTGGTCGCGTTACGGCCACGGATCGCTGACGCTGAAGGACGGGCTGAAATTCTCCTGCGACGTGTTCTTCTACGAAGCCGCGCGGCGGACCGGCATGGACGCCATCGCCGCGGCGTCGCACGCGTTCGGCCTGGGCACGCACCTGGATATCGAACTGCCGCACACCCGCCAGGGATTGATCCCGACCCCGGACTGGCGGCGGGCGCACGGCCAGCACTGGAATGGCGGCGATACGATCGTCAGCGGCATCGGGCAGGGATTCGTGCAGGTCACGCCGCTCCAACTCGCCACCTATGCATCGCGGATCGCCAGCGGGCGGGCGGTGCAGCCGCATCTGGTCCGCGCGGTCGCGGGCAAGCTGGCGGAGGGCACGGACCCCACGCACTGGCCGGCGCTGGGCATGCCCGATCCGTTCCTGGGGCAGTTGCGCGCCGGCATGTTCGCCGTGATCAACGAGGAACACGGCACCGCGCCCAAGGCGCGCCTGGATATTCCAGGCGTCCAGATGGCCGGCAAGACCGGGTCCGCGCAGGTGCGTCGCGTGTCGCGCGCCCTGCGCGAAAGCGGGCATTTCGATTCCTCCGCCCTGCCGTGGGAATATCGCCCGCATGCGCTGTTCATCTGCTATGCGCCCTATGACGCGCCGCGCTATGCGGTTTCGGTGGTGGTGGAACACGGCAATGCGGGCGCCGCGGTTGCGGCGCCGCTGGCCCGCGATATCATGACCGATGCGCTGACCCGCGACCCGGCGAACCGCAAGGAACCGCCGGGCCAGGTGGTGGCCGACATCGAATAGTCGCCGGTGGGCTGCGTTACCCCTGCCGGAGAGGGACACATGAATTTCCAGAAGCGCCTCCTGCGCGCCGAACCCAATTTCCGCATCCTGGCCAAGCTGTGGCAGGTCAACTGGCTGTACGTGCTGCTGATCTGCGTGCTGGCGGGGGTGGGGTACGGCGCGCTCTATTCCGCGGCGGGCGGGTCGTCCCGTCCGTTCGCCGGTCCGCAGACCATCCGCTTCGCCTTCGGCATGGTGATGATGATCTGCGTCGCGCTGACCAGCCCGCGCGTTCTGGTCCGCCTGGCCTGGCCGCTCTACGGGCTATCGCTGCTGCTGCTGGTCGCGGTGCTGCGGATGGGCCATGTCGGCAAGGGGGCGGAACGCTGGCTGATCATCGGCGGGATGCAGGTCCAGCCCTCGGAACTGGCCAAGATCGCACTGGTGCTGGTGCTGGCGACGTGGTTCCACCGCATCAGCTACCGCAGGATGGTCAATCCGCTCTACCTGCTGCCGCCCGCGCTGATGGTGCTGCTGCCGGTGGGGCTGGTGCTGAAGGAGCCCAACCTGGGCACCGCCGTCATCATCGGCGTGGTGGGGGCCACGATCTTCTTCGCCGCCGGGATGCGGCTGTGGCAGATCGTACTGCTACTGGCACCGCTGCCGTTGCTGGGCAAGTTCGCCTACGCCCACCTGCATGACTACCAGAAGGCGCGGATCACCACCTTCCTGCACCCCGAAAGCGACCCGCTGGGCGCGGGCTATAACATCATCCAGTCGAAGATCGCGCTGGGGTCGGGCGGGATGTGGGGGCAGGGCTACCTGCATGGCACGCAGGGGCAACTGAACTTCCTGCCGGAAAAGCAGACCGACTTCATCTTCACCATGATCGCCGAGGAATGGGGCTATGTCGGCGGGATCGTGGTCATCGGGCTGCTGATGCTGATGGTGCTGGGCGGGATGCTGATCGCCCTGCGCAGCCGCAACCAGTTCGGGCGCCTGCTGGGGCTGGGGATCGCGACCAATTTCTTCCTCTATTGCGCGGTCAACCTGTCGATGGTGATGGGGACGATTCCGGTCGGCGGCGTGCCGCTGCCGCTGATTTCGTACGGCGGTTCGGCCATGCTGACGGTGATGTTCGGGTTCGGGCTGCTGCTGTCGGCCTGGGTGCACCGCAATTCCACGTTCGGCGAGGCCGCGTCGGACCCGTCATGACCGGCCTGCGACCGGTCGATCCCGCCACCGCGCGGGCCTATCGGCTCAGCCTGTATCGCGCGGGCGGACTGTCGGTCCGCACCGGCCGGCGGCCGGTCCCTGATGACGACGCCGGGGCATGGTGGCGGCGGGGCGATATCCTCTTCATCAGCGCCAGCAATCCCGGCGGCGGCCGCCGGCCGGACGGCTGGAACCACCGGATGATGCGCCATCTGGCCGCGTCCCTGCCGGGCGTCACCCTGCACGCCGGGGAAGGGCGGCTGGGCCGCTGGTCCGAACCGCTGTTCGCCGTCGCCCTGCCGCTGGCGCGCGGGCAGGTAGTCGCCCGGCGCTTCCGCCAGAACGCCATCCTGCTGGTGCGGAACGGCCGCCCCGCGCGCCTACTGTTCCTGGCGCCGGTCCTTACCCCTCGATCTGGCTGAAATCCGCGATCAGCACCGTCATGCGGCGCAGTTCCGCCAGCAGCCGCAGCCGGTTGGCCCGCAGATCGGCCCGGTCGGCATTGACCGTCACGGCGTCGAAGAATCGGTCCAGCACAGGGCGCAGCCGGGCCGCGTCGCGCATCGCGTCCTCGAACCGTTCCGCCGCGATCGTAGTTTCCACGGCGGGGATGACGTCCAGCAGGGCGTTGGCCAGCTCCCGTTCCTCAGGCTGCTCGTACAGCGTCGGGTCCGGTGCGCCGTCATGCGGTCCGTCCTTGCGGTCTTCGATTCGCAGGATGTTCGCCGCCCGCCTGGTCGCCGCCAGCAGGTTCTGCCCGTCATCGGTGGCCAGCATCGCCGCCAGCGCGTCGGTGCGGGCCAGCAGGCGCGTGATGTCGCTATCCTCGTTGCCGCTGGAAATCGCGGCCAGGATGTCGTGCCGTGCCCCCTCGGCCCGCAACTGGACCCGCAGCCGCTCCGCCACGAATCCCGGCAGCAGGGCCAGGTCCGGCGCGTCGCGCAGCGTCTCGGGCAGGGCCTCGGCCGCCAGCACGAACAGCTTCACCAGGTCCAGGCGCAGCGCGTTCTCGCGGATGATGCGGATCACGCCCAGGGCGGCGCGGCGCAGCGCGTAGGGGTCGCCCGAACCGCCGGGCTTTTCGCCCGCCGCGAAGAAGGCGGCCAGGCTGTCGATCTTGTCGGCCAGCGCCACCGCGATCGACACCGGCGCGGCGGGCACGCCGTCATTCTGGCCGCGCGGCATGTAATGTTCGGCAATGGCGGTGGCGACCGGATCGGCCTCGCCGTCATGCCGGGCGTAGTACGCGCCCATCACTCCCTGCAGTTCGGGGAATTCGCCCACCATGCCGGTGGTCAGGTCCGCCTTGGCCAGCAGGGCCGCGCGTTCGGCCTGGGCCGGGTCCGCCCCCACCATCGGCGCCAGCAGCCCCGCCAGTCGCACGATGCGCTGCACGCGCGCGCCCTGGCTGCCCAGGGCGGCGTGGAAGGTGATGGCGTCCAGCGCGCCCACCCGGCTGGCCAGGGTGCGGGCGCGGTCCAGGTCCCAGAAATGGCGTGCATCGGCGAAGCGGGCGCGCAGCACGCGCTCGTTGCCCGCGATGGTCAGCGCGCCGCCATCCTCCGGCAGCAGGTTGGCCACGAAGGCGAAGCGCGGCGCCGCCGATCCGTCATCGTTGATCAGCGCGAAATAGCGCTGGTTGACGCGCATCGATACCTGCATGACCTCGCGCGGAAGGTCCATGAAGGTCTCGTCGATGCGCCCCAGGAAGGGAACCGGCCATTCCGTCAGGCCCGCGACCTCGTCCACCAGGCCGGGGTCGGGGACGATTCGCAGCCCTTCCTCGGCCGCCAACCGGGTCGTGCCCTCTTCGATCAGCGCGCGCCGTTCCGCCGCATCGACCAGCACCTGCCGCGCGCGCAGCCCGTCGCGCCACGCGGCGGCGTCGGTCACGGCGAAGGCCCCCGGCGCGGTGAAACGGTGGCCCTCGGTCAGGCGATCGGCGCGCAGGCCGTGGCCGTCATCCTCGCCGTCCGCCAGCGAAAACGCGACGGTCTCGCCATCCAGCAGGCACAGGATACGGCGCAGCGGCCGCACCCAGGTGAAACCGCTGCCTTCACCCCAGCGCATGGATTTGGGCCAGGGAAAGCGGCGCAGCAGCGGGGGCAGGGCCTCGGCGATTCGCGTCGCGGCCTCGACCGGGGGCACGGTGCGGTTCAGCACCCAGAATCCGTCCTCCAGCACCAGGTCGGCCGGGGTCACGCCATGCTTGCGGGTGAAGCCGGCCAGGGCCTTTTCCGGCGCGCCCTCGCGCGGGCCGCGCTCGGCAACGGTGGTGCCGGGGACGACGCCGTCCAGCGTCAGGGTCAGCGCGATGCGGCGCGGGCCGGAAAAGCCCCGCGCGTCGCGCGGGTTCAGCGGGGCCAGGGCATCGGTGACCAGGCGGACCAGGTCCTCGGCCGCGCGGGCCTGCATGCGCGCGGGAATTTCCTCGGAAAACAGTTCAAGCAGAAGTTCGGGCATGACTTATTCCTCGCCCGCCAGCCACGCGTCGCAGCATCGCCGGGCCAGCGTGCGCACGCGGCCGATATAGGATGCGCGTTCGCTGACGCTGATGACGCCGCGCGCGTCCAGCAGGTTGAACAGGTGGCTGGCCTTCAGGCATTGGTCGTAGGCGGGCTGGGCCACGCCGTATTCGACCAGCGCGATGGCCTCGCGCTCGGCGTCGATGAAATGGCGGTGCAGCATTTCGGTGTCCGCCAGTTCGAAATTATGGCGCGAATAGTCGCGTTCGGCGCGCAGGAACACGTCGCCATAGGTCAGGCCCTGGCCGTTGAAATCCAGGTCATAGACGTTTTCGATTCCCTGGACATACATCGCCAGCCGTTCCAGCCCGTAGGTCAGTTCGGTCGAGGGCATGACGGTCGGAATGCCGCCGACCTGCTGGAAATAGGTGAACTGCGTCACTTCCATCCCGTCGCACCAGACCTCCCACCCCAGGCCCCAGGCGCCGATGGTGGGATTTTCCCAATCGTCCTCGACGAAGCGGATGTCGTGCTCCATCGGATCGATGCCGATGGCGCGGTAGCTGTCCAGCAACAGCTTCTGGCTGTCCTCGGGCGTCGGCTTCAGCAGCACCTGATACTGGTAGTAATGCTGCAACCGGTTGGGATTTTCCCCGTAACGCCCGTCGGACGGCCGGCGGCAGGGCTGGACGTACGCGGCCTTCCACGGGCGGGCGCCAAGGGCCCGCAGGGTGGTGTGCGGCGACAGCGTGCCGGCACCCACCTCGGTATCGTACGGCTGCAGGATGGCGCAGCCCTGTTCCGACCAGAACTGGTGCAGTTTCAGGATCAGCGCCTGAAACGACAGGGGACGCGTGGCGGGCGGGCGGGGCGCGGGGGCCGGGACCATGGAAAGGATGCTCCGGTAGGCGGTAGGAAGGGGCATGCCGTCCGGCACGCGGAAGGGGCGCACCATACAGGGATGGCGCGCGGATCGAAAGCCGGGGTGCGCCAGGGCGGTACGATGTTCGCAGGGGCGGGGGGTGCGCGGGGCGGGCTTGCGGAATTGACGTCCGCGGGCCACATCTTGGCGAGGCACCCTTGTCGGAGACAGGACGGATACGATGAATAACGAGGAACGCGACCTGATCACGAAGTTCGTCGCCCGCGTCGGCGGCGCGCCGCAGGGGGGCTTCGGCAGCGTGCCCGCCACGGCGCCCAACCTGCCGCCGATCGACCCCGAGGCCGACAATTATATCGGCCAGATGTTCCAGCAATATCCCGAAGCCCGCTATCGCGTCACCCAGATGGCGGTGGTGCAGGAAGCCGCCCTGGTGCAGGCGCAGAATCGCATTCAGCAACTGCAATGGCAGTTGCAGCAGGCGCAACAGGCGCTTCAGGCCCGCCAGCAGGCGCCTTCGGGCGGTGGCGGTCTGTTCGGCGGGCTGTTCGGTGGCGGCCAGCGCCCGCAGGCGGCGCCCCCGCCGGGTTGGGGCGGCCAGCAGGCGGCCCCCCCGCCGCCCCAGCCGGCCTATCCCCCGGGAATGCAGCCCGGCATGTTTCCCGCGCGCGGCAGCGGCTTCCTGGGCTCGGCGCTGACCACGGCGGCTGGCGTCGCCGGCGGCATGATGGTGGGCAACGCCCTGACCGATCTGTTCAGCGGGCATCATGATGCCGGTGGATTCGGCGGCGGCATGCCCGGCGGTGAGACCATCATCAACAACAATTACGGCGATGCCGGCGCACCCGGGGCCGATCCGTTCGGCGGGGCCGGCGGCGCCGTCGATCCGGGCTTCGATGCCGGCGGGGACGCGGGCGGGGATGCCGGTTTCGGCGGCGGCGACTGGGGCGGCGGCGACGATAACTTCTAGGTCGCCCTGGAGGGACCGACGGAAGTGAACGATGAAAAGGCGGCCGCGAGGCCGCCTTTTTTTATGCTCCGTCTTCCCAGTCACACATTGCCGTGAGGCCGATTGATATCAGTCATGAATGGGTGTTATTCAGAACTCGGCCATCAAGGCCATTTCCTCTGTGTCGTCTCATCCGCGGGAAACCGGGGCCTTCGGGCTCCGGTTTTTCCGTTTTTCGGCCTCTCGCCGTCCCTTCCGCGGGCTCCGTCACACGTTCGAGAGAGACGGAACGAACGCCGTTTCCCCACGCTGACTGGAAGGTTCCGCAACGCTTCCGAAGGAGGGGAACGATGTCCATTACCAATTCGGCGACGAACCTGGGGACGACTCTGGGTGACTTCCTGACCGGTGCGCGCTACGACCTTTCGGGCCTGACCAGCGCGATCAATGAGTATCTGGACGGCGTTCGCCGCGAATACGGGCCCAACGGCTTTGCCGAGCGCGCCGAGGCCGCCGGTTATGGTGACATCGTCGCCCGCTGGAAAGCCGACGACAAGACCGGCCCGATGACCGAGGATATGGTCCGGACCCTGATCGTCCCGAATGACCTGGAATGGTTCGCCGGGCAGACGGGCCTGTCCGACCGCGCCGTGGTCATGATCCTGGCCAAGCAGCTTCCCATCGTGGTGTACAAGCGCGCGCATGCGGTCGTCCCGCATTGATCCTGCCGCGACGAATGCGATCCGGCATGGTTCTTCCGGATGTATCGTGCCACGGTGAGGGCGGCATCGAGACCGGCCCCGGAACCGGATATCCCGGACCGGCGGGCCGGGTGCGCGGCGCATGGCGCCGCGTATCGCCCATCGACCGGAGGAAGGCATGCTGATTCGCGCCGGCTATGACATCGCATTGACGGTCCAGGTTCCGACGCCGCTTGTCCTGATGTTGGAAGTCCACCCGGACCGCGAACCCGACCTGATGACGCCGCAGATTCCGGTTTTCGATCCGCCGGTTCCCGCCCAGCGATATCTGGACGGCTTCGGCAACCGTTGCACGCGCGTGGTCGCCCCTGTCGGCACGCTGCGCACCAGCATGTCCTTCGTGATCGCCGACAGCGGCCTGCCCGACCGGCAGATGCCCTGGGCGCGCGAGGTCCCGGTGGCCGACCTGCCGGCGGATTGCCTGGTGTTCCTGATGGGTAGCCGGTATTGCGAGACGGACCTGCTGTCGCCGGTCGCCTGGTCGCTGTTCGGCCATCTGGCCCCCGGCTGGGGGCGGGTGCAGGCGATCGTGTCCTTCGTCCACAATCATATTCGCTTCGACTATGCCCACGCGCGGCCGACCCGCTCGGCCTACGAGGCATATAACGAAGGGGTGGGCGTCTGCCGTGACTTCGCCCACCTGGCGGTGACGCTGTGCCGCTGCATGAATATTCCCGCGCGCTACTGCACCGGATATCTGGGCGATATCGGCATCCCGCCTGTCGATTATCCGATGGATTTCTCGGCGTGGTTCGAGGTGTGGCTGGACGGGCAATGGTTCACGTTCGACGCACGGCACAACACCCCGCGCATCGGGCGCGTCGTCATGGCGCGGGGGCGCGATGCCACGGACGTGGCGCTGACGACCTCGTTCGGTCCCTCGATCCTGTCGGGATTTTCCGTAACGACGTACGAAGAAATAGGCTGAAATATACTGGAAATGGTGAGCCGGGTGGGATTCGAACCCACGACCATTCGATTAAAAGTCGACTGGGAGGCGACATAACGATATGATAATAAACAGAAAGTACTGGCGTATGTGCCCGCTATGCTAGGCCCCAAAAAATAAATTTTGGCGCAAAAAATAAATGCTGCGCCATACTTTGATACAAAGCGTCGTCCCCGATCACTACCACTCCTACAGATCCATCATCAGTCGTCGAACCGGATGACACAGCACCACTGACAGGGGCCGGGATCGATGAATCTGACACCTCAAGGCACCTCGGACCTGTGCTATGGTCTTGGTTCCATCCAGCGAATCAATCTTGATAATTCGCGCCTCATGGCATCTCTGACAGTAAGCCTTGAGGTGCCATCCCTTATAGGTGGCAACCTTGCTCGCCAGGACGAACCGGCGCTCCTCGTCTTTCTTATGTCTCGTCATACTATGAGCCATGATCAGAACATAACATGAACACACAGGTGACGCGATCATGTTATGTTCCGGACAGGAAGGACTGAGTAGGCTAGTCCATTAAAGGCAGAAAAATCTTGGACTTATTACCCAAAATGTCCTTTTCGGTACTCTACCCAATATCTCCGACAACCCGTAGGATATTTGCGCCTTGGTATGCGAGTTGTAACGGACGGTCCGCCGTAAAGCGCTGCGTCGGATCAATTCCTTTCTGAACATAGTCAAAGCATTCGCTCTGGAACAGACGCCGACAGGATGCTGTTATGTCGCCAAGATGATATTGGGAACCGCTGGGAACATTTGTTACAATGTGTTGGTATAACGAATGTGCATTAAATTGCGTTCTACCAACCACATCACAGGTCTTCAAAACGAGAGCATCTATTGGTTCAAACGATTTTACAATAGAAATAATTTCTTTCGTGATGCTTCTTCCTTCTCCTGTGGCAATTCGTGCAAGAAGGGCGGCCCACAATTCCTGAAGTTCAGTACGATCTTCATCAGAGCAGGCTTCAAGAACTTCTTCTATGACTTTAAACGACGTATGGGAATCTTGTTTTCGATCTCCCATTTTCCCCTTGGCCAGAGTAAGTGTATTTTCGATATTTTTTTCCACTTGTAACTGCTTGAACTTCCCTTTAAATTTTTCCTTCACCCACTCAGGTATGAAGTCCTTAGCGGCACTCCCAAAAAGAAGAGCATCACGACCAGCTTGTATACATTGATCGACTGTTTGTAGGTCCAAAGTTTCCTCCTATATAGCATTGAGCATTATATCAGGCCGCTAATGCTGTGGTGACAATTGTGCGACGGCTATGTACACAGTATGTTCATAAAATGACAAAAGCCTTGGTCTTTGAAGACCAAGGCTTTTGTCATTCAATGCCGTAAGTGACCGTCCCCAGGGTTAATCGGCCATCCCTTCAGCCACGATAGCTTCGGCCCGTGCCACATCCTTACGGATAATTTCCACCATCCTCGGATCATCGGACTCCTTTGCGGCGGCCATCACCCCAGCCCGCAGATCGGGATTGCGGACCAGTTCCTCCACCGCATCGAAGCGGCTGTATCCTTTTTTCATGTCCAGTCCTTCTTCATCCGCTTGGCCTTCTGGATATCCCCAGCTTGGGTTCGTTTGTCGCCCCCAACCAGCAGGATCACCAGCTTACCGCCCTGTGTGGTGAAATATACCCGATAGCCGATCCCATGATCCACTCGGATCTCATGAACACCTTCGCCTACAGGCTTAACGTCGCCAAACAATCCAAGTTCTTCGATTCTCCTGATACGTTCGAAGATAGCCGCACTTGCCCGCTGATCCCGTATCTTTCGGAACCATTTCTGAACTTGTCCTGACCAAATAATTTCGTATTTCATGAACTATATATCGCTCTACTTTATTAAGTAGTAAAGCTATTAATGAGAAAAATAAGTTAGAATATACTTCCATTTTGGATTATCTTTTGGTCAAAGAATGTGCTGCCTCCAGCAAGCTTTCCACCAAGAGAATGGTTGAATACGGCAAGAGGGGCATCGGTATAATAAATCTTATCATTAACCAAAATGGTCATAGCCTGAGCGGGCCGAGCATCCATGTTATAAAGTGTGATCGCGGAAAAGGCGCCGTTGTTTCTTAATACCTGCAACCTCTTCAAGGTTTCATTGAGAGCATAAGCCTGTTCATCGGGGGCGTAATTGAATGAACATCCATATGCCGCATATACTTCGGTTGGATTCCATCCTTTAGATATGAATGAATTATAAAGACTCTGGGTGATGGAGTTCAATGTTGCCGGAACTGCGATAGTTGGTGAACCTAAATCAGCATATGGAAATTCGTTAGGTTCAACTGATGTACCACTGATTGAAGCAAATCCTAGTTCCGTTGCGGATAAGACCTTCATCTTAGGAACCCATGAAGTTCTTGTTCCTGCATACGCTTCATCAAAATGGAATGTTCCACCGTATGTAATGCCATCCTGTATGAATGTCATTCCAAATGTATAAAAATTAGCAGCGACAAGATTGGTATTTGTATTATATCCTCCGAGATAAACAGAAGTATCAGATGGGATCTCCATCACTGAAGCACTGGATACTGTATATTGTGATGAAACACCATCCCATACAATTGTAAGAGAATAAGTCGATGGGGTGAATGATACTGATAAATTGTGAATATTGTTATCTACCTCTCCAAGAGTTATAAAAAACTCGTTTGAAGAAGGTCCTATGCCAATCTTAAAACCTCCACCTGAACTGGTATCTATCATCAGTTCAAAGACGCCAGCACATTCAAACAGACGAGCATAATTCTGACTTGGGATAGTCATGACCTGTAACATGGTGTCCAGTGTCCATTGCGTCTGCAGAGATGCTGGAGTGAAAGTTGGTGTCTGGAATGTTCCATACGTAGACTTCCCATCTGTCGGTAGATAGGTGTCAGTGTCTCGTGGTGTGATCTGCTGACCAGAAACACCTGGAGCAGTCAGACCAGGAGCAACTACTGGTGCAGCGGTGCCAGTGAGGCCGGGAAGGCCGTAAGGATCAAAATCTGGGCCATAGCCTGCCAGTGATGTAGCTCCAGCCATAAATCCAGAAGCTTTGGATACGTAATGGCAACCTTCCCAAAACACCTTAACGTTCTTGATCCCAGCACTAGCCGCAATGGGGATTTGCGTTTCAAGAGTTTTACCTACACCTTTTGATCCGGTGATTGTTCGTTGTGATCCATCTGAAAGGTTATATGTGTAGTCAATGTCTTCTCCGGCAACCAGACCACCTCTGATATCTGAAGGACTAGCACTTACGTCAGTAGTCAGAGGAAAATACCAGTCGATTCCTACTTCATCGATATCAGGATGACTCCACAGGGCATCACATCGAAAACCACCTCCAACCCCATAGTCAGTGTAGTTCGCGGCATAGGTGATGGTACAGTTTGGAAAAGCTGCTCTTACTGAACTAGCAATAGACTGAAGACCTTGTACAAAGATTCCCCATTGGTCCGGAGGAGCATTTGTTGTTAGATCCGCAAATTCTGAACCGACAGCCCATCTTGTGGGAATGACACCATTTGTCTGGAATAGATCAATATAATATTGATTGAAGGCAATATAGCTGGTCATCCATGATTGAAAATCACTTGTCTCAGTCCATGTAAAATAACCTCGCCATATAAGGGCAGCAGAATCAGAAAGCCCCTGAGCATTATTCCATCCAAGAACGATCGGTGCAAATCCTACATTATATCCTCTTGATACGAGATACTGCATACCTCGAATCATAGAAGCATCATTTGCAGTCCCGCCTGCAGTCCCGTTCAGTTTGACCGCTGATGAAGCATAAATGCCACCAGCAAACCACTGAGAAACAGAACTTAATTCCGCTGCGATAGTGGAGTTAATTGCCGGTTGAACGAGGCCAGGGTTATTTCCTGTAGAGTCTGGACACAAAGAAAACCATTGAGTCCATATCATTAAGGTTTCGATATTAGGCAAATGTGATAAGTCGTTTTTCACCATATAAGGAAAATTGGCGGAACAAGACCCTGCTTCGATATTTTTTATATAGAAATCAATGGTACCATTAAACGGAGTATCATATGTACTAATCTGAACTTCTGTATCTAAATCAAACTCATTGAATACAGTAATCATAAGGGTATCGGCATATTTTGTAGCTTCACATGAAAGAACATTCTCTGTCAGGACAGACAGGTCAGCCGCAACATCGTTGAGAGTGGTCGCAGGGGAGCTTCCACCAGTAGGTTCAGAAGCGATAGAAGCTTCAATCGAGGAAATCTGGTTTTGTGCGTCAGTCAAACTCGCCTGTGCAGCACTTAATATTTCAGCAGAAATCACAAGGGCCGCCGCATCGAATGAACTGGTACAACTACCCAGTTCCGCAATTTTCGAGGCAATTGCTTCAGAGATTTCCGATACGTCCCCAGCCACACCGTCAATCGTGTTCATCGCACTCTGAAAAGCCACAATGTACGGATTGACAGTCCCGAGAATCAGTTGCTTCAGCCAGTTCACGATACTCACTGGATCAGCGCCAGGCAAAGACAGAAGAGGAAGATATGACTCCAAGCTGGTAATCATCTGCTGGAGAGCAGCTTCTTGTGCGGAGAGTATATTTTTTATTTCCGCCTCTACCTCTTGAAGATCACCACATACCTGAATTGATTGAATATCTTTAACTACGGAATCTGCCCACGCGCCCATCTAAATCTCCTTATGAAACATCAGTTATAATTCCGGAATCAACTCTTACTGTCTGTCCAAGAGGGGTTGAGAATGAGCCAGACCAACCATTGCTCGGAATAAGGTTTCCGTTGACGTAAACTGAACCGCCCCTGACCGAAACTACTTTGTTTCCATTAACGATAATATTTAAGGACTGATTTGATGTAATGTTTATATCATTACCGCTTGTCAGATAGACTGACTGCTTGGCGTCATCGTATATTTGAGTTTCACCGGCACTAAGTCCTATGGGATGATATCTGGCGTCGTGTGTTCCAATGACTAATTTGTTGTCGTCTCTTCCGTATGGATTGAGTGTAATCGCATCAGCACCAGACAAGGGAACAGACGTAAAACCATAATTGGAAACAATAGGAACATAGTTATAAGTTCCATTGCCGACCCCACGTATCTGTGAATAGCTGACCGATGTATCAGTCTGAGTATCCATTGATAAAGACTCTTTCTTTACCATATGAATTCGCGCTTGTTCGTGCTTAATTGAATTCTCTTTTAATGTTATAATATCACTTATCATTTAAATCCTTTAGTTAGATACGTTGACATATAAACTTGCTCCCTGATAACCGGGGCTTGGTTGCGGTTCAAAAGCAGATGATTGCATCAATGATAAAGTAGTATTTGATCCAGAAACAAAGCTGTACGAGAAATCTATAGACTCTACCAAGAGAGTCTGATTGTTCGTTAGCAGGTCAGGAAGATTGACATTAACCAAAGAATTTACTGCCCATAGAGATGTTTGTGCGCTATCACAGAATGCAGATGGAACCACCACTCGCAAAACCTGCGATTCTCCCATAGATCTATTAAGAACCCATTGGGCATAATTCTGACTAAACGACTGGTACTGGCCATCTGTAATCTGTGTTCCAGGCTTTGCAGATGTATAATTTGAATCGTTGTAGATATACTTCACCCTTGAAACATTCCCAGAGATTGGCGTGAGATATCCGTTCGGTTGATAGGTCATAGAAGCAGATCCATAGAATGCTTTTTCACCAGTAACACCGATGCCATTTACCACCTGCGACACATCTATAACATTGAACAGATTATCATTGTGCATTTCTATCTCAGCGTCTTTTATGTTATGAACGTTAAGATCAATTGGAGTAGATGTTGTATTAACGTCTGTTATTTGAAGTGTTCCAAGATTATCAACAAGAATTTTCCCAAAGAATCCTGACCATTTCATGATCTCGTTATAAGGAGATGAACCAAAGCTCAGATTGGCGGTCAGTCCAGAAGGACTAGATGTTGTAGATGAAACACCATCACTTGATACAGTTATATTGTATGGACTACATAATGTGTTAGCCAATTGTTCCAATGAAAAAAACTGAAAACTGCCCGGAAGATTCTGTACTGAACAGTCAAACATATTCCAAAGAAGACTTCGGCCGCCCATCTCATAGACATTGGACTCAGTACTGCGTGAAATCCTCATCCAGTTGACAACTCCTTTGAACGCCACTGAACCATTCAGTTTTATGACAACTGATGATCCTCGGAAATCAACGGGATGTTCCAGGTAGAAGCGGGCAGAGAAGGTTGATGGAAGGGTAGATAAAGAATTTGAGATAGAAAAGGATTCTATGTTAGTCTCGAAGTTGTAATTCCCTACTAACATAGAAACGATAAGTTGATTTCCTGTCATTTTAAATACCAAATAATGTCTATATTTGGTATTTAAAATATGTCTTTTTATGATGATGTGAACTCTATATTCAGCAATATAGTTGCTATGTTCGTTAATCCACAAGATAGATTAAATTTCTTGTGCGGCCTTATGACAAGCTTTGGTTATGACACAAGTTTTCAGAGCATTGATAGTGTAGGGGAGCCCAATACAAACGCATATTTCAGACAAAACTGTCTAATATATATCGCCCAGTCCGCTGGTCAGATAAATTTTCAGACTATAACAGATGCTCAATCTTGTGTTGCTTTAATAAGTCCTATGTTTGAGGCTGAGATAACATATCTTTTTAATAACTCATTCTTTGATCTTGGCGAAACATTCAATGATATTAAGTCAAAAACTATTTTGACTATTAATCAACAGACGGAAGATCTCCCTTATATAGTATCTTTGACCACTAAGATTTCAATAGCGCCTTGTATAACCGCATATATTCAATATGAAGATTCTTCTAGAGACATGGAAATCATATATAGAAACAACAGTTCAATAATTCATCCAGGATTTCCACCTATGACTATTCAAGTTCTATCTTATTAAGACAGAAAAATATCACGCTCTTTAATACGTCTGTCCAGAAGACCCTGAACCACCTCGCCATCAGCTTTGTCCCATAAAACAAACTGACCAGCCGCCCCTGTCATATTCCCAGCTAGGATGAACCTATGAAGAGTTGATCCCCTAAAGGCATCGAATCCCACGTTGTAGGCAAATGATGTCAGGGCGGTAAGCTGACTATCAGTCAGGATCTGCGGCATACAGGCCGTTGTGATTTCATTCTGGAGGGACACTACCTCTGGTGCCATCTGTGCCATTGCTTCAGCCTCCGTGATGGTCCCAGGATACGAAGGAGAGACGGGCTGATCGTTCCAGAAGCGAGAACCGAACCCGATTGTGAAGTATCCTGCTGAATCAGGATATGCCTCGGCACGAAAGCCTTCAAACTGACAGATTAAATCCAGAGCCGTCATTGAAACACTGCACCAATGATTGTCTGGAGCAGTGCGACAGGATCGCCGCCTGGTGCATGGAGGCTAGGCCATAACCAATTGAGAGCAGGTGAAAGCACGTAGTCCCATAGAATGATCCATGCTACGAGTAATCCGATAATTTTCTTTACTGGAAGACCATTCAAGAATGAATTGTTATCTTTGTCATCATTCATTATAAATCTCTAAGGCGTCTTCTAATTCTTAATTGCTTTTCTCTTTCATTTTGTGAAATCTCTTCTTCAGCAGGAGAATCATCTTCAACTGATTCATCTAAAACACTTTCTTCGGAATCAGTATCTTCAGAAGTATGATCCAAAATCAGTGCGTCCTGATGACACGGAATATTAACAACGGAAAACTCTAAAAGTTCTGATTTTTCTATAACGAAACCGCCATCGTCATTGAAGTAAGACTCAATTGGTCTAAATCCAATGGAAACCGCATTCAATATGCCTTGTGTAATGAGTGAATGAACACAAGCGGCACGAACGCCCGCAATTGGCGTTGAGAAGTCAGCGAACTTTACGGTTGCTATGATACGATCAGAGTTCTTATCTAATGAAATGCACTTTCCTATAGGAAAGTCCTCATCGTCATGTCCCCAAAGAACCACTGGATTATTCAGGTAATTTGAAACATCTATTCCGGAAGTTATGACATTATCGTTCGCACGGTCAGTTTCAGGTGTCGTTATGATAAAAGTCGCTGTATTTTCATTGCTATCTGAGATGGAGAATATAAAATCCTTCATCACTGAAACATCCCCGCGACCATTTAATTCATCAACGTTTCTTTTATATTCTTTTAATGTGTATTTCGTTCGTGCCATAATACCCAATACCTTTCTTTGGAAATTATTTAAAGTACAATCTGTGTATTGGTCGCGGGCTGATATAAGTAGAAGTCTATGCAGGCCAATAGAGTAGATAATCGAGAAAACTTACATTGAAGAAGAGTCAAATCTTGTGAGGTGTTTTCTATCAGCGTGACGGCGAATCCGACTGAATCATCGCCATCCATATAGGCTGTATCACCTAGTTCAGTGAGTCCGCAGACAAATGGTCCATATTCAACCACTTCAATGCTATACCCGTATTCAGAAGCCAAGCTTTTGTAAAAATCAGCGGTAATTCCTCCTACCTCTGTAAATCGGTTAAGAATCTGCTGTATCTCCTGCTCAGTGGTAAGTGTTTCAGTTATACAGCTATCGGGAAGTCCGAATGTCTCCTGCCACTCGTTTATAAAATTGATCGTCGTTCCGGGATTTAAATCAGAAATCAAATTTGTTGCATCGTCATCTAGTTGCCAAAGTTGGCTCATTAAAGAAGTCATAATTTGGTATTGAACTGTATCAGGTGTTTTCGGCCATGCCGGACCATTCGGTAATAACTGCATAATGAGTTGATTGTATTGTTCTTGTGTAAAATTCGCCATTGATAACTCTCCTTATGAATATGTGATTGTCCCAAGAGTTGGCCAACCCCCTTGAGCAATAGCAACAGTGTCAGCAGGAGATAACAACGTAAATGACGATGAACCATAAGCTGCTTCAACCACGTTAGCTAAGGAAGTGGTGTAAATTGAAGTTCCTAATGGATCGCCACTGGAATAAAGATAGTTTGAAAGAGCGGCGCTTATTGAACTTTTTTGTGCTGCACTCGCATTTGATATGCCACTAATAGTTATGTTGATCGGGTAAGGAACAGGGGCAGATATGTACATAGTCTCACCGATGGGACGTAGTGAGAAAGTCGCATTGGCAGCGATAAGCTGATCACCTGTTGCGGCAGGAAGACGGGGATCTGAAGACGAAACGCCATCGGTCCCATTTGGAAAACCGTTATTCCCATTGGTAGGAGACATCATGATGTAGCAGACGACTACATTTCCCTGAACAGGGACTGGAGCACACCAAGCCTGCTCAACACCTGGAACCTCAAGGAGCCAGTTGACGTGATCTGTCGGAGTTCCACCTGAAGGAATAGTAGAAAATGCGGCTAGAATTCGGGAGCGGAGCGCGTCATCAGTTTCAATGTCCGTACCACTTGTAATATTGCTGGTAAGGGTAAGGCTTGGGCTGACTCCAGAGATTGCTACCGATAGAGTGAATCCAGATCCAGAAGCTGTGTTTCCGATAACACCTGTTTGAGATGCCACTATCGGAACAGGACTTCCGACTACGCCACTTGCGGTCGTGGTGAATGTAAGGCCATCAGAATTTCTCGTAATGACCGAACCAGCAGGAATGTCCGTATCGGCTGTTCCACTGAAGGTTATAGAACCAGAAGCAGCTACGGCTGAATCTCGAACAACTCCTTTTAAACTCCCCCAGTTTTCGAGAATCGTACCAGTTGCAGTGAAAGGAACACCCTGAAGGGAGATATAATCGAGATATCCATATTGATATGAAAGTTCTTTCGCAATCGCCTTTGAGACTGCGTTCAGAACAGAGCCAGGAAGAGGCTGATTGCCACATGCCTGAGCAATGGCAGAGTTTATTCTTTGATTTATTGTTGAATAATTTGGATATTGAAACATACAAAAAGCAGCCTATACAGAAATATTAACTGCTGTTATTTAAGTTGCTAGTTGTATTTGATTTTACTTGTTCGCCGACGAACCAATTGTATTGGAATAAAACTGAACAACAGATCCAAGTTCAGATTGATACTGAAATATCTTAAGAAGGTCGGTATGGAGAATGTCCAGGTCGGCCCCTGAGAGACAGTAGGGCCGTGAGCTATCTGCCATCCCAAACTGGATATGTCTCAAGACGGGTTTTACGGGCAGAGGAGGGGCCTGTGTAATCATCTGTGTAGTCGGAACCGCAGGAACGACTGGCCCGGCACAGGCGGTCATTAAAACGCACAGGGACGATACTCCGAGGATTCTGATCATTGGGCACCTCCAAGCATGTCGAGGTCGGCATTGATCCTTGTTGAAACGTCGGCCTGTTTCTGAACTACGGGAGTATTTGATCTCAATATTTTCTTAATGTCCTGACTATCGGTTGAGATAGTCTGTTGCGCGCCCTGATCCTGAGATAATAGGTTATTGTATGATTGGTTTATTTGATTGTTAATGGTCTTCTGTTGATCTAACGACTGCGAGAATAACTGAACCTGTTGCGTTTTGTCAGAAACCTCAGACTTCAATTTATGAACAGAATCGATTTCACTTTTGATATGAAAAGCAAAGCCGATAACGCCAATAATCACCCCACCAATTAAAAAATACTTCCAATTATCCTTTATGAACCCAAATACAGATAATAAAATTAACGGCATATATAATCCTTATTTCTTAAAAAATCGTCCCATAATATTCTTATTTAGGCACATGGGATCTTCAAGAGCATCATTCTTGAACAGATATCTTGCTTCGAGATATTCAAGAGATCCACCTACCTCGACAACTTCAATTATTTCTTTTGTATATGGAACACCTTTGCTAATCAATTCAAGAACATGAATGGACGAGCTATTGTATGTTTTCCAGTCAGAAGTCTTTGAGATTGTTTTTTTATAGAGAGATTTCGATCCGTCTAGTTTCCTAGAAGGGATCTTCCTGTAGCTATGCGTCTGTTTTTTTCCGATATACCAGCAATCATTTTCAAAATCGATGCGATATATAAAACCAAATACCTCGGCAGACTCAAGATACGTTTCTGTAATCCCTTCTCCGAAAACCCAATTCATTTTATTCTAGATTAATACCAAGTTTAGTGGATGCAACTTTGATCTGCTCCACAACGTCAGATTCCATGGTTCCTACCTTTGATTGAAACTCCTCTTCAAGAGATACAAATTTCTCTTCGTATTCAGCTTTAATTGATTCTATTTTGGATTCGTATTCAGTTTTAATTGATTCTATTATTGACTCACTGTCAGATATAAATTCTCTTATATATTCGCCATGATCAGTAATAAGCTTATCATTCTTCAAAAACAGAGATATTGATAGACCGCCAAGAAATAGATCAAAAATTATCTCAAAAATATGTAGTATCATAGTATTTTCTCCTTACAGTAAAATATGAACTTATTTAAAACCTTAAATAATTTCGTATCAATTATTGGCTACATTAAAAAATGAAATATGAGGAAATCTATAATAATTTAGATCCACTATCAAAACAGCAATACTCTTATCCATATAAGGTTCTAAATGGAACTCTTGGTACAGAGGTATGTGAACTCACCAGACTCGCATGTGAAAGATCATTCAGGGATTTTGAACTTCCTGATTTCTATTATGATCCAACCGATCCAGAACGGTTCCGTTTTCTGACGACAAAGCTGGTCTATCTTGCTGGTGTAGGAAGTGTCGGCGGTACGCATGTACAAATCGAAGACTGGCAGTTGTGGTATTTCTCGCAACTTCTTGGATGGAAAAATGCGAATGGCAGAAACAAGGGAAAACGTAGATTCAGAAAAGGATCATTGTGGGTTGCTCGAGGAAATAACAAAACCGGTGCCGGAGCTTGGTTCTGCCTTTATATGTTGCTCTGCGATGGAGAATGGGACCCGCAGGTATATTCAGTCGGGGTAGATCGCGATCAGGCGTCTCATACATTCAAAGCTGCAGCAAATCAGATCGAGACGAACCCAAAGTTATTCAAGGCATTGGGGGCACAAGTCTATTCCAAATTCATAAAGGGAATACAAAACTACAAAGGCGAAAATAAACTCGGTGTTTTCAAAGCACTTGCTCGAGGTGCTTCAAAGATGAATGGACTGAATATCCATTTCGCTTTCCTTGACGAGCTACACGCTTATCCCGATCGATTAACCTATGATGTCATCGTGTCAGGTGCCAAAAAGCGAGATCAGTCTCTGGTTCTGGCCGCATCAACTGCCGGTCTGAATCTCGATAGTTTCGGATATGAAGATTATTGTTATGCCCGGTCAGTTCTACGTCAGGAGTTTGATCAGCAGGATGAGCAGTTCTTCTCCTGTGTATGGGAAGCTGATGAAGGAGATGATCCTTACTCCGAGGCGACCTGGGAGAAAGCCAATCCATGCTGGAATTCTGCCATTGATCAATTGTCCTTCAGAGCAGAGGCAGCTTCAGCCAAGAGGATTCCATCCAAGCGAAGAGAATTCTTCACCAAAAACCTGAACCAATGGCTCTCGTCCGGAACCACCTGGCTAGATATGGATGCGGTCAAGGCGTGCTATGATCCAGACATAGAGGAAGATGATGATTATGATTTCGGAATTACCGGGATAGATCTTGGCTCAAGATCGGATCTTTGTGTTTATACAAACGTATTCGTAAACACAATCGATGAGCAACTACATTATTATGTTTTTCCTCATCCTTATACATCAGAAGGATTCTTGGAGAAGAATATTAGTTCTCAGTTTCGGGCATGGCAGAACGATGGATGGCTTACTGTCCATAAAGGAAATGCGGTGTCATCAATCAGTTTCCAAAAGGATCTTTTGGAAAATTACGAGAACCTAGATATCCTCGAGTATGCCTTCGATAGAAATCAGGCGAATTATACTATGGAAACCTGCTCTGAAGAAGGTATTGAAGTCATATCCATAGGACAAAATGCCGAAACATTATCGGAAGCAACATCAGAGTTTGAAATAGCAATTCTTGAAAATAGAATACATTTCAAAAATCCCATGTTCCTACATCATTGTGCCAATAGTCATATATTCACAACGATTGACGGATATATGAAGCCAATAAAAGAATCGCGGAATTCAAACAATAAAATCGACATCGTAGCTTCAACTGTCAATGCCATCGCCAGATGCCTATGGAACCAAAGCAATCAGGTTATGGCCCCAGGTGTTATTGCGTCCATTCAAATTTTAAATAAGAGATAAAAACATAAGAGGATAAAAAATGAATTACGAAACGATGGCTAAAGAAGAAGTAATTAGACTTCTTAATACAAAAATCACAGTTGAAGATGTCGAACACCTACTTCAGTACTACCCAAACTATGAAACTATGAGTACAAAGCTAGATTCAAATAATCTGGTTTTTTCCAGAATCATTGCGATCTGTAAAAACATATACAATGTCAATCACAATGATAAAACAATAATCAAAATCCCAGCAGTTAATGGAACACAGACCGCCGCCCTGGCACCCCTTGCCCCCACTCCAGAGCCAGAAACCACAACCGAAGCACCTGCCATTCAACCAGTAGAACCAGTTGCTACCCCATCAGACGAGCCCCAGCAGGTTTCTACCACTAAGGTAGCAGAGCCAGTTGTCAGTGAGCCAGCAACCGCAACTGAAGCACCTGTTTCTGGTTCATAATGGATATCAATCTTTCATACGATAACGCCACGCAAGCTTTTGATTGGGTCTATGAAAATGGGGATTTCTGCACAAACACTGATGATCTAGCTTCAGCCGTGCAGATGTCCCTCTTTACCTGGGGCCACGCAACTGACGGCTGGGTAAATCCGGATGGCAGCGGCAACATGTACGGGAACTGGATTGATTCAGAATACGGATTCTATGTTGGATCTAGAATCTATCAATTATGGCTTGAGGGTATCACTACCGATGATGCTACCGTCGCGAAAACCAATGATATAGTGAATCAGTCTCTTGCTTGGATGCTATCTCAGGATGTCGCGTCCGCAATCTCTGTCAACTCCAATATAGTTAATAATTCACAGATTGAAATCGATATATCCATAACAAAACCAACTGGACAGGTATCTCAGTATAGCTATGTGTGGGGAAGCATAAATGGCTAATATGTTCAAGACACATAGGCCAAAGATAAAAACGAAAAGGAATCAGGTTGACAGAAACACTCAGAATTATGATCGAAAATGGAATCTATTTTCCACGAAGTTTAGATTCAATAATCCCTGGTGTGTGCGTTGTCTAAAAGAAGGAATATTGAACGATCAAAATACGCAAACGGATCATATCATACCAATAGAACAAGCTCCTGACCGAAAATATGATGAAACTAACCTTCAGACTCTTTGTAGATCTTGCCATTCAAAAAAGACATATGACGAGAAGCTCGGTATAGAGGCGAGAAATCAGCAGGTCATCAGAAACATCGAAAAACTGAAGAAATTACGCAAGGCGAGAATGTCATTTAAGGATAACGATTTAAATAAGAAAATATAAAGACCTATTTTAAGGAGATAAAATGGCAAGTAAGTATTCAAAAACCTATAAATTCGATCCTATCGTACATGGAAACAGCACGTTTAAATCCATTACAATCGAACCACCTTCAATTAATATTCTGTCTGATGCGATGGAACGTATCTATGATTTCTCAGATGGAGCTTCCGAAAAAGAACAGAATAAAGCGCGACTTGAGGGGATAAAATACATCTTCGAGAAGTGCGCCACGTCGCCAGATGGGACAGTTGATCCTTATCTTGTCGGGCAGATACGTGCTGATATAGTCATGGAAGGCGGAAACTACTTACTGGGTTTTTCAGCAAGCGCACAGGAAGCGCAGGAAAAATAATCCTAGAAGTCGATCCTGATTATTATAGTATCATTTCAGACATAATCATGTATCTAAAGCTTCCAAATATAAGAAAGGATGATCCTCTTTCCTTATGGAACGCATCTTTTTGGGAGATCGAATTCTGGCATGATAACTGCCATAGGAATTCAAATAATTAAGTTTGTGACATGGGAAATAAAAAAGGCGAGAATATTCTCGCCTTTTTTACTGCCATTTTGATTCTCTAGAAAATTAAGAACCGCTATTTTTTGTGCCAGATGCTCCGGATACTGAAGTGCTAGGAGTCTGAGTATTGCCAATGGATGCAGCAAAATTTCCAAGGTTCCAGCCATCTGCATTGATACATGCGATTGCATTATCAAGAGTCATTTTGAAATCAACGCGGTTAGCACATTTCCAAGCTATGATATCGGACTGTGCAGTGTTGATCTGAACACCACCACCAGTAACGAAAGATCCCTGATCAATTTCTTGAACTTCATAGGAGCCGGCATCTGCAACAACTGCATAATCTTTTGCTACTAGATAGATTGGAGAAACG
The DNA here is from genome assembly GCF_000021325.1 of Gluconacetobacter diazotrophicus PA1 5. GTDB lineage: Bacteria > Pseudomonadota > Alphaproteobacteria > Acetobacterales > Acetobacteraceae > Gluconacetobacter > Gluconacetobacter diazotrophicus. Next base: position 624,689 of record NC_011365.1, on the reverse strand, counting down.
GTATCGGTTGGAGTTGCTAGGGTATTTGGTAGATTTGAAGGAACAAGCGTTGTGTCAAAGATTTTATGACCGTTTAGTGTGCCACCTTGAATTTCATTCTCAAAGACTCTGATACCAAGTGAGGTGATAAGTGAGCGTAGGAATAATTTAGTCTGAGTAGACATTACCCATACGAGTTCACCCTTGATATTATTCTGACGAATATAAGATTCTGCTCTTAGTAGGTTTTCATATACAGAAGCAAAATCCACACCAGTTGAACCAAAGGTGTTTGTTGATAGAACTGATCCGGCTAGACCGATTGGTGTTCCATTGGTTTCTGCTGCTGAGTTGAGGAATGCTTCATCTTCAAAAAGCGCAATCTGTCTTGCTAGATCTTCAGTGATTTTTCCAGCAGCGTCAAAGTTAGCATACATCAGATATTCTTTGGTAGAATATGTGAAGACGGCTAATTTCTTCCAAAGGAAGTTGATGATATCGAGAGACATCTGAGAAGTTGGAATTGGTGCGCCTTCATTGATCCATGAGCCGGTTGATCCAGTGATCTGGCGTGGTTCAGTTAAGTTTCCTTTTGGCATATATTCAATGCGAGCAAATTGACGAACAACTGCTTCAGCACGGACGAGATCGATAAACCCGCGATAGTCCTGTGCTACAACTGGCTGACCAGCAGAAGTGAGATCCTTTATTAGACGATCACCATTGCGAATACCTAGACGATCAACTGCCGTTTTGCGAGCGTCAGATATACCTAAACGTTTTACCAAAGATGTGGCAATAACTTTTCGTGCGATACCTTCTGCTGGATTTAGACCAGAACCTACTTCAGAGACGATTCCAAATGTTTTTGATTTTGGTTTTGATTTTTCATCGTCGCCATCTTCATTTTCATCATCTACCTCTTTGGCATCTTCTTCATCTTCAAGGGCATCTTCAGCACGTTCGATTGAACGTTCTAGGCGTGAGATTTTGGCTTTTAAATCAGAGAGTGATTTTTCATCAGCTTCAATGTCAGCGCCTTCTACGTCCTTTTGATTTATTAGACCGACAAGAACGGTCTTCTTTTTCTTCAAGGCAGAGTATTCCGCCTTCATTTCTCTAATGTTCATATAAAGGAAGTCCTTACAAAAAACTAAGTTAGTTGAAATTATTTAAAGAGATGGAATTTAAATAAGAGTAGTTTTTGTAAGGTAGGGTGATATAATGGCGGGAAATACTAACGGATCGTATTCTATTAGGGTTGCTTTGATTGATGATGCTTCATCTGCATTGAAGACACTGAACAAAAACCTGATGGCAACTCAGGCTCCGATGAACAAACTCTCAAGGGAGTTCAACAAGTTCACAAAGTTGTCCGGTATAAGGGATCTCGGAAATAGTATCGGCAGTCTCACGGGTAAATTAAGAATGGCGATTGATCCCGCCGTGACTCTTGCAAAAGCTCTAACTGGAATAACGGGCATCGCCGGTGCTGCTGGTCTCGGAATTGCGATCAAAACAGCCAGCGATCGGGCATTGCAGATATCGAACACTGCAAGAGTTCTTGGACAATCTCCACGCAGCGTCAGAGCAGAACAAAACGCAGGAAGTCTTCTGTTCAGGGATCAGTCTGCCGTTACCAGTCAGATTCAAGCTACCCAAGACAGAAGATCACAGGTCATCCAAGGTCATGCTACTCAATACGAAAACGACTATATGACTGCGACAGGTCGCAATATTGGAAGAGACGATGCTCTTACTACACTGAGGTCAGAGCTTGATTATATCAAACAACAGACTCAGAGATATAACCTCGATCCTGGCCGTGTCCGCGATCTGATGGGCCAGTTTGGTATCGATCAACGATATACAGGAATGTCAGGAACAGACCTGCAGAGAGCAATCTCAAGAGGTCAGAGCAATTCTGGGAATCTTTCAAATCAGGACTATGACAATCTCGATAAAATGAATCAGTCTATTACTGACATTCAGCAAAAGGCAGTCGGAATCATTGACGAGTTCGCAGCCAAACTAGCCCCGGCACTTCAGCCGGGATTAGATATACTCAGTCAGGTTGAAGACAAAATAGAAAAATGGCTATCTAATTCTCCTCAAGCCCAACAAATGTTTGATAATATAGGAACGGCAGTTAAGAATTTTGGTGATTGGTTATTAAAAATCGATTTTGATAAAGTGGAATCAAACCTGGAAACTATAATTGATGATATGGGTGGAATCAAAACTGCTGCTGAAGCTCTTATAGGCATAAGTCTGGTTGGTTGGTTTAGTCCTTTGATTCTAGCAACAGGTTCTCTTGCTCTTAACCTTCTTAAGATCGGCACGAACCTGAACGCATTGAAAAATTCCGGACTGAACAAGGCCATTGCATCTGGAACAGTAGGATCAACACTGGGTTCTGGTGCCCGTCTACTGGGCCGTCTCATTGGGCCTGGTATCACTGTCGGGATGGGTGCCTATGAAGCCGGATCGGCAATTACCGATTATCACAAGGGACAGATCACCCGCAGACAGGAAGCAGAACGTCTTGGAGGCGCCAGTGGAGGTGTCGCAGGATCGCTGGCCGGTGCTGCTGGAGGAGCCGCTGTGGGAGGTGCTATCGGGTCCATGGTGCCACTCGTGGGGACAGTCATAGGGGCAGGGGTTGGTGGTGCCATTGGGGGATACTTTGGCTGGCAGGGAGGTGCTGCTGCTGGAACCAAGGGTACGGATCTCTATCGAGACATGATGGGCTATGATCGAGGCGCAGCCTCCTTGGCTAATAACTTCAGCAATAAACAGATTTCATCCCTCATGGGATCTATCACTGATATCGAAGGTGCCCGTTATGACCAGATGGGCGGGGCGGGAAACAAATATCTTGGAAAATATCAGTTGGGTCAGGGTGCGATTGCTGATGGTTCACGTATGCTTGGTATATCCACACCATCAAATAGCGAGCTTCTCAAAAATCCTCAGCTTCAAGATCAGATCGCCATGGCATTTGAGCAGTCCAATTATGAAGCTCTAAGAAAGAGTCCCGAGTTCAGAGCCCTGAACAGCGATCAACAGATAGGTGTCATGGCCTATGCCCATAATCAGGGGGCAGGAGGAGCGATCAAGTGGCTTCGGACAGGCGTTGCAGGAAAAGACGCCTTTGGAACCAGTGGAACTGAATATCAGAATCTTGCTCTCAGTAAGCTCGGCACCTCTGACAACGGAGTGGCCGTTCCTCCGGTCGGTTCAGGCAATCAGGGGGGATCGGTGCAGATGGCGTCGAACGATTCTCGTATCCAGCTAGATATTAACTTCGATGGAACGAAGTTTGTAGCACAGGCGAAATCCAGTGGTCGCCCTGTCCAGGTCAATACGAGACTAAGACAGACTCAGGTCATTCCTGTTGCAGTATAGCCTTAAATAAGAAATAGTAATAAGAAAGGTATATACAAATGGCAAAAGTTGAAATTCTAAAAGGCTCTAAAAAGGGCGAAATTATAAAAGTCAATTCAGCAATGGTTAATTCTCTTCAAAAGACTGGTGCGGCCAAAGCTGTAAGTGGTCAAAAAGAAAAGAATGATAATGAGCGTATAAAAAAGGGTAGATAATGCTAGAATCACTAACAACTACTGAAATCGTATGTCCTGTTCCAATTACCCTCATACAGCAATATATCGGGGTTCTTGATCCTTCACAAACTACAATAATTCAAATGATGGCTAACTCCATCACTAGAACTATCGAAAACAGAATCGGAAATTATATAATTCAAAGGCCGATTGTGTGGGTATGCTCTAAGAGTCGTCAGGATCAATCAAAGGATTATTATGATTCATGGTTAAGCTCTGGAATCTCCTTTGGTTGGAGTTGGAATCAGACAATATCTCAATGGATCACTCTTCCTACTTCTGCTGTATCGATTGAATCAGTATCGATTGCCAGATGGGGTGAAGCTGATGTTCTTTTGGTTGGGGGTGATGATTATGTGGCTGATTTAGAAACACAAGAAGCCCGTATTCAGTTTTCGTTCTATGACTATGTATCTGAGTTCTACAATTCATATGCTCACCTTGTCGTTAATTATACCGGCGGAATTTGTGCTGGAACAACTGATGATCCAGTTCCCTCGAGTATTCAGTATGTGATCTGCGAATTGACCAAAAGACTCTTTGAAAAGAGAGGAGAACCTTCCGCCCTGTTTACGGTAGGAATTGAAACCATGCTCAACGAACATATGAGATACGCGATAGCATAAGGAACATTATGGAAATAGAAACATCGAAGTTCTCAACACTACTGACTTTTTATAATACAGTATCCGCTCCAAATTCTGATTTTACGTCGATGACCACAACAAAGAATGTTATAGGTCATGAGTATGGACACGTTGTTCAAGAGAATCCGGTATTTGTTATAAACGGCGTTCAAGAAGGAATAAGAGAGTTCACCCACACAATTCAAACAAGATTCAATTATAATATTGATTCAACTTGTATGATTAGTAGGCAGTTATATATGCCTGATTCTATAACAATCGTTGATCAGTCATTCATAATCAATAAAATCATATATGTAGGAACTGAGAACCGTTTCATGGTTATTCAGGCGTCATTGATTCAACCAAACGACACCACTTCATCACAATGAAGGTAATTTTCAAAGTAGATAAATCAGTTCAGTTAATTTTGAATCAAGAGGCATTCACCAGAGAACTGCGTCTGATCGGACAAGAAATCTCCCGTAGAACAAAGGCTCTGATCCAGAAAGACCTATCGAATGTATCTAAGCCAGGTGAAAACCCTTTGGGGAAAACCGGTAACCTTGCTCGTATGATCCGGGTCAGGGTCAAGAAAAACTCTGTGCAGGTCATTGACCTAGCAAAATACGCTCTGGCCCTGGAAGCGGGTTCTCATGGCCCCGGAAAACGAGTGATGGAGGCACGTCCTTACCTATCGAGGGTGCTGGACGAAATGAAGCCCGACATTGAGCGCCGTCTTATCAGAGCGATTAACGAGGGGATTACGAGCCGGTAGCTGGTGTTATTCCGTTCAGGTTCAGAGAAGTGTTTTCATTATTATATCCAAAAGTTCCAGTCAAAGAAATTGATGTGGAAGGATACTGAAACTGACTTGGCGGGGTTAAATTATATCGGACTACCCAATCAACTCTATTAACAAGTCTTGATTCAGACATTGAAATAAGATCAGTTCCATCGAAATACGTCGGAATAATCTGAGAATCACATAACATCGTGTTCCCTAAAGCTAGCATAAGATCAGGAAGACATTGATCGTAAGTTGTGATTGATCCCGACATTCCAGTTAAATCAACTTGAGAATTGCTTACAATATAACAGGATATGACTGCATCAACTTCCTGATAATTTGAGTTGTATGTCTCTGGTTCTTTGGCGTTTATCGGGCCATACATTACTATACAAGCTGGGAGATTAGTAATTGGAAGATTGGTAAAATCGACTATTCTTCCCTCCTGTCCAGCACCACCTATATATTTGAATACAGAAGTTCCACTGGTTATTTTCTGGCACACAGTAGATATACTTGGAAATGTAGTCATTTGGTCTGGTGTCCTTAGTATTAAGTGCGTCCAGTATTTAAATACGGGATATACTTAATAATTAAGGAATAAACTTTATGGCAAGTTCTATTAATACAGGAGTTCCTTCTTCATTCCCAATACCTGGAACTTGGATCAATATCTCAAGTGCAGGATCAACCAATATAACAACAGACTTTGTTGTTGTTCTTATGGGAACAATGACGAGCGGATCTTCTGCAACTATCAATACCTTAGCAATTGCCGGGGCCGTAGCCGATGTACAAACAGCATATGGTGCTACTTCTGATATAGCCACAATGTACACTCGCTATCGAGAAATCGATCCCGTGACAACCGTTTATCTCATTAGCCCAGCCACCAGTGCAGGGACTGACGTAGCAACTGCTCTTACTTCCCTAAACAACTTTGCTTTTGATGTCGCAATCTCTCCATATTCTACCGAAGATGTTGTAAACGCATTTGATACCTACTGTTCCACAACGTGGGGGTATGCTTCTGAACTGTACGGCATTCACATCACAGCAGCATCTGATACCTTCACCAATCTTGCAGCTTTGGGTGCGACAGCAAATTCAAAATACACCGAAATAGCAGCGTTCGCTCCAGGTTCAACTGATTCTGTTGCTCAACGGGCCGCTGCGGTTGGGGCAGTGACCGTCATTCGTGCCTCTGCTGATCCTGCACTCCCACTACAAGAAATGTCATTGAATGTTGCTCCTTCTGGCTTCTCCAATGCCTTCAATATCTCTCAACGCACTTCGCTGTTTAATGCTGGCCTAGCAATCACTCGTGAAGACTTTTCTGGCAACGTATATCTTGAACGTTCAAGAACGACATATCAGACAAATTCTGCTGGATTACCTGATACATCATATCAGAATGTTGAGACACTTTTGTCTCTTTCATATTCATCTAAGTATATAAGAACGGGTCTAACATCAGTATTCTTCGGCAATAACCCTTTTAAGATCGTTGATGATGGGAATCCAATTCCAAACTCAGGAAACATTACTACACCATCAGCAATTCAGGCCGAGATCGTTTCTTTGTATAGTGATCTGGTGACGGATTATATCTGCCAAGATCAGGCAACATTCAACACAAACGTAAGTGTCCAATACGCCGGGAACGGAGTAGTTAATGCTTATATTCCACTGATTCTTGCTAACCAACTAAGACAAATAAACGCAAGCATATCATTCACAGCCGCATAATTTACCATGCTAGGAGTGGATCATCCCCGATCCACTCCTATATTGTTTTCTAGACAGTAGTATTTTTTGATGATTTTAATTTTAAATAATTTCTATACAAACTTATAAGGAATTACTTCACATGGCAGTTAACATGATCCAAGGCGTACAAACCTTCTCGATCAATGGGATTCAGTTTCCCATCACAGATATAAGTTGGACTATCCCAACTATAAATTATACACCACAAAATAGTATGCAGGGACTTCAGCCAAACATTCTTTCCTATGAAGCGGCATATGGTACAATCAGAGTCAGTGTTAAAAATGTAAATGGTATCGCGCCTTCCTATCTTAATGGAACTGTAAACAATACCGTTAACATTCTAACACGATATGGTACACAAATTGTCGGTCAGAACTGTGTATGTACAGAGCAGACGGCAAACAATCCTGAAACCATGACTTCGGAAATAGTCTTTACATCCGCCACTATTTCAGAAATTACTACGCAAAGCACTTAACATATTACGATCGGGGGATCGAAGAAACTTCATCCCTCTTTTAAATAAGGAGATTGAAATGAAACACAAAACAGACTTCGAGAAGAGATTCAATGAACTCAAGAAGATGAACGATAAGATAAAATCTGAAGTTCAGGATATAGTGGGCATTTCAAAAAAGATAACAGAGAGGGATAAGGTTGATGGAATGGATAACTCAGTTGATAATAGACTTATATCAAGGACATGTTATCAAGGATACTAAGGACTTAGTAATACTTCTTCTTGTCATATCAAGTGGTTTTCTGGCTTATCTTGTGGTATATCTAAACAGAAGAATCGTAGCTAAAGATTCAAAGATTGATGAATGTTTGGATAATGCTCTTAATTCCAATCAGACACTAATCGATCTTGTTTCCGCACTAAAGGAAATAATCACTGAAAAATAGTATGATTTTAAATACTCTTATTACAAATAAGGGTCATTAATAAAATGCAGTCTATTACTTTTGTTAGCGCAAATTTTAATACAGGGCAACCCGGATCACCATGGACAGGTCCCAATGCTCAACTTGTCTATGATGAATTGAACAACGTTCTTGCTATAGCCGGAATTACCCCAAACGGAACGAATTCACAGGTAGCAACCGCTCTCACTGATTATTTCGCACCTCTGGCATCGCCAGGCTTAACCGGTTCACCTACAGCCCCTACGCCAGCACAAGGCGATGATTCCACGCATATAGCCACAACGGCGTTCGTTCAGACGGCTGTATCATCAGCAGAGCTACCATACACACCCGTCCGCCAGGGCACAGGATCAGGGCAGGGATCAAACACAATTTCTATCGGCCTATCGACTGATGGCACGGACCAGCTTTTGGCGCAGTATGATTCAACTCCCATGGGTCCGCTTGCTCTCAGAGATTATACGGACGCAACCTATTTAAAACTGACCGGTGGAAGTTTATCCGGGGCATTATCAGTGAGTGGCACAATAACTGGCACAGGAGATATCCATACCGGCTCTGGGAACACTCTCTATACAAACAACATCAACGCACCAAGTGGAACACTATCTATCACTGGTAGTAATCTAACGACTACTGGAAGCCTGACCGTTGGAGGATCTATATATGGATCGTCTAATGTAGTGGATATTATGTACGGAACGTCTAACGGATGGAAATCTGCCTTCCAGAATGATGGCAGTTTCGCGATCTATAATCCTTCTGGAACCAACATATTTTCAGTAGGAGGAAGTGATGGAGATATAGTCACCTCTATGCCTATGACTGTGAATAACAGTCTATATGCCTACAACTCCCCGCCATCGGGTGATTCCTCTACTCAAGTTCCAAATACGGAATGGGTGGATAATAACTTCTATTCACTGACGAAATATAATAGCGATTTCTCAACATCAAATGGTGGCGTAATCAATCTACCTTGGAATAATTGTATTCAAGCCTGGAGTTTCGATCTGGTGACATCTGGATACACCGCCAATGTAAACTTCCCAGTTGCCTTCTCGGCTGGTCCATTCGCTATCTCCATTGAAAGCTGTGCTGGTGATATGGACACTTGGACCAATAACTGGAGCGCAACTGGATTTACAATCAATGTTCCGGATAATAGTGCAACTACAAATGGCAACATCAGCGTAATTGCGATCGGGCCAAGATAATAAGAAAAGGAAAAACAACATGGCAGATACAAATGCAGCAATAATAAGTAGTGCAACCACCCAGTTTCCAGAACGATATTATGCGTCCTATGACGAGACGGCTACGCAGCCTACATCAATCACCGGATGGTATGACACTTGGGGTATGAGTTCTCTCTCTAATGTACCACCAGCGTCTAGTATGATTCCGATCGCAGAAACGGACTGGAACAACACCACTAGTTTTCGTCTTTCGGTAGGCAGAGGTGTTCAGAGTGGAAAGATCATCGATTATACACCAGCACCTGTGCCGGTTCCTCTCACAACACAGGCTTCATCAGCACTGAGTTCTGCTCGTATATTCGTATATAACAACTACGGTATTTTAAATGAGGCAACGCCTGATGTGTGGGTTTCATACATCAAATCATTAATGGCGATATCATCTGGTGCAGATACCACATCAACTTCTCTTCCTTCTCTTCCTGCCGTATCAGCTTAAATATGAGAATTAATGATCATGTCTGAGGATATTGAATGATAACTGACTGTTCATTTGGTGGATTCCAATTATACGTAAAAGAAATATCAGAATCAGACATCGGGCCAAACTTTGTTTCACATATCTTTCCGTATAGTAGCGTCCCATATCTTGAAATCACCGGCAATAGAATACCTAGATATGAAGTCAGAGGATTTTTTTCGAACCAAACTGGCCTGGAGAAGATGGAATTTCTGGCGATATGTCAAAAGCAGAAGCTTCAATCATTCTTTCATCCTGATCTTGGACTTCAGCAGTGCGCCCTGGTCGGCATATCCACATCTGAGAACGACAGACAGATAGGTATCGTGTCATTCCAGATGACACTTCTACAATCCAATCAGCCCGCAAAATTTTCTCTCTTCAATGTGCTGACCAATCCACTGGGAGCACTAAATTCAGTGGTGAATTCGGGCATAGGAGCCGTGTCAGGACAGTTTGGGGGACTGATCGCCTCTACTGGTATCTCGGCCATCACTGCGGCCACCCACACCAACCTGACCGCCATCACGAACGCCATAGGGTCATCAACCTCTTTGGGACGAGTGAGTGGTGTGGATTCTATGCTGAATGGAGCAACCCTTGGGCGGTTCGCACAGGACACCACATTGTCGTCATCCGTGATGACGAGTGTAGCTTCAGGATCTGCTTCACAATCCAACAGCCAGATTGTTGCTAGCTTATCGGCGGCAGCAAGTCAGGCCAAATCGCAAAGTATTTCTAACATAAAAACATCTGTTTCAGATGCGACATCAGATGTTTCTACTCTAGCATAAGGAAAAATAAAATGACAACCATAACACTTAATAAGTATTCTTTAATTAAAGAAAAGATAGAAGAACTTGTTGTCGAGAATGGTGGGGATTCTAAGAAGGATTATCTGCCCATTGAAAACATTGTAGATATCATCGCGGATATAAAAATATATCAAAGGACCATTAAATCAGAAGGTGAAGTGATCTACGATGAAAAGAGAGGATGCTCATTGGCCCATCCTTTGACCAGAAATATCAGAGAGGCTCAACGTCTTCTACCCCCATTGTATGAATGTCTAGGACTGAACATAAGAGCAAGAAACAAGATTAAGGATATTACTTCACTGAAAGAAAACTCCTATGAGGACATAAAAGGACTTCTATAAAAATAATATGTGAAGAACAATTGTTCTTCACATATTTTTGTATGGTTTAATTTATGGCAGATATAGAACGACGAAGTTTCTTTATATCATCATCAGCCGCGTTTGAATTACATAGATCAAAATATGCCTTACATAATGTTTCATTTGTAGTCATTGGGTTAATGGTGGTTGTTCTTGTCGCACGAATTGCGAAATATGAGTCTAGGAGTTTTGTCGTCATCTCCTCGTGTGAAATTCCAGAGTCCTTTGCTAGAATCTTTATAATGAATGCGATTGATTTCTTGTCCATTTTATTTGTTTCCTTGTTCTTTTCTTATGTCGTAGGAATTATACGCTACGTGTTTGTACGATCTGTTTTTTTGAATGTTAATAATAGTTATAGGAGATTTTATATTGAATATCTCTTGAATTTTTTTATGTGGAGTGTTGGTAAATTCGAATCTTATGCTCCATACCTGCTCGTTTGTTAGTCTGACAGGAGCGGAGCGGGTAGTGATACAATCTATATTTTCCTGATGAGAGACTTCTTTGAGATGGTGCGGATTAACGCATATTTTATTTTCACATAGATGATGGATCTCAAATCCTGAATTGGGAAAACGGTTATATTCCTTATAGAATCCAATACGATGAGCGGGATACGCGATACCCAACATTCCTATCTGACCATAGCCAACATTATTGGGGGTTCGTTGCCATTCTATACAGGGTGTTTCATCATGGTATTTTGTATCGGATTGTATAGTGTTTTCGTCTAGCTTTTGTATTAGTGAGTCAAAGTATTTTGATACGTAGTCGTCATATTGGACGGATAGTAGATAATCTTTTAAGAAAGTAATTTCCTTTGGTAAATTAGGTTCTGTCATTTTATATTATTCTTTCATAAAACAAAACAAATAAGTCTTATTTGTCTAAAGGTATTTATAATAGAAAAGTAAAGAAAAATGACAAAAACACTAAAAAGCAGCATTTTTCTTCATTTTTCTTCATTTTTTTATGATTGTCGGGCTTTTCTTTTTAATTCTTTACCGAGTGCCTGGAGTATATGCCGGGTCTAAAAACTTTATGCGTGGGATGGTCATCGCCCGTTCAATCAAATTATCGCAAATTGTATTTTTTGGGTATCGAGTCTAGGTGTTTGTGGAATAATTAGCCTAAATACTCTTGAACAAAAGTTTCTGTCATTTTCTTTTGGTCAATTGATGAAAAATATATAGACCCAAAGTTTCTCCTTCTTTGGATCTATATATTTTAAATACTGGATATTGACTATCCGGGTTTAAAAATGAAATTTCAAACAACACAATTAGACGGAATTCTAAGCAGCTTTAAAAGCGCGATTAACAGTTATGTTGAACCTCCAATAAATCCCGGCATTTCTGGCTTTATCGGAATGATGCCAACGGCTTCTGGTATCTCGATCAATGTTGAGAACATGCTGCAATCATCAGCAGTCTCGTCCTGTCTAAGGATAATAATCGACGATATCGGAAAGCTTGATATAAACCTCGAGATAAAAAATAAACGAGGTGGATGGGTGGTTGATGAAACACCAGACACATTGAGGCTTCTTCGATATCCGAATCAAGAAAATGTTATGCAGACTTTGCTTAAAGCTCTGGTCTTTGATTATCTGACATATGGTAATGCGTATGTTGTCTGTATTCGAAATCCTGATGGTTCTACCCAAAAACTTGTTCACGTCAAAGCTAATGGCGTCACGGTAAGAAGAAATGAAAAGGGCGAGCTTAGATATACGGCATCGTCTAAAATGTTCATTGGTGAAAGAACCTCTGTAAGATCAGAAGGACCCGAGCAAGAGACTAGATCCATTAGTAATGAAGACATGATCCATATTAAGGATTTCTCAGTCTATGGTGGGGCAGTAGGAACGTCTATTGTTGACTATGCCAGAGAGGTTTTTGGGTTGACCATTGCTGCTCAAGAAACAGCAGCACGGACCTTCAACAATGGTGGGGCTCTACAAGGGTACTGGAAAACCACAAACGCGAAGGCCGGGAAGAAAACAACTGAGAACGTCCAAGCCGATCTTCAGAATATCATCGGAGGTGTTTCAAACTCGGGAAAAATCTCGGTTATCAACGATATGGATTATGTACCCACGAGTATGTCACCACAGGCTCTTCAACTGATTGAAGCTCGGAATCAGATGACTCTAGAGATTGCTCGTCTGTTTCGTGTTCCACTCCACAAGCTGGGGATGTCTGAAACCGACAAGGCTGCAAACATCGAACAGCAGGAAATTTCTTACATAAACGATACATTAAAAGCTATTACGAACAACATTGAGTCTTGCTTCAATAGAAAAATATTATTGGAACGTGATATAGGAATAAAAAGGTTTAAATTTGATTTTGAATCTATGACTTGTCCTGATCTTCAAACAAGATCTTTGGCTTATACGACATTAGTTGACCACGGGCTCATGACACCTGGATTTGCGGCAAATAAGCTTGGGATTCCTGTTCCAGAAGACGAGGAATATGCTGATTCATATCGCGTTCCTCTTAATATGGGAACGATTGGTGCGAATGAGGATATTCCGTTGTCATTACAGACACCTGAACCTGAAAAAAAGGTCAGAAAGAGAACACAAAAAAAGGAGGCATAAGCCTCCTTTTTAATCTTCATGAATGGAATTTTATTCAGCGCCCCATTCACCCTTCTTATTATTTAGTATCAATACAGGAGTATCGTTATTGAATATGAGAATTGCTTTCCCCAAAATCCATTGATTTGGGATGCCTTCGAACTCCTGCCGATAGGTATTTCCGTCTAACGTGTATGTTATCAATGTGAAGAATCTGTCCGTTGAGTCATGGCCAAGATATGTGCCTCCGGTGATCGTAATAACTTTTTGAGACAGTGTGCTGTATTGATTTACTTTACCGCAATCAACATGGACATAACATCCTGGTGTGTAAGGACGATCTGGTATCTTCTCCGCATAAGCGTTTGCAGATAAAATTAACATGCTCATCATCGATAATAGAAATAGACTTTTCATAGGACATTCCTTCCTTCGTTGTTGTGGGAAGGTTTCTGTTAACTCTGATATTATGCGCAGTACAGAACTTTTTTTAGAAATTCATGTATGATCGTATGTGGTGGAAACGTGATTCTCTTTATGAAAAGAAGCTTGATATCATAGTCTGGTTTAGTTATCAGTGTTTTAAGGCAATGGTTAGGCCGAGTATATTAAGGAATGGGTGTTATGGGATTCTTTGATACGTTGACCGTTTCGGACGGTGTGAAGAAAGTTACGGAAGTTAAAAAGGCTTCGCCCCGTGACAAGTTTGTGGAGCAACTGAATGGGCAACTTTCCTATGTGGCGGAGGCCATTGAAGAAGGGTCGATTGCCAAACTTCGGGCACGATACAGTGAAGACCATGAGGCTGAACTGGTACGGCTGAAGCGTGAGGCCGACCGGACTGGCAATCCTGAAGGAAAGCCAAAGACGAAAGCGCGGCTGATCCTTTGGTTTGAGGAAACCCGGAACGGATATGTGTCCGGCTTCCGCTATGGAACGTCTGGCTTCAATCCGATGGGGGGCGAAAACCCCCAGGCAGTGTTCGTGGCAGGGAAGACTCTTCAGGATCTGCAGGCATTCTATCAGGGGGCTATCAAGGCCGCTGAGGATGGAGAGTTGGATACGCTCCTCGATGCCGCTGAGAAGGCCCGTAAGCCGACTGGAAGGGGGGCCGCGAAAGCCAACGCGGAAAAGGGTTCAGTGTCGAGCCAGGTCCCGGACAACGATGTGAGGCTGGTGGCCCCCCCGAAGACGGGGCGGTCCCCGGCAAAGTAGGTCTACTGTACCTTATATATAGGTGGCTTCTGGAACGGCTGATCCGCAGGGATCAGCCGTTTTTCTTTTGGGTTGATGATTTCAGATATCAGACATTCCTTGTCCGCATAGATAGCAAATCTTCTTAAACAGGTTCTGCTGCACAAGTGGATCAAGTCATTGATATATAAGAAAAATCATTTTTGTTCGTGTTGTATCTTCAAGTATTCAGAATTTTGATTCGTACATTCTAGTAGTTGAAAACAGTGAATATCGAGTATTGGTAAAATAAATGCGGTTGATAATCCAGAAAAATGTGAGATGTTTAGATCATCGGATGGCAACGGCGCGAACCGAATAAACACGGAAGGACAATCAAATGACAAATTCTTTTCTTAGCATCCTGAGCAATGCTTGTGCGGATGGGAATGCCATCAATTCTAACGACAAGGGCGCAACAGCACGCGATAATTTCGCGGCGGCCCTGCGTATTCAGATCAATGTTTTGAATGACGTTTACGAATACGGATTTAACCAGGGCATCAAGCTCGCAAAGGAAGGCTCTACCAAGCGTTTTTTGCCGTGGTTCCGTAGGAACGACTGCGGATCTTACGAGATGCGGTTTGTCTATGCAACCTACTCGTTTGACCTCCTGACGGGCGATTTCAAGGGCTCCTACACCGTTCTTGGGGACGGTTCGATCAACTCGCTGATCGAATGGTGCGAACAGATCCATGCCGGAGCGATGAGAGGCGACCTGGATGAGATCCTTGAGAAGGCGCGGTGCGGACAGATCGAAATGGTCCGTAAGGGTCGGGAAGCGAAGAAGGCACAGAAGGCAGCGGATCAGGGGGCGATCCTGATGATCGAACACAAGGCGGCATAATCGAACGACTCATTGGGGGATCGTGATCCCCCAATTAACCGGCTCCAGAAAAGGAGGAAAAAATGAACGACGATATGATCCCGATGTCTGACGATCCTGAAACCCGGACTCTTCAGTTTGAACTGATCGAGGCTGAACGCGAAGTGAGGCGGATCAACCTGCGGCTGGAAGAAGGTCAGAGTGAAATCCAGTCTTACATCTCAACCGCGATTGAAGATCCTGATGCAGGGATCGGACCAATCGAACTTGAGGCCGATGGAAAGGTCTATGTCTCGAGTGGGGACTGGGGGACGAGGTTTGCTCTTGAGATCGCATCGAAGACTGATCTGATTGAAATCATCACCTATAGCAACTCTGACGAGGACACTTCGGGCTTTGATGAATCGATTCCAGACTTCATTGAAAAACTTCAGGCATGGATCGACAAGGAACTGTTCGGGGGATACATCCTGACTACGCGGGATTATGCCGAGATTAAGGTTCGATATCTGAAATAGTATCATTGTATGTCTTTTGGGAGGGGTTTTTTATGACCGCTCCTACTTTAAGCTGATTGAAGATGGAGATTGAAAATTCTTGATAGGTTTAGAACCTGCTTTTGGAAACAGGTGCCGGTTGTTCCCAAGATTACAAGGTTATTTATGTTCAAAAATGTATGTTACTTTTAGTTTTCTGTTGATATCGAGAAAAAAATAGCATAAAAATGGTTTAATTTAAATAATTTTGATAAAAAAGGAGATTGAAGAATGACTAGTCTATACGTTCTTTTATTTTTGGCTGTATGTCTTTTCATTTTCGGTTCATTAATCGCAGGTGTTCTCATTCATGTTTGGAAAAAAGACAAAAATAGAAGGAAGAAACATAATAGAATTTATAATGATTCGATATTAATAGGCGAAGAGTTGAAGGAAAACAATATATTAGATCCCGTAGGCGACGCCAGGGCACTTGTCCTTGTTTCGAGGTTCCAGGCGGGGGTTCCAGCCTCTATTAAGGGTTTAGATGATATATGCGATCATCTAAAGACAATGAGTGAAGAAGATAAAATTGTTCCTTCTGACATTGTTAATGCGTTATCTAGAGAAGTATATTTGAAAATCTTACAGATTAATAACCAAAGTACGTCTGTCAATGATGATATCACTGTGCATCCTCATCTGACTCGTTCTAGTCTTTATAGGAAGAAAGATGGTAAGGGATACATTTTATCAAGTTGTGAGGATAGCAAAACATTCTGTTTGAACGCAGGCTTGAAAATCCATAACGAAGTTTTTCCTGCCATTTTTGATGATGAAGATGAGTACTGGTTTCATAACGATGTTGATATTACAGACAAGGTTCAGTCGATTATTGAAAAACATAAGCTTCCACATTGGTCGAAATGGAATAAGTCTCATATAGCTAAGCTCAAGCTCTTTCTCGGATAATAGGATTTAAGAATTGCGGCCATTCACTCCTATTTTCTTGACGATCAGCCTTTTAGTCCGCATAATGCGGACATAGGCGAGGGGTTGGCCCCGCCTGTTTTGAGGGAGATGACCCCATGAGCGATACCACAGCACATCCTGACCTTGATCTGGCCGAGAAGGTTCTGAAGATCGCGAACCTCCACGCAGACAGCGAACTGAAGAATGCCCAACGGTTTTTTCTGCCATGGCAGTTTTTGGTTTCTGCCCTGGCGTTGGCATTTACGGCTGGGGCCGGTCTGACCGGTGGCCTTTTCGCGCTGATACGATGGAAGGTGGGGGGATGACCCCCACTCGTCTTCGGGAATGCCTTGTTCTGGTCCGCTGGTCCCAAAGGGGGCTGGCGGCGGCGCTTGATGCTGATGAACGGTTGGTTCGTCGGTGGGCATCAGGTGATGCCGATATACCGGAAGCTGTGGCCGAGTGGATCGAAGGTCTAGCTCAGGCACATGCCAGTCTACCTGCGCCGGGGCGATGGCGCAGTCGTGAGACTGCTCTCTCGTAGAGCGGAAATAAAAAACCCACGGTGGAATATTCCACCGTGGGTTTTTTATTTTGTTATTGTTGAAGGAATAACTCCAACAATATCAGGTATGCGGATTGTGTGAGGACATAGCCACCATACAATTGTTTGTCGATGTATGGTTTCAGGTCGCGCAACAATGTTTTTTTGCTTTCTCGGATATGTGGCAGGTCAATATCGTTAAATTCAATGATATCGATCAAATCTTGGATTTTTTCGATTCCCAAGGTCATTTGGCAACCTCGGTTCTCGGCAAGAGCAAAGATTGTTCCATCGGAAATGGTTATTTCATCCAAACCAGGGATGGATTTTTTATCCGGGTTGGACGCCAGGGCGTTCAGGACTGCGGGAATCCGAGATTGTCTGAAAACCTTCATATTGAAATCAACCTTGGTGCTGATGCGATTTCCCATCAGGAAGGCAGATTCCTGTTGACCCACGCAGGAAGCGATTAGTCGGACGAAGGTACGGTCAATTTGTTTTTGTAATTTTTCCATTTCGTCAAAAAATGGAATTTGGGCGTAATGAGTCATTTTTTGTATCCTTTTTCAGTTTAGGTTAGCATCGGCAGGTTCCCGTTTCATATTTTTGAAATGATGAAGTGTTGTTTCCGTTCGATGAAGGGAACATATCAGGGGGGAAGGGCAGCGTCTACCCGGAAAACACAATATTCGTGATTTTTTGTGAAAAATATTCTTGTAGTAAGACGATATGTCCGCATATTCATCACAACATAAGGTCCTGAAGAACTTTTTTCTATGTGATGTTATGTGATGGGATGAGTTTTTTACTTCATGGATGCCTGATCGGACTTCCTCATCACAGGAAGTCCGGATGGTATTTTACTTCAGGCATCCTGAATCGGTTTGTATGTGTGAGGAAGTGCCTGGATGGGTCGATGAAGTATCGTGCTGAGCCTGGGGAACCCAGCAGCTACCGAGGTGAATGGCGATCGATCATGTCGTTTCTGGCTAGGCACTGAGTCCTGATCAGGATGGAAAGTGGTAGAGCGGCAGACTTCTAACGGACTGATCCGAATCAATGGCCCACAGGATGGCCGTACAGGGCACCTAAGAAATATTCTGTTATGACGGGACCAGAACAGGACACCGGGGGCTGTACGGACCTGTACGGGGCTTAGAATGGATATGGGCCTTTTTTACTATAAAACCTGGGGGGTAGGAAGGAGACCATGCTGGTTTCTTTGACCTGTCAGGGACGTTCTGACGGCCTCATGTTGGCCATATCTTCCGTGCTATGCGCTTGAACTCACCGATACTGAGCGCGCCGCGTTGACGGGCCTTGGAGCCAGGGATTGCAAGACGTGCTGCGATTGACGGGAAGGGAGCTTCCCACATCTCTCGGGCATTGAGGGTCTTGTCATCCAGAAGCACCAGTAGAACGACATCGCAGGGCGCATCACTCTTGATGCGAGAGATCTTTTGCCCTGGCTTGGCTGCTTCGCCACAAGCGCGGCCTTTGATCTGAATGCGTTGTGGTCCATTGGCCGTGTGGCGGATGGCGTCATATCCCGGTGTGCGAGCTTCAGCCAACTCTAAGCCCAGGACTTCGGCAGCGACATATTCCGCGACTTCTCCCGTCACGCCCAATGGCTTGCCGGTCAGTCGGTAATATTCGGCGGCAAGAGGTTTAACCTCGGCCAGAATGGCTCTGATCCTATCAATCGGCACTTGGTCCACGGGGTTTCCTTGTAGCGGTCTATGCACATCCATGATCGGTAAATTATTGAGATAAAGGCAATCCTACCAATCCAAATAATTTTACGTGGATGCCGATCAGGCATTACTAATCTGCGAGATTGTCCGATGGTTGATCTCCAGAAACATTGCTAGGATCGCTGTATCAAGATTCTGGAGAGCATAAGTTAATGACGAAGCCGCCTACTGCTAAGTCGGAGCCTATTGAGCAGGAAAAAGAAAAGACCTGCTTTGTTGTAATGCCTATATCTGATCCAGACGGATATGAACCGGGTCACTTCAAGAGAGTATATGACAATTTGATAGCTCCAGCATGTGGGTTTGCTGGTTTCAAGCCGATACGTGCTGATGACGTAATGCACACAAACATGATTCATCTAGACATATTAAATCAGCTTTTGGAGGCTGATTTAGTCATATGTGATCTATCTAGTCGAAATCCAAATGTCATGTTTGAATTGGGTATCCGGCAGGCATTTGATAAGCCTGTTGTTCTAATACAAGAAGAGGGAACACCTCGCGTTTTTGATATATCGCCCATTAGGTGCGTGGATTATCCAAGAAGTCTCAGATACGATTCGGTAGTCGAAATTCAGTCAAAGATTTCAAGATATATGAACGAGACTTTTGATGCGAAGGATTCTGATAAAAGCATAAACTCTATTGTGAAGCTTCTGTCCATATCAAGGGCGGCAGGAATATCTAAGCCTTCTGGTGACGAAAATCATAATATGATGAGGCTTATTATTGAGGAGATTTCTTCAATAAAAAATATTGTATATAAAGATAGAGAGAGGGAAAATAAGGAAATTATAATGATGAGGAATGCAAATTTAGATTTGGAGCGAAGAAATGATTTTTCGCTCCAAAATAAAATTAGTAAAAACAAGTTATACAGTCTTGGTGATTTGATGAGAGATGCTGGTGGAAACCTAAAAAATGATAAATTATAGCGAATGACTTATATTTAGAAATCATAGAAAGCATTATTTCTACTCGGCTATCCCCTCGAAGGGATCGACTAGCGGCATCCGCAGCGCACAGGTGCCAGCAGGAGCGCATGTGCGCTGGTGGTCCCCGAAGGTGCTGTATCGCAATAAGGTGATTAATCTCGATAGACTGATGAGCCTGGGAGATCGTAACCAGCGAAGGGAGGGGATGGATAGCTAGTCGTGATCTTTTCAATCGCAAAACTACAAGCGCTCTTTTCACCAAAGGCGCCCACAGTGCCAAACAGAAAAGATAGTTTATTCAGAAAATAAACATAGTATGTAAGAAGAGTGCTAAATGTGAGGCTCTCGGAAGTTAGTGTTTTAGTTTGATTATCATTAAAAAGACTTGATGGGAATTGAAGTGTTTCTGTAGTTTCTATTGCATTATGGAAAAAATGTAGCGCAATCTTGGCATTCTTAACGTCTTCATATTGGTTATGATCTTTATGGATACAGTTAGTTCTTCCATCTTCCATCATGAGATCAGAAAATCTCTTGAAGCAAGATTCAATTAAAGTGATATCCTTTAGCAATCCAGGCATATTATCGGCTCCGTTATATAGACTTGATACGATAGTTCATTCTACGTGTCGTGAAAAAATTTAGCGATAGGTCTGATAAAAATATCTATCACTAATAAGCGCAGGTATTGTTCATACTGAAAATCGTGACCTGGACAGGATTTTAGGCTTTAGCCTGAAATCCTTGTATAAGGAATGTTGATAATCTCACCTATCGATTCGCTTATCTAATCAGCTATCTAGGGATATAGGGAGATAAGGGAGATTAAAATCAACTTACGTATTCATTTGGCTTTTCTCATTTTATTTCTTTTTACCTCTTAACTTACTTATTATCTCCCTATCTCCCTAGATAGATAAAAAATGGCAGTTTCTGTAGGTCTAATCCATAGGGAGTAAGCTGGGGACTAGCTAGGGAGATAGGGAGATAATGAGGAGAAATCACCACTCTATGTCCTTTGTTATGTCCTGAAGCTAGTCTTTGGTGTCCCTTAACCCTGATTTTTGACAAGTTATCTCCCTAGAAGGCCGAACATCGCCCCTCTCTAAGGTCGATTATCCTAGGGTCGAGGGGAGATAAAAATCCCGATACAGAAAAAATCTAGTAGGAAATAATTTAAAGTAGTTGAACATTATAAACTACGGAGTTATTATCCATTCATTCAAAACATAAATAACTTCGAATGAAACGATCCACCAAGTTCCGTTTCAGCAACGGGCTTAGGATGTCGTTTCAACATCATTAAAATAGAGAACCGTTGTGATTGGTCTGTGGTGGATCGTCAATCACAACGGTTTTTTTTATGCGTAAAGCAATAACAAAAAGGATTTTACATTTTAATGATGGAAGACAATTTAACACCACCACAAGACGACAAAGATTCAAAGAAAAAATTCAATTTTGAAACTGTAAACAGATACATTGACCTTATCGAGCAAGGTAAGATGGAAATCGACGATGCGGTTATATCCGCATTCACCATGATGTCAGATGACATTCAGAAGGTGTCAGTCGTCTTTAAAAAATCTGGATGTGTTTCCGCTGGTGATATCAAAAGATGCCTTAAAACCTTCTTAAAGCAACAAACATCATTCGCGGTCATCGAGTTTTATGGCGTTGAAGATTTCGTTAAAAAATACATGGAGAAATTTAAGCTAAAGTTCAATGAACATAAAAACATTGAAGATGATTCATTCAATGAATCAATAGAGAAAATGAAGAGGGAGATAGCAGAGAAGGGAGACCCCCATCATGCTATTGAACGTAATATGATTATGGAAAGACAACTTAAACACATATCACACAAAGACATTTCCGATTATATCACTGATATGAACAACTATGTTCTCGACAATGGATTATCGAAAAGAATAGGTGGAAAGCAGAACATCATTGATACAGTAAACAAGATTAGAAATGATGTTGATAGAGAACGTAAGAATAATATCATAAATTACCTAATTTATGGGTATGATACTGGAAATAGAGATCTAGAAGGATTTCAGAAGTTCATAGAACGTGGATCTGAAATGCTTGATGAAAGTCATAAGCATATTTCATTCACATTTGATAGATTAAAGAAAGCCGCCGAGATTATATCGGATGATGATTCAACATACGTTGCCACTGTTCTTTATCACTTCATCTGGCAGGTGAAACGTAAAATGACCGGCCGTCAGGTTGACCATCACATGATGCCTATTTTCACGGGAAAGCAGGGTCTTGGTAAATCTCAGTTCATATCTGCTTCTCTTCTGAAGCCTATCGATAGTCTATGGAGTCAGGTGAGCTTCGGGATAATAGAAGAAGAGAAGTCATTCGAGATATATAATAACTATGTTTTGTTCTTGGATGAAATGGGAGGTGTGAGAAAAGCTGATGTTGAAAACATAAAGAATGTCATTTCTGCACCAACAAGAACCGGAAGGCCCATGAGAACAAATGACTCTATTACGGTAAGAAACAATGTTGTCTTTATCGGTGCCTCAAATAAGACATTAGATGATTTGATTAAGGATGATACCGGTGCCAGGAGATTCCCAACCATCACATATGGAAAAAACAACCTTGCTCCTTACATGAATCCTGATTTCAAAAATATTGACTGGGAACAGATATGGCTTGGTGTAAACGAAGCCGCCCCTTGCCTATTTGAAATGTACAAAGAATTAAAAGAGTTGGTCATAGGAAAGATAGAAGAGGTCCGTTATGTCGGTCCATTCGAAGAATGGGCTTTTCGTGAAGAAACCGTTCGTGATTTCGGAATGAACGGTGCTGTAGGAAATAAAGCATACAAGACAGCGACCGCATTGTATGAGAACTTTAAGACCTTCATGGATACCTGTCATCCCCGCGCCTTCCAGATGTCTCAGAGAGCCTTTTCCATTCAGTTGAAAAAGACCGCGACTGATAATCCAGACAAGATCAGTCATAAGATAATTGAAAAACAATCAATGTATTGTTGGTTATAAAATAAGAAAAACCTCTTAATATTAGGTTATTAAGAGGTTTTTCTTATTTTAACTACAGCATCGTTATTGATTATTCTGCAGAATAATCAATAACACAACATCAATGAAGGAGGATATAATGAAAAATCTACTTTGGTATTTATAATCCCCATGCGACCCGGCTCTAAAGTCGGCAATGTTCTTACCCAACTCTCACTAGATCCGCGTTCCAGAAGGCCGCAGTCTGTCTCGTATCGATTCAAGCGTGACATGTGAATAGAACTTTTCAATCATAGCTACTGATGTGCCGCAGTTTTTGGCGATATCGTATATGTTCGCATGTGCGTTAATCATGAACGTAATATAATAGTGTCTGAACGAATAAGATGTTCTCTTTATTCCTCGGTAATCCTGTCGCAGAGAGCATTCTTCCAGAAGTGATACTACTTCTGGGTTAAAGGTCTGGATATGCCTACCCTTGATGTCAACAAAGATATAATCATTGGGATCTGGATCAGATCCCCGTATTATTTTCTGAACATCCCATATCATTAGAAAATCAGAGATTGTCCCATCAAGAGGTACAAACTCTCTTGATTTACCTTTGCCATGAACCCGGACGGTAATTCGACCTTCACAAAGTTTAGCGTTTCGAGATTCATCGAAACCAACTAGATCGATCCATCTGAGTTTTTGACACTCAATGGGGCGCATCCCCGAACCACACATAATTCCGACATATCCATAGAGGAGAATATGTGGATAACGTTCCTCATTGGATAGAGCGGGGAGGACGGTCCTCTTTCTCAGGACTGACAAGATTTTTTCAATCTCGGCATGAGAAAACCCAGGCCGATTGTGAACTTCACCTTCAATCTTATCAAACTTGGGAATTGTTTTTATGTGCCCGAGATTCTGACATCGGGTTAAGAATTTTTTAAAGACGACCTGCTCACTGTTGAGTGTGGAGCGGGTAGGGGTCTTTCTCGTCACCGGCCTACGAATCTGTCGCCCGAGTCGCTGATAGACGACCATCTCCAGATTCTTACCAGGCCCTTCTGTCCAATAGCTTAAGCGCCATTTCCGATACGCCTGAAGCCCCCTGTAGGTGATGTCTGATGGCTTATCGTCCCCGAAGTATCCCACGATATATCGGGAGAGAGCAGTCCGTTCAGGAGCCTTCAGGACGCCCTCTGCGATCCACTCATCTGCCAGGACCCTTACAGTCTTGTCTCTGGCTTCCAAGCCCTGCTCTGCACGTAAGAGAGCCTCATAATAGATCCGTGCAGCCTTACGATCTGCTTCCTTCTCATCTGCGGTCTGAAGGGACTTTCGAATCTGCCCCTGTCCCTTGATCGAGAAGCGGACGAACCAGTTTTTTGAGTTTGTCTGCTTGTAGATGGACCATGGCTGCGAATTAAACGCTCCCGCCACGCTGCTAGAACTATGCTTTCCCATCGCTAACTCATTGATGTTTGGTGCGTGAAACACGCTGAGTTAACGCTATGCTAGGGGACCCCATCAGATCAAGTTTTGTTAAGTCATTGATCTGATGGGGTATTTTATGAGCCGGGTGGGATTCGAACCCACGACCATTCGATTAAAAGTCGAATGCTCTACCGACTGAGCTACCGGCTCACCAGGGCCGCCTGTGCGGTGCGGCCCCAGGTAACGGTTTCGGCCGGTCAAGTCAACCGGCAGACGCGTGTCAGGCTGCGGCGGGACGCATGGAAATGATGCGGTCCGGGTCCTGCACCGTGCCGCTCTGGCCCGCGCCGCGCTTGATCTGGTCGATATGCTCCATGCCTTCGACCACCTGGCCGACGATCGTGTACTGGCCGTCCAGGTGGGGCGAGGGCTCGAACATGATGAAGAACTGGCTGTTCGCGCTGTCCGGGTTCATCGTGCGGGCCATGCCGATGGTGCCGCGCTCGAACTTCGCGGCGCGGGTGAATTCGGCCTTCAGGTCGGGCAGGTGGCTGCCGCTGGTGCCCGTGCCGGTCGGGTCGCCGCCCTGGGCCATGAAGCCGTGAATGACGCGGTGGAAGGGCGTGTTGTCGTAGAAGCCCTCGGCCGCCAGCGTACGGATCCGCTCGGCCGCCAGCGGCGCCAGGTCGGGACGCAACTGAATGACCACACGGCCCGTCTTCAGTTCCAGGTCGATCAGGTCGGCTTTCGGTGCGGTATCAGACATCGTTCATGTTCCAGTGCTGAAAGGCCCGTGGCACGGCATGCCGTGCCCGGACCGTGCGTTATCCCTCCAGCCGCGCCAGGACATGCCGGCGCGTGAAGGGGGGCACGAAGCCGGTGATGTCGCCGCCCAGTCGGGCGACCTCCTTCACCAGCCGCGAGGAGATATACTGGTTGCGTTCGGTGGCCATCAGGAAGACCGTCTCGATATCCGGCGCCAGATGGTGGTTCATGCCGAACATCTGCACCTCGTAGTCGAAATCCACCACCGCCCGCAAACCCCGGACGATCACGGTGGCGCCATGGGAGCGCGCCACCTCGACCAGCAGGTTGCCGAATCCCACCACGTCGATGGTCGTGCCGTTCCGCTGCGCCACCGCCCGGGTTTCGGCCTGCACGCAGGCGACGCGTTCGTCCAGCGGCATCAGGGGCTGCTTGCCGGTATTTTCCGCCACCCCCACCACCAGCCGGTCCACCAGTCGCGCCGCACGTTCGACGATGTCCAGGTGACCGTTGGTCATCGGATCGAACGTGCCGGGGTAAAACCCCGTGCGCGGCGTGGCATCAGGCATTCTCGTCCTCCGCCGCCGGGGCGTCGGGACCGCCGTCCTCGGCATCGTCATCGCCGTCATCCATCACGGGGAAGACGCTGGTGACGCGCTCGGTGGTGTCCAGGCGGAACAGCGTGACGCCGCTGGCCTGGCGGGACATGACGCGAATCTGGTCCACCGGCACGCGGATCAGGCGTCCGGCATCGGTGACCAGCATCACGTCGGTACCGTTGATGACCGGCAGCGTGGCCACGACCTCGCTGCCGCGCTTGCCGCCGTTGAAGGTCATGTTGGCAATGCCCTGTCCGCCGCGCCCGCTGACGCGGTAATCATAGGCCGACGAACGGCGGCCGAAGCCCGCGTTGCTGACGGTCAGCAGGATTTCCTCGGCCTGTTCCATCTCGGCGAACCGCTCGGGATCGATGACCGAATCGGCGGGCAGTGCTTCGTCGTCCGACGGTTCGGCGGCGACCTCCTCGGCCTCCTCGCCGGCCTGCAGCGCGGCGTTTTCCGCGCGGCGGCGGGCATTGGCCATGCGCAGGAAGGACGCGCGTTCCTCGACCGTCGCCTCGACATGGTTCAGCACGCACAGGCTGTTGACCTCGTCCCCCTCAGCCAGGCGGATGCCGCGCACGCCCGAACTGTCGCGCCCGGCAAAGACGCGCAGCGTGTCGTCGGTGATCTGGAAACGGATGCAGCGCGCCGCCCGCGTGGCCAGGAACACATCCTGTCCCTCGCGGCAGGTGGCCACGCCGATCAGCCGGTCGCCGTCATCCAGCTTCATCGCGATCAGGCCGGACGAGCGGATGTTGCGGAAATCGCTCAGGCGGTTGCGGCGCACGTTGCCCGTCGCGGTGGCGAAGACCAGGTGCAGGTTTTCCCACAGGGTCTCGTCCTGCGGCAGCGGCAGCACGGCCGTGATCGAATCGCCGCCCAGGTCGGGCAGCAAATTGACCAGCGCCCGGCCCTTGGCGGTCGGGCTGGCTTCGGGCAGGCGCCAGACCTTCTCGCGATAGGCCTTGCCGCCCGACGAGAAGAACAGCACCCACTGGTGGGTATGGGCGTTGAACGAGCGGACGACGATGTCGTCGCCCCGGCGTCCGGCGGCGGTCCGGCCTCGTCCGCCGCGATTCTGCGCGCGGAAGACGTCCAGCGGCGTCCGCTTGATGAAGCCCTCACGCGTGATGGTCACGACCATCTGGCCGGGCTCGATCAGGCTTTCGTCGGTCTGGTCGCCGGCATATTGCGCGATCTCGGTCATGCGCGGCGTCGCCAGTTCGGCGCGGATCGCCGCCAGTTCCTCGCACATCACTTCCATGCGGCGCGGGCGGCTGGCGATGATGGTCAGCAATTCGTTGATCCGGGCCGCGACCTCGGACAGTTCCTGCTGGATCTTCTCCCGCTCCAGCCCGGTCAGGCGCTGCAGGCGCAGTTCCAGGATGCCGCGCGCCTGGGCTTCGGTCAGGTAGACCTTGCCGTCGGTCACGACGTTGCCCTCGTCCTGGATCAGCGCCAACAGCGGCTCGACATCCGCCGCGTCCCAGGCCGTTGCCATCAGCGCCTCGCGCGCATGGGCGGCGTCGGGGGCGGCACGGATCAGGGCGATGACGGCGTCGATATTGGCCACCGCGATCACCAGGCCCACCAGCAGGTGACCGCGATCGCGGGCCTTGTTCAGGTCGAAGCGCGCCCGGCGCAGGATCACATCCTCGCGGAACGTGATGAAGGCCTCCAGCACGTCCTTTAGCCCCATCAGGCGGGGCTGGCCGTTATCCAGCGCCAGCATGTTGACGCCGAACGAGGTCTGGAGCTGTGTGAAGCGGTAAAGCTGGTTCAGCACCACCTCGGGCGTCGCGTCACGCTTGATTTCGATGACGATGCGCATGCCCGACCGGTCGCTTTCGTCGCGAATGTCGGAAATGCCCTCGATCTGCTTGGCGCGCACCAGTTCGGCGATGCGCTCCTGCAGGGTCGCCTTGTTCACCTGGTACGGGATCTCGGTGATCACGATGGCGCTGCGGTCGCGGCGCAGTTCCTCGATCTCGGCACGGGCGCGGATCAGGATCGAGCCGCGCCCGGTCTCGAACGCGCTGCGGATGCCGGCATGGCCCAGGATGATGCCGCCGGTCGGGAAATCCGGGCCGGGAACGATGCGGATCAGGTCGTCCAGCGTCAGGTCCGGATTGGCGATCAGCGCCAGGGTGGCGTCGATGATCTCGGCCGGATTATGGGTCGGGATGTTGGTCGCCATGCCGACCGCGATGCCCGAGGCGCCGTTGATCAGCAGGTTGGGGAAGGCGGCGGGCAGGATCTTCGGTTCCTGCTCGCTCTCGTCATAGTTCGGCTGGAAATCGACGGTGTCGCGGTCGATATCGTCCAGCAGGAAGGAAGCGGCCTTGGCCAGCCGCGCTTCGGTATAGCGCATGGCGGCGGGGGAATCGCCGTCGACCGAACCGAAATTGCCCTGGCCGTCGATCAACTTGACCCGCATCGACCAGAACTGCGCCATGCGCACCATGGCGTCGTAGATCGATGAATCGCCGTGCGGATGGTATTTACCCATCACGTCACCGACCGCGCGGGCCGATTTGCGATAGGGCTTGTCGTGGGTGAATCCGCTTTCGCGCATTGAATAGAGGATACGCCGATGCACCGGCTTCAGCCCGTCCCGCACGTCCGGCAGGGCGCGGCTGACGATGACCGACATCGCATAGGCGAGGTAGGAGGACCGCATCTCCTCCTCGATCGTCACCGGAATCATGTCGGAGGGTGCCGGCGGTTCCGGCGGATCGGGAATTTCGGTCAAGGCATATCCGTCATGTCAGTGCCACCCTGCGCGCCTCGTGGGCGAGGCGGGGGTGGCGGGAACCGGTCTGGGGGCCGGCGGCGTCACGCCGCACGATAGCACAGAGTCCGGCCGGGGAAAAAACGCGCCGCCCGGCCGGATTCGCCCCCGGCGGGGGCGCGTCCCGCCTAGAACGGGATTTCGTCGTCCAGGTCGCTGCCGCCATGCGGTGCGTCCCAGCCGCCGCCGGGATTGCCGCCGCCCGCGCCGCCCCCGCCGGGACCCCCGGCGCTGCCGCCGCGGCCACCGCCGATCTGCCGGGGCGCGGACGGCGCGGAATACCCGCCGCCATATCCGCCGCCGCCGGCATCGTCACCGGATTCGCCGCCCCGGTTGCTGTCCAGCAGCACCAGTTCGCCACGGAAGCGGTCTATCACGACCTCGGTCGTGTAGCGTTCCTGGCCGGACTGGTCGGTCCATTTGCGGGTCTGCAGCGTGCCTTCCAGATAGACCTTGCGGCCCTTGCGCAGGAACCGCTCGGCCACGTCCGCCAGGCGTTCGTTGAAGATGACGACCCGATGCCATTCCGTGCGCTCGCGCCGTTCGCCGGACGCACGGTCATTCCACGTGTCGCTGGTCGCCAGCGTCAGCGACACGATCTTGGCGCCGGCCTGGCTGTTCCTGACTTCGGGGTCCTTGCCCAGATTACCCACGAGAATGACCTTGTTGACGCTACCCGCCATACTGCTGTCCTGCTGCTGTCCGGTCCCGGGGGCGCGGCCCAAGGGCGGGCCCCCATGAAAAAAACCGTCCGCCCGGACCGGTGCTGGGTGGGGGGACGGAACTCGGTCGCCATCCTAACGCAGATGCGCGCCGGATGATACCGCATGTGCGCGATACGCCGGTGGCCGATGCGACCGGATTACATTTTTCCGCGTCGGCGGCTCTTGGCGGCGGGCACGGAACCGGTCAGAACAGAGTATGAACGAAGCGGCCCTGAGACAATCCGGTGCCGGGTGGAACGGAGAGCGGACATCATGGGTAATCGATCCAGGCCGGCACCCGGCCTGCCAGCGGCGCAGTCGATCCGGGTCCGCGGCGCGCGGGCGCACAACCTGAAGAACATCGACGTCGAAATTCCCCGCGACGCGCTGACGGTCGTCACCGGCCTGTCGGGATCGGGAAAGTCGTCCCTGGCGTTCGACACGATCTATGCCGAGGGCCAGCGCCGCTATGTCGAAAGCCTGTCGGCCTATGCGCGGCAGTTCCTGGAACTGATGGGCAAGCCGGACGTGGACGCGATCGAGGGCCTGTCGCCCGCGATTTCCATCGAACAGAAGACGACGTCGAAGAATCCGCGCTCCACCGTCGGCACGATCACCGAGATTCACGACTACATGCGCCTGCTGTGGGCGCGGGCCGGCGTGCCCTATTCGCCCGCCACCGGCCTGCCGATCGAGGCGCAGACCATCAGCCAGATGGTCGATCGCGTCATGGCGCTGCCGGAAGGCACGCGCCTGATGCTGCTGGCGCCGGTCATTCGCGACCGGAAGGGCGAATGCCGCAAGGAACTGGCGGAACTGCAGCGCAAGGGCTTCGCCCGGGTGAAGGTGGACGGCACGCTGTACGACATCGCCGAGGTCCCGGACCTGAACCGCAAGCTGCGTCATACCGTCGAGGCCGTGGTGGACCGGGTGGTGGTGAAGCCCGGCCTGGAATCGCGTCTGGCCGACAGTTTCGAGACCGCGCTGGGCCTGTCCGACGGCTTGGTCTATGCCGAGGAACTGCCGCGCGGCGAGGCCGAGCCGCCGCCGCACATCGTGTTCTCCTCGCGCTTCGCCTGCCCGGTCAGCGGCTTCACGCTGGAAGAGATCGAGCCGCGCCTGTTTTCCTTCAACGCGCCCCAGGGCGCATGCCCGGCCTGCGACGGCATCGGGCTGGAGACCTTCTTCGACCCGCACCTGATCGTGCCCGACGAATCCCTGTCGCTGGAACGCGGGGCCATCGCGCCCTGGCGCAGCACGCAAAGCCCCTACTACCAGCAGACGCTGGACAGCCTGGCCGCCCATTACGGCGTGGGCATGGACACGCCCTGGCGGGACCTGCCGGCGGGCGTGCGCGAGACCATCCTGGACGGCGGCAAGGACGAGATCCTGTTCCGCTATCGCGACGGCCGGAAATCCTATGACCTGACCAAGCGGTTCGAGGGCGTGGTGACCAACCTGCGCCGCCGCATGGCCGAAACCGACAGCGTATGGGTGCGGGAGGAACTGTCGCGTTACCAGTCCGACAAGCCCTGCCATGTCTGCCACGGCACGCGCCTGCGGCCCGAGGCCCTGTCGGTGCGGGTAGCGGGTTCGACGATCGCCGAGGCATCGGACTTGCCGATCCGCCGGGCGCTGGACTGGTTCGGCACGGTCGAGGCGACGCTGACGCCGCAGCGCGCCGAAATCGCGCGGCGTATCCTGCGTGAAATCCTGGACCGGCTGCATTTCCTGAACGATGTCGGGCTGGACTACCTGACCCTGTCGCGCGGGTCGGCCACCCTGTCGGGCGGGGAAAGCCAGCGGATTCGCCTGGCCAGCCAGATCGGATCGGGCCTGACAGGAGTGCTGTACGTGCTGGACGAACCGTCTATCGGCCTGCACCAGCGCGACAACGAACGGCTGCTGGGCACGCTGGACCGGTTGAAGCGGCTGGGGAACACGCTGATCGTCGTCGAGCATGACGAAGACGCGATCCGGAGCGCCGACTGGCTGATCGACATGGGGCCGGGGGCCGGGGTCAATGGCGGGCACGTGGTGGCCATCGGCACGCCCGAGGAGGTCGCGGCGAATCCGGCCAGCCTGACCGGCGACTACCTGTCCGGCCGCAAGCGGATCGATGTGCCGACGGTGCGCCGGCCGATCGATCCCGCCCGCATGCTGGTGCTGGAGGGTGCCGGCGGCAACAACCTGAAGGATGTCACTGCCCATTTCCCGCTGGGCACCTTCACCTGCGTGACCGGGGTGTCGGGGGGCGGCAAATCGACGCTGGTGATCGATACGCTGTACAAGGCGCTGTCGCGGCAGTTGATGGGATCGGGGCAGAATCCCGCGCCCTATCGCGGGATCGCGGGGCTGGACCTGCTGGACAAGATCATCGACATCGACCAGTCGCCGATCGGCCGCACGCCGCGATCCAATCCCGCGACCTATACCGACCTGTTCGCGCCGATCCGCGACTGGTTCGCCGAACTGCCGGAAAGCAAGGCCAGGGGCTACAAGGCGGGGCGGTTCTCCTTCAACGTCAAGGGTGGCCGGTGCGAGGCCTGCCAGGGCGACGGTGTGCTGAAGATCGAAATGCACTTCCTGCCCGACGTGTTCGTGACCTGCGACACCTGCAAGGGCGCGCGCTACAACCGCGAGACGCTGGAGGTGAAATTCCGCGGCAAGTCGATCGCCGACGTGCTGGCCATGACGGTGGACGAGGCGCTGCCGTATTTTTCTGCCGTGCCGCGGATTCGCGACCGGCTGGCCATCCTGCAGCAGGTGGGGCTGGGCTATGTCGCGCTGGGCCAGCAGGCGACGACCCTTTCGGGGGGCGAGGCGCAGCGCGTGAAGCTGTCCAAGGAACTGGCCCGCCGCGCCACCGGACGCACGCTGTACATCTTGGACGAACCCACCACCGGCCTGCACACCGAGGACGTGCGCAAGCTGCTGGAGGTGCTGCATGCCCTGGTGGATCAGGGCAACACGGTGGTGGTGATCGAGCACAATCTGGAAGTCATCAAGACCGCGGACTGGGTGCTGGACATGGGACCGGAAGGCGGCGATGGCGGCGGGCGCATCGTGGCCGAGGGCACGCCCGAGGACATCGCGGCGTGCCCCGAGAGCCATACCGGGCGCTTCCTGCGCCCCCTGCTGCCGGCGGCGGCGCCCAAGGCGCGCCGCCGTCGCTCCAAGGGCTGAGGGCCGCCGGATGGCTGTCATCGAAAATACTTGAAAAAAACATGCCCCGAGCAACCGAAAAATACTTGCGCTGATAAGGCTGTGGCCTTATCAGCGGCCCCCTTGGCCCAAGGGGGCGATCCCGCCCAACAGGCTGTCTACTGGTTTGGGGGTACGTGATGAACGCACTTGCTCAGCTGGGGATGGTCTCGGAATACCCGAGCAATATCCAGTCTTCTACTCCTTCCTCGTGCGACGAGGAGCGGAAGGATTATTTCGTTGAGAAAGACGGGATGAAGTTTGCGGGTACGCATCTTCTCGTCGATCTCTGGGATGCAACGAACCTGGATGACCCGGAGCAGATCGATCGCACGCTGTGCGAAGCGGCGGTGACGGCGGGGGCGACGATTCTGCACAGCCATTTCCACCATTTCACGCCCAATGGCGGCGTGTCGGGCGTGGTGGTCCTGGCCGAGAGCCATATTTCGATCCACACGTGGCCGGAACGCAATTTCGCGGCGGTGGACATCTTCATGTGCGGCGCGTGCGATCCGCATCTGGCGATCCCGGTGATGCAGCGCCTGTTCCAGGCGGACCGGGTCGTGGTGGACGAACAGCGCCGCGGCCGCGTCGCCTGACGGCGGGGGCGCCGGGCCCCGCCTGGCGCCGTTCCTGCCCGCATAGAACCCGGGGGCCGGATTTATCCGGCCTCTTTTTTTATGTCCGGCGTCCATCCGTGGACACGAGGGGAAATGAGCAATGACCGAAGCATGGATCGGCGAAACACTCTATGACGGCTGGCAGCAGCGCTTCCGGGTCCGCACCGAGCTGGCCCGCACCAGGAGCGCGTTCCAGGATATCGTGGTTTTCGAAAGCGAGACGCATGGCCGCGTCCTCGTGCTGGACGGCGTGATCCAGATCACCGAGGGTGACGAGTTCGTCTATCAGGAAATGCTGACCCACGTGCCGCTGCTGGCCCACGGCAACGCCGCCAGCGTGCTGATCATCGGCGCGGGTGACGGCGGCGTGCTGCGCCGGGTGCTGCAGCATCGCGGCGTGACCCGGGCGGTGATGGTGGAAATCGACGGCGAGGTGATCGCGCTGTCCAAGCAGTTCCTGCCCGGCATTGCCGGCGACGCCTGGACCGACCCCCGCGCCGAGGTGATCGTGGGCGACGGCATCGACTACGTCGCGCGCGCCGAAACCGGATCGGTCGATGTGATCATCGTCGATAGCACCGACCCGATCGGCGTGGGCGAGGTGCTGTTTACCGATTCGTTCTACGAACATTGCGCGCGCATCCTGACGCCGAACGGCATCATCGTGAATCAGTGCGGCGTGCCCTTCATGCAGGCCGACGAACTGCGCGACACCAGCCTGCGCCGCGCGCGGTTCTTCCCGCACGTGTCGGCCTATGTCGCGGCGGTGCCGACCTATGTCGGCGGGTTCATGACGCTGGGCGTCGCGGCGAAAGGCACGAATCCGGCCACACCGTCGGTCGAGACGATTCGCGCCCGGGCCGAGGCGGCGGGCATCCTGGGGACCACCGGCTACTGGACGCCGGAAATCCACACCGGCGCCTTCAACCTGCCGCCCTATATCGCGAAGCACCTGCCCGCGGCGAAGTAAGGCAGGAGGGGGCAGGGCGTTCATGCCCTGCCTTTCTTTCTGGTGGGCCTTTCAGGCAGGCTGCGTCGTCAGCATCCGCACCTTGACGATCTCGACGCCCAGTTCGGCGACGCCGTCCGCGAAGACCTTGTAATGCGGCGTCGTCAGGTGGGTGTCGAACGCCGCACGGTCCGTATAGACCTCGTACAGGATGACCGTGTTCGGTTCGCCGTCCGGCAGCAGGGCGTCGAAGCGGTGGCACCCTGGTTCGTCCGTCACCGAACGGGCTGCGTCATAGGCGCAGATTTTCAGGAATTTGTCGTGACTTTCGGGCGTTGTCGCAAATTCCGCGATGACGGTAAACGGGGTCGCATCCATGAGCGGTGTCCTTCTCTCGGGCAGTTTGCCGGCCGCCCAGCCTATGCGGGCGCAAGCGGCAGATCCAGAACCGGAACGGGCTTTTGATCGGGCTTTCCAGGGCGATTGACTTGCTTGCGCAACATATGCCAAGCATCGGAATGCTGACGCGGGAGAGACTGGCGAGAGCCGGCGCCGAAGGAGCAACCGCCCCGGAAACTCTCAGGCCAAAGGACCGCCCGGCATCGACTTCTGGAGAGAGACGCCCCGAGCGTCCGCCGACGGGATAGCGATCTCAGGCAAACCGACAGAAGGGGCATTCGGATCCGATCTTGGATTCAGGAGGCTCTGTTCATGTCACGCGGTTCGTTATCCCCCTGTCCGTTTCCCTTTCTTCCTGGCCTGACGGCCCGCATGCGGGGGGCGGCATGACCCAGCCCCTGCTGCGCACGCCGCTGCACGACCTGCATCTGTCGCTGGGCGCGCGCATGGTCCCCTTCGGGGGGTACGAGATGCCGGTCCAGTACCGCGCCGGCGTCATGGCCGAACATCAGCACACCCGCGCCGCCGCCGGCCTGTTCGACGTGTCCCATATGGGCCAGATCCGCCTGCGTGCGCGCTCGGGCCGTGTCGAGGACGCCGCCCTGGCGCTGGAGCGCCTGGTACCGGCCGACATCCTGTCGCTGAAGCCGGGCCGGCAGCGCTATGCCCTGCTGACCAACGAACAGGGCGGGATCATCGACGACCTGATGGTGTCGCGTGTCGGTGACACGCTGCTGCTGGTGGTCAATGCGGCGTGCAAGGACGCCGACCTGGCGCATATCACGGCGGCGCTGGACGATGCCTGTATTGTCGAATCCCTGCCGGACCGGGCGCTGATCGCGCTGCAGGGGCCGCTGGCGGGCGCGGCCCTGGCCCGGCTGGCGCCGGCATCGGCGGACATGCGCTTCATGGATGTCGCGGAATTCGACGTCGCGGGCGTGCCCTGTATCGTTTCGCGTTCGGGCTATACCGGCGAGGACGGGTTCGAACTCGGCATGGAATCCGGCGGCACGGTGCGCGTGGCCGAGGCGCTGCTGGCGCAGGCCGAGGTCGAACCGGTGGGCCTGGGCGCGCGCGACAGCCTGCGGCTGGAAGCGGGGCTGTGCCTGTATGGATCGGATATCGGTCCCGACACCACGCCGGTCGAAGGCGCGCTGGAATGGTCGATCCAGAAGAGCCGTCGCGCCGGCGGGGCGCGGGCAGGGGGCTTCCCCGGGGCCGACATCATCCTGGCCCGGATTCAGGACGGCGCCGCCCGTCGCCGGGTCGGGATCGCGGTCGATGGCCGCGCGCCCGTGCGGGGCGGCGCGCGCCTGTTCGCCGATGCCGAGGGGCATCGTCCGGTGGGCCACGTGACGTCGGGCGCGTTCGGCCCCACGGCCGGGGCGCCGGTGGCCATGGGATATGTCGATATCGCGCATGCGGCGACGGGCACCGCCCTGTTCGCCGAACTGCGCGGCAAATACGTGCCGGTCACGGTCGCGGCTCTGCCGTTCGTGGCACCGGGATTCAAGCGTTGACGCATTGGGTGGAGTTTTGAACATGACCGTCTATTACACAAAAGATCACGAGTGGCTGCGCATCGAGGGTGACGTCGCGACGGTGGGGATCACCGCCCATGCCGCCGAGGAGTTGGGCGAGCTGGTCTTCGTCGAAGCCAAGCCGGACGGCACCGAGGTCGCGCAGGGCGACAGCGCCGCCGTCGTCGAATCGGTCAAGGCCGCGTCGGATATCTACGCCCCCGTGTCGGGCACCGTCGCCGGATTCAACGGCGCGCTGGCCGACGATCCGTCGCTGGTGAACCGTGATCCGGAAGCCGAGGGCTGGATCCTGAAGATGCGCATCGCCGACCAGGGGCAGCTCGCATCCCTGCTGGATGCCGCCGCCTACGCCGCCCTGATCGCCTGATCCTGATACCCCTGCTGCTGTCGCGGAGAACCTGATCGTGACGTCCACCTCGCTCTGGCGGAATACCACGCCCGCCGCCGATGCCTTCTGTACCCGCCATGTCGGCCCCGCGGAGCGGGATGTCGCCGCCATGCTGGGGGTGATCGGCGCGGATTCGCTGGATGACCTGATGGACCAGACGGTCCCGGCCTCCATCCGCCTGCGCGGCGACATGGGGCTGGGCGACGGCCTGTCCGAACCGGCGGTGCTGGCGCGGTTGCGCGAAATCGCCGGGCGCAACCGGGTGATGGTCTCGCTGATCGGGCAGGGATATTACGGCACCGTCCTGCCGGGGGTGATCCAGCGCAACGTGCTGGAAAACCCGGCCTGGTACACGGCCTATACCCCCTACCAGCCGGAAATCAGCCAGGGTCGGCTGGAAGCCCTGCTGAATTTTCAGACGCTGGTGACGGATCTGACCGGGCTGGACGTGGCCAATGCCTCGCTGCTGGACGAGGCGACGGCGGCGGCCGAGGCCATGGCCCTCGCCCGGCGGGTCGCGCGGTCGAAGGCGGATGGATTCTTCGTCGATGCCGACTGTCATCCGCAGACGCTGGCGGTGCTGCGCACCCGCGCCGAGCCGATGGGGTGGCGGATCATCGTCGGCAATCCCGAACACGACCTGGACCCGGACGCGGTGTTCGGCGCGCTGTTCCAGTATCCGGGCTCGTCGGGCCGCATCCGCGATCCGCGCGCCTGGATCGAACGGCTGCATGCCGCGCACGCCATCGTGGCGATGGCGGCCGACCCGCTGGCCCTGACGGTGCTGGAGGCGCCGGGCACGCTGGGCGCGGATATCGCGGTCGGGTCGATGCAGCGCTACGGCATGCCCATGGGGGCCGGCGGCCCGCACGCGGCCTATATGGCGGTGCGCGACGCCTACAAGCGCAACATGCCGGGCCGCCTGGTGGGCGTGTCGATCGACAGCCGGGGCGAACCCGCCTACCGCCTGGCTCTGCAGACCCGCGAACAGCATATACGGCGCGAAAAGGCGACGTCGAACATCTGCACCGCGCAGGTGCTGCCGGCCGTCATTTCCGCGATGTACGCGGTCTATCACGGGCCCGAGGGGCTGGCGGCGATCGCGCGGCGCACCCATCGCCTGACCGCCATCCTGGTCGCGGGCCTGCGCGCCCTGTCGATCCGGGTGGAGACGGAATCGGTCTTCGATACGATCACCGTGCACACCCGGGGCGAAGCGGACCTGCTGCAGGTCCGCGCCGAAGAGGCCGGGATGAACCTGCGCGTCGTCGATGGCGACCGTGTCGGCATCAGCCTGGACGAGACCTCGACGCCCCATACCGTGCGTGCCATCTGGCGCTGCTTCTGCCGCGACGCGGGCCGGCTGGCGGCACTGGAGCGCGACCTGACGGCGCCGGACGACCTGCTGCCGGCCGCCCTGCGGCGGACCACGCTGTTCCTGACCCATCCGGTCTTCCACGCCCACCGGTCGGAAACGGACATGCTGCGCTACCTGCGCCGCCTGTCGGACCGCGACCTGGCGCTGGACCGCACGATGATCCCGCTGGGATCGTGCACGATGAAGCTGAACGCGACGGTCGAGATGATGCCGGTCACCTGGCCGGAATTCTGCGACATCCATCCCTTCGCCCCGGCGGCGCAGCAGGCGGGCTACGCCGAACTGTTCCAGGATCTAGAACGGCTGCTGAAGGCCGTCAGCGGCTATGACGCGGTGTCGCTGCAGCCCAATTCGGGCGCGCAGGGCGAATATGCCGGCCTGCTGGCCATCCGGGCCTATCACCGCTCGCGGGGCGAGGGCCGGCGCGATATCTGCCTGATTCCGGCCTCGGCGCACGGTACCAATCCGGCGTCGGCCCAGATGGTCGGCATGCGCGTGGTCGTGGTGGCTTGTGACGGGCAGGGCAATGTCGATATCGGCGACCTGAAGGCGAAGATCGCGCAGCATGCCGACCGTCTGGCCGCGATCATGATCACCTATCCCTCGACGCACGGCGTGTTCGAGGAATCGGTGGTCGAGATCTGCGACCTGGTACATGCGGCCGGCGGCCAGGTCTATCTGGACGGCGCGAACATGAACGCGCAGGTCAGCCTGTCGCGTCCCGGCGCGTTCGGCGCCGATGTCAGCCATTTCAACCTGCACAAGACCTTCTGCATCCCGCATGGCGGCGGCGGCCCCGGCATGGGACCGATCGGCGTCGGCGCGCACCTGGCGCCGTTCCTGCCCGGTGCGCCGCAGGAAGGCGGCACGAACGCGGTCTCGGCGGCGCCCTTCGGATCGGCGGCGGTGCTGCCGATTTCGTGGACCTACATGACGCTGATGGGCGATGCCGGCTTGCGGCGCGCCACCGAAATCGCAATCCTGAATTCCAACTACATCGCCAGCCGCCTGTCCGACCACTATCCGGTGCTGTATCGCGGGGCGAACGGCCGGGTGGCGCATGAATGCATCGTCGATCTGCGCCCGATCAAGGACCAGACCGGTATCACGGTCGATGACATCGCCAAGCGCCTGATCGATCATGGCTTCCATGCACCGACGGTCAGCTTTCCCGTGGCCGGGACCTTCATGATCGAACCGACCGAATCCGAGGGACGGGTCGAACTGGACCGGTTCTGCGACGCGATGATCGCAATCCGCGCGGAAATTCGCGATATCGAGGCCGGCGTGCTGACGGCGGACGAAAGCCCGCTGCGCCATGCCCCCCACACGGTGCGCGACCTGACGGAAACGGCCTGGGAACGGGCCTATGACCGCCAGCGCGGATGCCTGCCGGGCGACGTGGTTCCGTCCTCGAAATACTGGTCGCCGGTCAATCGCCTGGACAACGCCTATGGCGACCGGAACCTGGTCTGCTCCTGCCCCGACATGTCGGCCTATCAGGAGGAGGCAACGGCCTGACCCATACGCCTGTCCCGGGTTCGGCGCGCGAGCCATGCGCCGGACGCGAGGCAGAGGCCATGTTGTTTCAATAGATTGCGACCGGCCCCAATTGCCCTTGGGGCCCGCCTCCGCAAGGCGCATGGTCATGCTGCAACCGGACGAACCCGCCGTGAACACGGCTGAAGAAGAGGGACGGTCCGGAGGAGGCATAACATGTTCCATATCAGCATGGCCGGGCCGCACCGGCCCCATCTGCATGCGCCGTGGCGGGCCGTGGCGGCGCGGCAGGACGACCCGTCCGGGGTCGATGCGCGCGACCGGATCACGGTCGCCCTGATCTGCGGCGGCCTGCTGTCCGCCTTCGTGATCGACATGGCGATCCTGTATTTTTCGATGTTCCGACCGTAACGAACGCTCCGTTCGCCGTCCTCGTCTACCAGCCGACAGTATATCGGGGGCTGGTGATGGATATGTCCAATAGGATATAGATCATCCTCCGGAGGGGACGCGGAATGGGAAGACACGATCTGGCTGCCGCAATATTGGCGGCGGCGGTGGTGGGCGTGTGGCCCGCGGCCGGACGGGCGCGGACGGTCATGGATATGACGGGTCATGCGGTGACGTGCCCCGATCATCCGGACCGGATCGCCGACCTGTGGTTTGCCCATAACGAATTGACCATCATGCTGGGGGCGGCCGGTCGCATCGCGGTGACGGACGACCTGCCCGCGGCGCGGCCGTGGATGTATCGCGTGGCCCCCGCGCTGCACCAGGCGGTGGGGGTGACCAGCCCGGTTCCCAATACCGAAATGCTGATGCAGTCCGGGGTGGACCTGGCGTTCGTTGCCAACGATTCGCCGGCCGCGGCGTCGCTGCGCCATGTCGGGCTGCCGGTGGTGCAGGCCGGCTTCACCGATCTCGCGTCCCTGCTGCGCGCCGTGGACCTGACGGCCGATATCCTGGGGGACGCCTCGGCCCATGACGTGGCGCGGCGCTATCGCGCCGTGCTGACGGCGACGGTCGAACGGGTGCGGCAGGCCGTCGCCCCCGTTCCGCTGTCCGCCCGCCCGCGCGTGCTGCACGTCAAGTCGCTGGTGCCGCTGACGGTCGATGGCGAACATACCATCATCGACGAATGGATCACCCGCGCGGGCGGGCGTAACGCGGCGACCGGCCTGACGGGCAACATGCGCCCGGTGTCGATGGAACAGATCGCGGCCTGGGACCCGGACGTGGTGATCCTGGGCGCCGACAGCGGCGATGCGACCGCCGCGCCGGAAGGGTGGGCCGCGCTGCGCGCCGTGCGCGCCGGGCGTGTCCATCAAAACCCGGCCGGCGTGTTCCCCTGGGACCGCTACGGCAGCGAATTGCCGCTGCAACTCCTCTGGACGGCCCGGACACTCTATCCCGATCGGTTTCGTGATGTCGATATGGTTTCCGAAACCATCAAATTCTATCATGATTTTTTCGCATATGACCTGAAGCCGGACGATGCGGCCCGCATCCTGGCCGCGCAACGCCCCGCCGAGGGAGGGCGGTGAGTCCGAGGACTGGAGGTGGCCGCAACGTTGCGGGGTTGGCGCTGCCGGCGGCCGGTCTGGTGATCCTGGCTATCGTGTCGCTGGGGCTCGGTCGCTACCCGGTATCGGCGGCCGATATCGTGTCGGTCCTGCTGGGGCGGGACGGGGGCGTGATGCCGGCGCGGCGGGCGCTGCTCCATTCCATCCTGATCGGCACCCGCCTGCCGCGTATCGCCGGGGCGATCGTCGTGGGCGCCGCGCTGTCGGTCTCGGGGGCGGGGTACCAGGCGGTATTCCGCAACCCGCTGGTCTCGCCGGGACTGCTGGGTGTGCTGGCCGGCGCGGGGTTCGGCGCGGCGGCGGGCATCGTGACCGGCGCGGGGCCGGTGGGGATGCATCTTCTGTCGTTCCTGGGGGGCACCGTGGCGGTGGCGGCGGGCGTGGGCGTGGCGCGGCTGTTCGACGCGGCGTCGATGCTGATGCTGGTCTTCGGCGGCCTGGTCAGCACCGCGCTGTTCACCGCGCTGCTGTCGCTGCTGAAATATGTCGCCGATCCCGACCGGCAATTGCCGGATATCGTCTTCTGGCTGCTGGGCAGCCTGACGCAGGTCGCATGGTCCGACCTGGCGGTGATGGCGCCGCCGGTCCTGGTCGGGATCGTGGCGCTGGGGGCGTGCGGGCGCATGCTGGACGCGCTGGCGATGGGCGATGACGAGGCCCGGACGCTGGGCGTGCCGGTCACCGCATTGCGCTACGGCGTCATCGCGGCGGCGACGGTGCTGTCGGCGCTGACCGTATCGGTGGCGGGAATGATCGGCTGGGTGGGGCTGATCGTGCCCCATGTCGCGCGCCTGCTGGCCGGGCCGCGCAATGCCCGCGTCCTGCCGCTCAGCGCCTGCCTGGGCGGGGCGTTCCTGCTGGCATGCGACGATCTGGCGCGCAGCCTCTCGGCCGAGGAAATCCCGGTGGGGCTGATCGCGGACCTGCTGGGGGTCTGCGTCTTCGTGTCCGTGCTGCCGCTGATCCGGCGCGGATGGGCGGAATGACGCATCTGGTGGTCGAATCGCTCTCCTTCTCGCGGGATGGGCGCCGCGTCCTGGACGATGTGTCGTTCGCCATGCGCGCGGGCGAGGGCGTGGCCCTGCTGGGGCCGAACGGCGCGGGCAAGACCACGATCCTGCGCCTGGTGCTGCGGCTGCTGCGGCCGCGCGCCGGCCGCATTCTGCTGGACGGGCAGCCGATCATGGGCATGGCGCGGCGCGACCTGGCATCGCGGGTCGCCTATGTTCCGCAGGGCCATGCGGTGGCTTTTCCCTATCGGGTGCGCGATGTCGTGGCGCTGGGCCGGCTGGCGGCGGGCACCATGGTGTCGCCCTTCGTTTCGGCCGCGGATCGCGCGGCGGCCGGGCAGGCCATGGATCATCTGGCGATCGGTCACCTGGCGGACCGGTCCTATGCCGCGCTGTCGGGCGGCGAGCGGCAGAGCGTGCTGATCGCCCGTGCGCTGGCCCAGGGTGCGCGCCTGCTGGTGCTGGACGAACCCGAGACCGGCCTGGATTATGGACAGCAGCTCCGCCTGTTCGATCTGCTGCGCCGGCTGGCGGGCGACGGCTACGCCGTGCTGGCCACCACCCACGACCCGCTAAGGGCCGCGCGGGTCTTTTCGCGCGCGATCCTGCTGCAGAAGGGACGGATGATTGCCGACGGCCCGGCGGCGGACGTGCTGTCGACTGCCGCGATCAGCAGCCTCTACGGCTACCCGGCTTCCTGGAGTGGGTGATTGGGTAAACCCCATCACCCACTCCAGGTTTTTGTTTTCAGAGCATCTTCACGTGATGAGGTGATCCCACCTCATCACGATCTGCTCTAATCGGCAGTGGGATCCATTTCCTGGACCCGGACGGCCTTGCCGGTCCGGTCGTAATACAGGATGGCGTTTCCGCGCCGCTCGGCATAGCCGTCCGGCGTGCCGTCCTGTGTCCAGAACATCAGGCGGTCGGCGTCAGACTGTTCCACGATTTTGTCGCCGGCCGGGCGGTAGCGGTACTGGCTGAAATCCTTGTGCGCGGTGGGTATCGGCGGCCGTTTCGCCAACTGGTGCAGC
Organism: Gluconacetobacter diazotrophicus PA1 5; assembly: GCF_000021325.1. Taxonomy (GTDB): domain Bacteria; phylum Pseudomonadota; class Alphaproteobacteria; order Acetobacterales; family Acetobacteraceae; genus Gluconacetobacter; species Gluconacetobacter diazotrophicus. The sequence goes on along the minus strand of NC_011365.1, from coordinate 581,835 downwards.
GACATGGTCTTGTGCGCTTCTTCTTCGTCGTCGGCCAACGCCGGCGCGGCCATGGCGACAAGGCAGAGGGAGAGTGCCAATCCGCGAAGTACCTTGTCCTGCATGACCGTGATCTCCTTCATCCTGCGGTGCGGTCAGCGGGGAACATCCTCCCTTTTCCCTCCGGGCGCAACTCGAAGGCTACTGGAACGGCAGGTAGCGGAAATCGAAGAAGATCTGGCTGGCGCTGGTCGAGGGCGCGCCGCCGATGCCCCTCCAGGTCTCCACGCGGGAATAGGCAAGCTGGGTCCCGGCCTCGACCGTGCCGTACCGCCCCTTGAGGAACCGCCACCACGCACCGATGGTGAATTCCTGGACCGAGCGGATATTGGCCGTGCAGGCCAGCGGCGACAGTTCGATCTCGCATCCCGCGTTGGAGGCATTCGGGTTGCCGTACCCGTAGGCCGTGCCGTCGGCGGAGAAATAGCTCCGGCCCGATCGTTGCATGCCGTAATAGCCATAGACGTCGATCGCGGAATTGGGGTGGGCGACGATCCCCGCCGTTCCCTGTGCGTCGGGCAACGGCTTCGGCTTGCCGCTGGATGACAGGGTCACGTCGGGCAGCAGGACCGATCCGTAGCGGCCGATGCCCATGCCGGCCAGGCCCGCCAGGCGGATTTCGACCTTGTGCGGAATGACCGGCAGGATCGCCGATCCGCCGCCGCCGCCCGAAATCGCGGTATTGTTCCGCCCGACCCCGTTCACGACCACGCGGTCATGCGGGAAGCGCACGACGCCCTCGGCCTCGTAATGGCCCCAGGCCGGGTCCCATGCGACCTTGCCGATCACGTCGGGTGCGATCTCGTCGGAATAATTGGTGGTGAATTCGGTCAGGCCGGTGCCGTTCGCGCCGACGTTGGCCGTCCCGCCATTGGGCAGCGGGACCGATCCGTTGGCGTTGGCAAAGCCGGTGGTGTCGTAGATCGTGGCGGGGTTTTCGATCGACAGGCCCAGCCACAGCCGGTGATGCATCATGTCATGCACCACGCGCGCCTGCCATTGCCGGGCCCAGGTCTGCCCGGCCAGCATCGAGGATTCGATCGTCTCCGGCAGGCTTTCCTGGCGTGCGATGATGCCCCCGCGGCCGGGCGTCAGCAGGCTCCACGCCTGCCCGATCAGGAAATGATTGTCCGAGCGCGTGTTGTCATAGGCCAGGTATGCCTGCCGCAGGCGCGGAACGTAGGCATTGCTTTCGTACGGATTGGTCGTTTCCGCCCCGGCCCCGAAATCGGTTTCGACGAAACCCGATATGGTGGTGTCGGCATCCACATTGCCCCGCGCCATCAGCGAGAAGCGGCTGTAGCGTGCGCTGCCCTCGAAATTGTTCTCGTGGAAGCTGGACTGGTTCGGGAAGGGCATGGCCTGCCAGTAATTGAACGTGCCCGATGCCATATGGCGGTTTTCCAGCACGGCGGCGGTGTCGAAGAACCCGCCCAGGATGATGCTGACCGGGCCGAGGTGGAACACGCCGTGATCGCCCAGCGCGCCGGCGGCCTGCGCGCCCACGGTTTCCCGGGGATGGGGGCCGACATTGTTGTCGGCGATCCGGTTGACCATGTCCTCGGACCGGCGGCCGACGACGGCGGCCACGGTCGGCTCGTCGAAGCCAATCCGGGGCGGCGGCACGTCCATCGGGGCGGGGGCGGATGTCGCGGCAACCGTCGCGGGCGGCGCGGCATCGGCCACCGGCGCGCCACGGTCCTGGCTGTCGATGCCGGCCAGGCTTTCGGGCGCCGTCACCTTCATGGCCGACGAGGCATGGGGCGCGGCCGAGGCGGCTTCCCGTACCGGTTGCCTGGCCGCCGCCGTGCCGCCGGCATGGCCGCCCGTCAGGCGCGCGCGGTGTCGCGCCAGTTCCTGGCGCATCGCCATCAGGTCTTTCTGCAGTTCTAGCTGCTGCGCCTGGATGCGCGCGATCCGGCTTTCCATCGCATCGATCTGCGCGGCTTCGTCCTGCGCCGAGGCATGGGCGGGAGCAACGGTGGCGCCGCACAGCAGCAGCACCGACAGGCGCCATGGAAGCGGGGAAGTACGCACGGAAATCCACATTGACGGCAGCATCGCTCGATGATGATCGGGCATCATTATGTCAAAATATGTCGGAATAGTGCGTAAACAAGAATTTCATTTAAAAATCACATTGTAACGATTCATTCTAAATGTGAATATCATTCATTCAATATGAAATGCATGTCCGGCAATAGCGGGACATCCTGACCCTGTACTGCCGGATCGGCCGTGCCGCCCCCATGGGATGGCCTTCATTTTTCAGGCGGCGTTGGGCACGCGGGCGGTGATGGCATATACCGTGTCGCGCCAGGAGGGCGTGTCGGCCGGGGGGTGGACCTCGCCGCTGTCGATTCCGGCAAATCCTGCCCGTTGCAGCAGGATGGTCAGCAGGCGACGCCGATCGGTGCTGTCCAGCGCCTGCCACAGCGCCACGGCCTTGCCGGCGATCACCCGGTCCGAGAACGTCACGATCACCACCCCGCCCGGACGCAGCACGCGCCGGATTTCGGCCAGCGTCGCCATCGGCTGGCGCAGGTAGGGCGCGACATCGCACAGGCAGGCCACATCGACGGCGTCGTCGGGCAGCGGCAGGGTGGGGGTCGCGTTCAGGTCCTGCACGATCCGGTGGCCGATGCGCGGATTGTCGGCCATCGCATCGGCGTCCAGCCCGATGCCGATGACGGAGCCATAGGTCGCGTCGCGCGGCAGGTGGCTGTCCGGCCCGGCCATCAGGTCCAGCACGTCCGCGCCCTCGGCCACCAGGGTATGGTACAGCGCGGTGACGGCGGATTGCGCCCCGGGGTCCATCAGGGGGCCGGGATCGCGCCTGGCAAAGAACGACGCGTCGGGTTCGTCGCTGGCGACGGTGAAGGCGGCGGGGTGGAAGCCGTGCGGTTCGTCGGTCATGCCCCGCACATGCGACAGGTCGGGCGGAAAATCCAGACCCACAATGCCGGCCGGGCCGCTATACATCCGCCAACCTGTCGATAAAGGAGTCCGAAACGATGGCGAAGCTGATCCATTCCATGATCCGCGTGCGCGACGAAGCCGCGTCGCTGGCATTCTACGAACGCGCCTTCGGCCTGCGCGTGGCCGACCGGCTGGTCTTCGATGGTTTCACCCTGATCTACCTGTCCAATGCCGAACAGACATTCGAACTGGAACTGACGGTCAACCACGACCGCGACCGCCCCTATGACCTGGGGGACGGCTACGGCCACCTGGCGGTGTCGGTCGCGGATATCGACGCCGAACATGACCGCTTCACGCGGGAAGGTCTGTCGCCGCTGGCGGTCAAGCAATTGTCGCTGGGCGAGCGGGTCGTGGGGCGCTTCTTCTTCGTCGCCGACCCGGACGGCTATCGGATCGAAGTGCTGCAACGCGGCGCCCCGGGCCGGTTTCTCTGACGGCTGCAAGCTTGTCTCGCACTCCGCCGATGCGTGCCGTATAAGGCGCGCATGATGACCCCGTTCCACAAGATGCACGGCCTGGGCAACGATTTCGTCGTGGTGGACGAACGCGCCGAACGGTACGGCCTGACGCCGGCCCGCATCGCGGCGCTGGCCGACCGCCATCGCGGGATCGGCTGCGACCAGTTCGTGGTCCTGCAACCCGCCACCCGCGACGGCGCGGACGTCCTGGTGCGGTTCTTCAACGCCGACGGCACCGAGGCCGGGGCCTGTGGCAATGCCTCGCGCTGCGTCGCGGCGCTGCTGTGGCGGCAGGAGGGGCGGCGCGAGACGGTGCTGCAGACCCGGGCCGGCCTGCTGCCTGCCCGGGTGGATGACGCGGGCGTCGTCACCGTGGACATGGGCCGCCCGGCCCTGGACTGGCGCGACGTGCCGCTGGCGCGGGCGGCCGATACGCTGCACCTGCCGCTGGCGGGAGACCCGGCGGCGGCCTCGATGGGCAATCCGCACGCCACGTTCTTCCTGGACGACATGCTGGACCTGGACCCGGTCGTGGCCGGGCCGTTGCTGGAACATGATCCGCTGTTTCCCGAACGGGCCAATATCGGCTTCGCGCATGTCCGCTCGCGCACCGAACTGCGCCTGCGCGTGTGGGAGCGCGGCAGCGGCCTGACCCTGGCCTGCGGCTCCGGCGCCTGTGCGGCGGTGGTGAACGCCGTCCGGCGCGGGCTGGTGGAACGGACCTGCACGGTCGGGATGGATGGCGGCGCGCTGTCCGTTTCGTGGCGCGCGCAGGATGACCCAGGGGAAGGGGGGCATGTGCTGATGACCGGCCCCGCCACCGTCAGCTTCGTCGGCACGTTCGATCCCGAAGGCTATCCGTCATGACCGCCAAGCCGGAGATCCTGACCTTCGGGTGCCGCCTGAACACCTATGAGAGCGAGGTGATGCGCGGTCACGCGGCGGCGCTGGACGACGTGATCATCGTCAATACCTGCGCGGTGACGGCCGAGGCCGAGCGGCAGGCACGCCAGGCGATCCGGCGCGCCCATCGCGACCGGCCCGGCGCGCGGATCGTCGTGACCGGCTGCGCCGCGCAGATCGACCCGGACCGCTGGTCGGCGCTGCCGGGCGTCACCCGCGTCCTGGGCAATCGCGAGAAGCTGGAGGCCGCAAGCTGGACCCCCGCCGCGATGCAGGACGGCCACGCCGTATCCGACATCATGGCGGCGACCGAGACGGTGCCGCATCTGGTGACGGAATTCGCCGGCCGTACCCGCGCGTTCGTCGAGGTGCAGCAGGGCTGCGACCATCGCTGCACCTTCTGCATCATCCCGTTCGGCCGGGGGCCGTCGCGCTCGGTTCCGGTCGGGGCAGTGGTGGAACAGGTCCGTGCCCTGGTCGCCTCGGGCTATCGCGAGATCGTGCTGACCGGGGTCGACATCACCTCGTGGGGCGGCGACCTGCCGGGCCGTCCGGCGCTGGGGCAGCTCTGCCGGCGGGTGCTGGCGCTGGTACCGGAACTGGAGCGGCTGCGCCTGTCCTCGGTCGATCCGGTGGAAATCGACGACGATCTGTGGCGCCTGCTGGCGCAGGAGGGGCGATTCATGCCCTATCTGCACCTGTCGCTGCAGGCCGGGTCGGACATGGTGCTGAAGCGGATGAAGCGCCGGCACCTGGTCGAGGACGTGGCGCGCGTGCTGGACCGCGCCCGTGCCTGCCGCCCCGACCTGGGGATCGGCGCCGACGTCATCGCGGGCTTCCCGACCGAGACCGATGCCCTGTTCGCCGAAACGCTGGATTTCGTGCGTGCGCAGCGCCTGCCGTACCTGCACGTCTTTCCCTATAGTGAGCGGCCGGGCACCCCGGCGGCGCGGATGCCCGCCGTGCCCGTGGCCGTGCGCAAGGAGCGCGCGGCCCAACTGCGCGCGGCGGGGCAGGCGGCGGCGCGGGACTATCACGCCAGCCTGCTGGGGCGGACGCTGAACGTGCTGCTGGAAACCGCGACCACTGGCCATTCCGAGGAATTCGCCCCCGTCCGGCTGGCCCCGGACAGGCTGGACGGTACTGCGGCCGAGGCGGGGCGGATCGTGACCGTCCGGGCGACGGCGATTGACGAAAACGGACTGGTGGCGGAAACCCTCTGACATGGCACTTGGTTTTTTCTCCCGCCTCAAGGCGGGGCTGTCCCGTTCGACCCAGAAGCTGGGCGGTGGCATCGCCGCGGTCTTCACGCGCCGCAAGCTGGATGACGAGGCGCTGGAGGAGCTGGAGGATCTGCTGATTTCGGCGGATCTCGGCCCTGCCGTCGCGGCGCGGATCATCGAATCGTTCCGTCATTCCCGCTTCGGCGCCGAGGTCACGGACGACGAGGTCCGCGACGCGCTGTCGGCCGAAATCGCCCAGGTTCTGGAACCCGTGGCCGTGCCGTTCGTCCCCGATCCGCAGCGCAAGCCGCATGTGGTGCTGGTGGTGGGCGTGAACGGCACCGGCAAGACCACGACCATCGGCAAGATGGCGCGCTATTACGGCGAGCAGGGGCTGAAGGTCATGATGGTGGCCGGCGACACCTTCCGCGCCGCCGCCGTCGAGCAGTTGCAGGTCTGGGGCCAGCGGGTGGGCGCGCCGGTCATCGCCGGGCCGCCCAACGCCGACGCCGCCGGCCTGGCGTTCGAGGCCCTGAAGCGCGGCCAGGCCGAGGGCTGCGACCTGCTGCTGATCGACACCGCCGGGCGCCTGCACAACAAGGGCGCGCTGATGGAGGAACTGGCCAAGATCATCCGCGTGATGCGCAAGTTCGACGAAAGCGCGCCGCATTCCGTGCTGCTGGTCCTGGACGCGACCACCGGCCAGAATGCGATCGAGCAGGTGCGGGTGTTCAAGGAACTGGTCAACGTCACCGGCCTGGTCGTGACCAAGCTGGACGGTTCGGCGCGCGGCGGCATCGTGGTGGCGCTGGCCGACACGTTCGGCCTGCCGGTCCATGCCGTGGGCGTGGGCGAGCAGGCCGAGGATCTGCGCCCGTTCTCGGCCGAAGCCTTCGCCAGGGGGCTGGTCGGGGATTCCGTGCGCCTGACCCCGCGAGAGGGCGGGGAGGCGACGGAGGAAAAGGAGGACGGCCCGGCCTGACGCCGGGAACCGTCCCGTTCCGTCAGAGCGGCAGGATCCGCCCGGAGACTTCGCCCAGCGCCTGGATGCCCGGGAGAACCTTGCCCTCCAGCCATTCCAGGAACGCGCCGCCGGCGGTCGAGGTATAGGACATTTCGTCCGCCACGCCGGCATGGCGCAGCGCGGACACCGTGTCCCCGCCGCCCGCGACGCTGGTCAACTGGCCGGCCTGGGTCCGCCGCGCGACTTCCGCCGCGACCAGGTTGGTGGCGGTGTCGAAGGGATGCAGTTCGAACGCGCCCAGCGGGCCGTTCCAGACCAGGGTCTTCAGGCCCACGATCTTCTGGATCAGCAGGGTGACCGTCTCGGGCCCCGCATCCAGCATCATCGCATCCGCCGGGATCTCGTCGATCGGCACCGTTCTGGTCGGCGGATCGGCCCGGAATTCCGTCGCCGTCACCGCATCGACCGGCAGCACGATCTCGCACCCGCGTTCCTCGGCCTTGGCCATGATCGCGCGCGCCGTGTCGTGCATGTCCGCTTCCTGCAGCGACTTGCCGACCCGCACCCCGTTGGCCGCCAGGAACGTGTTGGCCATCGCGCCGCCGATGATCAGCACGTCGACCTTGTCCAGCAGGTTGCCGATCAGGTCCAGCTTGGTGGAGATCTTGGCGCCGCCGACGATCGCGCCGACCGGACGGACCGGGTTTTCCAGCGCGACGTTCAGGGCGTTCAGTTCCGCCTCCATCAGCCGCCCGGCGAAGGACGGCAGGAAGCGGGCGACGCCCTCGGTCGAGGCATGGGCGCGATGGGCGGCGGAAAACGCGTCGTTGACGTAGTCATCCGCCAGTGCGGCCAGCGCCTTGGACAGGTCGGGGTCGTTCTTTTCCTCGCCGGCATGGAAGCGCGTGTTTTCCAGCACCAGGACGTCGCCGTCCTGGAGCTTGGAAACGGCTTCCTCGGCCACCGGGCCGATGCAGTCGTCGGCGAACTGCACCGGACGGCCCAGCGTCGTGCCCAGGGCGGCCGCGATCGGCGCCAGCGACATCTCCGGCACCCGCTGGCCCTTCGGGCGGTCGAAATGGCTGACGACGATCACGCGCGCGCCCTTGTCCGCCAGTTCGCGGATGGTGGGGGCCAGGCGCTCGATGCGCGTCAGGTCCGTGATCTTCCCGTCGCGGACGGGCACGTTCAGGTCCGCGCGCAGCAGGACCTTGCGTCCTTTGGGCTGGAGCGCATCCAGCGTCTTGAAAGACAGCGCCGCCATCACAGAGATCCGAACAGCGCTGCGGTATCGGACATGCGGTTGGAAAAGCCCCATTCATTGTCGTACCAGCTGCACACCCGGACCAGCTTGCCGCCATCGACCAGCGCGGTCTCGGTCGCGTCGAAGGTCGAGGATGCGATGCTGTGGTTGAAGTCCGAGCTGACCAGCGGCGCGGTGTTGTACGCCAGGATCCCCTTCAGCGGGCCTTCGGACGCGGCCTTCAGCATCGCCGCGTTCACCTCTTCGACCGAGGCCGGGATGCGGGTCGGCACGAAATCGAGCGAGACGAGCGACACGTTGGGCGTGGGCACGCGGATGGCGGTGCCGTCCAGCTTGCCCTTCAGGTGCGGCAGCACCAGACCGACCGCGCGCGCGGCGCCGGTCGAGGTCGGGATGATGTTCATCGCCGCCGCGCGGGCCCGGCGCGGGTCCTTGTGCAGCGTGTCCACCGTGCGCTGGTCGCCGGTATAGGAATGGATGGTGACCATGTAGCCGCGCTCGATGCCGAACGTCTCGTCCAGCACCTTGGCGATGGGCGCCAGGCAGTTGGTGGTGCACGAGGCGTTGGAGATCACCGTCATGTCGCTGGTCAGCGTATCCTGGTTCACGCCATAGACGATGGTGGCGTCGACATGCGTTCCGGGGGCCGAGATGATGACCTTGCGCGCGCCGGCCTCGATCAGGTGCGCCGCCTTTTCCTTGGTCGTGAAGCGGCCGGTGCATTCCAGCGCGACGTCCACGCCGTCGAACGGCACCTTGGTCGGGTCGGCCTCGGCCGAGACCGCGATCGGCGCATAGGTGCGACCGTTGGCGGTGATGACGATCGCATTGCCCTCGACCCGCACGTCGGCGGGGAAGCGGCCATGGATGCTGTCATAGCTCAGCAGGTGGGCGTTGTCCGCGACGCTGCCGAGGTCGTTGATGGCCACCGGCACCACGTCGGTGCGTCCGCTTTCGATGATGCCGCGCAGGACGAGGCGGCCGATGCGGCCGAAACCGTTGATTGCGACTTTGACAGCCATTCTATTGCTCTCCCGAGTATTCAGCCGTTACGGAATGTCGGCCGTAGCTGGACGGTGCCTCCGGCGGCGTATCGTCCGCGGCCACCTTCCGCTTTCTGCCCGGACGGCGCGTGAAAGTCACGTCCCGTCTCGCTGATCAGGTGAATCGCCGTCTGGTGGATCCGTTCGGCGGTAATGCCCAGACGGCGATAGAGTTCGCTGGACGGCGCGGTCTCGCCGAAATCCTCCATGCCGATGAAGGCGCCGCGCGGCCCCAGCCACCGGTCCCAGCCGAAGCCCGACGCGGCCTCGATGCCGATGCGTGGCGCGCTGCCCAGGACCTGCTCGCGATAGGAGGCGTCCTGGCGGTCGAACAGTTCCCAGCAGGGCAGGGAAACCAGGGCCGCGTGAATCCCGTCCCGGACCAGGAGCTGCTGGGCCTGGCGGGCGATGGCGACCTCGCTGCCGGTGGCGACCAGCGTGACCTGGCGGGGCCCCCGTGCCTCTTCCATGACATAGCCGCCGTGCGCGCTGGCGCCGCGCGACCGGCGGCCGCGCAGGTCGGGGAATTCGGCCTGGCCGGCCGAAACGGGGCACAGCGCGATCAGGCTGGGCCCGTCGGCCCGGTGCAGCGCCAGTTCCCAGCATTCCGTGGTTTCGCGCCGGTCGGCGGGGCGGAAGACCGCGACATTGGGCATGGCGCGCAGGCTGGCCAGCTGTTCGACCGGCAGCCAGCCCGCCCCGTCCTGGCCCAGCGCCAGCCCGTCATCGGTCAGCAGGTAGATGACCCGCCTGCGCATCATCGCGGCGAAGCGCAGTGCCGGGCGCATCCGGTCCACGGCGACGAAGGTCGTGGCCCCGCACGGGATCAGGCCCCCATGCAGCGCGATTCCGTTCAGCAGCGCGGCCAGGCCATGCACCCGGGTGCCGCAATCGCCCGCGGCGGCATCGTCCGGGCGGATCGGGCCGGTCAGCTCGCCCCCCCGGCGCGATGCCAGGCACAGCATTTCCGGCACCAGGCCGCGCAGGATGTCCAGCCCGCGCCGGCCGTATCCCAGGGTTCCCTGCTCGTAGGGCGCGGGGTCCGAACCGTGCCCGGGGCCGGGTGGCGGTGCCCCGGTGCCGACCTGCCACGACCGGGCCCAGTCCTCGCGCCAGAAGGAGGGCAGGCGTCCCGCCGTCACGCGGTCGAATTCCCCGCGCTGCCGGTGCTTGGCCAGCCGCCGCAGCCACGCCCGCCGGGCCGAGGCCCCGCGGCGGGCGACGCGGGGCCACAGCAGGGTGGACAGGTCCTGCAGCGCCGGCAGGTCGCGGGGGGCGTTTTCCCCCGGGGCGGCGGCCGCGTTCGGGGAAGGCGCGATGGAACAGGCGACGACGCATGGCTTGCGCGAGCGCGTCGCGGCCGACAGCGCGGCATGCACCGCGTCGGGATCGTCGGCGGCGACCTTGCGCACCGACCAGCCGGTCGCGGCGTAGCGCGCCAGCGTGTCCTCGGCCTCGCTTTCATCCTGCGGCGGGATTTCGAACAGCACCGTGATGCGGTCCAGCCCCATGCGCGCGGCCAGCGAGGCAGCTTCCATCGCGACCCCGGTGGACAGTTCGGTGCCGCAGGACAGGACCCAGATCCGGTGGTTGACGATCGACCGTCCGAAGCGCGCCGCCATGCGGCGTTCGGCCAGCGCCATGCCGATGGCGGCACCCAGCCCCTGGCCGCCGGGGCCGAATGCCATTTCCACGGCCGGGTGGGCGCCATATTCCATCACCGCCTCGCCGGGGGACGTGACCTGCCCGGCCAGGCGCATCAGGGCGTTCCGCAGCGGGCGGTGGCGGGTCGACGACACGACGAAGCGGTCGCGATCCGGCCAGTCGGGGCAGGCCGGGTCGAATCGCAGGAACTGGTTCCACAGCACGCAGGCCGGGACGGCCATCGCCGCCGCGCGGCAGGCTGCCTCCGCGTCGTCCACGGCGGCGCCGATGAAGCCGCGCACGGCGTCGCCCAGCGCGTGGACCATGTTCCGCGCGTCCGGATCGGCGGGCGCCATGCCGGGTCCCGCCTCGGCAGCAGGGTCGTCGTCCAGGTCCGGCATCGGGGTGCGCGCGCGTGCCATGGAACGATGGTTTAGGATCGTGGCGGGCGGCCCGCAAGCGCACGCACGCAACCCCGGCGTCCTCCCGGCGCCCGCGGCCGGTTTTGCGCTCTTGCTCCGCGATGCGGATGCTGCAACCGTGCGCGCATGTTCCATCCCTCCCGTCCCGAACTGTTTCTGCTGGCTGTGACAATGGCGGGGACGCTGTGCCTCGCCTCGTGCAACCTGGTGGACCAGCGGACCTTCGATCCGCGGGCCAGCCGCGCGCCCCGTCCGCACTATCCCCCCCCGCCGCCCGCGCCGAAGCCGGTCCCGCCGCTGGTGGAAATCCGGCACGGCACGCCGCCCGACCAGTGGCAGCCGGCCCTGAAGGGGGCGGTGACCCGGGCGATGGCGCGCAAGCCGAACGTGCTGTTCGTGGTGACGGTCATCGTTCCGGCGGGGCCGACGCCGGCGCAGGAAAGCGCCGCCCTGGGCCGCGCGACGGCCACGGACGGGCAGGCGGTGGCCGCCGCGATCGTGGCGGACGGCGCCGGGCCGGCACAGGTGGAAATAACCGCTATGTCGGATTCGACGATGACCTCGGGCGTGATCCGGGTGTATGTGCGATGAACCGTAAAGGTAATCCGCACAGCGGACCCGGACGAACCGTAACGGCGAATGCCGCGCGGGCCAGTGCCCCGCAACCGGCATCGCGGGAGAATTCCTCAGTGGCCAGTATCGACGTGGGTGGGCATCCTTTCTACCGTTTTTGCCGGTCGGCATTGCAGGATATCCGCCAGCAGGGTCGCTACCGCCAGTTCACCCCGCTGGCACGCCAGGCCGATCGGTACCCGGTCTACGAATACGGCGCCGTCCGCCCGCTCGAGGGGCGTGACGTGGTGGTCTGGTCGGCGAACGACTATCTGGGCATGGGCGTCGAGCCCGCCGTGGCCGAGGCCGCGATCGCCGCGATCCGCGAACACGGGGCCGGGGCCGGGGGCACCCGCAACATCGCCGGTACCAGCCCCCTGCACGCGGCGCTGGAGGCCGAGCTGGCCGACCTGCACGGCAAGGAAGCCGGGCTGCTGTTCGTGTCGGGCTATGTCTCGAACCAGGCCAGCCTGCAGACGATCCTGACCAGCATGCCGGGCTGGATCTGCTTTTCCGACCGGCAGAACCATGCCTCGATGATCGCCGGCATCAAGGGCGCGCGCGGTTCGTCCTGCGTCATCTTCGAACATAACGACCTGGCCGACCTGGAGGCCAAGCTGGCGGCGGCCCCGCGCGACGTGCCCAAGCTGGTCGCGTTCGAAAGCGTCTATTCGATGGATGGCGACATCGCCGATATCGGGGCGACCTGCGCCCTGGCGCGGAAATACGGCGCCATGACCTATCTGGACGAAGTGCACGCCGTGGGGCTGTACGGTCCGCAGGGCGGCGGCGTGGCCGAGCGCGACGGCGTGGCCGACCAGGTGGACATCATCGAGGGCACGCTGGCCAAGGGCTTCGGCGTCCATGGCGGCTATGTCACCGGGTCGGCCGAACTGATCGATTACCTGCGCTGCGCGGCGTCGGGTTTCATCTTCACCACATCGCTGCCGCCGTCGGTGGTGGCCGCGGCCCTGGCCAGCGTGCGCATGGTGCGCAAGGATGCCTGGCGGCGCGAACGGATGTTCGAACGCGTGGCGGCCTTCCGCGCGCGGCTGACCGCGGCGGGCGTGCCCTTCATGCCCACGCCCAGCCATATCGTGCCGATTCCGGTGGGCGATGCCGATCGCTGCATGGACATCAGCCGCCGCCTGCTGTCGGAATACGGGCTGTACGCGACGCCGATCAACTACCCCACCGTCCCGCGCGGCACCGAGCGGCTGCGCCTGACCCCGGGCCCGTTCCACACCGACGAGATGATGGACGAAATGACCGCCGCGCTGGTCACGCTGCTGGGGCTTTCCGACCAGCGCAAGGTCGAGGCGGCCTGAAAAGGAAGCAGGGCGTAATGCCCTGCTTCCTTCATCTTTAGACAGGTGCTCTGTTAGCCGCGTCGCACCTTGGCGATGGCGGCCTTCAGTTCGTCCAGGTCCACCGCGCCCGGAATGACGTAGCGTCCGTCGAACACGAAGGTCGGCGTGCCCTCCAGATGGATGGCGGTGGCCAGGGTGGAATTGGCCCGCAGGGTCGATGCGACGGCCGAGCCCGCCATGTCGGTCGCCAGGCGGTCGGGGTCCAGCCCGGCCTGCGCCGCCAGCGTGCGGATGCGCGCCGCGTCGGGCTTCTGGCTGTCGGCCATGATCGCGCGCTGCATGCGGAAATAGGCGTCCTGTCCCCCCTGGAGGGCCGCCGCGGCGATGGCCTGCGCGGTCAGCAGGCTGGCCGGCCCCAGCACGGCGACCACCTTTTCCACGATGCGGACATCGGGGTCGTCATGGACCAGCCGGTCCAGGTCCGGCAGCACCTTGCGGCAATAGGGGCAGCGCGGATCATAGAATTCCACGATCGTCATGCGGGCGTGGGGGGCGCCCAGGATCGCATCGGTCGGCGCGGGGGTGCCCAGGGCGGCGCGGTTGGCGGCCAGCGCGTCGCGGGTCGTGGCCTGTTCCTGCGCCTCGGCCCCCGCGCGCAGGGCGGCGATGGCGTCGGTCAGGATGGTGGGATCGGTCTTCAGCGCGTCGCGGACGATCGCGACGATTTCCTTGCGCTGGTCGGCGGTGAACGTGCCGCCGTCCCCGGCGCGCGCACCCGTCGTGCTCAAGCCCAGCAGGATCGCGGCCGCGACACCCGACAGGGCCGCGCGGCGGCGCGCGGCCCGGCGGGCAGGGGGGCGGACAGGGGCGAAATACGGCAAGGGCGTGCTCCGGCAGTCGGTTCCTGGATGGTCCGCCGTCTGTAGAGCAGAACGCCCCGACGCGGAAGGGTGCGGCGGATGCGGATGTCGCGTGTTGCCGATGGCCCGGAAGACCGCTAATTCCCGAAGGCCCGGTGGTTCGCGTCGGGGTGGTCGTGTCTGTGGTCGTGTCCGGGATCGACGGTGGTTATGGAGAATTTGTGCGTGCGTGAACGTCCCCTGTATCCCCCGTTTCGTCGATATGGGGCCCGGTTGCTGTCGACCGCCCTGGCGGTCGCACTGGGCGGGTGCTCCTCCACACCGGTCAGAATGGTCAGCCACGAACTGTTCGGTTTCGGCGGCGCGGGCGCCGGCAAGACGTCGCCTTACCTGACCGGCTATATCGGCAACGTGGTCGCGGACGAACCGCAGGCGGCCATGGCGGCGCGCGATGTTCTGGCACGGGGCGGCAATGCCGGCGATGCGGCGACGGCCCTGGGGCTGGCGCTGGCGGTGACGCTGCCCTCGCGCGCGTCGCTTGGCGGCGGCGGGGCCTGCCTGGCCTGGCGGCCCGGCGACAGCGACGGCGGCCGGGCGTTCGTGTTCATGCCGGCTGCCGGCGCGACGACGCCGGAGGGCGGCGCGCCGGTGGACCGGCCGGCGGCGGTGCCGATGCTGGCGCGCGGGCTGTACCTGATGCACCTGCGCTATGGCAGCGTCGATTTCAACGAAACGATCACGCCGGCGCTGCAACTGGCGCGCGGCGGGGCCACGGTCAGCCGCGCGCTGGCCGGCGACCTGGCCGCCGTGCAGCAGCCCCTGCTGGCCGATGCGGGCGCGCGTGCGTTGTTCAGCCGCAACGATGGCACGGTGCTGGCCGAAGGCGACAGCCTGGTCCAGTCCCGGCTGGCCGGCGTGCTGGAGCAGATGCGTGCCATGGGTGTGGGCGATCTGTACAACGGGGCGCTGGCGGCGTCGTTCGTCGCCGGCAGCCAGGGTGCGGGGGGCGGCCTGATGGCGGCCGACCTGCGCGGTGCGCTTCCGTCCGAGACGATGCCGCTGACGGTGCGCGTGGACCGCATGACCGTGTCCTTCCTGCCCCCGCCGGCCGATGGCGGACTGGGCAGCGCCATGGCGTTCCGCGCCCTGTCCGACGGCGGGCAGGGCGGGACCGTGGGGCAGCAGGCGGTGGCGGCATGGCGCGCGCGCGCGACCGGAACCCGGAAGGCCGGGGACCTGGTGGCGCAGGCGCAGGCGATGGTCGATTCCGGCACCGTGTCGGGCGGCGGAATGCTGCCGCATCTGCCGGCCTCGACATCCTTCGCGGTGGTCGACCGGCATGGCGGGGCCGTGGCGTGCAGCCTGACGATGGACAATCTGTTCGGCACCGGCCGCGTGGCCGGCAGCACCGGCATCGTGATGGCGGCGTCGCCGCAGCGGCTGCCGCCCCCGCTGCTGACCGCCGCGATCGCAAGCCAGGGCGAAACCTTCCGCGCGGTGGCGACGGGATCGGGGCAGAACGACGCCGCCGACGCCGTGGCGGCGGAACTGCGGCAGGTTCTGACGGGACAGAAGCCCGGCGAACGGCCGGTGACGGCCGAGGGACGGATCAATGCGATCTCCTGCCCGGCCGGCCTGCCGGGGGGCGAGGGCAGTTGCGTCGGCGCGTCGGACGTGCGCGCGGCGGGGCTGGCGGTCGGGTCGGATTAAACCCCCGGCCGGCAAGGGGGCCGCTTGTGGGCGATCATGTTTTGTTCTAGTCTTGACGAACAGGGATTCGCGTCATGCGGCCCCGGTGCCGATCCTGGAGGCGAGCCCAGGCGGGCGGAGCGGGCAGGACCTGGGTATTTCATGATAGTGGAGCGGGGTTAAGGGCGATGGCGCAGGCACCGGGCATTGACAAGAGCAAGGCGCTGGAAGGCGCGCTCAGCCAGATCGAGCGGGCATTCGGCAAGGGGTCCGTGATGCGCCTGGGCCAGCGCGCCAACGAGGCGGTGGATGTCATTTCCACCGGCTCGCTGGGTCTGGATATCGCGCTGGGAATCGGCGGCCTGCCGCGTGGCCGTATCGTCGAGATCTACGGTCCCGAAAGCTCGGGCAAGACGACGCTGGCGCTGCATGCGATCGCCGAGGCCCAGAAGAAGGGCGGCGTGTGCGCCTTCATCGATGCCGAGCACGCGCTGGACCCCGGCTATGCCCGCAAGCTGGGGGTCGATGTCGACAACCTGCTGATCAGCCAGCCCGACGCGGGCGAGCAGGCGCTGGAAATCGCGGATACGCTGGTGCGGTCGGGCGCGATCGACGTGCTGGTGGTGGACAGCGTCGCGGCCCTGGTGCCCCGGGCGGAACTGGAAGGCGACATGGGCGACAGCCATGTCGGCCTGCATGCCCGGCTGATGAGCCAGGCGCTGCGCAAGCTGACGGGCACGGTGTCGCGCTCCAACACCATGATGATCTTCCTGAACCAGATCCGGTTGAAGATCGGCGTGATGTTCGGCAGCCCCGAGACGACGACGGGCGGCAACGCGCTGAAGTTCTATGCCTCGGTGCGGATGGATATCCGCCGGATCGGGCAGATCAAGGACAAGGACGAGGTCGTGGGCAACCAGACCCGCGTGAAGGTCGTCAAGAACAAGATGGCCCCCCCCTTCCGCCAGGTCGAATTCGACATCGTGTATGGCGAAGGGATCAGCAAGATGGGCGAACTGATCGATCTGGGCGTCAAGGCAGGCATTGTCGAGAAATCGGGGGCCTGGTTTTCCTATGACAGCCAGCGGATCGGGCAGGGGCGGGAGAATTCCAAGCAATATCTGCGCGAACATCCCGAAATGGCGGCCGATATCGAACGGCGGGTCCGCGAACAGGCTGGCGTAGTGGCCGAAGCGATGCTGGTATCCCCCGGTGAACAGGATCTTGCCGAAATCGAATAACCGAAACGGCCTGCCTTTCGGTGTGATGCTGATGCTGCTGGCCGGCCTGGCGGCGTGTACGGTGAAGCGGCCGGAAGGGGATTCGATCGACGTTCCGCCGACCGGCCTGTTCAGCGGCGCCCCACGGCCGGATGCGACTTCGCCCGGAAAGGCCGGGGCCGCCCGGCCGGGCCGGCCGGACAATGCGGGCGACCTGGCCGCCCGGCAGCCCGACTATCGTCCGCTGCCCGATGCCCCGGGCATGCAGATGATCTCCTCGGGCTTCGATTCCAACGCGTCCGACGATGACGCGGAGAAGGAAGACGGCAAGCATTACGTGATCCCGGATACGCAGGTCAGCTACGGCGCGCGCGGCACCCGGCAGGGGCAGCCGGCCGCTGGCCAGTAGGGCGCGCGGAGTCACGTCTGTGTCAGGGTGCGGGCAGGATACTGGATCACTCCGGGCGATGGTGTTACGCCGCGCGGAATTGCGGCGAAACGATGGTCTATCCGAAGGAAACGGGTCCATGGCGGGTTACATCAGGCAAGGCGGCCTCTGTCCGGTCCGGGCATAGGGAATGACATCCTCTTCCTCGCGCCGGGGGCGGTCGGTGCGGCCGGTCGCGGCGTTCCGCGAAAGCGATACCCCTCTGCCCTACCTGGCTTTCTCGCGTTCCGAATGGGCGGCGCTGCGTGCCAACGTGCCCCTGTCCCTGTCCGAGGACGAGATCGCGGGCCTGCGCGGCCGTAACGAACCGGTGTCGCTGGCCGATATCACCGAAATCTACCTGCCGCTGTCGCGCCTGCTGAACCTGTACGTCATGGCGTCGCGCAGCCTGAACAGCATGGTGGAAAGCGCCTTTCTGGGCTGTCCGAGCATTTCCGTCCCCTTCGTCATCGGCATTGCCGGCAGCGTCGGCGTGGGCAAGAGCACGTTCGCCCGCCTGCTGCAGGCCGTGCTGTCGCGCTGGCCCGATCATCCGCGCGTGGATCTGGTGACGACCGACGGGTTCCTGCTGCCCACCCGGGTGCTGGAAGAGCGCGATCTGATGCAGCGCAAGGGCTTTCCCGAAAGCTACGACCTGCGGCGGATGATCGGCTTCCTGGCGGCGCTGAAGGCCGGAGAGCGGCACCTGGACGTGCCGTTCTATTCGCACGACGCCTACGATATCGTGCCCGACCGGTTCCAGACGGTGGATCGTCCGGACATCCTGATCTTCGAAGGGCTGAACGTGCTGCAGACCGGCAGCGACCGGTCGGCGGTGGCGTCGGATTTCTTCGATTTTTCGATCTATCTCGATGCCGCGACGGCGGATATCGAATCGTGGTACGTGGAACGCTTCCTGCTGCTGCAGCGCACCGCGTTCCGCAAGCCGACATCCTATTTCCACCACTACGCCGACCTTCCGCGCGACAAGGCCGAGGAGATGGCGCGGCAGATCTGGGGCCGGATCAACCTGCCCAACCTGCAGGCCAACATCCTGCCGACGCGCGAGCGCGCGCGGCTGGTCGTGCGCAAGGAACGGTCCCACGCCGTCGGCGAGGTTCGCCTGCGCCACATCTGATGGCGCAGGGCTTATAACGGCGCAGGACTGAAGGGCGCGGTCCGGACGGATCAGCGCTGGCGTTCGATGTCGGCGCCCCCGCCGGGCAGGGGCGTGTCCCCCTTCACCGCCAGGGTGGTGCCGTCCCAGGACAGGGTGCGCAGCATGCGGTCCATGACGCCCTGGACCAGGATCGACGTCCCGTCCGGCGCGAAGACCAGCCCCTGTGGCCAGAGCGTGCCCGGCGCCTGCGCCAGTTGCGTCAGATGGCCGCCGGACAGTGAAAACACGGTGACGATCCCGCGATCATGATAGTGCGGCGAGGTCGGAACGACGGCCGACCCGTTCTGCGACACGACGGCGACGAACCGCCCGTCGCTGGAAATGTCCAGCCCCTCGGGCGCGTTGGGAACCACGACGCGCTGGATTTCGCGGATCGGCGCGGCCGTCAGGTCCAGGACCGACAGCGCGCCGGGCAATCCCTCGCCATGGCCCAGGATGCCCATGACCGCGTAATGCCCGTCCCCGGTCAGGCGGATATTCCACGGTCCCGGCCCGATCTCCAGCGGATGCGGATCGACCGTGACCCGATCCCCGTCCAGATGCAGGACGAAGACCCGGTCGCCCTTCCACAGGCTGACCAGCGCGCGCCGTCCGTCCGGGGTGATCGCCAGCCCACCCGGGAATCCGGCGGCCCCCGGCAGGGTGATCACCGTGCGGTCGCTCAGCCGGCGCCCGTCGAAGCGGAACCATGTCACCACGCCGCCGGCGCCATTGGCGACCAGCACATGCTTCTGGTCCGGCGTGATGCGCAGCGTGGTGGCGCCGGGGGCGGACGTGACCTGCTGGACCACGCGCGGCCTGTCGCCGGACAGGTCGATGACGCTGATCCGGTCATCCGGGACGATCCTGTCCCGGGCCGGGTCCGCCTTGCTGGCGGAAGACACCAGCGCGGTCCGGCCATCCGGCGTCAGGACCAGAGCGGTGGGCGGCCCCACGACGCTGACGGGCACGGCAACGCTGGCGCGCACGGTCCACAGCCCGTCCGCCCCCCGGTCCAGGACGGACAGCGTATCGGGCTTCAACGGTTTCGGCAGGACCTGCACGCCGTTTCGCAGGATGGAATGGGCATCATTGGCCGAAAGCACGGTCTGTGCCTGTGCCGCCGGGGCGATCATCAGCGACAGGCACAAAAGGGACAGCAATCCAAAACGCATCGAACACCTTGGGATTTATTTATTTCGCTTATCCCATGGATAACAGTTTTTCCAAAATGTCCGCCAACCGGCGGCGATACGCATGCGGATCATTCTCCCGCGCAATGCGTCCGATCGCACCGTCGCGCACCGTACGCCACAATCCGGCATCCTCGTACAGCGCCATGATCGCATCGGCAAAGCATTGCGGGTCGTCCGATCCGCCGCACAGGATATCCGTGCCCACATCCCAGCCGACCTGCCGGCACAGTACCGTGCTGGCCACCACCGGCAGGCCATGGGCGGCTGCCTCGTGAACCTTGTAGGGCAGGCCGCCGGCGAAGCGGGTGGGGGCGACGAACACACGGTGCCGGTCATAGAGCGGCCGCGGATCATCGACCGCGCCCAGGAAGGTGACGCGCCCATGGCCGGCCAGGGCGCTGAAATGAACCGACGGATCGACATGGCCCGCGATCGTCAGATGCATCTCCGCCGGCATGCGCGGCATGACCTGCGTGATGAACCACGCGATGCTGTCGTAATTGGGGGACTCCATGTCGTGCAGGGCGCCCAAAAACAGGATGCCGCTCCGCTCCGCCCAGCCCGAGGGCGTGGGGGCCGGTTCCAGCATGTGCCCCAGCACGGCGACATTGTCGTAACCGGCCGATCGCACCAGTGCTGCGTCATGGTCGCTGACTGCCACGATCTGCTGGCAGAAATAGGCGCAGGCCAGTTCGTCGCGCACCGCCTGATCCAGTTTCGGCGGGGATGCCAGGCCCAGCACCCGCGCGCGCTCCGCCGTCCGGGGGGCGGCGATGCACTCGGTGTCCAGGATGAAGCCCTCGACCGGCAGGGCGGCCGGTGACGCGGCCAGGATCGGCAGGATCTGCGCCAGATTATGGGTCCGGCCCACCCAGACCAGATCGTAATATCCCGGCCGTTCGCGGATCAGGTCGGCCAGCATGCCGATATGGCGGTCATGCAGGATTTCCACGCTGTCGGGCAGGGCGCCGTAGATGTCCAGCAGGGGCGTGTCAGTCATCAGGATCGGAAAGATGGTGACCTGATAATCCATTTCCACCATCAGGCGCACGATGTCGTTGGACCGTGCATAGCCCGCGCCATGGCGGCGGATCGGCGGCCGGTCCTCGATATACAGGATGCGTCGCCGGGCGCCGCGGGGCGAGCGCGCGAAGATGGCGTTCCCTGCGGCGCGGGGCTGGCAATAGCGCAGGATATCGCGATGCCTGTCGCTGAAGACGCGATGATTGCGATGCATCAGGACACGGGAATGATCGGTGTCGGACGATCCGTATTCCAGATGCCGCACCATGACCGACGGATCATAGACGACCCGGTACCCGGCCTTGCGCATCCGCACGCACAGATCGACTTCCTCGTAATAGGCCGGGGAAAAGGCCGGATCGAAACCGTCAAGCTGATGCAGCAACCCGGTCCGCGCCAGCAGGAACGCGCCGGAACAGTAATCGGCCTCGCGCACGAAGTTCGCCTCGGGCGTCGCGGGATCGCGGTCGCGCAGATAGCCGCTGGTGGTGCCGTCCCGCCACAGGATCGACCCCGCTTCCTGAAGAATGCCGTTGCTGCGGACAATCTTCGCACCGACCGCCCCGATGTCGGGCGCGGCATGCAGTCGGCGCAGCGCCCGCGCGATGGCTCCGTACTCCACGATCAGGTCGTTGTTCAGGTACAATGTGCAGGGTGCCGTCACCATCCGCAGCGCCGCGTTGCAGGCCTCGATATAGCCGACATTGCGCGCGAAGCGGATGATTCGGGCACCCGCGACGTACCGCTCCAGATGCCGCGTCTCGTCATGTGATCCGGAATCGGCAATGATGACCTGCATGTTTCCGGGCCCTCCGGTGCGCAGCGCGGCCAGGGCCTGCATCGTCAGGCTGAACCGGTTGTGCGCGACCATCACCACGGCCAGGTCGGCCGGCCCGTCCGGCGTGAAATCGATCGGTTCGTGCGCGTGCAGCAGCAGCATATCCTCGGCCGCCTGCCGGAAGGCGTCGCGGGATATCGCCTCGTCGATGCGTGGCGGGGCCGGCGCGATGCGCAGGTCGGCCGGTACGGCCAGCCAGAAACGGAACGGGTCCGGTTCCAGGCGCATTTCCGGGTTCGTCCGCGCCAGCCGGTCGCGAAAGGCGCGCAGGTCGACATCCGGGTGGGGGCGCCGCCATTCCCGCAGGCCGAATTCCAGAAAATGCTCGTATCCCGTGCGGAAGGTGCCGTTCCGCAGCGCGCTGTCCACGTCTTCGTAAAAAACACGGTAGTAATCTTCGGAAAACCAGGGCGTCGCACAGAAGCGGGTCGGGGTCGGATTGGCCAGGTAGTGATGCAGCGCGCAGGAATAGGCACCGGCGGCGATCAGCGCGGCGACTTCAGGATAGGTCTTCAGATACCAGATCGCGTCGAAACACGGCGACAGCGACAGGGTCGGTGCCACGTGGGGCAGGGACGCCGCCACCTGCCGGAACCTGCCGGACGGGTCGAACAGCCATTGCCCCCGCAGGCCG
The DNA here is from genome assembly GCF_000021325.1 of Gluconacetobacter diazotrophicus PA1 5. Lineage (GTDB taxonomy): Bacteria > Pseudomonadota > Alphaproteobacteria > Acetobacterales > Acetobacteraceae > Gluconacetobacter > Gluconacetobacter diazotrophicus. The sequence goes on along the minus strand of NC_011365.1, from coordinate 559,925 downwards.
GACGGGTCGCCGACTTCCAGGTAATGGTCGTAAAGGTTGCGGTACCCCCGTATCGCCAGGCCTTCGGGCGACAGGTCGGGGTGCGCCCTGCGATACAGGCCGGAATCGAACAGCCAGTGCGGAGAACGATCGGCAAAACCGGTGGTCAGGTAATGGACGAATCCGTTCTGGACCACGCCGTCCGCGATCAGTCGCGCAATGTCGGGATGGGCCGTGCGATACCATGCCTCGTCGAAGAACGGGTTGGGGGAATGGCCCAGCCCGATGCCGAAATCCCGGAAATAGGCCACGACGTCGTCGCAGCCCAGGAAGACCATCTGCTCGGCGACGAAGGGATAGGCCGCCCGATACCAGTCCGGGTCGAACCGGTACCAGGCCGGCTGGTGCCCGGGATCGGCCGCCGCGTCCCGCCGCAGCGCGCGGGCCCGCGCGGCATGGATGTCGTCCTGCGTGCAGGACGCGTGGCCGGCCAGCGCCAGCAGCGGCTCGATCACCGACGGCGCCACACGCATGGTCGCGATCGGCACGGCGTGCCGCGCCTGCTCGCCCGAACTGGTCCCGATGTCCAGCAGGAAGGCGTCCACCCGGTACGTAATGGTCAATCCCGCGTCATGGCCCAGGCAGGATGCGAAGGCCCCGACGGTGTTTTCGATCGCCGGGGCGTCCGCACCGTTGCTCAGCAGAAGGCAGGCGATATCCAGCAGCAGTCCGACGACCGTGTCGCCGGGCGGGGTGGGCATGGGCTCGGCGTGGGAAAGGATGGTCGGGCCCTCCGTGGCGGCGCATTTCGGGTCTATCGGCAGGTGCTTAATGTTTGGTTATCCCGGTCCTTGCGATAGCGTGCCGGATCGGCAAGACGGGGGAGTGCATGATTCGTGTCATCGGCCTGATGAGCGGTACGTCGCTGGACGGCGTGGACGCCGCCGGCGTGGAAACGGATGGCGTGACCGTTCGGGCCGCGGGGCCGGCGGCGACCGTTCCCTTCCCACCGTCCCTGCGCCGCCGCGTGCGCGATCTCTGCGACCGCGCGCCGGGACTGCCGGCGGATGATCCGGACCTGCGCGCGGTGGAACGCGACCTGACCCTGCTGCATGCCCAGGCGGTGCGGGCCCTGGACTGGCCGGCGCAGTTGATCGGGTTCCATGGCCAGACGATCCTGCACCGGCCCGAGGAGGCAAGGACATGGCAGATCGGGGACGCGGCGCTGCTGGCGGCGGAAACCGGGCTGCCGGTTGTGCATGATTTCCGCAGCGCCGACATGGCGGCGGGCGGCGAGGGCGCGCCGCTGGTTCCGGTCTTCCATCAGGCCCTGGCGCACGGGATGGACCACCCGGTGGCCGTGCTCAATATCGGCGGGGTAGCGAACGTGTCGCTGATCGGCCCGCATGGCCGGCTGGTCGCCTGCGACACCGGGCCGGGAAACGCGCTGCTGGACGACTGGGCCATGCGCCATACCGGCGTGCCCTGTGACCGTGACGGCGCGCTGGCCCGTGCCGGGCGGCCCGACCCGGACGTGCTGGCCGAACTGATGAGCGATCCGTTCTTCCTGCGCGGCGCCCCGAAATCGCTGGACCGTCTGTCCTTCCATCGCGGGATGGAGGTGCTGGAGCGCCTGTCCGCCGCCGATGGCGCGGCGACGCTGGCGGCGTTCACGGTGCGCGCGGTCGCCGGCCTGAAGCTGCCGTTCCAGCCCCGCCGCTGGCTGGTCTGCGGCGGCGGCCGCCATAATCCGGTGCTGATGGAGGGGCTGCGCGACAGCCTGCCCGCCGCCGTCGACCCGGTCGAGGCCGCAGGCTGGAACGGCGACGCGCTGGAGGCCCAGTGTTTCGGTTTCCTGGCCGCGCGCAGCCTGCTGGGCCTGCCCCTGTCCTTCCCCGGGACCACGGGCGCCGGCCGCCCGGTCACGGGCGGCCGGCTGGAAACGCAGGGCGTGCCCGAGGCCGCGCTTTCGGCCCTGCGGTTGTGCGGCTAAAGCAACCCACAGACCCTAACTCATAACTGAGGGCACGTTTGGGGCAGGGTCAGCCGCGCCCGTCGCGGGCCGGCTGGCCGACCGGGGGCTGACCAACCAGGCCACCACCGGGGCCATGCTGACGATCGCCGGCGCCTACGGCCTGGGACTGGTGGCGGTGGCATGGCACGCGGTGGTGCTGCTGGCAGTGGCGGCGATCCTGCTGGATGCGGGCGTGCAGACCAACCAGGTGATCAGCATGCGGGCGATCTACATGCTGCGGCCCGACATACGGGGGCGGCTGAACGCGCTGTTCATGACCATCGTGTTCCTGTGCGGCGCTACCGGATCGGTGACGGCGGCGGTGCTGTTCCACCATTCCGGGTGGAACGCGGTCACGCTGGCGGGGGTGGTGCTGGCGCTGGTGGCGCTGACCCGCCAGGTCCTGGCCGGCGAAACGTTTCGCCGGCCAGGATAGTCACGCGGCGGATCGGTTCAGGCCTGCGCCCTGGCGGCGATCAGGTCGCGATAGACGGCCAGATAGTCCTCGGCCATGCGGCGGGCGGTGAAGCGTTCCTCGAATCGCTGGCGGATGCGGGTGGAATTCATCTCCGGCAGGCGGGCGCAGGCGGCGATGGCCTGCTGCTCGTCGTCCACGATCAGGCCGGTCAGCCCGTCTTCCAGCACCTCCGGCACCGATCCGCGGCGGAAGGCGACGACCGGCGTGCCGCAGGCCATGGCCTCGATCATCACCAGGCCGAACGGTTCGGGCCAGTCGATCGGCATCAGCAGGGCCTTGGCGCCGGACAGGAATCCGGGCTTCTGCTGGTCGTTGATCTCGCCGATCAGCTCGACGCCGTCGCCCAGCATCGGCAGGATCTCGCGATCGAAATACTCGACATCCACCTTGTCGATCTTGGCGGCGATCTTCAGCTTCACGCCCAGCGCGCGGGCGATGCGGATTGCCTTGTCTACGCCTTTTTCCGGGCAGATCCTGCCCAGGAAGGCAAGGTAGTCGCGCGGCCCGGGCTGCGGCGTCAGCAGGTTCGCCGGCAGGCCGTGCAGCACGGTGCGCACGTAATGGGCCTGGGGCAGGGGCAGGCGCTGGTTATCGGAAATCGACACGATCGGCACGTTCGGGAACGCGTTGAAGACCGGCTGCAGCTCCATCAGGTCCAGCCGGCCATGCATGGTGGTCAGCATCGGCGTCTTCTGGCGGCTGAAATGGGTGAAGGGCCAGTAATCCATATGGAAATGCAGGATATCGAACTGATCCGCCGCGCGGGCGACCTGTTCCATCATCAGCATGTGCGGCGCGATCGGGTCGCGAATCGCGGGGTCCAGGCGCAACGCCTGCGGCCAGCAGGCGTTCAGGCGGGCGGAAGTCACGCTGTCGCCGCTGGCGAACAGCGTCACGTCGTGGCCCATGGCCGTCAGTTCTTCCGTCAGGAAGGACACGACGCGCTCGGTCCCGCCATAGAGCTTGGGTGGCACGGCTTCATGGAGTGGCGCGATCTGGGCGATACGCATGGGGCAGTTCACTTCTTTCTTCCGCTTGAGGAAACAGGGGATGCTAGCGTGCGGGAGCCTAGCGTGCGACCGGGAAACGGCAAATCCATGGCATCGGCCCGGGACACTGATCCGGGTTACTGGTAAACGGAACGGGAGCAACCACGTTCCGTAACGAAGGGTGGCCGTAATGATAGGGTGGCCATAACGGCGGGTCGCCGGTCAGGAGAACCTTTCTTTCCTCCCCCTGATCCGGATAGATAAACAGTTCAGGGCGCAGGACTTTCCGGACGCCATGACGACCGGAGCGGCCGGCAGTAGAGAGGGCAGCCGATTTTGGCGAGTGATACCGAGACCACCATTCCCGACGACCAACTGGTCCGCTACCTGGGGCGGCCGCTCTCCTTTATCTTCCGCTATATGCGGCGCCATGCGGTTCAGCATGTCGTGATCTTCCTTTCGGTCGCGGTCGCGGTCGCCTGCACGGTCGGCGCCACATACGCCACCCGCTTCCTTGTCGATACCATGACCGCGCACGGCGCGGGAGAGATGGCGGCCGTATGGCGCGCGGTCGCGATCCTGGTCGTGGTGATCGCCTTCGACAACCTCTCGTGGCGGGTCGCCGGCTGGTTCGCGACCTATGCCTTCGTCGAGATGACGGGGGACGTGCGGCGCGACCTGTTCCGGTACCTGACCGGGCATTCCGCGTCCTATTTCGCCGACCGGATGCCCGGTGCCATGGCATCGCGGATCTCCACCTCGGCCATGTCGCTGTTCACGCTGGAGAACCTGGCGGCGTGGAACGTGCTGCCGCCCTGCCTGAACGTGGCGCTGTCGATCGGGCTGCTGCTGACGATCAGCCCGCTGATGGCCGGGGTGATCGTGGCCCTGTCGGGCGGGCTGTGCCTCCTGATGTTCCGCATGGCGGCGGGCGGGCGCGGCCTGCACCAGCATTACGCGGCCGAGGCCTCGCGCGTGGACGGCGAGATGCTGGACATCATCAACAACGTCTCGCTCGTGCGCTCGTTCGGCATGACGCATTACGAGCGCCTGCGCCTGGCCGACGTGATGCGCCAGGAAATGGGCGCCCGGGGCCGGTCGCTGCGCTACATGGAAAAGCTGCGGCTGGTCCATGCGGTGCTGACGGCGGTCCTGACCGCCGGCCTGCTGGCCTGGGTGGTGCTGCTGTGGCAGATGGGGCGCGCGACCATCGGCGACGTGGTGATGGTGGCCAACCTGGGCTTCATGATCCTGCACGGCACGCGCGACCTGGCCGTGGCGCTGGTCGAAACCATCCAGCACATCGCCCGGCTGGACGAGGCCCTGTCGGCCATCCTGGTCCGGCACGAAATGGTCGATTCCCCCGATGCGCGCGGCTTCACCGGCACCTCGCGCGGCGAGGTCGCGTTTCGCGACGTCACCTTCGCCTATCCGGGCGCCCGGCCGGTCCTGTCGCATTTCAACCTGGAAATCGCCGCCGGATCGCGCGTGGGCCTGGTGGGGCGGTCCGGTTCGGGCAAGAGCACGATCCTGGCCCTGATCCAGCGGCTGCGTTACGTTCAGGGTGGCGCGATCGAGATCGACGGAATCGACATCCGCGACCTGGACGAGCCCAGCCTGCGGGCCTGCATGTCGGTGGTGCCGCAGGACGTGTCGATGCTGCGCCGGTCGGTGCTGGAAAATATCCGCTACGGCAAGCCCGACGCGACGGATGAGGAGGTCCTGGCCGCCGCCGCCGCCGCTGGATGCCGCGACTTCATCGACGCGATGCCGGAAGGATTCCAGACCGAGGTCGGGGATCGCGGGGTCAAGCTCTCGGGCGGCCAGCGCCAGCGCATCGCGATCGCGCGCGCCTTCCTGCGCAATGCGCCGATCCTGATCCTGGACGAGGCCACCAGCGCCCTGGACAGCGAGAGCGAACAGCACGTGCAGGCGGCCCTGGACCGGCTGAAGGTCGGCCGTACCGTGATCGCGGTGGCCCATCGCCTGTCCACGCTGCGCGATTTCGACCGCATCGTGGTGATGGACCAGGGGCGGATCGTGCAGGACGGCCCCGTCGCGCTGCTGGAGCGCAGCGTGGGCCCGTATCGCGATTTCCTGGAGCGTCAGTCGATGACCGTGGAAGGCGCGGTATAAGGCATGACGAGCGACGGCGGGCGCAAGATGCTGGGCATCGACGCCTACAATCATATCCGCACCGGGCTGATCCGCAGCCGCTACCGCGTGGGTCAGCGGCTGGTGCTGCGTCCCCTGGCGGCCGAACTGGGCCTGAGTCCCACCCCGGTCCGCGAAGCGCTGCTGCGTCTCGTGTCCGAACAGGCGCTGGAACTGAACGATCGCAATACGGCGGTGGTGCCCGAGATCACGCCCGCCAGCTTTCGGGAAATCCATACGCTGCGGGTCGATCTGGAAAGCCGGCTGGTCCAGGCGGCGGCGCTGCGCGCCACGTCCGCCGAACTGGACGCGCTTGCCGAACTGGATGACGATTTCCAGGAGGCCTGCACCCGTCACGACGATGCCCGGATGGCGGCCAGCAACGCCGATTTCCACGCCATGCTGGCCGCGATCGCGGACCTGCCGCTGACGGCGAACATCCTGCGCAGCCTGTGGGCCCGGATCGGCCCGCTCTACGCGCTGGCACGGACCGGTCCGCCCACCCGGCCGCCCGGTGTCCCGCACCCGCATGACGAATTGCTGCGCGCATTGCGCGCCCGCGACCCCATCGCGGCCAGCCTCGCCCTGGTCCATGACGCGGAATATGCGCGCACCTGGATCGAGTCCCTGATGCCTTTCTAGGAGGTGGCTTCAAAAGCCTCCGAGCCTGGGGACGCCTATCTGGGGGCTGCTGCCGCTTGCGGCGGCGCGCTGGCCTTCAACTCCGGGACCTCGATATCGATTTCCAGCATCGAGACCCCGGCTCCGCGATCCATCTTGATCTGGACCTTGTCCTGATCGACGGTGATATGCCGCGTAATGACGGCCAGGATCTCTTCCTGCAGCTTCGCGATCAGCTCCGACTGGCCTTCGCCGGCGGAGCGTTCGTGGGCCAGCAGGATCTGCAGGCGGTCGCGTGCCACAGGGGCGGAAGTCTTGCGTCCGAACAGGGATGCCAGAAGGCTCATGCCACACTCCGCTTGAACAGCCAGTCAAACAGGCCCTTGCGCTCGGTCGGCACGCTGATGTCCAGCTTCTCGCCCTCCAGGCGGCGCACCGCCTCGAAATAGGCGCGGGCGGGGGCGCTGGTCGGATTGGATAACGTGACCGGGGTGCCGAGGTTCGATGCGCGCAGCACCTCCTCGCTTTCCGGTACGATGCCCAGAAGCGGAATCGACAGGATTTCCAGCACGTCCTCGGTGCGCAGCATCTCGCCCCGCGCGGCGCGGGCCGGGTCGTAGCGCGTCAGCAGCAGGTGCTTGTCGACCTTCTCGCCCCGCTTGGCGCGCTCGGTCGTGCTGTCCAGCATGCCGATGATGCGGTCGCTGTCGCGGACCGACGAGACCTCGGGGTTGGTCACCACCACGGCCTGGTCGGCATGATACATGGCAAGCTGCGCGCCGCGCTCGATGCCAGCCGGGCTGTCGCAGATCACCCAGTCGAATTTCTCGCGCAGTTCGTCCATCACGCGGGCCACGCCCTCGGGCGTCAGCGCATCCTTGTCGCGGGTCTGCGACGCCGGCAGGATCGACAGCGTTTCGACCCGCTTGTCGCGAATCAGCGCCTGCGCCAGCTTGGCATCGCCCTGGACCACGTTGATCAGGTCGAACACTACCCGGCGCTCGGCGCCCATCACCAGGTCCAGGTTCCGCAGCCCGACGTCGAAATCGACGACGACGACGTTTTTCCCCGTCTGGGCCAGTGCCGCGCCGAGGGCGGCGGTGGAAGTCGTCTTGCCGACGCCGCCCTTTCCCGATGTGACAACCAGCACCTTGGCCATACGCGTGTTCCTCTGTCCGGATTCGCCATTCTGCGGCGTCATGTCTGCGGGATTCTAGTGGCGGAGATATGGCGAGGGCAACGGGGAAAGCGGCCCTTCAATGCAATGGCCGGACGACAAGGGTGCCGTCTTCCAGCAGGGCCTGCGCCGGCTGGCCGCTCAGGGCGGGGTCGATCTCCTCGGCGATCATGTAATAGCCGTCGATCGCCAGCAGTTCCGCCTTCATCGCGGTGGCGAAGATCCGCGCCCCCGCCTGGCCGCCCATCCCCGCGATCGCGCGCCCGCGCAGCGTTCCATAGACATGGACCGACCCGCCGGCGGAAATCTCGGCGCCCGAGGCCACCGACCCGATGACGATCACGTCTCCGTCATGATGCAGGACCGACTGGCCGGAGCGTACCGGCCGCTCGACGATCAGCGACGCGGCGGGCACGGTGGCGGATGCGGCCTCGCCGCCATCCGTTTCCTCGGGCAGGGCGACGGTGCCCGAGGCCCGGCCGCCCTCGAATCCCTGCGGCCAGTCCCAGCCGGCCAGGGCGGGCCAGGCGGAATCCCCCCCTTCGATCCCGATGATCCGCACCCCGCGTTCCAGCAGGGCGGGGTACAGGTCGGCCAGGCCCTCGGCATCGCCCGACAGCAGGCCGAGGTCCAGAATGATCGGCTTGCCGACGAAGAAGGACGGCGAGCGCGCGATCTGTGCGTCCAGCCCCCGCAGCCAGTCATCCAGCCCGGCCTCGGGCGACAGCACAAGCGCCAGGAAGGAACGGCCGCGGGCTCGGATACGGGGAGGCGGTCGGGAATCGTCGGACAAGGGCGTCACGGACCTTCGGTCTGCGAATGATGGAGGCCCATTCCAGCTACCGTGAGAATCCCGCCCTGTCGAGCGATCGGTGGACCGACCGTGCGAATTCCCGGGCGTGTTTCAGGCAGGCGACATCATCGCGGGCCTTGGCGAAGCGTGGGGCGATGCAATAAAGCGGAGGGATGCGCATCCTCTATCATCTTCCGCTCTCGCCCTTCTGCCGCAAGGTCCGTCTTGTGCTGGGCGAAAAGCGCCTGCCGTTCGAACTGATGATGGAGCGGGTATGGGAGCGCCGTCCCGAATTCCTGGCCGCGAATCCGGCGGCAACCGTGCCGCTGCTGGTCGAGGAGAACGGGCTGGCGATTCCCAATTCGGCCGTCATCTGCGAATATCTGGAAGAAGCCTATCCCGACACGCCGCTGCTGGGCCGTACCCTGGCCGAACGGGTCGAGGTGCGGCGTCTCGTGACCTGGTTCGACGAGAAATTCGCCGCCGAGGTGACGGAGAACCTGCTGCATGAGAAGGTGATGAAGCGGATTTCCGGGCGCGGCAATCCCGACGGCAACGCCCTGCGGGCCGGATATGCCAACATCCGCTATCACCTGTCCTATATCGACTGGCTGGCGGAAACGCGGAAATGGCTGGCGGGGCCGACCCTGTCGCTGGCCGATTTCGCGGCGGCGGCGCACCTGTCCTGCCTCGATTTCATCAATGACGTGGACTGGTCCAAGGCTCCGGCGGCCAAGGACTGGTATGCCCGGATCAAGTCCCGTCCCTGTTTCCGGTCGCTGCTGAACGACCGGGTGACGGGAATCGTGCCGCCCGACCATTACGCGGATCTCGATTTCTGATCCGTTCATGTCCTTAGCCATGGATTTCGACGTCATCGTCCTGGGGGCCGGCGCGGCGGGGCTGATGGCCGCGCTGGCGGCCGGCCAGCGCGGCCGCCGGGTGGCCGTGCTGGACCACGCCGCCGAAGCCGGGCGCAAGATCCTGATTTCCGGCGGCGGACGCTGCAATTTCACCAACCTGGACACCGATGCCGGGCGGTTCCTGTCGGGCAACCCGCATTTCGCCAAGTCGGCGCTGGCCCGGTTCGGTCCCGCCGACATCCTGGCGATGATCGAGCGGCATGGAATTGCCTGGCACGAAAAGACGCTGGGGCAGTTGTTCTGCGACGGATCGGCGCGCGCCGTCGTTGCCATGCTGCTGGCGGAATGCGACGCGGGCGGGGTGGATATCCGCCTGTCGCATCGCATCACCGATGTCGCGGGGGGCGACGGCTTCAGCGTTGCGACCGATCACGGCACGTTCCGCGCGCCCGCGCTGGTGCTGGCGACCGGCGGGCTGTCGATTCCCAAAATGGGGGCCACGGGCCTGTCGCACGCCATCGCCCGGCAGTTCGGCCTGCGGGTCACGCCCACCCTGCCGGCGTTGGTCCCGCTGACGATCGACGCCGCCACCCCCGGGTGGGTGCCCGACCTGGCCGGGGTGTCGCTGGATGTCGTCGCGCGATGCGGGGCCACCCGCTTCCGCGAGGCGATGCTGTTTACCCATCGCGGCCTGTCGGGACCGGCGATCCTGCAGGTTTCGTCCTATTGGGATTCGGGGCGCGAGATCTGCCTGGACCTGATGCCGGGGCGTGATGCGGCCGAAGCCCTGCGGGCGGCCAAGCGGCAGCGCCCGCGCGTCGAGGGGCGGACGATGCTGTCCGGCTTCCTGCCGCAGCGGCTTGCGCAGGCCATGGCGATGCACCATCTGCCCGACGGGCCGGTCGGCGACATGCCGGACGCGGTGCTGAACCGGCTGGGTCAGCATCTGGGACGCTGGTGCCTGGTGCCCGCGGGAACCGAGGGCTTCGCCAAGGCCGAGGTCACGCGGGGCGGCATCGACACGCGCGACCTGTCGTCGCGCACCATGGAGGCACGGTCGGTCCCCGGCCTGTACGCGGTCGGCGAGGCCGTGGACGTGACGGGCTGGCTGGGCGGCTATAATTTTCAATGGGCCTGGGCCAGCGGCTACGCGGCGGGACGTGCCATCGCCGAAGGCGGCTGATCCCGGTCGGGAGGCAGATATCATGACGGCAAATGAAACGCGGCGCGTCGCGCTGGTCACCGGCGCGGTGCGCGGAATCGGGCTGGAAACCGCACGCCAACTGGCGCGGCAGGGAATTCACGTCCTGGTCGCCGGCCGCAGGCAGGAGCAGGCGGATGGCGTGGCCGACCGGCTGCGCGGCGAGGGCCTGTCGGCCGAGGGCGTGGTGCTGGACATCGACAACCCGGCGCAGCAGACCGCGCTGCGCGATTACATCGCCACGACCTATGGGCGTCTGGACATCCTGGTGAACAATGCGGGTGTCCTGCTGGACCGGGGGGCGGACGGGGCGGCCCCGCCGCCGTCGGCGACGCCGGACAAGACGTTGCGGGACACGTTCGAGATCAACCTGTTCGCGACCGTGCAGGTGACGCAGACGCTGCTGCCGCTGGTCCTGAAATCGCCGGCCGGGCGGATCGTCAACCTGTCCAGCATCCTTGCGTCACTGGGCGCGCACAGCGATCCGGCCTCGCCGATCTACGGCAAGCTGACCTTCGCCTATGATGCGTCCAAGACGGCGCTGAACGCCTTTACCGTGCACCTGGCGCACGAGCTGAAGGACACGGCGGTCAAGGTCAATTCCGCCCATCCGGGTTGGGTGCGCACCGACATGGGCGGGCAGGACGCGCCGCTGGACGTGGCCCAGGGCGCACTGACCAGCGTGCGGCTGGCGACCCTGCCCGATGACGGCCCGACCGGCGGCTTCTTTCACATGGATCACGCGCTGCCCTGGTGAGGCATTTCCACTCGGCGCCATGCCCGTGGTATCCGGCGGGCCGGGGCACTCTGCGACAGGGATGGACGCGACGGCATGGCGGGCAGGCGGGATGACCACGGTGACGGAGATCTGTTCGGCGGTCCGGCGTCCCCCGTGCAGGGCACGTCGGGGCAGGGGGCGTCCGGTTCCGGCGGGCGCCGGGGGCGGGCCGCGCCGCCGCGCACGCAGCCCCTGGCCGACCGGCTGCGCCCCGAATCGCTGGACGATGTGGTGGGGCAGGACCACCTGCTGGGCCCCGACGGCGCGCTGCGGCGCATGCTCGATCGGGGATCGCTGGCCAGCCTGATCCTGTGGGGCGGCCCCGGGGTCGGCAAGACGACCATCGCCCGCCTGCTGGCCGACGCGGCAGGGCTGCGTTTCGTGCAGCTTTCGGCGGTGTTTTCGGGCGTGGCCGACCTGAAGCGCGCGTTCGACGATGCCCGGCGCCTGGGCGAAGCCGGGCAGGGGACGCTGCTGTTCGTGGACGAAATCCACCGCTTCAACCGCGCCCAGCAGGATGGTTTCCTGCCGGTGGTCGAGGACGGGACGGTGGTCCTGGTGGGTGCCACCACCGAAAACCCATCCTTCGCGCTGAACGGCGCGCTGCTGTCGCGCTGCCAGGTGATGGTGCTGCGCCGGCTGGACGATCCGGCGCTGGAACGCCTGCTCTGCCGGGCGGAGGAGGCAACCGGTCGCGCGCTGCCCCTGACGCCGGACGGGCGCGCCACCCTGCGTGCCATGGCCGATGGTGACGGGCGCTACCTGCTGAACATGGTCGAACAGGTTCTGGCGGTTCGCACGGACCAGCCGATGGACGCGCACGGCCTGTCCGGCCTGCTGGCCCGGCGCGCGGTGCTGTACGACAAGGACCGCGAGGAGCATTACAACCTGATCTCGGCGCTGCATAAATCCCTGCGTGGCTCCGATACCGATGCGGCCCTGTACTGGTTCGCCCGCATGCTCGAAGGCGGCGAGGACCCGCGCTACATCGCCCGGCGGCTGACCCGCTTCGCGGCCGAGGACGTGGGCATGGCCGATCCGCAGGCCCTGCCGCTGGCTATCGCGGCGTGGGAGACGTACGAACGTCTGGGCTCGCCCGAGGGGGAACTGGCCCTGGCGCAACTGGTGGTCCATCTGGGCACCGCACCGAAGTCGAATGCCGTCTACACGGCGTACAAGGCCGCGCGGCGCCTGGCGAAATCGACCGGCAGCCTGATGCCGCCGGCCCATATCCTGAACGCGCCGACCAACCTGATGAAGGATTTGGGATACGGTCGCGGCTACGATTCCGAATACGCGGATGTCTACGCGGATGCCGATCCGGGGGCGGGACAGCGGACCGCCGCGCGCGATCACTTCCCCGACGGGATGGGCCCGCAGCAGCTCTATCGGCCGTTCGATCGCGGGTTCGAGCGCGAAATCGGGAAACGTCTGGAATACTGGGCGCGGCTGCGCGCGGGCGGCAAGGGCCAATAGCGCGCCGTCTTGCCCGGTTTCTTCTTACGCGTGCGACTTGCTGCCGGTTACCAGCACGGTTTTTTCCATGTCGATCATCCGCGCCTCGGCCTTGACCTCGGTTTCGTCAGCGGGGGCGCAGAGATATTCCATCGCGGCGAGCCACGCATCATGCTGCAGCAGGACTTCGGCGATGATATCGGCGGCGATGGGGAATTCGGTTATCAGTTCGTCAACGATGACCTTGATGACAACCGGGTCGCGTGCCTCGATTTCCGTCAGCACCCGGGGACGATACCCGCCAGGGAAGACAGAATTGAAAATTCGATGCATACGTACCTCCAGCTTTCAGTGCGCGGGTGAACGGAGCGTATCGTGGAATGATGCCGGAAATTTTTACCAAAAGACTAATGCGGCCCGAACGAGACGGAAGAATCTTGTCGCCCTGAATAGTGAGTCTCTCATAAAAAAAGGCGAGGGACACAAATATTATCGATTGAGTATCGAATATATTTATCTTCGGGAAAGTTGCCCCTGGGTCTGATTAAATTTCACGGCAAAGAAACGCGACCGGGCAGAACGTTCTGAACGGAATGTGTATGGTCGGCAGAGTAGAATTGTTTCCCAGTGTCAAATCAGCAACATCCTATTGTCTACGTATATAACAGGTGGGGATATCTCTTTTCCTTGATCTGTATCAATCGGAAGAGCCTGTTTGAAAATGTGGGCTGGCGAGCGATAGTGTTGAAAAAGTCGCGCTTGCTTTGAGAGTGAAGCACTGATTCACTCTTCGCAGGAGGAACCTGCAAATGATGGGTGATCGAACGAAAATACAGGAGGCACTGTTCTACGAGTTCCGTCTTGAAGATCATGTGCCAGCTGGCCACCTTTTGCGTTCAATTGATCGCTTTGTCGATCTGGACGGCCTGCGTGAGCATCTTCGCCCATTTTACAGCGGCACGGGGCGGCCTTCAATCGATCCCGAGCTGATCATCAGGATGTTAATCGTTGGCTACGTGATGGGTATTCGATCCGAGCGACGGCTATGTGAAGAAGTCCATCTTAACCTGGCCTACCGGTGGTTCTGTGGTCTTGGTCTCAACGGCCCTGTGCCTGATCATTCGACATTCTCGAAAAACCGGCACGGACGCTTCCGGGAGAGTGATCTGCTTCGCCAAATGTTCGAAATGACCGTCCGGCAGTGCATCGCCAAGGGACTGGTGGGCGGTGAAGGCTTTGCGGTCGATGCCAGTACGATCAAGGCCGACGCTAATCGGCAGCGCAGTGTTCCGAGCCCAGATAAACTGCCGATCGAGGTGGCCCAACGTGCTGTGCGGGAGTATTTCTCGGTGCTGGACGATGCTGCATTTGGGTCTGCTACGCCCGTGCAACCAAAATATATCTCTCCGGTCGATCCTGCTGCACGTTGGAACGCTGCAAGCGGTGGCCTTGCTTATTATGCCTACTGCACAAATTACCTCATTGACCTTAAATCGGCTGTCATCATGGATGTAGAAACCACGACAGCCATCCGGCAGGCCGAGGTTACGGCGCAACGCAGAATGATAGAGCGTACGCAGGAAACATTTGGAATATGGCCCGAAAGGCTTGCTGCGGATACAGCTTATGGATCCGCAGAAAATCTTGCGTGGCTGGTTCATGAGCGTGGCATAGAACCTCACATTCCGGTCTTCGACAAATCTGCCCGGCAGGACGGGACTTTCGAACGTCGAGATTTCACATATGACCACGTGCACGATCTTTACATCTGTCCTGGAGGACAGCAACTGAAGCAGCAGTGGCGCAAGATCAACTCGGATCAACCAAATGCCCCTCCCGACAACCTACTTCGATACCGTTCGTCGAAACTGGCGTGCGACGTATGCACTCTCAAACCAAAATGCTGCCCTAATCAGCCCAATCGTAAGGTTCTGCGCTCTATTCATGAAGGCGCTCGTGATATGGCCCGCGACATTGCTTTAACCGACGCCTATATTATCTCCAGACGAGAACGAAAGAAGGTCGAAATGCTATTTGCTCACCTCAAGCGCATTTTGAAGATCGATCGGTTGAGGCTCAGAGGACCAAACGGCGCCCGTGATGAGTTCCATCTCGCCGCAGCTGCCCAAAATCTCCGCAAAATGGCGAAACTGATACCTCCCGGAGTGCCTGCCTTATCCACCTGAGGCAAGAAAGCTGCACTTATGTCGAAGTGGCTTGGCAACACTTTCACTCTTCACCATGAGTTTTTCAACACTATCGAGCGAAAGCGGCCCGAAGGTCGCGCCCGTCGTGTGTTTTCGAGCACTGAAGCGGAGTGGCCTTATGAGCCATGAGCATCGGAGCGCTGGATCGGCGACATGAAGGCCGTCGCGCGGGTGGTGTTCGAGCCGACTGGCCCGTATCACCGGCTGCTGAAGGAACGTCTGGCCCCCTTGAGCGTGCCAACGATCAAGGTCAACCCGCGGCAGCCTGATGCGAGACCGGACGGCAACGATCAATCGCCTCAAAAGCCTGACGATCGATTTACTGAAACGCCATGGCCGGCATCGTTTGCGGCAGATCGAAGTGCAGATCGCCTCTCTCGATGCCGCCATCGCGGCATTGGTGGCAGAAAATCCGCACTTGTCTCGGCGCCGGGACGTGCTGGCCGGCCTCGCCCCGATCACCCGCCCGTCCGGAACATGGCGGGGAAGAAGTGTCATTCAGGGCGGCAGGGCTGCCCTCCGGCAGGCACGCTACATGCCAGCCATCGTCGCCATGCGCTTCAACCCCTATCTCAGGCGGGTCTATGACCGACTGACCACCATCGGAAAACACGCCAAAGTCGCCATTGCCGCCGTCATGCGAAAACTTATCGTGCCCGCCAACGCACGGGTACGGGATTACCGCCTCTGGACGCCAAAAGCCGCTTGACCACAACGGATACTCTCAGGCGAGCCGTGTGAAATAATACCAGATTGAACTGGGTTTCATTCAAATGAATTTAACAATAAATTTTTAATGAAACTTATTTTGGCGCAAAATTTTTTTCAAATTCAAACCGCCTATTGATATCGCCATATACGTACCGTTAATAAAATAAATGTGTTGTTTTTTTAGACGAGTGGATGAAACTGGCTTGTGCGGGAAGCAGAAATGAAACATTCCGCTTCGTCATCCCTTTTGATGCGGGATCTTTCCACGCCAGGCCCTACCGTTGGCCCGTCGGACAAGGGCGAACGGATCTTCGAACTGTTCCGGGACGACCCGGAATTGATGCTGGTCGCCGTCGTCGATGAAGGCGGCGCGCCGATCGGGCTGGTGGAACGGCAGGCCTTTTTCGCCAAGGTTTCGGGGCAGTTCGGGCACGCGCTGTTCGCCGGGCGCCCCGTGGCCCTGCTTATGGACGACAGGCCCGTGATCGTGGATGCCGCGGTCTCGTCGACGGATTTCACGTCCATGACGATCACGGCGCAGTCGTCGGACGTGCTGCGCGGCTACATCGTCGTTGCCGGGGGGCGGTATCTGGGCACGGGAACGGCCCTGGACCTGATCAATGCCTCGCATTCCAATGCGGTCGCGTCCGCCGCGAACCTGCATGAAACGGCCGAGGAATTGCGCAAGGCGAACAGGAAGATCCTGCGCGACAAGCTGTTCATGGATACGATCGTCGAAAATATCCCCTCGGCCCTCGTGGTCAGGTCGGTGCGCGACGACCGGCTGGTCCTGATCAACCGCGCGGCCGAACTGATGACCGGCCGCGAGCGGAGCGAACTGGTCGAGCACACCGCCGCCGACGCCTTCACCGAAACCGAGATCGGCCACGCCCTGGTGCATCCCGAGGGCACGCGGCGGGAGGGCGTTTCCGAGAGCCTGCTGCGCAACCGCGCGGGGGACATGCGCGCGGTCGCGACGCGCTACGTCACGATCGCGGACGAACGCGGCGACGCGCGCTGGGAACTGTGCGTGGCCGATGACGTCACCGAACGGCGGCAGGCCCGCCAGCAGGTCGAACGGCTGGCGCATTACGACCCGCTGACCGGACTGGCCAACCGCGCCCTGTTCGGTGCGCGGCTCGACGGCGTGTGCGTGGCGGGGCACGAGGCCATCCTATTGTGCATCGACCTGGATTATTTCAAGACGGTCAACGACCTCTACGGTCACGCGGCGGGCGATGCCCTGCTTCGCCTGGTGGCCGACCGCTTGCGGGCCTGCAGCCGTCCCGACGACCTGATCGCGCGCCTGGGCGGCGACGAATTCGCCATCATCTGGCCCAACGTGCCGGAAAAGGAGGAACTCGCCCATCGCGCGGGTGAAATCGTCGAGACGATCAGCCGGCCCTACGTCATCGACGGCCAGCACGTCGCGATCGGCGCCAGCATCGGATCGGCATCCTATCCGGCGGATGCGGGTTCATCCGATCTGCTGCGGCAACATGCCGATATCGCGCTGTACAAGGCCAAGGCGCTGGGGCGGAACTGCTTTCATTCGTTCGATGCCGGCCTCAGCTACGAAATGCGCAACAAGGCCCGGCTGGGCGACGAGCTGCGCGCGGCCATCGGAAGCAGCCAGATCTGCCTGCATTTCCAGCCGCTTTACACCATGCCCGACAACCAGATCGCCGCCTGCGAGGCCCTGGTGCGCTGGAACCACCCCGTACGCGGGATGATCCCGCCGGATCAGTTCATCGGCCTGGCCGAGGAAAACGGCCTGATCCACGAACTGGGCGAGTGGGTCCTGCGTGCCGCGTGCCGCGAGGCCGTCTGCTGGCCGCCGCACGTCAAGGTCGCCGTCAATGTTTCGCCGGTCCAGTTCCGCAATTCCCGGTTCATGGCCATCGTGCAGTCGGCCCTGATGGAAGCGGGCCTCGTGCCCCACCGGCTGGAAGTCGAGATCACGGAAAATATCTTCGTGCAGAACAGCGCGGTCAACCGCGACATCCTGCGACAGCTCGCCGACATGGGATGCAGCGTCGTCCTGGACGATTTCGGAACCGGCTATTCCGCCCTCAGCTACCTGCGGCTGTTCTCGTTCCAGAAAATCAAGATCGATCGTTCCTTCGTCAAGGAATTGCCGGAAAAGAGCGCATCGGGCATCATCCAGGCCATTGTCAGCCTGGCCCAGAGCATGGACATTCCCACCACCGCCGAGGGCGTGGAAACCCAGGAACAGTGGGCGAGGCTGCACGCCATGGGATGCAGCGAGGCGCAGGGTTTCCTGCTGGGGCGGCCCGAACCGGTCGCCGCCATCCGCGAGCGCCTCGGCGTCAGGGACGTCGTCATGTCCTGACGGATGACCGGCGATTCGCGGGTGAAATCGCGCAACCGCTGGACAGTTGGGCCAGAGTGCGGGAAAGCCCTCGATCATGAGTGTTGTGACCCTGACCGTCAGCGAGGACGAGGCCGATATCCGCCTGGATCGCTGGTTCCGCCGCCACTACCCCCACCTGACCCAGGGGGCGTTGCAGAAACTGTGCCGTACCGGGCAGGTGCGCGTGGACGGCAAGCGCGCCGAAACCTCCACCCGCCTGCTGCCGGGCCAGGCGGTGCGCGTGCCGCCCATTCCCGGCGCGTCGCGCCCCGCGCCGCCGCCCCGCCCGGTGCTGGACGAGCGGCTGGTGCGCGAAATCCGCGGCATGGTGATCTATAGCGACGACCAGGTGATCGTGCTGAACAAGCCCGCCGGTCTGCCGGTGCAGGGCGGTCCCGGGATCATCCATCACGTCGATGCCATGCTGGACGGGCTGAAGGACCAGGACGACGACCCGCGTCCGCGCCTGGTACACCGGATCGACCGCGACACGTCCGGGCTGCTGCTGCTGGCGCGCACCCCCGGCGTGGCGGCGAAGCTGGCGGCATCCTTCCGCGGGCGGGACGTGCGCAAGACCTACTGGGCGATCGTGGTCGGGCGGCCCAGCCCGGCCTCGGGCGTGATCGACCAGCCGCTGGCCCGGCTGGGCGCCGGCCCCGGCGCGCTGACGGTGGTCGCCTCGCGCAAGGACGCCGACGCCGCGCATGCCCTGTCGGAATACGAGGTCCTGGATGCCGCCGGGCGCAAGCTGTCCTGGCTGGCGCTGTCGCCGCTGACCGGGCGCACGCATCAGCTTCGCGTGCATTGCGAGGCCCTGGGCACGCCGATCCTGGGCGATCCGAAATATGGCGGGGATACCGCCCACCCCGAGGGCTTCGTCGACCGGCTGCACCTGCACGCCCGCACCCTGGACCTGCCGCATCCGGCGGGCGGGCGGCTGGTGGTATCGGCCGACCTGCCGTCCCACATGCGTGAAACCTTCCGGCAACTGGGCTTCAGTGCCGGGGCCACCCAGCCGCCACGACGGGGCTGAACGATGGCGGACAGGAACGGAGGACAGCCCATGACGGGACCGGGGGCACGTTCGGGGCGGGGCCGTGCCTGGCTGCTGGCATCGGTGGCGGCGGTCGTGCTCGTGGCAGGCAGCGCCACCATGGCGGCGCGGGCCATGATCGACCCCGCCAGCCTGCGCCAGCAGGCGGTGGCGGCCGTCTGGCGCCAGACCGGGCGCGTGCTGCGGGTGGGTGCGCTGGACGTGCGCATCCTGCCCTATCCCTCGGTGTCCGTTCGCGACCTTGCGCTGTCGGACATGGCGGGCGGGGCGCGACCGGACATGCTGACCGCCACCGGGCTGGATGCGCGGCTGGCCATCCTGCCGCTGCTGCATCACGAAATCCGGCTGGAGGACGTGCGCCTGACCCACCCCGACCTGCTGGTCGAACGGATGGCCGACGGACGGGCGAACTGGCAGATGCATCCGCAGCCCGACACGGCACCGGCCGCGTCCAACCCCGGCGGATCGTCGCATTCTGCCCGCTGGGCGGTGCGCATCGGCAGCGTGCGGGTGCGCGATGCCGTCGTGACCTGGGATGACCGGCAGGCCCATGGCACGGGAACGGTCGCGCTGGATCGTGTGGCGCTGGACGGGCTGACGGGGTCGGCGCCGTCCTTCGACGTGCAGGGACATCGCCCCGCGGATGCCGGTGCCGGCTTCACGATGCAGGGCCAGGTCGGCCCCCTTGTTACGCCATCTTCCGACCCGTGGAAGGTGCGGGTCCAGGCGGCGTTCCTGCTGGACGGCCAGCCGGGCGGCAGCCTGGGGCTGGACGGCGCGCTGTCCGATCCGGCGCATCTGCGCGGCTATGACGTCACGCTGCATGCCACGGCGGGCCAGGTTTCGGGGCTGAACCGCCTGTTCGTGCATGCCGGCCTGCCGGATGTGCGGAATGTCGATCTCGCGGCCCGGATCGTCGACATGGCGGATGGCGACGCCGCGCCGCAACCCGGCCTGCGCATGCTGCATCTGCGGGCTGGTCCGGTCGATGCCGGCCAGGTCGTGCCGGCCCTGCGGCTGGACCATCTGGCGATCGACGCGCCGACCCCGGCCGATCACATGACGATCCAGGCGGCCGGGACGTACGGCGCGCGACCGTTCGACCTGCATGGCACGGTGGGCACCTTGTCCGAAACCATCGCGGCAGCGCGCAGCCGGCTGGGCAGTCCCATGCCGCTGGACCTGTCCGGGGACGTCGCGGGGGCGGCCCTGCACGGGGGCGGCAGCATCGGCGGCGGCCAGTCCGACCTGGATCTCCATGTCGCCGCCGATCGTCTGGCGCTGCCCGGCGACCGGGTTCTGGACCATCTGACCGCCGATGCCCATGTCGCGATGCAGGGCGGGGACAGCGTTCGCCTGTCGGGCCTGCGGGTGGATGCCACCCAGATGGCGCTGGCCGGCGGGCTGGATTTCACCCGCCATGGCGGAACGGGCGGCGTTCCGCTGCTGGGCGGCCGGATACGGGCCGACAGGCTGGACCTGGACGCGCTGCACATCACGGCCCCGCACGCCGCCGCCCCCACGCCCCGGGCCCCGGCGCCGGACACGACCGCCCCTGCCGCGCCGGCACCAGCGCCGGCACCGGCCGACGCCGTCCTGCCGTTCGACCGGCTGCGGCGGATGAATATCGACCTCGATCTCGCGGCGTCGCAGCTTCGGCTGAACGGCGACGATTATCATGACGCGCTGGCGCACGTGCTGCTGCGCGGCGGCCGGCTGGTGATCGACCCGCTGCGCGCGGACGGCGCGGGCCGCCACCTGAACGGTACGATCACGGTCGATGCGTCGGGCGACGTGCCGCGTCTTTCGGCCAGCGTGGGATCGCTGGTCCTGCCGGCCGAATGGGTGGCGGCTCAGGCCGGTATCCCCGCGTCGGTGCATGGCGCGTTGCAGATGGTCGGCGTCCTGGACACGCAGGGGACGACGCGCGCGGCGCTACGGTCCGCGCTGGCCGGCCATCTGGGCCTGTCGCTGGTCAACGGGCAGATCGACGGTGCGGCCCTGGGCCGCCTGCTGGGTCCGGGTGCGGCCGGCGCGGCGCAGGACGCCCTGGCCGGGCTGCGCTGCTTCGGGGTGCATATGGCGCTGGGCGGCGGCCAGGCCACGCTGGATACGATCGGCATGCAGACCCGCCGCCTGTCGGTCACCGGGCATGGAACGGTCGGACTGGTCCGGCAGGACCTGGACCTGCATCTGGTTCCGCAACTGCTGATCGGCTCGACCGGGGCGGCGATGCCGGTCGAGATCGGCGGCACGATCCAGGCGCCGCAGCCGCGCCTGGACCCGGCCGGTGCCGGGCGGCGGTTCGTCCTGACCATCGGCCCGTCCTCCGGCATCGCCGATCCATGCCCCGCCGCATTGCAGGCGGCGCGCGAGGGCCAGCCTGGCCCGGCCCCCGGGGCCGCGCCCAAGGCCAAGGCGCCAAAGGTCATGGACATGCTGCGCGGCCTGGGACTGTTCCGATGAGCGGCGATCCGGCGCGGGACGACGCCCGCAAGCGCTTCTGGGACCAGGCCACGGTCGAAACGCTGCCGGACGGATTCGCCGTCCTGCTGGACGGCCGGACCGTGCGCCTGCCCGGCGGCACGGCGCTGTGCGTGCGAAGCGCCGCCCTGGCGACGGCGCTGGCGGCGGAATGGCAGGCGGCGGGCGGGTCCAAGGGGGGTGTTTTCACCCCGGCCGACCTGCCGCTGACGCGCATCGCGGGCACGATGCTGGAGCGAATCGCCCCGGACCGGTCCGCCACCGTCGCGGTGCTGGCCGGCTATGCCGGGGGCGACCTGCTCTGCTACCGCGTCCGCACGCCGGCGCTGCTGGTCGAACGGCAGCGGCAGGAATGGGACCCGTGGCTGGACTGGCTGCGCGTCCGGTACGGCATCAGCCTGACGGTGACCGAGGGCGTGATGCCGATCGCTCAGTCGGAAGAGGCCCTCGGCGCCGTGCGCGCGGTGCTGGATGCCCTGTCCGACGGGGCGCTGGCGGCGCTGGGTGTCGCGGTGCCGGCGCTGGGAAGCCTGGTCCTGGGCCTGGCCCTGGCCGAGGGACGGCTGACGGCGGAACAGGCCACCGCCTGCGCCACGCTGGACGAGCGGACCCAGATGGAATTGTGGGGCCACGACGCCCAGCAGGCCGAACGCCTGTCCCGGCTGGAGTGGGACGTTCGCGATGCCGAAACATTCCTGCACCTGGTGAATGAGTCATAGAGGCGCCTGACGGCGCGGGCCCTGTCATCGATCCGCCATAATGCAACGGCACATCGGATCTTGCGTTCCGATACCGAGCCGAACACTTCGTTACAGGTCTTCGCTGTAGAAGGGACGAGGAGCGAAACTGGCGACACAGGAGAGTCCCATGGCCTCGATCGATTGGCGGCCGCTATCCGAACCGTCCGGCTTTGCCGAGCGTGACCCGTGGCAGGACATTGCGGCCCGCAGGGACCGGCCGCAGACGTCGCGCCGCATGAAGCAGAGGCTGGGCCACTGGGTCGCGACCTGCGCCATGGGGGCATGGGCCCTGCTGGCCATCGTGCCGGTCATCGTGGTCCTCATGGCCATCGACGGTTAATCACCGTCCGAAAACAGCCCCACGGCCGCCATGTCTGACGGCCGTGCGCGCTGAAGTCCGGGAGACGGGCGCGGGACCGTCTCCAGCCAGATCGATCCGGGGCCAGGTATATCTAGGGAACCAGGACCGTGGCGCTGGCGGTGCAGGCGATGCCTTCCTCGCGGCCGGTGAAGCCCAGCCGTTCGGAGGTCGTGGCCTTCACGGAAATCCGGTCGATCCCGACCTGCAGCAGATCGGCCAGGCGCTGGCGCATCGCCTCGGAATGCGGGCCGATTTTCGGCCGTTCGCAGATCAGCGTGACATCGGCATTCACCAGCATGCCGCCCCGGGCGCGAATCCGCTCGCCGGCATGGACCAGGAAGCGCGCGCTGTCGGCGTCCTTCCACTGATTCTGGCTGGGCGGGAAATGGCGCCCGATATCGCCCTCGGCCAGCGCGCCATAGATCGCGTCGCACAGGGCATGGATACCGACATCGGCGTCCGAATGCCCGGCCAGGCCGCGATCGTGGGGCACGGTGATGCCGCACAGGATCAGGGCGCGGTTCTCGGCAAACGCATGGACGTCGTAGCCGATGCCGGTGCGCGGCAGCAATGTCGGACCGATCAGGCGTTCCAGGCGCATGAGATCCTCCTTGTAGGTCAGCTTGATATTGTCTTCCGATCCGGGCACCAGCGCGACCGTGTGGCCGGCTGCCTCCAGCAGCGCCGCGTCGTCGGTCGCGTCCGTCGCGGCGGCGCCGCGATGCAGGTCGCGCAGCAGCGCGAAGCGGAAGCCCTGCGGCGTCTGGGCGCGAAACAGGTCGTCCCGCGGCACGGTGCCGGCAATCACGCCGTCCCTGCCGCGCTTGATCGTATCGGCCACCTGCACGGCGGGAATGGCGCCGGGATGGGCCGCCAGCGCCGCGATCACCGCCTGCGTCACCTCGCCGGGGACATAGGGGCGGGCGCCGTCATGGATCAGCACCAGGTCGGGCCGCGCGGACTCGGGCAGGCGGTCCAGCGCCTCCAGCCCGGCGCGGACGCTTTCCTGCCGCGTCTCGCCCCCCGCCACCGGCGGCAGGACATCCAGCCCCTGCAGCGCATCGGCCAGGGCCTGGGCATCGCCCACCGGCTGAAGCAGGTCGACATGCGGGATCAGGGCATCCGCCGCATGGCGGATGATGGGCCGGCCGCCGAGCGTCAGATACTGCTTGGCGACAGGGGATGCCGTCGTGGCGCTGAAACGTCGGCCCACGCCTGCGGCAAGGAGAATGGCTGCAACACGCATGGCGGAGCAATGCGGCGGAGATTCCCCGCCGTCAAGCGCTGGAACGCGCGGGGATGCCGTATTTTGCGGCTCCGCCCCCGGTTTTGTGGCTCCGCCCCTGGGGGAATGCCGCATCGCGATTGCGTGACAGCGGAAGATTGGGTATTCTGCTTAAATCCTGGGCATAGATGCCGGAAATTCGCCCAATCCCGGCGCCCATCCGTGTGCCGGGCGCGGGATCTGACAGCCCAACGGGGGTAATGCCGTCCATGTCGTCCGAAATGTTGCGTCCCGTCGATCTGGGTGGGGGGGTGGTCCTGCGCACCCCGGTCATCCTCGCCCCGATGTCCGGGGTGACGGACCTGCCGTTCCGCCGGCTGGCGCGGCGGCTGGGCGCGGGCCTGGTCATTTCGGAAATGATCGCCTCGTGGGCCATGGTGCGGGAGAACCAGGCCACCCTGCGCATGGCCGAGGTCGCCGATGATGACGGCCCGAACGCGGTGCAGCTGGCCGGCTGCGAGCCCGAGGCCATGGCCCAGGCGGCGCGGATCGCGGTCGATCGCGGCGCGGACATGGTCGACATCAATTTCGGCTGCCCGGTCAAGAAGGTGGCGGTCGGCCAGCAGGCGGGCTCGGCGCTGATGCGGGACGAGGCCCTGGCCGCGCGGCTGCTGGATGCCGTTGTGCGGGCCGTGGACGTGCCGGTGACGCTGAAGATGCGCATGGGCTGGGACCATGCCAGCCTGAACGCGCCGGCCCTGGCCCGCATCGCGGAACAGACGGGCATCCGCATGGTCACCGTGCATGGCCGCACGCGCCAGCAATTCTATAACGGCACCGCCGACTGGTCCTTCGTCCGGCAGGTAAAGGACGCGGTATCGCTGCCGGTGATCGTCAACGGCGATATCCAGACGGTCGACGACGCGCGGCAGGCCCTGGCGCTGTCGGGGGCGGACGGGGTGATGATCGGGCGCGGCTGCTATGGCCGGCCGTGGTTCCTGGCCCAGGTCGCGCAGGCGCTGACGACCGGCGACATCGTGCCCGACCCCGACCTGGCGACGGAAAAGGCGATCGTGCTGGATCATTACGACATGATGCTGTCGCATTTCGGCGCCCATCCCGGGCTGCGCCTGGCGCGCAAGCATGTCGCCTGGTATTCCGCCGGCCTGCCGGATTCGGCCGGATTCCGCGCCGCCATCAACCGGGTGGACCAGGCCCAGGAGGCCATCGGGATGATCTCCGCCTTCTATGACCGGCACATCGCTGCCGGTTCCCACCGCGCGCGGCGCGGCACGGCGGCGGGCGGTCAGGATGCCGCCCAGGCGGCTTGAAACCCATGGCGGCCGGCATGGCCCTCGACATGCCGCAGCCGGATGGCGCCGCGCTGCTGGACGCGATGTCGATGCCGGTGGTCCTGGTGGGGCCGGGCAATCATATCCGCTACATCAACAGCGCGGCCGAACCGTTCTTCGGCGCGTCGCGCCAGCAACTGATGCATCGGGACCTGGCGGAAATCCTGGCGGCCGACCATCCGATCTTCCTGCTGGTCGAACAGGTGCGGCGCGACGGTGTGACGACCGCCGAACATGAACTGACGCTGGACGGGCCGCGGCTGCACCGCACGGGCATTACCGTGCAGGGCACGCAACTGCCCGACGAACCGGATTCCGTGCTGCTGACCTTTCACGATTCGTCGGCGGCGCGGCAACTCGACCGGCAACTGACCTTCCGGTCCGCGGCGCGCAGCGTGTCCGGCATGGCCGCCATCCTGGCGCACGAGGTCAAGAATCCCCTGTCCGGCATCAGGGGGGCGGCGCAGTTGCTGGAAAGCTCGGTGGCCGAGGGCGACCGGGAACTGGCGGTGCTGATCCGGGACGAGGCCGACCGGATACGCGACCTGGTCGAGCGCATGGAAATGTTCAGCGACAAGCCGCTGGAACGGCGCCCGGTGAACATTCATCGCGTGCTCGAACGCGTGCGCATGCTGGCCGAGCAGGGATTCGCCGGCAACATCCGGATCGTCGAGGATTACGATCCCTCGCTGCCGCCGGTCTGGGGCAATCGCGACCAGTTGGTGCAGGTGCTGCTGAACCTGGTGAAGAACGCGGCCGAGGCCATCGCATCGGACGGGCAGGGGGGGGAAATCACCCTCGGCACGTCCTACCGGCACGGGGTGCGGCTGGCGGTGCCGGGGATGGAACATCGCGTCGAACTGCCGCTGGTGGTGTCGGTCCGCGATACCGGGCCCGGCATTCCCGACAGCATCCGGCCCCATCTGTTCGAACCCTTCCTGACGACGAAGACCAGCGGAAGCGGCCTGGGACTGGCCCTGGCGGGCAAGATCATCGACGACCATGGCGGCGTGATCGAAATCGACAGCCGCCCCGGCCGCACCGAGGTCCGCCTGCACCTGCCCATGGTGGCCGAAGGCAGGACCCTTCCCTGACCGCCGGCCGGACGCCGCCCCCAGCCCTTAGCCCCGATTCAAGAGACTGACCTATCGCATGCCCCTGCCGACCGTCCTTGTCGCCGACGACGACCGTTCCATCCGCACCGTCCTTAGCCAGGCGCTGGGGCGCGCGGGCTATCAGGTGCGCGTCACCGCCCATGCCGCGACCCTGTGGCAATGGGTCGAGGAGGGCGAGGGCGACCTGGTCATCACCGACGTGGTGATGCCCGACGAAAACGGCCTTGACCTGATTCCGCGCATCAAGCGGGCCCGGCCCGACCTGCGCGTGGTGGTCATGAGCGCGCAATCCACCCTGATGACCGCCGTCAAGGCGACCCAGCGCGGCGCGTTCGAGTACCTGCCCAAGCCCTTCGACCTGAAGGAGCTGCTGTCGGTGGTCGCGCGCGCGCTGGCGTCGCCGGCCGGCGCCCTGGCCGAACCCGCGCCGGTCGATACGGACGAACGCATGCCGCTGATCGGCCGGTCGATGGTGATGCAGGACATCTATCGCATCATCGCGCGACTGACGACGTCGGACCTGACGGTGATGATCAATGGCGAGAGCGGCACCGGAAAGGAACTGGTGGCGCGCGCCCTGCACGATTACGGCCGCCGGCGCGGCGGGCCCTTCGTCGCCGTCAACATGGCGGCGATCCCGCGCGAACTGATCGAGAGCGAACTGTTCGGCCATGAGCGTGGCGCGTTCACCGGGGCCACCAGCCGCAATCCCGGCCGCTTCGAACAGGCCGCCGGGGGCACCCTGTTCCTGGACGAGATCGGGGACATGCCGCCCGAGGCCCAGACGCGCCTGCTGCGCGTGCTGCAGGACGGCGAGTTCACCACCGTGGGCGGCCGCCAGCCGATCCGCGCGAATGTCCGTATCATCGCCGCCACCCATCGCGACCTGCGCCAGGCGATCCGCACCGGATCGTTCCGCGAGGACCTGTTCTATCGCCTGAACGTGGTGCCCATCCGTCTGCCGCCCCTGCGCGAGCGGGCCGAGGACATCCCCCTGCTGGCCCGCCACTTCCTGGACCGCTGCCGCGAGGACGGCCTGCCGGGCAAGATTCTGGACGACGGCGCGGTGGAACGGCTCCAGGCCAGCCGCTGGCCGGGCAATGTGCGCGAACTGGAAAACCTGATGCGCCGGCTGGCGGCCCTGTACCCGCAGGAGACGATCACCGCCGACCTGATCGATTCCGAACTGGCCGAAACGCTGCACGAGCAGGGCGCCGATGCGCCGGACCTGCGCGAGCAGGAACCGCTGGCCGACGCCGTGGCCCGCCATATCCGCCATTTCCTGGCCTCGGGCCAGGACGGCATGCCGCTGCACGACATCTACGACCGCGTGATCGCCGAGGTCGAACGGCCGCTGATCCAGATGACCCTGGCGGCCACCCGCGGCAACCAGATCAAGGCGGCGGCGATGCTGGGGCTGAACCGCAACACCCTGCGCAAGAAGATCCGCGACCTGGAAATCCCTGTCGTTCGCGGCGCGAACTGACCGTGAAGCGGGAGATCGTCCATTGACCGAACCCAGGGCATCCCGCGCCCGGATTCCGGCGCCGCCGCTGATGCGCGGCCTGTTCGGGCTGCTGGCGCGGCGCGACGTGACCATCGCCCTGGTCGCGCTGGCGCTGTGCTTCGGGGTCGCGACCTTCGTGGTGCTGTCCGGCGGCCTGTCGGTGACGCATTACCCCCGCATCCAGGCGCTGATCTTCGTGCTGAATTTCCTGGTCCTGCTGCTGCTGGCGCTGGCGCTGTCGGAACGGCTGGGCCGCGTCCTGGCGGAACGGCGGCGCGGCCTGGCCGGGGCGCGGCTGCATGTGCGCCTGGTCACGCTGTTCGGCATCGTGGCGGTGGCGCCCACCATCGTCGTCGGCTGCTTCGCCACGGTGTTCTTCCATTACGGCATCCAGATCTGGTTCAGCGACCGGGTGAACACCGCGCTGAACGAGGCGCTGCAGGCCTCGCACGGCTATCTGCAGGAACATAACGCCAATATCCGGACCGAGGCCTTCTCGCTGGCCAACTACCTGGCCGGCGCGGCCAACGGCCTGGAAGGGTCGGGGTCGGACCTGATGCACGACCCCGAGGCCCTGGATCAGATCCTCGATTCGCAGGCCACCCTGCGCGGCCTGAACGAGGCGGTGATCTACGACCCGCTGACCAACCACATCGTGGCCTCGGGCGGGCTGATGAGCCACCCGGGCGACATGCAGGCCCTGCCGCCGCCCTCGGCCACCATGATGGCCCGCACCAACGAGATCGCCATTCTCGATTCGCCCGACGAGAAGACGGTCCGGGCGGTCATCTCGCTGGGCGACACGCCGCCGCTGATGCTGGTGATCACCCGCCCCGTCGATCCCGAAATCCTCGACCACATGCACAAGACCGAAAATGTGGTGGCCGATTACCAGCGGCTGAACCGGAACCGCTCGAAGATCCAGTTCACCTTCGTGCTGATTTTCGCGCTGGTGGGGCTTCTGGTGCTGTTCGCGGCGATCCTGATCGGCCTGGTGCTGGCCAACCAGATCGTCCGGCCGCTGGGCCTGCTGATCCTGGCATCCGGACGGATCAGCGACGGCGACCTGAAGGTGCGCGTCCCCGAGGGCGAGCGCGACGATGAGCTGTCCAGCCTGTCGCGTGCCTTCAACCGCATGACCGACCAGCTTTCCAGCCAGCGTTCGGAACTGATGATCGCCTACGACCAGATCGACGAACGCCGCCGCTTTACCGAAGCCGTGCTGTCGGGCGTGTCGGCGGGCGTGATCGGCCTGGACGCGCAGCAGGTGATCGAACTGCCCAACCGTGCGGCGGCCACCCTGCTTCAGCAGGATCTGGCGGCGGCCATCGGCCGGCGCCTGGTCGACGTGGTGCCGGAATTCCATCCGATGCTGGACGAGGTGGCGCGGGCTTCCGACCGGGTCTGGACCGGCGAGGTCCAGGTGGGCAGCGGCGCGCGGGCCTGCACGCTGCTGGTCCGGATCGGGGCCGAGACCCGTGGCGCCAAGGCCGAGGGCTATGTCGTGACGTTCGACGACATAACGGCATTGCAGGCAGCGCAACGCAAGGCCGCCTGGGCCGACGTCGCCCGACGCATCGCGCACGAGATCAAGAATCCCCTGACGCCGATCCAGCTCGCGGCCGAACGGCTGAAGCGGCGCTTCCTGCGCGAGATCACGTCGGATCCCGAAACGTTCAGCCAGTGCGCGGACACGATCGTGCGCCATGTCGGCGATATCGGGCGCATGGTGGACGAATTTTCCGCCTTCGCGCGGATGCCGCAGCCGATCATCCGCCCCGAGGACCTGTCGCGCATCGTGCGCGAGGCCCTGGTCCTGCAACGCGCCGCCCACCCCGAGATCCGCTACGAAACCGACCTGCCCGAACACGGGCCGGTGGTGTCATGCGACCGGCGGCTGATGGTCCAGGCGCTGACCAATTTGCTGCAGAATGCGGCCGACGCCATTGCAATGGTACCAAAAGATGGGAATGCTGCATGCAGCCCGGCCGGTCCGGCCGGCATCGTCGGGATTGTCTTGCACATCGAAGGTTCGGAGGCCCACCTCACGGTGGCCGACGACGGGATCGGCCTGCCGGAAGAAGACAGGCAGCGATTGACCGAACCCTATGTGACCCACAAGCCGAAAGGAACCGGCCTGGGTCTGGCGATCGTCAAGAAAATCCTGGAAGATCATGGTGGTAGCATCCGTCTGGAGGACCGGCCAGACGCAAGGGGAGCGGTTTCGATCTTGATACTGCCTGTAAAGGACGACCATGGGGCATGAAATCCTGATCGTCGATGATGAGCCGGACATCCGGCTGCTTGTCGAGGGCATTCTTCGGGACGAAGGCTACGAGACCCGCCTGGCAGGGGATTCGGATTCGGCAATCAGCGCCTTTCGGGCCCGCCGGCCGTCTTTGGTCATCCTGGATGTCTGGCTCCAGGGCTCGCGTCTCGACGGCCTGGGAATCCTCCAGGCCATCCAGGGCGAGGAACCGGTCGTTCCCACCATCATGATCTCCGGCCACGGCACGATCGAAACCGCGGTCGCGGCGCTGCAGCACGGCGCCTATGACTTCATCGAAAAGCCCTTCCAGTCCGACCGGCTGCTGCTGGTGGTCCGCCGCGCGCTGGAGGCATCGCGCCTGGCCCGGGAAAACGCCGAGCTGCGCCTGCGCGCGGGGCCCGAGGCGATGCTGTACGGCGACAGCCCGGTCATCGCGGGCGTGCGCAACCAGATCGAGCGCGTGGCCCCCAGCGGCTCGCGCGTGCTGATTTCCGGCGCCGCCGGGGCGGGCAAGGAGGTCGCGGCGCGGATGATCCACGCGCGCTCGCGCCGGGCCGAAGGGCCGTTCATCGCCCTGAACTGCGCCACCCTGGCCCCCGGCCGGTTCGAGGAGGAACTGTTCGGCATCGAGGGGGCGCCGGACGGCACCGGCCGCCGGACCGGCGTGCTGGAACGCGCCCATGGCGGCACCCTGCTGCTGGACGAGGTTTCGGACATGCCGATCGAAACCCAGGGCAAGATCGTCCGCGCGTTGCAGGACCAGAGCTTCGAGCGCGTGGGCGGGGCGTCGCGGGTCAAGGTCGATGTCCGCGTGCTGGCCGCGACCAATCGCGACCTGCAGGAAGCGATCGCCGCCGGCCGCTTCCGCGAGGACCTGTATTACCGCCTGGCGGTGGTGCCGCTGCGCGTGCCCAGCCTGCGCGAACGGCGCGAGGACATTCCCGGCCTGGCGCGGCTGTTCCTGCGCCGGGCGGCGGAAAACGCGGGCCTGCCGCTGCGCGACCTGTCGGGCGACGCCGTCGCCGCGCTGCAAAGCTATGACTGGCCGGGCAACGCGCGGGAACTGCGCAACCTGATGGAACGGCTGCTGATCATGATGCCGGGCAACGGGTCCGACCTGATCCGTGCCGAGATGCTGCCGCCGTCGGTGGGGCAGGGCGCACCTGCATTGCTGAAATTTGATCCCGCCGCCGACGTGATGGGCCTGCCGCTGCGCGAGGCACGGGACCTGTTCGAAACCCAGTATCTGCAGGCGCAGCTCCTGCGTTTTGGCGGCAATATCAGCCGTACCGCCGGCTTCGTCGGCATGGAACGCAGCGCATTGCACCGCAAGTTGAAACAGTTGGGCGTCACGTCGGAGGAGCGGGGCGCAGGATGAGGTTTTGCCCCGCGGGGAAGGGCCTGCTAGACAAGGGCAATCGCATGTTATCGGTACGGAGCGGTACGGCGTGTTCCGCCCTCGTTCCCGCCCACAGAAAAAAGTAAGGCCCAGCCGTGGCAAAAGAACCGACACAAAACGTTCAGGATGTCTTCCTCAACCATGTCCGACGGTCCAAGACCCCGGTCACGGTGTTCCTGGTCAATGGCGTAAAGCTGCAGGGCATCATTACCTGGTTTGACAATTTCTCGGTGCTGCTGCGTCGCGACGGTCATACGCAGCTTGTCTACAAGCACGCCATCAGCACCGTCATGCCGGCGACGCCGGTGGTCCTGTTCGACCCGTCGCGCACCGAAGGCGCCACCGTTGACCTGACGGAGAAGGATCTGGCGGGG
The DNA here is from genome assembly GCF_000021325.1 of Gluconacetobacter diazotrophicus PA1 5. Lineage (GTDB taxonomy): Bacteria > Pseudomonadota > Alphaproteobacteria > Acetobacterales > Acetobacteraceae > Gluconacetobacter > Gluconacetobacter diazotrophicus. The sequence goes on along the minus strand of NC_011365.1, from coordinate 528,251 downwards.
GATGCCGATCTCCTCTGACGATCCCGTGTCGCAATCCGCGACGCGGGCCGCCGTCATCCTGCCCTGGGAACGGCCGGACCGCCAGGAGGAAGTTCGGGCGGCCGAGGCCCGACTGGAAGAAGCTGTCGGCCTCGCCGCCTCGATCGGCCTGGTCATCGTGCGCCAGGCCGTGCTGGTGCTGCGGGCACGCCGGCCGTCGACATTGCTGGGAAACGGGCAGGTCGAATCGCTGCGCGCGGCGGTCCAGCAGGACCGCGTCGCCGTCGTGATCGTCGATTCGCGCCTCTCCCCCGTGCAGCAGCGCAACCTGGAACGCGCCCTGGGCTGCAAGGTCATCGACCGTACGGCGCTGATCCTGGACATTTTCGGCGAGCGCGCGGCCACCAAGGAAGGCACGCTGCAGGTCGAACTGGCCCATCTGGAATATCAGCGCAGCCGCCTGGTCCGGACCTGGACCCATCTGGAGCGCCAGCGCGGCGGCTTCGGCTTCCTGGGCGGTCCGGGCGAAACCCAGATCGAGGCCGACCGCCGCATGATCGGCGACCGGATCGTGCGCCTGAAGCGGGAACTGGAACAGGTGCGGCGCACGCGCGGCCTGCACCGCGCCGCGCGCCGGCGGGTGCCGTTTCCGGTCGTGGCGCTGGTCGGTTACACCAATGCCGGAAAATCGACCCTGTTCAATGCCCTGACCGGGGCGACCGTCTTCGCCCAGGACCAGTTGTTCGCCACCCTCGACCCGACGATGCGCGGCATTCGCCTGCCGTCGGGCCGGCGCATCATCCTGTCCGACACGGTGGGCTTCATCAGCGACCTGCCGACCGAACTGATCGCCGCCTTCCGCGCGACGCTGGAAGAGGTCGCCGAGGCCGACGTCATCCTGCATGTGCGCGATATCTCCCATCCCGACAGCGCCGCCCAGCGCGCGGATGTCGAGGACGTGCTGGAAGGCATGGCCGGCAGCGGCACGCTGGAGGACGATTGGCGCCGGCGCGTGATCGAGGTGCAGAACAAGGCCGACCTGATCGGCGGCCGCGATGCCGTGCCGCCCCGCAAGGGCAGCGTCGTCATTTCGGCCATCACGGGCGAGGGCCTGCCCGACCTGCTGGCCGCCATCGATTCGCGCCTGACCGAGGCGATGGAAACCGTCCGCTACACCATCCCGGTGAAGGACGGCGCCATGCTGGCGTGGCTGTACGCTCATGGCGAAGTGACATCGCGCGAGGATGGCGAGCAGGCTATCGTGGTGACGGTTCGCCTGTTGCCGGCCGACCGCGCCCGTTTCGAGATGCAGATCGCCGGTCAGGACCAGTAGGGGTGCGGCCCGGCAGGGAGTGAAGATCATGACGGTCCCCGTTTCCGCCGGCCCTGTTTCCGTGGGACAGATGCGCGAGGTGCTGGGGATCATGCGGCTGGCCGCGGCCCGCCAGGTCATGTCGCGCTTCCGGCAACTCGATTCCGCATCCATCCGCTGCAAGACCAGCAAGCTGGACGTGGTGACCGAAGCCGACGAAGCCGCCGAGCGCGACATCACCGAGGCCCTGCTGCGCCTGTCCCCCAAGGCCGTGGTGATCGGCGAGGAAGCGGTCAGCGCGCGCCCGGCCCTGCTTGATTCGCTGGGCGAGGCCGAACTGGCGTATGTCGTCGACCCGATCGACGGCACCGCGAATTACGCTGCCGGCGTGCCGCTGTTCGGCGTGATGGTGGCCGTCGTGGCGCGGGGCGAGGTCGTCGGTGCCGCGATCCTGGACCCGGTTTGCGACGTCGCGGCGCTGGCGGTGCGGGGCGAGGGCGCCTGGCTGGTCGGCCCGGACGGTGCGGAACGCACGCTGGCCTGCGCGCCGCCCGCCCCCGCGGAAGAGATGTGCGGCAATGCCTCCTGGCGTTATCTGCCGCTGCCGATCCGCGACACCGTCGCGCGGAACCTGCCGCGGGTGATGGGCTCGTGGGACTTCCGCTGCGCGGCGCATGAATATCTCATGCTCGCGGACGGGAAGTGCCATTTCCTGCTGTTCAACCGCACCTTGCCCTGGGACCATCTGGCCGGCTGGCTGATCCACCGCGAGGCCGGCGGCTACTGCGCCCATTTCGACGGCAGCCCCTATCGCCCGACCGACCTTGCCGGCGGCCTGCTCTATGCCCCCGACCGGGCAAGCTGGCTGGATCTGCGGCGCCTGCTGCTGGAATACGACAGGGACTGAAAACGGCTTCGTCCTACCGCTCGCGCCGCTTGACCTCCTGCCAGCCGGCTTCCATCTCGGCCAGCGTGCTGTCCGGCAGGCTGGTGCCCCGCCGGGCCAGGTCCTGTTCCATGGCGGTGAAGCGGCGGGTGAATTTGGCATTGGCCTGGCGCAGGCAGGCTTCCGGGTCGATGTCCAGTTTGCGGGCCAGCGTCGCCAGGGTGAACAGCACGTCCCCCAGTTCGTCGGTGATGCGCGCGCGATCGCCCGAATCCAGTTCGGCCTTCAGTTCCGCGACTTCCTCGTCCACCTTGTCCAGGACGTCCCTTGCATCGGGCCAGTCGAATCCGACCCGGGCCGCCCGCGCCGACAATTTGCGCGCGCGCAGCAGGGCCGGCAGCGCCGCCGGAATGCCGGCCAGCGTACCCTCCTCCCGCCGGGCCTGCCGCTCGCGTTCCTTTTCATCTTCCCACTGGCCGGCCTGCAGCGTGGCATCGCCGAACACATGGGGATGGCGGCGGACCATCTTGTCGCCGATCATGCCGGCCACGGTCGCGAAATCGAACCAGCCGGCTTCCTCCGCCATGCGGGCGTGATAGACGACCTGCAGCAACAGGTCGCCCAGTTCGTCCGGCAGCGCCGCCCAATCCTGCCGGGCGATCGTGTCCTCGACCTCATAGGCTTCCTCGATCGCGAACGGGGCGATCGTGGCGAAGTCCTGCTCGCGGTCCCACGGACATCCCGCCACCGGATCGCGCAGCCTTGCCATGATGTCTATCAGGCGGGACAGGGCCTGGGTGGCTTCGGACATCGGGGGGAACTCCATGTTATGAAAAGGCCGGGCATGATGCCCTGCGCCCCGGGACATTGACAAAGAATCCGTCTCCAGGGGTATCGGCCTTTGGATTATGGTACAGGCCCCTATCCATTAGGGGTGAGGGAGAACGGACGGATCATGGACGGACAGGCGACGGTTTTCATCGATGGCGAGGCCGGGACGACGGGGCTGGGCATTCGCCAGCGCCTGCATGCCCTCCCGGTCGCGGTGCGGTCGATCGACCCCGAGCGCCGCAAGGATGCCGACGCAAGGCGCGAGATGATGGAATCGGCCGATCTGGTCGTGCTGTGCCTGCCCGATGCGGCATCGCGCGAGGCCGCGTCGATGGTGGCGGCGATGGAGGCCGCCGGCGGGCCGGCCCCGCGCCTGCTGGACGCCAGCACGGCCTTTCGCGTCGATCCCGACTGGGCGTACGGTTTCCCGGAAATGGGCGCGGACCAGGCGGCGGCGATCGCGACGGCGCGGCGCGTGTCCAATCCCGGCTGCTATCCGACCGGCGCGATCGCGCTGCTGCGTCCGCTGGTCCGGGCCGGATTGCTGGCCCCCGATTTCCCGGTCACGATCAACGCCGTCAGCGGCTATAGCGGCGGCGGCCGCACGATGATCGAGGCGCATGAGCGCGAGGGCGGCCCGGCCTTCGAACTCTACGGCCTGGGGCTGGATCATAAGCATGTGCCGGAAATCACCCGCTATGCCGGCCTGTCGCGCACGCCGCTCTTCGTGCCCTCGGTGGGGCATTTCCCCCAGGGCATGATCGTCTCGATCCCGCTGCATCTCGACATGCTGGCCGCACCGGCCACCGGGGCGGACCTGCGGGCCGTGCTGGCGGATGTCTACGCTGGCTCGGACCGGGTCGGCGTGGCCGAGGCCGGCACCACCCTGGATGCCGATGCGTTGGCGGGAACCGACCTGATGGAATTGCGCGTGCACGCCAACGACGCGCGCCGCCAGGCGGTGCTGACCGCGCGGCTGGACAATCTGGGCAAGGGGGCATCGGGCGCCGCGATCCAGAATATCGCGCTGATGCTCGGCCTGGCTTCGCCGGCCTGAAAGGGGCGGGCAGTTGATCAATTGCCAGATTCCCCGGTTTGCTGGTAAGCAGGGGACCAGGCGAGAGTGACGGAACGGTAGACGTAGTCGGCTCAAAATCGACCGCCGCAAGGCATAGGGGTTCGAGTCCCCTCTCTCGTACCACCGGCTCCGGACAGGATGATGCTCTCTATTTCTCCCGATGCGATCGTCAAGCCGGGTGCGCGCCCCGGCAATCCCTGTTTCTCCTCCGGCCCCTGCGCCAAGCGGCCGGGCTGGTCGCTGGATGCGCTGTCCGGGGCGCTGCTGGGGCGGTCGCACCGCGCACCCGACGGCCGCGCGCGGCTGAACGAGGTCATTACCCGGTCGCGCGCCATCCTGGGCATGCCGGACGACTGGAAGCTGGGGATCGTGCCGGCTTCGGACACCGGCGCGGTGGAAATGGTGCTGTGGTCGCTGGTCGGCCAGCGCCCGGTGGATGTCCTGGCCTTCGAGAGCTTTTCGGCAACCTGGGCCAACGATATCGTGGCCCAGCTTCAGATCCCCGACGCCCGGGTGCTGAGGGCCGATTACGGCCGCCTGCCGGACCTGGGGCAGGTGGACTGGTCGCATGATGTCGTCCTGGCGTGGAACGGCACGACCTCGGGCGTGCGCATCCCCGACGGATCGGCCATTCCGGCGGACCGCGACGGGCTGGTCATCTGCGACGCGACCTCGGCCGCCTTCGCCATGGACCTGCCGTGGGACAAGCTGGATGTGGTCACCTGGTCCTGGCAGAAGGTCCTGGGGGGCGAGGCCGCGCACGGCATGCTGGCGCTGTCGCCCCGCGCCGTCCGCCGGCTGGAGCAGGCGCCCGCCCCGCGTGCCCTGCCGAAGATCTTTCGCCTGACATCCAAGGGCAAGCTGATCGAGGGCATCTTTCGCGGCGACACCATCAATACGCCGTCGATGCTGTGCGTCGAGGACGCATTGGACGGCCTGCGCTGGGCCGAGGCGATCGGCGGACTGCCGGCGCTGGTCGCCCGCAGCCAGGCCAACCTGGCCGTGGTGTCGGACTGGGTCGCCCGGTCCGATTGGGCGGCGTTCCTGGCCGGAACGGCGGCAGAACGGTCCAGCACCGCGATCTGCCTGACCATCGTGGCGCCCTGGTTCCGGGCCCTGGACGCGGAGACGCAGGCCCGCGCGGCCAGGCGGATCGTGGCCCTGCTGGAGGGCGAAGGCGTCGCGCTGGATATCGGCAGCTACCGCGATGCGCCCCCCGGCCTGCGGCTGTGGGGCGGTGCGACGGTCGAATCCGGTGACCTGCGCGCCCTGATGCCGTGGCTGGACTGGGCCGAGGCTCAGGTACGAGCCGAATACGCCTGACGGGCGGGCATGACGAATGGCCGGGACGGTGCTATAGGCGCGCGCATGACGGACGACCCGCCTCCCAATCCCGCCCTGCTGCCCGCGGGCTTTGTCGACCTGCTTCCTTCCGATGCCGAGGCCGAGGCCGCCGGCATGGAAGACCTGATGCGGGTCTTCGCGACGCACGGATACAGCCGCGTGAAGCCGCCGCTGCTGGAATTCGAGGATACGCTGCTGAGCGGATCGGGCGCGGCCGTGGCCGACCAGGCCTTTCGCCTGATGGACCCGGACACGCGGCGGATGATGGCGCTGCGTCCCGACATCACGCCGCAGATCGCGCGGATCGCGGCGACCCGGCTGGCCGATGTGCCGCGTCCGCTGCGCCTGTCCTATACCGGGCTGTGCGTGCTGGCCAGCGGCGGGGCGCGGGAAAGCGACCGCCAGATTTCCCAGGCCGGGATCGAACTGATCGGCCCGGACTCGCCCCAGGCCGACGCTGAAATCATCGCACTGGGGGCCGAAGGCCTGGCGGTGCTGGGGGTGCCCGGCGTGTCGTTCGACCTGACGATGCCCTCGCTGGCGCCGGCGCTGATCGCGGAAATCGACTACACCCCGGCCGAGCGGCAGGCGCTGATGCGCGCCCTGGACCGCAAGGACGCGGCGGCCGTCGCGCGCCTGGCCGGCGGCCTGGCGCCGGTGCTGACCGAATTGCTGCATGCGGCGGGTCCTGCCGAACGCGCGCTGGCGGTGCTGGGTGGGCTGGTCCTGCCGGAACCGGTCCGGGCGCTGAGCGACCGGCTGGCCGCCACCTGTGCCGCGATCAAGGCGCGCGTGCCCGATATCCGCCTGACGGTCGATCCGGTCGAATTCCGGGGCTGGCGCTACCATACCGGCGTGTGCGTGACCGTGTACGCCCGTGGCCAGCATGAAGAACTGGGCCGGGGCGGGCGCTATATTTCCAACAATGACGAACCGGCCTGCGGCCTGACCCTGCGCCCCGAGGCCCTGCTGCGGGCCGCCCCGACCCGGCCCGGACGCATCCGCGTGTTCCTGCCCGCCGGGTGCGACCCGGCGCTGGGCCGGCGGCTGCGGACCGAAGGCTATGCCACGGTCGACGCCCTGGCACCGGTCGCCGACCAGGCGGCCGAGGCAAGGCGCCTGGGTTGCACGATGATCGCGGCCGGCGACGGAATCGTGGCGTTAGACTGACACATTTGTTAAAGCCGGGCGCCATCTGCCGCCCGTCCCGTTTTTCCAAGGAGCACCTTATGTCCAACGTCACCGTCATCGGCGCCCAGTGGGGTGACGAGGGAAAGGGCAAGATCGTCGACTGGCTGGCCAGCCGCGCCGATATCGTCGTCCGCTTCCAGGGCGGTCACAATGCCGGCCATACGCTGGTGGTGGGCAGCCAGACCTACAAGCTGTCGCTGCTGCCGTCCGGCCTGGTCCGAGGCAAGATGGGGGTGATCGGCAACGGCGTCGTCGTGGACCCCGAGGCGCTGCTGGCGGAAATCGACCGGGTGAGCGCGCAGGGGCTGGAAGTATCGCCGCGGACGCTGCGCATCGCTGAAAACGTGCCGCTGATCCTGCCCGTCCACGGCGCCATCGATCGCGCGCGTGAAGCCGCGCGCGGCGACCGCAAGATCGGCACCACGGGCCGCGGCATCGGCCCGGCCTACGAGGACAAGGTGGCACGCCGCGCCATCCGCCTGTGCGACCTGGCCGAGCCCGAGACGCTGGACTGGAAGCTGGACGAACTGCTGCTGCACCACAACACGCTGCTGGCCGGCCTGGGGGCCGAGACCTTTACCAAGGACGCCCTGCTGGCCCACCTGACCGCGCTGGCGCCGCGCGTGCTGCCCTACATGGATACGGTGTGGGACCTGCTGGACGATGCGCGCCGCGCCGGACGGCGAATCCTGTTCGAAGGTGCGCAGGCGGTGATGCTGGACGTCGATCACGGCACCTATCCGTTCGTCACCAGTTCCAACACCATCGCGGCCAATGCCGCGACCGGCAGCGGCGTGGGGCCGGGCAGCGTCGGCTTCGTGCTGGGTATCGCCAAGGCCTATTCGACCCGCGTGGGCGAGGGGCCGTTCCCCAGCGAACTGCATGACGACATGGGCCGCACCCTGGGCGAGCGCGGGCATGAATTCGGCACGGTGACGGGGCGCCCCCGCCGCTGCGGCTGGTTCGACGCCATGCTGGTCCGCCGCGCGGTGCGCGTGGGCGGCGTCAACGGTCTGGCCCTGACCAAGCTGGACGTGCTGGATGGCCTGCCCGAGATCCGCGTGTGCGTCGGCTATGAACTGGACGGCCAGGAAATCCGCAGCTTCCCGTCCTCGCCGGCGGCGCAGGCCCGCGTCAAGCCGATCTACGAGACGATGGAAGGCTGGACCGATACCACCTACGGCGCGCGGTCCTGGGCGGACCTGCCGGCGCAGGCGATCAAATATGTCCGCCGGATCGAGGAACTGGTCGAGGCACCGGTGACCCTGCTGTCCACCAGTCCGGAACGCGACGATACGATCCTGATGCGCGACCCGTTCGAGAACTGACGATCCACCCGGAAACGGGAAACGGAAGAGGGGGAGGCGCTTCAACGCCCCCCGTCATTCTCAGTTTGCGGCGTGGGCTTCGCGATGGGCCTCGACTTCCGCCTTCATCGCCGCCTGCACCTTCTCGAACGCCCGGACCTCGATCTGCCGCACCCGCTCGCGCGAGATGTTGTAGGTGTGCGACAATTCTTCCAGCGTGGCCGGGTCGTCCTTCAGGCGGCGTTCGGTCAGGATGTGGCGCTCACGGTCGTTCAGCGTCTTCATGGCATTGTCCAGCAATGCCTTGCGTCCGCTGAATTCCTCGTTTTCCGCCAGGGTCTGTTCCTGGTTGTCGTGTTCGTCGACCAGCCAGTCCTGCCATTCGCCTTCGCTGTCGGCGCGCAGCGGGGCGTTCAGGCTGTGATCCGGCGCCGACAGGCGGCGGTTCATGTTGATGACGTCCTGCTCGGGCACACCCAGCGATTCGGCGATCTTGTTCACCTGCTCGGGCTTCAGGTCGCCGTCGTCGATGGCCTGCATCTGGCCCTTCAGGCGGCGCAGGTTGAAGAACAGCTTCTTCTGCGCGGCGGTGGTGCCCATCTTCACCAGCGACCAGCTATGCAGGATATATTCCTGGATGGCGGCCCGAATCCACCACATCGCATAGGTCGCCAGGCGGAAGCCGCGATCCGGGTCGAAGCGGCGGACCGCCTGCATCATCCCGATATTGCCTTCGCTGATCAGCTCGCCCAGCGGCAGGCCATAGCCGCGATAGCCCATGGCGATCTTGGCGACCAGGCGCAGGTGCGAGGTGACGAGCGCATGCGCGGCCTCGGTATCGCCCTTGTCCTTCCAGCGCCGGGACAGGCGCTGTTCATCCTCGGGCGACAGCATCGGAAATTTACGGATGTCCTGAAGGTATCTTGACAGGTTGGATTCAGGACCAACATTGAGAACGGAAGAGGCCATGGACCGGACTCCTTTTCCCTGGGGGTGGTCATCTGTCCCTGGATGTCCTACGGCACATCCATATGAAGGGTTGCACGACCGTGCCCGCATGACGCGTGGATGGACTTCACGTCCCCGCGAGACGCCCCCTCCATGGGCCGCGTCGACGCGGGACGTCCAATCCGGCGGTGCGTCACCCGTCGGAGTTATGGTGTCCAGCCTACTGGCGGTCCGGCAGACCGTCAAGGAAACTCCCCTGACATTGCCTTAAAACTAAGCAATCTTTGCCAGCAACGTCTTGAAATCGTCCGGGGGCGCGGTTTCGAACAGCAGGGATTCGCCGGTGCGGGGGTGGGTAAAGCCCAGTCGCGCCGCATGCAATGCCTGGCGCGGAAAATCCAGCGCCGCGCGGCGTGCATCCTCGGGCAGGGCGCGGGCGGCGGCGGGAATGCGGCGCAGATAGACCGGGTCGCCGACCAGCGGATGGCCGCTGGTGGAAAAATGCACGCGGATCTGGTGCGTGCGGCCCGTCGCCAGCCGGCATTCGACGGAACTGATCCCGCCATGGAAGCTGTGCAGCGTCCTGTAGTGCGTCATGGCGTGCTTGCCGCCGTGCGTGACCACGGCCATGCGCTTGCGGTCGCGCCTGTCGCGGCCGATCGCGCCCTCGAACGTGCCGCTGGCCGGTGACAGGATGCCCCAGGCCAGCGCCAGATAGGTGCGGTCGATATCGCGCGCGGCGAACGCGTCCGACAGGGCGGTATGCGCCTGCTCGGTCTTGGCCACCACCATGACGCCCGACGTATCCTTGTCCAGCCGGTGCACGATGCCCGGCCGGCGTTCGCCGCCGATGCCGGTCAGGCTGTCGCCGCAATGCGCCAGCAGGGCGTTGACCAGCGTCCCGTCCTCGTTGCCCGGCGCGGGATGCACGACCAGCCCGGCGGGCTTGTCCAGCACGATCAGGTCCGAATCCTCGTACAGGATGGCGAAGGGAATGGCCTGCGCCCGGGGTGTCGCCGGGATTGCCGGGGGCATCCTTATCTCATAACACAGACCCGCCCGGACCGGGTCGGCCGGTTCGCGCAGGACATGGCCGTCGCGCAGGACATGGCCGCCCTCCATCAGCGCCTTGACGCGCGAGCGCGACAGCGTCCCCACCATATCGGCCAGGAAACGGTCGGTACGCTGGCCGGCATGCTCCGTCTCGGGCGTCAGGCGGATGGGTTGGGTGTCGTCGGTCATGCGCGGCTCTTAACGGAAAATGCCCGCCGGGAAAATGACGGCGGCCGGATACGGAAAGCAATCATGAACGCACAGGCCCCGAACGGACCCGGCTCGAAAGCCCTGCTGGCGGCGGTGATCGGCATGGGGGTCCTGCTCGCCGTGGGGTCGTTGGTGCTGGTGGGGGTCCTGGTCCATCGCATCTCGCATCCCCATTCCGTGTCGTCCGTCCGGGTGGTGTCGCCGCCTGACGGGGCGTACGGCCCGCTTGTGCTGGACGAACCGGCCGGGACGCACATTACCGCCATGGCACGGCAGGACGACGCCATGCTGGCGGTCTCGCTTTCCGGCGGCGGCCCCGACCGTATCGTCCTGTGGGACCTGGCCCACGCGCGGGTGGCCGGGCGGCTGACCCTGGCTCGTTAGGCCGCGTTCCGCCCTAACGGCCTGAAAAATATCGGTCTTGGAAAAAAAGCGATGCGGGCGGATTTTCCGGTATCAGGCGGGTTGCGTCCAGCCGCATGATGGCATAGAAGCTGCCTCGTCCAACGTCCCGTTCGTCTAGAGGCCTAGGACACCGCCCTTTCACGGCGGTAACACGGGTTCGAATCCCGTACGGGACGCCATTGATTTCCTTGAGTTTTTCGAGGAAACGGCATGATAAAATTTGGGTTTTTGAGCCAGATTTGAGCCATCGCGAGGAGGATGCTATCCTCGCGACATGGCAAGCAGCAGCGATAAAACACGAGATCAGGCCGTGACCAGGGCCAAGGGGGACATAGACCCTGCGACTGGTAAGACCTTGCCGGCTGGCATCTCGTGCCGCGGCCCTAAGCAGTATCAGGCTCGCAAGCAAGTCGATGGCAAGCGCTACCGCAAGACCTTCTCGACCGCCGCGCTGGCTCGACGGTGGCTCAACGAGACCGCCGCCAAGGTCGAACTCGGCCAATTCAAGGACACCAGCGCGCTCGACAAGCAGACCATCGGCGACCTTGTGGACAGGTATGCCAAGGAGTGCATGGATGGGCGTGGCGCTGACCTGACAGGGCATATCCCGGCCATTCTCCGGGACAAGGATCTGCCTGGAGTCCGGCTGTCCAAATTCTGCCTGGCGGATGTGCGCGGCTTCCGGGATCGGATGATGTCTGCCGACTATTCCCCGGCCACGGTCGTCAAACGTCTAAACCTACTTGCCTCGGTCATCCAGCACGCCATCAGCGAGTGGGATACCTCCATCGTCAACTACGCCTCCGGACGGTTCGTGAAGCGGCCGGAAGGTGCGGACAAGAAGCGCAATAGACGGCTCGACGAAGACAAGGACAAGGACGGGAAGACGGAGTTCGATAGGCTGATCGTGGCTGTCTCGGACTCCGTCTATCCGGACGATGTGTGGCTGGTCCGCTGGTCGATCGAGCAGGGCACAAGACGCGGTGAGGCGATCGGCCTGCGATGGTGCGATGTCGATATCGAACGCAGCTTGATCAAGCTGGGGGGCGAGTCCGGCAAGACCAAGACGCACAAGACCCAGGAAGAACAAGGCCCTGAAATCCGCCCGTTGACGCCGGGAGCAAGGCGACTCCTGCTTGAGAAACGGGACACATACGAGACGCCGCCGGAGCCCGGCGACAGCGTGTTCAGCGTAGGCAAAGAGTCTACATTCAGCATGCGTTACGGGCGGATGGTCAAACGCACCGGGCTCCACAACCTGACGTTCCATGACCTGCGCCACGAAGCGACCAGCCGCCTCGCGCGTCTGCTGCCGAACCCGCTGGACCTCAAGAGGGTCACGGGACATCGTGATCTGAAGAGTCTGGACCGGTATTATCAGCCGGTCCCGGAATCCATCAGCAAGCAGATCGAGGAGGCTGAGCGGCTGGCCGGCATCATCGCCGCCGAGGAAGGCGACGATGACGAGTAAGGAAGACGAGTCACGCCGTCTGCCGGCCGTGATGGACTACAAGCAGGCCGCCGAGTATCTGGGCGTCTCCCATGGGCGCCTGCGGAATCTGATGTGGCTCGGCTGCGGACCCAAATCGTTCAGCTTCGGCAAGCGTGACCGCCGCTTTCGTGTCTCTGACCTGGATGCGTTCATTGGCGCCAAGGTTGGAGACGTGGCGCCCGCGACAGTGATCAAGCGCGGTCCAGGTCGGCCACGAAAAGGACGGACGTGCTTCGGCGCAATGCTCGCGGTGGGGTTATTGTCGATCGCGATAGCCGCTCTGTCGCTGCTTGCTAAAATCCTGTGGTAACCACGCCCTCACGCCGACACTTCGCGCCTTACGCCGCTCCCGGTCCTCGCTCGCTCGGCGTCAGCACCAACTATTTGTCGGGCGATCCTGTCTGCTCATGAAGCAGAGGAGCAGCCATGGTCGCGCGGGGCGGTTATGCGTGCGGCCCCTGCGATGGCGAGAATCGCGGTGGATGTCCAGCCCTCTTCCGCTTCTGCCCTCATCTCGGTCACCCGGTCGGGACATGTACCATTCCAAAACCGGACGTAGATTTCAAGTGCTGACCCCGGGCGGGTTGGGATGGCTGTAGTAGGGCTACTTCCAAGCGCGAGGCTTGGGAAAGCTGTCATCCAGCGAGAAGCGCCTGCCGATTGCTATGTTTACATTTTCGAGCCTAAGGGTAGGATTGATACAACTGGAGCTAGCTAACTTGGTTCCTGCTAGATAGATTCGATTAGAAAGACGATCTTTTTGAGCAAAACGAAGCAAGCCTTTGACCGATTTCGCCACACCTATCCGGAAAGAGAATGTCCCCCCGTAGGTCATGAGGACGAACGTCGTGAGATGACAAGCGCTGATGGGCTCGAACAATGGCGCGACGGGACGGGCGAGGTCGCTGAGGGTGAGCCGCCGATGCTAATGAAAAATCATCCGAAGTTGCGCTTGTGGGTCGTGCGCGCCGAAGATGTTGTCCATGCGCCGGAATGCGGCAGCTTTGCAGATACGCTCAACGGGAAAGAAATCAAGCATAGCAATCTCACAGGCGCTCGTCCTGCGCATTGCGGCGGCCAGCTCGTCTTTGTCGAGAACGATGCAGTTGCGCTTGACGGAGGTTCAGGTCGTTATGGTCCACGTAGCAAAGAAGAGATGACTGCGGTCGCTAGGGCGTTTAAGAATTCGGGCTATGGGGTGTGGAGTTACGGGTGGGACGATGAAAATGCGTGGCCTTTTCGTATTGGGTCTCGTCTGCCGCAATGGGTAAAATGAATCTCCCATTGAAGGCCGAACTTGACCGCGTGTTCGGTCTGGAGTCGTGTGGCGATACACCAGAAGATCGGGCCGCCAGTTCCCCACGTCGTTTTGTCAGAAGTCAGTCGCAACTTTCCCCCGACCGTCCCGCTGCGACCGGACCACGCATGACCGCTCGGTGGGCATTAAAACAATTCGGCTACGCTGCACTCCGCGAGGCGGTCGATGAGGGTGCGACCGTCATTAGTGTCAGTCTTGATGAGCCTGCGCGCTCGCTGCGGGAGCAGCGTGTGAGGCTCGGACTCACGCAAGAGCAGGTGGCTCGGGCTAGCATGCTTACGGTCAACGACGTGCGGCGCGCTGAGCAGCTAGGGGCGATCTCGCCGGTTCGTCGCCTGCAACTCCTTGCCCAAACTCTTGGGCTCAACGATGAGCAACTGGGCGTCCGACCAGATGCGAGCGCCGACCAGCAATTAGCAGTCCGCCTGCGGACGCTCGGGAGTGCCGGACACAACGTACGCTTCTCACCCTCCCTGGTGCTCAAGCTTGCGGAGGCGGCGTGGACGATATCGCGGCAAAACTTGCTCGCGGTCGAGCTTGGTGTTGTTCCGAATATACTCAAGCACTTTGATGCGAGCGATGATTATTATGCTCCAGTATGGCGCCGGGGGTATGATCTGGCAGAACGAACGCGCACCCTGCTGAACTTAGATCCACTTGCCCCAATCCCATCAGTGCGTGAGCTCATTGATCAACTGGGGATTCCGCTGATTCAGGCCGCAATGGGAGCGGCCTTCGCAGGCGCAACGGTAGTTAATGGTGACGATCGAGGGATCGTCATCAATACTGAAGGTGACAACCAGAATGTCTGGGTGAGGCGGATGACCTTGTGTCACGAGCTTGGCCATTTGCTTTGGGATCCACCAGCTCGTCTGCGCCGCCTTCATGTCGACCGTTACGATGACTTGCGCACTGCCGAGGCCGGCGGCGGCGACGAAGTAGAGGCGCGTGCTAATGCCTTCGCCATTTCCTTTCTGGCACCGCGTGAGGCTGTAATCGAAATCGTCAAGCGTGGTGCAAGTCCGACTGATCAGGTGATCGAGCTCATGAAACGCTTCGGCGTTGGCGCAACGGCCGCGAAGTATCACATCGCGAATGTCTCGCGCAACTGGGGTGCCGAGGTCGATACCCGGCATGTCGCATCTAACCAGCTTCCACCACCTGATGATTATTGGACAACAAACGAGAACTGGACGGCGGACTATTTTCCCGTCGCCGGCGTTCCTATTAGTCGTCGTGGGCGCTTCTCCGGGTTGGTAGCTATTGCCGCTTCCCGAGAACTGATTTCGACCGATACGGCGGCATCATGGTTGCAGGCGGCACCCTCGGCTTTGGCTCAGCAGTTGGCGACAATTGCCGAACTGACTGCTCAGGATCTTGCTGTTTAGATCACTCAAGGGGGGGGAGGTGGGCTTGGGCCGCTCTTGTCGGCCTTAAGTCTTCGCGACATCGGGGCGTATAGCTCTCATGAAGGACGGTAGTGCGAATGGCAGCTTTTCTACCCTCGCAGACCCGAACCAAACATTCCGCTTCCTCCCCTCCCGCATAGCTGCCGGTCTAACATGCGCTTATGGCAGGCCGTCGGAAGCCGTTCATCACGCGACCTCTAGCACTACAGTTGCGTTTTTGCCCTGAGGCGCGAGAGGTATGCTGCGGCCTGATGAGCACGTCGAAAGAACGACCATCGGAGGATATGCTCGATGGAGGCGCGGCTTCGGGTAATTTTCACGGCGAGGCGGCGGATTTCCTGGATTGACCAGCGGATGAGCGGCCGCGTTTGTGCAACTGGCTTTTTTTGAGCGCCATGGCGTTGGCCTGGGACCGCACAGCGGCCATCATGGCGTAAGCCAGCATGACCAACGAGACGTGACGGTGCCAGCCATGCCAGGAACGGGTTTCATTATGGTCGAGTCCGAATTCGTTCTTGGCGGTCTCGAACCCTTCCTCGATTCGCCAGCGCGTGCCCTCGACACGCACCAAGATCTCAAGCGGTGTTCCCTGAGGGCACCAGGTCGTGAAATATGCCAGATCGCCATCGGAGGGATTACGCCGGACCAGCAGCCCACGGGTCCATATCCCGGTTGAGATACCTGAATATTCGGAGGCCTCGAGATCGGCCATCGGGCAATACAGCCAGTCATACAGTCGTTCGCCCTTGGTGCCGCGTCCGGCGGAACAGCGGACCCAGGTCTCGTCCGGCAGGGTCTTGATGATTTCGCGCGCCTCGCCGGACCAGTGGATGTCCGGACGCCAGGAATGGAACCAGTGATTGGCGTTGACGCCAAGGACGAAGCCTTTGCCTGCGCGGCGCAAAGCCATTTCCAGTTCACCGACGCCATAGACGCTGTCGCCAGCCACCCACCGGAACGGCACATCGGCCGCAAGCGCCCGGCCGATCATCGCGGTGGCCAGGGACGGTTTGCTGGCAAACGTGACATCGCCCGGCACATGGGCCGCCGCCAACCGCTCAGGCTTTTCAGTCCAGGCTTTCGGCAGATACAAAGCCCGGTCGAGAAAAGCATGCCCCTTGTCAGAGACATAGGCTGCGAACACGCCAATCTGGCAATTCGTGATCTTGCCGGCAGACCCGGTATATTGCCGTCCCACTCCGCATGATGCAGAGCCCTTCTTGAGGAAACCAGTCTCGTCGACCACCAGTACCGCGTCGGCATCCCCCAGATGCTCGACAACATGATCGCGCACGACGTCCCGCAATGCATCGGCGTCCCAATGCCCGCGTCCAAGCAGGGCCTGCTGTCGCCATGGCCCCGGATCGCCCGCAGCTTCAGCCCGCATCCAGCCGGTCTTGCGCGGCTCGTTGCCCAGTAGTGTTTCCAGAAACCGGCCTGCCGATGCCGCCACCCGCTCCTGGCCGAATACCGGGCGCATTCGCTCCTTGGCGTCCCGCAGCGCCTCCAGCGTCAGAGCCAGAACATCCTCGACCGAAGCTGCGCTATTCATCTCGTTCAGAATCATGGTTACCCATAGATTCAGAACTCTCAGAAAAACGCAACTGTAGTGCTAGGCACCGGTAGACCGAAGCCCGACCGATCCCCAGCCGCTTCGCGATTTCGGTAGGACTGACACCTTCGGCTGACATCGCCCTGACATGGACGGCCTTCGCGCGCGCGGTCGGCTTGCGTCCGCGATATTTTCCTTCAGCCTTCGCTTTTGCGATCCCCTCCGCCTGCCGCTCCTTCATAATGTCGCGCTCGAATTCGGCTACGGCTGCCAGCAAGGTCAGCGTCAGCTTGCTGGTCGGACTGCTGGTATCCAAAGGCTGCCCCCCCATAGACAGGATAACCAGATCAGCGCCCTTGGCCTGCACCCGATGCACGAACGACAGTAAGTCCGTCGTCGATCGCGCCAAGCGGTCGGGCTTCGTCACCACCAACGCATCGCCTTGGCGCAGATAGTCGATGGCCGCCTCCAGTTCCGGCCTGACAGTGATGGTGCCTGACACTTGTTCCGCGAAGACCCGATTGCATCCCTGCGCTTCGAGATCACGGACTTGCGCCGCCAACCCCGCCGCCTGCTCCGTCGTGCTGGTCCGAGCATATCCGATCCTCATGCCCATCTCCATAGAATCTAAGACCTCATTGAGATGGTATCTCAAAAAGAGATTTCAATCCGTGTGAGACAGAAAATGATGATTGTCGCCTGCATCGTAATCATCTCATACGACCCTGCCCTAATGAGACGTTCAGAATGGGACATCGTCGTCTTCGTCCAGCACGAGCTTCGCTCGTGAAGCCCCACGCCCTTCCCTGGCGCCTGCCACTGCGTGGCACCGCCCTTCCCCCGCTGCCACGCTTCGCGTGGCAGCCGCCGAAGGCGCTGGCGCTGACGACGGGCACAAGTTCTCCATCTCCCATTCCCACAGGTCTTGATCCTGCTGCTGACGCCAAGTCTCAGCATCATGGGCCAGTTCCGCCATGCGTCCCATCGTTTCATCTCCCGTTGACGATGTTACGCGCGGCGTAACATCACATCCCGAGCCGACCGGCGCCATATCCGCCGCCGACCGCGATCAGCGCCATCGCCGCACCGACCAGACCGGCGATCAAGACGGGCAGGACCGGACGTCGCGTCATCGCCTGTTCCGAGACGCGCGCGATCTTGCCGGCCATCCTCACGATCTTGATGGCCTCGGCCTGAACCATAGCTTGTTTTGCAGCCTGCTCCGCACTGGCTACCGCCAGGTGCTGCCTGGCCAGGCGATCGGCATCCAACGCCTCAACCAAGCCGACGAACAACAGCGTCGTGCGATCAAGGACGTCGTCGCTGTCATCATCAAGCGGCGCTGACATTGAACAGCGCCTTGTCCCGATCCGACTTCAGACCATCAATCACAACATTCAGCAGAGACGCCGCACGATCGTCTGAATCCACCATCGCCAAGACGGCACCACCGACGATGATCTTCCGCCTCACATCCTCTTTCCGTGCCTTCTGGCTCTCGACCGACGACACTTTCTCGTATCGGGCTTGAGCCTGCGTCAGCCGCTGTTTCGCTCGCTCTAAACGTCCAACCGACTTTTCCACTTCGCCGCTCCATAACTGGTGACATGCTATTATAGCCGACGACGGCCATTCCTTTGGCGAGCGCAAGCGAGACAAAGGCGCACTTACGAGTCCTGGCGGACTCGACGTGCGACGCAGCGGCGTCGGTCACCTGCGGCGGCGGAACAGAGGAAACAGCGATGGCGATCATGTCCCTGTCCAGCAAACCAATCTCTCGATCAGCCGGACGATCCGCCGTCGCCGCTGCCGCCTACCGATCTGCTGAGAAACTGACCGACGAGCGCACCGGCCAGATTCACGATTACAGAAACAAAAACGGCGTCGTTGCGACCGCTTGCAGTGTTGGCAACCAGCGCGTCGATCGCGAGACATTATGGAACGCGGCGGAGGCAGCAGAGAAGCGGAAGGACGGCAGGACAGCGCGCGAATGGCTTCTAGCTCTACCGTCCGAGCTATCACCCCGAGATCGACAGCAGCTCGCCGCCGAATTCGCGAAGATGCTGCATCAAAAATACGGCGTTGCGACTGACATCTGCATCCACGAGCCGAGCCGGACCGGAGACGATCGCAACCATCATGCTCACCTCATGGCGACAACCCGGATCGTCACCATCGAAAACGGCAAGCCGGTCTTCGGTGCGAAGGCGACATTCGAGCTTGAGAACAGAGAACGCCAGAGGCGCGGTTTGCCATCCACCATGCAAGAGATGAAGGGCATCCGCCGGGAATGGGCCGACATGGTCAATCACGCCCTGGAACTCGCGGGGTCCACAGAACGTATCGACCATAGATCGCACGCAGACCGTGGACTCGACGAAGCACCCTCACGACACCTTGGGCCGGCCGCCACGGCGATCGAGCGCAAAACAAATCAACCATCTGAACTTCGCCTCAAGCATCGAGCAGAACGAATGGCCGCGTTTCAAGAAAAACTTGCGGCACGACGTGCAGTCAAAGCGGCGCGCGATGAACAACGCAAAGCTAAAGACGAAGCCTATATTGCAAAGTCTGTAGCGCGAGGACTGGACATCGCTGCATCACGAAACGATCGTTTGACCGCAATGTTGCACAATGAAGCGCAACGGGCGCGCGATAACTCAATATCGGCGATGCAGCGGGCTGCTGCATCAGCGACTAGAGCCGCATCTCTGTCGCAACGACTCAGCGAACTAGCTGACGAGGAAGGCGACGATCCGCAGACCGCCGCCCGCAAAGCGTTTCAGCGCGCAAAAATACAGGGCGACATGCTTCGCGAGGCCGCACAACAGGCGGCCGAGGCGTTCATGCGCAGACTGTCTAAACCCACTGACGGACAGATTGAGTACGCAGAACGCCGAACAAAACTGATAGCTCAGGTTGCTGTTGACCAGTCGACGACGATCGCTGATCGCGAGGCCGAGGCACGACAGAGACAAGCAGAACGCAAAACGCAATGGGCGGCTGAACGTGCAGAGAAACGACAGCAAAACAACGAACAGTGGCAGTCTGTAAAAGACTTTTTTGGCATAGACGATCAACACACACAACAGAACGACAATCATCAGAAACAGAAAAGGAAGAATGACAAACCAAGACAACCCTAATGCCGCCCCATCATTGACGGCAGCTTGGCTATTTCAGCTTCTCTTCTTTGGCCGTTTGCCAACATGACAAGATACACGTCGGGAAGGCCGCGAGACAGGACCTCAGGAGGCAGGACGGAACGGGCCGCAGCCACGTCCTCGGCAGAGGGGTGACTGTATGCTGACGATGGCGGAGCGTCAGGAAGCGACGGGGGCGATGTCGGTATGGTCTCAGGAATCGTTTTGATATCGTTTTGAGTTGCGGAATTAGCGTGCATAAAAAGGCTCTGATCATCAGGAATATGGGGCTCGGCGGAATCGGCGGCGACGAGACCGGCCGCCAACCGCGCTAGGGGATTACCCACACGCCCGGTCCAGCCATTCCGCCGAGCCTGCGCCGTCGCCTGCTCGTGGTGCCTCAGGAGGATCGCCAAACCTCGCTCACCTTCCTCTGTCTCTGGCCTCAACGTCAGGTTCATGACCTGGGTCCAGGTTTCCCAGATGCCGGCCTCGGTCGGCGATGACCGCTCGCGGGCGATCACAAGGTTCTCGACATGGCCGCGTGACTTCTTCGTTGCGAAATCGGAACCGTTGGCGGAATTAGCATACACAGACCCGTCAAGTCCTTGATCCAACACAGAATTGCCAGGCGACGGACAGGCCCCCGATGCTAGCCCCCCGGAGGGGGGCGTCGCTCCCAGCGGCGAGGCGGCGGCAGCTTCACGGTTCGATGCGATATCGGAATGGATGGCGTAATTAGCATACACAGGGTGGCTAACATGCTGATCCTGAACACGAACCCTCGGCGGTCCCTCGGTGAATCCAGGCGGGAACGGCGAATCATCAGCACCGGCCAATATCCGAGGCGACAGCCTCTTGGCTACGACGAGGCTGTGTTCGCGAGGACGCGGCGGCACTAGCGCATCGACGGACCGGCCATCCGTGGTCCTGACCGGCTTCCGGACCGGAACGGCGCGCTTCCGGACTACCTTCTCCTTGTCCGTCTTGAGGCTGGCACGGAACACCTTAAAGCCAGCCAGCGGGGTCAAGTTCCACATCTGATCGACCTGTCCTAGAAACCAGGCGGCGACATCATCAGACAGGTCCGAGAATAAGATTTCGTCGGTCCGGGTTCGCTCGGCCTTGTATAACTTCGTCATGTAGTCGAGCAGCGCCGAGAGGTCAGTCACAGGACCAGTGACATAAAACCCAAGATCAAACTTCTCGCGAACGGCACGACGGAAGTCTTCCCAGACTTCAGGTGGCATCGGTGATTTCATCGTATAGCAGTAATTAACGTGACCGTTGACGGATACACCCGTCAGCGGATGAAACTGGAAGGCGAAATCGTTCGCCAGCATCAAAACATCGAAACCATAACCAGAGAACGGCCCTCTTCGGCACCATCTCAACATGTCACCTATCCGCCCGCGCAGACGCTTCATGTCTCCGACCAGATCGCCCCCAATGGGGGTCATCTCGGAGCAAGTGAACGTGCCAGAACAAAGCGGCGTCTTCATGTGGTTCTCGGCGTAGAAGCGTAATTCATCGCCCCGCTCGCGCCGTATTCCGTAAGCCTGAGAAGGTATAAGGAGCGTACGGCGCAGACGTTCTTGCGGCATTTTCTCGACGATCAGCGTGACTTCACTGATCCTGTAGATGTCGCGGCCATTGTGTGTGTGCGTCCTAATTCCAGCAAGTTCCATGATACGAAGCGCTCGGGCGTCCATGACTGCAAGCCGGTCTTGCAGATCATGGTTGATGCCGGTCTTGCGGCCGACGAGGGGCGCGGACAACTCGGTGAAGGATGCGAATGGACGAGCCATGGCGGACCTCGATGGTCCGTCTCCAGATTTGCGACTTGCGTGGAGGTCGCATACAATGGGGACATCTCATTCCGGCGGCCGGGAAGCACACACGGAATGCGGACCTTAGATTGATTGTTGACTGCGCGGCAGGCGGCTGGTGATCCAGCCGCCTGTTTGCGTTAAATGCTCAGATCGTCGGCGCGAGGCCCGCGCGGGACGAGAGACAGATGCGGATCGAAAGCAGTCATGTTGCGTTCCTCATAGGGCGTGGCTCCGAACAGCCACATGCAACAGTCCTATTAGCGCCGATTTGCGCTTAAACTCAAAAATCCCGCTTGAGCCAAAATCCTCGGCCAAAATCATGAGCCATTTTTGAGCCACAACGGAGGTGTTTTAGGGTGACAATGGGTGACGGGGGATGACATAATAAGTGTGTGAGTTCAACGCGATAACCACGGAGCCCGCAGTTGTCCAAGGCTAAGTTTTGCCCTTTCACGGCGGTAACACGGGTTCGAATCCCGTACGGGACGCCAACACGCCAGGCGCGTTGGCATTGCAGGTCGGTCTGTATGGATGGCCGCATCGCGGCACCGGGTCTGTTCCATGCGGGACGGCCCCTATGAATGCCTATACGTGAATCCAATTCATCTTGATTGTTGCAGGTCTGCTTGTTGCGGCCCTGCACCGCATGCGCATCCCCACAGTATCGCGAGTCGACGATTTCAGTTTTCGCCTGGGTCGGGCAATATCGTTTCGTCCCGGGAAAATCGACGGCTGGGGGGCCGATGCCGCGCCAATACGACCTCGATCTGCTGCGCTATCTCCATGTGCTGGTGGAAGAACAGAGCGTTTCCGCCGCCGCGCGGCGCATGAAGGTCAGCGAGCCGACCATGAGCCGCCAGTTGGGCAAGCTGCGCGAGGCCTTCGGCGACCCGATTCTGGTGCAGTCGGGGCGGCGGATGGTCCCGACCGCCTTCGCCACGCGCATCCGTGAAAAAGTCGGGCAACTGGTGCTGGATGCCGAACGGCTGCACGAGGATCGTGAAAAGCTGGACCTGACGACCGTTTCGCCGCGTTTCACCATTCGCGCCAGCGACGTGATCGTCGGCGCCTTCGCCAGCGAACTGGTCCAGGTGCTGCGGCGGGACTGTCCGCAGTGCGACGTCTGCTTCACCCCCGAAACCGACGAGCATGTCGGGGACGCGATGCGCCGCCAGACCATCGACCTGTATATCGGCGCGACCGACGAGATGCGTCCCGAACTGCGCCGGCAGAGCCTGTTCGCCATGTCGATCCGGGGGATGGTGCGGCGGGGACATCCGATCCTGGCCGAGGGCGTCACGCCGCAGAACCTGGTCCGCTACGATCATATCGGCGTGTCGCGCAAGGGCCTGCGGCGCGGCCCGATCGATACGATCCTGCAGGAACGCTACGGCCTGCGGCGGCGCGTCGTGCTGGTGGTGCCGTCCCATTTCGCGATGATCGAAAGTATTCGCGAGACGGACATGATCCTGCCCATGCCCGACATCGTGATCGACCGGTTGCCGACCAAGCTGATCCGCCTGGTCGCGTTCGACTTTCCCTTTGCCCTGCAACCGGTCGAGGCCTTCCAGGCCTGGCACCCCCGCCACGATTTCGATCCGGTGCATCGTTGGCTGCGCGACACGGTCTTCCGCATCACCCGGCGGCGGGCGGCCCAGCCTGCCGCCTGATCGTCGCCGCCGGGAACCAAACCGGCAGGGCCGCGGCGCGTTGTGGATGCAGCCCCCTGCGGGGCTCCAGCCCAGCGGAGGGCAAGCATGACATGGTCGATCCCCCTGGGGCGCATCGCGGGCACCGCAATCCGCGTGCATGTGACGTTCTTCCTGCTGTTGCTGTGGATCGCGATGGTCGCCGGTGCCCAGGGCGGCCCTGCGGCGGCGTGGCAGGGCGTGGTGTTCATCATGCTGGTCTTCGTCTGCGTGGTCCTGCATGAATTCGGACACATCCTGATGGCACGCCGTTTCGGCGTGACGACATCCGACATCACCCTGCTGCCGATCGGCGGCGTCGCGCGCCTGTCGCGCATGCCCGAACGGCCGGGGCAGGAATTGCTGGTGGCGCTGGCGGGGCCGGCGGTCAATCTGGTCATCGGCCTGCTTCTGTTCGCCGCGACGGGAACGTGGCCCAGCCTGGATGCCGCGACGAGCGGGATGGTGGGCGGCGGCGGGATGGTCGTCCGTCTGGCCTCGGTCAATCTGTTCCTGCTGCTGTTCAACCTGCTGCCGGCCTTTCCCATGGATGGGGGGCGGGTGCTGCGCGCGCTTCTGGGCTATCGGATGGGTTTCGTGCGGGCGACGCAGGTCGCAGCCTCGGTCGGGCAGGGGTTTGCGTTCCTGCTGGGCTTCCTGGGGCTGATCGGCAATCCGATCCTGCTGTTCATCGCCCTGTTCGTCTATCTGGGCGCCGCGTCGGAGGCCCATATGGTGCAGTTGCGCCAGGTGGCGCAGGGGATGATCGCGGCGGATGCCATGATGACCCGGTACGAGACGCTGCCGACGCTCACGACGCTGGACGAGGCGGTACGGGCCGCGATCCGCTGCGCACAGACGCTGTTTCCCGTCATGGACGGGCAGGGCAGGCTACAGGGCGTGCTGACGCAGGCGGCCTTGATCAACCATCTGCAAATAGACGGGCCCGGCGCGGTGGTGGCCGATGCCATGACGCCGGCCATCCCCGCCATCCATCCCTACCAGCCGCTGTCGGAGGCACTGCGCCTGTTGCAGGAGGGCAACCTGCCGGCCGTCGCGGTGGTCGACGCCGGCGACCGCCTGGTCGGCCTGATCACGTCCGAGACGATCGGCGAACTGATGTTGACTCACGGGATACGCGTAACGCAGGGGCGGCGCGCGGCCGATTCCGATCGCCCCCCGACCGACCGGGCCGCCGCCTAGGTCTGGTGAATCCGGTTACGGCCTCAGCCGGATCAGGACGCACCCTCCAGGCTCGGGGCGGGCGTATGGTGCGGCGCGTCGGCGACCTCGATCCGGTTGCGCCCGTTCCGCTTCGCCCGATAGAGCGCGGCGTCGGCGGCACGGAGCAGTTCCTCGTAATCCGGGTGGCCGGCATACTGGGCCGCGCCGATCGACACCGTGATCTGGTGCAGGTTGCCGTCCGGCAGTCGGATGGGCGTGTTCTCGATCTTCTGGCGCAGGCGCTCGGCACCGATGAGCATCTGCTCGGTATCGGTATCGCCCATGAGGACCAGGAATTCCTCGCCGCCATAGCGGAAGATGACGTCGCTCAGCCGGCTGGCTTCCTCCAGCACGCGGGCGATGGCCTGCAGGACGGAGTCGCCGGCCGCGTGGCCGAACGTGTCGTTGATGTGCTTGAAATGGTCGATATCCAGGAACAGCACGCTCATCGGCCGCCCCGTCTGATGGGCGACGCGCAGTTCGTAGGATATGATCGACGGCAGGAAACGCCGGTTCAGCACGCGGGTCAGCGGGTCCTCGACATCGTTGCTGCTCCGGCTGGCGTGGAACAGGACCTCGAGGCTGCTCAGGATTTCGGTGACGCCGGCATGCAGCGCGGCCAGGGCGGGCGAAATATCGCGTTCCGCCGCCATGTCTTCCAATATGGCCGGCAGCAATTCGTTATCGACCTTGGCGATCTGGCCGGTCAGCAGGGCCGAAATATCCGTCCCTTCGAACAGCAGGCCGACCTTGTACGTCACCCACAGGCCGAATTCCGACCGGGCCAGCCCCATCGTCTGCAAATCCTCGGGCGTCTTGGCGACATACAGCGACCGCAGGACGTTATAACTCCATCCCAGCAGCGCGGCCTTCTGGCCCTCGCCCTCGCGCGACAGGTCCTGGTTCAGCGCGAACAGCCGGTACGCCACGTCGTTCGACGCCGCGCGTTCGCGCTGCCGCCAATAGGTGAACGTCATCACCCCGGTCGCGGCCGTCAGCACGTTGGTGACGTACAGTACCGCGTCGGTCAGTTCCTCGTGGGTCAGGTTTTCATGACCCAGCGCGTGGATGATCGTTCGCTGGACCAGCGAAACGCCCTCGGACACCAGATGGATGGGAATGGACGAGCGTGCGTGGAAGCGCCCGATATGCCGCTGCGAATCGGCCATCCGCTGCGGGTGCTGCGGCGCCGCGGAAAACAGTTCGGCCATCCACACCATCAGGGTGCCGCGCAGGCGCTCCGTCGTCTCCGGATCTGTCAGGTAGGTCTGGCCTTCGGGATGGGACGTGAAATGGTCGTAGAACGCCGCGACCAGTGCGGGCGTCAGCCGTTCGACGACGTCATGGACCAGAAGGCGCGTGGCATCCGGCACGTTCGTGAAGGCACGCCGCAATTCGGCGTCTACGGCCACCTGGGCAACTGACATCATGCTCGGCCTCGCACGGCGAACGGGGGAAGGGATCCGGCAAGCCGGACGGCGCCGCCGGCGGGATGAACAGGTCGCATCGGGTCCGGACGAGCAGCAAACGCTAGTATAAACTTTACCACAACAGATTCAAAGAAGTTCTGGCAATTCAAACGGTACGTCAAATTGTATATTGGTATAAGATAATTTCGCAATGAATGTTTTCGTCCAGGGTGCGGCGCCGCCCTGATGCGGCACGTCGGCCATGATGCCGGTGCCCTGTCGACCACCCTTGCATCATATCGGAACCGGTAGGACATTCGCCCGCCGGTGGCGTCCGATCCGTGCCGCCCCGATACGGAAGAGGAATCGAGGCTTTGAGGCATGACGGCGCCGGGGTGCGCGGGTGGATCGACCGCACCTTTCACGTGACCCGCCGGGGTTCGACCCTGGCGCGGGAACTGGTCGCCGGGCTGACCACGTTCGGGGCCATGGCCTATATCATGATCGTCAATCCCGCGATCATGGCGCTGGCCGGTTTGGACCGGCACGACATGATCATGACCACCATCGCCGCGTCGGTCTGCGGGTCCCTGCTGATGGCGCTGATGGCCAACCTGCCGATCGCGCTGGCCCCGGCCATGAGCAGCAACCTCGTCTTCGCCCAGGTCGTGGTGGTGCAGATGGGCGTCAAACCGTCCGTCGCCTTCACGATGGTGCTGATCGGCGGCCTGGCCTTCGTCGCGCTGTCGCTGACACGGTGGCGGCAGAGGATCGTCATGGGCTTCCCCATTCCGGTGCGCAACGGAATCCACTGCGCCATCGGGGCCTTCATCGCGCATATCGGCATGGTCAGCGGGGGGCTGGCGGTCGGGGGCGCGCAGGGATTTTCCTTCGGCTCGCTGCACGATCCGGCGGTCCTGCTGGGACTCGCCGGCCTGTTCCTGGCGGCTACCCTCCAGATGCTGCGGGTGCCCGCCGGCATGCTGCTGTCCATCGTCGCGGTGACCGTCGCCGGCTGCTTCGTCCGCCATCCTGGCGGCCACCCGGTCACGACCCTGCCGGCGGCCTGGCTGGAATGGCCGCATTATCCCACCAACATGCTGTTCCCGTTCGATTTCCACGGCTTCCTGTCGCATATCGGCATCGTCCTGCCGGTCACGATCTATTTCTTCCTGGGCGACTTTTTCGATGCCACGGGCACCATGATGGCGGTGACGCGCCGCGCCGGCCTGACGGTCGAGGACGGGCAGCCGCTGCTGGGCCGCGCGGCTTTCGCCGCGGACGGC
Organism: Gluconacetobacter diazotrophicus PA1 5; assembly: GCF_000021325.1. Taxonomy (GTDB): domain Bacteria; phylum Pseudomonadota; class Alphaproteobacteria; order Acetobacterales; family Acetobacteraceae; genus Gluconacetobacter; species Gluconacetobacter diazotrophicus. The sequence goes on along the minus strand of NC_011365.1, from coordinate 501,354 downwards.
ACGGCCAGCGTGATCGGATCGGTGCTGGGGACATCGACCGTCTCGGCCTATCTGGAATCGCTGGTCGGGGCCGAGGCCGGGGGGCGTACCGGGCTGGTCGGCGTCACGGTCGCCCTGCTGTTCCTGCTGTCATCCGTGCTGTGGCCCGTCATCACCGCCGTGCCGGCGGTGGCGACCGCGCCGGTGCTGGTGCTGGTGGGCCTGGGTATGCTGTCGGACATGGGCCGATCGGGGGCCCAGTCCGGGGATGGCGACGTGGGCGGGGTCCTGGCGCCGCTGCTGATGGTGCTGGTCACGGTCATGACCGGCAATTTCATGGTCAGCCTGGCGCTGGGGCTGCTGCTGTATACCGTGCTGGCGGTGGCGGGGCGGCGCTGGGCCGAGGTCACGCCGATCCTGCTGGCACTGGACGCGGTGTTCGTCGTCTATCTGGTGCTGGCCAGCGGCATGGGGGGCGGATCGTGACGCGGCGCGTGAAAGGGATCATGGGACTGGGGGTAGGGGCATGGGTTGCCGCGAGCCTGGTCGCGGCGCCCGCCCGGGCCGATGGCGGCGGGGCGTCCTGGCCCGACACGCCGGTCGCGCGGCTGGAATTGCAGGCGCTGATCGAAACGCTGGATGCGCGGTTGCTGTCCCACCCCAGCGCCACCCTGACGCTGGAAGGCTGGTGCCGCGACCATCGTCTGTCGCCCGTCACGCAGGTCGTCGCGCGGCGCGTGGCCGTTGCCGCCCGGCCGCCCAGCATGGCGCAGCGGCGGGACCTCGATGTCGGGCCCGGCGAGGCGGTGGCCTATCGCCGGGTGGAACTGACATGCGGGTCGCGGGTGCTGTCGGTCGCGGACAACTGGTACGTTCCCGCCCGGCTGACGCCCGCCATGAACGCGCTGCTGGACCATACCGACACCGCGTTCGGGCATGCGGTGGCCGCCCTGCATTTCACCCGCCGGACCCTGGACAGCACCCGCCTGTTCGCCCCCCTGCCGGAAGGGTGGGAGCAGCATCCGCTTCCCCCCGCCGCATCCGGCACGATCCGCATCCCCGCCGAAATCCTGCGCCATCGGGCGTTGCTGTACCGCCAGGACGGGGTGCCGTTCAGCCAGGTGGTGGAAACCTACACGGCCGCGATGCTGGACTTCCCGCCCCCTGCCGGTCCGTAAACGCGTGCATGGACCCACGGTGATATCCCGTTCGTCTTTAATCGAGGACATGCCCGATGACTGACCACGCTGTGGATCTGCGTGACCCGACCCTGCCGGTGGAGGCCGTGCGGGCCGCGCTGTCGCTGTCACCGCATCCCGAGGGCGGATGGTATCGCGAACTATGGCGGGACACGCCGCCCGATGGCGGCCGCGGCGCCGCCACGACCATCCAGTTCCTGCTGGCGCGGGGCGAGCGGTCGCATTGGCATCGGGTGGATGCCGCCGAGATCTGGTGCTGGCAGGGCGGTGCCCCGCTGCGCCTGCGCATTGCGGGCGCGGGCGGCGAGCAGGTCCTGCTGCTGGGCCCGTGCCCCACATCCGGCCAGGTGCAGCAGGCCGTGGTGCCCGCCATGGCGTGGCAGGCGTCGGAAAGCCTGGGGGCATGGAGCGCGGTCGGCTGCATGGTGGCGCCGGCCTTCCAGTTCTCGGGCTTCGAACTGGCGCCCCCGGACTGGACGCCGGACGGCCTGGAACCGGGGGGTGGGACATGAGCGGGGCGGAGCGGGACGGGGAGCCCGACTGGCTGGTCTGGGGCCGCGAGATCCAGGCGATCGCCCAGACGGGCCTGACCTTCACCCGCGACCCCTACGATCGGGAACGCTACGAGATGCTGCGCGCCCTGGCCGCGCGCATGATGGCGGCCCATACCGCCACCCCGGCCCGGCGGATCGAGGCGCTGTTCGTCGGCCAGGACGGATACGCCACGCCCAAGATCGACGTGCGCGCGGCGGTGTTCGACTCGGACGGGCGGCTGCTGATGGTGCGCGAAACGCTGGATGGCGGGCGCTGGACCCTGCCGGGCGGCTGGGCGGACGTGAACATGACCCCCGCCGACAGCGCGGTGAAGGAAGTGCGCGAGGAAAGCGGCTACATCGCTACGGTGCGCAAGCTGGCGGCGCTGTGGGACCGCACCCGGCAGGGCCACCCGGCCACGGTCTTTTCCTGCGCCAAGCTGTTCTATCTGTGCGATCTGGCGGGCGGGGCGCCGGCCACCAGCCTGGAGACGTCGGGCATTGGCTGGTTCGGCGCGGACGAGATTCCGGACGACCTGTCCCTGGGCCGCGTGCTGCCGGACCAGATCCGGCGGATGTTCGAGCACCATCGTACGCCCACTTTGCCGACGGACTTCGAATGACGGGTATGCAGCGCGTCGCAGGTCATTGAAAACAGGCATTTCGTGACCCATATGACCGCCTAAATCGTTAGTGTGGAACGGAGAGACACAAACATGACCGATCAGGCTACGGATTCGGACAAGGCCCAGCCCGCACCCCAGGCAGGGGGCGAGGAACATGCGTTCAGTGCGGAGGTCGGGCGGCTGCTCGACCTGGTGGTCCACGCGCTGTATTCCGAGCGCGAGATCTTCCTGCGCGAACTGGTGGCCAACGCCGCCGATGCCACGGACCGCCGCCGGTTCGAGGCCCTGACCGACGCCGCCCGGACCCTGCCGGAAGGGGCCGGGGTGCGCATCGACCCCGACAAGGACGCCCGCCGGCTGACCATCAGCGACGACGGCGCGGGCATGAGCAAGGACGAGCTGGCGCGCAACCTGGGCACCATCGCGCGCTCGGGCACCCGCGCCTTCGGCCAGGAACTGGACAAGCAGAAGCTTGGGGAGAACGCCGGGGACCGTCCCAGCCTGATCGGGCAGTTCGGCGTCGGCTTCTATGCCGCCTTCATGGTCGCGGACCATGTCGACGTGGTGTCGCGCCGCGCCGGCAGCGACGAGGCGTGGCGCTGGTCGTCGGACGGCAAGGGCAGCTTCACCCTCAGCCCCGCGACGCGTGAGCGCCCCGGCACCGACATCGTGCTGTATATCAAGGAAGATGCCGACGAATTCCTCGATGCATGGCGCCTGGAATCGATCGTGCGCAAATGGGCCGATCACATCGCCTGGCCGATCACCATCCGCCGCGACGGCGAGGACACGCCGGCCAATGCCGGAACCGCCCTTTGGCGCAAGCCCAAAGGCGAGGTGACCGAGGAGCAGCTCACCGAATTCTACCGGCATGTCAGCCATAATTTCGATACGCCCTGGGCGACGCTGCACTGGCATGCCGAGGGCACGATCGAGTTCACCGCCCTGCTGTTCATCCCCGGCAGCCGGCCCTTCGAATTCGGCGAGCAGGTGCGTGACAGCCGCGTGCGTCTGCATGTCCGGCGCATGTTTATCACCGACGACGCGGCGCTGCTGCCGCCGTGGATGCGCTTCGTGCAGGGCGTGGTGGATACCGAGGACCTGCCGCTGAACGTCTCGCGCGAGATGCTGCAGGCCACCCCGGTTCTGGCCCGCATCCGCAAGGCCGTGACCAATCGGGTGCTGAACGAACTGCGCAGCCGGGCCAAGGATGCGGAATCCTATGCCACGTTCTGGGACAATTTCGGCCCGGTGCTGAAGGAAGGGATCTGGGACGACGCGGAATACCGCACCGACCTGGCGGGCCTGGCCCGGTTCCGTTCCAGCACGGAAGAAGGCTGGACGACCCTGGCCGACTACGTGTCGCGCATGAAGGACGGGCAGGAGGCGATCTATTACCTGACCGGCGACAACCCCGACACGCTGCCGGCCTCGCCGCAACTGGAAGGCTTCCGGGCGCGGGGGATCGAGGTCCTGCTGCTGTCCGATCCGGTCGATTCCTTCTGGCCGGACCGGCTGGGCACGTTCGAGGGCAAGGCCCTGCGCAGCGTCAGCCAGGGTCACGCCGACCTGGACAAGTTCGAGGCCCCGCAGGACGATGGGGCCCGGGCCGACCTGGAGGCGCTGCTGCCGGCCATGAAGGCCGCGCTGGGCGAGGCCGTGTCGGACGTGCGCGGCACCAACCGGCTGGTCGGCAGCGCGGTCGTGCTGTCGGCGGCGGGGCAGGGGCCGGACCTGCAACTGCAGCGCCTGCTGCGCCGCAGCGGCCAGGCGGTGCCCGACCAGGCCCCGGTGCTGGAAATCAACGCGACCCATCCGCTGATCCGCGACCTGGCGGACCGGGTGGCGCGCGGCGAATCGGTGGCGGACATCGCGCTGATCCTGCTGGACATCGCGCGGATCCAGGACGGCGAAAGCCCCAAGGACCCGACCGCCTTCGCCAACCGCCTGACGGCGACGCTGACCCAAATCCAGGGCTGAGGCGTTCCTGGTTGGCAAGGTCGGGGCAAGGCCGGGGGCAACCCCGGCCTTGCTTTCTTGAAAGCCAATCCCAATTCAGCCTGATATAAGCCCGCGCGGCCTTCTCTTTCTCTCACTCAACGGAATCGCGCAGGATGAAAATCGGCACCGTACCTTATCGCAGCGTGTGGGTGGACCAGGATGACGGCTGGTCGGTCCATATCTTCGACCAGACCCGTTTGCCGTGGGAACTGGACATCCTGCGCCTGACCGAACGGGACCAGGTGGCGCACGCGATCCGCACCATGCAGGTGCGCGGCGCGCCGCTGATCGGCGCGGTCGCGGCCTATGGGCTGGCGCTGGCGCTGCGCGTCGATGCCGGCGACGCGGCGATGGAACGCGACGCCGCCCTGCTGGCCGCCACCCGCCCGACCGCGATCAACCTGCGCTGGGCCATCGAGAGGATGCTGGGCCGGCTGCGGCCGCTGCCGGCCGCCGAACGCGTCGCCGCCGCGTATGACGAGGCCGGGCGCATCTGCGACGAGGACGCGGCCCAGAACGAAGCCATCGGCCGGCACGGCCTGCGCCTGATCCAGGACATCGTGGCGCGGCGCGGCGAGGGCACGACGGTCAACATCCTGACGCATTGCAACGCCGGCTGGATCGCCACCGTCGACTGGGGCACCGCGCTGGCCCCGATCTACATGGCCCATGACAGCGGACTGAGCGTCCATGTGTGGGTGGACGAAACCCGCCCGCGCAACCAGGGCGCGGCGCTGACGGCATGGGAACTGGGCAGCCACGGGGTGCCGCATACGGTGGTGGCCGACAATGCGGGCGGCCACCTGATGCAGCACGGCGCGGTGGACCTGGTGATCGTGGGCACCGACCGCGTCACGCGGACCGGCGACGTGGCGAACAAGATCGGGACCTACCTGAAGGCGCTGGCGGCGCATGACAACGGCGTGCCGTTCTGGGTCGCGCTGCCCTCCACGACGATCGACTGGCATGTCAGTGACGGGCTGACCGAAATCCCGATCGAGGAACGCAACGGCGCCGAGGTCACCTCCATCACCGGCCGCACGGAAGACGGGCGCATCGAGACGGTGCGCCTGACCCCGCCGGACAGCCGCGCGGCCAACCCGGCCTTCGACGTGACGCCCGCGCGCCTGGTGACGGGCCTGATTACCGAGCGCGGCTGCTGCCAGGCCACGCAGGCCGGCCTGGCGGGGCTGTTTCCCGAACACGCATGACGCCACGCGGCCGGCCGACCCGTCTCGGCAACCCTTGACAGGGGCGGCCCGGCCCGGCTTCCTCCGCCTTCGATCGCGCGGGGCGCATGGCGTCCCGTCCCCTGCCTTTGGTGACACAGGACCAGACCATGCATCCCTATCGTACCCATAGCTGCGCGGCCCTTCGCGCCAGCGATGCCGGGCAGACGGCCCGCCTCTCCGGCTGGGTGCACAGCAAGCGCGATCATGGCGGCCTGCTGTTCATCGACCTGCGCGATCATTTCGGCATGACCCAGATCGTCATTCCCGCCGGTTCCCCGGTGCTGGAGGCCGTCGAGCGCGTTCGCGTGGAAAGCGTGCTGACCATCACGGGCGAAGTCGTGCTGCGCGACGCGGCGACGAAGAACCCGAACCTGCCGACCGGCGAGATCGAACTGCGCGCGCAGCAGGTCGACATCCAGTCCTCGGCCGACGTGCTGCCCTTCCAGGTCGCGGGGCACGAGCATTACCCCGAGGATCTGCGCCTGACCTACCGCTACATCGACCTGCGGCGCGACAAGGTCCATCGCAACATGATGCTGCGCGCCCAGGTGATCGCCAGCCTGCGCCGCCGCATGACCGACCAGGGCTTCGTCGAATTCCAGACCCCGATCCTGACCGCGTCCTCGCCCGAGGGCGCGCGGGACTTCCTGGTGCCGGCCCGCATGCATCCGGGCAAGTTCTACGCGCTGCCCCAGGCGCCGCAGCAGTTCAAGCAACTGGCGATGGTCGCGGGCTTCGACCGCTATTTCCAGATCGCCCCGTGCTTCCGGGACGAGGCCGCGCGCGCCGACCGCTCGCCGGGCGAATTCTACCAGCTCGACTTCGAAATGGCGTTCGCGACCCAGGAAGACGTGTTCGCGACCCTGGAACCGGTGATGGAAGGCGTGTTCCGCGAATTCGGCGGCGGCCGCACGGTCAGCGCGGCCCCCTTCGAGCGGATTCCCTACGCCACGGCGATGAAGCTGTACGGCAGCGACAAGCCCGACCTGCGCAACCCGCTGCTGCTGAGCGACGTGACCGAATCGTTCGCCAACTCCGGCTTCGGCCTGTTCGCGCGCATCGTCGCCGACGGGGGCGAGGTCCGCGCGATTCCGGCGCCGGGGGCGGGCGATCGTCCGCGCGCCTTCTATGACAAGCTGAATGCCTGGGCGCGCGAAGCCGGGGCCGGCGGCCTGGGCTACATCATCTTCGACGAAGAGGGTGGCAAGGGCCCGATCGCCAAGAATCTGGAGCCCGCGCGCGTCGCCGCGATTCGCGAGGCCACAGGCCTGAAGGCCGGTGACGCGGTCTTCTTCGCGGCCGGCAAGGGCGACGAGGTCGTGAAATTCTCCGGCCTGGTGCGCACGCGCATCGCGACCGAACTGGACCTGATCGAACAGGACTCCTTCCGCTTCTGCTGGATCACCGATTTCCCGATGTACGAGCGCAACGAGGAAACGGGGCAGATCGACTTCTCGCACAACCCGTTCTCGATGCCCCAGGGCGGGCTGGAGGCGCTGAACGGCCAGGACCCGCTGACGATCACGGCCTATCAGTACGATATCGTGTGCAACGGCGTCGAACTGTCCTCGGGCGCCATCCGCAACCATCGCCCCGACGTGATGATCCGTGCGTTCGAACTGGCCGGCTACCCGGCCAGCGAGGTCGAGGCCCGTTTCGGCGGCATGCTCAACGCCTTCCGCTACGGCGCGCCGCCGCATGGCGGCTCGGCACCGGGCGTGGACCGCATCGTCATGCTGCTGGCCGACGAGCCGAACATCCGCGAGGTCATCCTCTTCCCGCTGAACCAGCAGGGCGAGGACCTGATGATGGGCGCGCCGGCCCCCGTGCCCGCCGAACGGCTGAAGGAACTGTCGCTGGCGCTGAACCTGCCGCGGCCGAAGCCCGGCGTGAAGGCCGGGGAATAAGGACCGCGCGTCATTGTGCGATTGCGCGGCGTATCGCGATGGGGTCATGCTGGCGCCATGACATGGTGGCCTCTTCTTCGCGGGATCGTGGCGCGCGCCGTGGTCGCCGGGCCGATGCTGGGGCTGGTGGTCGTGCCGGCGCGCGCCGCCCCGGCCATGGCCCCCGCGGCGGGCGGGGCCGTGGCGCTGGCCCCGCATCGGGCGGTCTATGACCTGACGCTGGCCGCGGTCACCGGAGGTGATACCGTATCGGCCAGCGGTACCATGACCTACGGCGTCACGGATGCCTGCGCGTCATGGTCCACGCAGCAGCAGTTGCGGCTGCAGACCGTGTCGCGGTCGGGGGCCGTGACCGACATGGAATCCGACTACGCGACGCTGGAGGCCAAGGACGGCCACCACCTGGTCTTTCGCACCGTCCAGACCTCGAACGACCAGTCCCCCAGCCGCATCATGGGCGAGGCGACGATGACGCCGTCGGGCGGCGAGGTCCGATATACCCAGCCCAGCGTCCATACGGTCCCGCTGCCTGCCGGCACGCTGTTCCCGATGGCGCATACCGCAGCGATCATCCGCGCGGCGCAGAACGGGGAGCAGGCCTTCTCGCCCATGCTGTTCGACGGTACCGGCGAAAATGGGGCGCAATATACCTACGTCATGCTGCTGGGCTGGATACAGCCGCCGTCGGCCAGCCCCTATCCCGTGCTGGCGCGCCAGCCGTCGGGCCGGGTGCATGTGGCGTTCTATACCCCCGCGTCGCACGACATGCGGCCGGACTACGCGATCGGCATGCGCTACTTCGCCAACGGCGTGTCCGACCGGCTGGATATGGATTTCGGAGATTTTCGCATGCAAGGCACCTTGCGCAGCTTCACGCCGGTGACGGCGGCCCGTCGATGCTGAAGGCTGCTCCCACGGGGGGCGGCCTGGCCCATTCGTTGCGCAGCCGCCACGTTTCGATGATCGCGATCGGCGGGATGATCGGCGCCGGACTGTTCGTGAACACCTCGGTGATGATCCAGGGCGCGGGGCCGCTGGTGCTGCTGTCCTACCTGCTGGCCGGGCTGATGGTGTTCCTGGTCATGCGCATGCTGGGTGAAATGGCGATCGACTGCCCCGATGCCGGGTCGTTCGTGGGCCATGTCCGGCGCGGCCTGGGCCATCGGGCGGCCTTCGTCACAGGCTGGTCGTACTGGCTGTTCTGGGTTGTCGTGGCGTCGGTCGAGGCCAAGGCGGCGGGCATGGTCGCGGGGCCGATGCTGGGGGTGCCGCCCCTGGGCGTGGCGCTGGGGCTGACGGCGGTCATGACCGGCGTGAACATGGGCTCGGTCCGGGGCTATGGCGAGTTCGAATTCTGGTTCTCGCTGATGAAGATCACGGCGATCGGCGTGTTCACGGTCATTGCCGGGCTGGCGCTGTTCGGGGTGATCGGGCCGCCGCTGCATGGCGGGCTTGCGCACCTGTGGGACCAGGGCGGGTTCATGCCGCATGGCTTCAGCGCGTCGCTGTCCCTGCTGCCGGCGATCCTGTTCACCTTCGCGGGGGCGGAAATCGCCACCGTCGCGGCGGCGGAAACCGACGACCCCGGCCGCAACATCGTCCAGGCCATCCGTACCGTCGTGATCCGGGTGATGCTGTTCTACATGGCGTCGCTGGGCGTCATCCTGTGCCTGGTTCCGTGGAACCAGGTGCAGCCCGGCCATTCCCCGTTCCTCGAGGTGCTGCACCGCATCGGCATTCCGGGGGCCGAGGGCGCGATGACGCTGGTGGTGCTGGTCGCGATCGCCTCGTGCCTGAATTCCACCCTCTATGTCACCTCGCGCATCCTGTTCGAAATGGCGGCGCATGGCGACGCGCCGGGCTGGCTGGTCCGAACCGGTCCCAGCGGCGCGCCGCGCCGGGCCATTTCCACTGGGGCGCTGGTGGCGTCCGTGCTGACGGTGGTGGCCTCGACCTTCCCGGGCGAAGTCTTCGGCTTCCTGCTCAACGCCTCGGGCGCGGTGATCCTGTTCGACTACCTGATGGTGGTGTTCGCCCAGATCAGCCTGCGCCGCCAGATGAAGCGCGCGGGGCGCCATCCGGCCTTTCCGATGCTGCTGTTTCCGTATCTGTCATGGCTGACGGTCGCCGCCATCCTGCTGGTGATGGTGACGATGATGCTGACCCCCGACACCCGGGTGCAGATCGAACTGGGCAGCGTGACCCTGGCGCTGATCCTGGTCCTGGGGCTGGTCACCTCGCGCCGGGGCGGCCGCCCGACGCTCTGACGGGTTCTTGTTACATACGGCCATCTTTCGCCATTCCGCCGCCACGATAATCGGACCACAATGCATTGACGGAGCGGGAGGAATACCCGCCCGCATGCAGGAGATTGTTTTCACATGAGCAGGCAGATTGTCCGCGGCACCCTTCTGGCGCTGGGCGTGCTCGCAGGCGGGGCATTGACGACGTACGACGCGTCGCCGGCCCTTGCGCAGCCCTATCGGTACGGTCCCGTCACTCCCGGATGGGCCCCACCGCCCATGCCGCCGCCGCGTGCCGAAGTCGTGCCGCCGCCGCGGCGGGGCTGGGTCTGGCAGCAGGGCGGCTGGGACTGGGGCAATGGCGGTTATGTCTGGGTGCCGGGGCGCTATGTCCGGTATGGCCGGCATGGCGGCTGGGGCGCCGGCCGGTGGGAACAGCGTGGTCCGCGCTGGGTCTGGGTCCGCCCCGGCTGGTGATAAGGGAAAGGCCGGGCTTCGCGCCCGGCCTTTTTCATGTCCCCGTCTTTCAGGCCCCCGTGTTTCAGGGTCCGTCCAGCGTGATGACCAGCGGCACGTGGTCGGACGGCTGGGCGCGGCCGCGCTCGTCCCGGTCGGGCTGGGCGCTGTCGAGCCGTTCCGCGATACGCGGCGACAGCAGGGCGTGGTCGATCCGCAGCCCGCAATCGCGCGGCCACGCACCGGCCTGGTAGTCCCAGAACGTGTAGTACCGCCCGTGCGGGTGCAGCGCCCGCAGCGCATCCGTCAGGCCCAGCCAGATTAGGCGGCGGAAGGCCGCGCGCGATTCCGGCCTGACCAGCGCGTCGGTGGGCGGCAGGGCGCCCGGCGCGCAATCCTCGTCGGTGGGGCAGACATTGTAATCGCCCGCCAGGACGAAATCCCGCCCGGCCTCCAGCAGCGCCCTGGCGTGCAGGGCCAGCGCCTCCATGAACGCCAGCTTGGCCTCGTAGCCCGCGCTGCCGCCGGAATTGCCGTTGGGCAGATACAGGTTGCCGAAGGTCAGGCCCCCGGCCTCGATTTCCACATAGCGCGCCTGCAGCGCCTCGCCGTCCAGGAACGGCAGGGCCCGCGCCGTGACGGAAAAGGGCAGGCGCGACAGGATGGCGACGCCGTTATAGCTTTTCTGCCCCACGACCACGCAGTCATATCCCGCCGCGCGGAAGGCCTCGGCGGGAAAGGCCGCGTCCTCGCACTTGATTTCCTGAAGGCCGAGCAGGTCGGGCTTTTCCCGCTCCAGCCAGTCCAGGACATGCGCCTGGCGCTGGCGGACCGAATTGACGTTCCAGCTTGCGATTTTCATCAATGCGGCCGGACGCTCAATCGATGGAAAAGCTGGTGCCGCACCCGCAGGACGACGTGGCATTGGGGTTGCGGATGGTGAAATGCGCGCCCATCAGCGAATCGTTGAAATGCAGTTCCGCCCCGTCCAGCAGGTCCATGCTGGACGGATCGACCACCACATGTGACTGCCCGGCGGGAATGAGAACGTCGTCGGCACGGCGCTCGCCGTCCAGGGCGAAGCTGTACTGGAAACCGTTGCACCCACCGGCCAGCACGCTGACGCGCAGGCCGGGGGCGGCGGCGCCCTCCGGGGCCGGCTCGGCCGCCACGATTTCCTCCAGCCGGGTGACGGCCTGGGGGGAGACGCGAAAGCGCGTATCGGGGGTAGGGGTGGAAGCTGTGTCCATGGGATACCATCCTCGTGCGGGCAACATGCGGCCAAGGCCGCAGCCCGTGCTGGTCTTGCGGCGCCGGGCGGGGTATCGACAGGGGCGCCTATCCGGGAGTGAGGGTATATATGAGCATCGCACCCTACGCTGTCCAGCCTGCCACCGCCCGGGGCCGGCTGCATGCCGAACCCGAATCGCCCAGCCGCACGCCGTGGCAGCGTGACCGCGACCGTGTCCTGCATTCGGCGGGCTTCCGCACCCTGCAATACAAGACCCAGGTCTTCGTCAATCATCAGGGCGACTTCTTCCGTACCCGCCTGACCCATTCGCTGGAGGTCGCGCAGATCGCGCGGTCCATCGCCCGGAACCTGGGGGTGGACGAAGACCTGACGGAAACGCTGGCCCTGGCCCACGATCTGGGCCACACGCCCTTCGGCCATGCGGGCGAGGACGCGCTGGCGGCGGCGATGCGCGCCTGGGGCGGGTTCGACCACAACACCCAGACCCTGCGCCAGGTGACGCAACTGGAGCGCCGCTATTTCGGCTTCGACGGGCTGAACCTGACATGGGAAACGCTGGAAGGCCTGATCAAGCATAACGGGCCGGTGGACCACCCGACGGGCTATGTCGCGCGCTATGCCGAACGGCTGGGTCTGGACCTGACCACCTTCGCGCCGGTCGAGGCCCAGGTCGCGGCGATGGCCGACGACATCGCCTATCACGCCCACGACCTGGATGACGGGCTGCGCGCGGGGCTGCTGTGCCTGTCGGACCTGGCGGGCCTGCCGGTGGTGGGGGCGGCGCTGGCGCAGGTCCGGCAACTGGCCGGGGGGGCGGACCTGCCGGCCTCGGCGCCGCAGGCACCCGGCCTGCATGCCGCCGACCTGCATGTGGACGACCGGATGCGCCACGAAACCATCCGCCGGGTCATCAATGCGCTGGCGGTGGACCTGACGGAGCAGACGCGGCGCAACCTGGAACGGCTGGCCCCCCGTTCGGCCGACGACGTGCGCCGGGCGGAGGCACCGGTCGTGGCCTACAGCCCCGCCATGGCGCGCGATAACGGGGCCATCCGCACCTTCCTCTACGCACGGCTGTACCGGCACTGGCGGGTCAACCGCATGACGCGCAAGGCGCGCATGGCGGTCGAATCCATCTTCTCGATCCTGGCCGATGACCTGTCGCTGCTGCCGGACGGCTGGCGGCAGCAGGCGCGCGGGGCGGACCAGACCGGTGCGCGCCGGGTCGTGGCCGATTATATAGCCGGAATGACGGACCGATTCGCGATGGAAGAACATCGACGGTTGACGGATCTGTCCGTGCCGGGCTGAAACCGCCCCACCAGTCTTGACCTCGTTCCGCGCGCCAGTCCGACCCGGCCCCTGGCGCCGGCCTTTTTGGGAAGCCGCATCGCATGTCCGACAGCCTGTTCGTCCGCTATCTCTCGCATGTGCGCGACGCCTTGCGACGGATCGTCCCGGACCTGCCGGACGAGGTGGCCGCGCGTGTCGAACTGACGCCGACGCGCGACCCCGCCCATGGCGACATGGCGACCAACGCCGCCCTGCTGGCGGCGAAGATCGCCCGCCGCCGCCCGGCCGAGATCGCCGCCGACCTGGCGGCGGCGCTGGCCGGGGTGCCGGGCGTGGCAAAGGCCGAACCCGCCGGCCCGGGATTCGTCAATGTGACGCTGGATGCCGCCGTGCTGCGCTCGATCGTGCCGGCGGTGCTGGGCGCCGGGGAGTCCTACGGCGATGCCGCGCTGGGGCAGGGGGTGCGGGTCAATGTCGAATATGTCTCGGCCAACCCGACCGGGCCGATGCATGTCGGCCATTGCCGGGGGGCCGTGGTCGGCGACGCGCTGGCCAACCTGCTGGCCAAGGCCGGCTACGGCGTGACCAAGGAATACTACATCAACGATGCCGGGGCGCAGGTCATCGCCCTGGCCTGGGCCACCTACTGGCGCTACCTCCAGGTCATCGGCACGACGATGGGGCAGGAGGAGTTCGCGGCCCTGGTGCCCGGCGGCATCCAGTACGGCGGCGACTACCTGGTGCCGGTGGGCCGGGCGCTGGCCGAGGCGCACGGCACCGCCCTGGCCGAACCCGGTGCCCAGCCCGCCGCGCCGGAACATTGGCTGCCCACCGTCAAATCCTTCGTCGTGGCGCAGATGATGGCCATGATCCGGCAGGACCTGGACGCGCTGGGCGTGCGTCACGACGTCTTCACCAGCGAGGCGAAGATCCTGGCGGACGGCATCACCGACCGGGCCATCGCCCGCCTGGACGCGCAGGGCCTGCTGTACGAAGGCGTGCTGGAACCCCCGAAGGGCAAGCTGCCCGAGGATTGGGAGGCGCGGCCCCAGACCCTGTTCCGGTCCACCGCGTTCGGTGACGACGTGGACCGGCCGCTGCGCAAGTCGGACGGATCGAACACCTATTTCGCCAACGATATCGGCTATCACGACGACAAGATCCGGCGCGGCGCGGACCTGCTGATCGATGTCTGGGGCGCCGACCATGGCGGCTACGTCACCCGCATGAAGGCGGCGGTCAAGGCGCTGGGCAAGGACGGCGGAACGGTCGATTTCGACGTGCTGCTGTGCCAGATCGTGCGCATCGTCCGCGACGGCCAGCCGGTCCGTATGTCCAAGCGCGCCGGCACCTTCGTCACCCTGCGCGACCTGATCGACGAGGTCGGGCGCGATGCGGTGCGCTTCACCATGCTGACGCGCAAGGCCGACGCGCAGATGGAATTCGACCTGGACCAGGTGGTCGCCCAGACCCGCGACAACCCGGTCTTCTATGTCCAGTACGCCCATGCCCGCTGCCGCTCGGTCCTGCGCGCGGCGCAGGAGATGCTGGGGGCGCAGGACGTGGCCCCCGCGACCCTGGCCCAGGCCGCGCTGGACGGAATCGAATCCGACGCCGAACTGGCGCTGCTGCGCCGAATCGCGCAATGGCCGCGCACGGTCGAAGGGGCCGCGCAGGCCCATGAACCGCACCGGATCGCGTTCTATCTCGGCGAGCTGGCGGGCGACTTCCATACCTTGTGGAATCGCGGCCGCGATGATGCGACATTGCGCTTCCTGCAGGAAGACGACCTGGCCGCAACCCGGGCGAAGCTGGCGCTGGTCGAGGCCACGGCCACGGTGATCCGGTCGGGCCTGGCGGTACTGGGCGTTACGCCGGTCGAGGAAATGCGATGAACGAGTCTGCCCCGTCCGACCCCACCGGCCGCGATCCCCATGAGGATCGCCTGAGCCGCGCCCGCGAACGCATGAGCGCGGATTACGACGACGACACCCCGCCGCGCGCGTCCGGACGCGGCGATGGCGGACGGCCCGCCTGGGGCCGTCCGCGCGTGTCGGTGGGCGGCCTGATGGACGGGCTGCTGGGGTCCGACCCCATGACGCGGCGCCTGGCATACGGCGCCGCCGGGCTGGGCGGCCTGCTGGTGCTGGCCATCGGGGGCTGGGCGCTGATGGGGCATCATCCCTCGGGCATTCCCGTGCTGGGGCCGCCGCCGGGTCCGGTACGGGTGCGGCCCCTCGATCCGGGCGGCATGCAGGTCCTGGGCGCGGAGGCCCCGACCGGCGATGACGGTGCCGTGGCCCGTCTGGCCCCCGGTCCGGAACAGCCGCGCCCCGACCAGCTTGCCGAGCAATATGGGCAGAAGCCGGCTGCGCCCGCGCCCATACCCGCGGCACCCGCCCCCGCGCCGGTGGCACCCGCACCGGCAGCGCCAGCAGCGGCACCGCCGGTAACGGCAGCGCCCGTGCCGTCCGCGCCGCCGGCATCCACCGCCGCGCCCCCGGCCGACACCGCATCCACTGTGCCGGCCCCCTCGACGCCGCCCGCTCCGGCTCCGGCGGCGCCGCTCGCCGGCCGTTACGGCGTGCAACTCGCCGCCCTGGATTCGCAGGCGGCGGCGGAGAAGGAATGGGCGCGGCTGGTGCAGCATGATCCCGACCTGTTCGCCGGCCACGCACCGATCATCGAGCGGACCGAGCGCAATGGTGCCGTGTTCTTCCGGCTGCGCACGCGCGGCTTCGCCAGCATCGCGCAGGCGACATCGTTCTGCCAGCATGTGCGGCTGAACGGCCTGGCCTGTACCCTGGCGGGCTTCTAGGACCCGGCCATGCAGCCGGACGCGGTACAGGGGGGGGCGGCCGTCGGGCCGGGCGGTCAGGATGGCGGGCTGCCCGATGGCCTGCCGGGGGGCCTGACCGCGCCCATGCTGCGCCTGGAGGGGTTCGAGGGACCGCTGGACCTGCTGCTGGAACTGGCGCGGGCGCAGAAGGTCGACCTGGCACGGATTTCGATCCTGCAACTGGTCGAGCAATATCTGGCGATCGTGGAATCCGCCCGGCGCATCCGCCTGGAACTGGCGGCGGACTGGCTGGTGATGGCGGCGTGGCTGGCCTGGCTGAAATCGCGCCTGCTGCTGCCGGCCGAGGAGGGCGAGGCCGTCGATGCCGAGGAAGCGGCCGAACTGCTGCAGGCCCGGCTGCTGGAACTGGCGCGGATCGGCCGGGCGGCGGAATGGCTGGCGGCGCGGCCGCAACTGGGCCGTGACGTCTTCGCCCGGGGCGAGCGCGAGGACCTGACGGAAATCGATCGCTCGGGTCTGGCGCTGGACCTGCCCCAACTGATGGGCGCCTATATGGCGGCCATGCGGCGCGGCGCGCGCAAGCGCGTCTATCAGCCCCGGCGGCTGAATTTCTGGACGGTGCAGGATGCGCTGGCCCGCCTGCACCGCCTGCTGGGCACCGACATCGTCCCCGGCACCGGCTGGTGCGATCTGGGCGCGTTCCTGCCGGACTCCGGCCCGGGCCTGGATGGCGGGGACGAGGACGAACGGCTGCGGCTGCGCCGGGCCGCGATGGCCGGCACCCTGATCGCCGGGCTGGAACTGGCGCGCAGCGGCAGCATCGAACTGCGCCAGGACGAACAGTTCGGCCGGATCATGCTGCGCCCCTGCACGGCCGACGATGCGGCCGAGGACGCGGGCGAGGATATGGACAGGATGGACGCGGCGGAATGACCGACACACCCCTTCCCGAAACCACGGTCCGGGCGGACCCCGCGTCGGTGCGGCTGGTCGAGGCCCTGATCTTCGCCAGCCCCGACCCGGTGTCCGAACGCGCGATCGCCGAACTGCTGGAGGCCCAGGGCCAGGTGCCCGCCGACATCGATGACCTGGGCGCCTATGTCCGCAGCGTGATCGACGCGGTGGTGGCGCTGTATGACGGAAGGGGCGTGGCGCCGGTGCTGATCGCCGGGGGCTGGCAGTTCCGCACCGCCGCCGACCTGGCCCCGCGGCTGACGCGGGTGCTGCACCGCCCGCGCCGGCTGGCCCGCGCGACGCTCGAAACCCTGGCCATCATCGCCTACCACCAGCCCTGCACCCGCGCGGAAATCGAGGAGATCCGCGGCGTCTCGCTCAGCCAGCAGGTGCTGGACACCCTGCTGGAAGCCTCGCTGATCGTCCCGCGCGGCCGCAAGGAGGTACCGGGACGGCCGATCCTGTGGGGGACGTCGGCCGACTTCCTGCGGCATTTCGGCCTGCGCGACCTGCGCGACCTGCCCCGGCGCGAGGAACTGCTGGTGGACGTGCCGGATAACCCGGTCCTCAACCCGGCTCCCAATCCGGCCCCCGGCCCGGCCCTTGACCCGGCGGTGTCCCCGCCGGCCGCGACGACTCCCCAGGCGGTTTCCGATGCGCCGCCGACGTGATACGTCTCCAGTCCCCATCAGCCGGTCCTGATTCATCCGCTCGCCGAGTTCGTCCATGTTCCAGCACACGCCCGTGATGCGCCTGCCGCTGGCCGGTCCCGCCCATGTTTGATTTCGCATGGTCCGAGATGGCGGTGATCGGCGTCGTCGCCCTGCTGCTGATCGGCCCCAAGGACATGCCGGTGGCGATCCGCACGGTGACCGGGCTGATCAAGAAGGGGCGCAAGCTGGCATCGGAATTCCAGTCCCATGTGGACGAGATGGTGCGCGACGCGGACCTGACCGAGGCCCGCGACCAGCTCAACCGCATGCGGCGCCTCAATGTCCGCAACCAGATCATGCAGGCGATCGACGGCGACGGCACGATCCGGCGCACGATCGAGGAGTCGCCGCTGGACGGCACGCGCGCCGGCCCGGCCGACCTGTCCGGCTTCGATCCCGGCGGCCTGCACGAGTACGGGTACGCGACGCCGGTCGCGTCCTATGCCGAAACCGCCTTTCCACCGGCCCCGGACGCCGGGCCGCCGCCCGCCTTGCTGCCGCCGTCGGTCGCGCGGCGGCTGGCGGCGGAGCGCGCGCGGCTGCACCCGCCCGCCTTCCTGCCGCCGGTGCGGGTGATCCACGGCGCGCGGCGCGTGTCCGTGACCGCGCCGGACGTCGGGGCCCCAGCACCCCATCGCGGATAGGGGCCGATGGATATTCCAAGCCGGGAGACACGATTCTGAACGACGATCCGATCAACGCCGATCCGATCAACGACCAGCCGATGCCGCTGCTGGACCATCTGGTCGAACTGCGCCGCCGCCTGCTGTGGTCGGCGGTGACGTTCGGCCTGTGCTTCCTGCTGTGCTATCATTTCTCGGCGCGGATCTATCTGTTCCTGGCCCGCCCGCTGGGCGACGTGATGCGCGCGCAGGGCGAACAGCCGCACCTGATCTATACCGCGTTGTACGAGGCCTTTTTCACCTACATCAAGGTCGCGATCTTCGGGGCGGCCTTCCTGTCCTTCCCGATGGTCGCCATCCAGGTCTGGATGTTCGTCGCCCCCGGGCTGTATCGCAGCGAAAAGCGGGCGTTCCTGCCCTTCCTGGTCGCGACGCCGGTCATGTTCGTCATGGGCGCGGCGCTGGCCTATTATTTCGTCTTCCCCTTCGCCTGGAAGTTCTTCCTGTCGTTCCAGACGGCGGACGGGCAGGACGGGCTGCAGATCCAGCTTCAGGCCAAGGTGTCGGAATACCTGGCGCTGGTGATGAAGCTGATCATGGCGTTCGGCGTGGCCTTCGAACTGCCGGTGGTGCTGACCCTGCTGGCCCGGGTGGGCATCGTGACCGCCGACACGCTGAAACGCTTCCGGCGCTATGCCTATGTCGGGGCCTTCGTGATCGCCGCCATCCTGACGCCTCCGGACGTCATCACCCAGACCGGTCTGGCGGTGCCGCTGATCGGGCTGTACGAAATTTCCATCTTCTGCGCGCGGCTGGTCCAGCCCAAGCGCGCCGACGATGCCGATCAGGAGAACCGAGATGCATGATCTTCGCGCCCTGCGCGCCGATCCGGCCGCCTTCGACGCCGCCCTGGCCCGCCGGGGCGAGGCCCCCGCCGCGATCCATATCGCCAGCCTGGACGAGGACCGGCGGGCCGCCGTGACCGCGCTGCAGGACAAGCAGGCCCGGCGCAAGAGCCTGTCGAAGGAAGTCGGCGCCCTGCGCCGCACCGGGGAAGACAGCACGGCGCTGGAAGCCGAGGCCGTGCAACTGCGCGAGGACATCGAGAAGCTGGAGGTCCTGGTCCGCGAACTGGATGCCGAAATCCGCGACTGCCTGGTGGTCCTGCCCAACCGGCTGGATGACGGCGTGCCCGAGGGCGCGGACGAATCCGCGAACGTCGTCGTCCACCAGGTCGGCGAGCGGCGCGACTTCGCCTTCCCCCCGCGCGAGCATTTCGCGCTGGGCGAGGCGCTGGGCCTGATGGATTTCGAAACCGCCGGAAAGCTGTCCGGCGCGCGCTTCGTCGTGCTGCGCGGCGCGCTGGCGCGCATGGAACGCGCGCTGGGCCAGTTCATGCTGGACCTGCATGTCCAGGAACACGGCTATACCGAAACGGCGGTACCGGTCCTGGTGAACGAGGCCGCGATGTTCGGCACCGACAAGCTGCCCAAGTTCGCCGACCAGTCCTTCCGGACCGAGGACGGGCGCTGGCTGATTCCCACGGCCGAGGTCCCGCTGACCGCCAGCGTCGCGGGCGACATCCTGCCGGCGTCGGCGCTGCCGCGCCGCATGGTCGCGCTGTCCTCGTGCTTCCGCAGCGAGGCCGGGGCCGCCGGCCGCGACACGCGGGGCATGCTGCGCCAGCACCAGTTCCAGAAGGTCGAGATGGTGTCGATCACCGCGCCCGGGGACAGCGACGCCGAGCATGAGCGCATGACCCGCTGCGCCGAGAAGGTGCTGGAACGGCTGGGCATCCCGTATCGCCGCATGCTGCTGTGCGCGGGCGACACCGGCTTCGGCGCGGCCAGGACCTTCGATCTCGAAGCCTGGCTGCCCGGCCAGGATGCGTGGCGCGAAATTTCGTCCTGCTCCACCACGCGCGATTTCCAGGCGCGGCGGATGAATGCGCGCTACCGCCCGGCGGACGGTGCCGGCCCGGAATTCGTCCATACGCTGAACGGCTCGGGCCTCGCCGTGGGACGCACGCTGATCGCGGTGATGGAAAACTACCAGAACGCCGATGGCAGCATCACCGTGCCGCAGGCGCTGCGCCCCTACATGAACGGGCTGGCGGCCATCAGCGCCCGCTGACGGAATGTCGCGGGGGGCCTTTGCCGCCCCTGTTGCCGTTCCTGCCGCCGCCCTTGCGGTGCCCCCGTCCGGGGGCATGCGGGGGCTGTCCGGGACGGGGTTCCTCTCCGCCCGCGCGGCTGCGGCTGCTCTGCTGGCGCAGCACGTCCTCGATCCAGTCGTTCAGGCGGGCGGTCGCGTCCTCGGCATCCTCGCGGGCCGGATAGGCGTCGGGGAAGCGCAGCGACAGCCACCGCCATGCGACCAGCCGCTTGTGCCGCTTTTCCGCACGTTCCAGTTCGATGCGCTCGGCGCGGTCGGGCGGGGGCAGGCGGCCCGGCCCGGGCGGCACGACCGGCCGGCCGGCGGCATGGTCCGCCGCCCAGTGGATCAGCCGCTGGATGCCGTTGTCGCGGTCGTCCACCGGGCACATCGCATAGACCCAGCGCTGCGCCAGGCTCAGGCCCGACACGCCTTCCAGGGCGGTGGCGATGGCGAAGGCCTGTTCCATGTTCGCCAGGCGGTAATTCGGGTCGTCGGGGCGCAGCACGGCGCGGCGGATGCGCGCCAGCACGCCGAACAGGCTCTCCGACCCGATTTCCGCCGCCACGGCCTGGATGATGTCGGCGTCGGGCTGCACCTGCGGGCGCAGGTCGGCCAGTTCGGCCGGCGGGGCCGCCATCATGGCGCGGATGAAGGATGCGCTGCCCGCGCCGGCCAGCACCGCGACCACGCCCTGTTCGTGCTTGCCGTAGCGGCCGGCGCGCCCGCCGATCTGCTTGACCTCCTGCGCGTTCAAATCGCGGGTCTGCGTGCCGTCGAACTTGCGCAGCGCGGTGAAGATCACCCGGCGGATCGTCAGGTTCAGCCCCATGCCGATCGCGTCGGTGGCGATCAGGATATCGGCCTCGCCGTCATTGAAACGCTGCGCCTCGGCCCGCCGCACCTCGGGGCTCAGCGCGCCATAGACGACGGCGACCCGCCGCCCGCGCGCCAGCAGCGCCGCGCGCAGGTCCAGCACCTCGCGGCGCGAGAAGGCGATCAGCGCGTCATGCGGCTTCAGATCCTGCAGGCGCACCGGCTCGCTGGCCGTCACCAGCGGTCCCTTGCGTTCCAGATGCACCTCGTCCAGCGGGTCGCCGCACAATTCGGCGATGCGGCGCACCATCGGAATGCAGTCGGGCGCGCCCAGCACGAACAGGTGCCGCGCCGGCGCCCCCATGATCGCCGCCGTCCACGCCGCGCCGCGATCGGGGTCCGACAGCATCTGCGCCTCGTCGATCATGGCGACATCGACGGGGTTGTGCAGCGGGCACATCTCGACCGTCGCGGCCAGGTGGCGGCTGCCGGGAATGTCGATCCGCTCCTCGCCCGTCGCCAGCGACGTGGGCACGCCGCGCGCGGTCAGGGCCTCGCGGAATTCATGGGCCAGCAGGCGCAGGGGCGCCAGCGCCATGCCGCTCTCGGCGCGCGCCAGGGCCTCCAGCGCGGTATGGGACTTGCCGCTGTTGGTGGGGCCGGTGACCAGCGTGATCCGCCGCTTCAGGGCCCGCGCGGTCTTGAAATGCGCAGCATAGCGGTCCAGCGCCGCCACGCGGGCGATCACTGCATTGCCGACCTTGCGCGTGCCCGGGTCAGGCACCAGCGGGGTCGCGACACCGGGCAGGCCGCCCCGCCATTCCGGCAGCCGGGCGCGCAGCGCCACCAGTTCGCGCGGGTCGAATTCCCAGCGTTCGGTGCCGTTGGGCTGCGGCACGCGGCGTGCGACCGGCAGCCGGTTTTCGGCAATCCAGCGCAGGGCCTCCTTCTGCGAACAATGCAGCAGGCGGGGCACCTCGCTGAACGCGACCAGGCTGTCTTCCCATTCGCGCAGCCGGCGGACTTCCTCGCGCCGGCGGGCACGGGCCGCCTGCTCGATCGCGTCCTGTTCTTCCTGGCGGGCGTCGGCGGTGCGCCGCACCGCTTCGACGAAGCCCGTGGCCGCGTCCAGGCCGAAGGCCGCCGCCACCGCGCGCGACAGCGTCTCGGTCTCGGCGGGCGACAGGACGCGGCCGGTGCCGTCGAACAGGTCGGCCCGGATCGTTTCCAGCGCCGCCTCGGGCGTGGGGGCGGTGGCGCGCAGCCGCGCCCGCACCACTTCGCCCAAGGCGCGCAGCAGGCTTGCGTCGTCGGGCTCGGGGTCGTCGATCGTGGCCGCCGCCGCCTCGGTGTCCGCGCGCGTCACCCAGACCTCGCCCGCGCGGCGGGTCAGGTCCATCAGGCGCGACCCCCACGGCTTGCGCCGCACGGCACACAGGGCGGCGCGGAAGGTGGCGGCGTCGACACGGTCCTGTCCCGGTGCCAGGGCGCGGGCGACGGTGCGCTCCAGCTTCGGCAGCTCGCGGGTCTCGATGGCCAGGCCGGTTTCGGCGATGGCGGCGTCGACGGCGTGACGGGCGGGGGATTCGGATGTCATATCCGGTATGTGCGCCATTCAGCGCCCCGGAACAACGGGTCCGCGCCGGCCAGACCTGCTCCGGCCTCAACCCTCGGATAACGGTTTTGTGCTGGCATCGGGGGCGTCGCGCGCTTAAACATCTGTCCCTCTTGCACGAACGGGGCGTCTGCCGCGGGTCGTGGCATATGCGAACCCCAGCCCTGACGGGAGAGTTTGACGTCATGTCCGATACGTTGACCATGCCAGCCACCGAGACCGTCCCCACCGGTCTGGAGCCCGTACCGGGCGAGGCGGGCGTGTATCATCTGGCCGAGCCGACCAAGACCTACGGCCACCTGAACGCCGAGACGGTGCTGACCGTCCATCACTGGACCGACCGGCTGTTCAGCTTCACGACGACCCGCGACGCCGCCCTGCGGTTCGAGAACGGACAGTTCGCCATGATCGGCATCGAGGTCGAGGGCAAGCCGCTGCTGCGCGCCTATTCGATCGCCAGCGCGAATTACGAGGACCAGATGGAATTCCTGTCCATCGCGGTTCCGGACGGCCCGCTGACCTCGCGCCTGCGCCACGTCAAGCCGGGCGACAAGGTGCTGATCGGCCGCAAGCCCACCGGCACGCTGCTGCTGGACAATCTGCGCCCCGGGCGCAACCTGTATTTCCTGTCCACCGGCACTGGCCTGGCCCCGTTCATGAGCCTGATCAAGGACCCGTCGGCCTATGAACGGTTCGACCGCGTGATCCTCAGCCACACGGTGCGCATCTCGGGCGAACTGGCCTATGCAAACCATATCCGCCACGAACTGCCGCAGCACGAATTCCTGGGCGAGGATGTGTCGGGCAAGCTGCTGTATTATCCCGCCGTCACGCGCGAACCCTTCGCCGTTACCGACCGGATCACCAAGCTGATCGAGACGGGCAAGATCTTCACCGACCTGAACATCCCGGAACTGGACCCGGAGCATGACCGCGTCATGATCTGCGGTTCGCCCGAAATGCTGGCCGATACCGAGGCGATGCTGGTCGCCCGCGGCTTCGATGAGGGCAACAATTCGACCCCCGGCGCCTATGTCGTCGAGAAAGCCTTCGCCGAACGCTGATCCAGCCGGGACCGATCCATGACGTATGATTTCGACCTGTTCGTCATCGGCGCGGGGTCGGGCGGCGTGCGCTGCGCGCGCATCGCCGCCGGCCATGGTGCCCGTGTCGCCGTCGCCGAAAACCGGCACTGGGGCGGAACCTGCGTCAACCTGGGGTGTGTCCCCAAGAAGCTGATGGTCCAGGCCAGCGAGTACAACGACCTGGCCCGCGACAGCCATGGTTTCGGCTGGAACATCGCCCCCGGCCACCATGACTGGGCGGCGCTGATCGCGGCCAAGGACCATGAAATCAGCCGCCTGAACGGCATCTATGTCTCGCTGCTGGAAAAGGCCGGGGTCACGCTGTTCACCGGCACAGCCCGGTTCGAGGACGCACATACGCTGGTGATCGGCCCGGGTGCGCTGGCGCCGGACGCGCCGGTCCGTCGCGTGACCGCCGAACGGATCGTCATCGCCACCGGCTCGGCCCCCGACATGCCGTCCCTGCCGGGGATCGAACATGCGATCTCGTCGGACGCGGCCTTTCACTTGGAATCCCGGCCGCAGCGGGTCTGCATGGTGGGCGGCGGGTATATCGGCATCGAATTCGCCGGCATCTTCCGGGGGCTGGGGTCGGAGGTCGACCTGGTCTACCGGCAGGACCTGCCGCTGCGCGGCTTCGACCAGGACATGCGGCACGGCATTCACGACGCCATCGCGGCGCGGGGCATCCGCCAGCATACGGGACGGTCGCCCGTGTCGATCCAACCAGTGGGCGACGCCTATGAGGTCCGGCTCGATGACGGATCGCACGTCATCGCGGATTGCGTGTTCTTCGCCACCGGGCGCAGCCCCAATGTCGGCGCGTTGGGGCTGGACCATGCCGGCGTGGACACCGTCGCCGGCGGGCGGATCGTGGTGGACGGCACGGGCGAGACCAATGTCGAGGGCATCTACGCCATCGGCGACGTCACCAACCGGCTGAACCTGACCCCGGTCGCGATCGCCGAGGGCCACAGCCTGGCCGACCGCCTGTTCGGCACCGGCCACCATCCGCGAAGCTGGTCGCTGGCCACGACGCCCAAGGCGGTCTTCTTCTCGCCCCCGCTGGCCACCGTCGGACTGACCGAGGAAGAGGCCGCCCGCGACGGTATCGTGGATATCTATCTGGCGCGCTTCACGCCCATGCGCCACACGCTGACGGGCCGGGCCCGCAAGACGATCATGAAGCTGGTGGTCGACCAGGCGACGCAGAAGGTGGTGGGCGCGCACATGATCGGCGACGACGCGCCGGAGATGATGCAGGGCCTCGCCATCGCGGTCACCGCCGGCCTGACCAAGGCCGATTTCGACCGCACGGTCGGCATCCACCCCACCTCGGCCGAAGAATTCGTCACCATGCGCACCCGGACCCGCGTCACGGACCGCCAGGCGGACTAAACCCCGATTTGTTTTCGG
Source organism: Gluconacetobacter diazotrophicus PA1 5 (assembly GCF_000021325.1). GTDB lineage: Bacteria > Pseudomonadota > Alphaproteobacteria > Acetobacterales > Acetobacteraceae > Gluconacetobacter > Gluconacetobacter diazotrophicus. The sequence goes on along the minus strand of NC_011365.1, from coordinate 476,457 downwards.
CCGTGTCGGCCCGGAAACGTGGGCTGCTGAGCGAGAGCGGCCCGCAGACGCGCGCCGGATCGCCACCAGCGCGCGTTTACGGGCCAACACTCAGCGGGGAGTGACCCAGCCGTTCCCGGTGGCATCCCCCATCTGGCCCTGGCCGTAGGGACCGCTGCTCTGATAGGCGTTGCCGAACCGCGACAGGTCGCTGCCGGTTACCGCGTCGCGATGCACGTTGGCCTCGTGATCCGGATCGGGGCCATGGTTCATGTCCATCGACGGCGCGTCCTGATAGCCGGGCGGCAGGCTGCGGCGTCCCACCACGGTCTTGTCCTCGCCATGCTGCGCCTCGACCCCGTCCTGGTTCTGGGGCGGAAGCCGGTTGCCGGGCGACGAGAAGTCATCCGGCGCCGCCATGGCGCGAGAGGGCAGGGCAGGAGAGGCCAGCAGGCACAAGCCGGCCAGAAGCGGAAACAGGCCCGTGCGGAGCGTGGCTGCCATCGGTAATCCTTCCATTCGGATGCGATACGAGCATGTCATGTGTCCCGCGGTCCGTTAAGACCCCGGTTCCGCACGTCGTCCATGCGTCGCGCGGATGCGTCCCGCCGGGTCTAGCCGATTGCGGCGCGGGAATGCACGCCCGAAAAACAGGGTTGCGCGTCCGGGGTGCGTGGTGACGAAGCTCTTTGCGTTGGGTTGGATTTTTCTACATAAAGACTGCCCCCTTGTAGGTCCGGCCAGTGGGGCGCGGGTCGGGGGACATGGCGGTTGGCGGCATACAGGGGGCCGCGACCGGACGACCAGAGGAATTTAGGATACGACCATGAGTGCGACGCACAGTCACGACAGTTCTTCCCGGCAGGCCTGGACGCCGGAGAGCTGGCGGTCGTTTCCCATCCGCCAGGTCCCCGACTATCCCGACGCGGCCGCGCTGCGGGCGGTGGAGGAACGGCTGCGCCGCTATCCGCCCCTGGTCTTTGCCGGCGAGGCACGGCGGCTGAAGGCCAGCCTGGCGGCGGCGTCGCAGGGGCGCGCGTTCGTGCTGCAGGGCGGCGCCTGCGCCGAGAGCTTCAGCGAATTCACCGCCGACATCGTCCGCGACACGTTCCGCGTGCTGCTGCAGATGGCGGTGGTGCTGACCTTCGGCGCCAAGGTGCCGGTGGTGAAGATCGGCCGCATGGCCGGCCAGTACGCCAAGCCCCGTTCGTCCGGCACGGAAACGATCGGCGGCGTCAGCCTGCCGTCCTACCGGGGCGACATCATCAACGGCGCGGACTTCACGCCCGAAGCCCGCATTCCCGACCCCGCGCGCATGGAAACCGGCTATTTCCAGTCGGCGGGGGTGATGAACCTGCTGCGGGCCTTCGCCGGCGGCGGCTACGCCAACCTGCAGGAAGTCCATCGCTGGAACCTGGGCTTCGTCGAACGCTCGCCCCTGGCCGAGCGCTATGGCGTCCTGGCCGAGCGAATCGACGAGACGCTGGCCTTCATGGCCGCCTGCGGCGTCACCGGCGCCACCACGCGCCAGATGGACGAAACCGAATTCTATACCTCGCACGAGGCGCTGCTGCTGCCGTACGAGCAGGCGCTGACCCGCGTCGATTCGACCTCGGGCGAATGGTACGACTGCTCGGCCCATTTCGTCTGGATCGGCGACCGCACGCGCCAGCCGGACGGCGCGCATGTCGAATTCCTGCGCGGCGTCCGCAATCCGATCGGCATCAAGGTCGGCCCGACCACGACGATCGAGGACCTGGAACGCCTGCTGGACATCCTGAACCCGCGTGACGAGGCCGGGCGGATCTCGCTGATCTCGCGCATGGGGGCCGAGGGCGTGGGCAAGCACCTGCCGCCCCTGCTGCGCAAGGTGGTGGCGTCCGGGCGCACGGTCACGTGGTTGTGCGATCCGATGCACGGCAACACGATTTCGACCGACAACAAGATCAAGACGCGGTCGTTCGAGGCCATCCTGGCCGAGATTCGCGGCTTTTTCGACGTGTTCCAGGCCGAAAACGCCCACCCTGGCGGCGTGCATATCGAGATGACGGGGCAGAACGTGACCGAGTGCGTGGGCGGTGCCCACCGCTTGACCGAAGCCGATCTTGGTGAACGCTATGAAACCTTCTGCGACCCGAGGCTGAATGCCGAACAGTCGCTGGAAATGGCGTTCCTGCTGTCCGAGGAACTGACCGCGCGCCTGCGCGGGTCGGCGGCGAAGGGAACGGAGGCCGCATAAGAAAACGACCCACGGGGGAACGATGTCGGCAGCAGATACAGACGGGGCCTTCGGGCCGTCCCAGGCCCTGGACGACGGCACGATCAGCGCGCGGACGGACGCCTACTTCAACCGGACGCGGGACATCGTGACCCGCTTCGGCGACCGGGTCGTGACCTATGCCATGTTCATCCGCCGGCCGGTCATCTCCGCGCCCCGGCTGATGATCGACTGGCTGGACAACGTGACCCGCGCGCGCGGCAGCGCGATCACGCACGAGGTCATGTTTCCCGAAGGAACCTGGGTCGGCGCGGGCGAGCCGCTGGTCTACATCACCGGCTCGTTCGCGGCGCTGAGCGACCTGGAAACGCTGCTGCTGCAGAAGCTGGGTCCGCCCTGCGTCGCGGCGCACAACGCGTACCAGATGGCGATGGCCCTGCCCAACGTGCGCTTCCTGGCCATGGAGGCCCGGCATTGCGCCGGGTTCGAGATGCAGGAGCAGATGGCCTATGCCGCCTCGGTCGGCAGCGCCGCCGCCCGGCGCGAGGGCGCGCTGGGGTTCATCGGCGGGGCGAACGACGCCACGGCGTCCTTCTTCGGCGCCGAGCATGGACTGGGCACGATGCCCCATGCCCTGATCGGCTATGCCGGGTCCACCCTGCGCGCCGCCGAAATGTTCCACGAGACCTACCCGGATGCCGACCTCGTCGTGCTGGTCGATTATTTCGGCCGCGAGATCACGGACGCGCTGCAGGTTTGCCGCGCCTTTCCCGAACTGGCCGCCGCGGGGCGGCTGGCCGTGCGGCTGGACACGCATGGCGGCCGGTTCCTCGAAGGGCTGGACCCGGCGTCGTCCTACGCCGCGCTGGAACGCAACACCCCCGGCACCATCCGCCGCTATCGCTCGGAAACCGAACTGCGCCACCTGGTGGGCACCGGCGTCTCGGCCGCCGCGATCTGGCGCATGCGCGAGGCCCTGGACGAAGCCGGTTTCCCCAGGGTGCGGATCATCGTCTCATCCGGCTTCAGCGGCGAGAAATGCCTGGCCATGGCCGATGCCCATGCCCCGATCGACGTGGTGGGAACCGGCTCCTTCATCCCCGACCGCTGGTCGGAAACCTATGCCACCGCCGACATCGTGTCCTATGACGGCCAGGCCCGGGTGAAGGTCGGACGGGAATTCCTGCTGCGCCAGGCGCATGGCCGGGCCGTTCCACCCTCCTGATCCCTTTCATTGAACGGAAGCAGCCTTTGACCGATACACCCCCGCCCTTCGAACCCACCGAACCCACCGCGTCCGAGACCGGCTGGCGCGTGCGGATCCTGGACCTGTCCGGCGGCGCCGAGGAGGGCATCGTCGAGGATATCGGCGGTTTTCTTGACCTTGCGCATGCCAACGCCTTCGCCCGCGCCTATGTCCGCGACAGCATCGAACGCTGCCGCGTCGCCGGCGCCGCCCCGCGCGAGGTGCTGCAGGCATGGATGTCCTTCGGCGAGGATGCCGAAATCCTGGATGCGGGCGACGACGGTTGGCGTTCGGCCAACGAACTGGACGATTTCACGGCCCATGCCGCGACCCCGATGGAACGGGACTGGCGGACGATCGACCCGCGCCGCATGGTCGAGGATGACGAGGACGAGACCCCGGAATAGACCGCATCCGGCGGCCTTTCGTCGCGGCTGGTCTTTCGGGCGCGTCCGACGCATATAGGGCGGCATGAAACTCCGTTTTGCGCCCAGCCCGACGGGCCTGATCCATGTCGGCAACGCCCGCCAGGCGATTGCCAACGCCCTGTACGCGCGCCGTCACGGCGGCACGTTCCAACTGCGCATCGACGATACCGACCGCGAGCGTTCGCGCGACGAGTATGTCGATGCCCTGCATACCGACCTGGCCTGGCTGGGGATCACGTGGGACGAAACGTTCCGCCAGTCCGACCGGCTGGACCGCTATGCGGCGGCGATCGAAACGCTGAAGGCGTCGGGCCGACTGTATCCGTGTTTCGAGAGCGAGCAGGAACTGGCGTCGAAGCGCGAGGCCCGGATTCGCATGCGCAAGCCGCCGATCTATGACCGCGCGATGCTGCGCATGACGGCGGAACAGCGCGCCCAGGCCGAGGCGAACGGCAAGGTGCCGTACTGGCGCTTCCGCCTGTCGGACCGGACCGTGGCGTGGGACGACATGGTCATGGGCCGCTCGCAGGTCAAATTGCAGTCGATTTCCGACCCGGTCCTGGTCCGGGCCGACGGCACGGTGCTGTACACGCTGGCCTCGGTCGTGGACGACATGGAAACCGGCGTGACCCACGTGCTGCGCGGCGAGGACCATCTGACCAACACCGGGGTGCAGATCGACATCGCCGAGGCCCTGGGCGGAAAGGTCGGCCAGTTCGCCTTCGCCCACCTGCCGCTGCTGCTGGACGAAGCCGGGGGCAAGCTGTCCAAGCGGTTCGACGGGCTGTCGATCCGCGCGCTGCGGCAGGACGGGATCGATCCCGTCGCCATCGTGTCCTACCTGGCGCGGCTGGGCAGCGCGGACGACCCGGCGCCGCTGTCGTTCGACGACCTGGCCGCCAGCTATGACGTGCGGCGAGTGTCGCGCTCGGCGGCCCGTTTCGACATGCGGCAGCTTCTGGCCCTGAACCGGCGGGTCATGCACCAGATGCCCTTCGGCGCCATTCGCGACCGCCTGCCCGAGGGTGCGACCGAGGCGTTCTGGATGGCCGTGCGCGGCAATGTCGACATGGTATCCGAACTGCGCCACTGGTGGGACGTCGTCGGCGGCGTGATCGTGCCGCCGGTCCAGGACGATGAAGGCGCCTACCTGCTGCAGGCGCTGGCCCTGCTGCCGCCCGAACCGTGGGACGCGCAGACCTGGAAGGACTGGACCACCGCCGTCCGCGACGCCACCGGCCGCAGCGGCAAATCGGTCTTCCACCCCCTGCGCGTCGCCCTGACCGGCGAGGAAAAGGGCCCCGAAATGCGCGACCTGCTGCCCCTGATGGGCCATGACCGGGTGGCGGAACGGCTACGCATCGCCGCGCGCTGAACAGGATGCCCGCGGCGTCCCGGGCCGCGTGAGGGGCCATGGCCATGCGTTCGAACGGACTGGAATTCTTCTGGGGAAAAGCGCGTGCTGTTCCAGCGGAAGGCGCCATGATCGGGCCGGTCATGCACCCGCTCATCGCGCATATGCTCGACGTCGCCGCTGTCGCGGTCCTTCTGCCCGAAAATGCGAAGTGCGGCCTTGACCGTCGTCAGCTTGGCCTGCTGGTCGCATTACACGATATCGGCAAGCTCATGCCTGCCTTCCAGGCAAAGGTCGAAATATGCTGGCCTGAAGCCATCCTGGGGGGCTTTCCGGTAGAACTGGTCCCATGTTTTCACGATGCGGCGGGATTGGCGCTGCTGGATCTCATGGTCGATGACGTCCTTGCCGCATTGTTCGCGAACGGCCAGGACGGAAAATGTTGGCGGCTGACCCATAAACTGAAGCTTCTGCGTGCCGTCGCAGGCCATCATGGGCAGCCTGTATCGGCCCAGGACAGGAACACGCTGGCGCCTGACACGATCGAACGTGCCCGGACACTCGTCGCCCTTCTGTTCGACGTGTTCCGGCCGCCGCCTATCCTGCGTCCCGGAGATGATACGCTCAGGCGACTCGAATGGATGCTGGCGCGGGTCACTATCCAGGCGGACTGGATCGGCTCGCAACAGGAATGGTTTCCTTATGTCACGCCGGAAAGCGTGGCCGATCCATCGGGATATTTCTGGAACCACGCGCTGCCCCGGGCACAGTCGGCCATCCACCGGGCGGGGCTGGGACCGATGGTGGGGGCGCCGTTCGCGGGCACGGCCGGGCTGTTTGACCATATCCGCGAGCCCTCGCCGATGCAGGCGTTGCTCGAAACCCTGCCGGTGCCGTCCGGGCCGGTGCTGGTGGTTATCGAGGATGCGACCGGCAGCGGAAAGACCGAGGCCGCGCTGGTCATGGCCCAGAGGCTGATCGCGGCAGGACGGAGTTCGGGACTGTTCGTTGCCCTGCCGACAATGGCCACGGCGAACGCCATGTATGACCGGCTGGCGGCGGCCTATCGCCGGCTCTTCCAGCCGTCCGCGCGCCCGTCACTGGCGCTGGCCCATGGTCGTGCGCGGCTGGACGAGCGATTTGCCGCGGCATTGGCCCCCGATGACGGATCGGACGCATTCCCCGATGCCCGGATCATGGATGAAACGGCGGAAGCCTATTGCGCGGCGTGGCTGGGGAGCGAATCACGGCGTGCCCTGATGGCTCAGGTAGGGGTGGGCACGATTGACCAGGCGCTGATGGCCGTATTGCCCGTACGCTTCGCGACGGTGCGGCACGCCGGTCTGGCGGGCAAGATTCTTATCGTGGACGAATGCCACGCCTTCGATCCCTATATGCGTCGGGAAATGGTGGCCTTGCTCCGGTTCCACGCGGCAATGGGTGGGTCGGCTTTGCTGCTGTCTGCCACGTTGACGCAGCGGATTCGGCAGGAATTGACGAACGCCTTCCGAAGCGGTTTGGATACGGTAGACCCTGCGCCCTTGTCGGGCACGGCCTATCCTCTAGTCACGCTCGTCGGCAAAGCTGGGGCCGAAGAATACCCCTGCGCGTTGCGGCCTGGCTTGGCGCGTAGCATCGCTGTCCGACGCTTGGCCGACACCGATGCCGCCTCCCGCGAAGTCATCGCCGCCGCCGCCGCCGGAGCGGCGGTCGCATGGATTCGCAACACGGTGGACGAGGTGATTGCAACCGCCCGATTCCTTCGTGCGCAGGGCGTTGAGTTACTGGTCTTTCATGCGCGTTTCGCCATGGTGGACCGCCTGGCGATCGAGCGTGACGTGCTTGCGCGGTTCGGAAAGAACAAGGAAACGACGGGGCGTTCCGCCGTGCTGGTGGCTTCGCAGGTCATCGAACAAAGCCTCGACCTGGATTTCGATGTGCTCGTGACCGACCTCGCGCCGATGGACCAGGTGATCCAGCGCGCCGGGCGGTTGCGCCGCCATGACCGCATCGCACGACCTGTCGATCGGGAGGAACTGCTCGTCATATCGCCCGAGCCGGTCGCTGAACCCGATCCATCATGGGTCAGGCGCGTGTTGCCCGGAACGGCCGCGGTGTACCGCGATCCGGCGTTGCTCTGGCGGACGGCCCGGACCCTGTTCAGGTACGGACGGATCGAAAGTCCGGGAAGGATCAGGGCCCTGATCGAGGAGGCAGGTGACGCCGACGCTCCGGGCGCGGTCCCGGACGGGCTGGCGGCGGGCAGCACGGACGCGATGGGTAAAGCCCTTGCGGCCGGCTTCGCTGCAGACCGGAATGTCCTGTCGTTCGATGCAGGATACGTGGCGGACGGCGCGCTGTGGGAGCGTGAAGCCAGGACACCGACCCGGCTGGAGGATCTGCCGTACGTGACCGTCAGGCTTGCGGTCATGCAGGACGGGAGAGTGCTGCCCTGGGCCGCGAAAATCGACCCCGGCCTTGCCTGCGCGGGCGAGCATCGGCGGGCATGGGCGCTGTCCGAGGTGTCGGTGGCGCAATATCGTCTGGCCCGTTGTCCTCCTCCACCTGGTTTGGAGCGCGTCGTGGCGGCCGCGCGAGCGGAGTGGCCCCGCTGGGAACGGGAGGATGAAAGTAGCGTTCTGCTGCTCATACTTCAGAAAATGGAAGAAGGTTGGCGTGGGGCGGGGCAGATAGAGACCGGTCATGAGGTTGTGATCGGTTACGATCGGACTTATGGATTGGAGGTTGTTCCCGCATAGCGGGATGGACCGTTGTGATGGAGGCTTCGCTAGAGATAGCCACCTTTTCCCCGCTACCGCGGGGATATTTTAACATGCTGTAAAAATTGACTATCCAGCTTAGTCTGGGGAAAAAATCAAAAAACATAAGTTGTGTTCGAGTCTTCGAATATTTTTGACTTCAACCTTGAAACATGGAAAACGACAAAAGCCGCCCCGAATGGGGCGGCTGTGTGTTGTCAAGGAAAGGAGGGTGTAACGTGTGGCAATCGTTCGTTTTATCGGTATTCGCCGGCATTGCCGGTACCTCGAACGTCACTGGCGCCGGACCTGGCCGTCTGGCGCCAGCGACAAAGTAAAAGTTTTGCCTTTATCTGGCTACGCTAAATGAGATCGTTTCCCATGAATCTTCTGACCGCTTCATGGCTGCCCATTCGCCGGAAATCCGGCGCGGCGGAGACCATTCGTCCGGCGCAGATCGTGGACCGCGTGGCCGACGATCCGATCATGGCGCTCGATTGGCCACGGGCGGATTTCCGCATCGCGTCCCTTGAATTCCTGATCGGATTGCTGGCAACGGCGTTTCCGCCCAAAAACGAGGATATCTGGTGCGAAACCTGGGAAGACCCACCTTCCGTGGAGGCGCTGGACGAAGCCTTCGCCCCTGTGGCCGAAGCCTTCTGGCTCGATGGGCCGGGGCCACGCTTCCTGCAGGACCTGGAAAATCTCCAGAGCGGCCAGGAGCCTGTGGAACGTCTGCTGATCGATGCGCCTGGCGATAGCACCGTAAAGAAGAACACGGATCTGTTCGTGCATCGGCAGCGGATCATGGCGCTGGGGCGTCCGGCCGCCTGCATGGCCCTGTTTACCCTCCAGTCCTGGGCGCCGAGCGGCGGTGCGGGAAACATGACCGGCCTGCGGGGCGGCGGCCCCCTGGTCACGCTGGTCCTGCCCCGGGAGGGAGCGAGCCTGTGGGAGATGGTATGGGCGAATACGCCCTTCGGGGTGCCTCCGTCCGAAGCAGACCTGCCCCGTGTGTTCCCGTGGCTCGCGCCGACAATCGGGTCAGGCAAGGATGGAACCAGTGTACGCCCAGGCCATAACGCCCATCCGCTGCAATGCTGGTGGGGAATGCCGCGGCGTATTCGCCTCGATTTCGAAGCGGCGGAGGACGGCATATGCGACCTGACGGGGCAGCCGGATGCCGTTCTGGTACCGGGCTGGCGACAGCGTCCTTATGGCGCAAGCTACGCCGACTGGACAGGGATGCCCTATGGCGCGGGCGCATCCATCCACCCGTTGACGCCCCGTTATCGCCAGAAGAAAGACGCCGAATGGCTGAGCGTCCACCCGCAGCCGGGTGGAATCGGATACCGCCATTGGGCCGGGATTGTCGTGAACAGCAGCGATACGCACCGGCTTCCGGCAAGCACGGTGCTGTCATGGCGTAACGACCGGGCCCGGAACGTTGCCGCCTCGCTCACGCCTCGGCTTCTGGCGGCCGGTTATGACATGGACAATATGAAGGCCCGCAGCTTCGTCGAGAGCGAGATGCCGCTGCCCGGCGTGGTCGATCCGGTGCGTCAGGAGGCGCTTGACGCACTGGCCCGAGCGTATGTCGAGGCCGCCGACCAAGTGGCGGGTATCCTCCGACAGTGTGTCCGGGAGGCCCTGTTTGGCAAGGGGACCATCTCGCCAGATGCAACGCTGTTCTCCGGCCTGCGCGAACGGTTCTGGGCGCAGACGGAGGGAACGTTCTTCGATCTTCTCCATCAGGCGGTGCTGCTGGGTGACGGAGATGACATCGATCTGCGGCGCATCTGGCTGCGCGCCCTTCGGCGGGTGGCCCTGGACCTGTTCGACTCCGCCGTCATGCTGACTCCGGACACGGGAACGACCGAGGCGCAACGATCCGCGCTGGCGCGCCGGCGGCTCGGGGCGGCTGTCGCGGGCGGTGGAAAGGAAGGGCAGGCGCTCATGATGGTTCTGAAAATTCCCGTGCCCGTTACACGGAAAGCGACGTCCAGGATGAAGCAGCCATGACCGGAGATGACCGAAACGCGATTGCCGAAAAGGCGCGGAACTGGTGGCGCGAATTGCAGCCGGACCCCGGCGGACGGCCGGGCGACCGCGGGACGCTGGCACGGCTGCGCCGTTGCGCGAGCATCGTCGATGCGCTGTTCGAGCCGGCGGTACAGACATTGGCGCGGCGATGCGGCGCCCGGCGGGAGGGCGAACTTGCCCGGGTGGCGCTGGTCGCGGCGGTTCTCGCGCATGTGCGATCGGACAATCCCGCCCAGTTCGTGGCGCGCCAGATCGGACCGACGGATATGGCGAAGGTAGCGACGGCACTGTGCAAACCGGTGCGGTTCCGCAGACTGCTGGATGCGAGCGAGTTTGACGAGTGCCTTACGGCATTCCGCCGCCTGGTGACGTTGGCCGGCAGGACCGTGAACGTTGCCGATCTGGCCAGGTCGGTCCTCGCCTGGCCCCGGACAGGGATGTGGGACGACATGGCGGCGGAAAAGATTCGCGTGCGCTGGGTCTACGAATACTGGAATGCGGGCGAGCCGGACAGCGGCGCATCTGCCGAACAATCCATCGAGTCCGAAAAGGAACTTCAGTCGTGAGCCGATTTCTGCAACTGCATCTCCTGACCTTCTATCCGCCGTCTAACGTCAATCGTGACGACACGGGCAATCCCAAGACCGCCAATGTGGGCGGCGTGACGCGCCTGCGGATTTCGTCGCAGGCCCTCAAGCGGGCCTGGCGCACATCGGAAATCTTTTCCTCGGCGCTTGCGGGGCATATGGGGCAGCGCACCCAGCGGCTGGGGAACGAGATCCGGCAGCATCTTCTGGAAAAGGGACTGGACGAAAAAAGATCCCTGGCGATCGCGCGGGACATTGCCGGGATCTATGGCAAGGTGAAGGCGGAAAAGGACGCTAATTCCACCTACACTGAACAGCTTGTCTTCATTTCGCCGGCCGAGCGTGAGGCCGCGTTTGCGATGGCCGACCGGCTGGCCGCCGGCGAGAAGATCGACCTGGCAAAAGAAAAGGACGCCTTGCTGTATCGGACGGACACGGCGGCGGATATCGCCCTGTTCGGCCGGATGCTGGCAAGCGAACCATCCTATAACCGGGAAGCGGCGGTGCAGGTCGCGCACGCCATCACCACGCATCGCGTCACGGTCGAGGACGATTACTATACCGCCATCGACGATCTGAAACGCCCGGAAGAGGATGCCGGGGCCGGCTTCCTGAGCGAGGCCGGGTTCGGGTCGGGGGTGTTTTATCTTTATCTGTGTGTGAATCGTGAACTGCTCCGAAAGAATCTGGGTGACGCCGACGAAAGCGGCGTGATGGAAACGGCTTTGGGCGCGCTGGTGGAAGCGGCGGCGACGGTCGCGCCCTCAGGCAAGCAGAACAGCTTTGCCGCCCTTGCCCGCGCGCAATATGTCCTGGCTGAACGGGGCAATGCCCAGCCGCGAACGCTTGCGGGTGCGTTCGCCAGGCCGGTTGCCGGGACGGACCTTATGGCGGGCTCGATTGCAGCCCTCAGAACGTTCCGCGGCGAACTCGCGCGGGTTTACGGTGCGGGCATCGACGCTGAATGCGAACTGGAAACTGCCCGCAAGGACAGCGCGACGCTTGCCGATATCGCGGCATTCTGCCGGTCCTGAGCGCGGATATGGGACAGTTCCTGACATTCGCCATGGTGGCGCCGATGGCGTCCTTCGGCGCAATCGCGGTGGGCGAACGACGGGATGGCTGGGACCGCCCCGCGCGGTCGGCCGTACTGGGACTGATGGCGGCCTGCCTGGGCCTGACGCGCGATGATGAAGACGCGCAGGCCGCGCTGGCAGCCGATTACGGGCTGGCCATCCTGTGCCATGCACCGGGAAAGCTGCTGACGGATTATCATACGGCCCAGGCCGCCCCCGCGCGGCGCAACTGGCGCCCGGCGACACGGGCCGAGGAACTGGCTGCGTCCCCGGGCGACCTGGCGACCATCCTGTCCCGCCGGGACTATCGCATGGGAACCTGGCATCTCGGCGCCGTCTGGACGAGTGGAAAGACCGCACGCTGGTCGTTGGAGGCGCTACAGGCCGCCATGAGGGAACCTGTCTTCACGCCCTCTCTCGGGCGGCGGTCCTGTCCTGCCGGTTTGCCCCTGGCGCCGTCCGTGACGGATGGTGTCTCGGCCGCCGCCGTGCTTCTGGACCGTCACCGCAATGGGCCCGAGGCCGGATTGCGGATACGCCACGATTCCTTTCGACGGCAGTTTGCCGGCGCATCGCGAAGCGGTGGTTTGCTGCTCGTGCTTGATGCTGTCGATATGGCCGAGCATGGCGGCGGCCATACGCCCCTGCGCCGCGAGATCCGCCGGGATCAGCCCCTGTCCCGCAGGAGATGGCAGTTCGGATTGCGGGAAGAGGCCGTGCTGCTCTGCCGCGAGGAGGGCACGATATGATGCGGGGCTTTCTCTCCCGCATCGCCTTGCGGCGTGATGCACCGGTGCGGGCGTTGGCCCGGCTGTTGGTGCCGGATGGAGAGGGACGGCAGCATGCGGCAGCCCATCATCTGCTCTGGGCTCTCTTTGGTGACGATCCCGACCGGACGCGCGATTTCCTCTGGCGCCAGATGGAAGCTGGACGCTTCATGGTGCTATCGGCCCGCGAACCTGTGGACAGCCACGGCCTTTTTGACGTCGAGACCCGACCGTTCGACCCGCTCCTGAAAGAAGGAGATCGATTGCGGTTCCTGCTGCGGGCAAATGCCACGGTGGATCGAAAGACGCCCGGACGGACTCGCAGTCAGCGGCATGACGTGGTGATGGACGCGCTGCATCGCCGGTCGCAGCGCGAAGGGGCGGAAGCGCGTGACTCCATGATTGCGGATGCCCTTGAAACATGGATGGGGCGGCAGGGTGTCCGTGCCGGATTTGCCCCGGCTTCTCCCCTTGTGATCGAGGGACGTGATGTCCTGCGAATCCCCCGCTCCGGCGGTCGTGGCATCGTATCGTTCGGGGTGGTCAACCTGACGGGGGAGGTGCGTGTTACCGCCCCGGATGCGTTCCTCGATTCGCTCATGCAAGGGTTCGGTCGGGCCAGGGCATTCGGCTGCGGGCTTATGCTGATCCGCAGGGCTGTCTGAAGGGGGCGGATATGTCTCGTCCCATGCCGGGCCTGCCGCCACCGCGACCGATTCCGCTGAAGGAACGTTCTTCTCTCCTCTTTGTCGAAAAAGGGCAGATCGACGTTCTCGACGGTGCCTTCGTGCTGGTCGGCCATAACGGCATTCGCACGCATATCCCGATCGGCGGCCTCGCCTGCCTTATGCTGGAACCGGGTACCCGCGTCAGCCATGCCGCGGCGGCGCTCGCGGCCCGTGCCGGCACGCTGCTGATCTGGGTGGGGGAAGCGGGGGTCAGGCTTTACGCCTCGGGCCAGCCAGGGGGGGCGCGGGCGGACAGGCTTTTGCTTCAGGCCCGACTGGCCCTGGATGATGCCGCCCGCCTGAAGGTCGTTCGCAAGATGTACGCGCTTCGTTTCGGCGAGGATGCGCCGGAACGGCGTTCGGTGGACCAGTTGCGGGGTATCGAGGGATCGCGGGTGCGCGAGACCTATCGCCTGCTGGCCCGCACGCACGGGGCGGAGTGGGACGGGCGGCGATACGATCCGCACGAATGGGATACCGCCAATCTGGTCAATCGCTGTCTATCAGCAGCCACAGCCGCGTTGTACGGGATTACCGAAGCGGCGATTCTGGCTGCGGGTTACGCGCCGGCCATAGGGTTCCTGCATACGGGAAAGCCGCAGAGCTTTGTGTACGACATCGCCGATATCGTGAAGTTCGAGACTGTCGTGCCCGAGGCTTTCCGGGTGGCAGCGGCCGTCCAGCATGAAAGACCTTTGGATGGACAGCGGATTTCGGACCCTGTGGCAGCCGTTCGCCACCGATGCCGCGACCAGTTCCGACGTACGAACATTCTGGGACGGCTTATCCCGCTGATCGAAGAGATCCTTTCGGCAGGCGGTGCCGAGATGCCTCCGGCGCAGGATGAGGCCATGCCCGTGGCGTTCAAGGACGCGAAAGGGCTGGGCGATGCTGGTCATCGTGGTTGAAAACGCACCCCCGCGCTTGCGGGGGCGTCTGGCGGTCTGGCTTCTGGAAGTGCGCGCCGGCGTCTATGTCGGCACGTACGGTCAGCGCGTGCGCGAGATGATCTGGGGACAGGTGTGCGCCTATATCGAGGATGGCAACGCCGTCATGGCATGGGCCGCCCCGAATGACGCCGGATTCGAGTTCGATACCTGTGGACGCAACCGCCGTGTAGCGGTTGACTTCGATGGTCTCCGACTGGTTTCGTTCGGACCGGAAGCCGCCCTTCCGGCACAACCCGGCCCGGCCGCCACCACCCCTCCGCGTCGGCGGGGGCGGGGCGTACTCTAACCCAGGTTAAGATCGGTAGAATCTTTGACAATAAAATAGAGATTTGAGATCAATGTTTTCCACGAAGAGTGTTCCCCGCACGTGCGGGGATGAACCGACGCCCATGTGTGTGTCAGGATATTCCCCACGGTGTTCCCCGCACGTGCGGGGATGAACCGCACAAGCAGGCGCTCCAGGCGCAGGTCTTCGCGTGTTCCCCGCACGTGCGGGGATGAACCGAGCATCGTTTCGATCTGGTGCCATTCCACGTTGTGTTCCCCGCACGTGCGGGGATGAACCGAATTGGGGGATTGCGAAAAACCCCCTTAACTGGTGTTCCCCGCACGTGCGGGGATGAACCGCTGCGCCTGATATTGTGCTTCGTTTGACGCAAGTGTTCCCCGCACGTGCGGGGATGAACCGATCGTTCGCGGCATCACCGCCGAACGGATGGTGTGTTCCCCGCACGTGCGGGGATGAACCGACCGACGACCTTGATTCCCGCCACGCCGCGCTGTGTTCCCCGCACGTGCGGGGATGAACCGGTCAGGAACGTGGACAGCACGCGCGAGAACGTGTGTTCCCCGCACGTGCGGGGATGAACCGTAGTTGTTCGCACCCAATTCAATGGGGGTCGGGTGTTCCCCGCACGTGCGGGGATGAACCGGCCGTAGACAGTCAGGCCATCACTTCGTCGGGGTGTTCCCCGCACGTGCGGGGATGAACCGTAGAGGATCAGCGCGATCGTGATCCAGTTAAGGTGTTCCCCGCACGTGCGGGGATGAACCGGTCCCCGGCTGGGCGGTGCTGCGGGCTACGCCGTGTTCCCCGCACGTGCGGGGATGAACCGGCCATGTCGTCCGCTAAGATGGTCCCGAGCCAGTGTTCCCCGCACGTGCGGGGATGAACCGAAACGTCACATGGGGAGGGTGCCGGGTCAATGGTGTTCCCCGCACGTGCGGGGATGAACCGGTGCGGCGATTGGCCGCCATCACCTCCAGCACGTGTTCCCCGCACGTGCGGGGATGAACCGGTTGCCGAGGGTGTGCGCGATCTGGTCGAGCGGTGTTCCCCGCACGTGCGGGGATGAACCGGATAAAACATGGCCGACATTACCGTATCGAATGTGTTCCCCGCACGTGCGGGGATGAACCGGCGCTGCAATTCCGCGATTTGAGAGCGACGGCGTGTTCCCCGCACGTGCGGGGATGAACCGTCGTTCAGCCGCCACGCGAATATTTTTTGAGGGTGTTCCCCGCACGTGCGGGGATGAACCGGCTTCTAAAACCCTCCTGCTGCTTCAACAGATGTGTTCCCCGCACGTGCGGGGATGAACCGTCCTGCATGATCGGAATCTCATAGACCCGCGTGTGTTCCCCGCACGTGCGGGGATGAACCGGTTCTTGCATGGAGAGTGTCGGCTGAGAAAAGGTGTTCCCCGCACGTGCGGGGATGAACCGGATATTAGGATGAGATGGGAATCCGGTGACTCGTGTTCCCCGCACGTGCGGGGATGAACCGCGGACTGGTTCCGGCGTCGGCGCAGGATCAGGGTGTTCCCCGCACGTGCGGGGATGAACCGGCGTCGAACAACCTCCCCTTCACCGTCGCGGCGTGTTCCCCGCACGTGCGGGGATGAACCGCGGACTGGTTCCGGCGTCGGCGCAGGATCAGGGTGTTCCCCGCACGTGCGGGGATGAACCGGCGTCGAACAACCTCCCCTTCACCGTCGCGGCGTGTTCCCCGCACGTGCGGGGATGAACCGATCTTGAGTTTGGGGTTGCCGAGCAGGGGGACGTGTTCCCGCACGTGCGGGGATGAACCGCAGGGTCTGGTGATCCTGGACGAGGCCGCCTTGTGTTCCTCGCATATGCAGGGATGAATCTGCCGGCCCTGCTGAAATTCGCGGCCGATGTCCTAACTTTGGGCTCAGACGCTCTCCCGGGCCCGCTTTTCGCGCGCCGCCTCGGTTGTCGTCCGACGCATTGCGTCGGCGCCGGACGCCAGGAACACGAAAGAACTGGACGATGTGTGACGCCGTGGGCGGTCGTGATGGAATGGGTGCGCAGGATCAGGTGACACGGCGTGCAGGTGGGGCCAGCCAGAACCCCACAAACGATCCCGCCATGCAGGCGGTCCTATGGTCGGCTGAATATCACCATGTCGCTGCACGCCGCAGGCCAAATATAGGCGAAGCGAGAAGGAGATTCCATGGCAGCCGGCGTCGGCATGGATTGGGACGGGTTGCAGGGCACGCGGATGCGTGTTCCCCGCATCCGCGGGGACGAATCGAGGTGGCAACGGCCCTGTTGCCGAAGGACGCTCTTCATTGCCCGCGCGCCCGGCGCCCCCGGGTCAGTTCCGTCACCACGCCGTGCAGGGTGCGCAGTTCCTGTTCCGTGACTTCGCCCCGGGTGAAGAAATGGCGCAGGTTGCGCACCATGCCCGCGCGCTTCTGCTCGTTGCGCAGGAAGCCGCATTCGTCCAGATCGTCGATCAGGTGGCGCATGAAATTGTCCAGTTCGCCCTTGGTGGCGACATGGGTTTCATTGGTCATCAGCGCGCGGGGCGGGGTGGCGTCTTCGGCCATCCACCATTCGTAGGCCATGATCATGACCGCCTGCGCCAGGTTCAGCGACATGAAGGCCGCGTTCAGCGGATAGCGGATCAGGGCGTCGGCCCGGGCCATGTCCTCGTTGTCCAGGCCGGCGCGCTCGGGGCCGAACAGCAGGCCGGTGCGCAGTCCGCGCCCGCTCATCTGCCGCAGTTCGGCGGCGCCCCCGCGTGCGGTCAGCACCGTCTTGACGATATGGCGCGGGCGCGGGCAGGTCGCGAAGACATGGTGCAGGTCGGCGATCGCGTCATCGACGCTGTCATGCACCGTCGCGGCTTCCAGGATGCGGTCGGCGCCCGAGGCCGAGCGCCAGGCGCGCTCCAGCGGCCAGCCGTCGCGCGGGGCGACCAGGCGCAGGTGGAACAGTCCGCCATTGGCCATGGCCCGCGCCGTGGTGCCGATATTCTCGGCCATCTGCGGGCGCACCAGGATGACGACCGGGCTGTTGCCGATCGGGCCGATATCGGCCCCGCCGTCGCGGCCGGTCATGCGCGCCTCCAGGTGGTGCCGGACGGCCCGTCTTCTAGCACGATGCCGTCCTTCGCCAGACTTTCGCGAATAGCGTCGGCGCGGGCAAAATCGCGGGATTTGCGGGCATCCTGCCGTTCGACGATCAGCCTTTCGATCGTCTCTGGATGGACGTAAGTACCCGCGCGGAACCACGCATCCTCCGTCTGTCCCAGCAGCCCCAGCAACTGCCCCGCCGCGCGCAGGCCCAGCGCCGCGTCGCGGTCGCCCGCCAGGGCCCGGTCAGCCAGGGCATGCATTTCCGCCAGCGCGCGGGGCGTGTTCAGGTCGTCGCACAGGGCGGCCAGCACGGGGGCGGGGACCGGAACCGTGCCGTCGGGCGGCGTGTCGCCGACGGCGCGATAGAACCGGTTCAGCGTCTGCTTCGCGTCCTCCAGCCCGGCCAGGGTGAAGTTCAGCACCGACCGGTACTGCGCGTGCAGCAGCAGCAGGCGCAGCGCCTCGGCCGGACTGACGCTTAGTGCGTCGCGGACGGTCAGGAAATTGCCCAGCGACTTGGACATCTTCTCGCCGTTCACCAGCAGCATCGCGTTATGCACCCAGTGGTTGGCGAAGCGGCCGTGCGGGAAGCAGCACTGGCTTTGCGCCAGTTCGTTTTCGTGGTGCGGGAACAGCAGGTCGCTGCCGCCGCCATGAATGTCGAAGCTCTCGCCCAGATAGCGATGCGACATGGCCGAGCATTCGATATGCCAGCCCGGCCGGCCCCGGCCCCACGGGCTCTCCCAGCCCGGCAGGTCGGGCGCCGACGGCTTCCACAGCACGAAATCGCCCGGATCGCGCTTGTAGGGCGCGACTTCGACCCGTGCGCCGGCCAGCAGGTCCTCGGGGCTGCGCCCCGACAGCGCGCCATAGGCTGGAAAGCGGCTGACGGCGAACAGGACATGACCCTGCGCCTCGTAGGCATGGCCGCTGTCGATCAACTGGCCGATCAGGGTCAGCATCTCGGCGATGTGGTGGGTGGCGCGGGGTTCGATATCCGGGGGCAGGATGCCGACGGCGTCCAGGTCCTCGTGGAAATCCCGGATCGTGCGGGCGGTCAGGCTGTCGATCGTCTCGCCGTTCGCGCGGGCGCGGGTGTTGATCTTGTCGTCCACGTCCGTGATGTTGCGCACATAGGTCACGCGCGGATACAGGTGCCGCAGCAGCCGGACCAGGATATCGGCCGTCACCATCGCCCGCAGGTTGCCGATATGGGCCAGGTCATAGACGGTCGGCCCGCAATAATAGACCCGCACATTCCCCGGATCGAGGGGCGCGAACGGAACCGTCTTGCGGCTTCTGCTGTCGTGCAGGGTCAGTTGCGGCATGGAATCTGGCATGATGGGGCCTAGATGCGACAGCGGCGGGGCGGACGCAACACCCTTGTGCGGCGGCAGGGACGAAAGGGGGGCATGGTCCCGCCGCGTCTGGTCTTTGCGGGGGCGATCTGCTTTGGATGCGGGCATGCCCGATCCAGCCTGTCCCGATTCATCCTCTCCCCCGGGGGAACTTCGCCTGTTGCTGCGCATCGCGGCCCCGATCGCCCTGGCGCAGATCGCGCAGATGGCCATGGGCGTCACCGACAGCGTGCTGCTGGGCGGGCTGGGGGCCGACGCGCTGGCCATCGGCGGCCTGTCGACCATGCTGTTCTTCACGCTGCTGGTGATGCTGCAGGCCAATCTGGGGGCGGGCGGGGTGCTGATCGCCCAGGCGCGTGGCAGCGGGGATGAGGGGCGCATCGCCTCGATCCACGCCATGCTGCTGGTCGTGGCGCTGCTGCTGTGCGTACCCTTCCTGGCGCTGCTGACGCAGGCCGGCCCCCTGTTGCGGCTGATGCATCAGCCCGCGACGCTGGTCGGCCCGGTCACGTCCTTCCTGCATATCCTGATGTGGGGCGTGCCGCCGGCGCTGATCGGCACGGGGGTGGTGGAAGTGGTGCTGCCGGCGCTGGACGCGCAGGGTGTCCTGCTGCGGGTGATGCCGGTCGTGGCGGTGGTGAACGGCGTGCTGAACGCGGGGCTGATTCACGGATGGTTCGGCCTGCCGGCAATGGGGCTGCGCGGTTCGGCCCTGGCCACCACCCTGACCATGTGGGGCGCGGCGCTGGTCCTGCTGGCGATGGTGCATTCCCGGCCGCATCTGCGCCTGCTGCTGTGGCCGCCGCGACCGCGGGCCGCCGACATGGCGGTACTGCTGCGCCTGGGGGTGCCGATGATGATGGCGACGGGGGCCGAGATCATGCTGTTCCAGGTCACGGCGCTGCAGGCGGCGACCCTGGGCCCCCATGCCCTGGCGGCGCACCAGATCGTACTGAACCTGACCGCGACCACCTACATGGCGATCATGGCGCTGGGACAGGCCGCGAACGTGCGGGTGGCCTACTGGACCGGGGCGGCGCGGCCGGCGCGGGCACGCCACGCGGCATGGGTGGCGGTCGGGACCGCGATCGCCGGCATGGTGGCCAGCGGCTGCCTGATCTACCTGTTCCGCGCGCGGCTGGTGGCCTTCTATCTGGACCCGTCGGTGCCGGCCAATGCGGAGAGCACGCATATCGCCATGGCGGCGCTGCTGCTGGCGGCCGTGTTCCAGGTGGCGGACGGCACGCAGGCGGTGCTGGTGGGTGCGCTGCGGGGACGCGGCGATGCGATCGTGCCGATGGTCCTGGCCGTGCTGGGCTATTGGGGGATCGGCTTTCCGCTGGGCACGTGGCTGGCGTTCCGATGCGGCCTGGGCGTCGTCGGCCTGTGGGGCGGCGTGGCGTGCGCGCTGGTGGCGGTGGCGCTGATGCTGGGGGTGCGGGCCGCGCGGACGCTGGGCGATCGCGGGCCCGCGGCGGTCAGCGTGTCTCGATGCCGATCTGCTTGATGTCGTGGAATGACAGGTCGAGGTTCATCTCGGCCGTGCGACGCATCATGAAGGCCGATCCGGCCAGGAAGACCGGATCGCCGTCCAGGTCGTCCGCCATGGCCGAGCGGTTGGCCATCGCGAACGTCTCCAGCTTCGCGCGGTCGCCCGTCACCCAGCGGGCCAGGTTGTAGGGGGTGGATTCGAAGCCGATCGCCACCCCGTATTCCCCGGACAGCCGCGCCTGCAGCACGTCGAGCTGCAGCGTGCCGACGACGCCGACGATGGGCGGCGCGCCGTCCTGCGGGCGGAAGAGCTGAACCACCCCTTCCTCGGCCAGTTCCGTCAGGGCCTGGCGCAGCTTCTTGGCCTTCATCGCGTCGTCCAGCCGGACGCGGCGCAGGATTTCCGGGGCGAAGTGCGGCACGCCGGTAAAGCGCAGGTCCTCGCCCTCGGTCAGCGTGTCGCCGATGCGCAGGGTGCCGTGGTTGGGAATGCCCACCACGTCGCCGGCGAAGGCTTCCTCGGCCAGCTGCCGGTCGCGGGCGAAGAAGAATTGCGGCGTATGCAGCGCGAACTGCTTGCCGATGCGCACATGCTTCAGCCGCATCCCGCGTTCCAGCCGGCCCGAGCAGATCCGCGCGAAGGCCATGCGGTCGCGATGGTTCGGGTCCATGTTGGCCTGGATCTTGAAGACCAGCGCGGTCAGTCCGGTCTCGTCCGCGCGCACCGTCCGGCTTTCGGTCGCCTGATCGCGCGGCGGCGGGCCGAACGCCACCAGCGCGTCCAGCAGGTCGGTCACGCCGATCTCCTTCATCGCGCTGCCGAAGAAGACCGGGGTCAGGTGCCCGGCATTGAAGCTGTCGCGGTCGAAGACCGGCAGGGCGGCCTCGGCCAGTTCCAGGTCCTCGGCCAGTTGCACCATGCGCGGGTCGGACTGCTCCAGCGGCGTGGACACATGCAGGCTGCGCGCGCGCAGGTCATACGTGCCGACGAACTGCGCCGCACGGCCGACCGGCCACGTCGCCGGCGCGGTATCCAGCGCCAGCGCGGACGAGATTTCGTCCAGCAGCGTGAACGGGTCCTGCGCCTCGCGGTCCATCTTGTTGATGAAGGTGACGATCGGAATGTCGCGCAGGCGGCAGATCTCGAACAGCTTGCGGGTCCGGTCCTCGATCCCTTTGGCGGCGTCGATCACCATCACCGCCGCATCGACGGCCGTCAGCGTGCGATAGGTATCTTCCGAAAAATCCTCGTGGCCCGGCGTGTCCAGCAGGTTGAAGATGCAGCCGCCATATTCGAACGTCATGACCGAGGTCACGACCGAAATGCCGCGATCGCGCTCGATCCCCATCCAGTCCGACCGGGTGCGGCGGCGTTCGCCCTTGGCCCGGACATTGCCCGCCATCTGGATCGCGCCGCCCGCGCGCAGGATGCGCTCGGTCAGCGTGGTCTTGCCCGCGTCTGGGTGCGAGATGATGGCGAAGGTGCGCCGCCGGGCGATTTCCCGGGCGATGGTGGCGGCTAGGCCGGATGTGGGGGCGGTTGCGGGCTCGGCGTTCACGGGCGCATCCATTCGTGCTGCGATGTCGGCCGGGCCGCGATGCGGTCCGGCGGGGTCCCAAAACACGGACGCCGGGCGAGGGGGATGTCCCCCGCGCCCGGCGCCGCGATCGTTCGTCCGAAAGGCCGGATCAGCGCGAGTAGAACTCGATGACCAGGTTCGGTTCCATCTGCACCGGATACGGCACGTCCGACAGCTTCGGCGCACGCAGGAAGCGGCCCTTCATCTGGCGGTGATCGACTTCCATGTATTCCGGCACGTCACGCTCGCCGCTCTGCGCCGCGTCCAGGACGATGGCCAGGTGCTTGGACTTCTCGCGGACCTCGATCACGTCCTCGTCGCGCACGATGTAGGACGGGATGTTGACCTTGCGGCCGTTGACCGTGATGTGGCCGTGGCTGACGAACTGGCGGGCGGCGAACGGCGTCATCGCGAACTTCAGGCGATAGACCACCGCGTCCAGCCGGCGCTCCAGCAGGTCGATCAGATTTTCCGAGGTGTCGCCCTTGCGGCGCACGGCCTCGTCATAATACTTGCGGAACTGCTTTTCGCTGATGTTGCCGTAATAGCCCTTCAGCTTCTGCTTCGCCATCAGCTGGACCGAGAAGTCCGACGGCTTCTGCTTGCGGCGCTGGCCATGCTGGCCGGGGCCATATTCCCGCTTGTTGACCGGGGACTTCGCACGGCCCCACAGGTTCACGCCCAGGCGGCGATTGATCTTGTACTTGCTCTCAAGGCGCTTGCTCATCGCGCGCGATCTTTCATACTCGACGGGCGGCCGTCCGGCCCGAAGGCAGTCCGCCACCCTGTATTGCACCGGTAGGCCCTGTTCCGCATGAACAGGGCGGGCGCGTTCCGCATTACCGGCGCCGGGGAGCAATCACCCGATCTGGCACCGGCCGGTCCGTCCACGTTCCCGGCAGTGGGGCTGGCCTATAGGCGTAACAGTACGGCGCTGTCAACCACGGCCGGCAGGCCCGGCGGCGCCGTCCCGCATGGCGGTCCGGTGCGAAAAGCCCGTGTGCCCCGGCCCAAGCCCGTATAGTCTGGACAAATCCTATCACGGAATCAAGGAGAGCCCATGGCCACGCCGTTTACACAGCGCTGGGGATTATTCGTCCTGCTGGGGGTCGTATCCATCGCGCTGGGCATCGTCGCATGGATCGACGCGATTTCCGTCACGCTGGCCAGCACCATGATCATCGGCCTGGTGCTGGTCATCGCCGGGGCGGTGCAGATGTTCCACGCCTTCTCGGTCCGCGACTGGGGCGGCTTCCTGCTCTCCCTGCTGGGCGGGGTGCTCTATATCGTCGGCGGCTTCATCCTGATGCAGGAGCCTGTCACCGGCTCCATCGTCCTGACCCTCGTGATCGCGGCCTGCCTGATCATCTCGGGGACGACGCGCATGCTGATCGCGGCGCGGCATCGTGAACTGAACGGCTGGTGGATCATCCTGGGCGGCGGGCTGATCAGCCTTCTGGTCGGGGCCTGCCTGTACCTGACGCTGCCCTGGTCCGGGCTGTGGCTGATCGGAACCTTCATCGCCGTGGAACTGATCGCGGCGGGGGTGGGCTGGATCCAGTTCGGCCTGGCGCTGCGGCAGGCGAACCTGCTGTCCGGCTCCGGGGTCTGAACTGCCCCGGTGCGTGGAAAAGGGGGCCTCGTGCCCCCTTTTTTCATGTCCGCCGCCTTGGCCGGTTTACCGGCCCGCTCCATGCTGGTCCTGTTCCAGGCGGCCCCGCAGTTCCGGCGCGGTCAGGTCGGCCTCGAATTCCGGGCCGCCGGGCTGGAACAGGCGCGCGACCGACAGCGGGCCGGCGCGCACCGGGTCGAATCCGGCATCGACGATCAGGCCCCGCACCACGTCCATCGCGGCGGCATCATCCCCGGCATAGGGAATGCCCAGCAGGGGCGGCAGCCGGTGGGCCTCGACACTGATCGTGCTCATATCCTCGGAATTGAAGGCGCGGATGACATGCGCGCCGGGAAAGAAGGACTGCGTGGTCGGACCCGCGCCCTGCTGCCTTGCCAGGCGGGCCACATCCCCGTCGCGCCAGGAATAGGGATTGCAGGCGTCGATCACCACCTTGCCTGCCAGGACGCCATGCAGCGACGCGCCCAGTGCCGGCAGGGCACCGTAGGGGACGGCCAGCAGCACGGCTTCGCCGAACCGGGCCGCCTGTTCCGGTGTGCCGGCCCGCGCCAGCGCCCCCAGTCCCGCCGCAACCGACTGGGCCGAGGAGAGGTCACGAGCGGAAAACATTACCGGATGCCCGGCGCGCAGCCACAACCCCCCGAGCGTGCTGCCCACATGGCCGGAACCGATGATCCCGATCGGCAGGGATGTTGCCGCGCGCGACAGGCGCGGAAGAAGCAGGGCGGACAATCCGGCCAGAAGGGCGCGGCGGCGCAGGACATGCGGCGGCAAGGAAGTCGGTTCGGTCATATCTCGATCACGTCTGGTGCCAAAGGGCGGGAAGGGAACCACCTGCGCCGCTCACGGGGTCGCTCGCCGGGAACGGGACATGGGCCATCCGTGCCAGTTCGTCCGGCGACAGCCCGCTGCGCCGCAGGTCGTAATGCTGGTCCGGCGGATAGGCGCCGACCACCAGGAAATCATCGTCCGACCCCAGGTTGCGATGGCCGGTGCCCGCCGGCAGCACGACGACGTCACCGGCCCGGACATCGACGATGCGTCCGCCCGGTCCCCCCAGCATCAGCCGGGCCGAGCCCGAGGCGACACCCAGCACCTCATGCGCCGTGGAGTGGAAATGATGGAAATCATAGACCCCCCAGCGCCATTGCGGCGGCCAGCCATTGGCGGTGAACAGGCGCTCGAACCCCGATGCCGGGTCGTCGGCCGGCAGGGCGGCGGCGTTGCGGTAATACAGCACAGGCAGATGGTCGTTGTTGGGAACCCAGCCGTTGCGCGCCAGCATGAAGGATTCGACATCGTGGCCGGCATGGCTGGCGGCCCGGACTTCCTGCCCTGCCAGAGACAGGCCCAACCCGGCGAGGAAGGTCTGGAAGGCACGTCGGGATACGGTCATGTCCAGTCTCCTGCAACGGCATGTAAAAGGGCAGACAGTATGTCCGGTCCGACAAAACAACGAACAGTGAAAAGCATTTCACGAAATAGTTCTCCCTGCCGGAGCCGGTGTGGGGACACGATCGCGTCACGCGCGTCCTATAAGGGGTTCCCGCGCCCATATCATAGGGGGTATGCAGGAACGGCAGGCCAACCATGCAGGAGTCCCCATGCCGGATATCGAGGACCATTCCGCACCCGCGCCGCTTCGCGACGTCGTCCAGTTGATGGGCGCGGTCACATTCGTCCTGGCGATGCTGGCGGTTGGCTGGCATGCCGCCCATGTCTCCGGCGTCTGGCCCGGCTAAAAGGCCAGCTAAACTCAGGATCGGCGATCGACGTCCAGGTATTCGCGCGTGCCGGGCAGGATGTGGGGACCGACCACATCCTCGGGATTCTGGTTCGGCTTCACGATCGCCAGCCGGTCGTATTCGTCGTTTCCGCCGGCGTGCCAGCCCTGCAGCACCCGGTCGAACGGCAAGGCCGTGTCCAGGCGGATGCCGATATCGACGATGCGTGTCGCCGGATGCCGGGTGGCGCGGACGGGCCCTGCCACCGTCAGCATGTCGGGTGCCAGTCCCAGTTCTTCCTGCGCTTCCGCCAGGATCTGCGCCGTCAGATCCACCTTGTTCTCGCCATGGCGGGATTCGACGCTGCCGGCCGGCGGTGTCTGCCACCAGCCGGCCAGATAGGTGCTGTGGGGCGCGCGGCGGCCCAGTACGATGCCGTCGGGCGTATGCAGGATTCCGGTCACCGCCAGGGGCTTCAAGCGTAGGGCGGGATAGAGCGTCGGCCGGGTCATCTGGGCCAGCACACGGTGATAGGTGGTCCAGTGTCCGACGATCCCGCGCGTCGTGATGCGGTCGGCGGTGAAGACGCGGCCGTTGAACAGGGCGGGATTGGCCGCCTGCCTTTCCCGCCAGATCGCCTCGACCTCCGCCGCGACGGGGGCGGGCAGGTCGGGCATGTGGCCCGCGACCCGTACGGTCAGTCCCGAATCCAGCGCGATGGACGGCCAGCGCGACGGCCAGCGCAACCCGGGCGGTTCATCGCGCATGGTCGGGCAGGATGGCGGTGATCGCGTCGCATTCCTCCGGCGTCAGGGGGCGGGTCGCGGCGGCGACGTTTTCAATCACCTGATTCGGGCGGGTGGCGCCGGCGATGACCGACCCCACCACGTCATGCGACAGCAGCCAGCCGAAGGCCAGTTCCGTCAGCGTGCGTCCATGCGCCCTGGCCACCGAACCCAGCCCGTCCAGGATCGTCCAGTTGGTGTCGGTCAGGTAGCGATCGCGCAGGTGGGTCCATTCGCTCAGCCGGCTGCCGGGGGGCGGCGGAATGTCGCGATGGTATTTGCCCGTCAGTACGCCGCTGGCCAGCGGGAAGTAGGGCAGCAATCCCAGGCCGTACCGGCGCATGGCCGGCACCAGTTCGCGTAGCGCGTCCCGCGCCAGCAGCGACAGTTCGTCCTGGCAGGAAATGAAGCCCGAAAACCCGCCCGCGCGCGCGACGTGATGGGCGTCCGCGACTTGCCATGCGGGAAAGTTGGAACAGCCGGCATACAGGACCTTGCCGTCACGGATCAGGTCGTCCAGCGCGCGCAGCGTCTCGTCGATCGGGGTGTCCGGGTCGGGGACATGGACCTGGTAGAGGTCGATGCGGTCGGTGCGCAGGCGCGTCAGGCTGGCCTCGACCGCCTGGCGGATATAGCGGCGGGATGCCCCCTGCATGCTGCCGTCGGCGGCCATGGGCATGCCGAACTTGGTCGCCAGGACGATGTCCTCGCGACGCGAGCCCAGGATCGCGCCCAACACTTCCTCGGACGCGCCGCAATGGGATTCGCGCCGGCCATAGACATCGGCGACGTCGAACAGGGTGATGCCGCTGTCCAGCGCCTGGTGCACCACCATGCGCGATTCTTCCAGCCCGATCCGGCCGCCGAGATTGTTGCACCCCAGTCCCACCGCCGAGACGCGAAGGCCGGACCGGCCGAGATGACGCTGTTCCATCCCATGATATCCTTTCCGAATCATACACGCGCATGTCCAGAGGCGGACTTTAAGGCATTTCCAGCCTGACCGAGACCGGACAATGGTCGGACAGCGCCGGTGCGCGGGCCGGGTCCTGTTCGT
The DNA here is from genome assembly GCF_000021325.1 of Gluconacetobacter diazotrophicus PA1 5. Lineage (GTDB taxonomy): Bacteria > Pseudomonadota > Alphaproteobacteria > Acetobacterales > Acetobacteraceae > Gluconacetobacter > Gluconacetobacter diazotrophicus. The sequence continues at coordinate 449,308 of NC_011365.1, read as the reverse complement.
CATAGGTCAGGACCCGCAGGCTGTCCGGCCGCAGCCACCCGCGCGCCTGGTTGCCCAGCAGCAGATGGTCGATGAAATAGGTGCCTCCCCAGCACGGGCTGGCCCGTCCGGCCGTCGCCAGGGTCAGCGGCCCGTCCTGGTCCAGAAGATGGAAGAACGGGTCGCCCGGCGTCAGGTTGCGGTTGAAGTCGCCCATGACCAGAAAGGGAACGCCCTCGTCCTGCCGCTGGGCGACCCAGTCATCCAGTACCGCCATCTGGCGCGCCAGGGTAAGGCACGCGGCGCGCCGGTCGGAGGGCGCGGCGTCGCGGCACCCGGCCTTCAGGTGAACGACCAGCACACGCAGGTTGGCTGTGCCGTCGCCGATCGTGACGTCCAGGCCGGATCGCAATGGATGGGGGGCGGTGGGCGGATAGACGTCCAGCGCCGCCAGGTCCGGGTGGCGCTCGATCGTCAGCGACGTTGCGACCGCAAGACCGGTCCGCTGCACCACCGGGTCGGCGGTCATGACGATGCGGTAGCGCCCGGGGGGAAACAGCCGGGCGGCGAGGGCAGGGGAATCGACCTCCTGGAAACCCACGATGTCGGCATCCAGCCGCGCGGCATAGACGGCGAGGCGCCGCAGGTCTGCGTCGGCGCGGGGATGGACGTCCGGCGGCAGCGTCGGGTCCCCCGCCGCCCGCGCCGTCAGCCAGTCGAGATTCCAGGTCGAGACCTTGATCGTCCGGCCGGCGGCGGGATGGGCGAGGGCAACGGCAACCAGCCCGGCGCAGGCCCATTGCCGCAGGACGTTCCCCAAGCGGACTATGCCGCGGGCGTCTCCGTGCCGGTCTTGTTCAGGCGGGCGATGGCTTCATCGACATGGATGCTGGTGCGGGTCGTCTCGTCCAGCACCACGACCTCGCCGCTGGCGATGTCATAGAACCAGCCCTGCAGGATCAGGGTGTTGCGCGCCAGCCCGGCTGCCACGGCGGGATGGGTGCGCAGATGCGCGATCTGCAGCAGCACGTTCTGCTCGGCCAGGCTGCGGACCGACTGGGGGCCGGCATCGGTGGCCTGCAGCACGCCGGCAACCGCCCGCGCGGCCTCGGCATTGCGCAGCCAGGACGCGACGGTCGGCATCCTGGCCAGCTTCGTGGGGTCGGGGTCCAGCAGGGCCTTCATCGCCCCGCAATCCGAATGGCCGCAGACGATGATGTGCGACACGCCCAGCGCCAGCACGGCATATTCGATCGCCGACGACACGCCGCCCAGCATTTCGCCATAGGCCGGCACGATGTTGCCGATATTGCGCAGCACGAACAGGTCGCCGGGCCGTGTCTGCGTGATCATGCTGGGATTCACCCGGCTGTCGGCGCAGGCGATGAACAGCGTATCGGGCGATTGCTGGTCGGCCAGTTCGGCAAACAGCTCGCGATTTTGGGGGAAGACCTCGGTATTGAATTTCTCGACTCCCTGGAGGAGCGAGATCAGCGAAGTCCTGGCGTCCGTATCGGCCATCGAAGGTCCCTTTATCCAGGAGCCTGCCCTGACGCACACGCGCCGGCAGGGTCCACAGTGGCGTTCGAACGGTCGCTCTCGAATGACGCGTACCGTCGGGGCAATCGGCCCGGCGGGCGCGCCCTCACGGCTCGGCCCACGGCAGAGTAGCATGTAAACGCGCCCCGCAAAGACCGGGTTTTACCCGATCCCGCGCGGGAAACATTATGTCAGCGACCAGACATGCTTCGCGGACATGGCCTCGCGCCCCCGGCCCTGGTCATGGCCGGGGGGCGGTTGGCAGCGCGGCCCGTCAGGCGGCCGCCGCGACCGCGCCGCGCACTGCCGCCAGCGCCGCTTCGGACCGGGCGATATCGGGGCCGCCGGCCTGGGCCATGTCGCGGCGTCCGCCGCCGCCCTTGCCGCCCATGGCGGCGCTGGCCAGACGCACCAGTTCGACCGCGTCCAGCCGGTCGGTCAGGTCGCTGGTCACCGCCACCACCACGCTTCCCTTGCCTTCGGCGGTGGAAACCAGCGCCACCACGCCCGAGCCGACCTGCTGGCGCAGCGAATCGGCCAGGGGTTTCAATTCGCGCGCCGGCAGGTCGCCCACGTCGCGGGCCACGAAGCCGATCCCGTTGATCGTCTCGGCCTGCGCGCCGTCACTGCCGCCGCTGGCCAGCTTGCGCTGCAGGTCGGAAATCTGGCGCTCCATGACCTTGCGCTCGTCCAGGATCACCGCCAGCCGCTCCGGGGCCTCGGCCGCCGAGACGCGCAGCATGGCGGCCATCTGCCCCAGGCGCTGCTCGGTCGCGACCGCCGCCTGTTCGGCGGACTTCCCGGTCACAGCCTCGATCCGGCGGATACCGGCCGATACCCCGGCCTCGGACGTGATGCGGAACAGGCCGATATCGCCGGTGCGGTTCACATGCGTGCCGCCGCACAGTTCGATGGACCACGCCGGACGGTCGTCCTCGGGCGCGCCCATGAACACCACCCGCACCTCGTCGCCATATTTCTCGCCGAACAGGGCCATCGCGCCCTGCGCCACGGCTTCTTCCTGCGACATGGGGCGCGTGACGACGGGGCTGTTCTCGCGGATGCGGGCATTCACCTCGGCCTCGACATCCGCGATTTCCTCGGGCGTCAGGGGCCGGGGCTGGCTGATGTCGAAGCGCAGGCGGTCGGGCGCGTTCAGGCTGCCCTTCTGCGTGACATGCGCCCCCAGCCGGCGGCGCAGGGCCTCGTGCAGCAGGTGGGTGGCGGAATGGTGCGCGCGGATGGCGCTGCGCCGGTCGTGATCGACCGTGGCGGTCACGGCCTGGCCGACCCGGACCGTGCCCTCGACCACCGTGCCGTAATGGACCATCAGGTCGCCCAGGCGCTTCTGCGTGTCGGTCACCGCGATGCGCAGGCCGGGTGCTGTGATCAGCCCGGTATCACCGACCTGCCCGCCGCTTTCGCCATAGAACGGCGTCTGGTTCAGCAGCAGCGCGATTTCGGTCCCCGCCGGGGCCTCGGTCACCGACCGGCCGTCGGTGACGATGGCCTGGATCTCGGCATCCGCCTGTTCGGTCGCATAGCCCAGGAACTCGCTGGCGCCGAAGCGGTCGCGGGCCTCGAACCACACGGTCTCGGTCGCGCTGTCGCCCGATCCGGACCACGCCGCGCGGGCGCGCTCGCGCTGCACCTGCATCGCGCGGTCGAAGCCCGTGACGTCCACGTCATGGCTGCTGCCGCGCAGCGCGTCCTGCGTCAGGTCCAGCGGGAAGCCGAACGTGTCGTACAGCTTGAACGCCACGTCGCCGGGCAGGGGCTGGCCGTCACCCAGGCGCGCGGTCTCGTCGGCCAGCAGCGCCAGGCCGCGATCCAGCATCGCCTTGAACCGTTCCTCCTCGCCGCGCATCGTCTCGCGGATCAGCGCCTCGGCCTGGACCAGTTCGGGATAGGCGGCGCCCATCTGACGCACCAGCGCGGGCACCAGCCGGTGGAACACCGTTTCCCTGGTGCCCATCATGTGCAGGTGGCGCATGGCGCGGCGCATGATGCGGCGCAGGACATAGCCCCGCCCGTCCTTGGACGGCAGGACCCCGTCCGCGATCAGGAACGAGGTCGAGCGCAGATGGTCGGCCACCACGCGGTGGCTGGCGCGGAACGGGCCGTCCGGGTCCTGGCCCGTCGCCTCGGCCGACGCAAGGATCAGCGCGCGCATCGTGTCCGTATCGTAATTGTCGCGCTTGCCCTGCATGATGGCGGCGAAGCGTTCCAGGCCCATGCCGGTATCGATGGACGGACGCGGCAGCGGCGAGCGCACGCCCGGCGGGTCCTCGAAGAACTGCATGAACACCAGGTTCCAGATCTCGACGAACCGGTCGCCGTCCTCGTCCGGCGATCCGGGCGGGCCGCCCGGCACGTCGGGCCCATGGTCGAAGAAGATTTCCGAACATGGACCGCACGGGCCGGTGTCGCCCATCCGCCAGAAATTGTCGGCGGTGCCGATGCGGATGATCCGCTCGTCCGGCAGTCCGGCGACCTTGCGCCACAGGTCGGCTGCTTCCTCGTCATCCGCGTAGACGGTGGCCAGCAGGCGGTCGCGCGGCAGGCCGAAATTGCGGGTGATCAGGGTCCAGGCGAATTCGATCGCATCGGCCTTGAAATAATCGCCGAACGAGAAATTGCCCATCATCTCGAAGAACGTGTGATGGCGGGCGGTATAGCCCACATTGTCCAGGTCGTTGTGCTTGCCGCCTGCCCGCACGACCTTCTGCGCCGTCGTGGCGCGGGAATAGGGACGTGTCTCCTGGCCGGTGAAGACGTTCTTGAACTGGACCATGCCCGCGTTGGTAAACAGCAGGGTCGGGTCGTTGCGCGGCACCAGCGACGAGGACGGGACGATCTGGTGACCGTTCGCCGCGAAATAATCGAGAAAGGCCGCGCGGATATCGTTTGTTGTGGACATGGCGGAAGACTGACGATCCTGAAATGACGAAGGCCGGAAAGCTCGGATATCCCATCACCTAGCGCACGGCGTGCCCGGCAGGAAGAGCGCAGCCTTGCCAGATGGCCGAATCGACCCTTCGGGGCGAACCTGCTGCAATAAGGGAGCGTATCCTGCCGGGCGGAGTTCCTGCGGGAATCGTGCCGACCCCCGAACGGGACAGAAAAGGAGAACCAGCCATGGAATGGACGGCGGAACGGGACTGGCCCCGCCTGGCAAGCGGCCTGGCCGGGCGGCTGCGGCGGGATTGCGGCGCCGAATGGGACGGCTTCATCCATCATCCCTTCGTGCGCGGCCTGGCGGACGGCAGCCTGCCCGAGGCCGAGTTCAGGCGGTTCCTGATCCAGGACTACCTGTACCTGATCCAGTATGCCCGGGCCTACGCCCTGGCGATCTACAAGGCCGACAGGCTGGAGGACATGCGCTCGGCCTCCGCCATCGTGTCGGGCCTGCTGGATACCGAACTGGCGCTGCACGTGTCCTATTGCACCGGCTGGGGCCTGTGCATCGAGGATTTGCAGAGCCAGCCGGAATCGCTGGAACTGCTGGCCTATACGCGCTTCATCCTGGACCGGGGGCAGGCGGGCGACCTTCTGGACCTGATGGTGACGCTGGCGCCCTGCCTGATCGGCTATGGCGAAATCGGCGTCCGGCTGGTGGCCGATCCGCACACCAGGCGGGACGGCAATCCCTACTGGCCATGGATCGCGCTTTACGGCGGTGAGAAATTCATCGGCCTGGTCGACGCCGGTATCGACACGCTGGAGGCATTGAGCCTGCGCTACGGCGCCGATGCGCGTTATCCGATGCTGCTGTCGGAATTCCGGACCGCCGTGAAGCTGGAGGCCGCGTTCTGGCACGCTGGCCGTTCGGGCGCGCTCTGAAATTCAGGATCTGACGGCGTCGGCGCTGTTGCCTGCCGGTGGCGGAACACCACGCGGTGGCTGAGCGTGAAGTTGGCGAACAGCCCGGTCAGCGATCCGGCGGCCAGGGCCAGGAACGGAATGGTCCGGCACAGCGGAACCGTCAGGAACAGCGTGAAGACCATGCCGCGATTCAGGACGAAACCCAGCGAATTGGCCATCAGGAACCGGGCCCACTGGACCAGCGGGTGGTCGGCATGGACGACGTGGCGGAACGTCCAGTGGCGGTTCAGCAGCCAGTTCATCGTGGCGGCCACGAAATAGGCCAGGATCGTCGCCCCCGTCAGGCCCAGCAGCGCGCGAAAGCCATAGACGGTGGCGGTATCCCACATCAGGCCGAACGTGCCCACCACGCCGAATTTCACGAACGGCATCAGCCGGGCACGCAGATCGGCCAGCCAGCGCGACGAGGCTTGACGCGGAGAAGGCGAGGAGGACACGGGATCGAGCATGTTCCATACGTCTAGAGCAGATCGTGACGAGGCGGAATGGAATAAAAAAAGGGATGCCCGAAGGCATCCCTCTTCTTTTTGAACCGCATCAGTAATGCGGCGGAGATCAGTGCAGGATGATCTCGACGCGACGGTTCTGCGGCTCGCGGGTGTTCGGACCCGTCGGGACCAGCGGATGCTGCTCGCCATAGCCGTGGATGTCGATCGCGCCGGTCGGCACGCCGTCACGGATCAGTTCAGCCTTCACGCTCTGAGCGCGACGGATGGACAGGCCCATGTTGTACTTCTCACCACGCGGGCCGGGGTGGGCCGCGGAGTTGTCGGTGTAGCCGTTGACTTCGATACGCGTCGTCTGGACGTGGGTCGAGGCCTGGGCGGCTTCGGCCACGATCTCACGCGCGCGGGCCGTCAGGTCCGAACGATCCCAGTCGAAGAACACCAGGTAGGTGCGGGCCGGGGTCGGCGCGGGCGGCACGACAACCGGAGCCGGCGGCGGCGGCGGCGGCGCGGTGTTGAACGCGTAGCGCAGTCCCAGGATGAACTGATGGTTGAAGCGGTTGTCGAAGAACGCGTGGCCGACGCTCTTGCCCACACCGTTGGTGTAGGAGGTCATGGTGAATGGACCGTCCGAGAACGCCTGGCCAACCATGCGGTACTGCGCCGTCAGCTGCAGGCCGGGCATGTTCGGGATGTCGTAGGCCGCACCGACGATGCCCTGATAGGCGAAGCCGCCGTTCGTGCCGCCCAGACGGCTGACATTGCCGTTCGAATACCGGGTCGTGGTCGGGCTGACGTTCTGCCACAGGTAGCCGGCACCGACACCGACGAACGGCGTGACGGGGACGTCGATCCCGAACTGCTTCAGGTCGATGTCATACAGCACGTTCAGCATGCCGCCGTACGACTGATCGTGACCACTGGTGACGCCGGTCGCGGCGGTCGGGGCGCGGTGGTTGATCTCGGAATAGTTGTAAAGGCCCTCGGCCTCGAGACGCAGGCCGTTACCAAAGCCCCAGCCAACAGCGCCGAAGCCGGTGAAGCCGGCGTCATGGCGATACTGCGACGAGCTCTTCGTAAGCATCGAAGCATTGGCGGGATCGTTGGAGAAATGACCGTGCTGGTTCTGGACCAGGTTGTAGCCGCCACCCAGGTCGACATAGGGGCCGGTAATGATGGTTGCGTTAGCAGCAACCGGTGCAGCCGCCATCAGTGTGGTGGCGAGTAATGCCGTGCGGAGACGCATTATTTTCGTCCTCTTGATCATCCGTTCGAGTAACCGTCAAACCATAGACGGTCGGCCTCAGCGTGATGCTTAACCCCCTATAGATCTTCCGGTTCCGGCTTAGGAACCCATCTCGTAGGCAGAGCAGGCATTACCGTTGTGCACCGTGTTGAAAAGGCAACAGTTTGTTTCGGGTGGATTACGTGTTGGTTGGGTACGTTTCGCCGAAGATATTATCGGGTGGGCGGCGGATCGGCGGTGGTCGACCGCGGGCAGGCCACGCCGGTGTGCGGTAATCGCGACATATGTGGTCCCGCCGCCACAGAGAAGCCGCAATCAGGAAGGCGGCCTGTTCAGGCCGCGCATCCTTCCGCCAAAAGAATATCGCGGACCACCGCGTCCGGGACGTCGCGGCAGGTGAAGGCCTGCCCGATCCCGCGCACCAGGACGAAGGACAGGCGTCCGTCGCGCATTTTCTTGTCCCGCTGCATATGCGCGATCAACCGGTCGGCCGAGAACGTTTCGCCAACGTCGCTGATCCGCGCCGGCATGCCCAGCCGCTCCAGATGGGCGGTGACGCGGTTCAGGTCGGTGCGGTCGCAGAACCCCATCCGGACCGACGCCAGGAACGCCAGGCGCAGGCCGATCGACACGGCCTCGCCATGCAGCAGGCGGCCGTCATAGCCCAGTTCGGCCTCCAGCGCGTGGCCGAACGTATGGCCCAGGTTGAGTAGTGCGCGGCCGTCCGATTTCTTTTCTTCCCGCTCGTCGTCGCCGACGACATGGGCCTTGAACGCGCAGGCCTGGCGGACGGCCTCGGCCCGGATATCGGCGTCACCGTCCAGTACGGCCTGGCCGTTGGCTTCGCACCATTCGAACAGGGCGGCATCGCCGATCAGGCCGGATTTGACGATCTCGGCATAGCCGGCGCGGACCTCGCGCGCCGGCAGGCTGGCCAGCGTCGTGGTATCCACCAGCACCGCCAGCGGCTGATGGAAGGCGCCCAGCAGGTTCTTGCCGAACGGGGTGTTGATCCCCGTCTTGCCGCCCACCGACGAATCGACCTGCGACAGCAGCGTCGTCGGGATCTGCACGAAGGGCAGGCCGCGCAGGGTGGTGGCGGCGGCAAATCCCGCCAGGTCGCCCACCACGCCGCCGCCCAGGGCGATCACCGTGGTGCCGCGCTCGACCCCCATGTCCAGCAGCGCGTTGGTCACGCGCTCGTATTCGGCCATTGTCTTCGACCCTTCCCCGGGCGGGACGACGATCGTTTCCGCCCGGATCGCGCCCTCGGCCAGCCCGGCCAGCAGGCGCGGCAGGTGCAGCGTCGCGACGGTCGAATCGGTCACGACCACCACACGCTTTTGCGGCAGGACCGGGGCCAGCAGGATTCCGGCATGGCGCAGCAGGTCCTCGCCGATGGTCACGTCGTAGCGCCAGCGTTCCAGGATCACGGGGACGAGTCGCGGCGGCTTCGCCAGGGTCAGGGCGCTGATGACGGTGGCGGCACTCTGGTCCACGCTTTCTTCTCCACAATCCACGGTGATGTTCGCTTCGGCATAGACCGGATGCCGGATTTCCATCAGGGCCGCCAGGATGTCGCGCGGGTTGCCCTCGTTCAGCAGGGGCCGGTGGGTCCGCCCCTGGACGCGGCGCACCAGCACCGGCAGCGGGCACCGCAGCCAGACCGAGGTCGCGCGGTCGCGGATGACCGCGCGGGTCACCGGGTCCATGAACGCGCCGCCGCCCGTCGCCAGCACCAGCGGGTGGCCGCTCAGGATGCGGCGGATGACGCGGTGCTCGCCCTTGCGGAATTCGGCCTCGCCATACCGGCGGAACAGGTCGGCGATGGAACATCCGGCCGCGCGCTCGATTTCCACGTCGGCATCGACGAAGGGCATGCCCAGCCGTGCCGCGATCCGCCGGCCGATCGTCGTCTTGCCCGCCCCCATCAGCCCGACCAGCACGACGCTGCGCTCGTGCGGTCCCGGGGCGCGCGGGCCCGGCCTGTCGGGCCTGTCGGCGGCAACCAGGGCATCGAGGTCGAACGCCAGGAACGGGGCGTCGCGCCCCCCGGCGGGGGACAGGTCGGTACTCTCGGGGGCTGGCGGTTCGATCGGACGTGACATGATCGCAAACCTAACATACAGCAGAGGCACCAAGCCATGACGGTTCGCGAACGGTCCTGCCCGCTCGCGCCGCCGCGTGGCGTCATCGCGTCGGGGTTGGGTTATGCAGCGTATCCTGTTGGCTCTTGCGGGTATCGTGGTCCTGGCCGCCGCGGGGGGATTCGTCTCGCTGGGGGCCTTCCCGCCGCCGGCTCCGACCCTGCCGGTGCACAAGGACCTGCCGTCGGATCGTTTCGCCCATCCCTGAGCCGGGGATCGTGAGCGCGCAGGCCGAGGCGTTCCTCGAAATGCTGGCGGCCGAACGGGGTGCCGCCGCGAACACGCTGAAGGCCTATGGCCGGGACCTGGACGATTTCGCCGCCCACGCCCGGCAGGCGGGCCGGTCGCTCCATGACGCCGATTCCGCCCTGCTGCGCGATTACATGGGCAGCCTGGCTCGTGCCGGACTGTCGCCGCGGACCCAGGCGCGGCGCCTGTCCTGCCTGAAGCAGTTTCACCTGTTCCTGGCGCGCGAGGGCGTGCGGCAGGACAATCCGGCCGAACTGCTGGACACGCCGCGCCTGCCCGCGACGCTGCCCCGCTTCCTGACCGAGGACGAGGTCGATGCCCTGCTGGCCGCCTGCGTTCCCCCGCCCGATGGCGGCGCGGCGCGGCGGTGGCTGGTGGCCCGCGCCGCGCTGGAAATGCTGTATGCGTCCGGCCTGCGGATATCCGAACTGCTGGCGCTGCCCCGGCGCGGCCTGGGCCGTGACGCGCAGATGCTGATGGTACGCGGCAAGGGCGGGCGCGAGCGACTCGTGCCCCTGTCGGCGGCGGCCCGGGCGGCGGCCGAGGCGCTGATCGCCCATGACGGGCCCCGCCGCAGCCCATACCTGTTTCCCGGCCGCGCGCCGGACCGGCCGCTGACGCGGCAGGGGTTCGACCGCATCCTGCACGACGTCGCGCTACGCGCCGGGCTGGACCCGGCCCGGCTGTCCCCGCACGTACTGCGTCATTCCTTCGCCACGCACATGCTGGCCCGGGGGGCCGACCTGCGGGCGCTGCAGGTCCTGCTGGGCCATGCCGACATCGCCACGACCCAGATCTATACCCACGTCCTGGCCGAACGGCTGCGCCAGGCGGTCGAGGCCTATCACCCGCTGGCGCGTGGCGGGGACGGAGAAACCCGCTGAAAACCGTCCCGGTTGTGGTTTCGCTGCGGAATAGACTTGGCAGGATTCGTGGCTGTGCTATCCGCACCGCATGCGCCAGTTTCTAGATTTCGAAAAGTCGGTCGCCGAGCTTGAGAACAAGATCGACGAGCTTCGCAAGATGTCCGAGCCCGATGGCATCAATCTTGCCGAAGAAATCGCCCGCCTGACGGACAAGTCCGAAAAGCAGCTTCGCGCGGCCTATGCCAAGCTGAGCCCGTGGCAGAAGGTCCAGGTCGCCCGCCATGCCCAGCGTCCGCACGCCGCGGACTACATCGGCACGCTGATCCAGGATTTCACGCCCCTGGCCGGCGACCGGCTGTTCGGCGAGGACAAGGCGGTGATCGGCGGCATAGGCCGGTTCCAGGACCAGCCGGTGGTGGTGATCGGGACCGAGCGCGGTTCGGAACTGGAAAGCCGGCTGGCGCATAATTTCGGCATGGCGCGGCCCGAGGGCTATCGCAAGGCGCAGCGCCTGATGGAACTGGCGGGCCGCTTCGGCATGCCGATCCTGACCTTCATCGACACGTCGGGCGCGTGGCCCGGCATCGATGCCGAGGCACGCGGCCAGGCCGAGGCGATCGCGCGGTCCATCGACACCTGCCTGTCGGCGCCGGTGCCGGTGATCGCCACCGTGATCGGCGAGGGCGGGTCCGGCGGCGCCATCGCCCTGGGCGCGGGCGACCGGGTGATGATGCTGGAACACGCGATCTATTCGGTGATCTCGCCCGAAGCCTGCGCGTCGATCCTGTGGCGCGACCCCAAGCAGGCGACCAGCGCGGCCGAGGCGCTGAAGCTGACGGCGCAGGACCTGCTGCAACTGAAGCTGATCGACCGGATCATCCCCGAGCCGGTGGGGGGCGCCCAGCGCGACCCAGAAAGCACCATTCGCTCGGTTGGCGATTCGATCGCGGCCGAACTGCCCGACCTGCTGTCGCTCAGCGCCCCCATGCTGGTCGCGCAGCGGCGGGAAAAATTCCTCGCCATGGGCCGCGACAGCCTGAGCTGAACGGGCCCTTTACGGCGGTTCGCCCTCCGCTGGGGTGAAGCCCAGCCGTTCGATCAGTTCGCGCACGCGGTCCGCCGCGTGGCAGACGGCGGCGGCGTCCAGCCCCTTGCTGACCAGGGCCACGCCCCGCCGCCCGTCGGGCCGGCGGAACGGATAGGACCCGATATCGACGCTGGGGTGACGATCCTGGATGTCCGCCAGTCCTTCGGCCAGCGCGCCCTCGTACAACCCCAGCGCGTACCAGCTTCGCGACGTGACGGGCGTGCCGTGGCGCAGGGTCGGGGCCAGTTCCTCGAACATCGCCTGCATGATGCGTGGAACGCCCGCCATCACATGGACATTGCCGATGCTGAACCCCGGGGCGACCGAAACCGGATTGGCGATCGGCGTCGCCCCTTCCGGCAGCGTTGCCATGCGCTGGCGGGCGGCGTTGAATTCACCCGGGGGAAAATGCGCTTCCAGCAGGCGGAACGAATCGGGATGGACCGACCACGGCACGCCGAACGCCTCGGCAATGCAGGGGGCGGTGATGTCGTCATGGGTGGGGCCGATTCCGCCCGTGGTGAAAATATGATCGAAGCGCGCCCGCACGTCGCAGACCGTGCCGACGATGACCGCGCGCTGGTCGGGAATGACCCGAACTTCCGCCAATGTGATGCCCAGTTCGGTCAGGCGCCGCGCGATATATTGCACGTTCACATCCTGGGTCCGGCCTGACAGGATTTCATTGCCGATGACCAGGATGCAGGCAGTCGGGTTCATGAACGTGCTCCCGGTTTGCAGTATGATGCCAATATGAACCGTACCGCCCGGCAGGGCCAGAGAGGAGGAACGCGATGATGATGGGACCAATCTGCGGCGCGCCGCGATGCGTCTGGGATCTGCGGGCCACGCTGGGCGAGGGGCCCGTCTGGTCCGAGGGCGAGCAGGCACTGTATTTCGTCGATATCGTCGGCCGGGCGATCCATCGCTACCGGCCGGAAAGCGGCGAGACGATGACGTGGCTTGCCCCGAATCGCCCCGGCTTCCTGGTGCCGTCGAACGACGGGACCTTCCTGTGCGGCCTGAAGGACGGGCTGCACCGGTTCGACCCCGCCAGCGGACATTTCAGCCTGGACACGCTGGTGGAACCGGAATTGCCGGACAACCGCATCAATGACGGGCATGTGGACCGGTTCGGGCGCCTGTGGTTCGGCACGATGCACGACGCCGAAACCGATCCGACCGGATCGCTCTATTCCGTCAGCCAGGACCAGGGACGGTTGCACGTCCATCGCGAGGACGAGGGATATATCGTCAGCAACGGCCCCGCGCTGTCGCCCGACGGGCGGACGCTGTACCACAATCACTCGCCCGCCCGCACCGTCTATGCTTTCGATGTCGGGTCGGGCGGTGTGCTGTCGAATCGCCGGGTCTTCGCGACGCTGCAGGGTGGCTACCCGGACGGGATCGCGGTGGACAGCGCGGGCTTCCTGTGGATCGGGGTGTGGGGCGGCGGGCGGATCGAGCGCCTGGCCCCCGATGGCACGCCGGTCGATCCCATTCCGCTTCCCGCCCGCAACGTCACCAAGGTCGCGTTCGGCGGGGCCGACTACCGCACCGTGTTCGTCACCACGGCGCGCAAGGGCCTGTCGCCCGAGCAACTGGACGCGGAGCCCCTGACCGGCGGACTGTTCTCGTTCGGCACCAGCATTCCCGGACAGAAACAGGCGGTGTTCCCGCTCGACCGGTCGATCGTGCTGTAAACTTAAAGAAGGTCCCGCAGCAGGGGGATCAGCGGCAGGTCGGCCTCGGGCATCGGATAGTGCGACAGGTCGTCGGCCCGGACCCAGGCCAGGGTCTGGCCCTCGCGCGGGTGGGGGACGTTCTTCCATCGCCGGCAGACATAGACGGGCATCAGCAGGTGGAAATGCCCGTAATCGTGCGACACGAATGTATAGGGGGCCAGGCACGACCGGGCGACGTCCAGCCCCAGTTCCTCGTCCAGCTCGCGGATCAGCGCCGCTTCGGGCGTTTCCCCGGTTTCGACCTTGCCGCCGGGGAATTCCCACAGGCCGGCCATCGGCTTGCCCTCGGGCCGGCGGGCCAGCAGGATTCGCCCGTCCGTATCGACCAGCGCCACGGCGGCCACCAGGATGACGCGCTTCTGTTCCGGCGTCCGGCCCGCCGGAAGCGGGGCGGACCCGACCCCGGGGTCATCCATCGCCAGGTCGGCGCGCGTCGCTTCGAACAGCAGCACGGGATGGTCCCCCGTGCCGCGCGATACGAAGGCCTGACGCCCCGATCCGGTCTCGCGAAAGCCGATGCGGCGCAGCACGGCGATCGAGGCCGGGTTGTCATGCGCGACGGCGGCGGCCACGCGTTCGATCGGCAGGGTGGCCAGCGCCCAGCGCGCGATTCGTTCCACGGTGGTCGAGGCCACCTTGCGATTCCAGTAGGGACGGCCGACCCAGTACCCGACGGTGGCCGACCGGGCGGCGGCATTCACCTGCACCCCGATACAGCCCATCAGCGAATCGGGGTCGTCCGATTCGGGGTGGGTGATGGCGAAATGATAGGCCGCGCCCCGCCGGGACAGGTCCTGGGTCGAGGCGATCCAGTCATCCGTCAGGCCGCGCGGATAGGGGAACGGCACCCGGCTGAGCATCCGGATGACGCTCCAGTCATTGACCAGCCGGTGCATCGTGCCGGCATCGGACGGCAGAAGCGTGCGCAGGCGGTAGGGCCCGGCCTGCAGGGCCGCGTCCGTCCGATCCGTTCCCAGGTCGATCGTCATGCCGTCATGCATCATGCTTTCAGGATCGGGCGGCGGGGATACCGCATTCGGCCAGCAATTCGCGCAGGCTGCGAATGACGGGGAAGACTTCCTGGTTATGGTCGCCCCCCAGTTCGTCCCACGCGGCCTGCTCCAGTTCCACGATCTCGCGGTCCTCGCTGAAGATCCGCTCGGTGAATGCGACCAGGAACGGCCACGCCATATCCAGCAGGCCGGGCACCCTGGGCCGCTTGATCGACAGCAGGCCGAACACCCGGTTGGTCATTTCCTCGGCGTCCTGCGGGACATAGACGATCCACAGATCCATGACCGGGGGGGTGCCCTCGGCCTGGATCTTCAGGGTCTGGTACGGATATTCCGTGCGGATCGTCATGACGTCGCGGTGCGCGTACTTGGCGCTGTTGTCGCGCTTCTGGCCGAAGACCAGCGCCTCGCCCAGCGGCTGCTTGCCGCCGGTCCGCGCGAAGGTGTAGCGGGCCTCGATCATGCCGGGACCGCGATCCTGTCCCAGGAAACGAGGCTTCATCTGCCCCATCTGCTTCATGTGCATGAACTGATGGTTCATATCCATCAGGTTCTCGTGCATGAAGCTGTAATGGCATTTGACGTGCCGCCCGAAACGCCGGGTCTTGTAATCCGGGTTGGTCGTCTGCGCCAGGCGGGGCAACGGTGTCGCGGCGGCGCGCTCCGGGTCGCCGGGGAAGACGAAGATCAGGCCATCCTGTTCGCGGCAGGGATAGGTGCGCACACCGTTCGGCAGCTTGCCCTTGCCCAGATACGGCACGTCGATGCAGCGGCCGGACCGGCCGTACGCCCAGCCGTGATAACAGCACTGGACCGCCTGGCCCTTCACCACGCCCTTGCTCAGCGGCACCTGGCGGTGGGCGCAGCGGTCTTCCAGCGCGAAGACTTCGCCCTCGGCGGGGCGGACCAGGGCGATCGGCTGGCCGGCATAGCGCGTGCCGATGGTCTTGCCGACCTTCAGCTCGCGCGACCAGGCCACGGGATACCAGAAATCGGGATTGGACCGGACCCGCCGCAGATCTCCTTCGGGGGTCAGGCCGGCCGGGGGGATGCTATCCGTCGAAAAAATCTGGTTCATCGTCTCTCTTGGGTTCAGGCGCTGAGGCTCGGAGCCGGCGGATCATACACGCGATCGCAGCCCTGCCGCACGATGCATTAAGGGGCTATCATTCCGTATTGGGAAATTTTTTCGGTGCCATGGCGATACCGGCATCCAGACACCCTTCTGTGGCGGTTTGACGACGCGGGGCACGCAATGATGAACGCGCCCGGCCGTCTCCGGCCTTGACGCATGTCAAAACCGCCTCCTACTGCGCGGGTGCCAGTTCGGCCGTAAGATCCTCGATGAACTGATAGGCGACGCGCCCCGACCGGCCGCCGCGCGTGACCGACCATGCGTTGGCGCGCTGCGCCAGTTCGGCGTCGGCAATCGGCAGGGCGCGTGCGGCGGCATAGGCCCGGACCATGTCGAGGAAGACGTCCTGCGCGCAGTTGTGAAAGCCGATCCACAGCCCGAATCGATCGGACAGGGAAACCTTCTCCTCGACCGCCTCGGACGGGTTGATGGCGGTGGAGCGTTCGTTGTCGATCATGTCGCGCGGCATCAGGTGCCGCCGGTTCGACGTCGCATAGAACAGCACATTGGCCGGCCGTCCCGAAATGCCGCCGTCCAGCACCGATTTCAGCGCCTTGTAATCGGCGTCCTCACTCTCGAACGACAGGTCGTCGCAGAACACGATGAACCGGCGCGAACTGTTGCGCAGCAGCGCCAGCAGGTCGGGCAGGGTGGACAGATCCTCGCGCTGGATCTCGATCAGGACCAGCCGGCCTCGGCCGGCGGGCGCGGGGCGGCCGTCGAGCAGGTTGGCCTGGGCGTGGGCGGCCTTGACCAGCGAGGACTTGCCCATGCCGCGCGCGCCCCACAGCATCGCGTTGTTGGCCGGCAGCCCGCGCGCGAAATGCAGCGTGTTCTCCAGCACCAGCCGGCGCTGGGTCGCGACGCCGCGCAGCAGGTCGATATCGACATGCGCCACGTGCCCGACCGGGGTCAGCCGGCCCTGCGCGGGATGCCAGACGAACGCGTCGGCCGCGTCCAGGCCGGCCAGCGTCGGCGGCGGGGGGGACAGCCGCTCCAGCGCACTGGCGATGCGGTCGAGAACGGGCAGCAGGTCGGAATCCATCGTCGGTCCTGTTCCAAGGCTGTAGAATGGGCCCGGAGCGCGGCGGGCCTTCGGGAATGCGAACCGACGCCTTGACGGGAAACAGGCGAAAACTATGGTCCAGTCCCGCGCCCCGCAACCCAATAATGAAGGCCGGAACGACCCCTCATGACCCTTCTTTCCGATTTCCTGGTTACCCCGGCATACGCCCAGACCGCCGGAGGCGAAGGGGGTCTCCTCAGCGCCGGCGGCATGATGTCGATCCTGCCGTACGTCGCGATGTTCGTGATCTTCTATTTCATCCTGATCCGGCCGCAGCAGCAGAAGCAGAAGCAGCTTCGCGCGCAGCTGGCGTCGCTGCGCCGCGGCGACCGCGTGCTGACGGCGGGCGGCATTGTCGCCACCGTGCAGAAGGTCCGCGACGATTCGAATGAAATGGAGGTCGAAATCGCCCCCAACGTGCGGGTGACGGTGCTGCGCGAGACCATCACCTCGGTCGTCAGCAGCAGCGCCAAGCCGGCCAACGACACCGGCGCCAAGGCTGGCTGAGGCCTTCCTACCCACGATCCCGCAGAGTTGAAGACGCCCGGTCGCCGTCCAGTACGGACAGCGACCAGGCGTTTCGCGTTTCCGGATGGCGGAAAGTCGCCATTTTTCTTCAAAAACCCACAATGTGGGTCAATAGTTCATATATTGAGTTTCTTCCTCGTCTGGCCTAGCGATTTGGGACGGGAGGGCACGATGATGGGCCATAATGACGGCAAGGGGACGGCGGCCAGCGGAACGCAGGCCCTGGAACGCGGGATCGCGATCGTCGATGCCGTGGATTCGGGACACCGGACCTTGCCTGCCATCGCGACCGCGACCGGCTGCACCCGCAGCACCACGCAACGAATCGTGCAGTCGCTGGTCCGGCTGAACTGGCTGCTTCAGCAGTCCGACGGAACCTACGACCTGGGTCCGCGCCTGGCGGCGCTGTCCCAGCGCGCGCGGGCCGAGACCTCGCTGGCCACGCTGGCACGGCCCGTGGCCGAGCGGCTGGGGGCGGAAACGCGCGACACAGTGCATGTGGGTGTGCGCTCCGGCGCCGACATTCTCTATCTGGACAAGATCCCCGGACAGCGGGGCCTGGAAATGCGCTCGCGCGTCGGGCAGCGCATGAGGCTGGCCCTGACCGGGATCGGGCGTGCCCTGATGCTGGACCTGGACGAGGACGAGTGGGGCCTGCTGTTCGATGCCGCCCGGCCCGATGCCACGCCGGATGAGCGCACGGCGTGGGTGGAGCGGATGCGCGCCTATCGGGCCGAGGGCTGCGTGTTCGACCTGGAGGATAACGAGATCGGGATTCGCTGTGTCGCGGCCCCGGTGCGCGATCGTGACGGACGGATCGTCGTGGCGCTGAGCGTTGCCAGCGCCACGCCCTATCTGTCGCCCGTGCGCATGCAGGCCCTGGCGCCGGTCGTGCGCCGCGCGGCGGCCGACCTGTCGGCCCGGCTGGGATGGAGGTCCGATGTCCGTGCCGCATGAACAACCCGGGGACGGAGCCCTGATCGCGATCGACTGGGGAACCTCCGCGCTGCGGGCCTGGCGCATGGCGGCGGATGGCACGGTGCTGGACGCGGCCAGCGGGCCGTGGGGCATCCTGAACCTGCCGGAGGGCGGGTTTCCGGCGGCGCTGGTGGCGCTGCTGGCCGACTGGCCGGATGCGGCGGGCCTGAAGCTGATCGCGTGCGGGATGATCGGCAGCGTGAACGGCTGGCACGAGGTCCCCTATGTCGACTGCCCGGCCGATGCCGCCGCCCTGGCCCGGGCGCTGGGGCGGCCGCACATGGGCGGCGCGGTGCCGGGAATCGTGCCCGGCCTGCGGCAGTTCCAGCCCCTGCCGGACGTGATGCGGGGCGAGGAGACCCAGATCGTCGGCGCGCTGGCGCTGCACCCGGACCTGTCCCACGCCGCGACGCTGATCCTGCCCGGAACCCATTCCAAGTGGGTGACGGTGCGTCATGGACGGATCACGGGCTTCCACACCGCCATGACGGGCGAACTGTTCGCCGTGCTGTCCCAGCACAGCATCCTGGGTCGCCCGGCGGAAGGCGCCGAACCGGTGGCCGAGGACGAGGCCCGCGCGGCCTTCCGTCGTGGCGTCCAGGCGGCTTCGTCGTCCCGCCAGGGGGTGGCCCCGCTGCTGTTCTCGGCCCGCAGCCTGTTCCTGACCGGCGGCCTGGGCGCGGCCGCCACGCGGGATTACCTGTCCGGCCTGCTGGTCGGGGACGAGATCCGCGCCTTCCTGGCCGACAGGACGGAGATGTTGCCGACCGTCCTGGTGGGCGAGGACCGGCTGTGCGGCCTGTACGCCCAGGCGTTCGAAATGCTGGGCGCCCCGGTGCCGCGCCTGGTCGGCAACACCGCGCCGGCCGGGCTGTACCGCATCGCGGTGGAAGCCGGATACCTGCGGCCGACCCCCGAGGAAGATACGACACACGGAGATACGACATGATGACGTTCGACCGCGCCCTGGACGTCTGCCCCCTGGTCGCCATCCTACGCGGCATCCGCCCGGACGAGGTGCTGGACATCGGTCAGGCGCTGGTCGAAGCGGGCTTCGCGATCATCGAGGTGCCGATGAACTCGCCCGAGCCGCTGCGCAGCATCCGCCTGCTTCAGGATCGCTTCGGGGATGCCGCGCTGATCGGGGCGGGGACCGTGCTGTCCGCCGAAATGGTGGGGCAGGTGGCCGATGCCGGAGGGCGGCTGATCGTCATGCCGCATGCCGATGTCGCGGTCATCGGCGCGGCCCGTGCCGCCGGCATGGCCTGCACCCCCGGCGTCGCCACCCCGACCGAGGGCTTCGCGGCGCTGGCCGCGGGGGCTGCGGCGCTGAAGCTGTTCCCGGCCGAGCAGATTGGCCCGGGGGCGTTGAAGGCGTGGCGCAGCGTCTTTCCCGCCGGTACGCGCTTCATCCCCGTGGGCGGGATCACTCCCGACACGATGGACCCCTGGGTGACGGCCGGCGCGGCGGGGTTCGGGCTGGGATCGGCGCTCTATCGTGCCGGGCGGTCGGCGGGCGAGGTCGGCGCGACGGCGCGGCTGTTTATCGCCGGCCTGGAAAAAGCCGGTCTGGAAAAATCCAGACTGGAAAAACAGGAACGGAAACGGACATGAAGATCACGAAGCTGACGACGTTCCAGGTCCCGCCGCGCTGGCTGTTCCTGAAGATCGAGACCGACGAGGGGATCAGCGGCTGGGGTGAGCCGGTGGTCGAGGGCAGGGCCGACACCGTTGCCGCCGCCGTGGCCGAACTGGCGGACTACCTGGTCGGCAAGGACCCGTTCCGCATCGAGGATCACTGGACCGTCCTGTATCGCGGCGGCTTCTACCGGGGCGGCGCGGTGCATATGAGCGCCATTGCCGGTATCGATCAGGCGCTGTGGGACATCAAGGGCCGGGCCTTCGGTGTGCCGGTGCACGATCTGCTGGGCGGGCGCTGCCGCGACCGTATCCGCGTCTATTCCTGGATCGGCGGCGACCGGCCGGCGGACACGGCCCAGGCGGTCCGCGCCGTGGTCGATCGCGGCTTTACCGCGATCAAGATGAATGCGACCGAAGAACTGCAATATGTCGACAGCCACGCCAAGGTGGACGACGTGATCGCCCGTGTCGCCGCGATCCGCGAGGAGGCGGGGCCCTATCTGGGCATCGGCGTGGATTTCCACGGCCGCGTGCACAAGCCGATGGCCAAGGTCCTGGCCAGGGAACTGGAACCCTACGACCTGATGTTCATCGAGGAGCCGGTCCTGAGCGAGCATCTGGAAGACCTGCCTGAAATCACCAAGCACACCTCGATTCCCATCGCGCTGGGCGAACGCCTGTTTTCGCGCTGGGACTTCAAGCGGGTGTTCGAACAGGGGTGCGTGGACATCATCCAGCCCGACCCGTCGCATGCCGGCGGCATCACCGAAACCCGCAAGATCGCGGCGATGGCGGAGGCCTATGACGTCGCGGTGGCGCTGCACTGCCCGCTGGGGCCGATCGCGCTGGCGGCGAACCTGCAGCTCGATGCCCTGTGCTACAATGCGTTCATCCAGGAACAGAGCCTGGGCATCCACTACAACAAGACCAACGACCTGCTGGACTATCTGGTGGATCCGGATGTCTTCGCCTATCGCGATGGGCACGTGGACATCCCGACCGGCCCCGGCCTGGGGATCGAGATCAACGAGGACTATGTCCGCGCCCGCGCCGCCGAGGGCCATCGCTGGCGCAACCCGGTCTGGCGGCATCGCGACGGGTCGTTCGCGGAATGGTAGGTCCCGGTCCCGACACGGGTTCCTATGCCCGCTATCCCAGCCTGGCCGGCCGTTCGGTGCTGGTCACGGGGGGCGCCAGCGGCATCGGCGCGGCGCTGGTCCGCGCCTTCGCCGACCAGGGCGCGCGGGTGGCCTTCGTGGACCTGGACCGGGTAGCGGCGGACGCTCTGGCGGGCGAGGTCGCCCAGGCGGGCCGGCAGGTGCTGTTCATCCCGTGCGACGTGACCGATGTCGCGGCGTTGCGCGAGGCGGTCGCCACGGCCTTCGGTGCGCACGGGCCGGTGGACATCCTGCTGAACAATGCCGGCAACGATGCCCGCCACACGCTGGACGAGGTCGATGTCGCGATGTGGGAGCGCCTGTCCGCGATCAATATCCGCGCCCAGTTCTTCGCGGCCCAGGCCGTGGCGCCCGGGATGCGGGCGGCGGGGCGCGGGTCGATCGTCTGCCTGGGGTCGACGGGGTGGATGCAGAAGAACGCCGGCTATCCCATCTATGTCACCGCCAAGGCGGCGGTGCTGGGGCTGGTGAACGCCCTGGCGCGCGAACTGGGCCAGGACCATATCCGGGTCAACGCGCTGGTTCCCGGCTGGGTGATGACCGAACGCCAGCGCCGCCTGTGGCTGACACCCGAGGGCGAGCGGCAGATCGACCGCAGCCAGTGCCTGCCGGGCCGGGTGGAACCCGGCGACATCGCGCGCATGGCCCTGTTCCTGGCTGCCGATGACAGCCGGATGTGCAGCGGCCAGCAATTCATCGTCGATGGCGGCTGGGTCTAGGCGCGGTCGGCGGTTTACGCCCGAAACATGCAAAAAGACGAACCGTATCGTCGCCGGTCCGTTATAATCGCTCAAAAACGGAGCAGAACATGGAGGCGTACGGATATGCCGCAACGACGGGGTCCCGGCATCTGAGGAAGGCGGTGCCCGGACGGGCCGGCCTGGTCGCCGGCCTGGCGGCGGTGGCCGGGCTGATGTTCGGGCTGGATATCGGCGTGATTTCCGGTGCGCTGAGCCTGATCGCGCAGGAATTCGATGCGACCCAGTTCCAGCAGGAAGCCATCGTCGCCGCGATGATGCTGGGTGCGGCGGTCGGCGTGCCCATTGCCGGGTGGCTGTCCTTCGACCTGGGGCGCAAGCGGACGCTGGTGATCGGCGCCAGCCTGTTCATCGTCGGATCGACGGCCTGCGCATTGTCCGGGTCGGTGGGCATGCTGATCGCGGCCCGGATCGTGCTGGGGCTGGCCATCGGGATTTCGACCTTCACCGCGCCGCTCTACATCGCGGAAATCGCCGACGCGGCCAATCGCGGCGCGATGGTGTCGATCTACCAGTTGATGGTGACCATCGGCATCCTGACAGCATTCGTGTCCGACGCGCTGTTCGCCTATTTCGACGCATGGCGCTGGATGCTGGGCATCGTGGCCTTTCCGGGAATCGTGTTCCTGATCGGGGTGGCGTTCCTGCCCGCCAGCCCGCGCTGGCTGATGTTGCGCGGGCGGCGGGACGAGGCCCGGCGCGCGCTGCTGGAACTGCGTGGCCAGGCCCACGGGGTGGCGCGGGAACTGAGTGAGATCGACGCCCAGTTGCGCACGCAGGGGCGGGGATGGGCCCTGTTCCGGTCCAACCGGAATTTCCGCCGCGCCGTCTTCCTGGGGGTCATGCTGCAATGCGTCCAGCAATTCACCGGCATGAACGTGGTGATGTATTACGCCCCGCGTATCTTCGGGCTGGCCGGCTTTGCCGAGCATGCCCGCCTGTGGGGTACGGCGACGGTGGGCGGCGTGAACATGGCGGCCACCTTCATGGCGATCTGGCTGGTCGATCGCTGGGGCCGCCGGCCCATCCTGATCTGCGGCCTGATGGTCATGAGCGTCGGCATGGCCGGGCTGGGCCTGATGCTGCGCGAGGGCATGGGGCAGGGGGCGGACCAGACCATGGCGGTGGCGCTGCTGCTGTGCTTCGTCGCGGGCTTCGCCTTTTCGGCGGGGCCGCTGGTCTGGGTGCTGTGTTCCGAAATCCAGCCGCTGCAGGGGCGCGATTTCGGCATCGCCTGTTCCACCGCCACCAACTGGATTTCCAACATGATCGTGGGCGTCTCGTTCCTGACGCTGCTCGACCGGCTGGGCCGGCCCGAGACATTCTGGCTGTACGCGGGCCTGAACGCCCTGTTCGTGGTGCTGGTCGCCCTGTTCGTGCCCGAGACGAAGGGCCTGAGCCTGGAGCGGATCGAACGTGACCTGATGGGCGGCGTGCGGCTGCGCGATATCGGGCGCCGCCGGCCCTGAACCTGCCGTGCAGGGAACATCAGGCATAGAAAAACCCGGCCGGATCGGCCGGGTTTTTCATGCCGCCTGCCGGACGGGGCCGATCAGGCGGCCTTGAACTGTGCCTCGGCGAACTCGTAGTTCGCCAGCTTGTCCAGGTAGTTGGTGGTGTAGTCCGGACGACGGTTGCGGAAATCCAGATAGTAGGAATGTTCCCACACATCCAGGCCCAGAAGCACCTTGCCCTGGCCTTCGGCCAGCGGGTTGGAGCCGTTGGCGGTCTTGGTCACCTTCAGCTTGCCGTCGGCCGCCAGGACCAGCCACGCCCAGCCCGACCCGAACTGCGTCGTCGCGGCGGTCTTGAACGCGGTCTTGAAATCGTCGACGCTGCCGAAATCCTCGGCCAGCTTCTTGGCCAGGGCGTCGGGGATCGCGCCGCCGGTCGGGGACAGGTTCTGCCAGAACAGGATATGGTTCCAGTGCTGGCCGGCATTGTTGAACACCGGGGCCGAGGCGGCGTCGCCCTTGACGGCCAGAATGATCTCTTCCAGCGACTTGCCCTGAAGTTCGGGCTTCGCTTCGACGAAGCCGTTCAGCGCGGTGACATAGGCCTGGTGGTGCTTGCCGTGGTGCAGCTCCAGCGTTTCCTGGCACATGCCGCGCGCCGCCAGCGCGTTGGTCTGGAACGGAAGGGTGGGCAATTCGAAAGCCATGGACGTTCTCCTTGGAATTGCATGGGCGGGGAACCGCCATCTATCAGAGCTATGAGCGCCGGCCGGGTGCGTCAAGTGACGGAGAGATGACCACATCCCCCGTCGCCGCCGGGCTTGTGCGCGCGGCCGGCGCGCGGCATGTCCCTGACATGACGAATACTACGGAAAAGCGCGCGGCCGAAACGGGCCTTTCCGCCATGGGCGAAATCGCCCGGCGGTCCGATCCGGACCGGTTTTTCTGCACGCTGTTCCTGCCGGCCTCCGTCAGGGAAGACGCCTTCACGCTGATCGCGTTCAATCACGAATCCGTCCGCGCCCTGTCCGGTATGCACTCCCGGTCCGTTGCCGGCCCCATGGCCGGGCTGATTCGCCTGCAATGGTGGCGGGAAATCGTCGAGGGCGCCTCCCACCCGCACGAAGTCGCGGATCCCCTGCGCGCCCTGATCCGCGCCGGCCGGGTCCGACGGGACACCCTGCTGGGAATCCTGGACGCGCGTGAGGCCGAACTGGAGGGCCTGCCGGACTGGGCAGCGTGGCGGGCCGCGATGCGCGCCGGTGCCGGCGGCGTCCAGGCCGCCATCGCCCAGGTTGCCGGGACCGGGACGACCGATCCCGACCTGTTGCGGGCGGTCGAATTCCTGGGTGCCGCCTATGGCGTGGGCGGGCTGCTGCGTCACATGGGCGCGGTACTGGCTGGTGGCCGCTGTCCGCTGCCGGAGCCGGCATTGCAGGAATTCGGCCTGTCGGGAGAATCGATCCGGGACGGCGCCGGTATCCAGGGGGCCGACCTGACGCCCCTTCGGGCCCGCCTGCGCGACGAGGGACGGGAATTCCTGGCCCAGGCGGGGATGCAGGTGGCGGCCGGGGCCGGCCGGGTGCGGCTGCCCCGTGCGGTGCGCGCGGCGGGCCTGCCGGGTGCCCTGGCCCGGCGCGACCTGGGCCGTGGCCATGATCGCGAAGTCGGAGCGGCGCGCGGACTGGGCGACCGGCTGGCGGTCATGGCCGCGATGGCGCGGGGGCGGATCTGACCCGCCCAGCCGCGGTGTCGGTCAAGGGCTGTTGGCCACCGTGCGTTCCAGCACGGCGAACAGGGCGGAATAATCGTCGTCGGGATGGGTGCGCCGCGTCAGCGACAGAAGCTGCGTGGTCGCGGCCATCGTCGCCAGCGGCGCCTCGGCCCGCGCGGCGTCGGTCATCAGCAGGCGCATGTCCTTCTGCATCAGCCGGGTCGGGAATTGCGGCGTGAAATCGCCCACGCGCGCCGCCTTCAGCTTGCGCTTGTGATGGGGCGAAATGACCGCGACCGAATCCAGCGCGCCGAACAGCATGTCGCGGTCCAGGCCGGCCGCCAGGCCGTAGGTCACGCCCTCGGCCACGGCGGCCAGTCCCGCGCCCATGATGCCGTTGACCACCAGTTTCAGCTTCGTGCCGCTGCCGGACGGGCCGGCATGGATCGTGGCCTTGCCGATCACGTCGAAGATCGGCTGCGCCCGCGCGACGACCGCCGCATCGCCGCCCACCAGCACCACCAGCGTGCCGGATTCGGCCTCGGGCGTGCTGCCGGAAACCGGGGCGTCCAGCACCGCGACATCCTGTTTACCCGCGGCGGCGGCCAGCGCCGCCGAGGCTTCGGGCGAGACCGAACTGGTGTTGACCAGCAGCGCGCCCTTCGTCATGCCGGCCAGCGCGCCGTCCGGCCCGTACAGCGACTTCGCCAGGGATTCGTCGTCCGGCACGCAGACGAGGACGGTCCCCGCCGCCTCGGCCAGGGCGCGCGGCGTGGGCAGGAAACGGGTGGTGCCGTCTCCACCCTTTCCGGATGGCGTGTAGGCCATGATCTGGTAACCGGCTTCGCGCAGATTGTGGCCCATGCGGCTGGCCATCGCGCCGAAGCCGATAAAGCCGATGGTGCCCGTCGAGCCGTTGGCTGTCGAACTGTTGGCTGATGAATTGGACATGATCCTGACCCTTTCCTTTTCTGCCCTGGCGCGGGCACAGTGCG
The DNA here is from genome assembly GCF_000021325.1 of Gluconacetobacter diazotrophicus PA1 5. Classification (GTDB taxonomy): domain Bacteria; phylum Pseudomonadota; class Alphaproteobacteria; order Acetobacterales; family Acetobacteraceae; genus Gluconacetobacter; species Gluconacetobacter diazotrophicus. Next base: position 423,659 of record NC_011365.1, on the reverse strand, counting down.
GGACCGTCCCGGCGACGTCACGTCCGGGCCCCTGCAAGGCCGCCACATGAGTGTCTTTCGCTACCCGCGCCCCCCGTCATCGGACATCACGCCTCATGCGGCGTGGCTGTCGCGGCGCGATATCCTGGCGACCGGGCTGGCGGGTGCTGCCGGCGCGATCCTGCCGCCCCGGATTGCCCAGGCGGACACGCTGGCCGCGCGCCCCGGCCCCCTGTCCGATGGCGGGCTGACGCCCACTCCACTGCAGGACGTCACGCATTACAATAATTTCTATGAATTCGGGCTGGAGAAAACCGACCCCGCCGAACGATCCGGCGATTTCCATCCGCGTCCCTGGACGCTGCGGGTCGAGGGCATGGTGGCCAAGCCCCGGACCTATGACATCGACACGCTGCTGGCCCGCCCGCTGGAGGAACGGATCTACCGGATGCGCTGCGTCGAGGCCTGGTCGATGGTCATTCCGTGGATCGGCTTTTCGCTGGGCGACCTGCTGCGCGAGGTCGAACCGCTGGGCAGCGCCCGATATGTCGCGTTCGAATCCGTGTTGCGGCCGTCGGAAATGCCGGGACAGAGTGGCCTGCTGCCGGTCCTGGACTGGCCGTATGTCGAGGCCCTGCGCCTGGACGAGGCCCTGCACCCGCTGACGATCCTGGCGGTCGGGCTGTATGGCCAGACGCTGCCCAACCAGAACGGCGCGCCGGTCCGGCTGGTGGTGCCATGGAAATACGGCTTCAAGGGAATCAAGTCGGTCGTGCGGATCCGCCTGACCGACAGCCGCCCCCGGACGGCCTGGAACGTCCGCGCGCCGGACGAATACGGGTTCTATGCCAACGTCAATCCAGCGGTCGATCATCCCCGCTGGAGCCAGGCGACGGAACGGCCGATCGGCGTGCGCGGCGGCTTCTTCGGCGCGGCCCGGCAGCCGACGCTGCCGTTCAACGGCTATGGCGCGCAGGTCGCCGGCCTGTATGCCGGCATGGACCTGCGGCGGGACTTCTGACGTGGCGGTGTCCCGGCGCGGGCCGTCCGCCCTTCTGACCCGTCAGGGCCTGATCCGGTTCGGCCTGTACGCCGTGGGGCTGGTCCCGGCGGTGGCGACCTTCGTCATGGGGGCGACCAATCGCCTGGGTGCCGATCCGGTCAACAGCTTCGAACGCACGCTGGGCCTGTGGGCGCTGCGGTTCCTGATCCTGTCGCTGTGCGTGACGCCGCTGCGCGAACGCACCGGGGTCAACCTGCTGCGCTACCGGCGGGTGTTGGGGCTGCTGGCCTTCTGGTATGCGCTGTTCCACCTGTCGGCCTATGTGGGGCTGGACCAGGGGTTCGACCTGCCCGTGCTGCTGGCCGACGTGACGCGGCGGCCCTTCATCATCCTGGGCATGGTGGCCTTCACCATCCTGGTCGTCCTGGCCGCGACCTCCAACGCCTGGTCGATCCGCCGGCTGGGACGGCGATGGCGGTCCGTGCATCGCTGGGTCTATCTGGCCGCATTGTGCGCCGCGATCCATTTCATCCTGTCGTTCAAGGTGATTCGGGCCGAAACGCTGGTCTATGCCCTGATCGTCGTCGGCCTGCTGGCCTATCGACTGCTGCCGGCGGCGCTGCGTCGCCCCAGGGTTGCATGAACCTGTCGCATAAAGATGATGGCGCCCCCGACCCCGGGGCATGGCATGACGGACGAAGTGACGGATGCCAAGATGGACGCCATGATCGCCGGACCCGGCTTTCTCGATACCCTTTCCGCGCGCCTGGCCGGCAGCCCGCCGGTGGATGCCGCCGTAATCTATCCCTGCAGCCTGCCTTCGTTGCAGGCCGCCGTCGGGCTGGGCCAGCAGGGCATCGCCCAGCCGATCCTGATCGGCCCCGGCGAGCGGATTCGCGCCCTGGCGCGCTCGGCCTCGCTCGACCTGGCGGCCTGCCGGCTGGTCGAGGCGGCGGACGAGCATCTGGCGGCGGCGCGCGGCGTGGCCCTGGCGCGCGACGGCACGGCCCGGATGCTGATGAAGGGCTCGCTGCATTCCAGCATCTTCCTGCGTGAAATCGGGCATCACGAATCCGGCCTGCGGACGGACCGGCGCATGAGCCATGTCTTCGTCCTGGACGTGCCGACCTGTTCGCGGCCGCTGCTGGTCACCGACGGGGCGGTGAACATCGCCCCCGACCTGCCGGCGCGGCGGGACATCGTGCAGAACGCCATCGACCTGGCACGGACGATCGGCATCTCCCGCCCCCGGGTCGCCATCCTGTCCGCGATCGAAACGGTGAATCCCGAACTGCCATCGACCGTGGATGCCGCCCTGCTGGCCAAGATGGCCGAGCGCGGACAGATCACGGGTGGAATCGTGGACGGCCCCCTGGCGCTGGACAATGCGCTCAGCGCGGAAGCCGCGCGGTGCAAGGGGGTCGAATCACCCGTGGCCGGCTGCGCCGACATCCTGGTCGTCCCGGACCTCGAGGCCGGCAACATGCTGGCCAAGCAACTGACCTTCATGGGCGGGGCATCGGCGGCGGGCGTCGTGCTGGGCGCGCGCGTGCCCGTGGTGCTGACCAGCCGCGCCGATTCGGTCCGCACGCGCATCCTGTCCGGCATCCTGGCCGCGGTCCTGGCGCAGGCATGGGGCATGGACTGACGGTTCCCTGCGCCGTGGCGATGCGAAAACCATGCAACAGCCATGCGACGGCAGAATATCGCATGGCTCCAGGGTGTGATTAGATTCAAAAAAATGATGATATATTCAGGATAATGTCGATAGACCTGCATCGCGTGGCCTTCGCTCCTGCCCGGCGGCCCGATCATTTCCCTCGCGTAGAGATGATGCGCCGAAATACTGGTCCGGATGGCATGACCGGATCACACATCCTGCCGACAGCCCTACCGAAAGCCATAACCGGCGCCAGCATGTCCGCGTCGTTCCGGAGAATGTCATGACCTCGAACTCGACCCGAACCGATTCTGCCTACGACGTCGTCCTGATCGGTGGCGGGGTCATGAGCGCGACGCTGGGCGCGCTGCTGAAGCTGCTGCAACCGGACTGGTCGATCGGGCTGTTCGGCCGGCTGGACGACGTGGCCCAGGAAAGCTCGAATGCCTGGAACAATGCCGGCACCGGGCACTCCGCGCTGTGCGAGCTGAACTACACGCCCGAACGGGCCGACGGCAGCATCGATATTTCCAAGGCCGTGGGGGTGAACGAGGCGTTCCAGGTCTCGCGCCAGTTCTGGGCCTATCTGGTCGAATCCGGGGTGATTTCCTCCCCCCGCGACTTCCTGAACCCCATCCCGCACATGAGCTTCGTCTGGGGCGATGAAAATTGTGACTATCTGCGCCGCCGCTACGAGGCGCTGAAGGATCATCCACTGTTCTCCGGCATGCGGTTTTCGACCGATCCGGCCCAGTTGAAGCAGTGGATGCCCTTGGTGATGGAGGGCCGCAAGGCCGGCACGCCCCTGGCCGCGACCTGGATCGCGTCGGGCACCGACGTGAATTTCGGCGCGCTGACGCATCTGCTGGTCGATTTCCTGTCGCAGCAATCCGGCTTCGACCTGAAGCTGGGGCACGAGGTCCAGGACCTGAAGCGCGACGAGGCGGGCACCTGGCAGGTTTCGGTGCGTGACCTGGCCACGAATCACGCCCTGAAGGTGGCGGCGCGCTTCGTCTTCATCGGGGCGGGCGGCGGCGCGCTGCCGCTGCTGCAGAAGACGGGCATCCCGGAATCGAAGGGTGTCGGCGGTTTCCCGGTCAGCGGGCAGTTCCTGCGCTGCACCAATCCGGACGTCGCGGCCCACCATCATGCCAAGGTGTATGGCAAGGCATCGGTGGGCGCGCCCCCGATGTCGGTGCCGCACCTGGATACCCGCGTCATCGACGGCAAGGCGGGCCTGCTGTTCGGGCCGTATGCGGGATTCTCGACCAAGTTCCTAAAGCATGGGTCGCTTTGGGACCTGCCGAAATCGATCCACATGGACAATCTGGGCGCCATGCTGGCCGTCGCGCGCGACAACATGCCGCTGACCAGATACCTGATCCAGCAGGTGCTGCAATCGAACGAGGCCCGTCTGGCGGCCCTGCGCGATTTCGTCCCCACGGCGCGGGCCGAGGATTGGGAACTGATCGTGGCCGGCCAGCGCGTGCAGGTGATCAAGAAGGACGAGAAGAAGGGCGGCGTCCTGCAATTCGGCACCGAGGTCGTCACCGGCGCGAATGGAACCGTCGCGGCCCTGCTGGGCGCATCGCCCGGCGCCTCGACCGCCGTGCCGATCATGCTGACGGTGATCCGGAAATGCTTCCCCGGCGAACTGCCGCGCTGGGATGCCAAGCTGAAGGAAATGATCCCCTCCTTCGGCGGCTCCCTGGCCGACCGGCCGGACCTGTGCGCCCAGGTCCACGAGCACACGACACGCGTGCTGCTACTGGAAGGCTGAAGGAAAACGGGGCAGGGCGCCATGCCCTGCCCGGTGTCCTACGCCGCGTCGATCAGGGCCCGCAGCCGGGCGACCACCGCCCGGAACATGTCGGTGGTCAGCACGCCGGTATTCGTGTTGTAGCGTGACACGTGATAGCTGTCGGTCAGGACCAGCCCGTTCGGCAGGGTCTGCACCTGCCCATGCGTGAAGCGGATTCGCGACATCGGAATTCCGCAGGCGGCCACCGTCGCGTTATGGGCGACGACACCCAGCGTCAGGACGGCCTTCAGGTTCGGCATGGATGTCAGTTCGGACCGCAGGAAATGGTTGCAGGTCCGCACTTCCGACGTCTGGGGCAGGTTGGCGGGGGGCACGCAGCGCACGGCATTGACGATGCGGCAATCGTTCAGCACCAGTCCGTCCGCCGGGTCGGCGCCGTATCGCCCGGTGGCGAAGCCGTATTCGATCAGCGTCTCGTACAGCAGCGTTCCGGCGTAATCGCCGGTAAACGGGCGGCCGGTGCGATTGGCGCCCTTTACCCCGGGGGCCAGCCCCACGATCAGCAGTGATGCGCTGCTCTCGCCCCACGGTGGAACAGGGGCGTTCCACCAGTCGGGGTGGGCAGCCTGGTTGGCCAGCCGGTACTCCACCAGGCGGGGGCAGGCGGGGCATTCGCGGGGGGGAATGTCCGGGCCCGGCGAGGTGGACACGGATGGGGCGGCAGGGCGGGCCAGGGCCCGGGAACGTGGCGGCATCAGTCGCCGTGATCGAGTTCGCTGATCTGGTCGGCCGGATGGCGAACGGGGGCCTGCTGCTGGCGCTGCGGGCGCGCCTCGGCCTGGCGGCGGGTGAATTGCGGCGCGATATCGGCCAGTTCGATGAACTGGTCGGCCTGGCGGCGCAATTCGTCGCCGATCAGGGGAGGCGACGTCCGAATCGACGAAATGACCGACGTGCGCACGCCCTGGCGCTGCACCGTTTCCAGCAGGCGCCGGAAATCGGCATCTCCGCTGAACAGGACCGCATGGTCGATGCGGGGCGCCATCTCCATCATGTCGACGGCCAGTTCGATATCCATGTTACCCTTCACGCGCCGCCGCCCGTTATGGTCGACGAATTCGCGCGCCGTCTTGGTCACCAGGAAATAACCGTTATAGACCAGCCAGTCGGTCAGCGGCTTGAGCGGGGAGTATTCCTCGCTTTCGAGGATTGCCGAGTAATAATAGGCCCGGATGACGTGGCATTTGGAACGGAAGAAGGTCAGGAGATTACGGTAATCGACATCGAATCCCAGATGGCGTGACGCCGAATAGAGGCTGGCACCGTCTATGAAAAGGCAGACCCGTTCGTTGGGTTGAAAAAACATGCACCCTGATCCCTGCGCCATACGGAGTTCTGAAATGACTGAAAATGCATGCGTATGAAATTGATACGCCTGCATCTTAATTGACGTCTGGCACGTTAGAGGCGTCACAGCCAAATTGGTATGGGCGAATGGGGGCGGGGTCCGCTTTTTCGCCCGAACCGAAACAGGAACCGGAACAAGGACCGTTACGGTTGCATCTTCGCACGGGAACGCCATCCTGAAGGGCATGATCCTGATCGCAATAGGCGCCAACCTGCCGCGCGCCGAGGGGAGTACCCCGCTGGAGACCTGCCGCTGGGCGGTGGAGCACATCGCTTCCATCCCGGGGGTCCGGGTCGTGGCGGTGTCGGCCTGGTACGAAAGCGCACCGATTCCCCCCTCGGGCCAGCCGCCCTATGTCAACGGCGTCGTCGCCGCGACGGGCGAGCTGGACCCGGCCGTCCTGCTGGCGGCGCTGCAGGGAATCGAAGCCCGGGCCGGACGGCGCCGGACGGTGGCCAACGCCGCCCGGCCGCTGGACCTGGACATCATCGCGATGGGTGACCTGGTGCGCGACGCCCCGGACCCGATCCTGCCGCACCCCCGGGCCGACGCGCGGGCCTTCGTCCTGCTGCCGCTGCGCGACGTGGCCCCCGGATGGCGCGACCCCAGGTCCGGCCGGACGGTCGATGCGCTGGTCGCGGACCTGCCCGACCAGCAGATCCGCCGGCTGGAGGCGGACTGACCGGCCTGCCTTGCACTTTGGGGGCGCGGCGACTACATATGGTTCTTTGCAACTGACACTTACATCCGGAGGCCTGCCTCATGGCTCGCGTCACCGTCGAAGATTGCGTTGAACGGGTTCCCAACCGATTCGAACTGGTCCTGCTCGCCGCACAGCGCGCGCGCGGCCTGTCGCGCGGGGAAGAATTGACGGTCGACCGCGACAACGACAAGAACCCGGTCGTGGCGCTGCGCGAAATCGCCGACCAGACGATCGTGCTGGAGCAGATTCGCAGCGATCTCGTCCGTTCGCTGGCCCGCGCGCCCGAGCCCGAGCCCGCCGACGAGGAGGTCATGGACCTGATCCCGACCGAGCAGAACATCTTCGGACTGCAGGATGTCTCGGCCGAGGAAGAAGCATCCCACGGTACTGCCGGCATGTCGGCCGAAGAACTGGAAGCCGCGATCGAGGCCGAACTGGGCGGCCGCGCGCGTCGATAAACCCATGGGGAAGAATGCGGCGGACCCTGTCGGCACGTTGCATGTCCCCGCCCTCGAACTGGGGGCGTCCCTTCCGGCTGGGGGCACGGGATCGGGCCGGCCCGTTACCGTGCCTTCGGACCCCGATGCCCCGCCCGCGCCGGCACGGGTCATCTCGTGCGAGGGATTGCTGCGGCGCATTCGCAGCTACGACCCGGATGCCGACCTCGACCTGATTCGCCGCGCCTTCGCCGTGGCCCAGGCCGCCCATGCCGGGCAGGTCCGCGACAACGGTGACCCGTACATCACCCATCCGCTGGCGGTTGCCAGTATCCTGGCGGGCTTCCATCTCGACCCGTCGTCGATCGCGACGGCGCTGCTGCACGATACGATCGAGGATACCGGCGTCACGCACGATCGGCTGCGCGCCGAATTCGGGCCGACCATCGCCGACCTGGTGGATGGCGTCACCAAGCTGACCCGGCTGGAACTGCAATCCGACCGGACCAAGCAGGCCGAGAATTTCCGCAAGCTGGTCCTGGCGATGTCCAAGGACATCCGGGTGCTGATCGTCAAGCTGGCGGACCGGCTGCACAACATGCGCACGCTGCATTACGTGCAGCGGCTGGACCGCCGCCAGCGTATCGCGCGCGAGACCATGGAAATCTATGCGCCTCTGGCCGGGCGCATCGGCATGGACAAGGTCAAGACCGAACTCCAGAACCTGTCCTTTGCCGAACTGGAGCCCGAAGCCAACGCCACCATCCGTGCGCGCCTGAACTACCTGCGCGGCCAGGGCGCCGACGTGATCGAGGAAGTGCGGCGCGAACTCGCGCATCTGTGCCGCGAAGCCGGACTGGGCGAGGTCGAGGTGACGGGGCGCGAGAAATCGCCCTTCTCGATCTGGGAGAAGATGCAGAACCGCAACGTCGCGTTCGAGCAGCTGTCCGACATCATGGCGTTCCGCATCCTCGTGCCGACGCGTGAGGCCTGCTACATCGCGCTGGGCGCCGTCCATGCGGCCTATCCGGTCATTGTCGGGCGGTTCAAGGATTATATCTCCACCCCCAAGGCGAACGGCTACCAGAGCCTGCATACCGGCGTGACCCTGCGCCAGCCCCGCAACCAGAAGATCGAAGTGCAGATCCGCACCGCCGAGATGCACGACATCGCGGAAAACGGCGTCGCCTCGCACTGGCTGTACAAGCAGTTGCCGGGGGCCGGCGAGGATGCGGCGCGCACGGTCACGGGCCTGCGCTGGGTCCAGGACCTGCTGGATATTCTCGAAGATTCGGCGGCACCCGACGAATTCCTCGAAAACACCAAGCTGGAACTCTACCAGGACCAGGTGTTCTGCTTCACCCCGAAAGGGCAGCTGATTTCGCTGCCGCGCGGGGCCACGCCGGTCGATTTCGCCTATGCCGTGCACAGCCAGGTCGGCGACAGCTGCGTGGGGGCGCGGATCAACGGGCGGCTGATGCCGCTGCGCCACGAACTGCAGAACGGCGACCAGGTCGAAATCATGACGGCGCGGGGCGGTACGCCGTCGCCCTCGTGGGAACGCTTCGTCGTCACCGGCAAGGCGCGCGCGCGCATCCGCCGCCATGTCGCGGCCCAGCAGCGCGAGGCCCATGTCGATGGCGGCCGCGCCGCCCTGGCCAAGGCCTTCCGGCAGGAGGGCGTGGACGGGTCGGAAAAGGTCCTGGACAGCATCCTGCCCGACCTGAAGCTGGTATCGGTCGAGGATCTGTACGTCGCGGTCGGCAACGGCAATATCAGCCCCCGCGACGTGGTGCATGCGGCCTATCCCGAGTTGCGGCAGACGCCGCGCGCGCCGCGCATGGTGCCGGGTATTCCCATGCGGGCGCCGTCGCGGGTGGCCAGCCGGCCGAAGCCGGGCGGCGGCATGGCGCTGGCCGGGATCGGCCCGGGCATCGCGGTGCATTTCGCCGGCTGCTGCCATCCGCTGCCGGGCGACAAGATCGTCGGCATCGTCGCGACCGGCAAGGGCATCACCATCCATATGGCCGGGTGCCAGACGCTGGAGAGCTTCGCGGCGACCCCCGAACGGTTCATGGACGTGGACTGGGATTACGACATCATCGGCCGTGGCGCGACCGAACCGCATATCGGGCGGCTGAGCGTGATCGCGGCGAACGAACCGTCCGTGCTGGCGACGCTGACCAACACCGCGTCGAAGCATGACGGCACCGTCGTCAACCTGCGCATCGTGAACCGCCAGCTCGATTTCATGGAAATCCTGGCGGATATCGAGGTCCGCGACCTGCGTCACCTCTCCTCGGTGATCGCGGCGCTGCGGGCGGCCAACGGCGTGGTCCAGGTCGAGCGCGCGAAGGGATGAGCCTGATCGGAATCGGATCGGACCTGTGCGATATCAGGCGGATCGAACGCGTGCTGGCCCGTCATGGCGAGCGTTTCCTGGTCCGCGTCTTCACCGACGCCGAACGCAGGCGCGCCGAGCGCCGGCACGGCCAGGCCCGGCTGGGGGCGTACGCCAAGCGGTGGGCGGCGAAGGAAGCCTGCGCCAAGGCGCTGGGAACGGGGTTTTCGCACGGCGTGTTCCACCACGATCTGGGGGTGGACAATTTGCCGGGCGGACAGCCGGTCATGGTGCTGACCGGCGGGGCGAAGACGCGGCTGCACGTCCTGACCCCGCCGGGATCGACCGCCCGCATCCTGCTGTCGATGACCGACGAGTACCCGTATGCCTTCGCGCAGGTGATGATCGAAACTGGCCCGCTGCCCTGAAAGCGGGCTAATGTCGGAACCCGGCAGGCCAGACGGGTGCTGCTGGCCAAGCCTTTGCTTGACAGGGGCCGGTCCCCTCGGCTTCATCCGCGGGCCTTGCGGCCGGCCCGCGTCCAGCCTTGCCCCATCCCATTTCCGGATTCAGATACCAGACCCATGGACGACCCGAACAAGACCCATTCCTCGTCCTTGCCATCGGCGGGTGCCGTTCCGGCCTTGCGCGGGCTCTGGGACCTGATCCGCACCATCCTGATCGCCGGCCTGCTGGCGGTGGGCGTGCGCACGGTACTGTTCGAACCGTTCAACATCCCGTCCGGTTCGATGATTCCGACCCTGCAGGTGGGCGATTACCTGTGGGTGGCGAAATACAGCTACGGCTATTCGCATTTCTCGCTGCCGCGCTCGCCGGACCTGTTCGACGGCCGCATCTTCGGCAGCCTGCCGCACCGGGGCGACGTCGCCGTGTTCCGCTTCACCCGGGATACATCGATCGACTACATCAAGCGGATCGTCGGCCTGCCGGGCGACCGCGTGCAGGTGCGCGGCGGTGAGCTGTACATCAATGATACGCTGGTCCCGCGCGAGGCCAGGGGCAATTACGTCGCGGTGGACGAGCACCGCACGCGGATGGAGGGGCAGCGCTACAGCGAAAGCCTGCCTGGAAGCGGCGGCCGCCCCCCGGTCACGCATGACATCCTGAAGCTGACGAACGAAGGGTTCCAGAACGATACGCCGGTCTATGTCGTGCCGTCGGGCTATTTCTTCGCCATGGGCGACAATCGCGACGACAGCGCCGACAGCCGCTTCATGGGCGACGACCCGGAAGATCTGGGCTTTGTGCCGATGGAAAACCTGATCGGGCAGGCCAAATGGATCTTCCTGTCGATCGACGCGCGCTATCCGGCGTGGGAATTCTGGATGTGGCCGGTCGAGATCCGCTGGGACCGCCTGTTCCAGGGGGTGCGATGACCGCGTCTGAAAGCGGTGGCGCGGACGGTGTGGTGGCGTCGGTCGAGGCGCGGGTCGGCTACCGGTTCCGCCGCCCCGACCTGCTGCGCGAGGCGCTGACCCATCGCTCGGCCGCCCATCAGCGCAATGGCGGGGGCGCGCGCCGGTCGCGTCAGCCGGCCGCGCGGCGCGGTGCGGGGTCGAACGAACGGCTGGAATTCATCGGCGACCGGGTGCTGGGGCTGGTGATGGCCGAATGGCTGCTGGAACGCTTCCCTGACGAACAGGAGGGGGCGCTGGGTCCGCGCCACGCCCATCTGGTGTCACGTCCGGTCCTGGCCGCCATCGCCGGGACCATGAATCTGCAGCAGGCGCTGGACGTGGCGGAACACGAGGCCCGGGCGGGCGTGCGGCAGGTGGCCAACGTCCTGGCCGACGCGGTCGAGGCGATCCTGGGCGCCATCTACCTGGATGGCGGGCTGGAGCCGGCCCGCCGCTTCGTGCGTGCGGCGTGGAACGAGGCGATCGTGGCCCAGGCGCAGCCTCCCAAGGACCCCAAGACAGCCTTGCAGGAATGGGTCCTGGCGCGCGGCCTGCCGCTGCCGGCCTATCGGACGGTGCAGATGGACGGGCCCTCCCATGCGCCACGCTTCGTCATCGCGGTGACGGCGGCGGGCCAGTCGGCCGAGGGAATCGCCGGCAGCAAGCGCGCGGCCGAAAGTGCCGCCGCCGCCGACCTGCTGAGGCTGGTTGATGAGAGACAATAACGGGCGGGATCGCGGATGCCGCCGGAAGGGATACAGGATATGACCACCCGCTGCGGCTTCGTCGCGATCGTGGGCGCGCCGAATGCCGGGAAGTCGACGCTGCTGAACCGTATGGCCGGGGCCAAGCTGTCGATCGTCAGCCCCAAGGCGCAGACGACGCGCTTTCGCGTCCTGGGCATCCTGATGCGCGGGGAAAGCCAGATCCTGCTGGTGGACACGCCCGGCATCTTCCAGCCCCGGCGCAAGCTGGACCGCGCGATGGTGGCGGCGGCCTGGACCGGGGCCGAGGATGCCGACATCACGCTGCTGCTGGTCGATGCCCGGCGTGGCCTGTCCGAATCGGTGCGCGCGATCGTCGAGCGGCTGGCGCAGTCCCGCCGCCGGGTCTGGCTGGTCCTGAACAAGACCGACCTGGTGGACCGGCAGGCCCTGCTGCCGCTGACGGCGGAACTGTCGGCGCTGCTGGATGTGGAACATGTCTACATGGTCAGCGCCCGCAGCGGCGACGGGGTCGAGGACCTGCTGTCCGCGCTGGCCGCTTCCCTGCCCGAAGGGCCATACCTGTATCCCGAGGACGATCTGACCGACCTGCCGGACCGGCTGCTGGCGGCGGAACTGGTGCGTGAACAGATCTTCCTGCAGACGCACGAGGAAGTGCCCTATGCCGCGACCGCCGAGACCGAAAGCTTTCGCGAACTGCCGGACGGATCGGTCCGGATCGAGGTCACGATCTACGTCGCGCGGGCCGGGCACAAGGCGATTCTGATCGGCGAGAAGGGCAGCCGGATTCGCTCGATCGGCGAGCGCGCGCGCAAGGACCTGTCCCGCCTGCTGGACCGCACCTGCCACCTGTTCCTGAACGTGAAGGAACGGGCCGGCTGGGACGAGGAACGGGCCCGCCTGCGGGCCATCGGGCTGGACGACACGCCCTGATGGGCATGGCCGGGCGATGAGCGTGCTTGTGACCGCTCGCAACCGGCTATAAGAGGGTCTGCATGGGTGAGGTCCCGGCCGGGGCGTCCCCCGCATTCGTTCATCTCAGGGATCCGGGGGCGTCATGACAGATCAGGCAACGGAAAAAACCATTGGTTTTCAGCGTGTCCTGCTGAAGGTCTCGGGCGAGGCCCTGATGGGTGAGGGCTCGTACGGGATCGATCCCGTAATGGTCGACACCATCGCCACCGACATTGCCGAGGTCGCACGTACGGGCGTCGAGATCTGTCTGGTCATCGGGGGCGGCAACATCTTTCGCGGCGTCGCGGCGGCGGCGCGCGGCATGGACCGGGCGCAGGGCGATTATGCCGGCATGCTGGCCACGGTCATCAACGCCCTGATGGTGCAGAACGCGCTGGAACGGCACGGCGTGCCGACGCGCGTCATGTCCGCCATCCAGATGTCGTCGGTGGCCGAACCCTATATCCGCAGGCGGGCTGTGCGGCACATGGAAAAGGGCCGTGTCGTCATCTTCGCGGGGGGCACGGGCAATCCGTTCTTCACCACCGACACGGCGGCGGCGCTGCGGGCGGCGGAAATGGACTGCAACGCCCTGCTGAAGGGCACGCAGGTGGACGGCGTCTATTCGGCCGACCCGCGCAAGGTCAAGGACGCGACCCGCTTCGAACAACTGACGTACCTGGACGTGCTGGCCAAGGACCTGCATGTGATGGATGCCGCCGCGATCAGCCTTGCGCGTGAAAACCGCCTGCCGATCGTGGTGTTCAATATTCATGCGCCGGGCGCATTCCCGAAAGTAATGCGCGGCGAAGGCCTGTATACCCGGATTGTCGAAACGGCCTGACGGGCCGGTTGCTGGAATGAATGAGGATAGGGGGCAGCCGTGACCGTGGCCCCCATGGATGACTATGGAGGGCCGCTGTGGCTGCTGATCAGAAGACACTGCTGGATGACCTGACCCGTCGGATGGACGGCGCGCTGGAAAGCCTGCGCCGCGATTTCGCGGGTCTGCGTTCGGGTCGCGCAAGTCCCGCGCTGATCGAACCGGTGCGTGTCGAGGCCTATGGCGGCGAGGTGCCGCTGACGCAGGTCGGATCGATCGCGGTGCCCGAGGCGCGGATGCTGACCGTCCAGGTCTGGGACCGCTCGCTGGTGGGGGCGGTCGAACGGGCGATTCGCGACAGCGGCCTGGGCCTGAATCCGGCGGCCGACGGCCAGACCGTGCGCGTGCCCATTCCCCAGTTGACCGAGGAACGGCGCGGCGAACTGGCCCGCACGGCCGGGAAATATTCCGAAAACGCCAAGATCGCGGTGCGCGGCGTGCGCCGCGACGGCATGGATCAGACCAAGGCGCAGGAAAAGAAGGGCGACATCAGCCAGGACGACGTCAAGGTGTGGTCGGACGCGATCCAGAAGCTGACGGACCAGTATGTGAAGCGGATCGACGAGATGCTCGCGGAAAAGGAACGCGAGATCAAACAGGTCTGACGCGGCAGTGACCGTCAGTCCGGTGCCCGGCCCGCTGGCCGGGACGACAGCATCACTGGTCCCCCCGGCCACGACCGCGCCCATTTCGGCGCCCGTGACGACGTCCGGTTCCACGGCGCCGGTGTCCGGGCTGGATCGCGGGCGGGGCGCCCCGGCCCTGCCGGCGCATGTCGCGGTGATCATGGATGGAAACGGGCGCTGGGCCGCCGCGCGCGGCCTGCCGCGCGTCGCCGGGCACCGCGCGGGGGCCGAGGCCGTCAGGCGCTGCATACGCGCCGCGATCACGCGCGGGGTCGGCTGCCTGACCCTGTATGCGTTCTCATCGGAAAACTGGCGGCGCACCCCGGACGAGGTCGCGGACCTGACGGCGCTGCTGCGCTACTACCTGCGGCACAAGGTTGCCGAACTGTGCCGCGAGGGCGTGCGCATCCGCATCATCGGCGACCTGTCGCGTTTCGACGCCGACGTCCGGGACGAGGCCAGGCGCGCCGAGGACATGACGGCCGCCAATACGCGCCTGACGCTGGTCCTGGCCCTGTCCTATGGCGGCCGGGCTGATATCGTGCAGGCGGCGGCCCGCGTGGCCTTCGCCGCCCGCAGCGGCACGATCGATCCCGCCGAACTGGACGAGGCGCTGTTCAGCCGGTTCCTGCTGACCGCCGACGTCCCCGATCCCGACCTGATCGTGCGCACCAGCGGCGAATGCCGGCTGTCCAATTTCCTGCTCTGGCAGTCGGCCTATGCCGAACTGGTCTTTATCGAGACGCTCTGGCCCGATTTCGACGAGCACCATTTCGACGCGGCGCTGGACATGTTCGCCCGGCGTGAGAGGCGATTCGGTGCCCGTCCCGCCCTCTGATCCCGTGTCGGGAGGCCGCCCGACGCAGGGAAAGCCTGGACGGAACTGGAAGGACCTTCGCGCCCGCCTGCTGTCGGCCGCCGTGCTGGTGCCGGTGGCGGCCCTGTGCGTCTGGGCAGGCGGCGCGCCCTATGCGGCGCTGATCGTGCTGGCGACGGCGGGGATGGCGATTGAGTGGGGACGGATGTTCGGCCTGCGAACCGCGTCGTGGCGGGGCGTGCTCTACCTGCTCTGGCCCGTGGCCGCCATGGCGGCGGCGCTGGGGGGACAATGGCGGGGGGCGTTCATGGTCATGGGGGGGGCGTTCGTGTTCGGGCCGTCCTTGTGGGCCGGACAGGTCGTGATCGGCTGCGCCGGCCTGGCCCTGCTGTGGCTGCGGATGATGACCGTGCCCGGCGCCGGGGTCGTCCTGTTCGTCGTGACCTGTGTCGCGGTCAGCGACAGCGGGGCCTATTTGGTCGGCCGCCTGCTGGGCGGCCCGAAACTGGCCCCCGCGATATCGCCCGCCAAGACCTGGTCCGGCTCGCTGGGCGGGCTGGCCTGCGCCATGGTCGCGGGTGGGGGGGTGTGCAGCCTTGTCTCCGGTCCCGGCAACTGGGCGCGCGGCATGGCTTTCGGCGCGCTGATGGCCGTGGCGGCGCAGATCGGCGACCTGGCGGAAAGCGCGCTGAAGCGCGCGCGGGGGGTCAAGGATTCGGGCGCGATCATTCCCGGCCATGGCGGATTGCTGGACCGGTTCGACGGATTGCTGGTCGCGGCGCCGCTGGCTGCCTTGCTGTCGCTGGGGGCGGCGGGCGGGGCGGCATTTTGGTATGTGACGCAGGCTGGCCTGATGTCCGCCCTGCTGGGGGCACGCGGGAACTGAATTCCCCCGCGCGGGGCGCGGCCGGATGATGGAACAGGAATGGACGGCGGAGCGACGCCGGACGGGCAGGGAAGAACGAGGCATGAAGTCAGTTACCGTTTTGGGCAGCACCGGCAGCATCGGATGTTCCACGGTCGATCTGCTGCTGCAGGCGCCGGAACGGTTCCGGGTCGCGGCCCTGGTCGGGGGCAGCAACGCGCCGCGCCTGGCCGAGCAGGCGCGGGCCCTGCGCGCCAGCCACGCGGTCATCGCGGACGAAAGCCGGCTGCCGGAACTGCGGGCCCTGCTGGCCGATGACGGGATCGCGGTCTCGGGCGGGCGCCAGGCCGTCATCGATGCCGCGTCCCAGCCGGTCGACTGGACCATGGCGGCCATCACCGGGGCGATCGGGCTGGAACCCACCCTGGCGGCGGTACGCAACGGCGGCTCGGTCGCCCTGGCGAACAAGGAGGCCCTGGTCTGCGCGGGCGACGTCATGCTGCGCGCGGTCCAGCAGGCCGGTGCCACGCTGCTGCCGGTCGATTCCGAACATAATGCGATCTTCCAGTCCATGGCCGACCGTCAGGCGGACCAGGTGGAAAAGATCGTGCTGACGGCCTCGGGCGGCCCGTTCCGCCGTGCCAGTCTGGCCGAGATGGAAAAGGCGACGCCGGAAGCCGCCCTGCGTCATCCGACCTGGACGATGGGGGCCAAGATCACCATCGATTCGGCCACGATGTTCAACAAGGGGCTGGAGGTCATCGAGGCCGCGCGCCTGTTTTCGCTGACCGAGGACCGGATCGGCGTCGTGGTGCATCCGCAATCGGTGGTCCACGGCCTGGTGCAATATACCGATGGCAGCATCGTGGCGCAGATGGGGTCGGCCGATATGCGGATTCCCATCGCGCACACGCTGGCCTGGCCCTGCCGCATGGCCACGACCTCGCCCCGGCTGGACCTGGCGGCCCTGGGACGGATGGAATTCGAGGAACCGGACGAAGTGCGCTTTCCCGCGCTGCGCCTGGCCCGGGAATCCTTGCGCGCGGGCGGCGCCGCCCCCACTATCCTTTCCGCGGCCAATGAAATCGCAGTCGAGGCGTTTCTCGGCTGCGGTATCGGTTTCCTCGACATCGCGCGCGTGGTCGAATCCGTCATGCAGGCCATCGGCCATCAGCCGGCCGACACGCTGGAGGCCGTGCTGCACTGGGACCAGGAAGCCCGCCGGGCGGCCCGCCTGCGCACGGCATCACTCGCGGCCTGATCCGACGCGGCCAGTTCCGGCCCAGGTTCGGCGACGATCTTTATCAGGAGTTAGCCCGTCATTATGCCCGATCTGCTTCGGACCGTCCTTGCCTTTGCCCTGGTGCTGGGCGTGCTGGTCTTCATCCACGAACTCGGCCACTACCTGGCCGCGCGCTGGCGGGGCGTGCATGTCGAGGTATTTTCGATCGGGTTCGGGCGTCCCCTGCTGCGCTGGCATGACAAGGTCGGGACGGAATGGCGGATCTGCCCGCTGCCCCTGGGCGGCTATGTCAAGCCGCATGGCTTCGAAGGGCCGGAAGAGGCGACGCCGGAACAGATGGCGGCCTGGCAGCCCGGACGGACCTTCCATGACAAGCCGGTCCTGTCCCGCGCCATCGTGATCGTTGCCGGGCCGGTCTTCAACTTCCTGCTGGCCATCGTGCTGTTCGCGGGCCTGTTCGCCACCGTGGGGCGGCCGGAAATCCGCAACGTCGTGGGGCAGGTCCTGCCGGGAAGCGCCGCGGCTTCGGCCGGCGTGAAGCCGAACGACGCCATCGTGCGGATCGGCGACCACGTGGTGGCGGACGTGGCGGACATCCAGGCCCGCATTTCGGCCGAACCGGGGGAAAAGACGGTCCTTACGGTCCGCCGTGCCGGGCAGGACGTGACCCTGCCGGTGACGGTCGGCTCCGTGACCGATTCATCGGGAAGCCATGCGGGGCAACTGGGCGTGATGTTCACCGCGACGGTGGGCAAGCCGATGGCGCTGCCCGCCGCGATCGTCGCCGCGGGGCAGGAGACATGGCACCTGGTGGTGCAGACGCTGGCCGGGCTGTGGCAGATGCTGACCGGGCAGCATAGCGCCAAGGACCTGGGCGGTCCGCTGCGCATCGCCCAGATGTCGGGCCAGGTTGCGCAGTACGGCGTGGCCAGCCTGGTGTCCTTCATGGCGCTGCTGTCGATCAACCTGGGCCTGATCAACCTGTTTCCCATCCCGGTGCTGGATGGCGGCCGGCTGGTTTTCTACGCGCTGGAAGCCGTGCTGGGGCGTCCCGTATCCCGGCGGGTGCGCGATATCAGTTTCCAGGCCGGTTTCGCGGTCATCGCGGGCCTGTTCCTGTTTTCGACGTTCAACGACCTGTCGCATTTCGGACTGTTTCGATGGGTCGCATCCCTGGCCGGATGATGCCATGATCACGAGGTCATGGAGGCGCTTGCGCGACGGGGGGATTTTCGGATACCTCCGCCAAGCGGATATGATCGACAGGAAGCACGCGGCGAATCCGTTTCGCGCGGACAGGTGTCGGGTCTGCGGGCCGTCTGGTTTGGGGGAAGCCGAATTTGCCGACTAAACGTTCAACGCTTCTTGCGTCGGTTTGCCTCATACCGCTGTTTTTCGCCGGGGCCGCCGAGGCACGGCAGGGCGTTGCGACGCGGGGCCCGGTGGCGCATACGCCCACGGGCGGGGTCATCGAATCGATCGACATTTCCGGCAACGACCGTATCGAGACCAACACGGTCCTGTCCTACATGGTCGTGCAGCCCGGCGACCCGTTCAACCAGGACCAGCTCGACCGGTCCCTCAAGACGCTGTACGCCACCGGCCTGTTCCGCGACGTGACGCTGCACCGCGCCGGCAACGTGCTGCAGGTGCACCTGGTCGAGAACCCGATCGTGAATCGCATCGTCTTCGAAGGCAACCATGCCGCGAAGGACGAGGACCTGCGCAAGGTGATCGCGCTGCGGCCGCGCGCCGTCTTCTCGACGCAGACCACGGCAGCCGACCGGCAGAAGATCCTGGGCGTCTATGCCGAGAAGGCACGCTATGCCGCGACGGTGACGCCGCAGATCATCCGCCTGTCGCATAACCGTGTGGATGTGGTCTTCCAAATCAACGAGGCGACGCAGACACTGATCAAGAAGATCTCGTTCGTCGGCAACCGCGCGTTCAGCGAGGCCCGGCTGGCGCAGGTGGTCTCGTCCAAGGAAACGGCCTGGTACCGCTTCTTCGCCTCGTCGGATGAATATAATCCCGAGCGCCTGCGCTATGACGGCGAATTGCTGCGCCGCTTCTACCTGCGTAACGGGTTCGTCGATTTCCAGGTGAAGAACGCCACGGGCGAACTGTCGCCGGATCGCAAGTCCTTCTACGTGACCTTCACGGTAGACGAAGGCCTGCGCTATCGCCTCGGTCGGGTGAACATCCGCTCGTCCCTCAAGCATGTCCCCGCCGCGTCGCTGCGCAAATATATCGAACTGTTCGCGAACCAGTGGTACGACGGCAGTGCGGTCCAGCACAACGCGACGGACATGGAGGAAATCCTGCAGGGCCAGGGGCATCCCTTCGCGATGGTGCGCCCCGAAATCGCCCGCAATCCGGAAAAGCGCACCGTCGACCTGCTGTTCGACGTCAGCGAGGGCCCGCGGGTATATGTCGAACGCATCGACATCAACGGCAACACCATTACCGAGGACAAGGTCATCCGGCGCAACCTGCCGATGGCCGAGGGCGATCCGTACACCCCGAGCGAGCGCAAATACGCCAAGGCTATGCTACAGGATCTGGGATATTTCAGTTCGGTTTCGATCGACCAGAGCCCCGGTTCGGCACCGGACAAGATAAACGTGGCCGCCAACCTGGTCGAAAAGCCGACCGGGGAGTTCTCACTGGGTGGCGGCTATTCGACCGACGTGGGTATCCTGGGCAATATCGGGCTGAAGCAGCATAACCTGCTGGGGTCGGGCGTTGATGCTGGAATTTCCGGCACCATGGCGTATTACCAGCGGCAGGCCGATATTTCGGTCAGTGACCCCTACTTCCTGAATCGTAACATGGTGGCGGGTGTCGATATCTTCGCCATCCAGAACAACTACCAGACCTATCAGAACTATTCGGAAGGGCGGTACGGCATCTCGTTCCGCATGGGGTACTCGTACAACAACCACCTGTCGCAGTCGTTCAGCTATTCGCTGACGGATCGTGACATCGACAATGCGTACAGCGATGCGTCGTGGTACGTGCTGAAGCAGACGGGCTGGTCGCTGCTGTCGCAGCTCAGCACTACGCTGACCTATGACACGCGTGACAACCGCATGAATCCGCACAGCGGCTATGTGGTCCGTCTGGCGGGTGATTTCGCCGGTATCGGTGGAAACGAGCGTTATCTGCGCGGCAAGCTCGATGCCGCCTATTACATTCCGCTGGACGACCTGATGGGCAACCACGACTGGACGGTCGCGCTGACCGCCGGAGCGGGTGACATCGTGAACTGGGGCGGCGGCCGCAGCGACATCATCGACAACTTCTACCTGGGCGGCAGCACGCTGCGCGGCTTCATGGATGGCGGCGCCGGCCCCCGTACCATGGGCATCCCCGCTTATACGTGGCAGGGTGTCACCTACCCGATGCATTCGCAGGAGGACTTCCTGGGCGGCCGCTTCATGTATACCGGTTCGGCCACCGTCAATTTCCCGATGCCGCTGGCGGCGGATATGGGCATCAAGGGCCGCTATTTCGTCGATATGGGCGGCCTGGACGGGCTGCGTATCCCGCGGCGCTATACCGCCTATCCGCAGGATATGCCCTATTATACGCCGGTCTATAGCGACACGATCAAGCCGCGTGTCAGCACGGGCGTGGGCTTTTCGTGGAAGAGCCCATTCGGCCTGATCAATATCGACCTTGGTATTCCGGTCCTGAAGGAAAAACATGACCGGACCCGATTGTTCCGCTTTGGCTTCGGCCAGCAATTCTGAGGTGACAATGCTTCGTTCTCGTGGCGTATCCGCCCTGGTCGCGGCCGTCGTGATGTCCTGCGCCGGCCTGCCGTCCACCGCAGCCCTGGCCCAGGGGGCAGCGGCATCCGGTGGAAATGCCGGCTGGTTCGTGCCCAAGTCCGCGCAACCTGCCGCCGGAACGGCCGCCCCGCGCGGGCCCGCGCGTACCGCTCCGGTGCCGCTGCCCGCCGCCCCCGCCGACAGTGACGACGCCCAGTCCCAGACGCCGCCGGTCCTGCCGATGCCGCCGGTTCCCGCCTCGCCGGACATTCCGCGCGGCGTGGCCCCGCCGGTGCCGGTCATCGGCGTCATCAGCGTGCCCGACGTGATGCGCCTGTCCAGTGCCGCGCAGCAGGCCGAGCGCGTCCTGGGCGCCCGGCGCGACGAGCTGGCCCGCGACGCGCAGAAGGAACAGGGCGGCTGGCGCGACGAGCAGCAGAAGCTGCAGGCCCAGGCCAAGAACATGGCGTCGGACCAGATCCAGTTGCGTGAGCGTCGCCTGCAGGAACGCGTGATCGCCGCCCAGCGCGATTTCCGCAACCGCAACCGGATCATCCAGGAAGCGGCGCAGGTCTCGCTGAACCAGATCGAGCGCGAACTGGTCCAGATCCTTCGCCAGGTCGCCGGAAGCCGCGGCATGAACCTTGTGCTGCATCGCGAGCAGGTCGCGCTCAGCCAGGACGGACTGGACATCACGCAGCAGGTTGCCGACCAGTTGAACAAGGTCCTGCCGACCGTGTTCATCCCGGCGGCGAATGTCGATCCCGAGGAACTGGCGAAGTCCGGCACGATGCCGACGACGGCCGATGCCGGCCGGCAGGCGGCGCCTGCCCCGACACCCGCGCCGGTCGCGGCGACGGCCCGGCACTGACGGGCGCCAGCGCAATGGAAAGGCAGGACGCGGCCCTGCCGGGGGACCGGCGGTTCTTCGAGCGGAACGGCCCGTTCTCGCTCCGGGCACTGGCGGAATGCGCCGGGGCCAGGGTCGAAGGCGGGGATGAGGCAGACGACGCCCCCCGCTATGTCGGGATCGCGCCGCTGCAGTCGGCCGGCCCGCAAGAGGTCAGCTTCCTCGACAACCGGCGCTATGCGCCGCTGCTGGAACAGACGCGGGCGGGCGTGGTGATCCTTGCCCCCGCCTTCGTCGACCGTCTGCCCAAGGGTACGGTGGGGCTGGTGTGTTCGACGCCCTATCTGGCGTGGGCGCGCGTGGCTGGCCTGTTCCACCCGGTCCCGGCCGCGATCCCGGGTATCCATCCCACCGCCATCGTCGGCGCCGGCGCCGACATCGATCCGTCGGCGCAGATCGGTCCATTCGTGACCATCGGCGCGGGCGCGCAGGTGGGGGCGGGCAGCCGGATCGACGCCTATGCGCTGATCGGAGACGGGGTGCGGATCGGCGCGCATTGCCGGATCGGCAGCCACGCCAGCGTGTCGCATGCGCTGCTGGGCGACCGGGTCACGCTGCTGTCCGGCGCGCGGATCGGCCAGGAAGGGTTCGGCTTCGCGGTAGGGCCCGACGGGTTCGAGACCGTGCCGCAGTTGGGCCGCGTGGTGCTGGAAGACGGGGTGGAGGTCGGAGCGAATTCGACCATCGATCGCGGTTCGTCCCAGGACACCGTCATCGGCGCGGGCTCACGCCTCGACAACCTGGTGCAGATTGGCCATAATGCCCGCCTCGGGCGGTGTTGTATCGTCGTTTCCCAGGCCGGTATTTCAGGTTCGACGGAACTGGGCGATTTTGTCACCATCGCCGCCCAGGCCGGTCTGATCGGTCATATTCGTGTTGGCACCAAGGCCCGTATCGGTGCGCAATGCGGCGTGATGTCGGATGTGGAAGCAGGGGCCGATGTTATCGGTAGCCCTGCGATGCCGTTTCGGGAATTTTTCCGGAACGTGGCCGTGTTGCGGCGCCTGGCCAAAAAGGCGACGCAAAATGGAGGGGGCGAGACCTGAGGCTGCTGGCCTCCGAACAAGGCCCCCGGAATTCAACCGGGACAGGCGGGCGACGGTCGCAAGGATGACGTGTCCCGCTATCCCGAGCAAGATGGTCGGACGACGTGGATAAAGAAGTAGAGGTTCCCCCGGCGGGCGATAGCCCGACCTGCATCGAAGCGATCGACGTGATGCGGATCATGGAAGCGATACCCCATCGCTATCCGTTCCTGCTGATCGACCGGATGGTCGATATCGTGCTGGGGTCCTCGGCGGTCGGCATCAAGAACGTGACCGCCAGCGAACCGCATTTCCAGGGGCATTTTCCGGCCCGCCCCGTCATGCCGGGCGTCCTGATCATCGAGGCGATGGCGCAGACGGCCGCAACCCTGGTGGTGCTGACCCTTGGCCCGGCGTTCGAGGGCAAGCTGGTCTATTTCATGACGATCGACGGGGCGAAGTTCCGCCGGCCGGTCGGACCGGGCGACCAGTTGCGTATCCATGTCGAAAAGGAACGCAGCCGCGCCAACGTATGGAAATTCAAGGGTATCGCGCGCGTTGACGGCGTGTCGGTGGCCGAAGCCACGTTCAGCGCGATGATCATGGGCTAGCATCCTGCCCCGTTGGGGATCGGATGCTGCTGGGAGAGAGAATGTTGACCGATTTGGCAGGATTGGACGCCGAAACCAGGGCCGCCGAGATTCATCCTTCCTCGATCGTGGCGAGCGGGGCGCGGATCGGTCATGGGGTTCGGATCGGCCCGTGGTGTTCCATCGGTCCCGACGTGACGATCGAGGACGGGGTCCATCTGATCGCCAACGTGATCATCGACGGTCATACCCACATCGGTCCCGGGGTCGTCTGCTTTCCGTTCACCACCATCGGAATGGCGCCGCAGGACCTGAAATATCGTGGCGAACCCACGCGCTGCACCATCGGTGCGCGCACGGTCATCCGCGAAAACGTCACGATCCACCGTGGCACCGCGACGGGCAGCGGGGTCACCCGGGTCGGTGACGACTGCCTGATCATGGCCAATTCCCATGTGGCGCACGACTGCACCCTGGGGAACGGGGTCATCATCGTGAACAATGTGGTCATGGGCGGCCATGTGACGATCGGCGATCATGCGCGGATCATGGGTGCGGCGGCGCTGCACCAGTTCGTCCGTATCGGACGGGCGGCCCTGGTCGGCGGCGTCTGCGGAGTGGAAGCCGACGTCATTCCCTATGGCAGCGTGCTGGGCAACCGCGCGCGGTTGGTGGGGCTGCACTGGATCTGGCTGAAGCGCAACGGCGTGCAGCCGGATGAACTGCATCTTCTGCGCCGTGCGTTCCGCGCCCTCTACCCCCGGGCGATGGACGAGGAATCGACGGCCTTCAGCCGTCGCCTCGCAAGCGTGCGGGCGGATTACGGCAGCGACCCGAAGGTGGCCGAGATCCTGGCCTTCATCGAGGCCCCCAGCCATCGCGGCCTGGTGCGGGTAGCCGGCGGGGGAGCGGCCTCGATCGAATCAGACGGCGTCTGAGTGTCCGGTCGGAAGAACGGGCCGGCGCTGTCGGGCGAGTGCGTGGGAATCCTGGCCGGCGGCGGGCCGCTGCCGGGACAGGTCGCCCGGGCGGCCGTGGCCATGGGCCTGCGCGTGTTCATCGTCGGTTTCCAGGATTTCGCCGAACCCGCCATCATCGAGCCCTGGCCGCACCGCTATATCCGTCTGGCGGCGGCGGGCGAAATCCTGTCCTGCCTGCGCGCGGAACAATGCCGGGACCTTGTCCTGATCGGACCGGTGCGCCGGCCTTCGTTTTCCGACCTGCGTCCCGATGCGACGGGGGCCCGGATCATGGCGCGCATCGGGCGCGCGCTGTTTTCGGGCGATGACGGCCTGCTGGCGGCGATCGTCCGCGTGTTGGCCGAGGAAGGATTCACCATTCACGGTGCCCATGAATTCCTCTCCGGTTCGGTCGGACGGCGCGGGGTGCTGGGGCGCGTCCAGCCCGATGCCCAGGCGCAGGCCGATATCGGGCGCGGCCGTGCGGTCGTCGATGCCATCGGGCGGCTGGATATCGGCCAGGGCTGCGTGGTGCAGGACGGGCTGGTCCTGGCGGTCGAGGCGATGGAAGGCACCGACCGGATGCTACTGCGTGCGGGGGAATGCCGGCAACCGGGACGCCCGGGCGGGGTTCTGGTCAAGATGCTCAAACCCGGGCAGGATCGCCGGGCGGATCTTCCGACCATCGGGCCGGATACCGTGCGGCGCGCGGCCCAGGCCGGGCTGCGCGGCATCGCCTTCCAGGCCGGTGCCACCCTGTTGACCGATCCGGACGGCTGCGTCGCGGCCGCGAATGAAGCCGGCCTGTTCCTGGCCGGGATCGAATAGGAGAGAAAGATGGGATCGTATCTGCACACGATGGTTCGCGTCCGCAATCTCGACGCCAGCATTGCCTTCTATAAATTGCTGGGCATGCACGAATTGCGCCGGCGCGAGGTGCCCGAAGGCAAATACACCCTTGTCTTCATCGGCTATGCCGACAACGCGGCCGGCCAGGCGGAAATCGAACTGACCTATAACTGGGGCCAGGATGACGGGTACGAGGTCGGGACCGGATTCGGTCATTTCGCCGTAGGCGTGCCCGACGTGGCGGCGGTGGCCGAGGCCGTGCGCGCGGGCGGCGGCAAGGTGACGCGCGAGGCCGGGCCCGTGAAATTCGGCACCACGATCATCGCCTTCGTGGAAGACCCGGACGGGTACAAGATCGAATTGATCCAGCGCCCGTAGGCGCCCGGTCATTTTTTGGGCTGTCCAAGCGCCTTCAGCCGGCTTACGGCCTGCTCGATGGACTGGATGATCTGTTCGGCGGCGGCGCGGACCTGCGGGTCGGCATGCAGGGTCAGCCCGTCGGCCGACAGCATCGCGGGCGACAGCAGGCCGCGCACGTCATGCAGGGTCGCGGCGACCCGGCGGGTCTTTTCGTCCGATTCGGGGCCTGTCATGGCTCTTCTTCTCTTGCACGTTGACGTGCCGGGCAACGGGACGTATAAGCCGCGACGAAATTAGCGTTGTCAATTGGGGAGTGCCGTCGTGAAGCGCACGTATCAACCGTCCAAGCTGGTCCGCAAGCGCCGTCACGGCTTTCGCGCCCGTATGGAAACCGTCGGCGGCCGCAAGGTGATCGCGAACCGCCGCGCCAAGGGCCGCAAGCGCCTTTCCGCCTGATCATCAGGCCTGTCGTGTCCCCGGGCCAGTCCCGGGGCGCCGAGTTTCCAGGGGGCTGCTGATAGTGGCCGACCGCGCCCATCGTCTCAAGAAACGCGCAGAGTTCCTGAAGGTCGCATCCAGGGGGCGGAAAGTGCCGTCGCCTGGCCTTGTGCTGCAGGCCCTGGGGCGGGACGACTCCGATCCGGCCAGGATCGGCTTTACCGTGACAAAGAAGGTCGGAAACGCCGTCGTCCGCAACCGGACGCGCCGCCGCCTGCGTGAAGCGGTGCGCGTCGTGGAACGCGAGGAGCCGCTGAACGGGGTCGATCTGGTCCTGATCGGGCGCGACGGAACGCGCGGACGCACCTTCGCCGCCCTGGTGGGCGACCTGCGCCGTACCCTGCGCAAGGCGGGCGTGCGGGGAGCGGAGTGAGTGCAGTTCTGGCTTGGCTCTTGATCGGCGCGATTCGCGTCTATCAATGGGTCTTGAGCCCCGTCCTGGGACCGAATTGCCGATTCGTGCCCTCCTGCAGCAATTACGCGGTGGAAGCGGTGCGCCGTCACGGTCCGTTTCGCGGCGCGATTCTGGCCGCATGGCGGATCTTGCGTTGCAATCCGTGGAATATCGGCGGATACGATCCCGTGCCTTCGCGGGAGCGCGCGCGCCGTTCCTGCTGTTCTTCCCATAGATAACGAGAGTCTGGCTGGTCGCTGATGGATACCAAGCGTTTTATCGTGGCGACGCTGTTGTCCGCCATGGTCCTGGTTGGCTTCGAATATTTCATGCCGAAGCAGGCCCATCACGAGGTCGCACAGCAGGCCGCCCAGACCAGTCGCCAGACACCGCCCACCGACGCCGCTCGCGCGCCGGCCCCCGTCGCGGGTGCCAGTTCCCAGCCCGTATCCACGCCCGCGCCGCAGGCCGAGACGCGGCTTGCGATCGACGCGCCCAAGGTGGCCGGATCGATCGACCTGCTGGGCGCGCGGCTGGATGACATGGTGCTGCGCGACTATCACGAGACGGTCGCCAAGGGCAGCCCGCAGGTCCGCATCCTGGAACCCGGCCACGACCAGCAGCCCAATTACGTCGAAATCGGCTGGATGAACCTGCCCGGCGGCCAGGTACGCGTGCCCGACGCCACCACGGTATGGAGCGCGGACGCGCCCAAGCTGACTTCCGACCGGCCGGTCACGCTGTCCTGGGACAACGGCGCGGGCGTCACGTTCCAGATCGTGGTGTCGATCGACGCCCATTACATGTTCGGAATCGAGCAGCGGATCGTGAACCGCTCCGCGCAGCCGGTGTCGCTCTACCCCTATGCCCGCGTCGACCGGGCCTATACGCCGACGGAAACCGGCGGCTACCTGGTGCATGAGGGGCCGATTTCCGTCATCGACGGCCGGCTGGACGAAAGTTCGTACAAAAGCCTGCGCACCGGCGCCACGCCGCCGGGCAACCTGTCCTGGACCAAGGGCGGACAGGGCGGATGGGCCGGGATCACCGACAAATACTGGCTGACCGCCGTCATTCCGCAGCAGGGCACGGCGGTGACCGGCAGCTATGGCTATCAGGCCAATGGCGGGGCAGGGGTCTATCAGGTCGGCTTCATCGCCCAGGCCGCCACCGTGGTTGCTCCGGGGACCACGGGCGCGACCGTCAGCCACGTCTTCGCGGGCGCCAAGGAAGTGAACCTGCTGGAACAGTACCAGTCCAGCCTGCACATTCCCGATTTCTGGAAGGCCGTCGATTTCGGCTGGTTCGCCTTCCTGACCCGTCCGATCTTCTACGTGCTGGATTGGCTGAACACGCTGCTGGGCAATTTCGGTCTGGCGCTGATGGCGTTCACCCTGCTGGTCAAGGCGCTGTTCTTCCCGCTGGCGACGCGCCAGTTCCGCTCGATGGCCAAGATGCGGCAATTGCAGCCCAAGGTTCAGGAACTGCGCGAGCGGTACAAGAGCGACCAGATGGCGCTGAACCAGAACATGATGGCGCTGTACAAGGCCGAGGGCGTGAACCCGGCTGCCGGGTGCCTGCCGATGGTGGTGCAGATCCCGGTGTTCTGGAGCCTGTACAAGGACTTGTATATCACCATCGAAATGCGCCACGCGCCCTTCTTCGGCTGGATTCACGACCTGTCCGCGCCGGACCTGACCAACCTGTTCAACCTGTTCGGGCTGATCCCGTGGGACCCGAACGTGCTGTCGCCGTACCTGCAGTTGGGCGTGTGGCCGATCCTGTTCGGGGCCACGATGTTCCTGCAGCAGAAGCTGAACCCGGCGCCGACGGACCCGGCGCAGCAGCGCATGTTCCAGATGATGCCGGTGCTGTTCACCTTCTTCATGGCGCGGCAGCCCGCCGGTCTGGTGATCTATTATTGCTGGAACAACCTGCTGACGGTCGCGCAGCAGATGGTGATCCAGCGTCGCATGAAATCCGCCGTCGACAAGGTCGGTGCGATCCCGGCCGCCGCCGGGCGCAAGTGAGCGGCAGGGCCTGATGTCCGACTTCAACGCCACCCCCCGCACCCCGGACGAGGAAGAACGGCTGCTCGAAGCCGGCCGCCTGCTGTTTGCCGGTCCGTGTGATTTCTTCTTCGGGGCGCAGAAGCTGGAGCAGCTTCCGCCCCCCGGTGCGCCGGAAATCGCGTTCGCCGGACGGTCGAATGTCGGGAAATCCAGCCTGATCAACGCCCTGACCGGACGCCGCGCACTGGCGCGCGCATCGTCGGAACCGGGGCGGACCAAGCAGCTGAATTTCTTCGACCTGGGGGGGCGGCTGACCCTGGTGGACATGCCGGGCTACGGCTACGCCCGCGCCGCGAAGGATGTGAAGGAAGACTGGCAGGGCATGATGTTCGCCTATCTGCGCGGACGTCCGACCCTGCAGCGCGTGATCCTGCTGCTGGATTCGCGGATCGAACTCAAGGCGTCGGACCGCGAGATCATGACGCTGCTGGACCGTGCGGCCGTGACGTTCCAGATCGTGCTGACGAAGTGCGACGCGCCGCGCCCCGGCGCGCTGGAAGCCAAGCGCAGCCAGGCGGCCGACCTGGCCCGGCAGCATCCGGCCGCCTATCCCGGAACCTTCGCCACCAGCAGCGACACCGGGCTGGGCATCCCCGAACTGCGCGCCGAACTGGCGGCCCTGGCCCTGCCCCAAGCGGGCTGAACCGGTTCCCATCATGACCAAGACGACAGGGCACGACCCGATGAGCGAATCCCAGAGCGAATTCCCAGGCGGCGGCACGACCGGCGATATCGTGCGGACGATGCAGGAAGCGCAGGAACGGGCCGCCGTCCTGGCCCAGGCGCTGCCGTTCCTGCGTCGCTATGCCGGGGATACGATCGTGGTCAAATATGGCGGCCACGCCATGGTGGACGATTCGCTGTCCAACGCGTTCGGGCACGACATCGCGCTGCTGAAGCTGGTGGGGGTCAATCCCGTCATCGTTCATGGCGGCGGCCCGCAGATCAGCGCCATGCTGACCCGGTTGCAGATCCCCTCGACCTTCGTGGACGGGCTGCGGGTCACCGATGCCGCCATGGTCGACGTGATCGAAATGGTCCTGGCGGGGAAGGTGAACAAGCAGGTCGCCGGCCTGATCAACCAGGCCGGCGCGCTGGCGGTCGGGATTTCCGGCAAGGATGGCGGGCTGATCACCGCGCGGCGCCTGCAGCGCACCACCCGCGATGCCAGCGGCCAGGAGCGGGCGCTGGACCTGGGCTTCGTCGGCGAACCCACGCATATCGATCCGCGCGTGCTCTACGCCCTGTCCGGATCGGGCCTGATCCCCGTCGTGGCCCCCGTGGGCATCGGCGAGGCCGGTGAGACGTACAATATCAATGCCGATACCGCCGCCGGCGCGATCGCGGGCGCGGTGCATGCCACGCGGCTGCTGATGCTGACCGACGTGCCCGGCGTGCTGGACGAGACCGGCGCGCTGATCCCCGAACTGACGGCCGAGGAAGCCCGGCGCGGCATTGCCAGCGGCATGATCAGCGGCGGCATGATCCCCAAGGTGGAAACCTGCCTGGAGGCCGTGCGCAGCGGCGCCAGGGCGGCGGTGATCCTGGACGGCCGGGTGCCCCATGCCTGCCTGCTGGAACTGTTCACCGAGGCCGGTCCCGGAACGCTGATCCGCGGCGAATAGGGACCGCGCGACGCCACGGGGGCGAGATGCGTTGACAGGCCGGGGCCTTCCTTCGCATGGTCCCGCGACATGAAGACGGAATGCGATGGGCCGCCATGGCCATCGCCGAGACAGGATTGCAGGACCATGAACGACGAGCACGCCCTCCGGACCCATATCGAGGCAGCATGGGAGCGGCGCGACACGCTGTCCTCTGCCACGAAAGGCGCGGACCGCGAGGCCGTCGAGCATGCGCTGGCCGGGCTGGATTCGGGCGCGCTGCGCGTTGCCACGCCCACCGATGCCGGGTGGGTCGTCAATGAGTGGCTGAAGAAGGCGGTGCTGCTGTCCTTCCGCCTGAACGACAGCCACGTGATGCCTGCCGCACCGGCGCCGTTCTTCGACAAGGTGCCGCTGAAGTTCCAGGGTTGGGACGAGGCACAGTTCGGCCAGGCGGCCTTCCGCGCCGTTCCGGGCGCCATCGTCCGGCGGTCGGCCTATATCGCGCCCGGCGTGGTGCTGATGCCCAGCTTCGTCAATGCCGGCGCCCGCGTCGAAAGCGGCACGATGGTCGATACCTGGGTCACGATCGGAAGCTGCGCGCAGATCGGCCGCAACTGCCATATCAGCGGCGGTGTCGGCATCGGTGGCGTGCTGGAACCGTTGCAGGCCGCGCCGGTCATCATCGAGGATGACTGCTTCATCGGCGCGCGCTCGGAAGTCGCCGAGGGCGTGATCGTCGAGCGCGGTAGCGTGCTGTCGATGGGCGTGTTCCTGAGCGCGTCGACCAAGATCGTCGACCGCACGACGGGCGAGGTCTTCGTCGGCCGCGTGCCGGCCTATTCGGTCGTGGTGCCGGGCACGCTGCCGCCGCGTACGCCGCATGCCGCCGACGGCACGCCGCTGCCCGCGCTGGCCTGCGCCGTGATCGTGAAGCGCGTCGACGAACGCACCCGCTCCAAGACCTCGATCAACGAATTGCTGCGCGATTGACCGGTGCCCTGACCCCGGCATCCACCCCCGCGCTCACCCTGGCGCGGGACCTGATCCGCGCGCCGTCGGTCACGCCGGACGATGGCGGCGCGATCGGGGTGCTGACGGCTGCCCTGCGCGGGCTGGGGTTCGACGTCACCGACCTGCCGTTTGGCGAGGGACCTGCCCGCACCCCGAACCTGTTCGCGCGGCTGGGCCGGTCGGGGCCGCATCTCTGTTTCGCCGGACATACCGACGTGGTGCCGCCCGGCGATGGCGGCTGGACCTCGGGCCCGTTCGAGGCCGCGCTGCGGGACGGCCGCCTGTACGGGCGCGGCGCATGTGACATGAAGGGCGGGATCGCCGCCTTCGTCGGCGCCGTGGCACGGATACTGGAATCGGGCCGGACGCTGCGGGGTTCGGTCAGCCTGCTGATTACCGGCGACGAGGAAGGACCGGCCACCTTCGGCACCGTCAAGGTGCTGGAATGGATGGCGGCGCACGGGCAGGTTCCCGATTTCTGCGTGGTGGGCGAACCGACCAATCCCGACCATCTGGGCGATGTCATCAAGATCGGGCGTCGCGGCAGCCTGAATGCCCGGATCGTCGTGCCGGGAATCCAGGGTCACGTGGCCTATCCCCATCGGGCCGACAATCCGGTCCATCGCCTGCTGGCCATCCTGTCGGACCTGACGGCCCGCCCGTTGGACCAGGGAACGGAGTGGTTCGAACCGTCCAGCCTGCAGGTCACCACGGTCGATGTCGGCAACGAGGCGACCAATGTCATTCCCGGCCGGGCCACGGCACGGCTGAACATCCGCTTCAACGACCTGCATACCGGCCAGGGCCTGGCCGACTGGATCCGCGGCGTCGCGCATGTCCACGCCCCGGGGGCGGAGGTCACGGTCCAGATCAGCGGTGAAGCCTTCCGTACCGAACCCACGCCGGAGCTGGACATGCTGGCCGCGTCCATCCAGGCGGTGACGGGGCGGGCGCCGCGGCTGGATACCGGGGGCGGCACGTCCGATGCACGGTTCATCAGCCGCTATTGCCCGGTTGCCGAATTCGGCCTGGTCGGGGCCAGCATGCACAAGGTGGACGAGCACGTGCCCGTTGCCGACCTTCTCGCGCTGACCGACATCTATGCGGCGTTTCTTGAAAGGCTGATGGGATGATGCAGGGACGCGGCGTGCCGCAGGGACCGTTGCCGAACAGCGCCGGCGGTATCTTTCGCGGCATGATGCTGCTGGGCCGTGGCCGGCGCGAGGGGCTGAACTGTTTCGGTGCGACCCAGGATTCGGTGTTGACCGCGCTGGCCCCGCGCGTGGCGCTGTGGCTGGTCGGTGCGTTGCTGACCCTGGTCCAGGCCCCCACGGGACTGAGCGGGACCAAGATCCTGTTCTCGCTCTGCCTGGT
The DNA here is from genome assembly GCF_000021325.1 of Gluconacetobacter diazotrophicus PA1 5. GTDB lineage: Bacteria > Pseudomonadota > Alphaproteobacteria > Acetobacterales > Acetobacteraceae > Gluconacetobacter > Gluconacetobacter diazotrophicus. Next base: position 391,410 of record NC_011365.1, on the reverse strand, counting down.
CCTGACGCCGATCATCGTGACCCATCAGTTGGCACGCCTGTGGGGGCGCGAGGCCCTGTGGCCCCGCTACATGACCGCGGCGCTGTGGTGCGACTGGCTGGTGCTGTTCGTCATGCTGATCGCCGTGGCCGTGGTGGCGATGGTCCTGCCGGCCGGTCTCAATGCCGTGCATTCCGCGCTGATCCTGAACGGGATCGTCTTCGCCTATAACCTGTGGCTGACCTGGTTCATCGCACGGGTGGGGCTGGCGCTTGGCGTGTGGCGGGCGATTCTGGTCGTTCTGGCGGTCGCGGCGGCGATCCTGGTCCTGGGCGAGGCGGCGGCGGTGCTGCCGCCCCATTATGCGCCCTGGCAGGATTTCCTGGCCCTGCCATCGGCGCACGCTCCGCAGTAAGGGGATTTAGAACGGATCGGGGTCGTAGCCCACCCCCGTCAGGTACAACCCGTCCGGGGGGGCTGTCGGGCCCGCCGCCCGCCGGTCGCAGGCGGCCAGTGCCGCCGCCACCCGGTCGGGCGCCCACAGTCCTTCCCCCACCAGCTTCAATGTGCCGACCATGTTGCGCACCTGGTGATGCAGGAACGACCGGGCCTCGGCCTCGATCACGATTTCCTCGCCCTGGCGGACGACGCCCAGCCGGTCCAGCGTCCGCAGCGGGCTCCTGGCCTGGCATGCGCTGGCGCGGAACGAAGTGAAATCATGCCGTCCCAGCAGAAGGCGGGCGGCCCGCGCCATGGCCGCTTCGTCCAGGGTGCGCTTGACCAGCCAGACCCGTCCGTCATCCAGGGTCGGCCGGCTGCGGCGGTTCAGGATCCGATAGCGATAGGACCGGCGGATGGCGGAAAACCGCGCGCTCCATTCGGTATCGACCGGACAGGCCCGCAGCACCGCCACCGGATAAGGCTTCATGTGGAAATTCAGCGCATCGCGCACGGTCGAATCGTTCAGGCGCACGTCGCCGGGAAAATCCAGGTGCGCCGCCTGGCCGGTGGCATGCACGCCGGCATCGGTGCGCCCGGCGGTAATGCTGGGCACGACGCGTCCGGACGCCAGCCGGCTCGCTGCTTCCTCCAGTACCTGCTGGACCGACAGGCCGGTGATCTGGCGCTGCCAGCCGACGAAGGGGCGTCCGTCATATTCGATGCGTACGGCCCAGCGCTGGAGCGACGGCGCGGTCACGATCCCAGCCGCGTGCCGACGGGGACCGGCTGGCCGCGCAGGAAGGCGTCGGCCTCCATCATGCCGCGTCCCGGGCGCTGGATGCGGGTCAGGCGCAGGGTCCCCTGGCCGCAGGCGACCGTCAGCCGGTCGTCCAGCACCGTGCCGGGTACCGCGTCCCGCGGCCCGTCGATCGGGGTCGCGGCGCCGATCTTCAGGACCGTGCCGTCCAGCGTGGTGAAGGTGCCCGGCCAGGGCGTCAGGGCGCGGACCTGCCGGTCGATATCCACGGCATCGCGGGTCCAGTCGATGCGTCCGTCCTCGCGGGTCAGGCGGGCGGCATAGGTCGCGCCCTCGGCGGGCTGGGGAATCGCGGCGGTCTCCGAATTCGCCAGGGCCGCCACGATCAGCCGGCCCCCCATGGCCGCCAGGTCGTCATGCAGCGTGCTGGCGGTGGTTGCCGGCGTCAGGGCGACGCGGCCGGTCAGCAGCATCGCGCCGGTATCCAGCCCTTCGTCCATCTGCATGATGGTCACGCCGCTCTCGTCGTCGCCGGCCAGGATCGCGGCCTGGATCGGCGCGGCCCCCCGCCAGCGGGGCAGCAGGCTGGCATGGACGTTCAGGCAGCCCCGGCGCGGGGCGTCCAGCATCGCGCCGGGCAGGATCAGCCCGTAGGCCGCGACCACCGCCGCATCCAGGTCCAGCGCGCGGAAGAACGCATGTTCGTCGTGATTGGCGCGCAGCCGGGTGGGCACGCGCACCGGAATGCCCAGCGCCTCGGCCGCCAGGTGGACGGGCTGGGGACGCACCGCCTGGCCGCGCCCGGCGGGACGGGGCGGCTGGCTGTAGACCACGGCGATCTCGTGCCCCGCTTCGTGCAGGGCGTGCAGGGCGGGAACCGCGAAATCGGGTGTTCCCATGAAGGCCAGGCGCATGACGATCCGATCCTGTTTCCCGAGAATGATCAGCGCTGAAAAGACTCAGCGTTTCTGGCGCTGTTCCTTGGCCAGGCGCCGCATGATCATGTTGCGCTTCAGCGTCGAGAGGTGATCGACGAACAGGATGCCTTCCAGATGATCGATCTCATGCTGGATGCAGGTGGCCAGCAGGCCGTCGGCCTCCAGTTCCTCCTCTGTGCCGTCCAGGGTGCGGTAGCGCACGCGGACACGGTCGGGGCGGATCACCTCGGCATATTGGTTGGGCAGGGACAGGCACCCTTCCTCGCGCGAGGCCAGGCTGTCCGATTCCGCGATCACGTCCGGGTTGATCAGGATCAGCGGCTGGCGCTCGCCTTCCTCGCCCAAATCCACGATGGCAAATCGCAGGCCCATCCCGACCTGCGGGGCCGCCAGGCCGATCCCCGGGGCCTGGTACATGGCGGCGAACATGCGCGGCAGGGCATCGCGCACGCCCGCCGCATCCTCGGGCCGGACGGGGCGCGCCTTCTGCCGCAGGATGGCCTGCGGCGCGACCAGGATGGGCATGGGAATGGCGGCGGCGATGGCGTCACGGTCGATCATGCAGGGCGATGTAGCGACACCGGCCCCGCCGCGCCAGAGGGAACCCGCCCAGCAGCGTGGAAAACCCGGAAGAATTGGATGAAAATCATGAGTTCTTCGTGCCCACAAAATCCACCGGCACAGCTAAGAGCAGCCGTGGTTTCCCTACCGATTTGCCGATGGTAGGCTCCGCGATGCTGGTACGCGTGAACGTGCGGAGCCGTGGTTTCCCTACCGATTTGCCGATGGTAGGCTCAGCCCTGCACCCGCGCGCGAGCAACGAGGGCCGTGGTTTCCCTACCGATTTGCCGATGGTAGGCTAGGCCCTTGTCGAAGGTGACGCGCTCCCCTGCCGTGGTTTCCCTACCGATTTGCCGATGGTAGGCTCCTCTCGTAGGGCAATGCCCAGCCGGCTGAGCCGTGGTTTCCCTACCGATTTGCCGATGGTAGGCTACCTTGCAGGGAAGTAATTGGAACTGTTGTGATTTCCGCGTTTTTTGACGCCGAAATCACAACAGCACCATCTGAGAAGGTCCGATTCGCTCGGTTTTTGGCGCAAGGCCCAGCATCAATTCCATCCGTCCGTATTGCCTGTCCGTGATTTGTAGTGTCCGAACGCTACCTTCCTTTGGAAGATTCGACCGCACCCGCCGAACATGCTTTTCCACAGCGTCCTGTCCTCGGCAGATGCGTGCGTAAACCGAAAATTGCAACATCAAGAAGCCGTCATCCTTGAGGAAATGGCGAAAGCGACTGGCGCGTCGTCGCTGCTCTTTGGTGCGAACCGGAAGGTCGAAAAATACGAGAAGCCACATGAACCGGATGTCCTCGGCTTTCATCGCGCACCGTCAATCCCGGGCTTTCAGAGTTGGAGTCGAGAGAAGCGCGGCACTGCCATGCTCGATGGCGCGCACCACGGACATGGCTACCGCTTCGGTTGCGGCCAGGACGGTCATTCGCTCGCGACCGATGGCCGCATTGTCATTGAGGATCGTCGACATTTGACGGCGATCCTCGATAGACAGCGTGTCCCCTACATGTTCCAAAGCCCGGTCATGCGCCATGCGGTCCACAAAGGGGCGGAACGGCTCGATCAGATCGTCGACGAGATTGAACGCATTGGTTTTCGATGCGTGATGTACCCCGAAAGCTGGGAGCAATCCCAGCGCCACGCATGCGCGTGCAATCGCGGCTCGCATGATCGCATAACCATAGTTAAGCAACGCATTACGACGATCATTCTCGTTTGCGCGTGTAAAATCCGAAAACAGGCTCGCCCAGTAAGCTCGGGCCGCCTGTGCTTCCACATTGCCCGGATCGCCGGAAGCGACCCGTCCAGCCATTGCTGCAATCGTTTGTCCTTGCGGCCGGCCGAGTTGGTCCAGTAGTGCAGCCTGATTACGTATCTTGGCGACGACCAATGTCTGCCACAGGCGCTTCTTCAATGGTTGGCTGATCGAGATCTGGGCATGTGCTATGTGCGCCTGGGCATGATGCTGGTGAAAAGGCAGCAGGATACCGGCAGGATGATGCCTGGCATCGGGCACGATCATGGCAACGCCATTTTCTGCAAGCGCAGAGAGAAGAGACCCGGTGATGCTCACTTGTCGCGTATCGAGGATAAGGCACGCGATGTCCTCCACCGCCAATGATACCTCGCCACCATCCTGAGCAACAACGAGCTGCCGATTCCGATGCGTCAACCGGGAGGGGTGGGAGATATGCACGCCTCGCCATGCCATGTGCGCACCTCTTTGCGGACAGGGGATTTTCTACCAAAGCGGTCCACTTGATACTTACTTATGGCCAGCAAGGTTTTTGTGCCAATTCCCGAATGTATCGACTTGGGATCATTATGTGCTGATATTGTTATACCAACTCCTGTTTGTTAAAACCCATGTGCCCATTGTCGTAGCCCGAGGGACATGATGCGCCAGGGCTGGTCGACGAGCTGGTTCCAGGCGTGGCAGCAGATATCGACGATGTCGTCGTAGGTGCGGAAGATCCGGTTCGACAGCCAGGTATTGCGCATGAACTGCCAGACGTTTTCCACCGGATTGAGTTCGGGCGAGCGTGGCGGGAGCGGCAGGATGGTGATGTTGGCGGGGATATCGAGTTTCGGGCTGGTATGCCACGCTGCCTGATCGACGATGAGGATAGCGTGAGCGCCCGGCGCTACGGCCTGCGAGATCTCGTCGAGATGCCGGTTCATGGCGTGGAGGTTGCACCAGGGCAGGACGAGGGCCGCTCCCTTGCCTAGCGCCGGACAGATCGCTCCGAAGATCCAGGCCGAACGTGTGCGCTGATCGGCAGGCGCGCGTGGACGGGTGCCGCGTCTGGCCCAGCGGCGCGTCAGCTTCGTTTTCTGGCCGACCCTCGCCTCGTCGCCCCACCAGAGTTCGATGGCCTTGCCGGGATGCCGGGCCCGGATCCCGGCCATGACGTCGGGGAAGCTTTTTTAAAAACGTCCTGGGCCTCGGGATCCTGGGCATGGTGCCGGGGGCGTCCCGTCAGAAGGCGGAAGTCGAGGCCCCGGATAACGGCGCTCAGCCGGCTGCGCGAAAGAGAGACGCCGAATTCCTCATAAAGCCATTGCCCCAGATCAGCCTGCCGCCAGCGCACCACCCCATGCACGGCAGCGATCGGGCCGTCCTCGATCCGGCGCATCAGCGCTTCCAACATGGCTGGTGTCAGGCGGGGAACGACACCGCCCCCATGATGATCCCGCACGCCATCCGGGCCCTCGGCGTTGAAACGCACCACCCAGTCCCGCACAATCTGCCGATCCGTCCCAGCCAGTCGTGCCGCGTCTCCGCGTGACGCACCATCGTAGATCGCCGCCAGCGCCAGAAGCCGACGCGCCTGGCCCGCATGCCTCGTTGTCCGCGCCAGAGCACGCAGTCCCGCCGCATCATAATCCTCACGCAACGCTAACGCCCCGCCCATTCGGATGCCTCCCGCCCGGTTCGGCATCCTGTGAATCACAGCTCGTTCCAGAACGATACCGTCAGGCAATCACATATGAGTCAGGGCCGACCGGAGTTGGTATTAGTGCCCCCGTGTTCCGATGAAGGCCCACGAAATATCCTTCGATCACTTCTCCACTCGGTCTTATGATCTCTATATTGGAGCGAGGATAAAGACTAAAGCGAAATTGATGCTCGGGACCGACTTCGGTCCATTCATCCTCATCCTTATTGGCAACTATCGACCGCATCGGTGGCTTTGGCCAAGCCTTCCGATTCATGATCTGATGTGGATAAACGGGCACCAGATACCATTCGTCCTTGCCCCTGCGGTTGGGCTTGCTAAACACGTCCGCCCGTACCATTTCTCCTCGACCGGCAGTGCCCCCGCGGACGGGAACGGCGGCCTTGATCGTGGTCGCCAGACGGATCTTGGTGATAATATCGCCGCGTGGCGAACGGGGTGGGGCGTCGGCGGGCCGGCCGGTTGCGATCCAGGAGCGTATAGCCTCCACGATGGCCTCATTGCGTTCGCCATCCTTAATCCGTTCAAGGTCGGCTTCCTTGAGGCTGGAAACGGCCTTCCGTTCAAAGACGATGGGCGTACATTCGCGCTCTTTCACCTGCCGGATTGTCGCGGCATGGCCCTCGCCACGCGCGCGGCGGCGTTCGGGGCGGGCAACGAATACTTCCGGATAGGTTGCCTCAACATCCGCACGAAAGCTTTCCCACGGCGGTTCGACACGTCGCAGTGGTCGGCCCAGTCCCTGCTGTTCCCATTCGTGAAAAGATTTGGTCAGCCGCTGGATCTCGGCTTCGTCAACTGCCGCCACTGTCAGCGCATCCAGCGCGTGATGGCGGTCATCATTGATGCGCTTGCCATCCTGTTTCTTGAGTGATTCCACCCCCCATGCCTGACGCAAAGCCGCCGTAAGAGCGCCGGGCCGGGTGAAGACGCGACGATTACCGCCCTTTTCCTGCCGCTCGCCAAAAGCATAAAGCAGTTTCACTGCTTCCGCGAACAGGCGTGCGGCATAGCGCGTGTCATTGAGATTGCGGCTGCGGAATTTCTCTTCAGCCTCTTTGGCGTTTTTCAGCAGATAATTGCGCTTCTTGAAGCCGCGCAGTTCCTTGTTGGTCTCGATCCGCTGTACAAAAGCGTTCCACGCATCGCCAGTCTGTCCGGAGAGCCATTCATAGGGCGTCGATCGCTTTTTTTGCTGGTTGGCACTGGCAAGACACAGCGTCTTGTTGTTGAAGCTGTCATCGCCGAAGCGGGACCAAGGCAGGATATGATCCACCTGGACGCTGTTGTCGGTGGCTGCTATCTGACGAATGTGGATAGCCTTGCCGGTATACAGGCATTTGCCTCCCTGTTCTTTCCATAGTCGGTAACGCAGCAATGTGTCGCCGTTCACATCTTCCAGATCAAGAAGATCATGGACCTCCCGACGTTCGCGCGCGCGCAGGGCGGTATTTTTTTCAATATGTTTTTCAATTTCCCGTCGCTTTTCGATACTGTTGCCGACATCGCGGGCAAGTTCGACATGGATCGAACCGGGCAAGCCCCAGTGATTACGCATCGCCCAGATCTGCTTGAGCCCTTCGATCAGGGCTTTGCGGGCGATAGGGTTGGCAATGCTTTCCCCGATTTCCGTGACCAGTGCGTTGAACTGGGTCTTTGCGACGATCTGACCGTGATGGGAAAGGCGGGAGGCAGCATGGTCATAGCCGGCCATCGTGCAAGCTTCGTCATAGCGTCGGCCTTGTTCGAGATGGGGCAGCAGGTTGCGCGCCGCTTTCGTCGAAATATGGGCAGCGCCCTTGAATTTCGCGAATACGCCAGCATCCAGCGCCGTCAGTAAAACGTCGAGGACCGCAAGCGTCAGACCGATCTCACGCAATTTCTCCGTTATTGTTTCGTTCGCCTCGAAGAAACTGAGTACCTGGACAATCGCGTCAAGCTGCTCCGGCCTCTCTTGCATGTCGGTCCAAAGCGCCTCGCCGAGAGCCTTGCGGAGGGTCGCGGTTCCCGTCATCGCCCCACCGGTCCGGGCAACGATATCGCGATCCTCATCCTCCGGCCTGATCGTGGTAAAACGTTGATTGTCCTCCAGACCGATCAGGGTCCGCACGCGCTTGATCGACAGCTTTGCAGTCTTGCCGAGATCGCGGGTAACGAGAGCGATTTCATCGACGGTCAACGGGCGTTCGCCATCGGGCGTCGTAATGCGCAGGTTGAGGAGCCGGGCCAGCAGGCGGAATCGCTCAAAGGACGGAGTCAATTTCGCTGCGCGCTTCTCCGTCCTTTCGAATGGGCAGAAACCTACCAGCCTTTCGCTGTCCTGCATCGGCCGCTGGTGGAAGGCACTGGCGGTGAACGCTTCTTCCAGTTCTGGCGAGGCGAAACCCTGTCCCAGCCGGCGCTGCGCGGCGAACAGGGCGTGGACCTCATGCTCCAGGTCGTCACGGGCAGTAGTGCGGTCATATTTGCCTTCGCGGTTGCGGCGGCGGCTGGCAAAATCAGGATCACGCGCAAACATTTCGCCGACCGTGCGGTAGCGCCCCAGCCGCTCGCGAGTGGCTTCCAGTGCGGTCAGCATCTTCTTGTCGTCGCTGCTGATGTTTGTCGCCTTGCGCTTGGCGGCGGATTTGAAGCCCCGCCTTTTGGCGATATGGCCAAGCACGACCGCGAACTCGACGGGTTTCAACGGTTTGTCGAGGCCGCGCGCGCGCAACTCCCATGGATCGTGGCCAGGGCGTTTCAACGCATCGCTGTCGGTCGAGGGAAGCAGCCCGGCGGCGTGGAGTAATCGCCTGATTGCGGCCATACGGTTGCGGCGGCGGCGGATTACCCGCCGTAGCAGTCGGTTGGAACGCCGAATCTGGTTGGTGGGCGTCCGTTCCTTGCTGGTTTCGGGAACATCGAAGCACCAACTCCCCATTCCTTCTATCACGCCTTTTCTTCCGAAGGCAGACGGCCGCCGCAGTACGGCCCAGCCGCATGAACCGATGCCCAAGTCGATCCCGAATGTCAGGCTTTCGTCGATCATATTTTCCCCAAGCGATTTCAAGCCTCTTGACTTCTTCAAGTCAATAAGGTCATCTGTTCTTGGCAATTCGGTAGGGAAACCACGGTAACAGAATTACCGTAAGGTTTTTTCTGTGAAGGATCATCCCTCGCTTGGGCAACCAGGCGGGGGAAATTCCTCGTTCGGGCCAATCAGCCCTTCATTTCCATATTCGACCGTCCCGGCGTACAGCAAGTTTGTCCCGGACAAGAGTCAGATTGACCGCTCCCTTGCGGAAGCGGCATGGCGTCCCATATCATGACGCATGCGGGCGCCGATGTCGGGTTCGCATGATTGTCTCGCTCGGTTGAGGAGGCCTGTGTGTCGGGAAGACTTTTCGCATCCCCCATGTTTCTGGGGTTCGACCATCTGGAACAGATGCTGGAACGCGCATCCAAGGGAACGGCCGACGGCTATCCCCCTTATAATATAGAGCAGATCAGCCCCACGGCGCTGCGTATCACCCTGGCGGTGGCCGGGTTCGTGATGGAAGACCTGCAGATCACGCAGGAAGACAACCAACTGGTCATTCGCGGGCGGCAGACCGACGATTCCCAGGGACGCGTGTTCCTGCATCGGGGTATCGCCGCACGGCAGTTCCAGAAGGCGTTCGTCCTGGCGGAGGGGATCGAGGTCGGCAACGCGTGGCTGGACAACGGTTTGCTCCATATCGACCTGCTGCGCCCGCAACCCGAGGTCCGGGTCCGGCGGATCGAGATCACGCAGGGGCGCGCATCGGCCCCCCCGGCCGAAATCGACCTGCCCAAGGTCCGCGCCCAGCGCGTGGTGCGGGTTATCGAGGAAGACTAGCGGGCCGCCCACGTGCCGCCCGCGCCCCCATCGACATGGCCGTCCCGCCAGGGAGGGCCCAGTGGACCGGATGTCGCCGCATCATGGGACATCCCGGCCCGGAGGACCAGATCATGAGAATTACGACCCAGAACGGACGGGTGGTTCTTCAGGCGGACCAGACGTCGCTGCCCGCCGACGTGCATCATCTGACCGACACCCAGCTTCTGTCACTGGGTGTGTCGCGGATGGCCTATATCAAGGCGGTGGTGATCGAGGGGCAGGACGTCTTCGCCATCCATGCGGCGGACGGCACCCCGATGGCCCTGACCGAGGACGAGGCGACCGCCATCGAGGCGATCCTGCAGCACGAGATGGTGCCGGCCCTGGTGCATTGATGAAGCCCCCGGGAAGAAGTCCCCGGGGAAAGACGTGCCGGGGCGATCATGGATCGCCCCGGCTGGCCGGTCAGGCCGGGCTGGGGTCCAGCCAGCCGATATTGCCGTCCTGTCGGCGGTAGATGACGTTGATCTGGTCGCTGGTGCTGTTGCGGAACATCAGCAGGGTCGAGGCCGCCAGATCGAGGCGCATCACGGCCTCGCTGACGCTGAGTGTCGCGATTTCGGCGGCGCGCTCGGCGACGATGGTCGCGTACGGACCCGTGTCGTGCATCGCTTCACCCCGGACCCGCCCGTCGCTTTCCGCCGGGCGAAGGATGTAGCTGCGACCCACCTCGGGCGTCTTGCGACGGGGCAGGGTGCGGATATGGTCGTTCACCCGCTCGCGATAGCGGCGCAGGCGACGGGCGATATGTTCGGCCGCGTCGTCGAAGGCGCCATGGGCGTCGGCGGCCTCGCCTTCACCCCGCAGGGTCAGGCCCCGCGCGGCATGAAGGTTGATATCGCAGGTAAAGAAGGATCGGGCGCGGCTGAAGGTGACCTGCGCATCCAGGGCACGGTCGAAGAATTTGTCGGCAAGACGATCGAGATGGGCCGTAACCCGGTGCTTCAAAGCGTCGGAGAGGTCGATCTGCTTGCCAGCGACACTGATCTGCATGTGACATCACCCCTTGCATGGAGGAGGAGCGTCCGAAACCGGACGATGCATGCCGGCGCTCCAAACTGCCGGTCATGGCGTCGGGATTCGGGCCTCAAGCTTCCGGTTTCAGGCCGATGAGGGCCTTGTCCCGTTTTCTCTGCGCCGAGTTGGGTATCCTCAACGCATCCCGGTATTTGGCCACGGTTCGGCGAGAAATGTCTATTCCTTCCTTGCGTAACCGGGTCACGATTGCATCGTCGGACAGGATTTTTCCATCAGATTCCTGTGAAATCAAGGTCTTGATCCGATGGCGGATGGCCTCGGCGCTGTGGTCGGCGCCGCCCGCGCGGCCCGGGATCGCGGTGGTGAAGAAATATTTCAGCTCGAACAGGCCGCGCGGGGTGGCGATGTACTTGTTCGCCGTCACCCGGCTGACGGTGCTTTCGTGCAGCCCGACCGTTTCGGCGATATCGCGCAGCACCAGCGGGCGCAGGTGGCCGATCCCGTGATCCAGGAAGCCGCGTTGCCGGCGCATGATCGCGGTTGCGACGCGGATGATCGTGTCGGCCCGCTGCTGCAGGGCGCGCACCAGCCAGTTGGCGCTGGCCAGGCGCTCGTTCAGGAACGGCCTGTCCTCGCGCCGGGCCCGCAGCGCCACCCGGGTGCTCAGTGCGGAATTCACCACCACGCTCGGCATGGTCTCGGGGTTGAGTTCCAGCATCCAGTCCCCGTCCGGCGCGGGCTGCAACAGGACGTCCGGGATGACGGAACAGGCCGCCGGATCGCCGAAATCCCGGGCCGGGCGGGGCGACAGGGTGCGGACCTCGGCAATCATGTCCGCCAAGTCCTCGGCATCGACGCCGCACAGACCCTGCAGCCGGCGCAGGTCGCGCCGGGCCAGCAGGTCCAGGTGCCGCAGCAGGACGGCCATCGCCGGGTCCAGCCGGTCGCGTTCGCGCAACTGGGCGGCCAGGCATTCGCCCAGATCGTGGGCGAACAGGCCCGTCGGCTCGAACTGCATCATGGTCTGGCGCACACGCTCGACATGGTCGAACGTGGTGCCCAGGGACTGGGCGATGACCGCCGTCGGGGGGACGAGCCGCCCGTCGGCGTCCAGCAGGGTGATCAGATACGCCCCTACCAGCCGGTCGCCGGCATCGCGCCACGACAGCCGCACCTGCTGCGCCAGCCGTTCGTGCAGCGAGGGGGCCGGGCCGGGCAGGGTCCCCGTTGTGGCGGCCCAGTCCTGGTCGGGGACCCGTTCCAGGCGAGGGTCATGGCGCGCACCGTGGGCCACGACCTTGGGCCGGAGTTCCTCGAGCCCCGCCAGGTTCGCGCGCTCCAGCAGCGGATTGCGTTCCAGTTCCTGTTCGATGAACGAACAGGCGTCGAGGTTGGACAATTGCAGAAGGTGGATCGCCTGCCGCAATTGCGGCGTCATGACGAGGGTCTGGGCCTGCCGGAGCGCGAGCCTGGGGCCGATCGTCATGGACAGACGGTCAGAGGGAGAAATTCTCCCCAAGGTACACCCGTCGGACGTCCTCGTTGGCGACGATTTCCTCGGGGCGGCCTTCCATCAGCACCTGGCCGCTGTGCATGATATAGGCGCGGTCGATCACCTCCAGCGTCTCGCGGACATTGTGGTCGGTGATCAGCACGCCGATCCCGCGATCCTTGAGGTGCGAGACGAGATCGCGGATTTCGCCCACCGCGATCGGGTCGATGCCGGCCAGCGGTTCGTCCAGCAGGATGTAATGCGGCTGGCTGGCCAGGGCGCGGGCAATTTCCAGGCGGCGGCGCTCGCCGCCCGACAGGGCCAGCGACGGCGCGCGCCGCAGGTGCGAGATACCGAATTCGCCCAGCAATCCATCCAGCATCGCCTCGCGCCGCTCGGGATCGGCTTCCACGACTTCCAGCGCCGCCATGATGTTCTGCTCGACATTCAGGCCACGGAAAATGCTGGCTTCCTGCGGCAGGTAGCCGATGCCCAGCCGGGCGCGGCGATACATCGGCAACTGGGTGATGTCGGTTCCGTCCAGCGTGATCGCCCCGGTATCGGGCTGCACCAGCCCCACGATCATGTAGAAGCTGGTCGTCTTGCCGGCCCCGTTGGGGCCCAGCAGGCCCACGGCCTCGCCCCGATGGACCTGGATCGAGACGTTCCGCACCACCGGCCGCTTCTTGTAGGTCTTGCCGATCCCGTTGGCGATCAGGCCGTCGGCGGCCGGCAGGCCGTGCGCGATCGCGGTGCCCTGCATGTCGCCCGCCAGTTCGTAGGGGATTTCGTTCATGGTGTCTTCCCTGCGGGGCCGGGTTTCGTCCCGGCCTGGGTGGGCCTGGCCCCGCCGGGGCTGCTGTTGGCCTCGTTGGGGACGATCAGGCCGCTGACCCGGCTGCCCGCGCGTTCGGTCATCGTCGCGATTCCGGTGTGCATGTTCACGATCGCCGCGGCTCCGTTGATCTGGTTCTGGCCCCGCGTGATGTGGACGTTGCCGACGATCCGCGCAATCCCGGTGTCAGGTACATACACGCCCCGGTCCCCGGTCACGGTCTCGGTCTGCGTGCGGACGAAGACGTGGCCGAAGGCGTTTACTTTTTCCAGCTTCCCCGAACTGGTCAATGGGTCCTTGCCGGTTCCGGGCGCGGCCCCAGGCTGCGTTCCGGGGGGCGGGCTGGGCGGAGGCTGAGCCGGGGACTGGGTGGCCGGCTGGGCCGGGGCGCTGTATCCGACCAGCACGTCGGCGCGGATCTGCCGCCCGTCATTGGTCGTGACGGTCGCGTTTCCGCGCCCGATCGAGATCCGGGTCTGCGAATAATATTCCATCGAATCCCGGGCGGTCAGCACGTCCTGGGGCGTGACCATCTTCATCGCCTTGCCGGTCATGATCATGACCGACTGGTCGATATCATAGATCGCCTTGTCGCCCCAGGCCTGGTCCGTGTCGGTGAAGATATGGACATGCCCGATGGCGTTCAGGCGATAGACCTCGTTGGACCCGGAATCGGTGCCATTGCCCGTCGACTGGGTGGCTGGTGCCTGGGGCGCCGGGGCCTGGGCGGCCGGTGGCGGGGACGCCGGTGCGGCGGCACCGTTGTTCGGGGCGCCGCCCTGGGCCGCTCCCGCCGCCGCCTTCTTGCGGTAGAAGGCGATCAGCCGGTCGCCGGTCACGGTCACGTTGCCCCGCACTGCCTGTGCCTGGTCATAGGCCGTGACGGTCTGGGATTTCTGGTCCCAGTCGAAGCCGCCGGCCGCCGTCACCGTGATCTGGCCGCCATGGGACAGGTCCAGCGCCTGGCCGCGTGCGCCCATGGGCGCCACGCAGGCCGCGACGCCGCCAAGCAGCAACGCGGTAGCGACCTTGGGGAAGGCGGTCATCGGGTGGGCTCCGTACGGGCGGGTGGGGTGGACGACGCGGGCGGCGCCGCGGAAGATGGCGTGGCGGCGGGCGGATGGGCGTGGCTGTCGTCATTCAGGATCAGCCGCCCGGGGCCGCGGAACAGGCCGATGCCCTCGTGCTGCGACAGGATGAAGCCCTGGGCATCCAGTACGCCGAACGGGCCTTCGGCATGCACCCACTGGTCGGAGGCGACGATTCCCTGCTTCAGGTCCATGTCGGCCGTGACCCCGGTCATGATCACGCCGTCGGCGCGGTAGAGCACCACGTTGCGCGTCAGGTCCAGCAATTGCTCGTGCTGCATGTACACGCCCTGGTCCGAACGGATGGTCAGCCAGTCATTGCCCTGGGTAAAGGTGTCGGCCACGGGGCCGGTCAGGTTGATGCGGTCCGGCGTCACCTGCTGGGCCTGGTCGGCGGTGATCATGTACGGGCGGTTGTGGTCGTCCAGCCCGCGATAGGTCGCGCCCAGCATGTTGCCGCTTTCGATGCGCAGGTTTTCCATCTCGTGCAGCGCGTTGCGCTGGGCGTTCACCAGCCGGTCGATGGCCGGCCAGGCGGCGATCGACCCCAGCAGGGCCAGCGCCGCCGCCGGCAGCACCCATTTGGCCCAGCGGACCAGCATCCGCCGGCGCGCGATGTCGTCGGGATTGGGAAGGTGCCGGGCGCGGGTCGTCCGATGGTGCAGGACGGTGCGCTGGCGGGCGACGTCGTCCGCCGAACGGGCGAAATCCTCGCGACGCGGTGCCGTGGGGTCCCTGGAGGGCGGGGGAGGAGACGCGCTCATGCGACGCCCGCCCGCAGAAGGTCGTGGATATGCAGGATGCCGACCGGGAGCCCGGCCGCGTCCACCACGAACAGGCTGGTGATCGGCCGCGCCCGCGCGTTCATCAGGCGCAGGGCCTCGGCCGCCAGCACGTCGGGGCCGGTGGTCAGCGGGGTGGGGTTCATGATGTCGGCGGCCAGCGTGCTGTCCAGGTCGCGGTCCAGCGCCCGGCGCAGGTCGCCGTCGGTGATCAGCCCGCGCAGCCGCCCGTCCGGGGAGACGACACCGATGCAGCCGAAGGCCTTGCGCGTCATTTCCATGATGACCTGGCGCATCGCGATGTCCGGCGTGCCCAGCGGCATGGCGGCGCCCCGATGCATCAGGTCGCTGACGCGGCGCAGCCGCGTGCCCAGCCGGCCGCCGGGATGGAAGACGCCGAAATCGGTGGCGGAGAAATTTCGCCGCTCCAGCAGCACAACGGCCAGCGCGTCGCCCAGCGCCATCTGCATGGTCGTCGACGTGGTGGGGGCCAGGCCCATCGGGCAGGCCTCCGGCGCCTTCGGCACGATCAGGGCGATGTCGGCGGCCCGGGCCAGGGTCGAATCGGGTGCGGCGGTAATGGCGGCCAGCAGCAGGCCGTAGCGGCGGGCGTGCGCCACGATGTCGGCCAGTTCCGCCGTTTCGCCGGAATTGGACAGGGCCAGCACCGCATCGCCCCGCTGGATCATGCCCAGGTCGCCGTGCGACGCTTCGGACGGATGCACGAAGACCGAGGGCGTTCCGGTCGATGCCAGGGTGGACTGGATCTTGCGCCCGACATGGCCGGACTTGCCGATACCCGTCACGATGACCCGGCCCGCCAGCGTCGAAAACGCATCGACCGCCCGTGCGAAGGCCGTGCCCAGCGGCGTGATGCCTTCCGGCTCGTCGGATACCGCCGGGGCGCGCAGGGCGGCCGCCAGCCGGGCCAGTCCGTCGCTCTCGCGCGCCAGAACGCGGCACGCGGCGGTGATGTCGGACTGGATCCGGGCCTCGTCCGCGGGTGCGCCGGCATCGTCATGGAAGGCGGGTTGGGTCATGCCGCCCGTGTATCGCCATGATGGGGGTCGCGGTCAAACCGGACCCGGCGCGGAGGGGCGGCGTGCCGCGTCATGCCCGGTGGGCGAAGATATCCGGATCTTCGTATCCCAGAAGGTCCAGCCGGGCCCGCGTGGGCAGGAAATCGTAGCAGGCCTGCGCCAGGTCGCGTCGTCCCTCGCGATGCAGCAGTGCCTCCAGCTTCGTCCATAGGGCATGCAGGTGCAGCACGTCCGACGCCGCATAGGCCTTCTGTTCGGGCGTCAGTTCGGGCGCGCCCCAGTCCGAGGTCTGCTGCTGCTTGCTCAGATCGACACCCAGCAGTTCCCGGCAGAGCTGCGCCAGCCCGTGACGCTCGGTGAAGGTCCGGACCAGCTTGGACGCGATCTTGGTGCAGATGACGGGGGCGACCGTCACCCCCAGCGAATGCTGCAGGATCGCGACGTCGAATCGCGCGAAATGCATCAGCTTGGTGATCGACGGGTCGGCCATCAGCCGCGCCAGGTTGGGGCTGGGCGTGCCGGGCAGGATCTGCACCAGGTGCGCGCTGCCGTCCCCGGCCGAGATCTGCACCAGGCACAGCCGGTCGCGATGCGGGTTCAGGCCCATCGCCTCGGTGTCCACCGCGATCGAACCGTGGAAGACCACGTCGTCCGCCAGGTCGCCGCGATGCAGCAGGATGGAGGGAGTCGCGGGTGCGGTCATGCCTGGGTTTCCCCGATGCCGGCGTTGCGATGCAGGATGGTGGAGCAGCCCATGACCTTCGATCCAGAAACACATGGCCCCATGACGACCGCGTCACGCGCGGCCCCGGGGCGAATACAGTGTCGGACATATAATAGCGGTGCCGGCAATACGCGAGGGGGGACGCCCACGCGGCCTGCCCGGCCGGGCAGGCCAGGGCCGCGAGATACACGCTGCTGTATGTTGGATGGTGCCCAGAAGAAGACTCGAACTTCCACGACCTTGCGGCCACAGGTACCTGAAACCTGCGCGTCTACCAATTCCGCCATCTGGGCTCAGAGGCCCCCGTTTCCGGGGTGGTGAAGGGCGTTTACGCTGGAACGCGGGGGCGGTCAACGGGTGCTGCGCAATATTCCGCATACGCAATAAAATTCCGCTAAGTCACGGGCCGAACGGAAAAAAGGCGCACCGCTGAAGCGGGGCGCCTGTCGGCCGATCATCATTTTCAGAAAGATGGTGCCCAGAAGAAGACTCGAACTTCCACGACCTTGCGGCCACAGGTACCTGAAACCTGCGCGTCTACCAATTCCGCCATCTGGGCTCAGAGAGGCCCCCGTTTCCGGGGTGGTGGAGGGCGTTTACTCCGCCGCTGGGGGGCGGTCAACATGGCTTCGACGATTTGCGTCGTTTTTGTTGCGTCGTCGCCTCCGGGGCTGGCGACAGGCCGGGCCGGGGGGTGAGGGCTGGGATGCGGCGACGGCGTGGCGGGCGGCGGCCCGTATGATATCGTCGCTTTAAACAACGGCCTGGCACGCGGATGCGGCGTGGGGCGGGCGCAAAAGGGGGACGGACATGGCGACTCGTAAAGTGGCGGCGGTCATCGGGGGTTCGGGTTTTCTCGGCCGCTACGTGGTCCGGCGCCTGGCCGAGGACGGATATGTCGTCCGGGTGGCCGCGCGGCGTGCCGACCTGGCGGCGGCGCTGCGTCCGCTGGGCGATGTCGGGCAGATCGTGCCGCTCGGGGCGTCGATCCTGGACGAGGACTCGCTGGTGCCGGTGGTCGAGAGCGCGCAGGTGGTCGTGAACCTGGTGGGCATCCTGGCCGAACGCGGCCGGGCGACGTTCCAGGCCGTGCATGTCGATGGCGCGGCGCGCGTGGCCCGGCTGGCGGCGTCGGCGGGGGTCGGGCGGCTGCTGCACGTCTCGGCCATCGGCGCGTCGCCGGACAGCCGCTCGGCCTACGGCCGCAGCAAGGCGGCCGGCGAGGAGGCGGTGCTGCGCAACATGCCCGAGGCGACGATCGTGCGTCCGTCGATCCTGTTCGGGCCGGAGGACCGGTTCACCAACCTGTTCGCCGCACTGGCGCGATACAGCCCGGTCATGCCGGTCTATGGTGCTGCGACGCGCATCCAGCCGGTCTATGCCGCCGACGTGGCCGAGGGCATCCGCCGCATCCTGGCCGGCGAGGGGCACAGCGGCGAGATCTATGAATTCGGCGGCCCCGCGATCTGGACGATGGAGGGTGTCATGCGCTGGATCGTGGCCACGCTCGGCCGCAGCCGGCTGATCTTCCCCATGCCTGGCGCGCTGGCCTGGTGGCAGGCGATGTGGCTGGAGCATCTGCCGGGCCGGATGCTGACCCGCGACCAGTTGACGATGCTGTCGGTGGACAATGTGGCGTCGGAAGGCACCCCCGGCCTGCGCCTGTTGGGGATCGATGCCGTGCCGATGGAAATGATCGCGCCGTCCTATCTCAGCCGATACAAAATTACATAAACGATCAAAGTCAACGCATTATCTGGCTGATTGGTCCGATACGGACCAATTTTGCGATCTGGTCATCGGGTCGATTTGGGGTATCGCCGTGTTTTTTGTCAAAAAGGACAGTCACCCTGTCTTTTTTGACGGTGATGTCTATCGTAGGTCTTCCGCCGGAAACGTGCGCCCGCTTCGGCAGGAGCGCGCGATGTCGCAGGGGGAAGCCGATGGCCGAGCGCATGCTGAAATTCGTCTCCGTGGCGCAGAGCCAGCCGGACAAGCGCCCGGCTGCCGAACGCAACGCGGATTTCGACGAGATCTATCGCGCATTCGCCGTCGGCAAGGCCGAACAGCAGGCCAGCCGGTGCTCGCAATGCGGTGTTCCATTCTGCTCGATCCATTGCCCGCTGGGCAACAATATTCCCGACTGGCTGAAGATGACGGCCGAGGGGCGGCTGGAAGAGGCCTATGCCCTGTCGTCGGCGACGAACAATTTCCCCGAGATCTGCGGCCGGATCTGTCCCCAGGACCGGCTGTGCGAAGGCAACTGCGTGATCGAGAAGGGGTTCGAGAGCGTCACCATCGGCGCGGTCGAACGCTTCATCACCGATACCGCCTTCGCCAGCGGCTGGGTCGAGCCGATCCGCCCGCCCGTGGAACGCCAGACCTCGATCGGCATCATCGGCGCCGGCCCCGGCGGCCTGGCGGCGGCGATGCAACTGCGCGAGCAGGGGCACCAGGTGCATGTCTATGACCGCTACGACCGCGTCGGCGGCCTGATGATCTACGGCATCCCCGGCTTCAAGCTGGAAAAGGACATCGTCGCGCGGCGCCATCTCTACCTGGAGGAATCGGGGGTGCGGTTCCATCTGGGCCAGAACGTCGCGGACGCGGACGGCGAGGGGCAGGTGTCGTTCGCGACGCTGGGCGCGCGTCATGACGCGGTGCTGATCGCCACCGGTGTCTACAAGTCGCGCGATATCGGCGGTCCCGGTGCGGGACTGGCGGGCATCGTCAAGGCGCTGGACTATCTGACGGTGTCGAACCGCCTGTCGCTGGGGGATGATGTGGCGGCGTCCGAAAGCGCGATGCTGAACGCGAAGGGCAAGTCGGTGGTGGTGATCGGCGGCGGCGATACGGCCATGGATTGCGTGCGCACCGCCATCCGCCAGGGTGCGAAATCGGTCAAATGCCTCTATCGCCGCGACCGCGCCAACATGCCCGGCTCGATCCGCGAAGTGAAGAATGCCGAGGAAGAGGGCGTCGAATTCGTCTGGCTGGCCGCGCCCGAGGCGTTCCTGGGCGACGGCACCGTCACCGGCGTGCGCGCCGTGCGGATGAAGCTGGGCCTGCCCGACGCCAGCGGCCGCCAGTCGGTCGAACCGGTCGAGGACAGCTCCTTCGTGCTGGAAGCCGGCCTGGTGATCAAGGCGCTGGGTTTCGATCCCGAGCCGCTGCCCACCCTGTGGGGCCAGCCGGACCTGGCGGTGTCGCGCTGGGGCACGCTGCGGATCGATCATGAAAGCTTCATGACCAGTCTGCCGGGCGTCTTCGCGGCGGGTGATATTGTGCGCGGGGCCAGCCTGGTTGTCTGGGCGATCCGCGATGGACGGGATGCCGCGACGCAGATGCATCGCTGGCTGGAGAACCGGGCGGCCGCGTGCGCCCAGGCGGCGGAGTGACGGATATGGACCAGTTTCCCCAGCAGGATGTCACCCCGGACCGGGACTTCGTGGCCGAATGGCACGACAATGCGCGCCGGATCGCGGGCCTGTACGATTCGTCGCAGGAACATGACGCCTGCGGCGTCGGGCTGGTCGCGTCCCTGGATGGGCGCAAGCGGCGCGAGGTGGTCGAGGCCGGCATCGCGGCGCTGAAGGCTGTCTGGCATCGCGGCGCGGTCGATGCCGACGGCAAGACCGGCGACGGCGCGGGCATCCATGTCGAAATCCCGCAGGATTTCTTCGCCGACGCGATCCATAGCGGCGGCGAGGGCTGCGTCGACAGCCAGATCGCGGTCGGCATGGTCTTCCTGCCCAAGACCGACCTGTCGGCGCAGGAGCGGTGCCGACAGATCATCGAAACCGAGATCCTGGCCTTCGGCTACGGCATCTATGGCTGGCGCCAGGTGCCCATCGACACCGCCTGCATCGGCGAGAAGGCCAATGCCACGCGGCCCGAGATCGAACAGATCATGATCCGCAACCTGCTGGGCCATGACGAGGAAACGTTCGAGCGCGACCTGTACGTCATCCGCCGCAGGATCGAGAAGAGCGCGATCGCCAACCAGGTCGACCTGTATATCTGTTCGATGTCCTGCCGGTCGGTGATCTACAAGGGCATGTTCCTGGCCGAGCACCTGACGAACTTCTATCCGGACCTGCTGGATGAACGCTTCGTCAGCCGGTTCGCGATCTATCACCAGCGTTATTCCACCAATACCTTCCCGACCTGGAAGCTGGCGCAGCCCTTCCGCCGCCTGGCGCATAATGGCGAGATCAACACGATCTCGGGCAACGCCAACTGGATGAAGAGCCACGAGACGCGCCTGGCGGACCCGGTGCTGGACCCGTACATGGAGGACCTGAAGCCGGTGGTGCAGGCGGGCGGGTCCGACACCGCGACGCTGGACAACGTGTACGAACTGCTGACCTTCGCCGGGCGCGACGCCCCGATGGCCAAGGCCCTGATGATTCCGGCGAGCGTGGGCGAGAATTCCGCCATGCCGCAGAAGCACAAGGACATGTACGCCTACTGCAACGCGGTGATGGAACCGTGGGACGGTCCGGCGGCCCTGTGCGCCACTGACGGGCGGTGGGTCGTGGCCGGGCTGGACCGCAGCGGCCTGCGCCCGCTGCGCTATACCGTCACGGCCAACGGGCTGCTGATCGTGGGGTCGGAAACCGGCATGGTGACGGTGCCCGAGGCCGACATCGTGCGGCGCGGGCGGCTTGGCCCGGGGCAGACGATCGGCCTCGACCTGCAGGAAGGCAAGCTCTACGGCAACGAGGCGCTGCTGGACCTGATGTCGGCCCGGCGCGATTTCGGCGCCTGGGTCCGGCATATCCAGAAGATCGGTTCGGTCGTGCGGGCCGACGTGCAGGAACCGGTCCTGTACAGCCGCGACGAACTGCGCCGCCGCCAGCTTGCGGTCGGCACGACGCTGGAGGAGCTGGAGACCATCCTGCACCCGATGGTCGAAAGCGCGGCCGAGGCGATCGGTTCGATGGGCGACGACGCGCCGCTGGCCGTGCTGTCGTCGCGCTATCGCGGCCTGGCGCATTATTTCCGCCAGGCCTTCAGCCAGGTGACCAATCCGCCGATCGACAGCCTGCGCGAGACCCGGGTCATGAGCCTGGTGACGCGGCTGGGCAACCTGGGCAACATCCTCGAGGAGTCCGAGGCCCAGTGCGACCTGCTGCAGCTGCCCAGCCCGGTCCTGACCACCGGCGAGTTCGAGGCGCTGCGGAGCTTCTGCGGTGACAGCGGATTCGTCATCGACTGCACCTTTCCCGCCGCGGACGGCGAGGCCGGGCTGCGCGATGCCATCGCCCGCATCCGGCAGGAGGCCGAGGACAGGGTGCGCGAGGGCTGCACCCACCTGTTCCTGACGGATCAGGCCCAGTCGGCCGACCGGGCCTATATCCCCATGATCCTGGCGACCGCGGCGGTGCACACGCACCTGGTCCGCCATTCGCTGCGCACCTTCACCTCGCTGAACGTGCGTTCGGCCGAGGCGCTGGACGTGCATGCCATCGCGGTGACGATCGGGGTCGGGGCCACGTCGGTCAATCCGTACCTGGCGCAGGAAAGCATCGCCGACCGGCAGCGGCGCGGCCTGTTCGGCGACATGTCGCTGCGCGAGGCGGTGGAACGCTATCGCAAGGCGGTGGACAAGGGCCTGCTGAAGGTCATGTCCAAGATGGGGATCTCGATCGTCTCGGCCTATCGCGGCGGATACAATTTCGAGGCGATCGGCCTGTCGCGCGCGCTGACGGCGGAATTCTTCCCCGGCATGCCCTCGCGCATCTCGGGCATCGGCCTGTCGGGCATTTCCACCAACGTGCTCAGCTTCCACCAGACCGCGTGGAACCAGGCGATCACCCCGCTGCCGGTCGGCGGGCAGTACAAGCTGCGCCGCAATGGCGAGGTCCATGCCTTCGACGGCAACCTGATCCACATGCTGCAGACGGCGGTGGCCAGCGACAGTTTCTCGATCTATCGCCGCTATGCCGATGCGGTGCGGCGCCAGCCGCCGGTGGCGCTGCGCGACCTGCTGGATTTCAAGGGCGGGCGCACGCCGATCCCCGTCGAAGCGGTCGAGAGCATCACCCAGTTGCGCAAGCGGCTGATCGCGCCCGGCATTTCGCTGGGCGCGCTGAGCCCCGAGGCGCACGAGACCCTGTCGATCGCGATGAACCGGATCGGCGCCCGGTCCGATTCGGGCGAGGGGGGCGAGGACCCGGCCCGCGCGCGGCCCCGCAGCAACGGGGACAACGCGTCCTCGGCCATCAAGCAGATCGCGTCGGGCCGCTTCGGCGTGACCGCGCAGTACCTGAACGATTGCCGCGAAATCGAGATCAAGATGGCCCAGGGCGCCAAGCCCGGCGAGGGCGGGCAGTTGCCCGGCTTCAAGGTCACGGGCCTGATCGCGAAGCTGCGGCACGCGACGCCGGGTGTCACCCTGATCTCGCCGCCGCCGCATCACGACATCTATTCGATCGAGGATCTGGCGCAGCTCATCTACGACCTGAAGCAGATCAACCCCGAGGCCACGGTGACGGTGAAGCTGGTGGCGCGGTCGGGAATCGGCACCATCGCGGCCGGCGTGGCCAAGGCCAAGGCCGATGCGATCCTGATTTCGGGCCATAGCGGCGGCACCGGCGCCAGCCCGCAGAGTTCGGTCAAATATGCCGGCCTGCCCTGGGAACTGGGCCTGGCGGAGGCGCATCAGGTGCTGATGCTGAACCGGCTGCGCCACCGGGTGAAGCTGCGCACCGATGGCGGGCTGAAGACCGGGCGCGACGTGGTGATCGCGGCGATGCTGGGGGCCGAGGAATTCGGCATCGGCACCGCCAGCCTGGTCGCCATGGGCTGCATCATGGTGCGCCAGTGCCATTCCAACACCTGTCCGGTCGGTGTCTGCACCCAGGACGAGGCGCTGCGCGAGAAGTTCGAGGGTACGCCGGAAAAGGTCATCAACCTGTTCTCGTTCATCGCCGAGGACGTACGCAACATCCTGGCATCCCTGGGCTTTTCGACCCTGAACGAGGTGATCGGCCGCACCGACCTGCTGCGGCAGGTGTCGCGCGGCGCGGACTACCTGGACGACCTGGACCTGAATTCCCTGCTGGCGCAGGCCGATCCCGGCCCCCATGCGCGTTACTGCACGCTTGAGGGCCGCAACGAGGTGCCCGAGACGCTGGACGGGCAGATGATCGCCGATGCGCGACCGCTGTTCGACCATGGCGAGAAGATGCAACTGCATTACAACGTGCAGAACACGCATCGGGCCATCGGCACGCGGATTTCCTCGCTGATCGTTCGGCAGTTCGGCATGACCCGCCTGGCGCCGGGCCACCTGACGGTGCGGCTGCGTGGCTCGGCCGGGCAGTCGCTGGGTGCGTTCGCGGTCCAGGGGCTGAAGCTGGAAGTGCTGGGCGACGCCAACGATTATGTGGGCAAGGGGCTGTCGGGCGCGACCATCGTGGTGCGGCAGCCGGCATCCTCGAACCTCGTGTCGAACGAAAACGCGATCATCGGCAATACGGTGCTGTATGGCGCGACCTCGGGCGCGCTCTATGCCGCCGGGCAGGCGGGCGAACGCTTCGCGGTACGCAATTCCGGCGCCGTCGCGGTGGTCGAGGGCTGCGGGTCGAACGGCTGCGAATACATGACCGGCGGCACGGTGGTGATCCTGGGCGAGGCCGGGGACAATTTCGGGGCGGGTTTCACCGGCGGCATGGCCTTCGTCTATGACGAGAAAGGCACGTTCGAACAGCGGATCAACCCCGATACGCTGCTGTGGGAGCGCGTCGCCGACCCGAAATGGGAGGCCGTGCTGCGCGACCTGGTCCAGACGCATGCGCGCGAGACGCATAGTCGCTATGCCGAACTGCTGCTGCATAAATGGGACCAGGTCCTGCCACGCTTCTGGCACCTGGTGCCGCGCGACTATGCCAAGGCGATCGGGTATGTGCCCGCGACCGAGGCCGCGCGCAGCGCATAGGTTTCAGGCGCAGGACAGGATAACCGGCGGCCGGGAGGGAGACCTTCCGGCCGTTTGTCTTGGCCGCCTGTTACCGATGATGTCGGCGGGGTCGCGCCCGCGCGCATTCCGCATTAGATGTTAGGCAGGATACGGTCACCGCGAACGCGGGACAGCAGGGTGGAGGCGCATCGATGTCTGGACAGAATCTTTCCGCCTGGATCGACGGCCCGTGCGGGGGCCGGTGCGGGCGCGAGGCCGAGGGCGGGGCGACGGCCGGCACGGCCGGGGACCTGCCGCGCTGGGACCTGGGCGACCTGTATGACAGCCCCGAATCGGACAGGCTGCGGACCGACCTGAACCAGGCGGAAGCGGACGCGGCCGCGTTCGCCGATGTCTGGCGCGGGCGCCTGGCCGGGGCCTCGCCGGCCGCGCTGGCGGAGGCGATCGCCGAATACCAGCGGATCGACGAGGTGCTGGGCCGTGCCGCGTCCTATGCGCAACTGCTGTTCGCCGGCGATTCGTCCGATGCCGCGATCGGCCGGTTCTCGCAATCGGTGAACGAGCGGCTGACGGATATCTCGACCCATCTGCTGTTCTTCACGTTGGAACTGAACCGCATCGGCGACGACGAGATGGCGGCGCGGCTGGCCGACCCGGCGCTGGCGGTCTGGGCGCCGTTCCTGCGCGACCTGCGCGTCTTCCGCCCGCATCAATTGTCCGACGAGATCGAGCAGGTCCTGCACGAGAAATCGGTCACCGGGGCGGCGGCGTGGTGCCGCCTGTTCGACGAGACGATGGCCGGCCTGCGTATCCCGCTGGACGACAGCCGGCTTACGGTCGGCGAGGCGCTGAACCGGCTGTCGGACCCGGACCGCGCGGTGCGCGAAC
The DNA here is from genome assembly GCF_000021325.1 of Gluconacetobacter diazotrophicus PA1 5. GTDB lineage: Bacteria > Pseudomonadota > Alphaproteobacteria > Acetobacterales > Acetobacteraceae > Gluconacetobacter > Gluconacetobacter diazotrophicus. The sequence continues at coordinate 366,112 of NC_011365.1, read as the reverse complement.
GGGCGGCCCGCGCCATCGGCGCCGTGTTCGGCGACAATATCCGGCTGTTTTCGCTGATCACCAACACGCTGGCCAAGGACAAGGCGATTTCCGATTCGCTGCGTCACTATCCGCGCCCGGGCTCCTACCGCAACCGCAGCAACATGGTCGAGGACGAGGTCGTGGACGCGCTGGTCCAGGCCGTGACGACCGACTACCCGCGTCTGTCCCACCGCTATTACGCCCTGAAGGCGAAATGGCTGGGGCTGGAGAAGCTGGAACATTGGGACCGCAACGCCCCCCTGCCGTCGGCCGACGACCGGATCATCCCATGGGACCAGGCCACGCGGCAGGTGCTGGCGGCCTATGAGGCGTTCGACCCGCGCATGGGCACCGTCGCGCGCCGGTTCTTCGACCATGCGTGGATCGATGCCGCACCCGCGCCGGGCAAGGCGTCGGGCGCGTTCGCCCACCCCACGGTGCCGTCGGTCCATCCCTATCTGCTGCTGAACTATCACGGCCGTACCCGCGACGTGATGACCCTGGCGCACGAACTGGGGCACGGCGTGCACCAGGTGCTGGCCGCACCCCATGGCTACCTGATGTCGGGCACGCCGCTGACCCTGGCCGAGACCGCCAGCGTGTTCGGCGAAATGCTGACCTTCCGCGCGCTGCTGGATGCCGAGACCGACCCCGCGCGCCGCCGGCTGATGCTGGCGGCCAAGGTCGAGGACATGCTGAACACCGTCGTCCGCCAGATCGCATTCTACCGGTTCGAGACCCTGGTGCATGCCGAGCGGAAATCGGGCGAATTGCTGCCCGAACGGATCGGCGCCATCTGGCGGCAGGTCCAGACCGAAAGCCTGGGACCGGCGTTCAACTTCACCCCGGACTATGACGTCTACTGGACCTATGTCCCGCATTTCATTCACTCTCCGTTCTACGTGTATGCCTATGCGTTCGGGGATTGCCTGGTGAATGCGCTCTATGGCGTGTTCCAGTCCGGGCATGCGGGCTTCCAGGACAAATATCTGGACATGCTGCGCGCGGGCGGCACCATGCGGCATCGCGAATTGCTGGCGCCGTTCGGGCTGGATGCGGCCGATCCCGGATTCTGGCGCAAGGGGCTGGATGTGATTGCCGGATTTATCGACGAGCTGGAGCGTGCCTGACGTGGCGGAAGAACGGGATCTCGACAATACCGGGCTGTTCGGCGAATTCCGCCGGATGGTGCGGACCTCGGGCGCCGTCGGCGGCATCGCGGCGCGGATCGCGGGGCACAAGATGGGCATCCGGACCGACCGGACGGCCCATGCCGGCGACCTGAAATCCATCCTTGGCGGGCTGAAGGGGCCGCTGATGAAGGGCGCGCAACTGCTGTCCACCATTCCCGGTGCCCTGCCCGAGGAATATGCCGTGGAACTGGCGCAGCTCCAGGCCAATGCCCCCGCGATGGGATGGAGCTTCGTGCGCCGGCGCATGGCCAGCGAACTGGGCCGCGACTGGGAACGGCGCTTCCGCACCTTCGAGCACGAGGCCGCGGCCGCCGCCAGCCTGGGCCAGGTGCATCGGGCCGTCCTGCCCGACGGGCGGCTGGTGGCGTGCAAGCTGCAATATCCCGACATGCAGGCCACGGTGGATTCCGACCTGCGGCAGTTCCGCATGGCGGTGGGCCTGTATTACCGGATCGACAGTACCATCCAGCAGGATGACGTGCTGGTGGAACTGGAAGCGCGCCTGCGCGAGGAACTGGATTACCTGCGCGAGGCCGCGAACCTGCGGCTCTATCGCCTGATGCTGGCCGATCGGCCCGATGTCAGCGTGCCCGCCCCGGTCGAGGACATGACGACCCGGCGGCTGCTGGTCATGGACTGGCTGGAGGGCCGCGGGGTGCAGAAGGTCCTGGACACCAACCCGTCGCAGGACCAGCGCAATGCCATGGCGCGCGCGCTGTTCCATGCGTGGTACGTGCCGCTGTACCGTTACGGCGTCATCCATGGCGACCCGCACATGGGCAATTTCACCGTGCGGGGCGATTACGGGCTGAACCTGCTGGACCTGGGCGCGATCCGGATCTTCCCGGCTAGGTTCGTGCAGGGCATCATCGACCTGTACCGCGCGCTGGAACGCAATGACGAGGACCTGGCCTATCACGCCTATCAGGCCTGGGGCTTTACCAACATGTCGCGCGAGACGATGCGGATCCTCAATGAATGGGCCCGCTTCATCTACGAACCGCTGATGCAGGACCGGGTGCGTCCCATCCAGGAAAATGACGACCCGCAATTCGGCCGCGCGGTGGCCGAACGCGTCTATGCCGGACTGAAGCGCACGGGCGGGGTGCGCCCGCCGCGCGAATTCGTGCTGGTGGACCGCTCCGCCATCGGGTTGGGCAGCGTGTTCCTGCGCCTGGGCGCGAAATTGAACTGGTACCGGCTGTTCCAGGAACTGATCGCCGATTTCGACGCGGCGCAACTGGCGGCCCGGCAGGCGGAGGCTATTCGGGTTGCCGGAGTGCCGACGCCGATCGAGGCCTGATCCGCATGAATGAAACGTCCGACGCGGACAGGGAGCCGTTGTCGCCGCCACTTTCCCGGCCGCTCTCCGGATGGACCAGGGAGCGCCGGGCGATCGTCTTATGGTCCCAGTCCGGAAGCTTAATCGTTGTTTCAGGGAATGTCGTTGGCCGACATGTCGGCGACCCGGCAGGCTCGATCCTGTTCGCCATCGGATTTGGCTGCATCCTATGGGCGCTCAAGATCCTGATCGAAAATTGGACAGAACTGAGACGCCCCTCGGCGGGGCTTACGAAGCCGTCGTTAAAAGCGAAAGGCCTGCTGAACCGGCGGCGCTAGCGTCGTCTCGTTTAGCCCGGCGCGGCGCGCGCGTTCGGTGCGCAGGGTGAAGGCCAGGTCGGGGCCGCGTCGGCGGTCCTCGGCCAGCAGCCGGTCCAGGTCGCCGGTCGCCAGGTTGCGGATCTGGCGGCCGCGTAGCGGGCCGTGCGGCACACGGGTCAGCAGGGCGGGTTCGCGCGACCAGCGCAGCAACTGCTCCACCGTGGCCAGCGCCAGCATGTCGCGCAGATGGTGCGCCGTGACATAGGCATCGGGCCCGGCGCGGTGCGGCGGGTCGCCCAGTGCGCGCTCCAGCCCGGCAGGCCGGCGGGAATGGCGCAGGCCCTGGTTGGAATGTCCCGGTTCGTCGGGCCACAGCCGCAGCGCGCATTTATAGGTGCAGATCCAGTGCAGTCCGGTCGTCAGGGCAGGCGGCAGGCTGCCGCGAATCCAGCCCTGTTCGAAACTGGCGCGATGGGCCGCCATCGCCGCCGGCCGGTCCGCCGGGTGCAGGATGTCGGGCGCGATCTCGGCAAAGGGCGGGGCGTCGCGCACGTGCGCGTCGGTAATGTGATGGATCGCCATGGTCTGCGGCGTGATGGGGCCGCCCGGGTGGGTCAGGCGCGCCCCGGGTGGGCCGGCCAGGGCCCAGGTGCCGTCGGCGTCCCGGGCGACATCCTGCCAGCCGATTTCGACGATCCCGCCATCGGCGGCATTCCGCCCGCTGGTTTCCAGGTCGATCACGCGGACGAACGGCGTGGGCGGGCTGCCGGAAGGGGGGATGGAACCGTCCATCCCGCGAGTGTAGGCCGCGCGGGCGAGATGCCAAGGCCGAATTGCGGCGGGGGGCGGGTGTGCGTGCGATGGGCCTTGCGTCCGGGTCGCGCGATCCCCACAGTCCGCAACTATGCCCGCGCCCGCCAGCAAGAAGACCCGCCGTCCCGATCCGTCGGACGAGATCGTGACCTTCCAGCCCGAACGGCAGCCGCCGAAGGAGAAGACGCGGCGACTGACCATCCAGTCGCCCTACGAACCGGCGGGCGACCAGCCGCGTGCCATCGGCGAACTGGTGGCGGGGGTCGAAGGCGGCGAGCGCGACCAGGTGCTGCTGGGCGTTACCGGGTCGGGCAAGACCTTCACGATGGCCAAGATCATCGAGGCGACGCAGAAACCCACCCTGATCCTGGCGCCGAACAAGACGCTGGCGGCCCAGCTCTATGGCGAGATGAAGCAGTTCTTCCCCGACAACGCGGTGGAATATTTCGTCAGCTACTACGATTACTACCAGCCCGAGGCCTATGTCCCGCGCTCGGACACCTATATCGAAAAAGACAGCCAGATCAACGAACAGATCGACCGTATGCGCCACGCCGCGACCCAGGCGCTGCTGGAACGCAACGACGTCATCATCGTGGCCTCGGTGTCGTGCATCTACGGTATCGGCTCGGTCGAAACCTATTCGCGCATGGTGGTGCGGCTGGAGGTCGGGGGGGAGATCGACCGCGACCGGCTGGTCAAGGCGCTGGTGGACCTGCAATACCGGCGCAACGACGCGGCCTTCCAGCGCGGAACCTTTCGCGTGCGCGGTGAAAGCGTGGACGTGTTCCCGGTGCAGAACGAGGACCGGGCCTGGCGGATCTCGCTGTTCGGCGACGAAATCGACGCCATCACCGAATTCGATCCGCTGACGGGCGACAAGACCGGCGACCTGCAGGAGGTCAGCATCTACGCCAACAGCCATTATGTCACGCCGCGCCCCACGCTGAACCAGGCGGTGATCGGCATCAAGCATGAACTGCGCCAGCGCCTGAACGACCTGACGGAAGAGGGCAAGCTGCTGGAGGCCGAGCGGTTGCAGCAGCGCACCACGTTCGACCTGGAGATGATCGAGACCACCGGGGTGTGCAAGGGAATCGAGAATTATTCCCGCTACCTGTCCGGCCGCCAGCCCGGCGATCCGCCGCCGACCCTGTTCGAATATTTGCCCGAGGACGCGCTGCTGATCGTCGATGAAAGCCACGTCACCGTGCCGCAGATCGGCGGCATGGAGCGGGGGGATTTCGCGCGCAAGTCCATCCTGTCGGAATTCGGCTTCCGCCTGCCGTCCTGCCTGGACAACCGGCCGCTGAAATTCGCGGAATGGGACCTGTTCCGGCCGCAGACGATCTTCGTCAGCGCCACCCCCGGCCCGTGGGAAATGGAACGCGTGGGCGGCGTCTTTGCCGAACAGGTCATCCGCCCCACCGGGCTGATCGACCCGGTGACCGATATCCGCCCGGTGGAACGGCAGGTCGATGATCTGCTGGCGGAATGCCGCCTGACCATCGCAGCAGGGGGGAGGGTGCTGGTCACGACCCTGACCAAGCGCATGGCCGAGGACCTGACCGATTACATGAACGAGGCCGGGATTCGCGTCCGCTACCTGCATTCGGACGTCGATACGCTGGAACGGATCGAAATCATCCGCGACCTGCGCCTGGGCGCGTTCGACGTTCTGATCGGCATCAACCTGCTGCGCGAGGGGCTGGACATTCCCGAATGTTCGCTGGTCGCGATCCTGGACGCGGACAAGGAGGGCTTCCTGCGCTCGCGCACCTCGCTGGTCCAGACGATCGGGCGCGCGGCGCGCAACGTGGACGGGCGCGTCGTGCTCTATGCCGACAAGATGACCGACAGCCTGCGCTACGCCATCGAGGAAACGGCGCGGCGGCGGGAAAAGCAGTCGGCCTGGAACGCGGCGCACGGGATCACGCCGCAATCGGTCCGCAAGCAGATCGGCGAGGCCCTGTCTTCGGTGTTCGAGCAGGATTACGTCACCGTCGCGCCCACGAAGGATGGGGATGTCGCGGAATTCGTCGGCAAGGATTTGGGCAGCGCGATCGCCGAGTTGGAAAAGCGGATGCGCGCGGCGGCGGCGGACCTGGAATTCGAAACCGCGGCGCGGCTGCGCGACGAGATCAAGCGGCTGGAGGCGCTGGAACTGGGACTGGACCCGGTACCGGTGCCCGTCTCGACGGCAGGCACCGGGCGGCCGCCCCGGCGCAAGGCGGGCAAGGGACCCGAGCCGTTGGGGCCGGGCGGCGGCGGATATGATCCGTCCAAGGGGCGTGGACCGCGCCGCCGAGGTGGGGGACGATAGAAAGACGTCGTCACGGCAACGCAACCGGCGACGCGGGAGAACGAACGGAATGATCGAACTGACTGCCGGAACGGGCCGGCTGGGATTGCTGCCCGAACTGGGGGGTGCCGTCGCCTACTGGAAGAGCCGCGACATCTGCGTGCTGCACGCCGTCAGCGACGCCAACCTGCTGGCGCAGCGGGGCCGGGCGGTTTCGGGCTATCCGCTGGTTCCGTTCTCCAATCGCGTGGCCAACGGCCATTTCCGGTTCGAGGGTACCGAGTATCGGATGAAGCCCAATTTTGGCGGCGAGTCCAATACCCTCCACGGGAATGGCTGGGAGCATCCGTGGCAACTGGAATTGCTGGCCGACGACAGTGCGACACTGGTGCTGGACTGGCATCCCCCCTACGAGCAGGTGACGGGCCAGGTGATCGGCCAGTGGCCCTTCGCCTATCGTGCGCAACTGCGCTTCGACCTGCGCGAGGACAGCCTGTCGATCGGTATGCTGATCGAAAACACCGACCTGCGGTCCCAGCCGGTGGGAATGGGTTTCCACCCCTATTTTCCCCGGCGCAGCGGCCTGCAACTGGGCTTTGCTGCCGAAACGGTCTGGACGAACGACGAACACCACCTGCCCGCATTGCGCGTGCCGGCGACGGGGGACTGGTCGTTCGAGCATATGCATGCCGTCACCACGCAGGATATCGACAATTGCTATGCGGGGTGGGAACGCGCGGCCTTCCTGCGCTGGCCGAACGAAGGGCTGGCCCTGACGATCGAGGCCGACGATCCGTTCCGTCACCTGGTCCTGTTCACCCCGCCGGACAAACCCTTCATCGCCGTCGAGCCGGTGACGAACATGAACGACGCGTTCAACCATTCCGGCGTCATCGATCGGGGCGTGCATGTCCTGGCCCCCGGCGCAAAGCTGGAGGGACATATCCGCATCGCCCTGATGGCCTGTTAGGATGTTGGTCCGGAAACGCGCGCTGGTGGCGATCCGACGCGTGTTTCCTGCGCTTCGTGGCGCTCGCGCTCACCAGCCCACGTTTCCGGACCAACATCGAGGCCTGTTTTGCGATGAGTGACGACGACAATGATGACGACGATGCGGCACCCCGGCGGCTGGAGGGGGTGTCGCGTTATGTCACGCCCGCGGGCATGGCGGCGATGCGGGGGGAACTGAACGCGCTGCTGCGCGATGAACGGCCCCGGATCGTCGATATCGTGTCCTGGGCGGCGGGCAATGGCGATCGGTCGGAAAATGGCGACTACCTGTACGGCAAGAAGCGCCTGCGCGAGATCGACCGGCGCGTGCGCTTCCTGACCCGTCGGATCGAAAAGGCGATCGTGGTCGATCCCGCCGCCCAGACCCGGCGTGACCGCGTGTTCTTCGGTGCGACCGTCACCTATGTGACCGAGGACGATACCGAACGGACGGTCGTCATCGTGGGCGTGGATGAATCCGACCTGGCGGCGGGCCAGGTCAGCCTGGCATCGCCCGTGGCCCGTGCGCTGCTGGGCGGCCGGGTGGGGGACGAGGTCCGTCTGCTGACTCCGGCGGGGGCCGAGATGATCGAAATCCTGCGGATTGCCTATCCCGCCCCGGCTGAAATGGTATGAGATTTTTCGTTGCAAAGAAATTCGACTAAGAAGCAGGGGCGGATGGCGCCGTTCGTCGTCCGCGGTCCGAATCGTCGCCGGAGGCTGCGTCCATGTCCCGCCCGTTGAAGGTCGCCGTACAGATGGATCCCCTCGCCGGGATCGACATCAATGGCGACTCCACCTTTGCCCTGATGCTGGAGGCGCAGGCCCGGGGATACGAACTGTTCGTCTACCATGTGCAGGGCCTGAGCCTGCGCGAGGGACGCACCGACGGGCATGCTGGCGGCACGCGAACCGAGCGGCTGACCGCACGGGCGCGCCCCGCACGCGTCCAGCGCGTGGCGGGCGATCACGCGGCGCTGGGCGAGGAACGGGTGCTGGACCTGTCGGGGATGGACGTGATCCTGATGCGTCAGGACCCGCCGTTCGACATGGCCTATATTACCGCCACGCATATGCTGGAACATGTCCACGGTACCGGCCCGGGCCGGGCGCTGGTGGTCAACGACCCGGAATCGGTGCGCAACGCGCCGGAAAAGCTGCTGGTCACGCATTATCCCGACCTGATGCCGCCCACGCTGGTGACGTGGGACGTCCAAGCCATCCGCGATTTCCGCGCCCAGTGGCGGGACATCATCGTCAAGCCGCTGTTCGGCAATGGCGGCGCGGGCGTCTTCCGCATCCGTGAGGATGACGAAAACCTGAATTCCCTGCTGGAGATGCATTTCGCCCGCTCGCGCGAGCCCCTGATGATCCAGCGGTACGAGGCCGCGGTCCGGCGCGGCGACAAGCGTATCATCCTGGCGGACGGCCAGCCGATCGGTGCCATCAACCGCGTTCCCGCGCAGGGCGAGGCCCGGTCGAACATGCATGTGGGCGGCAAGGCGGCGAAGGTGGAACTGACCCCGCGCGACCGCGAGATCTGCGAGGCGATCGGACCGATGCTGCGTGAAAAGGGATTGATCTTCGTCGGGATCGACGTGATCGGCGACTGGCTGACCGAGATCAATGTGACGTCGCCGACCGGCCTGCAGGAAATAGACCGGTTCGATGATATCAACTCGGCGGGCCTGATCTGGGACTGCATCCTGCGCCGGCTGGATGGCGGGGCTTGATCGGGTGGGCGAGGGGATGCGGCCAAGGTGGCACGAACAAATGGGAAGGGCAGGCATTTTGCGGCGCGACAGCGGACTTTGGTGCGACGGCCACTTGAAGACAATCGCCCGGCAGGGCAGAGAGGACTCCTGATGAGCGAAGTTCTTCAAGACGCCCCCGCCGAGACGGGTTCCGCGGCCGGCATCGCGGGTGGCTATGCCCCCGCGCCGCGTTCGGCCCTTGATGCCGAAGCCGTGAAAGCCGCCTATCGCCGCTGGGCGGGCGTGTATGACGCCCTGTTCGGCGGGGTCTCGGCCTTCGGGCGCAAGCGCGCGGTCGCGGCGGTCAACGGCCTGCCCGGCTCGGCGGTGCTGGAAGTGGGGGTCGGCACCGGCCTGGCGCTGCCCCATTACCGATCCGACAAGCGCATCACCGGCATCGACCTGTCGGGGGACATGCTGGACCGGGCGCGTCAGCGCGTGGCGCGGATGAACCTGCGCAATGTCGACGCGCTGCTGGAAATGGATGCCGAGGAGACGCGCTTCGCCGATGGCTCGTTCGACATCGCGGTCGCGATGTTCGTGGCCTCGGTCGTGCCTAATCCGCGCCGGCTGCTGTGCGAGCTGAAGCGCGTGGTGCGGCCGGGTGGCCACATCCTGTTCGTCAATCATTTCCTGGCCACGGGCGGCGTGCGGCTGGCGGTGGAACGCGGCATGGCGCGGGCCTCGCACTCGCTGGGCTGGCATCCCGATTTCGCCATCGAATCCCTCCTGCCGCCGGCCGACCTGGCGCAGGCGACGATCCAGTCCGTGCCCCCCGCCGGGCTGTTCACGCTGGTGACGCTGCCGCGTGACGGCGCGGCGCCTTCGGTCGAAACCATGGCCGGCTGACATGGCCGGCCCGCCGCGTCGGCGGGGCGGGAATGGCGGCCATGCCGGATGCGGGCTCCTCGGGGCTCGTCTTTGCAGGCACGCTCCGGTAAAATCATCGCGCTTTGAGGAAGACCGCCTGGCGCGGTCCGTTATCGCAGGAGAAGAGGCGCATGCCGACTGACGGGCAGGTTCGGGCAGGGATCGGAACCGGTGGCTTCCCGGCGCGATGGAACCGCGCATGCGGCCACAAGACGGTCGGAAGCCTGTATCTGGTCCTGGCCGTGCTGGCGGGGCTGGCGGGCGGCGGCCTCGCGCTTCTGCTGCAGGTCGGTCAGGCTGGGCTGGACGGGGCCGCCTCCGCCCCGTGGCACCGCATGACGATCGATCACGGCGCGCTGATGATCCTGTTCTGTGCCCTGCCGGCCCTGACCGGCGGGTTCGGGTCCTGGTTCGTGCCGCTGCTGCTGGGGGCGCCGGATATGGCGTTCCGCCGGCTGAACCTGCTGTGCTGGGCCGGCCTGGCCGTCAGCTTCGCGCTGGTCCTGTCCGGGATGGCGACGGCGCCGGGCATGCTGCTGTGGTGTGCCGCGATGCTGGGCCTGTCGATCGACATGGTCGCGACGGTGCTGAACATGCGCCGCCCCGGTATGGCGCTGCGCGACATGCCGCTGTTCGCCTGGGCGCAGGCGCTGACCGGGATGATGATGGTGATCGTGCTGCCGGTGCTGGCGGCCTCGCTGACGCGCGGCCTGCTGGCCGGTACCGGCGGGCGGCAGGCCGAACTGGCGTTGCGCGCCTTTTCGGGTCCCGAAATCGGCCTGTTGCTGCTGCCGGCCGCGGGCATCGTATGCCAGGTGGTCGAAACCTTTTCAGGCGTCGCCCTGCGGCTGCGTGGCGCGGCGCTGGGGGCCATGGTCGTCCTGTCCGTGGGGGGTGCGACCATCTGGGTGCATGACCTGTTCGCTGATGGGCTGGCCGTGCAATCCGTCGTGCGGCCCCTGATCGAACAGGCGACGATCGCGGTGCCCATGCTGGTCCTGCTGGCGGCCTGGGGCGCCACCGTCCTGGGCGGGCGGGCGGCTTTCCGCGTGCCGATGCTGTGGGCCTGCGCCTTTGCTGTGCTGCTGGTCGCGGGGCCGGTCCTGGCGCTGCTGGGCGGTCCGGCGGCCGGGCATGCCGTGGCGCTGCCGGCCGCGCTGTTCGCGACATTCGCCGGTTTTTATTACTGGATCGGCAAGATGACGGGCCGCGCCTGCCCCGAACGGGCCGGCCGGCTGCATGTCGCGCTGGCGGTGGGGGGCAGCATCCTGTTGCTGGCTCCGCATCAGCCGGCTTTCGTATCGACCGGCGTGGTGCTGCTGGGCCTGTCGATGCTGGCCTTCGTCGCCGCCATCGCCCTGACGCTGGCGGGACGCACGCGTCCGCTGGCCGCGAATTACTGGGGGCCGGGTGCCCGGACCCTGGAATGGACGGTGCCGTCGCCCGCACCGCGTGACTCCTTCGCCGGTATCCTGGCCCACGGAGCACGGGCGTGAGCGGCGCGGCAACCACCGAAGGCGCCGTAACCCGTTTCGACGCCGCTTTGGTCGGAACCGAGGCCCGCGACTGGTTCGCGCTGCTGAAGCCGCGGGTGATTTCGCTGGTCGTGTTCACCGGCGCGGCCGGGTTGGCCATGGCGCCGGGACCGATCAATCCGCTGATCGCCGCTGTCAGCATCCTGTGCATCTGCATGGCCTCCGGGGCCGCCGGTGCCATCAACATGTGGTATGACCGCGACATCGACGCGGTGATGACCCGCACCGCGCGGCGCCCGATCCCTGACGGCCGCATTCGTGACGACCAGGCGCTGGGCTTCGGCATCGGCCTGTCGGTGGCGTCGGTCCTGCTGATGTGGCTGGCAGCCAACGCCCTGGCGGCGTTTATCCTGGCGTTCTCGATCTTCTTCTATGCCGTGATCTACACGATGTGGCTGAAGCGTTCGACGCCGCAGAACATCGTGATCGGCGGGGCCGCGGGCGCATTCCCGCCGATGATCGGGTGGGCCGCCACCACCGGGTCGCTGGGCGTGCTGCCGGTGGTAATGTTCGCCATCGTCTTTCTCTGGACCCCGCCGCATTTCTGGTCGCTGTCGCTGTATGCCTGCAAGGATTACGGTCGCGCCGGAATCCCGATGCTGCCGGTCGTGCGGGGTGCGCGGCATACGCGGTGGCAGATCCTGTTCTACACGCTGATCCTGTCGGCGGTGTCGCTGGTGCCGTCGTTTCTGCATCAGGCGGGCTGGCTCTATACCGGTGTCGCGTCGCTGCTGGATGCCGGGTTCGTCGCCTGCGCGGTTGGCGTGTTGACGGATCGACAGGACGAGGCCGGCGTCAGCCTGACGGGCGACCGGCCGGCGCGTCGGGCGTTCCGCTATTCCCTGGCCTACCTGTTCCTGCTGTTCTGCGGACTGCTGGCCGACCACTTCCTGATCATGCGATAGGGGCGGGCGATGAATCAGCCACATTCCCTGACGGACGCCGAAGCCACCGAATTCGTCCGACGCCATCGCGGCCGTATTTACGGCGTGGCGATCACGCTGCTGGCCCTGGCGGCCGTATTCTACGGGCTGGCGCTGGTCCGCTTGTGATGAAGTGAAGGCCGGGCGCTGCCCGGACCCGGCAGGGCGTGACGCCCTGCACCCCATTCTATGACGGGCTTTGTCGGTGGGCCCAGCTATCGAGTGTCGTCACGGCCGTATCGAGGCCGGCGAGTTCGAAATTGATCGTCACCGCGCCACCCTGGACAGTTCCGATCTGGATATGCCCGGTCTTGCCGTGCCGCGCGCTCGACAGGACGGCATCGGGAAGGGGCGCCATACGGGCGATGCAGCCATTGGCTGTACAGACCTGCCATGTCAGCGCCACCGGCGCGCCGTCGTCGATGGCAATGGTGGGCGGCCGGACCAGCGATACCATCAGCGGCGTCTGCAGTGTCAGTTGATAGGTTGCCGACAGGCTGCCCCCGGCGGTCCTGCTCCGGCTGAAGAGCACGTCACCGACCTGCACGGCCTTCTTCTGCGGGTTCTGAACGATCAGGTGCTGTTCGATCGTGCACAGAGCCGGTCCTGTGGCCGGAGCCTGGGCATAGAGGCACCGATAGGTCCATTGTCCCGAAGATTGCGACAGTTCCGCCGGTGAAGCGGCCGGTGCGGCGGCCGGGGCCGCCGTCGCCGGCGTGCTGGCCGGAACCGCGGATGCGGCGCCATGCGTCGAGGCCTGGGCCACGCCCGGACCGGAATGCCCGGAATAGGCCACGCCGAGGGTGAGAGCGGCCGCCGCGCCCCCGATGACGGCGACCAGCGGGACAGGAGTGAAAAGTTTCATAGCCGACTTTCAGGCGTGAAAGCCGTGGCCCGTCCGGGCCACAGCCAGGTGGATCAGAACGTGACCTTGACGTTACCGGTCAGGCCGCTGTCGGTGGAATGGTCGCCATACTGCCCGACATAGGAGAGGCCGACATTCAGCCTGTCGGTCAGCTTCGCCTGCAGCCCCGCCTTCAGCACCGCCGCGTCGGTGGACAGCGGCACGCCCGCGACGTCGAACGCATTGCCGCCGGCCAGGAACGCCTCGCGCGTGGTCGGCGTGGTCAGGCCGAAGGCGTGGCTGTTGATTTCCAGCGAGAACTGACCCTGTAGGGGCGGAAATTTTCATTGAGAATTGACCCGTGTCTGACACTTCCCCGGAGCAACTGTCCGGGGGTTAAAGGAGTGATCAGCATGGAATTGTTGAGTGTGATCCGGCGGTGGCATTACCGGGATCATGTACCGATCCGCGAGATTGAGCGTCGGACGCGATTGTCGCGCAACACGATCCGCAAGTATCTCCGGGCGGAGACGGTTGAGCCGCAGTTCAAGGTTGCCGAGCGTCCGAGCCGGCTGGACCCGTTTGCGGAGAAACTGGCGACCTGGCTTGCTCTGGAGACGTCAAAGTCGCGCAAGCAGCGCCGCACGGGGCGGCGCCTGCATGTGGATCTTGTAGCGCTGGGTTATGACGGATCGTATGGACGGGTTGCGGCCTTTATCCGGAACTGGAAGGCGGAACAGCAAAGGGCGCGGCAGACGACGGGACGCGGCGTGTTCGTTCCGTTGCGCTTTCAACCCGGAGAGGCCTTCCAGTTCGACTGGGGAGAGGACTGGGCGGTGATCGGGGGGCGGCGCGTCAAGCTGCAGGTCGCCCACACCAAGCTGTCCTACAGCCGGGCCTTCATTCTGCGGGCGTATCCGCTCCAGACTCACGAGATGCTGTTCGACGCGCTGACGGAAGCCTTTCGCGTTTTGGGCGGGGTGCCGCGTCGAGGTATTTTTGACAATATGAAAACCGCCGTGGACCGGGTTGGGCCCGGCAAGGTCCGCCAGGTCAATCTGCGTTTTTCGGCCCTGGTGAGCCATTATCTGTTCGAGGCGGAGTTCTGCAATCCGGCAGCGGGTTGGGAGAAAGGTCAAATCGAGAAGACCGTCCAGGACGCCCGGCGGCAGATCTGGCAGGAGATGCCGCATTTTCCTGATCTGGCCTCCCTGAACGTCTGGCTCGAGGCGCGTTGCCGGGAACGTTGGACTATCTTGAGGCATGTCGAATTGCCCGGCAGCCTCGCCGAGGCCCATGCGGCGGAAGTGCCTCACCTGATGGTTCCAGGGCGCCCGTTCGACGGGTTCGTCGAACATACCAAACGGGTTTCGCCGACTTGCCTCGTGCAGTTCGAAAGCAACCGCTACAGTGTGCCCGCCTCTTTTGCCAATCGGCCGGTCAGCCTGCGCGTCTATCCCGACCGGTTGGTGATCGCGGCCGAGGGGCGGATCCTATGCGAACATCCCCGGATCGTCGAGCGGTCCCACGGCGTGCCCGGTCGCACGATCTATGACTGGCGGCATTACTTGGCGGTGCTCCAGCGCAAACCCGGGGCCTTGCGCAATGGCGCGCCCTTCTCTGAATTGCCCGAGGCGTTCCGGACGCTGCAGACGCACCTCCTCCGGCGCACGGGCGGCGACCGGGAAATGGTCGAGATCCTCGCCCTGGTGCTGCAGCATGATGAGCAGGCCGTGCTTTGCGCGGTTGAACTCGCGCTCGAGGAGGGAGTAGCCACCAAGACACACGTCCTCAATACGTTGCATCGTCTGACGGACGCCAAGAAAACAGGAGCACCCAGGCTCGACGCGCCGCAGGCATTGGTGCTCGAACGCGAGCCTCAGGCCGATACCGGACGGTATGACGCCCTGCGCGGGGAGGCCCGTCATGCGTCATGATCCCGCGGCCGGTGCCCTCGTCGTCATGCTGCGCGGCCTGCGGATGTATGGCATGGCCCAGGCCACGGCCGAACTGACCGAACAGGGTGCGCCGGCATTCGAGGCCGCCATCCCCGTCCTCTCCCAGCTTTTGAAGGCGGAACTCGCCGAGCGAGAGGTGCGCTCCATCGCCTATCAAACCAAGACTGCCAGGTTCCCGGCCTACAAAGATTTGGCAGGGTTCGATTTCTCGGCCGCCGAGGTCAACGAGGCCATGGTCCGTCAACTCCATGCCGGGGATTTCATCGACCGTGCCGACAACGTCGTCCTCATTGGTGGCCCAGGAACCGGCAAGACCCATCTGGCCACCGCACTTGCCGTGCAGGCGATCGAACATCACCGCAAGAAGATACGGTTCTGGTCCACGGTCGACCTCGTCAACGCCCTCGAACAGGAAAAAACCGCCAATCGCGCAGGACAGATCGCGGAACGTCTCCTGCGCCTCGATCTCGTGATCCTGGACGAACTTGGCTATTTGCCGTTCAGCGCATCAGGCGGTGCCCTGCTGTTCCATCTCCTCAGCCGTCTCTACGAGCGCACCAGCGTCATCAATCTGAGCTTCAGCGAATGGGGCGAAGTCTTCGGTGATCCCAAAATGACGACAGCCCTGCTCGATCGCCTTACCCACCACTGTCATATCCTCGAAACCGGAAATGACAGCTACCGGTTCCGCGCAAGCTCCGCCGCCCCCAGGAACCGGAAGGAAAAGGCAACCGCTTGACCAGCCCATAAAACATAGCAGAGATAACCAAAGGCCGGGTCAGTTCTCGATGAAAACCCAGGGTCAAATCTCAGCAGAAATTAACATGCTCGCCATAGAAGGCTTCCTTCAGGGCGTTGTAGCCGTAGCCCAGCATGCCGTCGGCCCGTGCCACGGCCTCGGCCCGCGTATAGACCGAGCCGGCGGAATCGAAATTGAACATGCCCGACGCCGCCAGGCAGTTCCGGCGGACCAGCCGTTCGATACTGTCCAGTATCCAGGGCACGTCGCGCACGCAGGCGATGACCCGGCAGCCGGGGAACAGGTCGCCCAGCAGAGGCAGGCAGTTGCTCCAGGCCCGGTTGGTGTCGAACACGGTTCGGGACGTGAAATTGTCGCCGTAATAATTTTCGAACACCCCGCGCAGGATGCGCCGGCGCTGTTCGTCGGTGATGAAGGACGCGAATTCGCTATTGGCGCTCATCCCGTCCAGCAGCTTGCGGACCAGGCCGCAGACAGGGCTGCTCATGGACGCGCTGAAGCGGGGGTTCTGTCGCAGGATGGCCGCCAGCAGCGTCGAGCCCGAGCGGGGAAGTCCAGAAATGAAATGCATTACGCTGCCAAGGTCGATATTGGGAATGTTCCATATATTTTTAGGCAAGAATGGAATTGCATCGATGTTTTTTCGTTGTGGTGAATAAAAGCTATTTATACCAAAGGCCGTAGCCACTGACTCGTGTGTGAAGTGACGAACGGCGCCGGCTCTGATTCTCTTGATTTTGGGAGGATCTGGCAGATGACGAGAGCGGTGAAGCTACGGGATGACTATTCGGCCTCTGAGCTGAGGCGACTTGCGGCGCGCAGCCGGCAGGCGAACGCTGCGCGCCGGCTTCTGGCCCTGGCGGCGATCCGTGACGGGGCCAGCCGCACCGATGCGGCCCGCGTAGGCGGCATGGACCGCCAGACGCTGCGGGACTGGGTTCACCGCTTCAATGCTGAAGGGCCGGATGGCCTGCGCGATCATCTGCACGCAGGGCCGGCCTGCCGTCTGAGTGTCGCACAGCAGACCGAATTGAAGGCCCTGGTCGAGGCAGGCCCGGATCGGCAGCGCGATGGCGTGGTGCGCTGGCGCCGGGTCGATCTGCAACGCGTGATCGAAGAGCGCTTCGGCGTCGTCTATCATGAGCGTCATGTGTCCACTCTACTGAAACGGCTTGGTTTTTCCTATGTCAGCGCCCGGCCACGTCACCCGGGTCAGGACGCTGGCGTCATGGAGGCATTCAAAAAAACTTCCCCCGCATCCTGAATGCCCATACCGGCCATCTGCCCAAGGGCAAGCCGATCGAGATCTGGTTCCAGGACGAGGCCCGGATCGGCCAGAAGAACGGCATCGTCCGACAATGGGCCCGGCGTGGCACGCGGCCACGCCAGCCGGCTGATCAGCGCTACGAGAATGCCTGGCTGTTCGGCGCGATCTGTCCGGCGCGTGGCAAAGCCGCCGGCCTGGCGCTCCCGTTCATCGGCACCGCCAGCATGCAACTGCACATCGAGGAAATCTCGCGCTGCGTCGTCCGCGGTGCCCACGCCGTCGTGCTGCTCGATCGCGCAGGATGGCATACCACCGACAAGCTGAAGCTGCCCCGCAATATCAGCCTGATCTTCCTGCCGTCCCGCGCGCCCGAACTGAACCCGGTCGAAAATGTCTGGCAGTTCCTGCGCGCCAACTGGCTGTCCAACACCGTCTTCGACGGCATCGATCATATCATCGACGCCGCCTGTTCCGCCTGGAACAAGCTTGCCGCCCTGCCTGACACCATCCGATCCATCGGACTCAGGAAATGGGCACACACGGGTCAGTACCTATAACCGTTGGTATTAGAAATTGATGTGGCGTCCAGTGGGTTCGTATGCAAAATAAAAAAAGAATGGAGGTTGCGCCTCTGCGATCTGGACCGGTAATTGCCGGATCTCGTGATCGGTCGCGCTTATCCTGCCTCTGAAATTCGCGTGCGAATTTCAGAGATCGACAGGTCTTTCAGGTATTGATGTGTCCAGAGCAATTTATCAGACCAGACTCTGATAAAATGCTCCATTGCGTGGTTTTGCGGGCATTTTCACGGGATCAGGTGATTCACCTCATCGCGATCTGCCTTGCCTGTGAAATTCGCTCGCGAATTTCTGGGGGGAGGTACTACCGGCCCTGCTGGATCGCGGACAGCAGCCACGCCCCGCCGCGCGTCGGGCGGACGAAGGTCCAGAGTTCGGTCACCATCACCCGTTCTGTCGAACTGCCGTCGATGACCCGTCCCGTCATGTCGGTGGTGATGTCCACCATCGAATAGCGCATGGCCACGGTGGCGTAGTCGAAGCCGTTCTCGCTCCACGCTTCCGACAGGTCGCCCTGTTCGAAGCGCACGTCCGACACCACGTTGCGCGCGCCGCGGCTGGCCAGGTCGGACAACTGGGCGTTGAAATAGCCCACCATTTCGGGCGTCGCCATGTGTTGCAGCGCCGGCAGGTTCCGCTGGCTCCATGCCGCCTGGATATCCAGCAGCAGGCGCTGGAATGCCCGGTAATCGTCCGGCGTGATCGTGACCTGATCGGCGGACGGGCCCTGGCCATAGGGGGCGGCGGGCATGGGCGCCGTCCTGCGCGCGCCACCGCCGAACCGGCGCACCAGCCAGCCGACCAGCAGGAACAGCAGGACAAGCTGGATCAGGAAACCCAGGAAGCTGCCGCCGCCATGCAGCCCGCCCGCGATCCCGTGTCCGAACAGCACGCCGAACAGGCCCGCGCCCAGCAACCCGCCCAGGAACCCGTTGGCGAACGGATGCGGCCGGGCCGCGTAGGGCGAGCCGTACGGCACGCCATAGGGCGAGCGGGGAAAGGCCGACGGCGCGCCGCCATAGCCCGGGGCCGATCGCGGCATGATCGATTGCTGCATCGGCGCGGCGCCGTAGGGCGAGGTCGTCGTCGGGGCGGGGGCGCTATAGGTGCGCGATCCCCGGCTGCCCATCGACAGGCCGCTGCCCGGACGCGCGTCGGCGCCCTGCGGCAGGCCCAGCAGCGGCAGCGCGGCCAACGCGGTGCCCAGCAGCAGGATCGCCGCGCGACGGGGGCGGGGCGGACGGGCGGGCGTGGTCGGTGTGCTCATGGATCTGTCCATCCCGTATCGCTGGGTCAGGAACCGGCGATCATCAGATCGTCGATCCGGATCGTGGGCGCGTTGATGCCACGGCGGAATACCAGATCGTCCGCCAGGACCATGCGGGCAAACATGTCGTTCAGGTTGCCGGCGATGGTCAATTCGGCAACCGGTTCGGCCAGCGTGCCGCCACGGATCATGAAGCCGGAGGCGCCCCGGCTGTAATCGCCGGTCAGGCCGTTGATGGCCGATCCCATCAGTTCGGTCACGTAGATGCCCTCGGCAATGTCCGCCATCAGCGCGGCCGGTGTCACGGTGCCGGGCCGGGCATACAGGCTGCCCAGCGACGGTCCCGGAGGGGCCGTGGTCCCCCGGCTGGCCCGGCCGTTGCCGGGCAGCCCGACCTGCCGCGCGCTGCGGGAATCCAGCGCCCAGTTCATCAGTACCCCGTCCTGCACGATGACCAGTTCGCCCGCGCGCATGCCCTCGCCGTCGAACGGGTGGGCTGACAGGCCGCGCGACTGCGTCGGGTCGTCGATGATGTGGATGCCGGCTGGCATGATCCGCTGCCCCATCCGGTCCTTCAGGAACGAGGTGCCCCGGGCGATGGCGCTGCCGTTCACGGCCCCCGCCAGATGGCCCAGCAGGCTGGAGGATACGCGCGGGTCGAACACCACCGCCATGCTGCCGGTGCGCGGCCGGGTCGGGTTCAGCCGGGCCACCGCCTTCTCGCCGGCGCTGCGCCCGATCTTGGCGGGATCGTCCAGATCGGACAGATGCACCGTCGCGTGATAGTCGTAATCCCGCTGCATGCCGGTGCCCTGTCCGGCCAGGACGCTGGCCGACACCGAATGGCTGCTGCGGGCGTAGCGGCCGGAAAACCCGGCCGAGGTCATCAGGATGATGTCGGACAGGCCCGACGAGGCCGATCCGCCATTGCTGTTGGTGACGCCCGCGACCGATACCGCCGCGTCCTCGGCCGCGCGCGCGCGGTCCAGCAGGGCGGCGGTGTCGGGCTGCGCCGGGTCCAGCAGGTCCATCCCCGCCGCGTCCACGAAGCCCTGCACCGCGTCGGGGGACAGGCCGGAATGCGGGTCCTCGGGCACCACGCGGGCCATGGCCAGCGCCTGGGCGACCAGCGGGTCGAAGCGTTCCGGGTCCAGGCTGGTGGCCGAGACGATGGCCGAGCGGCGGCCGACGAAGACCCGCAGCCCCAGGTCGCTGGTCTCGGACCGTTCCAGGTCCTCGGTCCGGCCGTTGCGGACCTGCACGCCGTGCGTGGTCCGCGCCATGTAGACGGCATCCGCCGCGTCGGCACCGGCCGCCCGGGCCTTGCCGATCAGGGTGCCGAGGAGGTCGAGCGGATCGGTGCTCATGCCGCCAGGGCCTCGGCAATGGCGGCGATGCCGGGAATGTTGCGCACCGGCCCCAGCGAGGCCAGGGTGGGCTTGCCCCGGAACAGCCGCGTGGCCACCCGCCGCACGTCAGCGATGGTGACGGCGTTGATCCGCTCCACCGTTTCGGCGGTCGGGATCAGGCGGCCGAACACCTGCAACTGCCGCGCAAGCTGTTCGCACCGGCTGCCGGTGCTTTCCAGCGACATCAGCAGCGAGGACTTCAACTGCGCCCGGGCGCGGTTCAGCTCGTCCTGTCCGACATGGCCCTGCACCTTGCGCAACTCCTCCAGCGTGACGGGGATCAGTTCGTCGGCCTGGTCCTCGCCCGTGCCGGCATAGATGCCGAACAGGCCGCCATCGCGGAACGGAGCGTTGAAGGAATAGACCGAATAGACCAGCCCGCGCTTCTCGCGGATTTCCTGGAACAGGCGCGACGACATGCCGCCGCCCAGCAGGGTCGAGAGCAGCAGGACCGGATAGTAGTCCGGGTCGCCATAGCCCACCGACGGGAAGCCCAGCACCACATGGGCCTGGTCCAGTTCCTTCTCCTTGCGGAACTCGCCGCCCAGATAGCGGGAATCGAAGCCGGTCGAACTGTCCAGCGCCGGCAGGTCGCGGAAATGCCGTTCGGCCAGGGCCACCACATCGGCGTGGTGCAGGTTGCCCGCCGCCGCGATCACGGTGTTCGCGGTGGTGTAATGGGTGCGCATGTAGCGCATCAGGGTCTCGCGGCTCATGTCCTGGATCAGCGGTTCGGTGCCCAGGGTGGGGCGGCCCATCGGCTGTTCGGGGAAGGCGGTTTCCTGGAAATGGTCGAAGATGATGTCGTCGGGCGTGTCGTTCGCCTGGCCGATTTCCTGCAGGATCACGCCGCGCTCGCGCTCGACCTCGTCGGGGGCGAAGCTGCTGTGGGTCAGGATGTCGCCGATGATGTCGGCGCCCAGTGCCAGGTCCTCCTTCAGCAACTTGACGTAATAGGCCGTATGCTCGCGCGCGGTGTAGGCGTTGATATGGCCGCCCACGTTCTCGATTTCCTCGGCGATGCCGGCGGCGGTGCGGCTGTCCGTTCCCTTGAACGCCATGTGTTCCAGGAAGTGCGACACGCCGTTTTCCTCGGCATGCTCGTTGCACGTGCCGGCGGCGACATAGGCGCCGAACGACACGGTTTCCACGCGCTCCATGCGTTCGGTGACGACGGTCAGGCCGGAGGGAAGGCGGGTGACGTTGATCTGGTCGGTCATCAGGGTCCTGCGTGACGGTCCGGCCGGCGGGGCCGGACGTCCGAAGAGATGGGAAAAGGGCGGTTCAGGCGTTCTTCAGCACCGCCGCCCGAACCCGGTCCTCGACCGCGTCCAGCCGCGCGGCCACGACTTCGTAACGTTCCGGCCGGTCGAATAGATCCGCAAGCGCCGGCGGCAGGGCCGGGCGGATGCCGGTCGCCTGTTCCATGGCGTCGGGGAACTTGGCCGGATGGGCGGTGGCCATCGCCACCATCGGAATGCCAGGTTCGCGGAACATCCGCCCGGCGGCGATCCCGATGGCGCTGTGCGGGTCGGCCAGATACTGGCTGGCGGCATGCAGGTTACGGATTTCGGTCTTCGTGTCCTGATCGTCAAGGGCCAGGGCGTGAAACAGGCCCGATGCCTGCCGCCACACCGGGTCGGGCACCGCCATGTGGCCGGTCTGGCGGAATTCGGTGACGATGCGCGCGCATGCCGCCGCATCGCGGTTCAGCAGTTCGAACAGCAGCCGCTCGAAATTCGAGGAGACCTGGATGTCCATCGACGGCGACAGGCTGGGCACCACGCCCTGCACGCTCATGTCGTTGTCGCGCAGGAAACGGGTCAGGATGTCGTTGCGGTTGGACCCCACGCACAGCGCGCGCACGGGCAGGCCCATGCGCCGTGCCGCCCACGCCGCCAGGATGTTGCCGAAATTGCCGGTCGGCACGGCGAACGAGACCTCGCGGTCCGGCGCGCCCAGCGCCAGGGCGGCATAGACGTAATAGGGGATCTGCGCCGCGATGCGGGCCCAGTTGATGGAATTGACCGCCGACAGGTGCATGTCCTGCCGGAAGGGGGCGTCGGCGAACATCGCCTTCACCAGGTCCTGGCAATCGTCGAACGTGCCCTGCACCGCCAGGTTGGTCACGTTCGGTTCCAGCACCGTGGTCATCTGCCGCCGCTGCACGTCCGATGTCCGGCCCTCGGGGTGCAGGATGACGATCTTCACCCGTTCGCGCCCGCGGCAGGCCTCGATCGCCGCCGATCCGGTATCGCCCGACGTGGCGCCCACGATGGTCACATGCGCGTCGCGCTCGGCCAGCACATGGTCGAACAGCCGCCCCAGCAACTGCATCGCCATGTCCTTGAAGGCCAACGTCGGCCCGTGGAACAGTTCCTGGACGAACAGCCCGTCCTCGACCTGCGTCAGCGGAACGATGGCGGCGTGGTCGAACCCGGCATATGATTCGCGGCAGAGCCGCTGCAGCACATCCGGCGCGATGCAGCCCGCGGTAAAGGGCGCGATGATCCGCGCGGCCAGGTCGGGATAGGGCAGGCCGCGCAGTGCCCGCCAGTCGTCGGCGGTCAGGACGGGCCAGGTTTCCGGCAGGTACAGCCCGCCGTCCTCGGCCAGGCCGGCCAGCAGGACCGAGGAAAAGTCACGGACGGGGGCCTGTCCCCGGGTGGAAAGATAGCGCATACCCACGATTATATCGCCAAGCGCGCCCCGCGCGAAGGGGCTTACGGTGGTCAGTATTTCGCCGGCGGCAGGGCACGGACATCGATGCGGTAGAGCGTCAGCGGCCACTGTACGTCCACTCGGCCGCCATTGAAGTGCGGCGTATGGTCGATCTGCGCGGTCGGGACGTAAAGCTGCCCGTTCGCCGTGATGTAGGGTTCGGCCGGCCAGCGCAGGCGGGGGTCCACGACGATACGCTGATAGATGCGGCCGGTGGTGAAGCGGAAGATGCTGCCGGTGGACACGTCGTCGAAATACAGCGTGCCGTCGCGCCCCACCGTCATGCCACCCAGCGGCGGCGTCTTGTACCAGAGCGTTGCGGAATCATCGAGTTCGACATCGGTCAGGCTGGTGTCGGTCAGCAGTTCGGTGCCGAACCGGTAGAGCGGCCCGCAGAGCGTCTGGTAGTACAGCCACTCGCCGTCGGGGCTGATTTCGATCCGGTTGGCGTGGACGATCGCCGCGCGGCCGTCCGTATCCAGCAGCGTCCGCCCGTCGACGGTGATCGTCCGTTGCGCGGTCAGTGAGGGATTGTGATCCAGCAGCCGCCGCTGGGTGCCATGCGCCAGGTCCATCACGATCAGGCCCGGCACGCCGGAATCGAGGATGAAGGCATACCCCTTGCCGACCCGTACCCCCGCCACATGGCTGCCGGGCCGCAGCACCGCCGGGTCCAGCACATAGGTCCGCGCGACCGCGCCCGTGCGGGTATCGACCTGAACCAGCTTGACGGAACCGGGTTGCGGTGCGTGTCCGTCCGCGCCGATCCCGCTATCCAGCGCCCACAGCATGCCGTCATCGGTCAGGTGCAGCCCCTCGACCGAGACGAAGCGATGCGCCGGGTCCGCCGCCGGATCGTTCCAGCCCGCGTCCGGATAGGGATGCTGCGTCCCGTCGGCGTCGCGTAGCGTCAGGGCGGGGCCGGGGGTTCCGGTCCAGGCCGGGTATTCCAGGATCATGCGGCCGTCGGGCAGCACCGCGACGGCGTTCCAGACCCGCGCCGTGGATTCGGCCACGGGCACCAGCGGCGCCGACGGGTCCAGCGGCGGCGCCGGCTTCGCGGCCAGGGCCGGCAGGGCGGCGAACAGGATGGAGACCGCCAGCGCCCCGGACGCCAGTCCGGAGGAAAGCGGGGGGGACGGGATCGGAAGGAAACGTGACATTCGCGGCATCTCGCCATGATCCGCCGCCGATGGCAACCGCGCGACGGGTATGGCGGCCATCCATCCGGCCCGTCACGCTGATTGGGCGACTGCTTCCGTTGCCTCCGCCGTAACGGGATAGGGGCCGCCCGCCAGTACCTGGATGGCCAGGATGCCGAAGCTGTCGGGGCGGCGCGGGCCCAGCGGCAGTATGGCATCGCCATTGGTCCAGCGGTGCGGACCGGCTTCCTGGACATCCCATCCGTCGAGTGCCGGATCGGCCAGATAGGTGTCGATCAGACGCATATTGTCCGAATCGAGGAGGGTGATTCCGCCGACCAGCACGCCGAGGCGTCGCCGGTCGTCGAGGAAGGGGCCGATCGCATCGCTGGGCCGGCTGGTGCGCGAGACGATGCGGACGGTGCCGACATCTGGCGGGATCAGGAACGTGGCATACCCGTTGGCATCGCGGGTCCGGCGGATGGCCTGACCGTTCTCGGTCAGCAGGTGAAGGCCGGTATCGTCGGTCAGGACCGGCCCCACGATCGCACTGGCGATGCCCGCGTCCCGCGCCCGGGCCTCGATCCGGCGGAAGACGGGTTCGACCACCGCGCGCGTTACCCCCAGCGGGGCGGCGGCGTCTTCCGTCCAGGATCGGGCGTTGCCCGCGCCGATATGGACGATTTTCCCATCCTGACGGAAAGAGCGGCGGTTTCCGGTATCGAGATAGCTTTCGGTCGGCATGCCGTCCGCGATAATGACGGAATGCCGTTCCGTTTCGATGTGGTAATAATCGTAGGCGGTAATGGTGCGGTCGTGGAAGATGGACCGGCCGTTGACCAGCATGCGGGCCGGAATGAAGACGCCGTCGAGGAACAGGCAATGTTCCGGCGTGACCAGCATGTCCTTGTAGGGCACGCCGTCGGCGATGGCGTCCCTGAGGATGCGGACCGGATAGCCGGCCTCGTCATCCGGAAGGCCGGGACGAACGGTGGCATGGGCCTTGCCGGTCCAGACGACCGTGCCGAGCCGTTCGCCGGTCCCCTGTTCGCCGTCCCGCCACTCACCGTCCGGGCAGGCCAGGATTTCGTCGCCCACGCGGATGTCCTGGACCGCGATGTCGCCGGACGGTGTGCGGATCATCGAATCCGCCAGGAAGCAGACGCCGATATAGGTATTGCCGGTGGTGTAGGTGATGTTCAGGGGATTGCCCTGCGTGCTGTTGACGGCATTGTATGTTCCGTTGGCCAGGTTTACGCCGGATGCCAGGTTGACCGTGTAGGTGGCGACCTGCGTGCCGTCGCTTCCGTACAGGGTGATCGTCCGGGTCGTATCGCCGGATATCGTGTAGCCCGAGATCGGAGCGACGGTGTCCTGAAGTTCGATCGTGTCCCTGGACGGATCGTAGTTCTGGATGGTCGTGGCCGACAGCGGACCGGATGCCAGCAGGCTGATGGCGGTGCCGCCGCCATTGATGACCAGCGTGCCGCCGCCGCTCCCGAACGAAACCGTCGCCCCTTCCAGGAGGCTGCCGAGGGCGGCGCCGGTGTTGAACGTGCCGCCATATTCGATGTTGACCGTCGATCCGTTCAGGGCGCCGAGCAGGGTGCTGCCGCTGTTGCCGGACAGCGTTGCCGTGCCCCCTACGACATTGATGGTCGTTCCGGTGACCAGGTTCGCCAGGCCGGATATCGTCGTCGTTCCGCCGATGTAATATGTGTTGGCGGCAAGGGCACCGGCGCCGACGATGAAGTTGCCCGTCGCGCCGGGAACGCTGACATAGGTTCCGATGCTGGCAAGGCTGACCAGCGAGGTGGAATCGGTGGACCCCGTAATGACATCGCCGGAAGCCGCGAGGTCGATGACGCCGAGGATGTCGATGCCGCGATTGATATTGTCCTGATCGAGCAGGACCGTGCCGTCACTGGCCGTGATCGTGACGTCGTAGTCGTTCTGCCCCAGGTAGGAGGTGTCGGTGACGGTGTAGGTCACCCCGGAAGCGGTCTTGTAGGTCGTGGTCGTGGACATCGTTGACACCCTCCTCTCTTGTTCCGGTTTCGGACTTCAAGGATGTCGACGGTCCCATGCCGATGTGAAAAAAGTGCTAACGTCACAAGGTATGTGCGGGACGGCCGGTCCTATTCCGCGCCGCAATAGCGTTCGCGCAGATGCGCCCGGTAGGCATCGGTCGACGGCGCGGCACCCGTTGCGGCGCGGATGATGTCGGGGGTGGACAGGCGGCTGGCCTGGCTGTGGACATGCGTGCGCAGCCAGCCCAGCAGCGGGGCGAAATCGCCCTGCGCGATGCCGGACGGAATGGCGGGGTCGGCACGGAACGCGGCCTGGCGCAGTTGCGCGGCCAGGATGGCGCCCATCGTGTAGGTGGGAAAATAGCCCCACGCGCCGGAGGGCCAGTGGATGTCCTGCAGGCAACCCAGCCGGTCGTTCGGCACCGTCAGGCCCAGCAGGCCATGGATGCCGGCATTGAACGCTTCGGGCAGGTCGCGCAGCGCGAGCGTGCCGTCGACCAGGGCCGTTTCCATCTCGTACCGGACCAGGACGTGGGCGGGATAGGTGACCTCGTCGGCATCGACGCGGATGAAGCCGGGGCGTACCCGCGTCACGGCGCGATACAGGCTGTCGGCCGACCAGGCCGGGTCGGCCTCCGCCCCGCCGAAGGCCGCGCGCAGCAGCGGCGCCGCCCAGTCCATGAAGGGGCGCGATCGCGCGACCTGCATTTCCATCAGCAGCGACTGGCTTTCATGCAGGCTCATGCCGCGCGCCTGGCCCACCGGCTGCGTCCGCCAGTCATGCGGCAGGCCCTGCTCGTACAGCGCGTGCCCGGTCTCGTGGATCACGCCCATCAGGGCCGCCAGGAAATCGTCGTCCTCGTACCGGGTGGTGATTCGCACGTCGTCCTCGGCCCCGCCGCAGAACGGATGCGCACTGACATCCAGCCGTCCGCGTTCCATGTCGAAGCCCAGCGCCATCATCATCCGCCGCCCCATCTGCTCCTGAAGGGGAACGGGGAAGGGGCCCGTGGGCAGGACCGGCGCCGGGGTCGCGGCCTGGTGCGCCTGGGCGTCCGCGATCAGGGCGGGCAGGTCGCGGCGCAGTTCGGCGAAGACCGGGTCGATGTCCGCGCGGCGGGTGCCCGGATCGTACTGGTCCAGCAGCGCGTCATAGGGCGACAGGCCCAGCGCCGCGCCCTTGACCACCGCCAGGTCGCGCGTGCGGTCCAGCACCTCGGACAGGGTCGGCAGCAGCGCCGCGAAGTCACCCTCGCGGCGTGCGGCGCGCCAGGCCATCTCGCAGCGCGACGCGGCGCGGGACATGGCATCGACCAGATCGGCGGGCACGGACGCGGCGTGCAGGTAGGCCCGCCGCATTTCCTGCAGGTTCGCCGCCTGCCACGATCCGGCAGGTGCCTCCGCCCGGTCCAGCAGTTCCGCGATCACAGGGGCGGTCAGGATTTCGTGGCACAGCACGTCCAGGGTCGCGATGCTGTCGGCCCGGCTTTCGGCGGCGCCGGCCGGCATCATCACATCCTTGTCCCAGCCCAGGATTCCCAGGGCGTTGCGGATACGGCCGATGCGCGCAAAATGGGTCGTCAGGTCCGTGTAGGCGTGCTGGGGCATGATGTCGTCCTCGGCCAGTCGGGTGTGGCACTGCGGGCGCCAGTGTGGGCGATGGCACGGCGCGATGGCAACCGGGGGCAGGGGATGGACAAACGGCAGGCGGCCCCCGACGGGCCGGACAGCGCGGCACGGGCCATGGCGCTGCTTGAAGCCGGGGACCGCGACGGGGCGCTGGCGCTGCTTCACGCCGCCCTGTCCGCGCGGCCCGCGTGCCGGGATGCCGACGTCCTGCACGGCATGGCCTGCGTCGCCCGTGCCGCCGGGCGGCCGGACCTTGCGATCGGGCTGGCGGGCAAGGCCGTCGCGCTGCTGCCGGCGGCGCATTTTCACATCACCCTGGGCTGCGCCCTGCGCGAGCAGGGCCATGTGGAGGAGGCCCGCGCCGCGCTGGCGGTGGCCGTACTGCGCGAACCGCGCGACGCGCGCGCCCACGCCGCCCTGGCCGGCGCGCTGGGTGAACTGGGCCGCTGGGCGGAGGCCGAGGCCAGCCTGCGCGCGGCGCGGGCCCTGTGTCCCGGTGACATGGCCCTGCTACTGGAATGGGCCCGCGCGTGCATCCATGGCGGGGACCACGCCGCGGCGACGGCGGAGATCGTGGCCGGGGCGGACCGCTTTGCGCCCGACCATGCCGGCGCCCTGCACGGGCTGGCCACCCTACTGGCGGATCGGGGCCAGCCCGCGGGGGCCGAGGCGCTGTATCGGCAGATCGTCCGGCTTCTCCCCGATGACGGGGCGGCCTGGGCCAATCATGGCGCCGCGCTGTTCGCGCTGAACCGGCACGAGGACGCCCGCGTCGCGCTGGAGCACGCCGCTGCCCTGGCGCCCGGCGTCGCGGAAACGCAGAACAATCTGGGGCTGGTCCTGATGGCGCTGGGTCATCTGCCGCAGGCCCGGACCGCCCTGGAACGAGCCAGGATTCTGGCGCCGGGCGATGCGCGGATCGCGGTCAATGCCGCGACCATTCTGGACGAACTGGCCGAGGGGGATGCGGCCGAGGCCCTGTACCGCGCCGTCCTGCGCGACCCCATCCTGGCGCGGGAGGCGGAGGGCGCGCGGGCCCAGTTCAATCTGGGAACATTGCTGCTGGCGCGTGGCGCGTACGCCGAGGGATGGCGCCATCTGGAAGCCCGATCCCGCCTGCTGCCACCCATGCGCGGGCAGGGCGTCGCGGAATGGGACGGGGCGTCACTGCCGCGCGGGCGCGTGCTGCTATATGCCGAGCAGGGGCTGGGTGACGCGATCCAGTTCCTGCGCTACCTGCCCGACTGCCTGCGCCGCGCGTCCGTTGTGCTGGATGTGCCGCACAGCCTGCACCGGCTGTTGCAAACGATGCCCGATCCGGACGGGCAGATCGCGACGCGGTGCACCGTCCTGCCGCCAGGGGACCCGCTGCCGGACGATGTGGTGGCGCGCTGCGGCCTGATCAGCCTGCCGCATCGGCTGGGCATGACCGATATTCCGCCCTTCGCGCCCTATCTGCTGCCGGCACCCGCGCCCGACCTGGGGGAGAGGCCCCGGGTAGGGTTGTGCTGGGCGGGCAATCCGTCCTTCCGCTTCGATCGAAGGCGGTCGATCCCGGCGCATCGGCTGGCCCCACTGGCCGACGTGCCGGGCCTGTTTTTCGTCAGCCTCCAGCACGGTCCGGCCGCCGCCGCGCCGCCCTTCGCGCTGGAGCGGTCAGCGGAAGGCGACATGCTGGACACCGCCCGGATCGTCGCCGGACTGGATCTGGTGATCACCGTCGATACCGCCATCGCCCATCTGGCCGGCGCGATGGGCAGACCAGTCTGGCTGCTGAACCGCTTCGGCGGCGACTGGCGCTGGTCCGCCACCTTCGACCGTGCCGAGCCCCCGCGCTGGGGCGACCGGGGCAGCCGCTGGTATCCTTCTCTGGAACAGTTCCGCCAGCACCAGCCGGACGATCCCGACACCGCCTGGGCCGCGCCGATCGAGGCCGTGCACGCGGCGTTGCTTCGCTGGCGGGTTGGTTTCGCCACGGGGCCTCTTGCGGATAAATCCGCGTAGAACGCCGGTATTGAGCGATTTTTCAAACCCATGTCCGCGACGAATAGGTGCCATATATCAATAATGACAATGGTATTAACGTTTTCTTAACCAGTGATGGATTTAAATTTTGACACTGGATTGAGAGGAAAGGCCGTGGGACTATCAATAACAGCGTCAGGTGCCTCGACCTATAATGTCTGGGCCGAGAGCAAGAAGGCGGACGCTCCCGCGACGGAAACCTCCGGCGACAGGTCCGCGCGGGATATCGGTCTTTCCGCGTCGGCACAGGCGCTGATACAGGCGGATCTCAGCAAGATGACCTCTACCGTGGTGGTGCATGTGGCCAACGGAGTCGGTGCTCAGCCCATCACCGCATCGGGGGAGATGAGTTACGGTTCCTGGGTCGAAAACAACGAACTCTCCTATATGTTGCCGACCACGGCGGAACGGGCCCCGAAAGCGACGTCGGAGACGACAGCGATGGAGAGCTTTGGCGGCGGGGCATCGCAGTCGGCCGGTCTTTCCGTATCGACGAAAGAATATGACCTCTCCAGATCCGATGCCGTGATGCTGCATGTGCCCGGCGGATGGGTCGCTGCCGCCAACGAAATGGTCAATGGAGTGGATACCGGGTACGGACCGGATGCCGTAACGGGCGATTACCAGCAGGAGGTCGATGTTTCCACGGTATCCCTGTCCGCTCTTTATACGGCGGCGGGAAAATCGGCCGATGAAAAATCGGACACCGAGACGGCAAGCCTGATCACGCAGTTCGTCCAGCAATCGAGCGGCTCGCAGGACCCGGTGGCGTGGAAGGAAGAACCCGATGGAACAGTCGAGTTCGCGACCTTTTCCTCTTCGTTTACGCCCAACGGCAGTGCCGCAACCGCTGACTCCACGTCCGAAAGCGATGGAACGGCCGGCAGCGCCGCCTCGGCCACGGCCGTTCTTGATCCGGTTGCGACGAAACGGGCCGACCAGAACAACCTGATCGACCAGTTGTTTCAGATTTCGGACGAAAAACACAAACCCGGCGACAAATCCAAGTTAGATCTTACGTAAAAGCGGGTTTCGGAGGCCGTCCGGTGAAAGGATGCCGTGAATGACGAGGATCGCCACCACGCAGTCGGACCTCACTTATCTGGGGCCGTTCGGCACCGACAGCGATGCGTCGTCCACCCAATCCAGCGCCGCGTCGGCCGAAGGTGGCGCGGCCCCGGTGTCCAGCGACGGTGATTCCGTTACCCTGTCGCAGGAGGCCCTGTCGCGTCTGGACCAGATCATCCAGTCCAGCCGGCAATCCGTCCGGGCCGATGCGGAGCAGCGGGTCGATCGTCTCCAGGCGCAGATCCGGCAGCTTATGTTCATGAAGGCGTTTCTTTCGCCCAAGGCGCTTGCCCAGGAATTGGCGCAATTCGCACACCAGCTTGCCGCCGCCGTGCAGCAATATGCGCAGAACCAGGGAACGTCCGCCGGCATGGCCGAAGTGGGCGACATGGTGATTTCCGTCCCGCAGGACACCCAGGACTCATCGGGAACCGTTCGGGACGGCGGCGATGTTTCCGATCCGTCCCTGTCGCAGCCAGCGACGGACAGTACGTCAGGGCAGGCAGCGGGTGGCAGCGGGAAAAATGGCGCGGGCACAAGCGACAGTCCGGATTTCCAGCAGACGGTGCGGAAGGTGGCGGCCCAGTTGGAAGATATGCTTAAAGAAGCCAAAAATCGGCTGAAGAAACAGCATAACAGCGACATCCAGTCTGCCCAGGACGCCCTGGACGAGGTCGAGCAGGATCTGCCGAAATTATCCTGACCGGTTCTTCCCATCAGTCACGATTACTGGACACTCTCGGCCGTCGTCTTATGCTGATCGGAGTAAAGGAAAGGATCGACAATGCGGGTCAGCAGCACGTCCTCGATCATTGTTCATCTGGTCCAGAACAGTTCCGCATCGTCCCAGACCCTTTTAAATAACAGCCCGTCCACTCCGACAACGTTCAGCGACATGAGCCCTCAGGAGATGGAGGCTGCCCGGGAGCAGTTGACCCGGGAGGGGAAGATCACACTCCATCAAAGTGGCGAAATGGCTTTGATGGATGGATATGCGTTGGAAGGCGTCAACGGCGGGAAACTGGTGAGCGGATCATCGAACATGTATTCGATGATTGATAACCTGATTTCCTACCAAGAGAAAAACGGTATCGGCGACGTGCAGGGAGACATCGCATCCCTAAAATCTCTGCGTTCGATTCTTGAAGAATATGACAAAAACAATCAGATCACCGCGTCGATGGCTTCCGAAACAGCCCTTAACGAATAAAAGTCTTTTTGCTTCTTTTTCTTCAGAAAAAGAAGCCTTCGCTTTCCCCTACGCGATCAGCGATTCCGCCGGCGGCCCGATTTCGCTGGTCATGGCTTCCTCGGCCTGGCGCAGGCCGTGCAGCAGGGCTTCGCGGATTTCGCCCAGGCGTCGCTCGTCAGTGATCTTCAGGCCGAACAGGTCCTTGACGTAGAACACGTCCACCGCGCGTACGCCGTAGGTCGTGATATGGGCCGAGGCGATCTGCAATTTGTGGTCGCTGATCGCCTGGGTCACGTCATGCAGCAGGCCGGGGCGGTCGCGGCCGTTGATTTCGATGACCGTGTAGGTGTTCGATGCCCGGTTGTCGATCACCACGCGGGGTGGCACGTGGATCGCGCGCATGCGCCGCCCATAGCGCATGCGGCCGGCGCTGACGATTTCCTTGGGAATGTCCACCCGGCCGGACAGCGCCTGTTCGACCAGCGCCGACAGGCGGGCCAACTGGTGCGGTTCCTCGAACGCCTCGCCGCCCGCGTCCTGAATCCAGAACGTGTCCAGCGCCATGCCGTTGATCAGCGTGTGGATGCGGGCATCGACGATCGACGCCCCCGCGATCGCCAGCGCGCCGGCCATGCGCGAGAACAGGCCGGGATGGTCGGCGGTGTAGATCGTGACCTCGGTCACGCCACGGGCGGGCAGGGGCTGGGTTTCGACCGTCAGCGGGGCCTTGTGCCGTTCGGCCTCGCGAATCAGCTCGGCATGGCGGGCGTGGGTGTCCTGGTCGAAGGACAGCCAGTAGCTGCCATAGCCCAGGCCCAGGAAATGATCGATGTCCGCGCGCTTGAACCCGTCATCTTCCAGGATCTCGGCCGCCGCGTCCTTGGCGCGGGCCACGCGCACGTCGCGTTCGGTGGTGGCCAGGCCGCCCTCCAGCACCTCGGCCACGCGCATGTACAGCTCGTGCAGCAGGGTGGCCTTCCAGGCATTCCACACGCGCGGGCTGACGGCGCGCATGTCCACGATGGTCAGCAGCAGCAGCAGCCGCAGGCGCTCGGGCGACTGGATGGTGTCGGCCAAGTCCAGGATGGTCTTCGGGTCGTCGATGTCGCGCTGGAAGGCCGTGTGGCTCAGCAGCAGGTGATGCAGCACCAGCCAGGATACGGTTTCGGTCTCCTCGCCGGTCAGGCCCATTTCCGGGCAGACATCCAGCGCGATTTCCGACCCCAGTTCGGAATGGTCGCCGCCGCGTCCCTTGGCGATGTCGTGCAGCAGGATGGCCATGTAGAGGGCCCGCCGCGATTGCAGGTTGCGCGCCAGGTCGTACGCCTGCGGAATTTCGTCGGCCATGGCGCCATGTTCGATCCGGCCGAAGATGCGGATGGCCTCGATCGTGTGCTCGTCGACCGTGAACACGTGATAGGTGTCGAACTGCATCTGGCCGACGATGCGCGACCAGTCGGGCATCAGCCGCCCCATGATCCCGGTTTCGTTCAGGATATGCAGCCAGTAGGCGTTGCCTTGGCGGCGGTCCTGCGCGGTGGCGTGGAAGCTGGGGACCTCTTCGCCGGCCGCGTTCTCGGCCTCGGCGCTATGGGGCGGGCGGCCGATGCGCTCCGGCGGGGTGCCGCACAGCAGTTCCAGGAAGATGCGCGCGGCCTCGGGGTCGCCGCGCAGGCTGGCGGCCCGCCGTTCCCAGCGGATCAGCTGGTGCATGGCCAGCGGGTGGATGGGCAGCTTGCGGGTGCGCGCCCATTCGAGCAGCCGCATCATCTGGATCGGCTCGGCATCGAACGAGGTGCCGCGTTCCGGCAGGATCTGGCCGTCCAGGACGGTGAAGCCCGCGTCGCGCATCGCGCTGTCGGCTTGCGGCGCGTTGGCCGCCGGGCCCAGCGCCTGGCGCATCACGGCGGGTTCCAGCACGTGGGTCAGGCGCATGACCTCGCGCACCGTCAGGAAATAATGGCGCATGAAGCGCTCGACGCCCACCTGGCGCCCATGGCGGGTGTAGCCCATGCGCGCGCCGACCACGGGCTGCACGTCGAAGGTCAGGCGCTCCTCCGCCCGGCCCGAGATGTAATGCAGGTGCAGCCGGACGCTCCACAGGAAGTCCCAGGACCGGCGGGCGCGCTTGGCCTCCTGCTCGGTCAGCAGGCCCAGGCGGCTGAAGCCCGGTGCCAGCAGGTCGGATACATGGCGCGTGCCGAACGTGTAGCGGCACATCCAGTACAGGGTCTGCAGGTCCCGCAGGCCGCCGCGCCCTTCCTTCACGTTCGGTTCGACCAGATAGGGACTGTCGCCGAAGCGGTTATGGCGCGCCGTGCGTTCCTTGTGCTTGTCCGAGATGAAGCGCGCGGCCCCGGCCTCGACGCAGGCGACGATGTACCGGGCCTCGAACATGGCGAACAGCGACGCGTCGCCGGCCAGCAGCCGGGCGTCCAGCAATGTGGTGCGGACGGTGGTGTCGGCCTCGGCCTCGGCAATGCATTGCGCGATGGAGCGCGTGGCGTGCCCGACCTTCAGCCCCAGGTCCCACAGGAAATACAGGATGTATTCCACCACGCGGCTGACGTCGGCCGAGGGTTCGTCGGTCGTCAGGAACAGCAGGTCGATATCGCTGAACGGCGCCAGCATGCCGCGCCCGTATCCCCCCGTCGCGGTGACCGCCAGGCTGCGTGCCCCAGGCCCGATCGAGCCGGCCAGCGCGTGGTCCAGTGTGAAATCGACCAGGGTGCGGATCATGCCGTCGGTGTGCAGTGCCAGTTGCTTGGCGGCCGACGTGCCATGCAGGCGATGGGCCTCGAATTCCTCGCGCACCGATGCCTGGAACCGGGCGAGATGGCGGCGGAACAGCGCGATGGCCTGCTCGCGCGGTACGGCCGCGCCGTCCTCGGGGGAAAGGAGCGATGCCGCGAGGCTGGTGGTCAGGTCCCTGACGGCCGAGGGGGTGGAAGCCTGGGAGGGGGAAGACGGGGTCGACATCGCGGGGGGATCGATTTCCTGCATGGGCGTGGGGCCGGACGGAGGTCGGCCTTCCATTCTATCCGTTCTATCCGTGGTCCAGATGTCAGGATTCTTCAAGCATCAGTTTCTTGATCGCGTAGACCATGTCCAGCGCCGTGCGCGGCGTCAGCTCGTCGGGGTCGAGCTGTTCCAGCATCCGCCGCACCGGTTCGGGCACGCCCGGATCGGGTTCTTCGGCAGGCGGGGTGCTATCCGCCGGGGCGAACAGCGGCAGGGGCCTGGCGCCCACCGCGCGTTCCTTCTCCAGTCCCGCCAGCAGCCGCGCGGCGCGGCGGACAACCGGTTCCGGCACGCCGGCCAGCCGGGCCACGTGCACGCCCCAGCTTCGGCGCGCCGATCCGGGTATGACCTCGTGCTGGAAGATCACCTGGCCCTTCCATTCCCGCACGCTCATCGTGTGGGGCGACAGGCGCGGCAGGCTTTCCGCCAGTTCGGCCAGTTCGTGGAAATGCGTTGCGAAAATGGAACGGCAGCGCAATGTCGAATGCATGGCTTCCAGCACCGACCAGGCGATGGCCAGCCCGTCCAGCGTCGCGGTGCCGCGCCCGATTTCATCGACCACCACCAGGGACCGGGGGCCGGCCTGGTTCAGGATGGCGGCGGTCTCGGTCATTTCCACCATGAAGGTCGACCGCCCGCGCGCCAGGTCGTCCGATGCCCCCACGCGGGAAAACAGCCGGTCGACGACGCCGATCCGCGCGGCCTTGGCCGGGACGGGCAGCCCGGCCTGCGCCAGGATGACCGCCAGCGCGGTCTGGCGCAGGAAGGTCGATTTGCCCGCCATGTTCGGCCCGGTCAGCAGCATGACGCGCTGGGCGGGTTCCAGCACGCAATCGTTCGGGGTGAAGCGCTCGCTGCGCGGCAGCGCCGCCTCGACCACCGGGTGGCGGCAGGCCGTCAGCGTGAAGGCGTCGTCGTCCGTGACCTCGGGCCGGCACCACATGCCGCCGGCGGCCAGGTCGGCGCAGGATTGCAGCACGTCCAGGACCGCCAGCGCCCCCGCGATGACCGGCGGGGCGGGTTCGTCCAGGATCTCGCGCACCAGGGCGGCGAAGATCCGCCGCTCGCGCGTTGCGGCACGCTCCGCGGCCTCGGCGATGCGGCGGTCCAGGCTGACCAGTTCCTCGGTCGAGAACCGGGCCGCGCTGGCCGTGCCCTGGCGCAGGATCAGGTCGGTGCGCTCGCGCAGGCGGGGGGCGGTCGCCGCCGGGACCTCGATGACGTAGCCCAGTTGCGCGTGATGGCGGATCTTCAGGCTGGCCAGCCCGAATTTCTGGGCATAATCGTTCTGCAACCCGGCAATGACCCGGCGGCTGTCGTCGCGCAGGGCCCGTTCGGCGTCCAGTTCGGCATCGAAGCCGGCGGCGATCACGCCGCCGTCTTCCACCCGGGCCGGCAGGTCTTCGGCCAGGGCCTGCTTCAGCCGGGCTTCCAGGTCCGTTGCCTCGCCCAGGTGGCGCATGGCGTCGGCCAGCAGCGCGGGCGGTGCGGTGCGGCCGTCCGTCAGGGCCTGGGCGATGCGCCGGGCGATGGCCAGCCCGTCGCGGATCGCCGCCGCGTCGCGCGGCAGGCCACGGCCCAGCGACAGGCGGGCCAGCGCGCGGGCGATGTCCGGCGTACCGCGCAATCCCTGCCGCAGGGCCGCGCGCACGCCGCCTTCCTCGATCAGCCACGACCAGCCGTCCTGGCGGGCGGCGATCGCGGCGTCCCGGGTCAGGGGGGCGGCGATCCATTCCGCCAGCAATCGGCTGCCGGGCGCGGTGACGGTGCGGCCGACGCTGGCCAGCAACGTATGCTCGGTGCCGCCGTCGCGCGTGCGCAGCAGGTCAAGGCTGGCGCGCGTGGCGGGGTCCAGGCCCAGCACTCCGCCATTTTCATGCGCCTGGGGCCTCGACAGGCGCGGCATCTGGCCGGCCTGGCTGCGCCGGACGTAATCCAGGGCCATGGCGCCGGCGACCGCTTCCTCGTCGGAAAAGGTCCCGAACGCGTCCAGGCTGGCGACATGGAAGGTCTCGGCCACGCGCCGCCGGGCGGCTTCCGGGCCGGGGGGAATGGTTGCCGGCGCGCGCCGGGCCGCGAAGTCACCCAGGTCGATCTCGGCCGCCGCCAGGATTTCCGCCGGGTCCAGCCGGCCCAGCAGGTCCATCAGCCCCTCGGCGGGAACCGAGGCCGTCTCGAATGTGCCGGTGGAAATATCGATCCACGCCACGCCCCAGCCGCGCGTTCCGCGTCCGCCGCGCGAGGCGACGGCCAGCAGCAGGTTCTGCCGTCCGGCCTCCAGCAATTCGTCCTCGGTCAGGGTGCCGGGGGTGACAAGCCGCACCACGGCGCGGGCCAGCGGGCCCTTGGGGCCGCCCTTGCCGGGCTTGCGCGGCGGTTCGGTCTGTTCGGCCACCGCCACGCGGAACCCGCGACGGATCAGCCGCGCCAGGTAG
This sequence comes from Gluconacetobacter diazotrophicus PA1 5, assembly GCF_000021325.1. Classification (GTDB taxonomy): domain Bacteria; phylum Pseudomonadota; class Alphaproteobacteria; order Acetobacterales; family Acetobacteraceae; genus Gluconacetobacter; species Gluconacetobacter diazotrophicus. The sequence continues at coordinate 328,763 of NC_011365.1, read as the reverse complement.
GACGATGCCGCCCCGACCGGGACGCCGCACATCGGAATCGGGATATCGCCATGCGTGCCGCGCGCGGTCAGGGCGATATCCAGCGCGCCGGCCGCCGCCTCGGCGTCGGAGAAGAACATCTCGTAGAAATCACCCATGCGGAAGAACAGCAGGGCCTCGGGATGTTCGGCCTTGAGGGAAAACCATTGCGCCATGGCCGGAGTGGCGCCGTCCGGTGAAGGGAGCGTCATGCCGGCCTGTGTACAGGCCCGGACCGCGATGTGCCACCCGGGAAATGACGTGCCGTCATGCCGTTATGCCGGCCGTCCCCGCCGGCGGGCGAGGCGGGCGCGCAGCATCGCCGCGGCCACGCGCAGTTCCATCACGCCCAGGACCTGCAACCCGGCGCCATAGGCCAGCATGCCGGCCATGACCAGCACGCCCAGCGCCATGATCCGCAGCGGGCCGTGCTGGACGGCCAGCGGCCCCAGGGCCGTCAGGTCCAGCATCATCAGCACCGCCGCCATGCCCAGCGCGGCAAGCGCCATCCGGCCGACCCGCGACAGGGTGGTGGTGGAGATGCGCAATATGCCCCGGCGGCGCAGCAGGAAGCCGAGCGTGGCGACATTGACGATCGCAGCCAGGCTGCTGGCCAGCGGCGGGCCGGCATGGTGCAGCGGGTGCATCAGCAGCAGGTTCAGGACGAAATTCAGGGTCAGGGTGAACAGGCCCACCCGGACCGGTGTGGCCGTGTCGCCCCTGGCGAAGAAGCCCGGGGCCAGGACCTTGATCAGCACGAAGGCCGGCAGGCCGATGGCGAAGGCACGCAGCGACTGCGCCGAGAGCATGGCGTCGCGCGGGGTGAACGCGCCGTGCTGGAACAGCGTGGCGATGATCGGCTGGGCCAGCACCATCATGCCCAGCGCCGCCGGCAGGGTCAGGATCATGGCATAGTCGATCGCCCGGTTCTGCGCGCCGTGTGCGCCGTCATGGTCCTCGGCGGCGACGTGGCGGCTCAGTACCGGCAGCAGGGTGGTGCCGGCCGCGGCCCCCAGGACGCCCAGCGGCAACTGGTTGATGCGGTCGGCGAAATAGATGAATGACACGCTGCCGGGCGGCAGGTACGAGGCGATGATGGTATCCACCAGCAGGTTGATCTGGCTGACGCCGCTGCCCAGGCAACCGATCGCCATGCGCCGGATCAGGGTATGGATGCGCGCCGTCAGGCGCGGCGGCAGCAGCATCAGGCGGAAGCCGGCGCGGCGGACCGCCAGCAGCAGCAGGCCAAGCTGGGCGACGCCCGACGCGGTGACGCCCCAGGCGGCGGCGCGCGCGACATCGCCGGTCAGCGGCGTCAGCAGGAAGATCGAGGCGATGCCGACGACGTTGAAGGATACATAGGCCGCCGCCGCGACGCCGAACCGGTGCAGGCCGTTCAGCACGCCCGACACCAGTGCCGCGGCGCAGATCAGCACCAGATAGGGAAAGGTGATGCGGCTGAGCGTGACCGCCATATGGTAGCGGTCGCCATCCAGCGGGAAGCCGGCGGCGATCACGCGTACGACCTGCGGCATGAAGACCTCGCCCAGCACGGCGATCATCGTCAGCCATGTCAGAAGGACGCTGAACGTCTCGCTGGCGAAGCGGCGGGCCCGGTCGGGGCCTTCGGTCGCGAGCATGCCGGAAAAGAGCGGAACGAACGCCGTGTTCAGCGCGCCCTCGCCGAAAAGCTGGCGGAACATGTTGGGCAGGCGGAAGGCGACCTGATAGGCGTCCTGGACCGGTCCCGCGCCCAGGAAGGCGGCCAGCAGCTGGTCGCGCACCAGGCCCAGCACGCGGCTGAGCATCGTCCAGCCACCGACGGTGAGAAAACCTCTGAGCAAGCGCGACCTCCTGGAGCGGAACCGGCGCATACTGCCCGAGGCAGGGCCGGCCGGACACCATGATTCACATGGATGGCGGAATCAGGGGCGGCGGATCAGGTGTCCAGGATCGCGCGCTCGATAGCCACGCGCATGCGGTGTGATTCGGGCGATGTCAGGCTGACGAACCAGTTTGCCAGGCGGCCGTCGCGGCCGATCAGGTATTTGTAGAAGTTCCAGCGCGGGCGGGCCATGAGGCCGCCCTGTTGCGCGATCCAGCGGAACAGCGGCAGCGTGTCGGCGCCCCGGACATGGCTGCGCGCGGCCATGGGGAAGGTGACGCTGTAATTGCGGGCGCAGAAGGTCGCGATCTCGGTCGAGGTGCCGGGCTCCTGGTTGCCGAAATCGTTGGACGGCACGCCGATGATCGTCAGCCCGTTGCCGCGATAGAACGACCACAGCGCCTGCAGCCCTTCGAATTGCGGCGTGAAGCCGCATTTCGACGCGGTGTTCACGATCAGGATCGGCTTGCCGCGCAGCGCGCCAAGGTCGATCGTACCGCCATCCAGCGACGGAAGGGTAAAGTCGTACGCGGTCGTCATGGAACCGATTCTGTCTCTTGCATCCTGTCCGAACGCGCAAGACTAGAGCAGTTTCCCATGCGACACGAGTACCGGCGGGCCGCGGGCGCTGGACAGCGCCCCGCGCAGCGCACAATCTCGTTTCGTCCTGGTATTGGTGAGGCGACGTGCCTGTCCTGCATGGAATCCTTGGTCTTGCCGGCCTGATCGGACTGGCCGTGGCGTTTTCGACCGACCGGCGGGCCATTCGCCCCCGCATTGTCCTGGCCGCCGGCCTGATGCAGGTGGCGCTGGGCGGCATGGTGCTGTTCGTCCCGCCGGGGCGCCACGCGCTGCATGCGCTGTCCGGCGCGGTCGATACCGTGCTGGGATACGGCGCGCAGGGCAGTCTGTTCCTGTTCGGCGCGCTGGTCGATCCGCGCATGAACACGCTGTTTCCCCATACCGGATTCATCTTCGCGTTCCGCGTCCTGCCGCAGATCGTCTATGTCTCGGCCCTGATCGCGATCCTGTATCATTACCGGGTCATGCAGCGCCTGGCGGCGCTTCTGGGCGGGGCGGTCCGCCGGGCGCTGGGGACATCGACGATCGAATCCTTCTCCGCCGTCACCACCATCTTCCTGGGGCAGAGCGAGATGCCCGTGGCTCTGCGCCCCTACGTCCCGCTGCTGACGCGGGCGGAACTGTTCGCGGTGATGTCCAGCGGTACCGCCTCGGTCGCCGGGTCGGTTCTGGCGGGCTATGCCGGCCTGGGCGTGCCGATGGACTATCTGCTGGCGGCGTCGGTCATGGCCATTCCCGGCGGCCTGCTGTTCGCCAAGATCCTGATGCCCGCGCGCGAGGCCACGCGCATCACCCGGCTGGACCTGGAATTCGGGCACGAACACCCCGCCACCGTCTTCGAGGCCGTGGCCATCGGGGCCGCCAGCGGCGTGGGCGTCGCGGTCGCGGTCGGCAGCATGCTGATCGCCTTCATCGGCCTGATCGCGCTGGCCAATGGCATGATCCACGGGCTGGGCGGCTGGCTGGGCATCGCGGACCTGTCGCTGGAACGGCTGTTCGGCGTCGTGTTCGCCCCTCTGGCATGGCTGATCGGCGTGCCGTGGCATGAATGCGGCGTGGTCGGCGCGATCATGGGCCAGAAGCTGGTGTTCAACGAATTCGTGGCCTACGTCGCCCTGGCACCGCATTTCCACGACGCGGCGCTCGATCCCAGGGCGCTGGCCATCGCGTCGTTCGCGCTGTGCGGGTTCGCCAACCTGTCGTCGATCGGCATCCTGATCGCGGGTTTCGGCAGCGTGGCCCCGGAGCGCAGGGCGGACGTCGCGAAGATGGGCCTGCGCGCGGTCATGGCAGGATCGCTGTCGAATTTCGCCAGTGCGACCATTGCGGGTATGTTCGTCGGGTGATGGTCCGGGGACCGTCTGTCATCCATCAGTGGAGGAATGCCATGACATTCACCCGCACGGCTCTTCTTGCCACCCTTATGATGTCCGGGCTGATGTCCGGCCTTCATGATGCCGAGGCGTGGGACAGGAACAATTCCTCAGGCACGTCCCAGGGCAGGGCGCGGAACACGATGCACTCGGGCGGGTGTACGGGAACCGCCTGCGGCAACGGCGGAACGACCACCGGTTCGAACGGATATGGCTATAATCCGTACCAGCAGGGCGGCGGCGTGTACGTCACGCCGGGCGATATCTGGCCGTACGGTGTCCCGAACGGCCAGCAGCAATCCTCCGGTCCGGTCTCGACCACCTGCGTGGACAACCAGTGCAACCGCCTGGCGACCGGACGCGGACAACGGGGCGGCGCGCGCGACCCCGACGCGGGCGGGACATCGGCGACCTGCATGGATGGTGTCTGCAACGGCACGCCCGGGTCCGGGACCGGAAACTGAATGTCGCCAGTGGCGTGATTGTCGCGGTCGGTGCCGGGCCGCTCACTCCGTCCCGACGGGCCGGCTCAGTAGCCGGTCGCGGGCTTCGGCCAGGTCGATGTCCTCGGCCAGCAGCAGCGATACCGTTTCGATCACCGGCACGCTGATGTCGTGTTTGCGGGCCAGGGCCAGGATGGCGGGGGCGGTGGTGACGCCTTCGGCGACCGTGGTGCGCTGGCCCAGGATCGCGGACAGGGCTTCGCCCCTTCCCAGCGCCAGGCCCAGGCTGAAATTGCGCGAGGACGGGCCCGTGCAGGTCAGGATCAGGTCGCCCACGCCCGCCAGGCCCGACAGCGTTTCCGCGCGGCCACCCAGACCCCGCGACAGCCGGCCCAGTTCCGCCAGGCCGCGCGTCATCAGCGATGCCCTTGCGTTTTCGCCCAGGCCCGCGCCGATCGTGGCCCCGGCGGCGATGGCGATCACGTTCTTCGCGGCGCCGCCGATCTGCACCCCGATGGCGTCGTCGCTGGCATACAGGCGGAATTCCGGGGTCGTCAGATGGTCGGCCAGATCCCGGGCCTCGACCGGGTCCTCGCAGGCCAGCACCGCTGCCGTCGGCAGGCCCTGCGCCACCTCATGCGCGAAATTGGGGCCGGACAGCACGGCGCGCGGAAGGTTCGGATGACGGGAGGCGATCACCTCCAGCGGCAGGGCCAGGCTGTCGCGCTCCACCCCCTTGCAGCAGGCGATCATCGGTCCGGCCGGCGGCACGTGGCCCAGCACGGCGCGCAGATGCTGCATCGGCACCGCCAGCAGCACCGCGTCGGCACGGGCCGGCATGTCGCCGGTCACGGTGATCGATTCCGGCAGGGTCACATGCGGCAGGCGGGGAAGGGTGCGGGTGTCGGACAGGCTGTCCGGTTTCCGGGCCCACAGATGCACCTGCGCGCCCGCGCGGGCCGCCTGGACCGCCAGGGCGATCCCCCAGGCGCCGGCCCCGATGACGGCGATGCGTGGTGCGTTCATGATCCTGTCCCCCGTTATCCTCCCGCCCCGCGCCTATTCCTCGACGATGCGCGTGACGGCTGCCTCTCCTGTCCCATCCGGGGACAGATGGGCAAGGGCGCGCAGCGCCGGCAGGGCCTGGTCCAGAAAGCCAAAGGGCGGATTGACCACCACCAGGCCGCTGCCGTTCAGGCGTGACGGGTCCAGCGGCGGGCGCAGGGTCAGTTCCAGCGCCACGATGTCGCGCATACCCGATTCGCGCAGCGAATCGAGGAATGCGCGCACCGGCGCGCGATGCTTGATCGGGTACCAGGCGGCGATGATCCCGGTCGCGAATCGGCGATGCGCCGTGACGATTCCGCCTGCCAGGCGGTGGAATTCATCGGGCTGTTCGAAAGGAGGGTCGATCAGCACCAGCCCGCGCTTCGCGTCGCGCGGCGGCAGCAGGGCGCGCAGGGCGGCATAGCCGTCGCGGGCGTGCACCGCGATCTGCGGCTGGCCGGCGAACACCGCGCGCAGCAGGCGGCTGTCCTCGGGGTGCAGTTCGCAGCAGATCAGCCGGTCCTGCGGGCGGAGCATCATCGCGGCGATCAGCGGCGAACCGGGATAGATGTCCGGCGCACCGGCCCGGCGCACCAGGTCCAGGTACAGCGACGGCACGCCGTCCGGTGCCGTCTCCAGCAGGCGGCCGATCCCGTTGCGCCATTCCCCCGTGCGTCCAGCCTGCTCGCCGGTCAGGTCGTAGCGGCCGATCCCCGCATGCGTGTCCAGCACCGCGAACGGCGCGGGCTTGCGGGCCAATGCCTGTAGCAGCAGCACCAGCAGCGCATGTTTCATGCAATCGGCGAAATTGCCGGCATGAAAGGCGTGGCGATAATTCATGGGGCGGGGTGCGCGAACCGTTCGGCCATCTGCTCCAGCGGCCAGCGCGGACGGGGCAGCAGGTCAAGGTCGTCGGTGGGCGGCAGCCCCAGCCGCCGGCGTTCGCGCAGGGTTTCGATGGCGGCCCAGCCGACCATGACCGCATTGTCGGTACACAGCCGCAGGGGAGGCGCCGCGAAGGGCAGGGCGCGGGAGGTCGCAAGGGTGGTCAGGCGCGTGCGCAGGGCCGTATTCGCGGCCACGCCGCCGGCCGCGACCAGCAGCGTGGCCTGCGGCATCATGTCCAGCGCATGGGCCACCCGGTCGGCGACGATGTCGGCCACCGCGTCCTGGAAACTGGCGGCAATGCCGGCGGCGGCGGTCCGGGGCAGGGCGCCGGCCGCGAATGGCGCCAGCTTCTGCGCCACGGCGGTCTTCAGCCCGGAAAACGAGAAGTCGCAGCCCGGACGGCCCCGCAGCGGGCGGGGCAGCGGCCAGGGGGCCGGATCGCCCTCGCGCGCCAGGGCCTCGACCGCCGGGCCGCCGGGCCAGCCCAGGCCCAGCATCTTCGCGACCTTGTCGAACGCTTCGCCGGCGGCATCGTCGATGGTGCCGCCCAGCTTGCGATACCGGCCCACGCCCTCGACCGCGATGCACTGGCAATGGCCGCCCGAGACCAGCAGCAGCAGATAGGGAAACGATGCCCCGCCGGGGACAAGGCCGGGCAGCCGGGCGGTCAGGGCATGGGCCTCGATATGGTTCACGGCGACGAAAGGCCGGCCGAGCGCCACGGCCAGCCCCTTGGCCATGCCGGCGCCGACGATCAGCCCGCCGATCAGCCCGGGGCCGGTGCTGGCGGCGATCGCGCCCAGCGCCTCGGCAGGCAGGGCGGCCACGTCCAGCGTGTGGCGTACCAGGGCCGGCAGGGCGGCCAGATGGGCCCGGGCCGCGATTTCCGGCACCACGCCGCCGAAGGGAACATGTCCGGCCTGCGACAGAACGGTCTCGGCCAGGATCGTGCCGTCGGGTGCCAGGATGGCGCAGGCCGTGTCGTCGCAGGACGATTCGATTGCGAGGATGGGCGCCATATCGGGCGCCGGAACAGGGGCTTGCGCCGCTGTCTCGGCGGAATCGGGCGGCGTGGCAGGGGACACGGACATGATCATTGCATAAAATACAGTTCCGCCGGGCGCTATGTCATCTTTCCTTCGTGTCGTCGCGGTAATAGAGACATCGCATGGTTTCCGCTCCTCCGTCCGTTCCTGGCCCGTCAGCCGCCCCGTCCTCCGCATTGCAGAAAATCGCGGCGCAGGCCGCCGCGCGCCAGAAGCAGGCGGCCACGCGGGCCGCATTGCCGCACCGTCGCGAACTGCCGCTGCGCGTGGGCACGCGGGCCTCGCCGCTGGCACTGGTGCAGACCCGGGCGTTCCTGACGATGCTGACGCGGTTCTGCCCGGTCCTGCGCGACATGGGGGCGTTCCAGGAACACCAGATCAACACCACCGGCGACCAGGTGCAGAATCGCCGTCTGGCCGAAATCGGCGGCAAGGGACTGTTCGCCAAGGAAATTCACGATGCCCTGTCCGACGGGCGGATCGATTTCGCGGTCCATAGCCTGAAGGACCTGGAAACCACGCTGCCGCCCGGCCTGGTGCTGGCCTGCACCCTGCGGCGCGAGGACGCGCGCGATGCCCTGATCCTGGGTCCGGGCGCCGGCGGGCGGCACGACGCCGCCGATGCGGCCGATCCGTATGCCGCGCTGCCGCGCAATGCGCTGGTCGGCTGCGCGTCGGTGCGGCGCCAGGCGCAGATGCTGCATGTGCGCCCGGACCTGCGCTTCGGCCTGCTGCGCGGCAATGTGCAGACGCGGCTGGACAAGCTGGCGGCGCGGCAGTGCGATGCGACCCTGCTGGCCCTGGCCGGCCTGCGCCGGCTGGGAATGGAAGACCGCGCGGATATCGTCCTGGATCCGGAAATCATGGTCCCCGCCGCCGGCCAGGGCATCGTCGGCGTCACCGTTCGCGAAAGCGACGTGGAACTGCGCGAGCTTCTGGCCGCCATCGAGGATTACGAGGCCCGCGCCGTCGCCACCGCCGAGCGCGCGCTGCTGGCGGAACTGGACGGATCGTGCCGCACCCCGATCGGCGGCTATGCCCGCCTGGTCCCGGGACTGGCGGGCGCCGAGGCCAGCCTGCGCCTGACCGGCCTGGTCGCGCGCGAGGACGGGTCCTTCCTGCTGCGCCGGACCGTGACCGGCCTGCGCGCCGACGCCGAGGAAATGGGCCGCGAACTGGGCCGCAGCCTTCGGATGGACAGCCCATCGGACGTCTTTGCCGCCTGACGCACCGCCCCGCACCGGCGTTCTGGTCACACGGCCGGAACCCGGGCTGGCCGACACCATGGCGGCGGTCGAACGGCTGGGCTGGCAGGCCCATGCCATGCCCGCGCTGCGGATCGAACCGATCATGGATGCCGTGTTGCCGCTGGCCCGCACCCAGGCCGTCCTGCTGACCAGCGGGCAGGCCATCGCGGCGCTGGCGGGCCGCGTACGGCCCGACATGCCGATTCTGGCGGTCGGCGCGGTCACGGCCCGACGGATGCGCGATGCGGGATTCACCGACGTCACGGTGGCGGCGGGAACGGCGGCCGACCTGGCGGACCTCGCCCGCGACCGGCTGGACCCGGGGGCGGGGTCCCTGCTGGTGCCGACGGCGCCCACCTATGGACAGGATCTGGCCGTGGCGCTGCGGCGGGCCGGGTTCCGCGTCAGCCGGCGCTGCGTCTATCGGGTGCGGCCCGCGGGGGCGCCCGACGCGGCGGTTCGCACGGCCCTGGCCGGGGGCGTCATCGACGCGGCCCTGTTCTATTCGGCCGAGACGGCACGCCAGTTCCTGCGTCACCTGCCGGCGGGCGGGCACGCCGCCCTGCGGAACATCCGGGCGATCGCGATTTCAAAGTCAACCGAGGCGGCGCTGTCCACGGCGACCTGGCGTGCGATCCAGGTCGCGGCACGACCCGACCAGGCGGCGATCCTGGACCGGCTGGGGCGGCGACCGGCCGGGGAATGAAAGCCGCAAAATGAAAAAGGCCCGCGCGAGGCGGGCCTTCGATGGGGGGCCTCAGGCGGCCCGCCCGGATATCCCGATCAGGCGTTGCCGGCCGTCTGGGGGAAGCTGCGCTTGGCCTGCCACAGCGCCACGAAGTCGATCGGCTGCAGCACCACGGGCGGGAACCCGCCGTCACGCGTCACTTCGCTGATGATGTTGCGCACGTACGGGAAGATCAGGCGCGGCACTTCGACCAGCAGGATCGGCTCGACCAGTTCGTCCGGTGCGTTGGTCAGGGTCACGACGGCGCCATAGGCCAGTTCGGCGATGAACACCGGGCGGCCGGGGGCGGCGCCTTCCTTTTCCGGCGCTTCCAGGGCTTCGGTCTTGATCGCCAGAACGACTTCGAACACCGGATGCTCGGCCTGCAGGCGATTGGCCTGCACGTCGATGTTCACCGCGATCTGGGGATTCGCGCGCAGGGTCGCGAAGATTTCAGCGCCGGCGGGAACTTCGAACGACAGATCCTTGATATACTGAACATTGATGGTCAGCGGCATCGCCGGCGGAACGTTCTGGGCGTCATCGGCGGGGGGCTGGGTCGTGTCGGACATGAACGAAGCTTTCCTTAGCAGGCAGAAGGCGGATACCGAGCCTCGCCGGTAGCACGCCCCGCGCCGTTCGCCAACCTCGGCGGACGGCGGCGGGGGAGTGTGGGCGGAATTTCATGAATCCCGCCCCGGACGACGCAATGCGGCCGCCGCATGACGTCGTCCCGCATTGTGTCGTCCGGGGGGCTTGCCTATGTTCAGGATACGTTAAGGGGATGATGGTGGGGACCGGGCCGGCCGGGTCGCCACTGATTAGGCTTGGTGATGGATTTCTCGTTCAGTCATTTTCCGTTCGACCTGGTGCTGTTCGGTCTGGTCGCCGCCTTTCTGGCGTTGCGGCTGCGCAGCATCCTGGGCACGCGCGTGGGCGTCGAACCCGCGCCACCGCCCAGCGCGGTCCCGCGCCCCGGCCCGGTGATCGAGGGCCGGGCGGAACCGCCGGCCACCCTGACCGACTATGACGTGCCCGCGCCCGAAACCCGGGTCGGCCAGGTCCTGGCCGCGATCGCCCAGCAGGAACGCGACTTCGTCCCGGCGCAGTTCCTCAAGGGGGTCGAGGCCGCGTTCCGCCAGATCGTCCTGGCCTTCGCCGCGGGTGATGTCGCGATGCTGCGCGAGCGCCTGACCGCCAACGCCTTCAGCGCGTTCGAGGCCGCGATCCGCTCGCGCGAGCAATCGGGCGAAATCCAGAAGGCCGAGGTTCGCGCCATCGCCAGCCTGGCCATCGTGGATGCCGCGATCGAGGAACGGGACGGCGCCACCCATGCCCGCATCGACGTGCGCATCGTCTCGGACCAGATCAGCCTGACCTCGGACAAGGACGGGCACCCGGTCGCGGGCACCGACGCCGTGACCGAGTTTTCGGACCTGTGGACGTTCGAACGCCCGCTGGGCGTTGCGATCAGCGGCGCGGCATGGCGCCTGGCGGCCAGCCGCAGCGCCTGATCCCTCTGATCCGTCCGCCATCTTTCCTTTCACCCCGTCCGAAACCTGTCTGGCCTTATCCTTGTCTCATTCCTTCGTGACCAAGATCCTGCGGGGCGCCTCCGCCGGCGCCATTCTCCTGCTATCCGCCTGTGCCGCGACCGATCTGGAGGGGACGGGGCAGCCGCTCGCGTTTTCCGACATCAAGGGCTGGGGAAGCGATGAGGCGGTCCGCGCCCTGCCGGTCTTCCTGGGGGAATGCCGCTATCTGGGCCGCCTGCCGGCCGATGCCGGCCTGGGCGCCGATAGCGGGCGCGGCACGCATGTCGGCGACTGGCTGCCGGCGTGCCGCGCTGCTGCCGCGCTGCCGACCGGGGACGCCCCGGCGGCCCGGCAGTTCTTCGAGACATGGTTCCAGCCGGTGCTGACCGCCGGTCAGGCCCTGTTCACCGGCTATTACGAACCGGAAATCCGCGGTTCGCTGTCGCGTGGCGGCGTGTACCAGACCCCGGTCTATGGCGTGCCAGACGACCTGGTCCGCACCCGCGCCACCGATGGGCGCATGGTCACGGGCCGCTGGCAGGGCAGCCAGTTCATGCCGTACTGGACGCGGGCGCAGATCGATGCCGGCGCGCTGGCAGGCCGCAACCTGGAACTGCTCTGGGTCGCGGACCCTGCCGACCTGTTCTTCCTCCAGATCCAGGGATCGGGTCGTGTCCGCCTGCCCAGCGGACAGGTGGTACGCCTGGGCTTCGGCGCCAAGAACGGCCAGGAATACGTACCGCTGGGCCGCGTCCTGGTGCGGCAGGGCGAAATGGATGCGGACGCCGTCAGCATGCAGTCGATCCGCGCCTGGCTGACCGCCCATCCCGACCAGGCCCGCACGGTGATGGAGGACAATCCGAATTACGTGTTCTTCACCGTGCTGGACCATGTCTATGCCGACCAGGGGGCACCCGGGGCGCTGGGTGTGCCGCTGACGCCGGGCCGGTCGGTGGCGGTCGACAGGCGGTCGATCCCGCTGGCCTCGCCCGTCTGGGTGGAAACGACGCTGCCCGGCCCCGCGGGGTCAAGCTGGCAGCGGCTGGTTTTCGCCCAGGATACCGGGACGGATATCCAGGGGCCGGCGCGGGCCGACCTGTTCATGGGCTGGGGCCCCGACGCCGAACAGACCGCCGGCGCGATGCAGCAGCGGGGCCGGACGATTACGTTCGTGCCGCGCCCCGTCGTGGTCATGGAGCCCGCTTCGATGGGCGCCGCCCCCACGGCGAAGATCGTCGGGATCGCGGGCGAACCATGACCGCCGCCCGCGCCCCGCGAACGCTGCGCTACGCCATCGGGCCGCATCAGCTGGTGCGCGGCGACTGCCTGCGGGTGCTGCGGCGGATGGACGCGGATTCGGTCGATGTCGTGGTCACCTCGCCGCCGTACAATATCGGGCTGGGCTACCGGACCTATAGCGACCGCATGTCCGAAACCCAGTACCTGGACTGGATGATGGCGGTCGCGCGCGAACTGCACCGGGTCATGCGGCCGGACGGGTCGTTCTTCCTGAACATCGCTGGGTCGTCGGCGCAGCCCTGGATTCCGTTCGAGCTGGCCGTGCGCCTGCGCGAGATATTTCATCTGCAGAACCATATCAGCTGGATCAAGTCGGTCTCGGTGAACGAGGACACGTTCGGCCATTTCAAGCCGGTGAACAGCGCGCGCTACCTGCATCGCAACCACGAACACCTGTTCCACCTGACACGCTCGGGCACCGTGGAACTGAACCGGCTGGATATCGGCGTGCCCTACAAGGACAAGTCGAACATCGCCCGCCGCGGGCACGAACAGGACCGGCGTTGCCGGGGCGATACCTGGTTCATTCCCTATGAAACGGTGCAGGGCAAGGCGCAGAAATTCAACCATCCGGGCACGTTCCCGGTTCAGTTGCCCCGCATGTGCATCCGACTGCACGGCCGGCCCGGCGCGGTGGTGCTGGACCCGTTCATGGGAACCGGCACCACCCTGGTCGCGGCGCAGGAGGAAGGGGCCCGTGCCATCGGCATCGACCTCGATACGGCCTATGTCACCGTGGCCCGCGACAGATTGACGCAGGCGATGAAATAGAGGCCTGGCCGACAGTATTATCGATTGCGTCGATCGTTCTGATAGAAAAGATTATTTTGACAGTGAAAACCTGGATGGGCCAGACCATTCTTCTGACGACAACGGAGAATGAATGTGTCGGTGCGCAAGCTCGTACTATCAGTGGCGGCCCTGGGCTGCGTCGCCTATGGCGGAACAGTGGGGTATCTGACCCATTTCGACCATGACACCGCGCCGACATTGGGCACGAATTCTCCAACACTGGCCGATCCGGTCGCCTCGGCGGCCTTCGCCGCGATTCGCGAATCCCGGTGCGACTACTGCCATGCCCGCAATACCGACCTGCCGTTCTATTTCCATGTGCCGGTGGCGAACCAGTTGATGCAGCGCGACGTGGACCAGGGCCTGCGTCATTTCCGGATCGAGCCCGTGCTGGCCGCGTTCCAGAGCGGCGCCGTTCCGTCCGAGGAACAACTGGCGCGGATCGAGGAAGTGGTGCGCCAGAACCGCATGCCGCCGACCCTGTACCTGCTGCTGCACTGGCACGCCCATCTGTCGCAGGCGCAGCGTGACGCGCTGCTGACCTGGATCGCGGCGGAACGGCGCGCGCATTACGCGACCCCGGGGGTCGCCCCACGCTTCGCGGCCGAACCGGTGCAGCCGGTGCCCGAGACGCTGCCGGTGGATGCGGCCAAGGTCGCGCTGGGCCAGCGCCTGTTCTTCGACAAGCAATTGTCGGGGGACGGCACCCTCAATTGCGCCAGTTGCCATGCGCTGGACCATGGCGGCGTGGACGGCCGGGTCACGGCGCTGGGCATCGACAACCGCCACGGCCCGATCAACGTGCCCACCGTCTATGACGCCGCGTTCAATCAGAGCCAGTTCTGGAACGGCCGCGCCGCGACCCTGGCCGACCAGGCGGCGGGACCGGTGATGAACCCGCTGGAAATGGGATCGCACGACTGGACCGGCGTGGCCGACAAGCTGAAGCAGGACCCCACCTACCTCACCGCGTTCCAGGGCGTCTTCGGCTCGGACGAGATCACCAGGGACCGGATCACGGATGCGATCGCGGAATATGAAAAGACCCTGATCACCCCCGACAGCCGCTTCGACCGCTACCTGAAGGGCGACGACCAGGCCCTGAACGCGCAGGAAAAGAACGGCTACGCGCTGTTCAAGAGCGTGGGATGCTCGGGCTGCCACACCGGCGTCTCGCTGGGCGGGCAGGCGTTCGAGGCGATGGGCCTGGAGGGCGATTACTTCGCCGCGCGCGGCGGCACGCTGACCGATGCCGACAAGGGACGCTATATGGTGACCCATTCGGACGCCGACATGGAACGCTTCAAGGTGCCGAACCTGCGCAACATCGCCCTGACCGCGCCGTATTTCCATGACGGCAGCGTCAAGACGCTGGACCAGGCAGTGCGGGAAATGGCGCGCTACCAGACGCCCGATCACGACCTGTCGGACCACGACGTGGCCGATATCGTGGCCTTCCTCCAGACCCTGACCGGCACCTACCAGGGCCACCAACTGGCTGAAACCACGCACTGAAGGGGGAACGGATCGCGATCGGGTCTTCGGCCCGGGCGCGATCTGCTCTAAGACAGGCCCATTCCGGATGGAGGGGTGGGCGTGCGCCGACGGCGGACTCTGAGAGAAGACGAACAGGCGCTGTGGACGGCTTTCGTGCGGGATATCAAGCCGCTGGCGCGAAAGGCGGCGGCCGGTAACCCCGCTGGCGCGCCCGAGCCTGCTCCCGTTCCGGACGTCGTTCCTTCTCCGGTCCGGGGCCGCCGTGCCGCGCCCCTTGCCGCCGGATCGCCCCAGCCGGCGCCCCTGCAGCCCCGCGTGCCCGCCTATACCCTGCACCGGTCGCAGGCCAGCGTGGAAATCGGCGAACGCCGGCCGGGGCTGGATGATACCAGTTGGCGCGCCCTGGTCAGCGGCAAGCTGCGCCCGACCCGCACGCTGGACCTGCACGGGCAGAACGTGCAGGCGGCCTTTCAACGCCTTCATGCCTTCCTGGTCCAGGCACGGGCCGACAATCTGCGCTGCGTCGAGGTCATTACCGGGTTGGGGTCCGGCCGGCAGGGCGGTGTCCTGCGGCGCGAACTGCCCTTCTGGCTGGGCCGCCCGGACCTGCGGCCGCTGATCCTGGCCGTCACCCATCCGCACGCCGCCAACCAGGGATCGGTGCGGATTCTCCTGCGCCGGCGGGGCTGACTCCGGCTTCGTACCGGCACGGATCTTGCGGGGGCGCGTGCAGGACGACCTGCAAACATGCGAGCCATGCACGCAAGCCCGCTTCTTTCGCGAATGCTTCTCACTTAGCAGGGAAGGCGATATGAAGGCTGGGCACCTGCCAGGAGAAAGCGCTTGAAGGCAAAATCCCCCCGGAAGCATGGGCATTGTCGGTTATGGCGGACGGTCGCGGGCCTGGCGGCTGCCGTCGCGATGATGGCGGCGGGTGGCACGCGTGCCGCGACGATCACGGACCTGGCGGGGCGCAGCGTGGACATTCCCGCCCATGTCCACCGGATCATCCTGGGGGAGGGCAGGCTGATCTATGCCCTGGCGCCGCTGGAAAAATCCCACCTCTTCGACCGCATCGTCGGCTGGCAGGGCGAATTCCGCGATGCCGACGTCCAGAGCTACGACAAATATGTCGCGACCTTTCCGGCGGCGGCCAAGGTGGCGCTGATCGGCAAGACCACGGCCGACACGATCAGCCCCGAGAAGGTGCTGGACCTGCGCCCCGACCTGGCCATCCTGTCGGTTTCCGGACACGGTCCCGCGGCCTCCAGCGAACTGGTCGCGCAATTGCAGAGCGCGCATGTCCCGGTGGTGTTCGTCGATTTCCGTGCCCACCCGCTGGATGACACCGTCCCGTCCATGCGTATCCTGGGCGCGGTGCTGGATCGCCGGGCGGAGGCCGAGGCCTATATCGCCTTCTACCAGGCGCATCTGGACCGTATTCGCACCCGCGTCGCCACCCTGCCGCAATCCGCCCGGCCGACCGTGTTCCTGGAAATGCTGGCCGGCACCCGGGATTCCTGCTGTCACACGGCCGGCAACGGCAACATGGGCGCCTTCATCGACGCGGCGGGCGGGCGCAATATCGCCGCCCCGCTGCTGCCCGGCTATATCGGTGACATCGCGCTGGAACAGGTCATCGCCGCCAATCCCGACATCTATATCGTGGATGGCACCAAGGGGCCGGCCTATCAGGGCCTGGGCGTGCATATGGGGGCGGAGACCGATCCGGCCTCGGCCCGCGCTTCGGTGCAGGCCGTGCTGCAACGGCCCGGGATTTCCACGTTGAGCGCGGTGAAGGACGGCCATGCCTACGGGCTGTGGCATTCGTTCTACGATTCCCCGTACAATATCCTGGCCGTCGAGGTGATGGCCAAATGGTTCCATCCCGACCTGTTCCGCGACGTCGATCCCGAAGCGACCCGGACCGAGCTTTACGCGCGCTTCCTGCCCGTTCCCAATAGCGGGACCTACTGGGTGTCGGACACGCCATGACCGACACGACCCTGACGCGCCCCCGTGCGGTTCGTTCCGGGCCGGTCGATCCCGCCCTGCTGACGGCCGAGCGCGTGCGGCATGTCCGGGATTCCTATCGTCACCTGCTGCGCCGCCGCAGCCTGATCCTGGCGGTGCTGACGGTACTGATCCTGATGTCGATGCTGCTGGATTTCGCGCTGGGACCGTCCGGCCTGTCGCCCGCGACCCTGCTGCGGGTCCTGCTGCATCCGCACGACGTCCCGGCCGGGCAGAGCGTCATCGTCTGGCAGATCCGCCTGCCGTACGCGCTGATGGCGGTGTGCGTCGGCGCGGCGCTGGGCCTGTCCGGGGCCGAAATGCAGACGATCCTGAACAACCCGCTGGCCAGCCCGTTCACGCTCGGCGTATCGGCTGCGGCGGCGTTCGGGGCGTCGCTGGCGATCGTCCTGCAATGGCAGATCCCGGGCGTGCCCGCTGAATGGGTCGTTTCGGCCGATGCCTTCGCCTTCGCCATCGGTTCCGCCTTCCTGCTGGACCTGGTGTCCTGCCTGCGCGATGCCTCGACCAGCACCGTGGTGCTGTTCGGCATCGCGCTGGTCTTCACCTTTCACGCCCTGGTCTCGCTGGTCCAGTTCGTGGCCAGCGAGGACGCGCTGCAGGACCTGGTGTTCTGGACCATGGGCAGCCTGACCCGCTCGAACTGGAGCAAGGTGGGCATCCTGGCGTCGGTCTGCGCCGTCATCCTGCCCCTGTCCTTTCGCTCGGCCTGGTCGCTGACCGCCCTGCGCATGGGTGAGGAACGGGCGGCCAGCTTCGGCGTGGACGTACGCCGGGTACGCATCGGGTCGCTGCTGCGGATCAGCATCCTGTCGTCGCTGGCGGTGTCCTTCGTCGGCACCATCGGCTTCGTGGGGCTGGTCGCCCCGCATATCGCCCGCGGCCTGCTGGGCGAGGACCATCGCTTCTACCTGCCCGGCAGCGTCTTGGTCGGATGCCTGATCATGTCGCTGTCCTCGGTCGCGGCACGCAACGTGCTGCCGGGCGTCATCGTGCCCGTGGGCATCGTCACCGCCCTGGTGGGCATTCCCTTCTTCCTGGCGATCGTGCTGCGCCGCCGGGTGGCATCATGAGCGGCCTGACCGCTGCCCACGTCACGGTGCGCTATGGCCGCCGGACGGTGCTGGACGACCTTTCGGTCGGGCCGCTGCCGGCCGGCCAGGTCTCGGCCCTGCTGGGTCCGAACGGAAGCGGCAAGTCGACCCTGCTGCGCGCCCTGGCCGGGCTGGAGCGCACCGGGGCCACGGTCCGGTGCGGTGAGGCCGAACTGTCGCGCATGCGTCCCGCGCTGCGGGCCCGGCACTGCGTCTACCTGCCGCAGGCCCTGCCGCCTGCCGTGCATCTCCAGGTCCTGGAATCGGTCATCGCCGCCCGGCGCGCCGCCGCCCCGGCCGGCGACTGGGAAGACGACGAGGTCAGCGAGGCCCTGGACGTCCTGGCCCGGCTGGGCGTGGACGACCTGGCCCTGCGCTATATGGACGAACTGTCGGGCGGCCAGCGGCAACTGGTCGGGCTGGCCCAGGCGCTGGTCCGCCGCCCCGCCGTTCTGCTGCTGGACGAACCGCTCAGCGCACTGGACCTGCACCACCAGTTTTCGGTGATGCAGGTCGTCCGCCGCGAAACCCGCGCGCGCAACATGGTGACGGTGGTGGTCCTGCACGACCTGAACATCGCGCTGCAACAGGCCGATTACGTGGTGATGCTGCGGCAGGGCGTGATCGTGGGGGCCGGGACCCCCCGGCACGTCATCACCACGCAGACGCTGCAGCAGGTCTATGGGGTGCGCGCCCGCGTCGAAAGCTGCTCGCTCGGCCGGCCCCATGTCGTGGTCGATGGGGTCGAAGCCGGCCCCTGACCGACTTATCCAAGGCGCCAGTTCGGCGCGTGGGAGGCCAGCCAGCGGCGCAGGGTCAGGACGGCGGAAGTCTCGCCGGTCATGTCCCGCAGGTGGGGCGCGCAATCCGTGCCGGTGACCAGCTTGCGGCCGTTGCCGTTCATCAGGGTATCGACCGCGCCGTGGGCATCGGCCGTTGCCATGGCATGACGCCAGCCCGCGACCTGCGCCGGCGGGGTCAGCATCGGCAGCACCAGCGCCACGTCCAGCGACGCGGCGGCGGCCACGACCTTCCACGCCTCGTACAACAGGCCGTCCGGCGGGTGCCCCCGTTCCTGGGCGAAGCGTTCGGCCAGGGTCGGCACCGTGTGGCCCTGCGCGGTCATCCGCACCGTATCCGACAGGGTGAACAGCGGCGCGGCGCCACTCTGCCCCAGCGTGTCGAACATCGCGGCCAGCGCCTGGGGGGACATGGGGTCCGAAACCTGCACCACGTCCACCTTGCCGTCGCGCAGGGCCGCCAGCGCATCCTGGCGGCTGGCGAAGCCCGCGACGGGGATGGGGCGCAGGCCGAACAGCGCCATCGCCAGCACGGTGGCCAGTTCCACCCCGGTATCGGCCGATACCGCGATGCGCACCGGCCGGTCGCGCATCAGGTCGCGAAAGGTGCGGTGCAGTTCGGCGCGGCCCACCACCACGGGCGACACCAGGCTGAGCATCAGCGGAACCCACCGGCCGAAATCGAAATGGGCGCGCGGATCGCCCGCCAGCGACGCGACAAGCGCCGCGCCGGGCACCAGCAGCGCCGTGGTGCCGTCCGGCACGGTCTGGGTGTCGAACAGGTTGGCGCCGGTCACCCCGTCCTGCCCGCTGGTCAGGTGCATGCTGACCGGCCGGGGCGCATCCAGGCCCTGCGCCAGGGCAGGGGACAGGACGGTGCCCCACTTGCCCGCCACGCTGTCGGCGTTTCCGGCAACCAGCAGGGTCGGGTCGGCAATGGTGCCACCGGCGGGGACGATGTCGGCGATGCGCGTCAGGCCCCTGGCCGCGCGGGCCGGCGGCAGGCCGGCCAGGAGCGCAAGACCCGCCGTGGCGAGGAAATGGCGACGGCGCATGGTCATCTACGCCCGACCGGGTGGCGCAAACAGGACAATAACGGGCCGGGCAACGGGCAAGGGCGGCATCTCCAACGCAGGGGCCACTGCAGCGCGTATGTCGCGCCGAAATGGGGCAAGTCTATGGCAGGTGCCGGGGGTCCCCCTCGGCGGCGAGTGCGGGACTTTACGGCCAGCGGACCTCGGGGGGAAGACTCATCAGGATCGCCTCGGTATTTCCACCGGTCTTCAGGCCGAACAGCGTGCCGCGATCGTGCAGCAGGTTGAATTCCACATAGCGGCCGCGCCGGACCAGTTGCGCCTCGCGTTGGTGGGCCGTCCACCGTTCGCCCATGCGGTGGCGCACGATGGCCGGATAGGTTTCCAGGAACGCCAGCCCGACATCCCGGGTGAAGGCGAAATCGGCCGCTTCGTCCCCGCTGTTCAGCCGGTCGTAGAAGATGCCCCCCAGGCCGCGCGCCTCGCCCCGGTGCGGCAGGAAGAAGTATCTGTCGCACCATTCCTTGAAGCGCGGATAATAGGTTGGGTCATGCCGGTCGCAGGCGGCGCGGAACCCGGCATGGAACCGGGCGGCGTCGGCCTGGGCCTCGGCGCTGTCGGGGAACATCGGGGTGATGTCGCCGCCGCCGCCGAACCAGCCCTGGGTGGTGACGATCAGCCGCGTGTTGAAATGCGCGGCCGGGACCAGCGGATTGCACATATGGGCGACCAGGCTGATCCCGGTGGCGAAGAAGCGCGGGTCCTCGGCGGCGCCGGGGATCGAGGCGCGGAATTCCGGGCTGAACGTGCCCTCGACCGTGGATACGTTGACGCCCACCTTCTCGAACACCCGGCCGCGCATCAGGCTGATGACGCCGCCGCCGCCGGGGGTTCCGTCGTCATTCGTGCGGTCCCATGCCGTGCGCTGGAATGCGCCCGGGGCGGCGTGGCCGGGCAGGGCCTGCACGCTGTCGGCATCCTGCTCGATTCGCTCGAACGCCGCGCAGATCCGGTCGCGCAGCCCTTCGAACCAGGTGCTGGCCTCGGCCTTCAGCAGGTCGTGGGGGACGGGCGCGCGGGTCTCGGGCATGGTCGGGTCATCTCATGCGATTGGGGGGCAACGGCCCTACCGGTGCCCGTTCGCGCGGACGATTGCAAGAAGCCCCCCCTGCCCGGTAAGGAGTGCGAAAGACACCGCACCGTCCCGTGCGGCACGGAAGGATGGATGAATGACGGATTCAGGTTCCGGAGACGCAACGGATCAGCGGGGCGGGACCGGCGTGCTGGCATGGGTGGACGCGCGGCTGCCGGTCGTCACGGGGTTCCGCCACGAATATATCGACTACCGGACCCCGCGAAACCTGAACGGGCTGTGGAATTTCGGCGCGATCCTGACGGTGGTCCTGCTGGTGATGCTGGCCACCGGGATCTTCCTGGCCGTCAACTACACGCCGACCGCCGCCGGCGCCTTCGCGTCGGTCGAGGCGATCGAGCGCCAGTTGCCCAGTGGCTGGCTGCTGCGGTCGATCCATGTCACCGGTGCCAGCCTGTTCCTGGCGGCGCTCTATATCCATCTGTTCCGGGGCCTGTATTACGGGTCCTACAAGCGCCCGCGTGAAATCCTGTGGCTGACGGGCCTGCTGCTGCTGGTCATGGTCATGTTCACCGCCTTCGCGGGATATGTGCTGCCGTGGGGGCAGATGTCGTACTGGGGCGCCGACGTGGCGGGCAAGGCCGTGGATGCGATCCCGTTCGTGGGCCCGTGGCTGGAACATTTCCTGCAGGGCGGCGACGCGCCGGGTGACGTGTCGCTGCACCGGTTCTTCGTCCTGCATTTCGTCCTGGCGTTCGCGGTGCTGGGCGTCGTGGTCCTGCATGTCGCGGCGCTGCACGTCACCGGGTCGAACAATCCGCTGGGGATCGAACCGAAGGGCCCGCGCGATACGCTGACCTTCCACCCCTATTATACCAGCAAGGACGCGCTGGGCATGATCCTGTTCGCGCTGCTGTTCGCCGCGCTGGTGTTCTTCCTGCCGCACGTGGTGTTCGAGGCGGAAAATTTCCGGCCGGCCAATCCGCTGCACACGCCGGCGGATATCGAACCGGAATGGTATTTCCTGCCCTTCTACGGAATGCTGCAATCGGTGCCGTCGAAATTCGGCGGCCTGCTGGCGGCCGTGGGGTCCATCCTGATCCTGTTCCTGGTGCCGTGGCTGGACCGCTCGCCGATCCGCTCGGCCCGGTTTCGCCCGTTCTACCGGGTGTGCATGGTGCTGCTGGTGCTGTGCTTCATCCTGCTGGGCTTCGTCGGCCGCCACCATGCCGAAGGCGGGTGGATGATCGCCGGGCGGATCGCGCTGGTCTATTATTTCGCGCATTTCCTGGTCCTGCTGCCGCTGTCGGCCCGGACGGAACGCCATGTCGTCCTGCCGGAAAGCATAGCCGCCGCCCAAGGGCACCACGCCACGGGGCACGACGCATGAAGAAGATACTGGTCGCGCCGCTTGCCGCGGCGCTGTGCCTGGCCGCGCCCGCCGTCCATGCCGCCCCCCATGCCCCGGCCCCCCATCAGGACTGGAGCTTCGACGGTCCGCTGGGCCGCTTCGACATGGCGGCGGTCCAGCGCGGCTATGCCGTCTATGCCCAGGTCTGTTCGGCCTGCCATTCGATGAACGCCGTGACCTATGGCGACCTCGGCGCCATGGGCCTGACGGACGAGCAGGTGCGCCAGATCGCGGCCGCCCAGTCCGTCCCGGGCGGAGTGGACGCGCAGGGCGAACCGGTCACGCGCCCGGCCACGGCGGCCGACCATTTCCGCAATCCCTTCCCCAGTCCCGAGGCCGCGGCCGCCGCCAACAACGGCACGCCGCCGCCCGACCAGTCGCGGCTGGCGCTGGTCTATACCGGCGGGCCGGACCGGATCTACGCGCTGCTGACCGGCTACCGCACGCCGCCCGCCGGCTACCGGCCCAGCCATCCCGGCGCGTTCTACAACCCGTACGCCGCCGACGGGGAAATCTCGATGCCGCCGCCATTGCATGACGGGCTGGTGGATTATGCCGACGGCACCCCGGCCACGACGGCGCAGGAAGCGCGCGACGTCACCACCTTCCTGGCCTGGGTGGCGCAACCCCATCTGGCGGAGCGCCATCGCCTGGGCATCCAGGTGACGCTCTATCTTCTGTTCCTCGCCGTGCTGGCGTTCCTTCTCAAACGGAGAATCTGGTCCGATGTCCATTAATCCCGCACCCAGCCCGTCCGACGCGGACGTGATCGAACCCGTCATCGGACTGATCGGCGGGTCCGGCCTGTATGACATCGACGGGCTGGAGGAAAAGGAATGGCGCACGGTGGAAACGCCGTGGGGCCTGCCGTCCGACCAACTCCTGTTCGGCCGGCTGGACGGAGTGCGCTGCGTGTTCCTGCCACGCCACGGGCGCGGGCACCCGATCCCGCCGTCGCGCCTGAACTACCGGGCGAACATCGCGGCGCTGAAGCAGTCGGGCGTGACCGACATCGTCTCGCTCTCGGCCGTGGGATCGCTGAAGGAGGAACTGCCGCCCGGGCATTTCGTCATCATCGACCAGTTCATCGACCGGTCCTTCGCGCGGGAAAAGAGCTTCTTCGATACCGGATGCGTCGCCCATGTCTCGATGGCCGACCCGCTCTGCCCGCGCATCGGCGACGCGCTGGAGGAAACCGCGCGCGGCCTGGGGCTGGACGTCACGCGGGGCGGGACGTACCTGGTGATGGAAGGCCCGCAATTCTCCACCCGGGCGGAAAGCAACCTCTACCGGTCCTGGGGCTGTTCGGTGGTCGGCATGACCAACATGCCCGAGGCGAAGCTGGCCCGCGAGGCCGAGATCTGTTACGCGACCGTCGCCATGGTGACGGACTACGATTGCTGGCACCCGGACCATGACAGCGTCACCGTGGATGCGGTGGTCAAGGTCATGCTGTCCAATGCCGATCGCGCCCGCGCGCTGGTCAAATCCGTCATTCCGGCCCTGGGCAGCCCGCGCGGCCCGTGCCGTGCCGGCTGCGACAGGGCACTGGAACATGCGCTGATCACCGCGCCCGACCGCCGCGACCCGGCCCTGCTGGCGAAGCTGCAATCCGTCGCGGGCCGGGTGCTGGCGCGGGGCTGATCCCGGCTAGAGGTTTTTTTCGAAGAAGGCCAGGCTGCGGGTCCGTGCCAGGGACGCGGCCTGGGCGTTGAAGCTGTCGCGTTCCGAACAGCCGAACCCGTGCCCCGCATCGGGGTAGGTGAAGATCGTGACCTCGGGGTGGGCAGCGCGGATGGCGGCGATGTCGGACATCGGGATCGATCCGTCGGTCTCGCCGAAATGCAGTTCCACCGGGCAATGGGGCGTCAGGTCCTTCTGTGCTGCGATCCCGGCGCCGTACCAGCCCACGGCGGCCGCGAACAGGTCGGTCCGGCACGCCGCCAGCCACGCCAGGGTCCCGCCCCAGCAATAGCCGATGATGCCGATCCGCGCGAGCCCCAGTGCCCGCGCGGCGGCGGTCAGGTCCAGCAGCGTCTCCTCGGGCGCGATCGCCGCCCGCAGGCGTAACCCCGTCTGCACGCCGTCGGAATCGTAGGCCAGTTCCACGTCGCGCTCCGCCCGGTCGAACAGGGCCGGCGCGATGACGCGATAACCGTCGGCGGCGAACCCGTCGCATACGGCGCGGATATGGGTGTTGACACCGAAAATCTCCTGCACCACCACAAGGGCGCGGGATGCGTCGGCGGGGCCGGCGAGGTAGGCCGATAAGGTATGGCCGTCCGATGCCGTCAGGCTGGTGATCGTACCCATGGACGAAATCCTCCTGCTTTCGAGTTTCTGGAAGAGTGCCGCCATGGCCGAAATCGTCAACCTGCGACAGGCCCGGAAACGCAAGGCCCGGGCCGACAAGGCGCGCGACGCCGCCGAAAACCGCGCGCTGCATGGCCGCACCCTGTCCGAACGCGCGCGCCGGAAGCAGGAAGCCGAACGGGCGGCGCGGACACTGGACGGCGCACGCCTGGACCCCGATCCGGGCGAACCCGGCCGGGACTGACCGGTCAATGCAGCGTGAGGCAGGTCCCGGCGTGGCGGATGGCGGGGGCGGCGATCAGGCCCTGCTGCGCCACCCGCACGGAATGCAGCCGTCCCTCGATCGACCGCGTCCAGAAATCGAGGAAGCGGCGCAATTCCGGGTAGGCGGGTGCGATGTCGAGGTCCTGCCAGATATAGGTCTGGAGCAGGACCGGGTGATCCGGCAGGCGATAGAGGATTTCGGCGGTCGTCAGGCGATAGTCGTGGAGCTGAAGCCGCAGGGTCATGGATGCCTCGCTGCATGATCGACAGGAACCGACAGAATCCAGCCTGCGTGACGCCTGGGCGGAAATTCAAGAAAAATTCTTTGTTCCCAAAAGATTGGCAGTCACCGGAAGAAAGTGCTGCCGATCCTTGACACGGACGGAGGGTGATCCTACCTGTTGCTGGCACTCTCGTGCGGAGAGTGCCAAAGCGATGCGGCCTGGCGCGCGCGCCAACCGGTGGCGTCGCTTATTCAAGGGCGTTACCTTTTTTGATGTGGAGCGATCCATAATGACCAATTTTCGGCCCCTGCATGACCGTGTGGTCGTCCGTCGCCTGACCGGCGAAGAGAAGACGGCCGGCGGCATCATCATCCCCGACACCGCCAAGGAAAAGCCGATGGAAGGCGAGGTCATCTCGGCTGGTCCGGGTGCGCGGAACGAGCAGGGACAGATCGTCGCCCTGGACGTCAAGGCGGGCGACAAGGTGCTGTTCGGCAAATGGTCGGGCACCGAAGTGAAGATCAATGGCGAGGAGCTGCTGATCATGAAGGAAAGCGACATCATGGGCGTGATCGCCTGAGGTCTCCCCTCCTTTTCCCTCTGATCGACAAGATTCCTACAGGAGAATTCTGATATGGCAGCCAAGGACGTAAAGTTCGGTGGTGACGCACGCCAGCGCATGCTGCGGGGCGTGGACATTCTGGCCGACGCGGTGAAGGTGACCCTGGGCCCGAAGGGCCGGAACGTCGTGCTCGACAAGAGCTTCGGCGCGCCGCGCATCACCAAGGACGGCGTTTCCGTCGCCAAGGAAATCGAACTGGCCGACAAGTTCGAGAACATGGGCGCCCAGATGGTGCGCGAAGTGGCGTCGAAGACCAACGACGTCGCCGGTGACGGCACCACGACCGCGACCGTTCTGGCCCAGGCCATCGTCCGCGAGGGTGCCAAGGCCGTTGCGGCCGGCATGAACCCGATGGACCTGAAGCGCGGCATCGACAAGGCCGTCATCGCGGTCGTCGAGGAGTTGAAGAAGAACACCAAGAAGATCACGACCCCGGCCGAAACGGCGCAGGTCGGCACGATCTCGGCCAACGGCGAGCATGAGATCGGCGAGATGATCTCGCAGGCCATGCAGAAGGTCGGCAGCGAAGGCGTCATCACGGTGGAAGAGGCCAAGGGCCTGCACACCGAACTGGACGTCGTCGAGGGCATGCAGTTCGATCGCGGCTATATCTCCCCGTATTTCATCACGAACGCGGAGAAGATGGTTGCCGACCTGGACAACCCCTACATCCTGATCCACGAAAAGAAGCTGTCGTCGCTGCAGCCGATGCTGCCGCTGCTGGAGAGCGTCGTGCAGTCCGGCCGTCCGCTGCTGATCATCGCCGAGGACGTCGATGGCGAGGCGCTGGCGACCCTGGTCGTCAACAAGCTGCGTGGTGGCCTGAAGATCGCCGCCGTCAAGGCGCCGGGCTTCGGTGATCGTCGCAAGGCGATGCTGGAAGACATCGCGATCCTGACCGGTGGACAGGTCATCAGCGAAGATCTGGGCATCAAGCTGGAGACCGTGACCCTGGCGATGCTGGGCCGTGCGAAGAAGGTCCGCATCGAGAAGGAAAACACCACGATCGTCGAGGGCGCCGGCGCGTCCGACGACATCAAGGGCCGTTGCGGCCAGATCCGCGCGCAGATCGAGGAGACCACCTCGGACTACGATCGCGAGAAGCTGCAGGAGCGTCTGGCGAAGCTGGCGGGCGGCGTCGCCGTCATCCGCGTCGGCGGCTCGACCGAGGTCGAGGTGAAGGAGCGCAAGGACCGCGTCGACGACGCGCTGCATGCGACCCGCGCCGCGGTCGAGGAAGGCATCGTCCCCGGCGGCGGCACGGCGCTGGCGCGTGCGTCCACCGCCCTGGGCAACCTGCATTTCCACAATGACGACCAGCGCGTCGGCGCGGAAATCATCCGCAAGGCCCTGCAGGCTCCGCTGCGCCAGATCGCCCACAACGCGGGCGAAGACGGTGCGGTCATCGCCGGCAAGGTGCTGGAAAGCAACGACTACAACTACGGCTTCGACGCCCAGATCGGCGATTACAAGGATCTGGTGGCTGCCGGTATCATCGACCCGACCAAGGTCGTGCGGACCGCGCTGCAGGACGCGTCGTCGGTTGCCGGCCTGCTGATCACCACCGAGGCGATGGTGGCCGAGAAGCCGGAAAAGAAGGCCCCGGCCATGCCCGCCGGTGGCGGCATGGGCGGCATGGGCGACATGGATTTCTAAGATCCATGAAACCGGTCCGGTGGCGGAATGCCGCCGGATCGGCGTCCGGTTACTCGGAAAAGAAGGCCGTCCGGTTTCGGGCGGCCTTTTTTTACGTTTTTTTTAAGAAATTCCCGCCGCTCGCATGGTTTGACAAGCGGTAACAATTTGTGCGCCCATGCGGGGACTGCATCGGCAGCGATCGTCGGCGGAACCGTCCGCCGGGGAGGCGTATCCGATGGACAGGTTATGTACAGATCGGCGGCAAGCCGGACAGCCAAGGATAGATCGACTATGGCGACGGGAACTGTGAAGTGGTTCAACGCGACCAAGGGCTTCGGATTCATCATGCCGGAAGATGGCGGCAAGGATGTGTTCGTCCACATTACGGCTGTCCAGGCGGCCGGGCTGCGCGGCCTGAACGAAAACCAGCGCGTCAGCTATGACGTGGTGACCGAGCGCGGCAAGGCGGCGGCTTCGAACCTCAAGCCGCTCTGATCGCGACCCGCATCAGGACGTGAAGGACGGGGAGGGCGGAAAACCGTCTTCCCCGTTTTCATGTCCGCGCAGGAAGGATTCCATGTCCCGCGCCACCTCGCCCAGCCCGGCGCGGCGCACGGCGACCCCCTCGGGGAACGCGGACAGCAGGCGCGACGGTGCGCGCCGGTCCAGCAGGACGAACACGCCGCGATCGGAACTGCTGCGGATCAACCGGCCGAAGGCCTGCCGCAGGCGCAGCCGCGCGATCCGGTCGTCATATTCGCCGGGCTGGCCGCGTGACAGGTGGGTCCGCCGTTCGCGATGCAGGATGTCCGGCCGGGGCCAGGGCACACGCTCGAACACCACCAGGCGTAGCGATCGGCCCGGCACGTCCACGCCATCGCGCATCGCATCCGTGCCCAGCAGGCAGGAATTGGCTTCGGAACGGAAGATGTCGACCAGGGTCGCATTGTCCATGCCGTCGACATGCTGGGCGTAGAGCGGGATCCCGGCGTCCTCCAGGGGCCGCGACAGGCGCTGGTGCACCGCGCGCAGGCGCGAGATCGCCGTGAACAGTCCCAGCCCCCCGCCGCCCGCGGCCTGGAACAGGGTCCGGTATGCCCCCGCCAGGGCGCCGATATCGTCGTGGGCCACGTCATTGACGATGAAGGCCCGGCTCTGCCGCCGATAATCGAACGGACTGGCCACCGCCGCCCGCAGGGCGGGCGAGGGCAGGTGGCTGGCGCCGGTCCGTGCCTCCGCCGCTTCCCAGGCGCGCTCGGCCTCGTCGCCGTCGCCGCGGCCGTTCTCGTCGCGCAGGGTGGCGGATGTCGTCAGGATGCCATGGGCGGGCGCCGCCAGGACCGCCGCGAACGGAATGGTTGGGTCCAGCCAGTGCCGGTGCAGGCCGACATCCTGCTCGCCGGGGCGCTGGCCCTCGCGCCGGTCCAGCCGGATGAAATCGATATGTTGGGGGGTGCCGCGTTCCGCCATCCCGCCGGGACCATCCTCCGGCCCCCCGATCGCGCGCAGCATGGCGACCCAGCCCTCGACACGGCTCAGCGCCCGGCGGCGCAGGGTACGGACCGCCGCCTCGATTCGCTCCCGCGTGGCGGAGTCCAGGTCTCCCGTATCGTCCTCCAGCCGTTCCAGCAGGCGCTCGACCAAGGTGCGCAGGGCGACGGCCAGCCGGTCCAGCGCGCGCGCCAGCGCCGCTGCCGCCGCCGGCAACGCGTCGGACAGGGGATGAAGGTCGCACTCGATGGCGCCGCCCCGGTGCCCCGTATGCCCCGGCTCGTTGGCGCGGGACCGGGCCAGGACCTGCCGCGCCAGCAGATGCAGCATCCATTCGCATGGATTGGGCAGGGTCGCGTCCGCCAGGACCGGCGCTGCCGGGACCGGTCCCGCCAGGGCCGGCATCGCTTCGTCCTCCCCGGCCTGCGGCACGGGTTCCAGGACCGGGTGCAGGGCATCGGCCAGCCTGGCGGACCAGCCGGGCGGGGGCAGGGCGTGCGCGGCCTGCAGGACGGCCTCCAGCGGTGCCTCCAGGCGCGGCTGGCCCACTACCAGATCGTCCAGCCGGCGCTTCAGGCCCCGCGCGCGTGACCGCGCGCCTTCCGCCCCCAGCAGCCAGCGGCGCAGTTCCGCCGCCTCCAGGCCCGACAGTTCCGTGGAAAACGCGCTGTCGGCGGCGTCCATCACGTGATGGCCCTCGTCGAAGACATAGCGGGTCGGGATGTTGTCCTCGTCCGCGCCGCTCTCGCCGTCCATCGCGTGCCATGCGGCCTGGGCCATCACCAGCGCATGGTTGGCGATCACCAGGTCGGCCTCGCGCGCGCGGCGGATCGAATGCTCGACGAAGCAGCGCTGGTAATGCGGACAGGCGCCATGGATGCACTCGCCCCGCCGGTCGGCGATGCCGGCCAGCAGCCCGCGCCCGAACAGGTCGCCGAACCAGCCGGGCAGGTCGCCGCCCAGCAGGTCGCCGTCTGCGGTGGCGCCGGCCCAGCGCGCGACCAGCGACAGCCCGATGATGGCACCGGAGGGGCCGCCCCGGCTGCCGGCCATGTTCACGGCTTCTTCCATGTTCAGCAGGCACAGATAGTTTTCCCGCCCCTTGCGCAGCACGACATGCCGCCGTCGCACCGCCGGGTCGGGATACAGGCGCGACAGTTCGCCCTCGATCTGCCGCTGCAGGTGCCGGGTGTAGGTGCTGATCCAGACGGCGCCGCCATTGCGCTCGGCCCACAGGCTGGCCGGCGCGACGTAGCCCAGCGTCTTGCCGGTGCCGGTCCCGGCCTCGGCCAGCACCATATGCGGGTCGCCACGGACCAGCCGGGGGGCGAAGGCGGCGCTGGCCGCGCCGGCGAAGTCGGCCTGACCCGCCCGGCTTTCCGCCTGCGGGCCCAGCATCTCGCCCAGCCGCCGCCGCGCGTCGGCGGCCGAAACCGGATGGTTGGCGGGGGCGGGGCGGGGGGCCGTGTCCTCCCATCTCGGCAGGCGGCGCCAGACGCGGATCGCATCGCCCGGTTGCAGGGCCTCGGGCGGCAAGGGGTGGGCCGCGCCCAGCGCCGCCAGCACGCTGCCGCCCCAGGCCCAGCCGGCGCGGTCCATCCGGATTGCCAGGGCCGCCATGTCCTCACCCGCCGGGGTCATGCGCAGCGCCGCCGCGCGATCCAGCAGGATATCGGCCAATTCGGGCAGCAGGTCGGCCTCGGCCGCGCCGATCCGGGCATCGTCCAGGTCCAGCGCCTGCGCCAGGCCCCGCACCGTGGGGGGAATAGTGCGGCCGGGCAGGACGAAGGTGAACAGTTCCAGCAGGTCCAGCCACGGCGTGGGCTGCGGCAGGGGGGGCAGGCCCAGCCTGCGGGCGGTCAGGGGCGCATGCACCACCAGCGGCGCCGGCCAGGCGCGCAGTTCGCGCACCGCTTCCTCGGCGGCCAGGGTCAGGACCTCGCCATCCGGCGTCAGCAGCGAGCACGAACCGTGGCGCGCCACCAGGGCGGGCGGCATGTCCGGGGAGGGAAGCGGGGCGGCCATGACAGGAACATATAGGGCACAACGCCCAGCCTGTCGCCCACCCAGCGGCCAATGCGCGATTATTCCATGGCGCCGATCGTGTATGGTGTGGATTGACCCGTTCCGCTCCAGTTCATAGCTTTTGGCCCATCATGTCCGAACAGAACCGTACCGACCCCGTTTCCCTGCCCAAGGCCTGGCCGTTCGAGGAGGCCGCCAAACTGGCGGCCCACGTCGAAGGGAAGGCCGGCCCGGCGGATGCTCCCGCCCTGCTGGAAACCGGCTATGGGCCCTCCGGCCTGCCGCATATCGGCACGTTCGGCGAGGTCGCGCGCACATCGTGGGTGTGTCAGGCCTATACCCGGCTGACGGGGCGGCCGACGCGGCTGCTGGCCTTTTCCGACGACATGGACGCGCTGCGCAAGGTGCCGGACAACGTGCCCAACGGCGACATGCTGCGCCAGCACCTGGGCAAGCCGCTGTCGCGCATCCCCGACCCGTTCGGCACCCACGAATCGTTCGCCGCCCACAACAATGCCCGGCTGCGTTCGTTCCTGGACGGATTCGGCTTCACGTACGAATTCGCGTCCTCGACCGATTACTACACCGGCGGGCTGTTCGATGCCGCGCTGCGCCGGGTGCTGGAAGTGCACGACGAGATCGTCGCGGTCATCGCCCCGACCCTGGGGCCGGACCGCCGCGCCACCTATTCCCCGGTCCTGCCGATCCATCCGCGCACCGGCATGGTGATGCAGGTGCGCATGGATGCGAT
The DNA here is from genome assembly GCF_000021325.1 of Gluconacetobacter diazotrophicus PA1 5. GTDB lineage: Bacteria > Pseudomonadota > Alphaproteobacteria > Acetobacterales > Acetobacteraceae > Gluconacetobacter > Gluconacetobacter diazotrophicus. Next base: position 297,590 of record NC_011365.1, on the reverse strand, counting down.
CGACCCGGCGGCCGGCACCGTCCGCTGGACCGACGACGACGGCACCGTCTTCGAGACCCCGGTGACCGGCGGCCATGCCAAGATGCAGTGGAAGGCCGACTGGGCCATGCGCTGGTTCGCGCTGGGCGTGGATTACGAAATGTCGGGCAAGGACCTGATCGACAGCGTCAAGCTGTCGGGCAAGATCTGCCGCATCCTGGGTGGCCAGCCGCCCGCCGGCCTGACCTACGAACTCTTCCTGGACGAAAACGGCCAGAAGATTTCCAAGTCCAAGGGCAACGGCATTTCGGTCGAGGAATGGCTGCGCTACGCCCCGCCCGAAAGCCTGGGCCAGTATATGTTCAATGCCCCGCAGAGGGCGAAGCGCCTGTTCTTCGACGTCATCCCCAAGGCGGCCGACGAGTACCTGGCCAATGTCGCGCGTGCGCAGGCGCTGCCGGATAACGATCCCGCGCTGCTGTCCAACCCGGCCTGGTTCATCCATGGCGGCCCGATCGGCGCGGATGCCGGCAGCCCGCTGACATTCGGCATGCTGCTGAACCTGGCCAGCGTCGCGAATGCCGAAACCCCGGACGTGCTGTGGAAATTCATCCGCCGCTATGACGCCGCCGCCTCGCCCGAGACCTGCCAGCTGCTGGCGCGGCTGGTGGACCACGCGATCGTCTATTACGCCGATTTCGTCCGTCCCGCGAAGACCTATCGCCAGCCCGACGCGCGCGAGCGCGCGGCCCTGTCCGACCTGGCGGACAGCCTGCGCGGGCTGGCGGACGGGCCGTCCGACCCCGATACGCTGCAGAACCTGGTGTTCGAGATCGGCAAGCGCCACGGGTTCGAGCCGCTGCGCACCTGGTTCGGCTGCCTGTACGAGGTCCTGCTGGGCCAGACCGAGGGGCCGCGCTTCGGCATCTTCATCGGCCTGTACGGCGTGGCGGAAACGGTGGCGCTGATCGAGGCCGCGCTGCTTCGTCCCTCGGTCGAGGCCCCGGCCGGCGGTGCCGGCTGAGAGCCGCGACATCCCTGTCATGACGTTTCGCAGCCCGTCATGTTCCTGAATCGACAAGACATGCAGGGCGCGCCGCCGCCATCGCCGCCGCCCGGCTGGCGACGCCTGCTGCGGCACGTTCCCCACGTCCTGGGGCTGGGCCTGATGGTCGCCGCGATCATCGTGGTCCAGCACGAGGTCCGGGACCTGCACTGGGACGATATCCGTGCCGCCCTGCGGACGATCCCGACCTCGACCCTGGCGCTGGGGGTGGGCTGCACGGTCCTGTCGTACTTCATCCTGTCCTTCTACGACTGCCTGGCGGTCGTGCAGGTCGGGCGCCGGCTGCCCTTCCGGCGGACGGCGTTCGCCGCGTTCTGTTCCTATGTCCTGTCGCACAATCTGGGGTTTGCCGCGATTTCCGGGGCGGCGGTCCGGTTCCGGCTCTACGGCAACTGGGGGCTCTGCACGTTCGACATCGCGCAGATCATCGCCTTCTGCTCGGTGACCTATCTGCTGGGGGCGGGGACGCTGGTCGGGGCGGTCCTGGTGCTGGAGCCCGATGCGGTTCCCGTGATCGGCGCGCACCTGCCGCGTCTGCTGCTGTCGGGGATCGGGCTTCTGATGTGGGCGGGGGTCGGGGCCTATATCCTGCTGGGGCTGCGCCTGACGCATGTGCGCGTCTGCCGGCATACCGTGGTCCTGCCGCGCCCGGCCATGGCCCTGGCCCAGACGCTGGTCGCGACGGCCGAGGTCGCGGCGACGGCGGGCATCGCCTATATCTTCCTGCCCTCGGGCGTGGGGCTGGGATATGGCGTGTTCCTGGCGATCTACATCGCATCCTATACGGCGGGACTGGTCGCCAGCGTGCCGGGGGGGCTGGGGGTCTTCGACGGGGCGATGATGCTCGCCCTCGGCCCCTATCTGCCGCCGTCGCAGATCATCAGCACCATCCTGATCTTCCGGCTGTTCTATTACATCATCCCGCTGTTCCTGGCCGGCCTGATGTTCGCGGGGCATGAGCTGTTCCTGCGTGGCGACGCCGCCCTGACGCGCAAGACCGTCCCCCGCGCGCCGCGCCGGGGGCCGCGCGACATCCGCCCCAGCCACGTGATCCGTGAAAGCGAGGCCGATTTCTCGGTCGTCGTGGCGACGGGCGCGGTGTCGATCTGCGGTGCGCTGCTGATCGCGCTGACGATCCTGGACCCGGCATCGTGGAGCAATGCGGGCGGCCTGCACCATATGGTCGGCGTCGCGGGCGACTATCTGCTGTCGCTGATCGGCGTGGCGCTGATCGGCCTGGCGATCGGCCTGTCCCAGCGCGTGACGCTGGCGTGGAAGGTGACGCTGGGCCTGCTGATCGGCGCGTCGGCCCTGACGCTGCTGCGGGGGGCATCGCTGGCGGTGCCGGGCATCCTGGCCATGGTGGCGATCCTGATCGCGCCGTTTCGCAGTTCCTACTACCGGCATGCGCGCATCCTCAGCGAACCCCTGGCCTTCCGCACCTTCCTGTCGCTGGTACTGCTGATCGGCTGCGTGCTGGTCCTGGTGTGTTCCGGCCCGCGGGACGAGGTCGGCGGAAGCTGGTGGGAGGTGATGCTGTTCACCTCGGCCCACGGTGTGGCGCAGTGGACGATGGGGCTGGCCGTCGTGCTGGGCCTGATCATGATCGGCCGGCTGGTCCGTCCCGGCCAGATCGCGGTGCTGCCGTGGAACGCCGAGGGGCGGGCTCTCTATCACGCGCTGGACCACGCACTGGACGATCCGGCCCCGATGGCGCCGAGCGGGCTGATTCCCGGCGAATCCGGCATGGCCCTGCTGCCGTTCCTGCGGACGGACGCGTACCTGATCGGGCTGGGCGACCCCGCCGGCGCCTGGGACGATTGCGCCTCGGCCATCTGGTGGCTGCGCGACCTGGCGGTACAGGAGGGCCGCCAGCCGGCTTTCTGGCGGGTGGGCGCGTCGATGCTGGATGTCTACAACGATCTGGGCCTGACCTCCTGGCCGGTGTCCGACATGGACATGGCCCGGACGGACGACGGGGACGACGTGTTCCTGTGCTGCGTTCCCCAGAGCGTGGCCGGCGTGCGTGCCGCCATGCGGACTCTTGCGCCCCCCGCCCCGGCGGACGGGGCTTGACGGGCCCGCGGGCTTCGGAAAAGACGATAGGCTGATCCCGGCCTTACGGGGATCGGCCCTTTGGAAGAACCGCCATGCCCCCAGGCCTTCCCGCCGCCGCGCCCCCGGGATGGGGGTACGACCTGTCGGTGTTCAGCGATACCTTCCTGCTGGCGTTCCCCGCCCTGTTCTCGATCGTGAATCCCATCGGGGCCTCGCTGATCTTCACGCAGGTCACGGCGGGCCGGGCGCGGGCGGAATCCCTGGCGCTGGCACGGACCGTGGCGCTCTATTCCGCCGTCCTGCTGATCGCGTCGATCTGGATAGGCAGCGCCATCCTGGCCTTTTTCGGCATTACCATCGATTCGCTGCGCATTGCCGGCGGGCTGGTGGTCGCGGTGCGCGCCTGGGCGCTGCTGCAGGCGCCGGAGGAAGCGGCCGCGCGCAAGGAGCAGCAGGCATTGCAGGGCGGCCGGACGGTCGCCGTGCCCCGCTGGACGGAAATGGCGTTCTTTCCCATGACCATGCCGTTCACGGTCGGGCCGGGCACCATCTCGGTCGCGATCGCGCTCAGTGCCGGCCGGCCGGCTTCCTCGGGCTGGCTGGTGTTCTATGTCGCGCTGTCACTGGCCGCCATCGTCGTGGCGGGGACGATCTGGCTGGCCTATGCCTATGCCGAACGGCTGATGGCGCTGCTGGGCGTGACCGGCGCGCGGATCGTGTCCCGCCTGGCTGCCCTGATCCTGCTATGCATCGGGGTGCAGATCCTCTCGGCGGGGATCAAGGGACTGGCCCTGACCATCGTCCGGGCCGCCGTCGCGTCCTGACGGCGGGTCGAGCAGCGGCCGGATGGCGGCACGCAGCGCCGGGATCACCTCGGCCGTGAACCACGGATTCCGGCGCTCCCATGCCCCGGTGCGCCAGGACGGGTGGGGCAGGGGAAAATAATGGGGCAGCAGGGCGCGAAAATTCCGCACTCGGTCCTCCACCCGCCCCGGGCCCAGCACGGCCGCCTGGGCATAGGAGCCGACCAGCAGGGTCAGCCGGATGCACGGCATCAGGGCCAGAAGCCGCGCACGCCACAGCGGCGCGCATTCGGGCCGGGGCGGTCGGTCGCCGCCGGCGGGCAGGCGGCCCGGATAGCACAGGCCCATCGGCAGCAGGGCAACGCGGCTGGAATCGTAGAAGGTCGCGCGATCCATCTCCAGCCAGCCACGCAGCCGGTCGCCCGAGGCGTCGTTGAACGATATCCCGGTTTCATGCACCCGCGTACCCGGGGCCTGGCTCGCGATCAGCAGCCGCGCGGTGGACGAAACGTGCAGGATCGGCCGCGGCCCCAGGGGCAGGCTGTCGGCGCAGGCCCGGCAGGCCCGCACCTGACACAACAGCGCGTCCAAATCGTCCTCGTTCCCGGTCATCCGGCCAGGACTTCGTCGACCCAGCGCGGCACCATCCGGGTGGCGGCGCCCACCATGCTGCGCTCGAACGCCGTCGGAACGGCGGGGGCCTCCAGATTGATGTCCAGTGTGTCGGCATGGTCGCGCACCTGCGCCACGAAACCGGCGGCCGGATAGACCGTGCCGGACGTGCCGATGGACACGAAGCGGTCGCATCGGTCCAGCGCGGCCTGAATCCGCTCCATGTGCAGCGGAATTTCGCCGAACCATACGACATCGGGACGCAGCGCCGGGCGATGGCATATCGGGCATGGGGTCTGCGGCAGGCAGTTTTCCTGCCAGTCAGGCGTCGCGCCGCAGGCGGTACAGCGCACGCGCAGCAATTCGCCGTGCATATGCACCACGTTCCGGCTGCCGGCCCGTTCATGCAGATCGTCGATATTCTGCGTGACGATCAGGATCTCGCCGTCCCATTCCCCCGCCCGGGCCGCGTGCTCCAGCCGGGCCAGGGCCAGATGCGCGTCGTTGGGCCGCACGCGCCACAATTCGGCACGCCTGTCGTTATAGAAGCGGTCCACCAGCAACGGGTCGCGGTGAAAGGCGTGGGGCGTGCACACATCCTCGATGGCGTAGCGACTCCAGAGTCCGTCGCCGTCACGGAATGTTTCCAGGCCCGATTCCCGGCTGATGCCGGCGCCGGTCAGGACGACGATACGTTCCCAGGGGCGTTCCAGCGGGCGTTCCAGCGGGCGTTCCATGGGCGATCTCCTCCTCGGCGGGATGGCCCTATTGTGCTCCAGATCGGGCCCATAAGAAAACCGCCGCGGGGTAGGGCCCCGCGGCGGCAAGAAGCGTCTTGTGCTACCCGATGACCGGCGTGGCGTTACTGCGCCTGGTCGACTCCGGAATGGGTCTGCGGGGCGAAGGTCCACCCGGCGCCGTAGGGCTGCGGATGCAGGACCAGCCAGCCGCTGCTGGAGGTGTTCCACCCGCTGCTGGACACCGGCGCGCCCGTATCGCGCATTTTCGCGACGTCAGCCGCCGTCACGCTGGCCGGCGCATGGTTGCCCCAGCCGGTGCGGATGAAGTTGACCACGTCCGCGATCTGCTGCGACGACAGGGTCTTGCCATAGGCCGGCATGGCCACCGCGGACGGCGCCCAGTTGGTCGGCGGCAGGACCCCGCCATTGGTGATGACATTGACCAGCGAGGTCGGGTCGTCGGTCACGACCACCGGATTGCCCGCCAGCGGCGGGAACATGCGGGCCACGCCGCCGCCGTCATTGCGATGGCAGATGGCGCATTCGCGCAGATACACGTCACCACCGGGCGAGGACGCCGTCTTGCCCGAATTCAGCATGTCGGTCGTGGAAGCGTCGTAGGTGTAGGTCCCTTGCGACGCCGGCACGGACGGCAGGCTCTTCAGGTATTTGGCCATGGCCCGCAGGTCGTCGTCGGTGAAATACTGCGTGCTCCACGCCACGACGTCCGCCATGCCGCCGAAGACCGCGGCATGATCGGTACGTCCCGATTTCAGGAAATAGTACACGTCGTCCTCGGACCACCGGCCAATGCCCGTCACGGGATCGTCACGCAGGCTGGGGGCCACCCAGTTGTCGATCGGCGCGCCGCCGGACAGGTAGACCGCACCCCCGCTGGCATCCAGCGCCTTTTCCTCCATGCCGAAGCCGCGCGGCGTATGGCAGGCGCCACAATGGCCCGGACCGGTCACCAGGTATTCACCGCGCGCCACGACGGGGTCCTGTCCCGGCGCCGGCTTGAAGTCCGCCGGTGCGGGCGCGAACAGCGTCCGCCAGATCGACAGGGGCCAGCGCATCGACAGCGGCCAAGAGATATCGGCCGGGCGATCGGGATTCGCGACCGGCTTCACGCCGTGCATCAGGTAGGCGTAGAGCGCCCGCAGGTCGTCCTGCGTCATGCGCGAGAACGCGGGATAGGGCATTGCCGGATACAGCGTCGTCCCGTCCTTTCTCACGCCGTGCCGTACGGCCTGCTCGAAATCCTCGAAACTGTACTGGCCGATGCCATAGGTCGGATCGGGCGTGATGTTCGTCGAATAGATCGTGCCGATCGGGCTCTTGATCTGCAGGCCACCCGCATAGGCCTGTCCGTGCAGGGCAGTGTGGCAGGCGGCGCAGTCGCCCAGCCGCGCCACGTAGGCGCCCTTGTCGATCAGCGCCTGGTCGGGCGCCTGTGCCATTGCGCTCGTGGCCAGCAGACTGAACGCCGCCGTGCCGATCGCAACCTTAAGCCTGTTGAGCATTCTGTTCACCATGCGTCGTGTTGATGCGGAAAATCCGAAAAACCGTAGGGAAAGACGTCACTGTGCGGGTATGCCGTCCACGTTCTTCCGGGCATCAACCTCCCTCTGGTAGGTGTCGTTGGAACGCTTGATCAGGAATTGCCGGATGTCCTCGATCTGCTCCGGCTTCATCGAGGCATCGAACCGATCCATGCCGTATGCCGTCAGGGCGCCGCGGCCGACCACGTTATAGAACGCGTCCTGATGGCGGATCGCGCCGGACCAGCGCAGGTCGGGCAGCACGCCGCCGGCCTCGGCATTGTCGCCATGGCAGGCCGCGCAGAAGGTCTGGAACTCGAAATACCCGTTGTCGGTCCGCTTGCCGTCGAACTGGGCGGGCGGCTTGACGGGCAGGAAGCCCTTGTCGTTCTGCGGCGGCAACTTGGCCGCGCCGTCGAGCGAGAAGGCGATGACGCGCGAATGGTTGACGGTCCAGCCGCTGGTCCGCGCCAGGCCACCCAGGAAGAACGGATAGATGCCGCCCCATCCGACCTCGACCGCGACATACTGCTTGCCGTTGGCCATGTAGGTGACCGGCGGGGCGATGATGCCGCTCTGCGCCGCGAAGTGGAACAGGTCGGCGCCGTTGGTGGCGTCGTAGGCATGGAATTCGCCGTTCGCCAGGCCCTGGAACAGCAGGTCGCCGCCGGTGGCCACGATACCGCCATTCCACGGGCCTTTGTGGTCGACGCGGAACGCTTCCTGCTGCTTCACCGGGTCCCAGGCGACGATCCAGCCCTTCAGGTCCTTGATGAAGGCCTGCTTGGCCTCGGGCGAATCCATGACGCCGACCTTGTTCATGTCGAGGCCGAGATTCCAGCTGTCCGGATGCGGCTTGAAGCCGCCGACCTGGCTCGTATACAGGAATGGCACCTGCTGGGCCGGGATATAGACCAGTCCGGTCCGGGGGCTGAAGGCCATGGCCGCGAAATTGTGGCCGCCCAGATCGCCCGGGATGCCGTACCATTCCTTGCCGTTCAGGGTATAGAGCGCATCCGGGTTATAGATCGGACGGCCGGTCTTCGGGTCCAGGCCGCTGGCCCAGTTCACGTAGACATAGTTCTTGCCCGACAGGAATTCGCCGGTCTTGGCGTCGATGATGTAGAAGAAGCCGTTCTTCGGCGCATGGACGATGACATGCCGCGTCTGCCCGTTGATGGGCAGATCCAGCGTCATGATCTGCTGGACCGAGGTATAGTCCCACTGGTCCATCGGCGTTTCCTGGAAATGCCAGACATATTCGCCGGTTTCGGGCTTGAGCGCGACGATGCTGCCCAGGAACAGGTTATCGCCCTTGCCGTCGGAACGGAACTTGTAGTTCCAGGGCGACCCGTTGCCCACGCCCAGATAGACCAGATCGGTCACGGGGTCATAGACGATCGAATCCCATACCGTGCCGCCGCCGCCCTGGGTCGTCCATGCGCCGGTCGGGCTCCAGGTCGGGTACGCCTTGCTCATCAGGACAGCGTCGGACGGCGCGTTGTCCGGCTTGTTCTGCGCATTCGGCACCGTGTAGAAGCGCCAGTCCAGCTTGCCGGTCTCGGCGTCGAAGGCCGAAACGAAGCCGCGCGCGCCGAATTCCGATCCACCATTGCCGATGATGACCCGGCCCTTGGCGATACGCGGCGCGCCGTCCACGGTGTAGGAACGCTGGTGGCCCAGGGCCGCGTCGGCGGGGATGGTGTTCACGCTCCAGACCAGCTTGCCGGTCTTGGCGTCCAGCGCGATCAGCCTTCCGTCGAACGTGCCGAAATAGACCTTGCCGTTCCAGTAGGCCGCACCGCGATTGACGGTGTCACAGCATCCCTTGTCGGCGATATTGCCGGGCACGCGGGGGTCGTACGCCCACAGCAGCTTGCCCGTGGCCGCGTCCAGGGCCTTCATCTTGCTCCAGTTCGTGGTGGCGTACATCACGCCATCGACGATCAGCGGCGTGCCTTCCTGCCCACGGTTGGTGTCCAGGTCGTAATACCAGGCCAGCTTCAGGTTGCCGACATTGGACCGGTTGATCTGGTCCAGCGGGCTATAACGCTGCTCGGAATAGGTGCGGCCGTAGGTCAGCCAGTCGCCGGGATGGTCGTCCGCATGGATAATTGCTTCACCCGTCGCGCCGAATTCGGATTCGGCGGCACTGGTCGCCGCCGTATATCCAAAGAATGTCGCGGCGCATATCGTTCCGACGGCAAGCGTTCCGCGGAGAGAACGTCTTTTCCCGTAAACGGCTCGCATCATGTCCGATGTCCTCGTGACAAAAGAAAAAACCGGATGAATCCGGGTCCGGACCGCAGACGGTCCGTTCGATGCGAACATAATGTGACTGTTGTGACAGTCTTCTGACGATTTAGTGTTCTGCATCGCCTCATTCGTGAGGACCGACGGCGGAACTTGCAGTATGCCCGTATTCGGGCGAGCAGAGGGCAGAGGAGATTTTGGCTGTTTTCCGCCGATTTCAGGCTGAAAAGCGGGGCGCCGGCATGGGGACGTGAAGTCTGGCTGCGTTATGAATAATTATCCATGTTATGATAAATATGCATCCATCGCATGCATTCGGATACCGTCATCGCCATGCCGAATCGCTACCCGAGAGGATATTCGGCCAGCGGGTCGTACAGGGGCTGATCCGGGCCACGTAACGAACGGAACAGGGTGAAATGCGTGGCGTCCGCCGGGGGCGGGGGAACGGTGCCCCACTGGGTCAGCCACGCCGACATCACGGGCGGCGGCGGGCGGGCGACCGAACCGATGGTGACATGGGGCAGGAAACGCCGCCGCTCGACCTGCAGGCCGGCCGCGCGGCGTATCGCGGTATCGACCTTGCGTTGCAGATGCATCAGCGGATCGCTTCGCGCGACCCCGATCCATAGCCGGTCTAGGCCGCCCTCCTGCTCGAACACGCCCGGCCCCTGGGGGGACAGGGTGCAGGTCGGGGCGCGAATCGCCATCAGGGCGTGATGGATGTCCTCCTGCCGGGCGCGGTCCCGCACGTCCCCGATGAAGCGCAAGGTCAGGTGATAGGACAGCGGATCGGTCCACCGGACGCCTGCCAGGCTGCCGCGCAGGCTGGCAATGGCGTCGCGCAGCGGCGGCACGATCTCGATGGCCACGAACAGTCTCATCTGCCTTCTCCGGCGTTCTTTCCGATCCGGGACGGGAAAGTTTCCACCGGCCGCCGCGGAGTCTATAATGAATAGGGTAGGGCGGTCGTCGTATGTTTATAAATTGTAATTCGGCCGTGGAAGGATTCTCCTTGAATCGGAGCGGCCGCCCCCCACATCAGCCAAGTGATAGTCCGGAATTATCCGGACCAAGGAAGGATGTCATGGCTTTCAGCCCGGATTTTCGAACAATGACCCGACCCGCCGGTGCGGGAACCGACGCCGGGGCGATCGATCAGGGACTGCGCGCCTATATGCTCCGGGTCTATAACTGGATGGCGTCAGGGTTGGTGCTGACCGGCACCGTGGCGTACCTGGTGGCCAATACCAGCCTGCGCGCCGCGTTCTTCGCCGCCGTCATGACGCCGTCGGGTGTCGCCGTGCGGCCGACCGGCCTGGGCATGCTGGCGATGATCGCGCCGCTGGGCTTCGTGCTGGTCATGTCGCTGGGGGTGAACCGGCTGTCCCGGCAGGCGGTGCAGGCGCTGTTCTGGCTGTTCTGCGCCGTGATGGGCGCCAGCCTGTCCAGCATCCTGCTGACCTTCACCGGGGTGTCGGTGGTCCGCGTATTCTTCGTGACGGCGGGGACGTTCTCGGCCATGTCGATCTGGGGCTACGTTACCCGGACCGACCTGACGCGGTTCGGCTCGTTCCTGCTCATGGGCCTGTTCGGGCTGGTGATCGCGGGGCTGGTCAACATGTTCCTGCACAGCTCGGCCCTCTATATGCTGTACAGCGTCGTCGGCGTCTTCATCTTCGTCGGCCTGGCGGCCTTCGACACCCAGCGCATCAAGATGACCTACCAGCAGTTCGCCTATTACGAAGGCCCCGAAGGCGCGGCGAAGCGCTCGGTCTATGACGCGCTGACCCTTTACCTGAACTTTATCAACCTGTTCCAGTTCCTGCTGCAGTTCATGGGCGTGCGCAGCAATCAGGATAACTGACGCGACCCCATGGGCCCCGTGGTCCCGGAATCCTGCAAGCCCCGCCATCCGGCGGGGCTTTTTTTGTGCATCGCCCTGGCCCGGGAAAGAGATGCAGGCAAAAACGCCTTGGGAATTTGCCAAAAATAAGACTTATTCTGCCTCGGAAAGAGTTCGATGACGGCGATGTGAACTCTCCGACATGCGAGGATCTTGTTGAAATCATGGGACTTAATCCCAGGCATTTCGTTGACTCGTAATAATATGAAACATTATGTGAAGTCTTGCTTGTCAGGTCCTTCCGGTCGGATAAGGCAGATAGAGAACTGTACGAAAGGGTATCTGCGCAGATAGGACGCTTCTGGACACTAGGCGGCACGAGGGTATCCGTCTCTGCCCGATCCGGCGGAGGAGGGCATCGCCGATCGGAATCCTTGATCGAGATCATGGTCGAATGGCCGGGGTAAACTCATGAGGGAGACGATCCGACGAAGACCTCCTATTCGAATCAGGGGGGTGGACGAAGGCTTGATGTCACTTGAAGTGAAGAACGGTGGGATGCCTGATCGGGTTCCGCAGTAAACATGAAACGTGACCGTTGTTGTTTTAAGCCCGTGGACGAAGCGAGCATGTGAGCAAGGGTGATGTCGAAACCAACGAGGCGTGAGATGAAGAAAAAAATCTTGCCAAGATTATCGAATTTATTGTGTTTGTCCTCAGCGTTCCTCTTGGCGGGATGTGACTGGGTGACCCTCAACCCCAAGGGCGTCATCGGTGTTCAGGAAAAGAGCCTGATCCTGAGCGCGACCTACGCGATGCTGCTGGTCGTCGTGCCGGTCATCGTCCTGACGCTGCTGTTCGCGTGGCAGTACCGCCAGTCGAACACGAGCGCCGAATATCTTCCGAAATGGGCGCATTCCAACAAGATCGAGGTCGTGATCTGGCTCGTGCCCAGCCTGATCATCCTGTTCCTGGCGGTCCTGACCTATCAGACCTGCCATTCGCTCGACCCCTATCGCCCGATCGATGACGAAACGAACGTGAAGCCGATTCATGTCGATGTCGTCGCCCTGGACTGGAAGTGGCTGTTCATCTACCCCGACGAGGGGATCGCCACCGTCAACCAGATGGCCTTCCCGGTGAATACGCCGGTCGATTTCCGGATCACCTCTGATTCGGTCATGAACTCGTTCTTCATTCCGCAGCTCGGCTCGCAGGTCTACGCCATGGCCGGCATGCGCACGCAGCTTCACCTGATTGCCAACGAAGCCGGCAACTACCTGGGTGAATCGGCCAACTTCAGCGGCCGCGGCTTCTCGGACATGCAGTTCCGCGCGCTGGCGATGAGCAACGACGACTACAACGCCTGGGTCCAGAAGGTTAAGGCGTCCTCCGAACAGCTCGACGGTTCGAACTATCCCAAGCTGGCGGCGCCCAGCGAGAAGAACCCGGTCGAGTATTTCTCGCACGTTTCATCCAGCTTCTTCGATGGGATCGTGGCCAAGTACAACAACGGCATGATCATGGATGAGGGCACGGGCAAGTTGAAGCCGGTGCAGTCCGCAATGTCCGACATGAATATGAAGGAATAGGACAGATGTTAGGAAAATTAAGCTGGTCGGACATCCCGTTCGATGTGCCGATTCTTGTTGGAACCTTCGCCGGCGTCGCGATCGTCGGGCTGGCCGTCCTTGGCCTGATCACCTATTACGGCAAGTGGGGCTATCTCTGGAAAGAGTGGCTCACCTCGGTCGATCACAAGCGTCTCGGCGTGATGTATATCGTCTTGGCCCTGCTCGCCCTTGCCCGCGGCTTCGCGGACGCCGTCATGATGCGCTCGCAGCTCGCGCTGGCCTATGCCGGCAATCCGGGCTACCTGCCGCCGCACCATTACGACCAGATCTTCTCGGCCCACGGCACCATCATGATCTTCTTCATGGCGATGGCGTTCATGAGCGGACTGATGAACGTGATCGTGCCGCTGCAGATCGGTGCCCGCGACGTGGCCTTCCCGTTCGTGAACTCGGTCAGCTTCTGGATGACGACGATCAGCTTCGTCCTGATCAACATCTCGCTGTTCATCGGCGAGTTCTCGCAGTGCGGCTGGCTGGCGTATCCGCCCCTGTCGGAACTGCAGTTCAGCCCCGGCGTCGGCGTCGACTACTACATCTGGGCCGTGCAGCTTTCGGGTGTCGGCACGCTGCTGACGGGCATCAACTTCTTCACGACCATCGTGAAGATGCGCGCCCCCGGCATGACCTTCATGAAGATGCCGGTGTTCACCTGGACCATCCTCTGCAACACCGTGCTGATCATGGTGGCGTTCCCGTTCCTGACGGTGGCCCTGGCTCTGCTGGGTCTGGACCGTTATTTCGGGATGCACTTCTTCACCAATGACGGTGGCGGCAACCAGATGCTGTACCTCAACCTGATCTGGGCGTGGGGTCATCCGGAAGTCTACATCCTGGTCCTGCCGGCCTTCGGCGCGTTCTCGGAAATCACGCAGACCTTCTCGCGCAAGCCGCTGTTCGGCTACAACACCATGGTCTACGCGACCTGCTCGATCATGGGCCTGTCGCTGGTGGTATGGGCGCATCACTTCTTCACCATGGGCGCCGGCGCCAACGTCAACGCGTTCTTCGGCATCATGACGATGATCATCGCGATCCCGACGGGCGTGAAGATCTTCAACTGGCTGTTCACCATCTACAAGGGCCGTGTTGAGTTCAACGGCATCATGTACTGGGTGATCGGCTTCATGGTCACCTTCTCCATCGGTGGCATGACCGGCGTCATGCTGGCCATCCCGGCCGCCGACTTCGTCCTGCACAACAGCCTGTTCGTCATCGCCCACTTCCACAACGTCATCATCGGCGGTGTGTATTTCGGTTATGTCGCCGCGATGGCTTTCTGGTGGCCGAAGGCTTTCGGCTTCAAGATGAACGAAGCCTGGGGCAAGCGTGCCTTCTGGTGCTGGCTCGTGGGTTTCTACATGGCGTTCATGCCGCTCTATGTCCTGGGTTTCGAGGGCATGACGCGTCGCATGAACCACTATGACAACCCGGCCTGGCATCCGTGGATGGTGATGGCCTCGATCGGCGCCGCGATCGTCGCGCTGGGCGTGGTCTGCCAGCTGACCCAGATCTATGTCTCGATCCGTGACCGCAACCTGCCGGAAAGCCGTGACCTGACGGGCGATCCGTGGAATGCGCGCACGCTGGAATGGTCCACCTCGTCCCCGCCGCCGTTCTACAACTTCGCGGTTGTGCCCACGGTGCACGAGCTGGATGCCTTCGCCCACGACAAGGAAGCCGGCATCGACACCCGTTCGGCCGGTGCGACCTATCAGCCGATCCACATGCCGAAGAACACGTCGGCTGGCTTCTTCATCGGTGTGTTCAGCCTGATCCTCGGCTTCGCCGCGGTCTGGTACATCTGGTGGCTCGCGGCTGTCGGCCTGCTCGGTGTCATTGGGACCCTGATCGCGCGGAGCAGCAACAACGACGTCGACTACTACGTGCCGGCGGCCGAAGTTGCCCGTATCGAGAACGAGCATACCCGTAACCTCTTGGCAGCACAGGCGGCGGAATAATGGCGCACGATATAACTGCTGACGCGGCCCACGCCCACGAGGAACACCACGAATCTCCGGTGGTGTTCGGGTTCTGGCTGTATCTGATGACGGACTGCCTCATCTTCGGCACACTGTTCGCAGTGTTCGCGGTGATGCGCACCCAGTTTGCCGGTGGTCCCACCGGCAAGGACCTCTTCGAGCTGAATGGCGTCGGGATTGAAACGGCGCTTCTGCTGGTCAGCTCGATCACCTATGGCTTTGCCATGATCAACGCCCACAAGAACAAGCTGGGCGCGATGCGAGGATGGCTGGTCCTGACCTTCCTGATGGGTCTGGGGTTCCTGTTCATGGAAATCCGCGAATTCTCGCATATGGTGGCTGAAGGCAACGGCCCGGATCGCAGCGCGTTCCTGTCGTCCTTCTTCACCCTGGTGGGAACGCACGGCCTGCACGTGACCTGCGGCCTGCTGTGGATGGCGGTCCTGATGGTCCAGTCGATGGGCCAGACCGTCCTGTCCGAGCGGATGATGAACAAGCTGACCTGCCTCAGCCTGTTCTGGCACTTTCTGGACATCGTCTGGATCTGTGTCTTCACCTTTGTCTATCTGATGAGTGTGATCTGATGGCTGACGCGCACACTGCCCATTCGGGCTCGAGCCACGGAAGCGTAGGGTCTTACCTTACCGGGTTCGTGATTTCCGTCGTGCTGACGGCGGCGGCCTTCGGCGTCGTCATGGCGCACAGCTTCTCGCCGTCCGGCACGATTGCCGCCATCGCCATCCTGGCGGCGGTGCAGGTCGTGGTTCATCTGGTGTTCTTCCTCCACATGAACACGTCGTCCGAGCAGCGTTGGAACGTGATGGCCTTCGTCTTCACGGTTACGGCGGTGCTGATCCTGATCGTCGGCACCGTGTTCATCATGCACGACACCGCGATCAACATGATGTCGCGGTAACAGCCATCATCCAGGTGCCCCCGGGCACCTGGGTCCTGGACTGTCCGCATGGAGAGCGTGACCGGGTTTCGGCCCGGTCACGTTTTTCATTGAAAAAGGCCGGTGAGGAGAAATCCTCACCGGCCTTTTCATGTGTCCGGGGCGGGCCCTGTGCCCCGCCGGGTATTATCCCGACGGGGTGTCGTCTTCTGCTCAGTCCTTGTGCGGCTCGGGGGACAGCAGGTCCTTCTTGCCCGGCTTGTCCTTCCATTCCTCGGCATCGGCCGGGGCGGTACCCTTGCGGGTGATGTTGGGCCATTTGGCGGAATAGGATGCGTTGATCTCGGCCCAGGCCGCGGCGCGGTCGTCGCTGTCGGGGACGATGGCTTCCGCCGGGCATTCAGGCTCACACACGCCGCAATCGATGCACTCATCGGGGTTGATGACCAGGAAATTTTCGCCGGCATAGAAGCAGTCGACCGGGCACACCTCGACACAGTCCATGAATTTGCAGCGGATGCAGTTTTCGGTGACCACGTAGGTCATCGCTCGTCTCCGATTATCTGATGCTGGGGATGGCATCGCCTGTTGATGACATCGGACCAGCCTGGGGCCGGCGAGGGGCCGTTTGCGGGTCCTCGCCTACGATGCGGGCAGGTATGAAAGCCTTTTGGCGCCATGGCAAGTCAAAGGGCGAGCCAAAGACGACCTGGATGGCGGGCCCGCTTATGGCACTATCCAGCCTCTGCCTGCTCGGGCACTATATCATAGAGCAGGCGGGCAAGCGTGGCCGATCCGCGTCGCGGTACCAGGCCCAGGACCCGCACGACCATCACGCCATGATCCCCCGCTCCCGGCAGGGTCAGGACGTCCCCCCGCCGCACCAGGGCGTGGGCTTTCTCGGTTCGCTGGCGGTTGATGCGTACCAGCCCATCCTGCGCCATGCGGGCGCAATCGGGGCGATGTCGCGCGAACCGGGCGCACCACAGCCACAAATCCAGCCGCTGCGCCGCGATCGCGGCGTCATCCGCCCCGCTGGCGGCTGGGTGGCGGTCTTCCTTCATGACCGGCGCTGTTTCAGCACCGCCAGTGCGGCGAAAGGGCCGTCCGGGACATGCGTCGCCGGCCGGCGCTCGCCGCCGGGCCGGGGCGCGGGGCGGGATCGATCCGCCACCGCGAATCCGGTGGCGGGCCCGGCGGGACGGTCCATTTCGACCGGGACGGGGCGTGTGCGCTGTTGCTGTTGCCGCTGGCGCCGTCGCGCGTCCTGGGTGACGGCCAGCATCGGCGGCGCGACGGGGCCGTATTCGCTGTCCTTCAGCGGGCGGGCCGCGCGGACGGGAATATCCAGCGCCTTCAGGATCGCGGCCACGGCCTCGGGCCGGACGCCCAGGCGCGACGACAGGCCGTCGGGCAGCGGGACCGGGCCGTTGCGCGCCCGCCAGCGCAATTCGGCGGACATCTTTTCGGCAATGTCCAGGCGCAGCCGCACCGGCCCCGCCACGATCCAGCCCAGCGGCGCCAGCAACAGGTCGCGCGGGTCGTCCACCGGCACCGACACCGCGCCAGCGGACGGGATGGCCGGGATCGGCCGGCCGGCGCGCACGGCCAGCAGGATAGCGCGCAGGCGCATGGCATGGGGGCGCAGCAGCGCGGGCATCAGCACCGCGTGCCGCCCGACCCGTACCCCCAGCGTCTTCAGCCGGGCCCGCAACACCGGGGACAGGGGGCCGACGTCCGCGACCACGCCGCCCTGTTCCATCAGGCGATGCATGACGCCGCGCAGCGCCGGGTCCTGCTCGACGGCGGCGCGTGCGGCGAACAGGGGTGCCATGACGTCCTGCACCTGGCGGTCCAACCAGGCGGCCAGGCGCGCGCGGACGCGTTCGCGCTGGACACCGTCCAGGAAGGCATTGTCCAGCACCTCGATCCGCGGGCGCAGCATGTCCTCGCCGCCGCGCAGCCGCGCAATGGGGGCATCGTCCCAGACCAGGAACCGCCCGTCGGCCGAAAAATCGAACTCGCCGTCATCCGCCGCCGTCAGGACGCGGACGCGACGGGGTATTTCGGACCGCAGGGCCCGGCGCGCGGCGCGCAGCAGCAGCCGCCGGTCCGGATGATCGCAGTCCGGGTCGGGCAGCAGGTCCAGGCCGGCGACGCGCCCCACCGGGTGGCCCTCGACCACGACCTCGCCTCGGCTGGTGACGGCGGACAGCAACTCGTCATCGCCCGACGATTCGTCCAGGCGGCGGATCAGCGATGCCGCCCGCCGGTCCACGAAGCGCGCCGTCAGCCGTTCATGCAGCGCGTCCGACAACTGGTCCTCGACCACGCGCGCACGCTCCTGCCAGCGCGCGGCATCGCGCACCCAGTCGCGGCGCGCGGCGATGTAGGAACAGACGCGAATGCCCGACAGGCGGTGCATCAGCGAATCGATATCGCCTTCGGGGCGGGCAAAGGCCGCGATCTGCGACTCCATCCAGGCCTCGGGAACATGTCCGTCGCGGATGACATGGGTGAAGATTCGGGCGCACAGCCTGGTGTGCGTCTCATCGCCAAGCTTGCGGAAATCCGGGATCTGGCAGGCGTCCCACAGCAGCCGTGTGGCGCGCGAGGACCGGACCAGCGCCCGGATGTCCGGCACCGACGCCAGGCTGGACAGGGTCATCACGTCCGATGCCTCATTGCCCGCCGTCAGGCCATGGGTCGGCGGGGGGCGGTTCAGGCTGGCCAGCAGCGCGTCGGGGCCGGCGAAATCCAGGTCGCTGTTCCGCCAGAACAGCCGCTCGATCGGGTCGAAACGATGGGTCTCCACCGCTTCGGCAATCTCGTCCGGCAGGGCGGGGCAGGTGCCCGTGGTGCCGAACGTGCCGTCGCGCATGCCCCGTCCGGCCCGCCCCGCGATCTGCGCGATTTCCGCCGGCGACAGCGGGCGGGCGCGGGCGCCGTCGAATTTCGACAGGCCGGCGAACGCCACATGGTTGACGTCCATGTTCAGCCCCATGCCGATCGCGTCCGTCGCCACCAGGTAATCGACCTCGCGATCCTGGTACAGCGCCACCTGCGCGTTGCGGGTGCGGGGCGACAACTGGCCCATGACCACCGCGCATCCGCCCCGGCGGCGGCGGATCAGTTCCGCAATGGCATACACTTCGGTTGCCGAGAACGCGACGATGGCCGATCGCGGCGGCAGGCGTGTCAGCTTGCTTCCGCCCAGATGGGTCAACTGGGACAGGCGCGGGCGGCTTTCGATTTCCACCCCCGGCACCAGCCGGCGCAGCAGGGGGCGAATCGTTTCCGCGCCCAGGAACATCGTTTCGACGAGTCCGCGGGCGTGCAGCAGCCGGTCGGTGAAGACATGCCCCCGATCGGGATCGGCGCAGAGCTGGATTTCATCGACCGCGACGAATTCCGCCATCTGGTCCAGGGGCATGGCCTCGACGGTACAGGAAAACCAGCGGGCGTTCGGCGGGACGATCTTTTCCTCGCCCGTGATCAGCGCGACGGAGGCGGCCCCCTTGGCGGCGACCATGCGTTCGTAATTCTCGCGCGCCAGCAGCCGGAGCGGAAAGCCGATGATGCCGCTGGAATGCGCCAGCAGGCGTTCGATGGCGAGGTGGGTCTTCCCTGTATTGGTCGGACCGAGAATCGCCCTGACACGCTGGGCGGTCATGGGGTTGGAGGAGCGTCGCACGGCGCGAAGGGGGCCAGCCCCCGAGGGTACACCCAGCATGGGTACATGCTCAGATGGCGCCGGACGGATTGCAAGCAAAACCCGCATGGGAAACGTGGAATTGCGCGCCGGCGGTTGCGTTGCCGCCGCCAGGGACGCACGCTGGCGGCCACTGGATCGCGGAGATCGCTGATGTCTATCGAGGAATTTCCCTGCCTGTTGCCCCCGACGCGGGGCCGCCGCGCCGGCGTGCGGACGATTCACGCCCTGCCGCAGGCCGAACTGGGCACCCTGGGCGAGCGAATCGGGGCAACGGGCGCCGCCTTCGCGCGGGATACCGGCTTTCAGGCCCGTCCCGGAGAACTGGCGCTGATTCCCGGTGCCAACGGCGTGGCGGCGGCGGTGCTGGGTGTGCGCACGGGGGCGGACGGCGGGGCGGCCGATCCGTTCCAGTTCGGCGGTCTGGCCGGGTCGCTGCCGCCCGGGGCGTGGAAGATCGCGCTGCCCGATGGTGTGGCGCCCGCGACGGCGGTCCTGGGCTTCTGCCTGGGGGCCTATCGCATGCCGGCCTTCGGACGGGCTGAGGCGTCGCCGCCGGGCAAGGACATCGCCCGCCTGATCGTGCCGGCGGGCGGCGGGGCAGGGGCCGAAGTGGCCCATGCGATCCGGCTGGGCAGGGACCTGATCAACACGCCGCCCAACCTGATGGGCCCGGCCGAACTGGCCCGCGCCGCCCGCCATATGCTGAATCCGCTGGGCGCGCGGGTCGAAACGGTCAAGGGGCGTGACCTGGCCCGCGCCTATCCCACCATCGCGCATGTCGGCGCCGGATCGGCCCGGGCACCGAAGGTCGTCATCGCGCGTTGGCAGGGCAGCGCCGCCGGTCCCGATGCCCCCCTGCTGTCGCTGGTGGGCAAGGGCGTGTGCTTCGATACCGGCGGGTACGACCTGAAGCAGCCATCGGGGATGCTGCGCATGAAGAAGGACATGGGCGGTGCGGCGGTGATGCTGTCGCTGGCGCACCTGATCCTGACCCGCGACCTGCCGATCCGCCTGGAACTGCGGCTGGGCTGCGTGGAAAACAGCGTGTCGGGCGAGGCGATGCGGCCCTCGGACGTGGTCGTGACCCGCTCGGGCCTGACGGTGGAAATCGGTAACACCGATGCCGAAGGGCGCCTGGTCCTGTGCGACCTGCTGACCGATGCCTGTGCCGCCGCCCCGGACCTGCTGATCGACGCGGCCACCCTGACCGGCGCCGCGCGGGTGGCGCTGGGTCCGGACCTGCCGGCCCTGTTCAGCCCCGACGACGCCGTCGCCCAGGCGATCCTGGAAGCCGGCACGGCCCAGTGCGATCCGCTGTGGCGGCTGCCGCTATGGGACGGATACGCCGACTGGCTGCGGAGTCCGGTGGCCGACCTGAACAACGTATCGGCCAAGCCGATGGCCGGATCCGTCACGGCGGCGCTTTTTTTGCGAAATTTTGTCAAAACAGACGTGCGCTGGGCACATATCGACCTCTACGGCTGGAACGATCATTACAAACCCGGACGGCCCGAAGGAGGGGAAACGCCTATTTTGCGGGCAGTTTATGCCTCATTGTTGCGAATCCTTAATGTCGCGGACAGGGTGTCACACTAAAGTAACGATTTAGGGAATGAACTATATGGCGGCTCGGACTTATATATGCCGCATTCTGAAACTATATAGAGCATTGGAATGACTGAGGGGCTCCGGCAGCGCCGGCCCTCAGGCTTGAACGTGGGGCCTTCCGACGGCCCGTCAGGAAAGGTTTTCATTATGGCCCAGAATTCGTCCACATCTGATCAATTGATCAGCACCCTGCGCGACACGGTGGTCGCGATGGTCCGCCGTGACGGGCCCGACCTGTCGGCTCGCCAGCTTGGCGTGTTCCTGACCTGCTACCTGCAGGAAGGGGCCCACACGGTGCGCGGCCTGGCCTCGACCCTGAACGTGTCGAAGCCCGCCATCACCCGTGCGCTCGACCGGCTGGGTGAACTGGATCTGGCCCGCCGCAAGGTGGACCCGATGGATCGCCGCTCGGTGCTGGTGCAGCGCACGCTCAAGGGCGCGGCCTACCTGCGCGAACTGCGCTCGATCATGAACGAAGCCGCCGGCGTCCCCGCGACCGCCCGTACCGGCAAGGTCGTCCGGGGCGAGGAACGCGCCCCGCGCCGCGCCGCCGGCTAAGAAATCCGGTCTGGCGGCTGTTCCCGCGGGGATGGCCGCCGGTTCCGGTCGGCTGGAACCATGGAATGGCGCGTGTATTCGCCGCCTGTCGTTGCCTTGAGGGCAGCGGTTGGCGAACTGTGCCCGAGACAATGCGCCCGGCACAGGCAGGTGCACATCGCAACGACGGGCCGCACGGGTCCGCCGCGTGGTTCCGCCCCTGTACCCCGAGTTATTCATCCGACAGACAAGGATAAGATCATGCGACTGGCAACACGCGTGGCTGCCGCAGCCGTTCTTGCGACTCCGTTTCTGGCGGCGTCCCTTCCCGGGTCGGCGGCACGGGCCGCCGACGACCTGGGGACGCCATCGGGGCATATTCGCCTCGTTGCCAAATCGGCCGATGTCGGCGTCGGCTGGACCTGGGGCAACGGCACCCTGACCTATGGCCACCATACCTATCATTTCACGGTCAAAGGCGGGTCGATCGCCGCTGTGGGCTATTCGTCCGTTGTCAGTACCGGCACGGTCTACAATTTGAAGCACCTGCATGATTTCGACGGGACCTATGTGGCCGCGAATGGCGAGGCGACGCTGGGCAACGGGGTCGGCGGCACGTTGATGCATAACGGCAATAACGTGACGATCCGCATCGAGACGCTGTCCAAGGGCGCACGCCTGGCCGGCGCGGCGCAGGGCCTGGAACTGACCCTGACCAAATAAGGCGGCGACCAGGCGGTCCTGGACCGTCCCGCCGCGCGATGCCGGATCAGGCGTCGCGCGGCGGCATGCGCCGTATCCGGCCCCGGACGATCCCGGTCCAGCCCAGTTGCGGCAACAGGACCAGGACCAGGGCGCCGGCGGGGCCGGTTCGCCCCTGCTGCATCAGCAGGGCCGCGACACCGCCCCACAGTACGAACGCCCATTGCACCAGCGTCACCACGACCGGTGACATCCCGGCCTGGGTGGCAAGCTGATAGAGATGTTCGCGGTGGCTTTCCACCAGCCGCGCGCCGTTCCGCCAGCGGCGCAGCAGGGTATAGCCGACATCGTAGAGCAGACCCGCCATCAGCAGCGGAACCGCCAGCCCCAGCCCGCCCCCGGTTCCCCCGGCGGCACCGGCCAGGCCGAAGGCGCCCATCAGCAGGCCGCAGCTCTGACTGCCGACATCCCCCATGAAAATTCGGGCTGCCGGGAAATTGAACGGCAGGAATCCGGCCAGCGCCGCCGCCAGGATCAGCGCCATGTCGCCCAGCCCGGCCCGATCCGCGCCGCCGGATGCCAGTCCGCCGATGACCAGGCAGGCCAGCAGGATCGATCCCGATGCCAGGCCGTTCAATCCATCCATGAAATTGACGGCATTGGTCATGAACACCAGCACCCCGACCGACAGCACGGCGCCCCCGATCGGCATCGCGATTCCCGTCGGATGCGGGCCGGTGGCCACCACCAGGATCGACGCGGCGAACTGCGCCGCCAGCTTCAGGCTGGGCGGCCATTGATAGACGTCATCCAGCCACGAGACCCCGCCCAGCAGGATGGTCGCGGCCAGCAGCCCCGCGACCGCCGGCGTCAGCATGGGCAGGCCGTGCAGCAGCCGCGCCGCCGGCACCGCCAGCACGAACGCGGTCACTACCCCGATTCCCCCGCCCTTGGGGGTGGGGCGGGTGTGCGAACTGCGATGGCCCGGATGGTCCAGAACCCCCAGGCGGATCGCACCGGCCACCATCAGCGCGGCGCCGGACCAGACGGCGAACAGCAGAAAAGCGAACGGGACGGAGGGGGGAAAAACGAAATGGTTCATGCGCCAGGGGTTTTTGTCGTCATGACTCTATCTAGCACGGAATGGGCTGGGCTATATGGTCGGGACAATGGCCTCGCAACGCCCTGATCCCCCTCTGCCGGCCGACAGGCGGCGCCCGGTCAACCGCATCGCCGTCAATGTCCTGCTGGACGGCCTTCTCGCCGCCCTGTCGGCGCCGCTGGCACGCTGGCTGGCCGACCCGCGCGGCGGCCTGCTGCATCCGCTCTGGTTCGTCGCGGGCGGCGCCATCACCCTGATCATCAGCGGCCTGCCGTTTCGTGTGCAGCAGCAATATTGGCGGTTTTCGGGGGTGGGCGACCTGCTGAACATCGCGGGTGCCTCGGTGGCCAGCGCCATCCTGTTCGCGCTGGGCCTGCATGTCACCGGCTTTCCGATCCCGACCCCGACCTTTCCCATCATCCATGCCCTGGTGCTGCTGACGCTGATGGGCGGGATACGGATCATCTACCGGCTATCCTATCGCCGCACGGCGCGGCGGCAGGCATCCAGCCAGGTGATCCTGGTCGGCTCGGACAATTCGGCCGACCTGTTCATCCGCGCGGTCGAACGCGCGCCCGATCCCGCCTTTCGCGTGGCCGGCATCGTCACCCAGGGGCGGCGGCAGGCCGGGCGGCGCATCCACGGCATTCCCATCCTGGGCCATGTCGAGGGAATGGACGACATCCTGGCCCGCCTGGACGGGCATGGCGGCCGGCCCGAGCGGCTGGTCATCACCGATGCCGCGTTCCGGGGCGAGGACCTGGCCGAGATCATGCAGGTGGCCGAGCGGCGGGGACTGACCGTCCTGCGGGCGCCGGTCCTGACCGACCTGACGCCCGCCGACCGGCTGGAACTGCGCCCCGTCGCGATCGAGGACCTGCTGAACCGTCCCCAGGTCGGGCTGGACCATGACGGCATGGCGGCCCTGCTGGGCGGCCGCACCGTCTTGGTGACCGGGGCCGGCGGCTCGATCGGGTCGGAACTGGCGCGGCAGATCGCGGAATACGAGCCCGGCCGCCTGCTGCTGCTGGACCATGGCGAATTCGCGCTGTGGCAGATCGACGTGGAACTGTCGGAACGCGCGCCCCGGCTGCGGCGCGAGACGATCCTGGCCGATATCCGCGACCGGGCGCGGATCGAACAGGTCTGCGCGCAGTACCGTCCCGAACTGGTGTTCCACGCGGCGGCACTGAAACACGTGCCGATGGTCGAGGCCAATCCGTGCGAGGGGGTGCTGACGAACGTCATCGGCACCCGGATCGTCGCGGACGCGGCGGCGCGGCATGGCGCCCGCGCCCTGGTCATGGTCTCGACGGACAAGGCGGTGAATCCGTCCAGCCTGATGGGGGCCTCCAAGCGCGCGGCCGAGATGTATTGCCAGGCCCTGGATGTCGAGGCCCGCACCGGCGACGAATCCGGCGTGATGCGGTGCGTCACCGTACGGTTCGGCAACGTCCTGGGTTCGACGGGATCGGTGGTGCCCCTGTTCCGCCGGCAACTGGAACGGGGCGGGCCGCTGACGGTTACCCACCCCGACATGCAGCGCTATTTCATGACGGTGTCCGAGGCCGTGGGGCTGGTGCTGCAGGCCAGCGTGCGCGGCACCATCCGCGCCCGCGCGGGCAGCGGCACGGACACGCTGCTGCGCAGCGGCGGCATCTTCGTCCTGGACATGGGCAAGCCGATCCGGATCGTCGACCTGGCGCGGCAGATGATCCGCCTGGCCGGCCTGCGCCCCGACCAGGACGTGCCGATCCGCTTCACCGGCCTGCGTCCGGGGGAAAAGCTGTTCGAGGAACTGTTCCATGGGCGCGAGGCCCCGGTCGCGACCGACCATCCGGGCCTGAAGATGGCGACCCCCCGCATGGTGGACCGTGGGGCCGTCGGCCTGGCGATCGACACGCTGGAAGCCGCCTGCCGCGCCGAGGATACTCCGGCCGTCCTTGCGCTGATCGGGAGCCTCGTTCCCGAATTCGCCCATAACCCGACCGGCGACGTGCGCGATAGGCTCGCGGACCCGACCGACGCCGAAAGGACCATGACCCCATGACCGCCTCCCCCGAGACGCTTTCCCCCATCGCGTTCCTCGACCTGCCCGCGCAGCAGGCGCGGCTGGGCGACGCCATCCGGCGGCGGGTGGATGCCGTCATGGCGCATTGCCGTTTCGTGATGGGACCCGAGGTGGCGGAACTGGAACAGGCCCTGGCCACCTATGCCGGCGCCAGGGAATGCGTCGGCGTGTCGTCGGGCACCGATGCGATCCAGATCGTCATGATGGCCGAGGGCATCGGACCCGGCGACGCGGTCTTCCTGCCGGCCTTCACCTATACCGCGACGGCCGAGGTGCCGCTGCTGCTGCACGCGACGCCGGTCTTCGTCGATGTCGATCCCCGGACGTTCCAGATCGACCCGGCCAGCCTGGAGAAGCGGATTGCCGATGTCCGCGCCGCCGGAACCCTGCGACCGCGTGCCATCGTGGGCGTGGACCTGTTCGGCCAGCCGGCCCCCTGGCCCGAATTGCGGGCCATCGCGGCGCGCGAGGGGCTGTTCCTGATGGACGATTGCGCACAATCGTTCGGTGGCGCGCTGACGGGACGCAAGCTGGGGCGCGAGGCCACGGCCACCACGCTGTCCTTCTTCCCGTCCAAGCCGCTGGGCGGCTACGGCGACGGCGGCGCGATCCTGACCGACGACCCCGAGCGCGCGGACGTCTACCGTTCGCTGCGTACCCACGGCGAGGGCAAGACGCGATACGAGGTCCTGCGGACCGGCATGAACGGCCGCCTGGATACGCTCCAGGCCGCGGTGCTGCTGGCGAAGCTGGAAGGATTCGACGCCGAACTGGCCCGGCGGGAGGAGATTGCCGGCGCCTATGATGCCGGCCTGGCCCACCATGTCACGACCCCCGCGCGCGTCCCGGATTCGCACAGCGCGTGGGCGATCTATGCCGTGCTGGTGGAAAGCGAGGCCGCACGCGCGGCGTTGCAGGAGCGGCTGCGCGCGAAGGGCGTGCCGTCGGCGATCTATTATCCCCGTCCCCTGCACCTGCAGCCCGCATATCAGGCCCATCACGACGGCACGTGCTTGCCTGTTGCCGAAGATCTGTCTTCCCGTATTCTCGCGCTGCCCATTCACCCCGAACTGACGGACGCGGACGTCGCGCGGGTCATCGCGGCGGTTCGCGGATAAGACGAGAGAGACCGAGACCATGAAACGGGAAAACGCGCTGCTGCTGGGGATTCTGGGATGCCTGGCGTTCGCGGTGGCCACTGCGACGGTGGTATGGTCGTTTGCGATCCCCAACTTCCGGCCGCTGACCATTCCCCACATGAACGCGGGCGTGATCAGCGTGGGGCCCATGCGCCAGCAGCGCGCGCTGTCGGCTGCCGAGATCCGGACCCTGAACGACTGGCTGCAGCAGCATCGTGGCGGCTGGGGCCCGCTGGGGCAGACGCCGCCGTCATCGGGTGACGCGACGATCACCCTGACCGCCGACCGCCCGGCCGGCCCGGACGGCAAGCCGGTGCCCTATGTCATCACCCTGTGGACCGGCATCAGCGCCGCCGACTGGAACGCCACCCTGTTCCTGGAGGACAGGCCCGGCGCCGTGATCCGGATCGAGAGGTTTCCGGAAAAGGATTTCGCCGTGCTGCGCCAGATGGTCGACCAGCAGCCCTATGAGCGAACCGCGTTTCCATGATCGTCGTCCCGCCCGATACGACGGCCCTGATCTTCGATTGTGACGGCACGCTGGTCGATTCCCTGCCGCTTTACCTGAAGGCGTGGCTGGGCGCCTTCGAAACCGTGGCCGACCACAGGATGGCGCCCGAGTGGTTCCATGGCCGGGGCGGCCTGTCCGAGCACATGGTGCTGGACCTGATCGAAGCGGAACTGGGCCGCACGCTGGACCGCGCCGCGATCGTGCGCGCCGCGCGGCAGGGCGTGCTGGCCACCATGGCGGAGCTGCGGGAAATCGGCATCGTCGCCGACCTGGCACGGCGCTATCGCGGCCAGTTGCCCATGGCGGTGGCGTCCAGCGGGTCGCGGGAAATCGTCACGGCGGCACTGAGCCATACCGGCCTGATGACGCTGTTCGACACGGTCGTGACCATCGACGACGTGGCCCGCCCCAAGCCCGCCCCCGACCTGTTCCTGGAGGCCGCGCGCCGCCTGGACGCGGCACCGCGCACCTGCCTGGTCCTGGAAGACAGCAACGAGGGACTGGCAGCGGCCGGACACGCCGGCATGCGCGGCCTGGATATCCGCCCCTTTCTATAGGTCAGACGCGGTCCTCCTCATCCAGCGGCGGAGTGGCGCGGTCCATCATGGCCAGCAGGGCCGCGGTCAGCGGCGAGGCCAGGACCAGGCCGGGCAGGCCCAGGATGGTGCCGAACACGGTCTGCGACAGGATGGTCAGGCCCGGCGGCATCTGGACTGCGTGGCGTTGGATCAGCGGCGCCATCACATTGCCTTCGAAAAACTGGATCGCGGCATACAGCGCCATGACCAGCAGCCCTTCGCGCGTGCCCTGCGACAGGCCCAGCAGGATGGCCGGCACCGCCCCGATGAAGGCGCCGATATAGGGGATGAAATTGGCCATGCCCGCGACGACGCCCAGCGCCAGCGCCAGCGGCACGCCGATGAACCACAGCCCCACCCCCGACAGGATGCCGACGACCAGCATGTCCAGCGCCTGTCCCGCCGTCCAGGCCCACAGGGTGCGGCCCGCGACCAGCAGCAGCGTCCGTGCCGCTGGCCGGTGCCCCGGTGGGATCAGCCGCAGCAGTCCGTTGACGTACAGCGCCGGCGACAGCGCGAAATACAGGCCCGCGATCAGGATCACCGCCAGCGTGCCCGCCGCGCCGAAGGCCGAGGACAGGACACCCGTCATCGATCCGGCAATCCGCGAGCCCATGCCGTTATCGCCGCCCCCGGCCTGGTTCCCGCCCAGGGATTGCGGCAGGTAGTCCAATACCGTGCGTCCCATCGTGCTGGCGTTCAACTGGCCGCGCAGCGAATGGGCCTGGGTGGTCAATGCGATGCGCAGCCGGGTCGCCTGTTCGGCAATCGCCGGGCCGCTGCTCCATCCCAGCCCGCCGATGGCGGCCAGCAGCACGACCACCACGAGGCTCAGCGCCAGCCAGTAGGGCAGGCGCGTCCGCCGTTCGACCATGGCCGCCAGATTATGCAGGATCACCGCGATCAGGGTCGCGGCGAACACCACCATCAGCACGTCGCCGATCAGCCAGATCGACAGGACCATCACGGCCAGCAGGATCGCGACCTGGAGCAGGTGATGGATGCGGGCCAGTTGCACGGCGCGCGGGTCCTGTTCCGGCCTGTCCTGTTCCGGTTCGCGCCTGATGGGGCGGGTGTCGGGTCGGCTTTCCGTTACGGCTTTGGTGGGCATGGTCCATCCAGGCTGTGGGGGCGATTGCGATCGTTGGCACATCTGCACGCCCGCGTCGATTCGGGCGACAGCCCCCGGGGGGCGCTTCGTCCCGTCATTCGCACACGCGACGCTTAATGACGGGTTTACCGGCGTGACGCCCACTCGGCATACCGGATGGCGTAACGGACAAGGATGCAGGAATGAACGCCGAAAACGGACAGGACGCGCCCATCGGGTATTACAACGCGCCACATGGCGTCGCGGCGGCGGAACGCGCGCTGGCCCTGGGCGCCTTCGCTATCGGAACCGGCGAATTCGCGATCATGGGCATGCTGCCGGACATGGCGCGCAATCGGTCGGCTGGGCCGGGGCGATCCTGTCGGCCGGCGGCCTGACCATCTTCCTTGGCGGCCTGATGGTGCAGGGGCTCGGGCGGCGGGCCCGGATGCGTCGCGACCGGAGATGGACCTGAGATTTCTGATACGTTAGGGTAACGCAATAGCCGTCAGCCGTCTTAACGCGTGGGGATTTGCGGTTATTTCATGACCTCGCATTCCGCTCCTCTTGCGCGTGTAGCGCCCGTTCTTTTCCTCGGTGGCTGCGCTGTGCGTGGCGCCCCGTCCTTTCCACTGGTCGGGGCCTATTTCCCGGGCTGGATGTTCTGCGCAATGGTGGGTATCGCCGCCGCCGTGGGTTTGCGGGTGGTATTCATTCAGACCGGTATCGACGCGATCCTGAGCTTCCGGCTGTTCACCTACGTATCGCTCGGCGTAATCGCGGCGCTCCTGGCCTGGCTGATCTGGTTCGGGCCATAGCGATGCGAAGGGTTTCCATGTCCGGCAGGAAGCCTGTCGGTCTCATCATCGCCGTGGCCTGCGTCGGGGCCGCTGTCCTGCTGGGCGTCCATGTCGCGAACGAGGACAGCGCCCATCCTTCCTCCGACAGCGGGTCGATCGACGCCGAAATCGTGCACATGGCCTCGACCGTCGGCGGCCGACTGGTCGATCTGCCCGTTCACGTCAATCAGGCGGTGCGCAAGGGCGACCTGCTCTATCGTCTCGATCCCGAACCGTACGAGCTGACCGTGCGGCAGGCGCAAGCCAATCTGGCGCTGGCACAGGCCGAGGTCGAAAACCAGCGACGGCTGGTCTCGGTCAAGACCGCCGACGCCGCCGTGGCACAGGCCCAGACCGCGCGCGCGCGAACCAACCGCGATCTCGCCGCGCGCACGGTCGAACGCCTCTCGCCTCTGGCCGGGCATGCCTATATCCCGTTGCAGCAATATGATCAGGCCCGGGTTGCCCTTCGCGATGCCGAGATATCGCTGGAGCAGGCGCATCGGCAGGAAGCGGCGGCGCAGACCGCAATCGGCGACCTGAACAGCACGCTGGCGGCGCGGGACGCGGCTGCGGCGGCGCTCGATCACGCGCGCTATGAACTCAGGCAGACAACGGTCGTCGCCCCTCTGGACGGCTACGTGACCAGCCTGCGCGTCAAGCCAGGCGAGATTCTGGCGCCGGCGCAAGTGCTCTTCACTCTGATCGCCAACGATGCATGGTATGCCAATGCCAATATCCGGGAGGTCGATCTGCGCCCCATCCGCCCCGGAGACTGCGCGACAGTCCATTCCATGATCGACCGGCACGTGGCCATTCGCGGTCATGTGGACAGCATCGGCTGGGGCGTCCTGTCCGCCGATTCGGCAGGGAGCGCACGCGCCCTTCCCGTCGTGCCGCGCGAAATGGACTGGGTGCACGTGGCGCAGCGGTTCCCCGTGCGGGTCAAGATCGATCGGGCCGACCCGAACCTGCTGCGCCTGGGTGCCACCGCCACCGTCGAGATCCGGCATGGCGCCGCCTGTCCCTGACCGACATATCGCCGATCCCGGGCGCCTGACGCTCGGGCGGGCCTGGAGGCTGGCGTGCGACCCGGAACCGGGGCGTCTCGGCTACGCCCTGCGCATGGCGGCAGCCTGCGCCACGACGGTCCTGGTGGGGGAAATCTGGCAGGTCCCCGACCTCGCCGTGCCCGCCCTGGTCACGATGGCGCTCTGGCAGAAGGACCGCGTGACCAATCTCGTCGCCGGCCTCGCCGTGAATGTGCTGATCCTCGTCATCCTCGCCATGCTGTACGGGCTGATTCGCCTGACGCTCGATCATCCGCTGGGCATCGTCGTCGGCGTGGCGATATTGTCCTTCTGCTTCTTCTTCCTCGGGTCAGCCAGCAAGCTCAAGCCGCTCGCCTATATGCTGGGGCTGATCACCGTCTATGGGCTGATCGCCGTCGATCAGGCGCCGGTCGGCGAGATCGCCACCCGCGCGCTGCTCTACACCGATCTGTTCCTCGCCATACCGGGCCTGGTCATGATCGGGCTCGGACTGATCATCTGCCCGTCGCCCAGGACCGTGCTGATGCGCGCCATCGCAGGCCGCCTGCGCATGGCCATGGCGCTGTTGCGTCATCCCGATGACGCGACGCGCGAGCGCGCCCAGGACATGCTGCGCCAGGGCGACGCGGGCATGATGGCGAACGTGAAGATGGCGGCGCTGGAAAGGATCTGGAACCGGCGCGACCTCGCCTGCCTGAAGCAGGCGGCCTATTCCAGCATCGGCGTCCTTGCCCTGGCCGACGCGGCGGTGCGAGAAGGCGGATCACCTTGCCCGTCTGCCCTGCTGGAAACATTGGAGGAGATGGCGGCGATGTTCGAGGCGGGCGATTATCCCGCCGATATCGCGCCCCCCGCCGTGCCCTCCAACGAACCGGCCCTTGCCGCAATGGCGGCACTGATCGCGATTTTCACGACCCCGGCACCGGAGGAAAAGCCCCCGGAGGAGAAAAAAAGCGGGGGCTTTTTTTTCCCCGACGCCTTCACGAACCCCGACCATGTCCGCTTTGCCGTGAAGGGCACGGCCGCGGTGATGACCAGCTATTTCATCTTCAAGATCCTCGACTGGCCGGGCATCCATACCTGCATCATCACGTGTTTCATCGTGGCCCAGCCGACGATGGGCGAGATGATTTCCAAGCTCATGCTGCGTATCGGCGGCGCACTGCTGGGTGCCGCGCTCGGCATCGGCTCGATCATCCTGCTGATGCCGCATCTGAACGATATCACCGGGTTCCTGGCTCTTGTCTTCGCGGGCGCGTTCATCGCAGCCTGGGTCAAGACCGGTGACGAACGCATTGCGTATGCGGGATTCCAGATCGGGCTGGCCTTCTTCCTGACGGACATCAAGGATTACGGCCCGACCACCGACATGACCGTGGCGCGCGACCGCGTGGTCGGCATCATGCTCGGCAATTTCATCACCTATGCGATGTTCACCAGTTTCTGGCCCGCCAGCGCCTGGGACAGGATCGCGGCGACGTTGCGGGGCGTCGTCAGGGCCCTTGCGGCACAGCGCGACAGTATCACGCCGCAGGCGCGCGTGACCCATGCGGCCGAGGTGTTGGGCGCGATCTCGGCCAGCCAGCGCACGCTTGAATTCGCGGCCACCGAACCCGTCCATATGCGCGCCGATACGGAAAGGATGTCCCAATGCGGCGAAGCCCTGCGGGATGCCTCCCGGCTGGCCGAAGACCTGCTGATTCCCGAACGCGATGCCCAGACGCGCGCACGTTTCGAACGGTTGGAGAGCCTGGCCTCGTGACCCGTCCCGCCTCCCTCGCAACCATCGGGTTCGCCATGCTCGGGCTGGCCGGTTGCGCCACCCAAGCCCTGCATTCGGCGCCGGACCGGCCCGACGCGCCCTGGCGCCCCAATGTCTCGGCTGCCGGCGAGATCATTCCCGGTCCATGCTGCGCGCGCGGGCTTGCGTTGCCCCCGGGCTACAGCCTGCCGTCCAACCGGAATATCCAGGGCCGTCCGGCGCCGCCCGAACTGCAAGGCGCGCATCCCTATTCGCTTGCCGAACTGATCGACATCGCGCAATCCACCAACCCGGACACCAGGCGCGCCTGGAATACGGCGCGCGACGCGGCGCTGGCGGTGGGCATCGCGCGCAGCACCTATCTGCCGCACCTGACGGCCACCGTGGTGGGCGGCTACAATCATGCGCACGATAGCGGCGCCAACGCGGCCATCGGCAACGTCGATATCGGCGGCACAAGCACGCGGGTGGGCAACGGCGAGGTGCAGACGCTCGGCCTGGAGTGGCTGCTGTTCGATTTCGGCAAGCGCGAGGCCACGATCGACGCCGCCAGACAGAGCCAGCTCGCCACCAACATCCTGTTCACGGGCGCGCATCAGAAACTGATCTACGCCGTAACGCTCGCCTTCTATACCCACGCCGCGGCGACCGCGCGGGTCACCCTGCTCCATCAGGCGCTGGACAATGCGCGCAAGGTCGAGGATGCCGCGGACATGCGGTTACGTCGCGGCCAGGGTACCGTCGTGGATGCGACCCAGGCGAGGCAGGCGACCGCCCAGGCCGAACTGCGGCTGGTTCAGGCCGAGGGCGGTGCGGAGAACACCTATCTCGACCTGATGACGGCCATCGGCATCCCGCCCGGCACGCACGTGCTGACGCAGGATATTTCCGACCGGCCGCTCAGCCTCGCCGACGCGCGCCTGACCGACGACATGATCCAGCGCGACGCCGCGCGACGGCCGGACGTCCTGGCCGCCTATGCCACTGCCCGCGCATCACGCAGCGCGGTCGCGGCGGCGCGGGCGGAGTTCCTGCCCAAGATCTTCGTCAGCGGCAATGTGGCATACGCGACCGGGCGTCTGGCCTTGTCCTCCGTGCCCGGAATCGGCGCGAATGCCGCGCCGACGCTCAATCTGTCGTCGAACAATTTCAGCAGCCTGATCCTGGGCGGCATCACCGTGCCAATCTTCGATGGCGGCATGCGTGCCGCGGCATTGAAACAGGCCAGGAATCGATTCGACAGCGCCGAGACGAATTTGCGCCAGACCCTGGATGAAGCGGTCAAGCAATTGGTTGTCGCCGAAAATGGTGTCCACACGAGCCTGAGCGCCTATGCCGCGTCCGGACGCCTGCAAACGGCGGCGCAGACGAGCTTCGACGCCACATTGTCCGCCTACCGCAACGGCGTCGGGTCCATCACCCAGGCCACGCTGGCGCAAAGCGGTCTGATCGATGCAAGGCTGGAGCGATCGGATGCCTATTACGCCGCCCTGATCGCCGCCTCCAGCCTCGCTTTCGCGGCGGGCGCATTGGGGGATGCGTCCCCAACCGAGCAGCCGTGACCGCGTCGGCGGACTGGTCGGCTCACTCGGCGGCGCTTTCCTCGATCGCCGCCTCGGCCAGCAGCCACTCCTCCTCGGCCTCTTCCTGCTCGCGCCCGATGGCGGCCAGCCGCGTGTTGATCGCCGTGACCTCGTCGGCGCCGCCGGCGGCATAGAGCGCGGGGTCGGCCAGCCGGGTTTCCAGCCGGCCGCGCTCGTCGGCCAGGCGGCTCATCCGGGCTTCGGCGTCCCGTGCCTTCCGGCGGAGGGGGGCGATGGCCTTGCGGGCTTCGGCGCGTTCGCGCCTGTCGTCGCGGCGGGGGGCCGCCGGGGTGGCCGGGCGGGTGGCCGCCCGGGCGCGTTCGGACAGCCATGTCCGATATTCCGCCATGTCGCCGTCGAAGGGCCGCACGGTGCCGTCGCCCACCAGCCACAGCCGGTCGGCGACCAGTTCGACCAGGTGCGGGTCATGGCTGATCAGCAGTACGGCCCCCTCGAATTCCGCCAGGGCGCGGATCAGGGCCTCGCGCGCGTCCAGGTCCAGATGGTTGGTCGGTTCGTCCAGGATCAGCAGGTGCGGTGCCTCACGCGTGGCCAGCGCCAGCAGCAGCCGCGCCTTCTCGCCGCCCGACAGGTCCCGCGTCACCGTGTCGGCGCGGTCGGCATCCAGCCCGAAGCGGGCCAGTTGCGCCCGCACGGCGGTGGGCGGTGCCTTGGGCATGACGCGGGTCATGTGATCGACCGGCGTTTCGCCGGGAACCAGTTCCTCCGCCTGATGCTGGGCGAAATAGCCGACGCGCAGGCGCGGACCATGCGCCACGGTGCCCGAAATCGGCGCCAGCCGTCCCGCGATCAGCTTGGCGAAGGTCGATTTGCCGTTGCCGTTGGCGCCCAGCAGGGCGATCCGGTCCTCCATGTCCAGCCGCAGGGTCAGGCCGGACAGGATCGGCCGGCCGCCATAGCCGACCGAAACCCGGTCCAGCGTCAGCATCGGCGGGGGCAGGGGCGCGGGTTCGGGGAAGGCGAAGCGGGTGGGCGCATCCTCGACCACGGTGTCCAGGACCGGCAGCTTCTCCAGCGCCTTCAGCCGTGCCTGGGCCTGCCGCGCCTTGGTCGCCTTGGCGCGGAAGCGGTCGACGAAGGATTGCATGTGGGCACGCTGCGCGGCGATCCGTTCCGCCGCCCGGGCCTGCTGCAGGGCCTGTTCGGTGCGGATGCGCACGAATTCGCTGTATCCGCCCGGCGTCAGCGTCAGCTTGCGTTGGTCCAGATGCGCGATGGCATCCACCGCCCGGTCCAGCAACCCGCGATCATGACTGACGATCAGCGCCGCCCCGGCAAAGCGGGACAGCCAGTTTTCCAGCCAGATCGTGGCTTCCAGGTCCAGATGGTTGGTCGGTTCGTCCAGCAGCAGCAGGTCGGGGTTGAGGAACAGCGCCGTGGCCAGCGCCACGCGCATGCGCCAGCCGCCGGAAAAATCCGACACCGGGCGGGCCTGGGCGTCGGCGTCGAAGCCCAGGCCCGACAGGATGGTCGCGGCGCGCGCGGGCGCGCTGTCGGCCCCGATCGCCCGCAGCCGTTCGTGGATGTCGGCCAGCCGCACCGGGTCGGGGGTCTGGTCGGCTTCGGCCATCAGGGCGGTGCGTTCGGCGTCGCCGGCCAGCACCGTGTCCAGCAGGTTGGCGTCGCCCGACGGGGCTTCCTGCCGGATGCGGGCCATGCGCGCGCGCGACGACAGGTGGATGGTGCCGCCGTCCGGTGCGATATCGCCCGCGATCGCGGCCAGCAGGGTGGATTTTCCGGCCCCGTTTCGCCCGACCAGGCCGATCTTGCGCCCCGGATCGACGGTCAGCGACGCGCCGTCCAGCAGGGTGCGTCCCGCGATGCGAAGGGTCAGGTCGGAAATGACGAGCAGGCTCACGGGATACGGGGCTCCGGAAGAACGGGCCGGCACGCCTGGCCAACCCTTTGATAGTTATGCAATCCCGTGCGTGGCGGGCGTCGTGCTCCGCCACGTGAACGGCGGACGGGACAGGATTCGTGACGCTGTACCTACCAGTCCGGGGGAATATGCTCTAGATGGCGCGCGTAAGGGGCGCCGGTCCGCAAGGGCGCAAGGGGTCCTGGCCACGCATTTCGAGCAATAAGAAGGAGCCATCCCATGGCGACCGAACGTACCCTGTCGATCATCAAGCCGGACGCGACCCGGCGCAACCTGACGGGCAAGATCAACGCGGTGTTCGAGGATGCGGGCCTGCGCATCGTCGCGCAGAAGCGCGTGCAACTGAGCGAAGCCGAGGCCGGCGCGTTCTATGCCGTGCACAAGGACCGTCCGTTCTACGGCGAGCTGGTGTCGTTCATGGTGTCCGGCCCGGTCGTGCTGCAGGTGCTGGAAGGCGAGAACGCCGTCCTGAAGCATCGCGACGTGATGGGCGCCACCGACCCGAAGAAGGCCGCGGCGGGCACCGTCCGCGCGCAGTTCGCCGAGAGCATCGAGGCGAATTCGGTCCATGGTTCGGACAGCCTGGAAAACGCGAACACCGAAATCGCGTTCTTCTTCGCCCAGACCGAAATCCTGCCCTGATCACGCCGGACGGGCACCCGCCAGGGTGCCCGTCATGCTGACCGGGTTCCTACAGGAACAGCAGCGACCCGATATCCGGCTGCGGCACGGCATCGGGCGTCAGGACCTTGCGCAGGGCCGCCGGATACAGGCGGTGTTCCTGTTCCAGCACCCGCGCCGCCAGCCGGTCCGGGGTGTCGTCCGCGTGGACGGGCACGGCGGCCTGGCCCAGGATCGGGCCGTCATCCATGATTTCCGTGACCAGATGCACCGTACAGCCGTGCAGCTTCACCCCGGCCTGCAGGGCGCGTTCATGCGTGTGCAGGCCCGGGAAGGCCGGCAGCAGGCTGGGATGGATGTTCAGCATCCGCCCCGCCCAGGCCCCGGTCAGGAACGGGGTCAGCAGGCGCATGTAGCCGGCCAGGCAGACCAGTTCGACCCCGGCCGCGCGCAGGGTGGCGTCGATCGCGTGTTCATGCGCCGCGCGGTCGCCGCGAAAGGGACGGTGATCGATCGCCTCGGCCCGCAGGCCCGCCGCGCGCGCGACCTCCAGCCCCGGCGCGTCGGGCCGGTTGCTCAGGACCAGGGCGATACGGGCCGGGAAGTCCGGCGCCGCGCAGGCATCGATCAGCGCGCGCATGTTGCTGCCGCGCCCGCTGATCAGAATCGCGATCGGCCGCCGGGCGGCGGCGTGGGTGTCGTGCGTCACAGGCTTATCCGGTGAAGTCGGGCCGGGTGGTGAAGCGCAGGCCGGCGGCGGCGCCGGGCGTGCCCTCTTCCAGCCGGCCGATGACGAACGCGTCCTGACCCGCCGCGCGCAGGGACTGCAGCGCCGCGTCCCCGTCGCGGGCGATCAGCACCATGCCGACGCCGCAATTGAAGACCTTCAGCATTTCGTCGGGATCGACCTGCCCGGTGCGGGCCAGCCAGCCGAACACCGGCGGAATGGGCCATGCGCCGCCGTCGATCAGTGCCGTCAGGCCCGCCGGCAGCACGCGCGGCAGGTTGCCCGGCAGGCCGCCGCCCGTAATGTGCGCGGCGCCCTGGATCAGCCCCTGGCGGTGCAGGTCCAGCACCGCCTTCACATACAGGCGCGTGGGCGCCATCAGCGCCTGCGCCAGCGTCTGGCCGGGCGCGAAGGGGCAGGGGGCGTCCCACGCCAGGCCGCTGCGCGCCACGATGGCGCGCACCAGCGAAAATCCATTGGAATGCACGCCGCTGGCCGGCAGGCCGATCAGCGTGTCGCCCGCCGCGATATCGGCGGGCAGCAGGGCCGCGCGTTCGGCGGCGCCCACGGAAAACCCGGCCAGGTCGTAATGGCCGGGACCATACATGCCGGGCATTTCCGCCGTTTCGCCCCCGACCAGGGCGCAGCCCGATTCGCGGCAGCCCTGGGCAATGCCGCGGACGACCTTGGCCGCGTCTTCCACCGCCAGGCGGCCGGTCGCGAAATAATCCAGGAAGAACAGCGGTTCCGCCCCCTGCACGACCAGGTCGTTGACGCACATCGCCACCAGGTCGATGCCCACCGTCTCATGCAGGCCGCTTTCGATCGCGACCATCAGCTTGGTGCCCACCCCGTCGGTGCACGAGACCAGGACCGGGTCGGTGAAACCGGCCGCCTTCAGGTCGAACAGCGCCCCGAAGCCGCCCAGGCCGCCCATGGTGCCGGGGCGGTCGGTCGCCCTGGCCGCAGGCTTGATGGCATCGACCAGCGCATCGCCGGCCGCGATGTCCACGCCCGCGTCGCGGTAGGTGGCGCCGGCCGCCGGCTGGGGCGGATGGAAAGGGGGGGCGGAGGTCATGTGTCGTGCCTTCGTCGTCGGTGCGCCCCGAATGTCGCCCCCGCGCGGTACGCAGGGGTCGAAGAACGAGGCAAGGTAGGGTAAACGCTCACCGGTTCCTTTACGGCAGGCAGGGCGGCGCGCAAAGCGGTGGTTGAACGGACGGCACAGAATCAGGACGAAACGGCGCCCCGCGATTCGTTCGGCCAGCTTGTGCTGCCCTTCGCGCACCGCACGCGCCATGCGCGGGCCGATTTCGTCGCCGCGCCTTCGAACGGCATGGCCCGGGCCTGGCTGCTGGGCGCCCCCGCATGGCCCGAACACCGGCTGGCGCTGTGGGGCGCCGCCGGAGCGGGCAAGACCCACCTGCTGGATATCTGGGCGCAGGAGCGTGGCGCCGTCCTGCTGACGGGCGCCGATCTGACGCAGGCCACGCTGGGGCGCCTGTTCGACGATGCCCCGGACATGCTGCGGGCCGTGGCGGTCGATGACGCGGACCGGGTGGAGGACCAGCGGGCGCTGCTGCATCTGCTGAATGCGGCGCGCGAGCACCGCGTGGCGGTGGTACTGGCGGCCCGCCTGTCGCCCGCGCGCTGGCCGGTGGTACTGCCGGACCTGGCCAGCCGGCTGCGCGCGACGATGGCGATCGAACTGCGCCAGCCCGAGGACACGCTGCTGCGCATCCTGCTGCTGCGTCACCTGGCCGACCGGCAGATCGTCGTCAGCCAGCCGGTGACGGAATGGCTGCTGCGGCGGTTGCCCCGCACGGCCTCGGCGATCCGCGAGGCCGCGATCCGGCTGGACCACGCGGGGCTGGCCGCCGGCCGGCGCGTCACCCGCGCCCTGGCGCTATCGGTGCTGCACGACATGCTGGCCCATGACGGGGCCCCCGACGAGGCCGACGCCAGGGCCCGATAACGGGCATGGCGGAATAACCGGCGTGACCCATAAACTTCATGGTGCGCCGCGTTGGCATTGCCCCCGTTTTCTGCCTAGTTTGGCAGAATGACGGCGGATTTGTGGTAGGAGACAGGATTGACCAGACCGACGCGCAAGACGCCCGCGCGCCAGCCCTCCGCGCGCCCCGCTCCCAAGCGCTCGGTCCCCAAGCGTACGGGGACGTCCGCGCGGCGGCGCGCCCCGGCATCCGACACGACGCCGCCCGTGCCGCCCCCGCCCGTGGACATGCAGTCACCCACGCGGTTCATCAACCGTGAACTCTCGTGGCTGGATTTCAACCAGCGCGTGGTCGAGGAAGCCGACAACCCCCGCAATCCGCTGCTGGAACGGCTGCGCTTCCTGTCGATCAGCGCCGGCAACCTGGACGAATTCTATTCCGTCCGCGTCGCCGGCCTGGTGGGGCAGGTGCGCGAGGGGCTGG
The DNA here is from genome assembly GCF_000021325.1 of Gluconacetobacter diazotrophicus PA1 5. Lineage (GTDB taxonomy): Bacteria > Pseudomonadota > Alphaproteobacteria > Acetobacterales > Acetobacteraceae > Gluconacetobacter > Gluconacetobacter diazotrophicus. Next base: position 258,209 of record NC_011365.1, on the reverse strand, counting down.
TCACCAGTTCGCCCGATGGCCTGACCCCGGTCCAGCAGCTTGCCGCCGTGCGCACGCGCACGATCCGGCTGCTGCGCGAACAGCAGAGGATCTGGAAGGACCTGCGCGGCCTGCTGGCCGAGTCCGGGATCGTGGTGTGCAGCCTGGACACCATTTCCGACGCCGACCGCGACTGGCTGGACAGTTGCTTCATGGACCGGATCTTCCCCGTCCTGACGCCGCTGGCCATCGATCCGGCCCATCCGCTGCCCTTCATCCCGCATATGGGCCTGGCCCTGTCGCTGCGGCTGATGAGCCGGGACACCGGCCGTTTCGTCATGAGCGCGATGATCCTGCTGCCGGCGCAGATCGAGCGGTTCGTGCGGCTGCCGGCCAACCTGTCGCCGCCCGGCGTGACGCGCTTCATCCTGCTGGAAAACCTGATCGCGTTGTGCATCGACCGGCTGTTTCCCGGCATGGTGGCGGGCGAATGGGGCGTGCTGCGCGTGATCCGCGACACCGACGTGGAATTCGAGGACGAGGCCGAGGATCTGGTCCGGTCCTACGAATCCGCCCTGAAGCGCCGCCGCCGGGGGGTGGTCATCCACCTGGACATCGATTCGCGCATGCCGGCCGACCTGGGGCAGGCGGTGGCGACCGACCTGGCCGTTCCGCCCGACGAGGTCGAGATCCAGCCCGGGCTGATCGGCGTGGTCGACCTGAAGCAGTTGATCGTCGATGACCGGCCGGACCTGCTGTTCCCGCCCTATACCCCCCGCTTTCCCGAACGGGTCGTCGATTTCGGCGGGGACTGCTTCGCCGCCATCCGCGCCAAGGACATGATCGTCCATCACCCGTTCGAAAGCTTCGACGTGGTGATCCAGTTCCTGCGCCAGGCGGCCCTGGACCCGGCGGTGGTCGCGATCAAGCAGACCCTGTACCGCACATCGCGCGACAGCCCGATCGTCAAGGCGCTGATCGAGGCTGCCGAGGCCGGAAAATCGGTCACCGCGATGGTCGAACTGCGCGCCCGCTTCGATGAGGAAGCCAATATCCGCCTGGCCCGCGCGCTGGAGGCCGCGGGCGTGCAGGTCGTATTCGGCTTCGCGGACCTGAAGACCCATGCGAAGCTCAGCCTGGTCGTCCGGCGAGAGGGCGGGTCCCTGCGGTCCTACGCCCATTTCGGGACGGGCAACTACCACCCGATCACGGCCCGGATCTATACCGACCTGTCCTTCTTCACCTGCGATCCCGAGCTGGCACGGGATTCCGCGCGGCTGTTCAACTACATGACCGGCTATGCGCTGCCCACGCGGATGGAAGCCATCGCCTTCTCGCCGGTGACGATCCGCCGCACGCTGGAGGAACTGATCGAGGGCGAGATCGAGCATGTCCGCGCCGGCCGTCCCGGCCAGATCTGGCTGAAGATGAACTCGCTGGTCGATCCCGACCTGATCGACCGGCTGTACCGGGCGTCGTGTGCCGGGGTGCGCATCATGGGCGTGGTGCGCGGAATCTGCTGCCTGCGGCCCGGCGTGCCGGGCCTGTCGGAAAACATCCGCATCAAGTCCATCGTCGGGCGGTTCCTGGAACATGCCCGGATCTTCGCCTTCGGCGACGGGCACCGGCTGCCCTCGCGCCAGGCCCGCATCTATATCTCGTCGGCCGACTGGATGGTGCGCAACATGGACTGGCGGGTCGAAAGCATGGTGCCGATGCGCGACCCCACCGTCCATGCCCAGGTGCTGGACCAGATCATGGTCACGGACCTGAAGGATAACCTGCAATCGTGGATCCTGCAGCAGAACGGTGTATGGAGGCGGCTGGAGCCGGGTGCGAAACCGTTTTCGGCCCATGACTATTTCATGACCAATCCCTCGCTGTCCGGTCGCGGCCGGGCCGCGCAGGACAGCGCGATCCGGGTCAGCACTGCGCTGCCCCGCCACCAGGACCGGATTCTCGATGATTGAGGATGTCGCCATGACGCAGTTCCCGCATCAGGCCAGTTCCCTGCCGCCCGCCCCTCCGTCACCCGCCGCGCGCGCGTGCGGGGCCCGATGACCCGGGCCGGCAGCACCCATCGCCGGTCGGCTGTCGTCGATCTGGGGTCGAATTCCGTCCGGCTGGTCGTCTTCGACGGTATCACCCGCAATCCGATTCCCATCTTCAACGAAAAGGCCGTGCTGCGCCTGGGGCGCGGGCTGAACGCCACCGGACGCCTGAACGAGGAAGGCGTCGGCGCGGCCATACAGGTCATGGACCGGTTCTATGCCATTGCCCGGGGCATGGATGCCGATCCGTTCGAAATCCTGGCCACGGCGGCCGTCCGCGATGCCTCCAACGGGGGGGAATTCGTCGAGACCCTGCGCGCGCGGATGCCGGGCGTGCCGATCCGCATCCTGTCGGGCGAGGAAGAAGCCGATTATTCCGCCACCGGCGTGCTGTGCGGCCTGCCGGAGGCCGACGGGCTGGTGGCCGATATCGGCGGCGGCTCGCTGGAACTGATCCGCCTGTCCGGCGGGCAGAAGCTGGATGCCTGCACCCTGCGGCTGGGCGTGATCCGGCTGAACGACCGGTCCGAGAACGATCTGGCGAAGGCGCGTGCCATCGCGGATGCCGACATCGCGCAGGTCGGATGGCTGGACGACATGCAGGGGCGGCCGCTCTACCTGGTCGGCGGCGCCTTCCGCGCGCTGGCCCGGCTGCAGATCGCCCGCACCAATTACCCGCTGAATATCGTGCATCTTTACACGATGTCGGGCGACGGCGCGAAGGACATGGCCGACTGGGCCGCCAGCACGCCGCGCCGCACGCTGGAACGCCTGCCCGGCGCGCCGCGCAAGCGGCTGGACGACGTTCCGTTCGCCGCCACCGTGCTGCGCCGCCTGATCCGCCGCGTCCAGCCGACCTGCGTGGTGGTTTCGGTCGATGGCCTGCGCGAGGGCTGGTACATGCGCCGCGTCGCCGCATCGGTGAAGGCGCTGGACCCGCAGGAAGCCGTGGCGCATGAGATGTGTACCCGCCTGGGACGCAGCGAGACCCTGCCCGACCGGCTGATGACATGGACCGCGCCGCTGTTCGCCGACGAAGACCCGTCGATGCGCCGCTTGCGCCGTGCCGCCTGCCTGATGTCCGATATCGGTTCGTACGATCACCCGGAATATCGGGCTGAACAGACCTATCTGCGCGTGCTGCGCATGCAGGGGGTGGGGTTCGACCACCCGGCCCGCGCCTTCGTCGCCCTGACCCTGGCCGTGCGGTACGAGGCCGAACTGGGGCAGGAGTTCCTGCAGCCGTCGCGGCTTCTGCTGCCGCCCGAACAGTACGGGCGCGCGGTGGTGCTGGGGCTGGCGCTGCGCCTGGCCTATACGGTCTGCGGCGGGACCGAGGAACTGCTCGACGGAACCTGGGTGGGCATGTCGAAGCAGGGCCTGGCACTGCACCTGTCGGCCGGCCGTGGCGTGGTGCGGGGCGAGAGCGTACGCCGCCGCCTGGACCGGCTGGCCGACGCCCTGTCGCTGCCCGCCCGGATCGAGGAGGCCGCCACGGCATGAAGCGCGTCCTTCTGGGTGCCGCCGTTCCGGCCATGCTGGCGGCGGGCATCCTGCTGACGGTGGCCAGGGCCAGCGGTCCCGCACGGCTGAACAATGATCCGAACGTACTGTGGTCCATCGTCCATGACCGCTGCGTACCCAATCAGGTCGGCGAAAACACGCCCGCCCCCTGTGCCGCCGTCGATACCGATCGCGGCTATGCGGTGCTGAAGGACCGGCGTGGCCTGGCGCAATATCTGGTCATCGCGACCGACCGCGTCACCGGGATCGAGGACCCGTCCATCCTGTCCCCCGCGGCGCCGGATTATTTCGGCGCGGCCTGGCACCAGGTCGACCGGTCCCTGGCGCGGCTGGGCCATACCATGCCGCGCGAGACCATGGCGCTGGCGATCAATTCGCAATATGGCCGGTCGCAGAACCAGCTTCACATCCATATCGACTGCCTGGCCCCGAACATCCGTGTGGCCCTGCACTGGGCGCGGCCGCAGATCGGCCATGGCTGGACCAGGCTGGTATTGAACGACCATACCTATCGCGCGACGCGCATCGACGGGAACAGCCTGGACGGCGCCTATCCGTTCCGGCGCCTGGCGGCGTCGCTGGCCGACCCGGCGCGCGAAATGGGCGAACATACGCTGGTGGTGGTGGGGACCGTCTGGCCGGGCGGCCGACCGGGTTTCATCCTGCTGGACGACATGGTCAAACCCCTGTCGGGCGACCGCGCGGAGGGCGAGGAACTGCAGGACCATGCCTGCCGGATCGGCCATTTCGAACCCGGACGCGCCATCCAGGAGCAACCCTACCAGCAGGCCATGCTGCCGGATTGACCGGGCCCGAATTGACTGGGCGGCGTCACGCGTTTGACAGCGTTGCGGCGTCTTCCGCCGGGTGCGCATCCCGGCGGGGCGACAACGCCAGATAGAGCCCGGCACCGATGGCGACGCCCACGAACCACGCGACCGTATTCAGGCCGGCCAGACCCGGCACGACGTGGCCGGCCGACGCCACCGCGCCGCCGGCGGCGAAGGCGGCCAGGGCCGGGACGTTCCATCCGTTTCGGCCGTCGTACCGGCCGCCATGCCGGTACAGCGCCGGTACATCCAGCACCTGCCGCCGCACGATGTAGAAATCGGCCAGCATGATCCCCGTCACCGGGCCCAGAAGGCCGCTGATCAGGTCCAGCACGCGATAGATGCCGGCGGCTTCGTTGAACCACAGCCAGGGCATGAAGAACACGCCCAGCACCAGGACCAGCCGCGACGCCCGGTTGAAGTCCAGCCGCCGGGGCATCAGGTTCACCAGGTCGTAGCAGGCGGGCATGATGTTCGCGACGACGTTGACCGACAGCGTCGCCAGCACCAGCGTGGCCCCGCCCAGGACGGTCACGACAGGATGGTTCAGCGCCAGAAGCAGGTCCACCGGGTTCCAGATCGGGTGGCCGAACAAGATGATTGTGGCCGACGTGGTGATGATGCCCATCGGCGTGAAGACCAGCGCCGTGATCGGCAGGCCGATCGCCTGGCCGACCACCTGGTCGCGTTCCGAGCGTACGAACCGCGACAGGTCCGGAATATTGACGGCGAAGGTGGCCCACATGCCGATCATGCCGGTCACCCCCATGGCGAAGGTGGACCAGAATGCCGCCCCATGCAGGTGCGACGGCTGCGCGAACAGCGGCCCCAGCCCATGGCCGACGCGCAGCCCCCAGATCGTGGCCAGCAGGCCCACGATGATGACCAGCGGCCCGGCGACAAGCTCGAAATTGCGGATCCGGTGCACGCCGTGGCTGGCGATCCAGGCATGCAGCGCCCAGACCATGGCCATGGCCAGCCACATCCGCGCCTGCATGCCCAGCAGGGACGGGGTCATCGACGCCCAGGCGGGGCTGAGGGTGGACAGCACCGCATCCACCGCCTGCGCCGCCGCATAGGCCTGCACCGAAAACCAGAAGATGGCGCAGAATCCGCGCAGCACGACCGGAAGCTGCGCGCCGTACGGCCCGAAGGCCGAGCGGATCAGCACGCAGAACGGAATGCCGTAGCGCGTGCCGGCACGGGCGTTGAACCACATGGCCAGGAACAGCACCATGTAGGCGACGGCCACGACCTCCAGGCATTCCCAGGCCGACAGGCCCAGCGCCATCAGGCCCGACGCGGCCTCGTACACCACGATGTTGTGGACCATGCCCATCCACACCGTGGCCATGTTCACCCAGCTCCAGTCCCGCCGCTCGGCCGGAACCGGGGCCAGGTCCGCGTTATACAGGCCGGGATCGTAGCCGGCGGCCGTCGCAGGGGGCGGGGTGTCTGTCATTCGGGCCTCGCGTTCCGCGCTATTCGACGGCGTGGATGATGTCGGCCAGGGTGCCGAACACCTGGTCGATCTGCGATTTTTCGATGATCAGCGGCGGCGAGACGGCGACCACGTCGCCGGTGTAGCGGACCAGGATTCCCTTGTGGAACGCGCGGTCGAAGACCTCGTACGCCCTGGCGCCCACCGCGCCGGGACGGGACGCCAGTTCGATGCCGGCCACCAGCCCCACATTGCGGATGTCGATGACATGCGGCAGGCCGCGCAACGCGTGGACCGCTTCCTCGAAATAGGGCGCGATGTCGCCCGCGCGCTCGAACAGGTTCTCCTCGGCGTAGGTGTCCAGGGTCGCGATCGCGGCGGCGCAGGCCACGGGGTGGCCCGAATAGGTATAGCCGTGCGGCAGTTCGATCCCGGTTTCCGGCCCGGTCATGAACGCCGCGTGCACATGGTCGCGCGCGATGGCGGCGCCCATGGGGATGGTCCCGTTGGTCACGCCCTTGGCGCAGGCCAGGATATCGGGCAGCACGCCGAATTTCTCGGCCGCGAAGGGAGTGCCGCCCAGGCGGCCGAACCCGGTGATGACCTCGTCGAAGATCAGCAGGATGCCGTATTTGTCGCAGATCTCGCGCAGGCGCTTCAGGTAGCCGACCGGCGGCGGCAGCACGCCGGTCGATCCGGCCATCGGTTCGACCACCACGGCGGCGATGGTGGATGCGTCATGCAGCGCGACGATGCGTTCCAGGTTGTCCGCCAGTTCCGCGCCGTGGGCGGGCAGCCCCCTGGTGAACGCGTTCCGTTCGATATCCAGCGTGTGCGGCAGGTGGTCGACCCCGGTCAGCAGCGACCCGTACAGCTTGCGGTTGCCGGACAGGCCGCCCACGGAAATGCCGCCGAACCCCACGCCGTGATATCCGCGCTCGCGCCCGATCAGGCGCGTGCGCGCGCCCTCGCCCCGCACGCGGTGATAGGCGAGGGCGATCTTCAGCGCCGAATCCATGGCCTCGGAGCCCGAATTGCAGAAGAAGACATGGTTCAGGTCGCCGGGCGCCAGGGCCGCGATCCGGTCCGCGGCCTCGAAGGCCAGCGGGTGGCCCATCTGGAAGGTCGGCGCGAAATCCAGCGTCGCGATCGTCTTCTGCACCGCCTGGGTGATGCGCGGGCGGTTATGGCCCGCGTTCACGCACCACAGGCCGGCGCAGCCATCCAGCACCTTTCGCCCGTCGTCGGTGGTGTAATACATGCCGTCGGCCGCCACCAGCATGCGCGGCGTCTTGCGGAACTGGCGGTTGGCGGTGAACGGCATCCAGAACGCGTCGTGATTGGTCGGCGGCATCGCGCGAAGCTCCTGCGATCGATGATGGGGAACCGCTTGGCACAGAGAACCTGGCACAGAGAACCCTGTCACGGTTCCGAAATCGTCACGAGGATGGAACAAGGACGCCGCGCTGGACAGATGATTCTTCGAGGCCTCTTCGACTGCCCGATCAGGCATCCAGCCGTGCATCGGCGTCCAGCACCGCCCGCAGCAGCACGTTCGCCCCGGCGGTAACGTCGCCGGGTTCGGCGCTTTCGGCCTCGTTATGGCTCAGGCCGCCCGCGCAGGGGACGAAGATCATGGTGGTCGGCGTCACCCGGGCCAGATAGGCCGCGTCGTGGCCCGCGCCCGATACGATGTCGCGTGCCGGATAGCCGAACGATTCCGCCGCCCGGCGGACGGCGCCGATGCACGCCGGATCGAAATGCACCGCCGGGGAATCCCACACGCAGTCCAGCGCCAGGCCGACGCCGGATTCGGCGGCGATGGCCGCGACCTTCGCCCGCATCGCCTCCTCCATTCGCACCACCACCGTGTCGTCCGGGTGGCGCAGGTCGATGGTGAAGAAGACCTCGCCCGGAACCACGTTGCGGCTGTTGGGGCGGCTTTCGATCAGGCCGACCGTGCCCACCGCGTCCGGACCAAAGGCCAGGGCCACCTGGTTCACCGCCTCGATCATCCGGGCGGCGGCCAGCAGGGCGTCGGCGCGCATCGTCATGGGCGTGCTGCCGGCATGGGAATCGCGGCCGGTCAGCGTGACTTCGTACCACCGTATGCCCTGCACGCCGGTCACGATGCCGATCGTCTTGTGCTGGGCTTCCAGGATCGGTCCCTGCTCGATATGCAGTTCGAAATAGGCCGACACCGGATGCTGCCCGCAGGGCTCGCTGCCGCGATAGCCGATTCCGACCAGCGCGTCCTCGAAACGGATTCCCGCGCGGTCGGTCTTGTCCAGGGCTTCCTGTTCGGTGAACACGCCGGCGAACACGCCCGAGGCCAGCATGGCCGGGGCGAAGCGCGCCCCTTCCTCGTTCGTCCAGTTGATCAGTTCGATCGGATGCCGGGTCTCGTGGCCCGACGCATGCAGCGCCCGCAGCACGGCCAGGCCGCCCAGCACGCCGACGATCCCGTCGAACTTGCCGCCGGTGGGCTGGGTATCCAGATGGCTGCCGATCGTGATCGGCGGCAGGCTGTCGTCGCGCCCCGGGCGGCGGGCGAACTGGTTGCCCAGCGAATCATGGGTGACGGTGCAGCCGACCTGCCGGCAGGCCGCCTCGAACCACGCGCGGACCAGCCGGTCTTCCTCGGTCAGCGTCAGGCGCCTGATCCCGCCCTTGGGCGTGCCGCCGAACCGGGCGGTGTGCAGGATGTCGTCCCATAACGCCGCGCCATTCACGGTGATGTTGTCGCCCTTGCGAAGACCACCCGTGCCGCTCATCCTGTTCCTCCTGCTGGACACCAGCCAAATCAATATTTTAGTGGCCTGCTGATCTCCGAAATTCACATATTAATTTCGGAGGCAGGACACCAGCGTTACGTTTTCGGCAATCCGCCCGGCGCGCAAGCCGCAAAACCGTGAATGCCCGCCCGCGTCTTGTGACACAGAATGGAGGATCGCGATGCTTCTGGTGCGTGGTGGCACGGTCGTGACGGCGGAATGGTCGCGGCGGGCGGACGTGCTGTGCGACGACGCGGGGCGGATCGCCGCCGTCGGGCCGGCGCTGGACGTGCCCGTGGGCTGCGACGTCCTCGATGCCGGCGGGCTTCTGGTCATGCCGGGCGGGATCGACCCGCACACCCATATGGAAATGCCGTTCATGGGATCGGTCTCCAGCGACGATTTCCAGACCGGAACCGCCGCCGGGGTGGCGGGCGGCACGACGACCATCATCGATTTCGTGATTCCCGATCCGGGGACATCGCTGCTGGGCGCCTGGAAGGACTGGCGGGCCAAGGCCGAAAAGGCGGTCTCGGACTATTCGTTCCATGTCGCGGTCACGCATTGGGACCAGCGGGTGCATGACGAGATGGGCATCCTGACCCGGGATTGCGGGGTCAATTCCTTCAAGCATTTCATGGCGTACAAGGGGGCGCTGATGGTCGATGACGGGGTGCTGCTCCGTTCGATCGGCCGCGCGCTGGAACTGGGCGCGCTGTGCAACGTGCATGCCGAAAACGGTGACGCCGTCGCCTACCTGCAGCAGGATTTGCTGACGCGCGGCGTGACCGGCCCCGCCGCCCATCCCCGGTCCCGCCCGCCCGCGGTCGAGGGCGAGGCCGCGCAGCGCGTCATCGCCATTGCCGGCCTGCTGGGCGCGCCGGTCTATATCGTGCATGTCTCGACCGAGGAAGCCGCCGCCGCCATCGCCGCCGCCCGCGCCCGTGGCCAGCGCGTGTATGGCGAAGTGCTGGCCCAGCATCTGGTGATCGATGACGGTGTCTATGCCGACCCGGACTGGCTGGGCGCCGCCCGGCATGTCATGAGCCCGCCTTTCCGCCCGAAACATCACCAGCACGCCCTGTGGGCGGGCCTGGCCTCGGGCCAGTTGCAGACGACGGCGACCGATCATTGCTGCTTCTGCGCCGGCCAGAAGCAGCAGGGGCGCGACGATTTCTCTCAAATCCCGAACGGCACCCCGGGCATCGAGGACCGGATGAGCGTGCTGTGGCACCACGGCGTGCGTACCGGGCGTCTGACGCCGGAGGAATTCGTGGCCGTCACCTCGGCCAATGCCGCGAAGATCTTCAACATCCATCCCCGCAAGGGCACCGTCACGCCGGGCGCCGATGCCGACCTGGTCCTGTGGGACGCCGATTCCAGCCGTACCGTATCGGCCGCCACCCATCACCAGAACGTCGATTACAATGTCTATGAAGGCATGACCCTGACCGGCCTGGCGCGTCATACGATCAGCGGGGGCCGGGTGGTGTGGTCGGATGGCGACCTGCGCACGGTGCGCGGTGCCGGCCGTTACGTCGAACGGCCCTGCTTCGCCCCCGACATGGCGGCCCAGGCCAGGCGGAACGCCGTTGCGGCCGGGCGGTGAAGAGACATTCCTTGCCCTTCGGATTTTGACGCCTAGACTGGGCAGTCGGGCCGGTCTCGGGGGAGGCGGGCCTGATCTGAGTTCCGGTCGCCTGCCCTGAGGGGGACAGGGCGGCCGCAGCGTTACGGAACCGAACGATGCGCGACCATATCCGCTTTTACCTGGGCGACACGCTTTACGACCTGTCGGGCTTTTCCCCGACCCTGACGGTCCTGGACTGGCTGCGCGAGCAGCGCGGCCGGACCGGCACCAAGGAAGGCTGCAACGAGGGCGATTGCGGGGCCTGCACCGTGCTGGTGGCGCGGCTGGACGGCGGCCCCCCCGATGCCCCGCGCCTGGCCTGGCGGGCGGTGAATGCCTGCATCCAGTTCGTGTCCATGCTGGATGGCGCGCAGCTTTTCACGGTGGAGGATCTGCGCGCGTCGGACGGCACGCTGCATCCGGTGCAGCAGGCGATGGTGGACCTGCACGGATCGCAATGCGGGTTCTGCACGCCGGGATTCGTCATGTCGATGGTCGCCTACCGCAAGCAACCGGGCGCGGTGGCCGAGGACGGGCCGATCGACGACGCGCTGGCCGGCAATCTGTGCCGCTGTACCGGCTACGCCCCGATCGTCCGCGCCATGAAACAGGCGATGGCGGCGGGTTCCGACCGGTTCGACGCGCAGGCCGCGGCGATCGCCGACCGTCTGTCGGCCCTGCGGGACGGCCAGACGGTACACGTCTCGGGTCCAGCGGGCCGGCTGACCATTCCCGCCGACGCCGACGCGCTGGCCGCCACCCTGCTGGCCGATCCCGAGGCCACGATCGTGGCCGGGGCCACGGATGTCGGGCTGTGGGTCACCAAGGGGCTGCGCACCTTGCCGCATGTCGTCGCCATCGGCCAGGTCCCCGACCTGAAGCGGCTGGACCGCACGGCGGACGGGCTGCGGATCGGCGCGGCCGTCACATACGAGGACGCGCGCGACGCCCTGGCCGGCCTGCTGCCGGACGCGGGTGAAATCGTGCGGCGGATCGGCTCGACCCAGGTGCGCAACGCCGGGACGGTCTGCGGCAACATCGCCAACGGCTCGCCGATCGGGGACGGGCCGCCGGTCTTCATCGCGGCGGGGGCGACGCTGCACCTGCGCCGGGGCGATGTGCGGCGAAACATGCCGCTGGAGGATTATTTCCTCGCCTATGGCCAGCAGGACCGCCAACCCGGCGAATTCGTCGAGGGCGTGACCATTCCCGCCCTGCGCCAGGGACAGGTTTTCCGGGCCTACAAGGTCTCCAAGCGGTTCGACCAGGATATCTCGGCCCTGCTGGGCGCTTTCGCGCTGACGCTGGACGATGCGGGCACCATCACCGACGCCCGCATCGCCTTCGGCGGCATGGCGGCGACCCCCAAGCGGGCCCGCGCGACCGAGGAAGCCCTGCGCGGCCATCCGTGGTCCGAGGCGACGCTGCAGGCCGCGCGGGCCGCCATCGCTACCGATTTCGCGCCGATTTCCGACATGCGGGCCAGCGACTGGTACCGCCGCACGGTCGCGGCCAACCTGCTGACCCGGCTGTTCGCCGAGACCGCCCCCGGCGCGCGTCGGCCCGAAACCCGGCTGGCCGGACGGAGCGAGGCCGCGATCCATGCGTGATACGATATCGGCCCCCATTTCTGGCGCCCTTCCTGACGCCGTTCCCGGCACCGTCGTGACGGGCGGCGCGTCGCACAGCCTGCGGCACGAAAGTGCGGCGATGCATGTTGCCGGCGCCGCCGCCTATATCGACGACATGCCCGAACCGAAGGGACTGCTGCATGTCGTGCCGGGACTGAGCACGCGGGCGCATGCCCGGATCGTCTCGATGGACCTCGATGCCGTCCGTGCCGCCCCCGGGGTCGTGCGGGTGCTGACGGCGGCGGATATTCCCGGCCACAACCAGGTCAGCCCGGTGGGCCGCAATGACGAACCGCTGCTCGCGACGGACCTGGTGTCCTATTACGGCCAGCCGATCTTCGCCGTGGTGGCCGAAACCCGCCTGCAGGCCCGGCACGCGGCCAGGCTGGCGCGGATCGAGTACGAGGACCTGCCCGCCATCCTGGACATCGCGCAGGCCCGCGCGGCGGGTGGCGCCATGGTCTGGCGGCCCCTGACCATGCAGCGCGGCGATGCCCCGTCCGGCCTGGCCGCGTCGCCCCGCCGCGTGGCGGGGCGCATCACCATGGGTGGGCAGGAGCATTTCTACCTGGAAGGCCAGGCGGCCATGGCCCAGCCTGGCGAGGAGGGCGAGATGCGGGTCTGGTCCTCCACCCAGCATCCGACCGAAACCCAGCATATGGTGGCCCATGTGCTGGACCGGCCCAGCAATCTGGTGACGACGGAAATCCGCCGCATGGGCGGCGGTTTCGGCGGCAAGGAAACCCAGGCCAACACCCCGGCCTGCCTGGCGGCGCTGGCGGCGGAACTGACGGGGCGGGCGGCCAAGATCCGGCTGGACCGCGACGACGACATGATGATGACCGGCAAGCGGCATGATTTCGTGGTTGATTACGATGTCGGATTCGACGATGACGGCCGCATCCGGGCCGTGGACATGGTGCTGGCGGCCCGCTGCGGCTGGTCGGCCGACCTGTCCGGCCCGGTGACCGACCGCGCGCTGTTCCATGCCGACAACGCCTATTACTACCCCGATGTCCGGCTGCGGTCGGAACCGCTGAAGACCAACACCCAGTCCAATACCGCCTATCGCGGTTTCGGCGGTCCGCAGGGCATCGTCGCGGCGGAACGCGTGATCGAGGAAATCGCGTTCGCGACCGGTCTGGACCCGCTGGATGTCCGCCTGCGCAACGTCTACGGCACCGGCACGCGCGACCTGACGCCCTATCACATGACGGTCGAGGATTCGATTTCGGCCGACATCATGGCGAAGCTGGCCGATGACTGCGCCTATCGCGCGCGCCGCGCCGCCCTGCGCGCCGCCAATGAGGGCAGCCCGCATATCAGGCGCGGCATCGCGCTGACGCCGGTCAAGTTCGGCATTTCCTTCACCGCCACGCATTACAACCAGGCCGGCGCGCTGGTGCATGTCTATACCGATGGGTCGGTGCAGGTGAATCACGGCGGGACCGAAATGGGGCAGGGGCTGCACACCAAGATGGTGCAGATCGCCATGCGCGAATTCGGCCTGCCGGCCGACCGCGTCCGCATCACCGCGACGACGACCGGCAAGGTGCCCAACACATCCGCCACCGCGGCCTCGTCCGGCGCCGACCTGAACGGCATGGCGGTGCTGGACGCGGTGCGCCGGATCAAGGATCGGCTGGTGGAATTCGCGGCCGGCCATTGGGGCGTGGATGCCGCCCAGGTCCGGTTCCTGCCGGATGGCGTGCATGTCGGCGCGACCGTGGTGCCGTTCCCGGACCTGACCCGCGCCGCCTATTTCGCCCGGGTGTCGATGTCCTCCAGCGGGTTCTACAAGACGCCGAAAATCTCGTGGAACGCCGAGACCGGGCGGGGGCGGCCGTTCTTCTATTTCGCCTATGGCGCCGCCTGCGCCGAGGTCGCGATCGACCTGCTGACCGGCGAGACGCGGATCGAACAGGTGGACATCCTGCACGATGCCGGACAATCGCTGAATCCGGCGATCGATATCGGCCAGATCGAGGGCGGATTCGTCCAGGGCGCGGGCTGGCTGACGACCGAGGAACTGGTGTGGGACGCGTCCGGCCGCCTGCGCACCCACGCCCCCAGCACCTACAAGGTCCCGGCCTGTTCCGACCGGCCGCGCCGGTTCACGGTGAAGCTGCTGGACCACGCCCCCAATCGCGAGGACACGATCTTCCGGTCCAAGGCGGTGGGGGAGCCGCCCTTCGTGCATGGGGTGGCGGTCCTGCACGCCATATCCGACGCCCTGGCCAGCATCGATGGCTACCGCACCTGTCCCCGGCTGGACGCGCCCGCGACGCCCGAGACGATCCTGCGCACGACGGAGCGGATGCGCGGCCTCGCGGCACCCTGTCCCGTCGGCTGAGCGGTCCCGCGATGGACGAGATCCTGGCCGCGCTTGATCTCTGGCGGCCCGCCGGGCAGCCCATCGCCCGGATCGCGATCCGCGCCGCCCGCGGGTCCACCCCGCGCGAGGCCGGGTCGTTCATGCTGGTCACACCGGACGCGCAGGCCGGGACCATCGGCGGCGGCCATCTGGAATGGGACAGCGTGATCCGGGCGCGGGCCCTGCTGGCCGGACAGGGTCAGGCCGGGGAACATGACGTGCCGCTCGGCCCCGAAATCGGCCAGTGCTGCGGCGGGGTGGTGCGGGTGCGGATCGAACGCGCGGACGACGCGCTGCTGGATGCGCTGGTGCGCGACGGGCTGGCCGCGCGCGCGGCGCGGCCGGTGCTGCTGCTGTTCGGCGCCGGGCATGTCGGGCGGGCGCTGGCCCGCGCGCTGGCCCCGCTGCCGCTGCGCCTGGTCTGGATCGATCCGCGTGCCGCCGAATTCGGCACGGTCCCCGATAGTGTCGAAATCCGCGTCACCGCCGACTGGGAAAGCGCCATTGCCGCCGCCCCGCCCGGCGCCGGCGCCCTGGTGCTGACGCCCAGCCACGCGCTGGATGCGCTGATCGTCGGCGCGGCGCTGGAACGGGGTGATTTCCGGTATGTCGGACTGATCGGGTCGAAGACCAAGCGGCGGCGGTTCGAGGCCGGTTTTCGCAGCCTGGGCCTGGGCGAGGACCGCATCGAGACCCTGGTCTGCCCGATCGGCGATCGCGGCATCCGCGACAAGCGCCCCGAAATCATCGCCGCCCTGGTCGCCGCCGAAATTGTGGAACGATTGTTGCATGACAATGCCGGAATGGAAGAGAGCAACGGGGCGGAAGGGATCGGCATGAGGTACACGGCATGAGGGCATCGGGCCGGACCGCGCATATGTTGCGGCTGCATGCGCGCTGCATCGTGTATTTCAACGCGGTGCGCGATTTCGGGTCGATCCGCGAGGCCGCGCGCCGCCTGAACGTCACCCCGTCCGCCCTGACGCGCCAGATCGCGCAGATGGAGGACGAAATCGGGTCGCCGCTGTTCGACCGGCTGCCGGGCGGCATGGTGCTGACGGCGGTGGGCGAAATCGTCGCCCGCCATATCATCACCGTCATGCAGGACGCCGTGCGCACGGACGAGCAGATCGCGGCCCTGGCCGGCATGCGCGGCGGACGCGTCAGCCTGATGGCGGTCGAAGGCGTCGCGGGCGACCTGATGGCCCGCCTGCTGACGCGCATGACCGAAACCTGTCCGGACGTCCAGTTGCAGGCGGAAACCGGCTCGCCCGCCGCCATCATCGCGGCCCTGTCCGGGGGCACCACCGACCTGGGCATCGCCTTTTCGCTGGACCCGCCGGATGAACTGCGCCGGGTCGCGGTCGCGAATTTCCCGGTCGGCGTCATCATGCCCGCCAATCATGCGCTGGCCGGCCAGCGCCGCGTGCGGATCGAGGAGTGCATCGGCCACAAGCTGATCCTGCCCACCCGGTCGCTGTCGCTCCACCGGGTCATGGAACCCATGCTGCGACCCTGGCGCGACCGGCTGGACGTGGTGCTGGAAACCGGGTCCATCGAACTGACCAACCGCATGGTGGCGGCCGGGGCGGGGCTGGCGTTCCAGTCCCGGCTGGCGCTGGAATTCGACATCCAGCGCGGCGCCCTGGTCCATGTGCCGCTGGCCGATCCGCGTGCCGTGACCGACCTGGGCGTCTATGTCCGCGATGCCCGCTGGCTGCCGCCCGCGCTTGAACGGCTGATCGCCGAAATACGGGCAACGCTGCAGGCGATGTAAGTGGCTCTATCCGTTCCTGTTTCAGCAACGGATTGGTCTTTTTATTATACTGGACGAAACACCGGGCGATCCGGTTAGTTTCGGTTCCGGGATGGTGCGAGTTGGGGAACTCGGTCCGTGTCGGGGGACACGGACCATCCGCCCGGCACGTGGCATGCCTACCGGATCAATATCGACAGAAGGAGCCGAGGATGGCCGCCGACAGCAGTGCTCTTCCATCAGAAGAGGGGCTTGCGGCGCTGACCGCCGCGGTCCGACGCGACCTGGCCGTTATCGGCTACCCCCGTCACGACTGGACGCCGAATTTTTCGCGCAACGGTGAACCGGTGCTGGACGTCGCCATCATCGGCGCCGGGCAGGGCGGACTGGCCACCGCGTTCGCCCTGCAGCGCGGCAATATCACGAATGTCCGTATCTTCGATCGCGCGGCGCGCGGCGGCGAGGGGCCGTGGATCACCTATGCCCGCATGATCACCCTGCGGACGCCGAAATACGTCACCGGTCCCGACCTGGGCATTCCCAACCTGACGCCCCGCGCGTGGTACGAAGCCACCTACGGCGTGCAGGCGTGGGAAGACCTGGACAAGATTCCCCGCGGCGACTGGCAGGCCTATCTGGACTGGTATCGCGACACGCTGGGCCTGCCGGTCGAAAACGACCGGTCGTTCGAGCATGTGGAATGGGTGGACGGCCTGCTGCGCCTGACCTTCCGTGACGCGGCCGGGCGGGAATATCATCATCTGGCCCGCAAGCTGGTCCTGGCGACCGGCATCGAAGGCAACGGCGCGTGGAACGTCCCGGCCTTCATCCGCGAGAACCTGCCGCGCGAGCGCTTCGCCCACACGTCCGAAGACATCGATTTCGCGGCTCTGCGCGGCAAGCGGATCGGCGTGCTGGGGGCCGGGGCCTCGGCCTTCGACAACGCCGCGACCGCCTTGGAACAGGGCGCGGCGTCGGTCGCGCTGTGCCTGCGGCGGCGCGTCATTCCGTCGGTCAACCCGTACCGCTGGATGGAAAACACGGGTTTCCTGGCCCATTTCCCGTCGCTGCCGGATACGCTGCGCTGGCAGTTCATGCGCCATATCTACGAACTGAACCAGCCACCGCCGCAGGATACGTTCTGGCGCTGCCGCCGGCATCCGACCTTCTCGTACCATACCGGATGCGGCTGGACCGGGGCGGAGATGGATGGCGACGAAGTCGTCGTCCGCACCCCGGATGGCGAGAAGCGATTCGATTTCGTCATCATCGGCACCGGCTTCGCCACCGACCTGAACCTGCGTCCGGAACTGGCCTCCTTCGCCGGGTCGGTCGCCCTGTGGCGCGACCGCTTCACCCCGCCGGACGGCGAGGAAAGCGCGCTGCTGGGGGCCCATGCCTATCTGGGCGACGCCTATCAGTTCCAGCCCCGCGATCCGCGCGATCCGCTGGCGACGATGCTGGCGAACATCCATAATTTCACCTTCGGCGCGACGCCCAGCATGGGCCTGTCGGGAGCTTCGATCAGCGGCATGCGATTCGGCGTGGAGCGGCTGGCGCGCGGCCTGGGGCGCGACCTGTTCGTGGCCGACGGCGCCTGGCACCTGGACAATCTGCTCAGTTATGTAACGCCGGAACTGGTCAGCCTCGATCCTCCGGATGCATGATCCGTTGCAGGCCCTGCCGCACGCCATACGATGCGGCAGGGACCACGGAACGAGGACAAGTCGATGACCGACAACCAAGGCGATGCCCCCCCCAAGAGTGCACCTGACACGATACCGGATGCGGCGCTCGTCGCCGCCACGGCGCGCGAGGTCGGCCTGACCATCGCCGACGTCTGCATGCCGGGCGTGCTGGCCAACCGGGCCCTGCTGCGGCGCTATGCCGACCTGGTCCATGGCTTCGCGCTGCCGGACACGTGCGAACCCGCTTTCGAATACCGCCCATGAGCGCGCCCGTTGCGGCCGGTCCGGCCGATGCGCTGGCCATCGCGGCCGAAATCCGCCAGGGGCGGCGCAATGCCGTATCCTTCGTCACCGCCGCCATCGCGGCGATCGAGGTCCGTGACACGCGGGTCAACAGCGTAACCCGCATCTTCGGCCCCCGCGCGGTGGCCGAGGCCGAGAAGATCGACCGCCGCATCGCGGCCGGCGAAGACCCCGGCCCGCTGGCCGGCGTGCCCTTCGGCGTCAAGGACCTGTTCGATGTCGAGGGCGAGGTCACGACCGCAGGGTCCGTCGTCCTGCGCGAGGCGCGTCCGGCGGTGCAGGACGCCACCGTGATCGCGCGGCTGCGCGCGGCGGGGGCCATCCCGCTGGCCAGCCTGAACATGGACGAATTCGCCTACGGCTTCGCCACCGACAACGCGCATTACGGCATCACCCGCAACCCGCATGATCCGGCGCGGCTGGCCGGCGGGTCGTCGGGCGGGTCCGCCGCCGCCGTGGCGGCCGGCTTCCTGCCGTTCACCCTGGGGTCGGACACCAACGGGTCGATCCGCGTTCCGGCGTCGCTGTGCGGCGTGTGGGGGCTGAAGCCCACCTTCGGCACCGTCCCGCGAGAAGGGGCGTATCCCTTCGCCGCCAGCCTGGACGTGGTGGGACCGTTCGCGGGTACGCTGGCCGACCTGCGCGTGGTCCATGAAGCGATGAATGGCGCCCCGATGCCGGCCGTGCCGGTCCTGTCCGACCTGCGGGTGGCGCGGTTGGGCGGCTGGTTCGCCGAAAACGTGTCCGCCCCGCTGGCGGCGGCCATCGACGCCGTGGCGGGCCATCTGGGCCATGTTCCGGTGGTGGAACTGCCGGAGGTCGCGCGGGCGCGTGCGGCGTCGTTCCTGATCACGGCGGCGGAAGGCGGCATGCTGCACCTGCCGCGCCTGCGCCGCCGCGCCCTGCAATACGACCCGGCGACGCGCGACCGGCTGATCGCGGGCGCCCTGCTGCCCGCCGCGACGGTCCTGCAGGCCCATCGCTTCCGTGCGTGGTTCCGCGAACAGATCCACGCCGCGTTCCGCACGGCCGATGTGCTGATCGCCCCCGCCACGGTCGGCGAGGCCCCGCTGATCGACCAGCCGACCATCGTCGTGGACGGGCAGGCCGTTTCCGCCCGCACCAACCTGGGCCTGTATACCCAGCCGCTCAGCCTGGCCGGGGTGCCGATCCTCAGCGTTCCGCTGCTGGGCACCGGGGGTTTGCCGCTCGGCCTGCAATTGATCGCAGCCCCGGGGGGCGAGCCCGCGTTGTTTGCCGTGGCCGCGGCGCTGGAAGCCGCCGGCGTGGCCGGGAAGGTTCCGCTTCCGAAGGGACGATAGACCATGCTGCATACGCCACGTTCGCAGCGCGGGATGGTGACGTCCCCGCATCATCTGGCCAGCCAGGCCGGACTGGACGTGCTGCGCGACGGCGGCACGGCAATCGAGGCGGTGGTTGCGACCGCCGCCGCCCTGGCCGTCGTCTATCCCCACATGACCGGGATCGGCGGCGACGGGTTCTGGCTGGTCCTGTGGCCCGACGGCCGGACCGAGACGATCGACGCCTGCGGCGCGGCGGCCCGGCGCGCCGACCTGGATTTCTATCGCGCGGCGGGTCGGGACGCGATTCCGTGGCGCGGCCCGCTGGCCGCGAACACGGTCGCGGGCACGATCTCCGGCTGGGACCTCGCCCTGTCCTGGAGCCACGCGCAGCAGCCGGGGCTGAGCCTGCACCGGCTGCTGCGCGATGCCATCTATTACGCCGAACAGGGCGTGCCGGTGACCGAGGGCGGGGCCGCCCTGACCCAGGCGAAAATGGACGAACTGGCCGGCATTCCGGGCTTTCGCGATGTCTTCCTGCCGGGGGGGCGTGCGCCCCGGGCGGGTGACATGCTGCATAACCCGGCGCTGTCCCAGACCCTTCGCCGGCTGGCCTCGGACGGGCTGGATTCCTTCTATCGCGGCGCCCTGGCCCGCGACATGGCCCAGGACCTGCGCGTGCTGGGCAGCCCGCTGGACCTGGCCGACCTGAACACCCACCAGGCCCGCGCCCGGCCGCCGCTGCATGTCGATGTCACGGGCGCGCGCCTGTTCAACATGGCCCCGCCGACCCAGGGGGTCGCGTCGCTGCTGATCCTGGCCATCTTCGACCGGCTGCGCGCGGACCAGCCGGACGGGTTCGATCACGTCCACGGGCTGGTCGAAGCCACCAAGCAGGCCTTCCGCTATCGCGACGCCCATGTCGGCGATCCCGCCTTCATGTCCGTGGACGCGCAGGCGGTGCTGGACGACACGCTGGCGCTGGACGGCATGGCGCTGGCGATCGACCCGGCCCGGGCGGCGCCCTGGCCCCATCCGTCGCAGGCCGGCGATACGGTGTGGATGGGGGCGGTGGATGCCGACGGCGTGGCCGTCAGCATGATCCAGAGCGTCTATTTCGAATACGGGTCGGGCGTGGTCCTGCCGCGCACCGGGGTACTGTGGCAGAATCGCGGCGCCAGCTTCCGCCTGGCGGAAGATGGCTGGAACGCGCTGCGCCCGGGGCGCAAGCCGTTCCATACGCTGAACCCCGCCGCCGCCCGGTTCGATGACGGGCGCACCATGGTCTACGGCACCATGGGCGGCGAGGGCCAGCCCCAGACCCAGGCCGCGCTGTTCACCCGCTATGCCCGCTACGGCATCGGGTTGCAGCAGGCGGTGACCGCCCCGCGCTGGCTGCTGGGCCGCACCTGGGGCGAGGACAGCACCACCCTGAAATACGAGGACCGCTTCGCGCCGGAAGTCATCGCCCGGCTGGGCGAAGCCGGGCATGTGCTGGAGGCCATGCCGGCCTTTACCTCCACCATGGGCCACGCGGGCGCGCTGGTGCTGCACCCGTCCGGCCTGATCGAGGGCGCGACGGACCCGCGCAGCGACGGCATGGTGGCGGCATGGTAATTCCCCCGATGCGGGAGACGGCCTCCGGCATCCGCGCGGTCGTGCGGTGCGACGAACTGGGCACGGCCCCGTATTCGGACGACCCGGCGGGGCTTTTCCGCCCCTATCTGGGGGCGGGGCACGCCGCGACGCTGGACCGGATCGCGGCCTGGATGACCGAGGCCGGCATGACGGCGCGGATCGACGCCGCCGGCAATATCCTCGGCCGGTATGAAGGCCAATCACCCGACGCGCCGGCGCTGATGATCGGGTCGCATGTCGACAGCGTGCGCGATGCCGGCCGCTATGACGGCATGCTGGGCGTCATGCTGGGGATCGAGGCCGTCGCCTGGTTCGCCGAACGCCGCCGCCGCTTTCCCTTCGCGATCGAGGTGATCGGCTTCGGGGACGAGGAAGGATCGCGCTTTCCCGTCTCGATGCTGGCCACCCGCGCCGTTGCCGGCACGCTGGCGGGCCAGGACCTGGACCTGCTGGATGCGGACGGTACCAGCCTGGCCACGGCGCTGGAGATTTTCGGCCTGGACGTGGCACGACTGGACCATGCCGCGCGGCCGCGCGAGGACGTGCTGGCCTATGTCGAGGCCCATATCGAGCAGGGCCCGGTGCTGGAGGCCGAGGATCGCGCGCTGGGCGTCGTCAGCGCCATTGCGGCGCAGTTCCGCTTTCGCGCCACGGTGTGCGGGGTGGCGGGGCATGCCGGCACCATGGCCATGCGGCTGCGCCGTGACGCGCTGGCGGCGGCGGCCGAGATGGTGCTGGCCATCGAACGGATTGGCGGCGCCGGCACGGACGACCTGGTGGCGACGGTGGGCCGGATGGAGGTCCGTCCCGGCGTACCCAACGTGGTGCCCGGCGCGGTCGAATTCAGCATCGATATCCGTGCCGGGACCGGCGCGGTGCGCGACCGGGCGGCGGAGGCGGTCCGCGCGGCGCTGGCCGGGATCGCCGGGGCCCGGCAGGTGACGCTGGACCTGGAATTGCAGCAGGACCTGAAGGCGACGCCGTGCGATCCCGGCCTGACCCGCCTGATGGAACAGGCGGTGCAGCACGCCATGGGCATCGCGCCGCGCACCCTGGTCAGCGGGGCCGGGCACGATGCGATGGTGATGGCCGGGCTGGCGCCGATGTCCATGCTGTTCATCCGCTGCGCCGGCGGTATCAGCCATAACCCGGCCGAGGCCGTCCGGGTCGAGGATGCCGATCTGGCCCTGCGGGCGATGACGGATTTTATCGAACGGTTCGATGCCCGGGCAGCGGCTTCGGCACAACAGGGTACGCAGTGAAGACAATGGAGGATACGGGGACGATGTTCGGGCAGATCGATCCGCCGCAGCGGCTGCTGATGGGGCCGGGGCCGGTGAATGTGCATCCGCGCGTGCTGCGCGCGATGACGGCGGACATGCTGGGCCAGTTCGACCCGGAGATGACGGGGTACATGAACCAGACGATGGCGCTGTACCGCCAGGTGTTCATGACCGAAAACCGCTGGACCTTCCTGGTCGACGGCACGGCGCGGGCGGGGATCGAGGCCGCCCTGGTCTCGCTGGTCGAGCCGGGGGCGCGGCTGCTGATCCTGCGGGCGGGCCGGTTCGGGCTGCTGCTGTCGGAAATCGCGCAGCGCATCGGCGCCGAGATCCGCACCATCGACATCCCGTGGGGCGAGGTCGCGACCCCGGAGCAGATCGAGGCCGCGATCATCGAACACCGGCCGCAGGTCTTCGCCACCATCCACGGCGATACCTCGACCACCATGGCCCAGCCGCTGGACGGCGTGGGGGCGATCTGCCGGCGGCACGGCGTGCTGTCCTATGTCGATGCCACGGCGACGCTGGGCGGTATGGCGGTGGCGACCGACGCCTGGGGCGTGGATGTGGTGACGGGCGGATTGCAGAAATGCATGGGCGGTCCGCCGGGCTCGGCCCCCATCACCATCTCGGACCGGGCGGCGGCGCATATCATGGCCCGCCGGCATGTCGAGGCCGGGATCAGGGGCGCCGATGCCCAGGATGGCAGCCGGACGCGGATCGGATCGAACTATTTCGACCTGGCCATGATCATGGAATACTGGTCCGAGAAGCGGCTGAACCACCACACCGAAGCGACCTCCATGCTCTATGCGGCGCGCGAGGCGGCGCGGATCATGGTGGAAGAGGGGCTGGAGGCGCGCTTCGCCCGGCATCGCGCCGCGAGTGAGGCCATGGCCGCCGGATTGCGGGCGATGGGCCTGACGCTGTACGGCCAGGATGCGTACCGCATGGCCAACGTCACCGGCGTGTTCATCCCCGACGGCGTGGATGGTGAGCGCGCCCGCACCCGCATGCGCGACGAATTCGAGATCGAGATCGGCACCGCCTTCGGCCCGCTGGCGGGCCGGATCTGGCGCATCGGCGCCATGGGCTACAACGCCATGAAGCACAAGGTCCTGATCACCCTGGGCGCGCTGGAAGCCGTGCTGGCCGCCGAAGGCCACGCCCTGCCGCGCGGGGCCGGCGTGGATGCCGCCCGCGCGTCCTACGAGGCCATGCCCGGGGCCGCACCCGGGGCCGCGTCATGACGGACCCGTATCCCCGCGACCTGGTCGGCTATGCCGGCCATCCGCCCGATCCGCGCTGGCCGGGGCAGGCCCGGGTCGCCGTGCAGTTCGTCATCAATTACGAGGAAGGGGGCGAAAATTCGGTCCTGCATGGCGATGCGGGGTCCGAGGCCTTCCTGTCCGAGATGATCGGTGCCCGGTCCGTCCCCGGCGCGCGCGCCATGGCCATGGAAAGCCTGTACGAATACGGGTCGCGCGCCGGTTTCTGGCGCCTGCACCGGCTGTTCACCGAGCGGTCGCTGCCCGTGACGGTCTTCGGGGTGGCGGCGGCGATGGCGCGCAATCCCGACGCGGTGGCGGCCATGCTGGGGGCCGGGTGGGACATCGCCACCCACGGCCTGCGCTGGATCGATTACCAGGACATCCCCGAGGATGTGGAGCGCGCCCATATCCGCGACTGCATCGCGCTGCATACCGCCCTGACCGGATCGCGGCCGGTGGGGTGGTACCAGGGGCGCACCAGCCCGAACACCGCCCGCCTGGTCGCCGAGGAAGGGGGCTTCGCCTACGATGCCGATTCCTATGCCGACGACCTGCCCTATTACGACCGCAGGTACGGGCGACCGCAATTGATCGTCCCCTATACGCTGGACGCGAACGACATGCGCTTCGTCGCCCTGAACGGCTTTACCGAGGGCGAGCAGTTCTTCCGCTACCTGCGCGACACGTTCGATGCGCTGTACGAGGAAGGGGAATCGGCGCCCAAAATGATGTCGGTCGGCCTGCATTGCCGTGTCGCCGGCCGCCCCGGACGGGCGCGGGCGGTGGCGCGCTTCCTGGACCATGTCATGGCGCATGATCGCGTCTGGGTCGCCACCCGGCTGGATATCGCCCGCCATTGGCTGGAGGTTCACCCCGCATGACCATCGGCATCATGGACCGGGTCAACCGGCTGGACCCGGCGGATTTCGTCGCCCTGTTCGGCGCGCTGTACGAACATTCGCCCTGGGTCGCGGCACGGGCGGCGTCCCTGCGGCCTTTTCCGGACCCGGACGCGATGCTGGCGGCCATGAACCAGGTGCTGGATCGGGCCACCGACGCCGAGAAGCTGGCGCTGGTGCGCGCGCATCCCGAACTGGCGCGGCGGGCCGGGGTGGACCCGACCCTGACACAGGCCTCGGCCGCCGAGCAGGCATCCGCCGGGCTGGACCGTCTGTCGCCCGAGGAATACGCCCGGTTCAACCGCCTGAACGACGCCTACGCCGCGCGCTTCGCCATGCCGTTCGTGATCTGCGTGCGGTTGTCGGACAAGGATTTCATCCTGTCCGAGATGGAACGCCGCGTCGTCCACACGCCGGAGCAGGAGGTGCGGACCGCGATCGTGGAAATCGGCAAGATCGCCAGGCTGCGCCTGGCCGACGCCCTGGCGCGGCTGGAAAAGGAAGCCGTGATCACCCTGTCCAGCCATGTGCTGGACCTGGTCTCCGGCCGGCCGGCCGCCGGGATGGACATCACGTTGTGGTCGGGCGCCACACGCCTGTTCAGCGGGCGAACCAACGGGGATGGGCGTTGTCCGGACCTGGCCGGGATCGGTGCCCTGGCACCGGGCGCCTATCGTCTGGAATTCGGGGTTGCGGCGTATTTCCGGGGGCAGGGCGTGGCGCTGAGCGACCCGCCGTTCCTGGATATCGTGCCGATCGCCTTCGGCATCGCCCCGCCTGTGGACGGGAAGGGCGGGCACTATCATGTGCCGCTGCTGGTCTCCCCGTACGGGTTTTCGACCTATCGGGGAAGCTGAGAGAGGTTGCCGGCCCGGGAAAACCGGGCCGGCAATCCGGGTCAGACCAGCTTCTGCTTCAGCGCCGCGGTCAGTTCGCGCGTGCCGGCGGTGCCGCCCAGGTCGCGGGTGCGGACCGTGCCCTCGGTGATGACGGACTGGATCGCGCTTTCGATCCGGGTGGCCAGATCCGCGCGGCCGACATGCTTCAGCATCATGTTGGCGGCCATCAGCAGTGCCAGCGGGTTGGCGACGTTCTTGCCGGCGATGTCGGGCGCCGAGCCGTGAACGGCCTCGAACACCGCTGCCTTCTCGCCGATATTGGCGCCCGGGGCCAGGCCCAGGCCGCCGACCAGGCCGGCCGTCAGGTCGGACAGGATGTCGCCGAACAGGTTCGTGGTGACGATCACGTCGAACTGCCACGGGTCGATGACCAGCTGCATGGCGCACGCATCGACGATGCGCTCGTTGCACTCGACGCGGCCTTCATATTCCTTGGCGACCTTGCGGCCTTCTTCCAGGAACAGGCCGGTCAGCAGCTTCAGGATGTTGGCCTTGTGGACCAGCGTCACCTTCTTGCGGTTGTTCTTGACCGCGTATTCGAAGGCGAAGCGGACGATGCGGTTGCATTCGGCGCGCGAGTTGTAGCCGGCGCCGGTCGCGATCCCGTGCGGGTCGTCGCCCACCGGGATGTAGCTTTCCATGGCGGCGTAGTAGCCTTCCAGGTTCTCGCGCACCAGGACCAGGTCGATCTTGTCGAAGCGGCCGCCGGGGACGATCGTGTGCGTCGGACGAAGATTGGCGAACAGGCCGAACTCCTGCCGCAGCGTGACGTTGATCGACTTGAAGCCGCCGCCGACCGGCGTGGTCAGCGGGCCCTTCAGGGCCAGTCCGGTGCGATGGATGCTGGCGATCGTCTGCGGCGGCAGCGGATTGCCGGTGGCGTCGACCGCCGCCATGCCCGCGAGCTGGTTGTCCCAGTCGAACGGCGCGCCGACGGCCGCCAGGATCTCGGTCACGGATTCCGTGATTTCGGGGCCGATCCCATCGCCGGGGATCAGGGTAGCCGGAATGGTCTTTTCAGCGGACATTGTCGAACGTCTCCCTCTGTGCAGTCTGACAGGTCCGGGCCACGGACGATCCGTTCGCGAGGCGGAACCGCCATGCCGGAACCCGTATGGTCCCAGTGTCCCGCCAACGCATTCTTACGGGATATCCCGGATCGGCAGGCCACGTGACATAGTGACTAGGCCCGTGGCCGACGGGTGACAATTCCACTCCCCGCCGCCTCGGGTGCTTTCCCGGTCACATTATCCGGCGCTATCCCGCGCTATTCCGCGCCGATCGGGGCACATGCGGCATGCAGCCATGCCGTGGGTGCAGCCTCCAGATGCGGGGCAAGCGTTTCACAAACCCGTGCATGGTACGCATCGATCCATGCGGTTTCCTCCGCCGTCAGCAGGGACGCGTCGATCAGCCGCCGGTCGAACGGCGCCAGCGTCAGCGTCTCGAACTCCAGGAACGACCGGTTGGGCTCGGCCGGTGCCGGGCGGGCCAGCAGCAGGTTTTCCAGCCGGATGCCGAAGGCGCCGGGCCGGTAATATCCGGGCTCGTCGGACAGGATCATGCCGGCCTCGACCGCGACGGGCCGATAGACGGGCGAAATCGAACACGGTCCCTCATGGACCGACAGATAGCTGCCGATGCCGTGGCCGGTTCCATGGTCGTAATCCATTCCCGCCTGCCACAGCGCATAGCGCGCCAGCCCGTCCAGCGCGTGCCCGGTGGTGCCCACCGGAAAGCGGGCCCGCGCCAGGGCGATATGCCCCTTCAGCACGCGGGTGAAGGCGTGGCGCACATCCTCCGGCCCTCGGCCGGCGCCGGTCCAGATCGTGCGCGTGACGTCGGTGGTGCCGAACGGATACTGCCCGCCGCTGTCGATCAGATAGACCTCGTCCGTCCCGATCGTCCGGCTGCTTTCGGGGGTCACGCGATAATGGATGACCGCGCCGTTGGGGCCGGCCCCGGAAATCGCGGGAAAGCTTTCCTCGCGATAGTCCGGGCACAGGGCGCGGAACGCGTCCAGCCGGTTCGCGGCGTCCAGTTCTCCCGGCCTTATGCTATCCGGGCCCACGCCCTCGGTATCCATCCAGTGCAGGAAACGGCAGAGCGCGATCCCGTCCAGCAGATGCGCCCGCCGTGCGCCGTCCTGCTCGACATCGTTCTTCCGGGCGCGGGGCAGCACGCACGGGTCGCCGCCGCGCGCCACCGTCGCCCCGGCCGCCTCCAGCGTCTGGATGAACCATATGGCGGTCCCGACCGGATCGACGCGCACCCGCCGTCCGGCCAACGCCGCCAGTGCCGCCTCCAGCCCCGCCGGCTCCACGATCGTCACCTCGGGGCCCAGCCACGCCGCCGTATCCTGCGGCAGGCGCGCGGGGTCGATGAACAGGTCCACCCGCGCATCGTCATGCAGGATGGCGAAGGCCAGGCAGACGGGGGTGTATTGAACGTCATGGCCCCTGACGTTCAGCAACCAGGCAATGGCGGTGGGGTCGCCCAGCACGGCGGCATCCTGGCCGTCCGCCTTCAGGATGGCGGCCATCCGTGCCCGCTTGGCGGCGCTGTCCTCGCCCGCGAAGGCCAGGGGCTGCGGCATGCAGGCCGTGGCGGGTGCCGCCGGCCGGTCGGTCCAGATGCGGTCCACCGGGTTGGCCGCCATCGGCACCATGGTCAGCCCGCAATCGAGGAAGGGCTGCAACCCGGCCTCGCCGACCAGCCGGGGATCGTAGCCGATCCGCTGGCCCGCCCCGGCATGGGATGCCAGCCAGCGGGCCGGCGGCGTGTCGCGCAGATGCAGGCGCGACCAGGCCGCGCCGTCCACCTGCTGGTCCATCTGGGTGACATAGCGGCCGTCGGAAAACACCGCCGCCGGCCCGTCGCGCAGCACCACGGCCATGCCGGCGCTGCCGGTGAACCCGGTCAGCCAGGCCAGGCGTTCGGCACAGGGTGCGACATATTCCCCCAGATGCTCGTCACCGCGCAGCAGGATGAAACCATCCACGTCCATCTGCCCCAGCACGGTCCGCAGGGCAGGGAGGCGGGAAGCGATCGCCGTCATGTCGTCGTCCTCTTGCGCAGCACCAGGGTCGTCCAGTCGCCTTCGGTCAGGCGCCGTTCCAGTACCAGGCCCTGGCGCCGGTGGGCGGCCAGTACCATCCCGGCCTGGCTGTTCAGCAACCCGGCCAGGATCGCGGTGCCGCCAGGCGCCAGGTTCAGGGCCAGGTCCCGCGCCATCATGCAGAGCGGGCGGGCCAGGATGTTGGCGAAGACCAGGTCGAACGGCGCATACCGCTTCAGCCCGGGCGTGCGCCAGCCATTGCCCAGCCGCGCGGTGACCAGTCCGGACAGGCCGTTCAGGGCCGCGTTCTGCGCAGTAGTGCGCACCGACCAGGGTTCGATATCGACTGCCAGTACCGGGCGGTGCAGCAGCGCCGCCGCCGCCATGGCCAGGATTCCCGACCCGCAGCCCATGTCCAGGATGCGCTGCGGGCGGCGATGCGCCACGCTTTCCAGCGCCCGCAGGCAGCCCCGGGTCGATCCATGTTCGCCCGATCCGAACGCCATCCCGGCATCCAGCGTGATGGCGATGCGGCGTGACGCGGCAGGGGCGTCCAGATGCGTGCCGCGCACGACGAAGCGCCGCCCGACCGTCTGTTCGGGAAACGAATCATAGGTCCGGGCCAGCCAGCCCTCGGCCTCGGTCCGCACGCGTTCCAGTTCCGCCGCGTGGCCGGTCACGGTCGCGGCCAGTGCCAGCGCACCCGTCAGTTCGCTGTCGCCGTAGCCGACATCGCGTACGCCTTCGACCCGCCACAGGATCTGGCTGTCATCCAGTTCGAAAATGCCGATGGTGGTGCAGACGACCGACAGCGCGTCCTCGTACGCCATCACGGCCTCGGCCGGGACGGTGACGGCAATGGTTTCCAGTTCCGTCGCATGCCGACGGGTCAGAGATGTCATGGGATCTTCTCGACAAATGTATCCAGGACCCGTTTCGGGCCGGCTTTCTCGAACGCGACTTCCAGCCGGTTGCCCTCGACGGACGATATGGTTCCGTATCCGAATTTCTGGTGGAAGACCCGCGTTCCCACCGCCATCGCGGCAGTCGGGCCCTTTTCCCCCACATCGGTCACGCGCGGCCGCCGCGCCATGACCGGGAAGGCGGTGGAAGAGAGGGGCGCATGGCCGAACGTCCGCGACCGTGCCTGCGCCGCGCCCCCCGTGGTGGTGACGTGCTCGGCCGGCAGTTCCTCGATGAACCGGCTGGGGATCGCCGATTGCCAGTTGCCGTAGATGCGCCGGCTGGCGGCGTGGCTGATCACGGCCCGGTGCCGCGCCCGGGTAATGCCGACATAGGCCAGGCGCCGCTCCTCCTCCAGCCCCTTCAGGCCGCCCTCGTCCAGGGTGCGCTGGGACGGGAAGACCCCTTCCTCCCATCCCGGCAGGAAGACGGTGTCGAATTCCAGGCCCTTCGCGCCGTGCAGGGTCATGATGCTCAGGCGCTCGGCGCCGGCATTCTCCTCGTTTTCCATGACCAGCGCGACGTGTTCCAGGAAGCCGCCCAGGCTTTCGAAGTCCGCCAGGGCCCGCACCAGTTCCTTCAGGTTGTCCAGCCGTCCGGGCGCCTCGGGCGAGGTATCGGCCTTCCACATGTCGATATAGCCGCTTTCTTCCAGCAGCGTTTCGACCACCACCACATGCCCCTCGCGCGGCAGGGCCTCGCGTCCGCGCGCCAGGCAGGCCATCAGCGCGGTCATCTGCTCGCGCGCGCGGCCCTTCAGCGCGCCCCGCGCGATCAGGTCCATCACGGCGGCGGCCAGAGGCATCTGGCCCTCGCGCGCGGCAACATGGAATTTCTGCATCGCGGCCGCGCCGATGCCGCGCCGGGGCACGTTGATGATCCGCTCGAACGCCAGGTCGTCCGCCGGCTGGTTCAGCACCCGCATATAGGCCATGGCGTCGCGGATTTCCGACCGCTCGTAGAATCGCAGCCCGCCGACGACGCGATAGGGCAGGCCCAGGGTGATCAGCCGTTCCTCGAACGCGCGGGTCTGGAATCCGGCCCGCACCAGGATCGCGATTTCCGCCAGGGAATGCCCCCCGGCGCGCAGCCGCTCGACCTCCTCGCCCACCAGGCGGGCCTCGTCGTCCGAATCCCAGACCGACGCCACGCGCACCTTCTCGCCCGATGCGTCCTCGCGTCCCGGGCGCAGGGTCTTGCCCAGCCGCCCGTCATTATGCGCGATCAGGCCGGACGCCGCCCCCAGGATCTGGGCGGTGGAACGGTAATTGCGTTCCAGCCGCACGACGGCGGCGCCGGGGAAGTCCCGTTCGAAGCGCAGGATATTCTCGACCTCCGCCCCGCGCCAGGAATAGATCGACTGGTCGTCGTCGCCCACGCAGCAGATATTGGCGGGCTGGCCCTCGCGCTGGGCCAGCAGGCGCAGCCACAGATACTGGATCGTGTTCGTGTCCTGGTATTCGTCCACCAGGATATAGCGGAACAGCCGGTGATACTGGGCCAGCACGTCGGGCCGGGTCCGCAGGATCTCGGTCACGTGCAGCATCAGGTCGCCGAAATCGCAGGCGTTCAACTGGACCAGCCGCGCCTGGTAGGCGGCATAGATCGGGCGGCACTGCCCGCCGGCGAAGTCGCAATCCTCGGCCGGGGTCACGCGTTCGGGCGTCAGGCCCCGGTCCTTCCAGCGCTGGATGACGCCCAGGATACCCTGCGGCGGCCAGCGCTTGGTGTCGATGCGCAAGGGTTCGATCACCTGCTTCAGCAGGCGGAGCTGGTCGTCGGTGTCCAGGATGGTGAAGCCGCTGCCCAGGCCCACATATTCGGCGTGGCGGCGCAGCATGCGCGCGCACAGGGCATGGAACGTGCCCAGCCACAATCCCTCGACCGGCTCGCCCAGCAGGGCGCCGATCCGCTCGCGCATTTCACGCGCCGCCTTGTTGGTGAAGGTCACCGCCAGGATCTGGTATGGCCGCGCCCGGCCCGACAGCAGAATATGGGCGAAGCGGGTGGTCAGGACGCGCGTCTTGCCGGTGCCGGCGCCGGCCAGGACCAGCAACGGACCGTCGGTCGTCTCGATCGCCGCCCGCTGTTCGGGATTGAGCCGCTGAAGGTAGTCGGGACGATCAGCGGCGGGACGCTCGGGGAAGGGGGCTGGGGTCTGGGTCACGATTTCCGTATAGGGCGTCCGGAGATTATGACCAAGCTTATGCGCGCGCATTCGCGCGGGCAGGCGGGTCTGTGGCCAGGCGTGAAAGAGAGGATGGAATGACACGGACGGGCGGGGATGGGGGGAAAGCCCCCCGACAGAGTGCCCCGTTCAAGGAGACCGGCCCCACCGGGCACCGCGCCCGGATGCGCGCGCGCGTGCTGGCATCGGGCGCCGGGTCGCTGGCCGATTACGAAATTATTGAAATGCTGCTGTTTTCCGGCGTGCCGCGCCGCGATACCAAGCCGATGGCCAAGGCGCTGCTGAACCGGTTCGGCAGCCTGGGCGCCCTGCTGTCGGCGCCGGCCGATGCCCTGCGCGCGGCGGGCCTGTCGGACCGGGTGGCGCTGCCGCTGATGCTGCCGGCCAGCGTGGCCGAGCGTCTGTCGCGCCCCGACCCGCTGACGCGCACGCCCATGCGCGACTGGGATGCCGTGCTGGCCTATTGCGACACGGTCCTGACCGGCGCACCGCCCGGCCAGTTGCGGATTCTCTTCCTCGACAGCAGCAACCACATCATCGCCGACGAAGCCCTGGACGCCGCGCTGGATACGGGGGAACTGGACCTGGTGCAGCGCCATATCCTGCTGCGCGCGCTCGACCTGCACGCCACCGCCTTCGTCGGCATCCGCATCGCCCCGGTCTGGCCGCCCCCCGCGACGCTGGTCGAGCGTGATGCCGTGCTGATGCAGGCTATTTCCTACCATGCGCAGAACCTGTCCCTGACGGTGCAGGACCACCTGATCCTACACCATGGCCAGTGGCTCAGCCTGCGGCAGCAGCGGCGGCTATAGGATGGCCGTCATTCCGCAGCGGGGTGCAGGTGCGCCGCCGCAAGCTGGCTGCGGATCGCGGCCAGAAGCTCGCCGGGATCGGCCACCAGGGCATCCGCCCCGGCCTCGGTCAGTTCTTCCTCGCCGCCATAGCCCCAAAGCGCGCCCAGCGCCCGGACATGATTCGCATGCGCCCCGCTGATGTCGTAGCGACGGTCGCCGACCATGACGGCGCGGCCGGTCGCAATTGCGTGCTCGCGCAGCAACTGCCCGATCAGTTCCGGTTTTTCCGCCCCGCTGTCATCGGGCCGCGCGCCGTACAGGGCGGTGAAATATTTCGTCAGCCCGCGCAGATCCAGGATCGCGCGCGCCAGATGCACCGGCTTGGACGTCGCCAGGAACAGCCGCGCGCCGGATGCCGCCACCGTTTCGATGACATCCTGCATGCCGGCGAACACGGCACTGCGATGCATGCCGTGGCGTTCGTAGTGATAGCGATAGAGTCGGACAGCCTCTTCGGCCCGGTCGTCGCCATAATGTTGCAAGACCCGGGCGACCAGATCGTGCAGCGGGGGGCCGACCACCCAGGTCAGGTCTTCCTCGGGATCGGGTTCATGCCCAAGATCGCGCAACGAATCGTGCAGGGAGCCGATAATTCCGGCACGGGAATCGACGATCGTGCCATCGAGATCAAGAAGAACCGCATCGTGACGGTTCAAGGACGACAGGACATTCATACCGGCGATAATCCTTTAGGCTCCATGAGTATTCTATATACGCACGCAATCGAGCCGTTGCGACCGTCACCCGAGGCATCCGGCCCTGTACCAGGCGGGACCTGCCGATGAACCTGCCCCCCACGGACCGTGCGGGCGCCCCTGGCGGCTCCCCACACGACGCTGCGGACGATACCGCGCTGCTGGCCTCGATTCTGGCCCTGGCCCTGCCGCCCGGTGCCGATCCGGCGGATGCCGCCCGTGCGTTGCTGGCGCGTTTCGGCACCATCGGCGCGGTCTTCGCCGCCGACCCGGCGGAACTGGCCTCGGCCGTCGCGGGACGGTTGCAAATCCGCGTGATCGTCCCGCTGCTGCGCGAAGCCGCGATCCGCCTGATGCGCGCCCGCATCAGGCAGGGCGACCTGCTGTCCTGCCACGATGCGCTGATGGCCTATCTGCAGGCGTCGCTGGCGCGGGACACGGTCGAACAGTTCCGCGTCCTGTTCCTGGACCGTGGCACGCGGCTGATCGCCGATGAGGTCCTGGCCCAGGGCACGATCGACCAGACCCCGGTCTACCCGCGCGAGGTCATGCGCCGCGCCATTCAGTTGAAGGCCAGCGAACTGATCCTGGTCCACAACCACCCCGGCTGGAACCCGACCCCGTCGCGCGAGGATATCGCCATGACCCGCCGACTGGCGCAGATCGCCACCGTGCTGGGCCTGACGGTCCGCGATCACGTGATCGTCGGAAACGGCGCTTCGATCAGCTTCCGCCAAGCGGGCCTGCTTTAAAGGATGTGACATGACCGGAACGAACTTCGCTGCCAAACGCATTCTGCTGACCAACGACGATGGAATCGACGTGCCGGGCCTGCAGGTCCTGGAACAGGTCGCGGCCACGCTGGCGCCGGAGGTCTGGGTGGTCGCCCCCGAACACGACCAGAGCGGTACGTCGCACGCGCTGAGCCTGCACGACCCGCTGCGGATCAGCGAAAAGGGGGTGCGGCGTTATGCGGTGCTGGGAACGCCGGGCGATTGCGTCGTCATGGGCGTTTGGCACCTCATGGCCGGGCAGGGGCCGGACCTGATCCTGTCCGGGGTCAATCGCGGTGCCAACCTGGGGATCGAGACCGTCTTTTCCGGCACCGTGGGGGCGGCCATGACGGGAATGTTGCTGGGGATTCCCTCGATCGCGCTCAGCTAGGCGTTTACCGCCGGCCAACCGGTGCGCTGGGACACCGCGCGCACGCTGGCCGCCGGGGTGATCCGCCGCATGCTGCCGCTGGACTGGGCCACCGGCGCCTGCCTGAACGTCAATTTTCCCGATTGCCCGGCCGGCCAGGCCGGCGCGCCGATCCTGACCAGCCAGGGGACGGGCCTGCTGGACGGGGCTGATATCCTGCCGCGCACCGACCCGCGCAACGGGCAGGATCACTGGCTGACCCTGACGCGATCCCCCAGGGCGGACGAGGCCGGCACCGAAACGGCGGCCCTCGCCGCCGGCCACATCGCGGTCACGCCCCTGCGGTTCGAACGCACCGACGATGCCGTCCTGGCGCGCATGCGCGCCAGGTGGGACTCCGCCCCCAGGCCCTGAACGGGCGGTGGGATCAGAACGTGACCTTGACGTTACCGGTCAGGCCGCTGTCGGTGGAGTGGTCGCCATACTGCCCGACATAGGAGAGGCCGACATTCAGCCTGTCGGTCAGCTTCGCCTGCAGCCCCGCCTTCAGCACCGCCGCGTCGGTGGACAGCGGCACGCCCGCGACGTCGAACGCGTTGCCGCCGGCCAGGAACGCCTCGCGCGTGGTCGGCGTGGTCAGGCCGAAGGCGTGGCGATAGCCCAGCGTCGCATTGGGCGTCAGCGCGACGCCGCCCACCCGGACCGTGCCGGCGAACCGCGCCCCGAAGGTCGAGTAGGTGACGCCGGTATCCATGGCCCGGCCGGCCAGCGCCGCCGGGCCGCCATGCTCAATGTAGCCGTTGGTGTGCAGGTTGACATAGGCGACGTTCGCGAAGGGCTCGATCATCGCCGGGCCGGCATCGAGGCGATAGCCCAGGTCGCCGAAGGCCTGCGCGGTGCCGCCGTCATAGTCGGTGTTCAGCCGGTTGGAGAACCCGGTGAACCCGACATTGCGGGTGGTGGACAGCATGTTCCAGCTATAGGTCGCCCCCGTGCGCAGGGCCAGGCGGCCCCAGTGGGTGCCGGCATACAGGCCCAGGCTGACATTGCTGCTGTGCCCGTACGAGGACACCGCCCCGCTGTCGAACGAGGAATGGCCGTAGCCGACCAGGCCGCCGACCTGCCAGCCCAGCACCGGCGCATCCGCGCCCAGCACGAAGCCGCCGACCGAATGGCCCATCCCGGCGGCATTGCCGTTGCCGCCATTATGCCCGAACGAGCCGTAATCCTGCATCCACACCGATGCCCGGTCCGGCTGGCAGGCGCCGTCGGTGGGCTTTCCTCCGGCGGCGGTTTTCATGCCGCTGGCGGCACCCGGCGCGCACTCCACGCCGCGCAGCCGTTCGACCGCGGCGTCGCGCACGTAATAGCTGTCCTGGACCAACGCGGTGCGCGCCGAGGCGTGGAGTTCACCCGACAGGCTGTTCAACGCGTGCCGCGCCGTGGCCGCGTCGGTCTGCACCAGCGCGTCATACAGGGCACCGCTGGTCGTGCCGGACAGCCCGTTGCCGGCCGCGACCTCGTTGCGCGTGGTGGCGACGCCCGCGAAATCCAGCGTGTTGCGCCTCAGGCTCAGGAACACGTCGTCGGAATCATAGGCCAGGGTCGGTGTCAGGAAGGCCAGATTCGTCAGCACGCCGGCAAACTGTCCGGTTACCCCGCCGCCCGCCGTCAGGATGGTGTAGCGCGTGGTCGTC
This sequence comes from Gluconacetobacter diazotrophicus PA1 5, assembly GCF_000021325.1. Taxonomy (GTDB): domain Bacteria; phylum Pseudomonadota; class Alphaproteobacteria; order Acetobacterales; family Acetobacteraceae; genus Gluconacetobacter; species Gluconacetobacter diazotrophicus. Next base: position 222,339 of record NC_011365.1, on the reverse strand, counting down.
CAGTTTCCCGCACCCGCCGTGACCGCGACCGTGCCGCCCTGCAGCGTGGCGGCACCGGTGACCGCCACATGTCCCAGCGCCGCCGCCGGCGTCACGTCCACCTGATAGGTCGAGCCCGCTGCCATGGTCAGGTTGCCGTTCACATGCAGCGTACCCACGCCGGCATCACCCGGCGCCAGCGTGCCGGAGACGGTGGTGGTGCCGATGGTGCCGGCGCCCGCCAGCGTGCCCGCCGTATCCACAGTCACCGGACTGGCGATCGCGCCGTCGACCTGCAGCGTGCCGGCCGCGACTTCGGTGCCGCCGCTATAGGTGCTGTTGCCCGCGAGCACCAGCGTGCCGGCCCCGGTCTTGACCAGGTCCCCCGGCGTTGCGCCGTCGCTGATCGTGCCGGCCAGGGTGTCGGTGCCGCTGTCGATCTCGACCGTCGGGTCGCCGTTCAGGACGATCGCATTGCCCAGCGTCAGGCCATTCGTTCCGAAGGCCAGCGCCGTGCCCTGTGCCATGTCCAGCACCCCGGTTCCCAGGGCCGTATTGCTTCCCACCGTCAGGGTGCCGGCCTCGATCGTCGTGCCACCGCTGTAGGTGTTGGCACCGGTCAGCGTCTCGTTACCCCCCGCAATGGTCAGGCCGCCGGTTCCCTGGATGGTGCCGCTGAAACGATCGGCGGCGTTGGTCAGGGTCAGGATGCCGGCAAGATTGGCGGTGCCGGTACCGGCCAGCGAGGCGGCGGCGGCGCTGCCCCCGATGGTCAGGATTCCATTGTCGGTAAAGGTGCCCGCGAGCGATATGCCGGCGGCGCCGTTATCAAACTGGAGCGTTGCACCGTTGTTGATCTGCATCGACGCGGCGATGGAGACGGCATTCGTCGATCCGGTCAGCGTCCATACCGCCGAATCGGTCACAAGAAACCTGTCGAATCCGGAATATTGAACGGTTCCGGTCCAGGATGTCGGCGTTGTCGTGACGATCTGCGACAGGTTGAACGTGCCGTTGGCCGTGCCGCCCAATTCCAGGGTGTCGCCCCCATTCGTGGTGCCACTGGTGCTGACGACATTGCCGGTAAAGCCATACCCACTTTCCAGTTTCAGCGTGTTGCCGCCACCGCTGAGGTCAACGGCATCGGCCTGCACACCGGCAGCGGAGACACCGCCGCTGATCTGGCCGGAGGTGACGATCGTCGATCCCCCCGTGCTGGTCACGCCGACCCCGCCGCTTCCATCGATGCCCTTGCCGTCGCCGTCGCCACTGCCGCCATCGCCGCCCGTTATGGTACCCGTATTGGTCAGGGTGAAGCCGCTGCCGGTGACGCCGCCGCCGCCATGACCACCATTGCCGTTGCTGTTATGGCTATCCTGGCCATAGCTGTCATTGCCGCCGTCGCCGCCGTCGCCGCCGTCGCCGCCGTCGCCGCCGTTGCCGCCCGTTATGGCGCCGGAATTGGCCAGGGTGAAGCTGCTGCCGGCAACGCCGCTTCCGCCGTTGCCACCGTTGCCGCTGTCGAAGTCAAAGCCGCTGCTGCCATTGCCGCCTGTTACGGTGGCGGTGTTGGTCAGGCTGAAACCGCTGCCGGTAACGCCGGTTCCGCCGTTGCCGCCAGTGGGGGTAGGGGTGAAATAATTGCCATTGCCGCCCGTTATGGTGCCGGAATTGGTCAGGGTGAAGCCGCTGCCGGCAACGCCGCTTCCACCGCTTCCGCCGCCGAGGCCGCCTGCTATCGTGCCCGAGTTGGTGAGGGTGAAGCCGGAGCCCGCAACGCCGGTGCCACCAAGGCTGCCGTTGTAGCCATTGCCGCCTGTCACGTTGCCGGAGTTCGACAGGTTGAAGTTTGTACCGCCGACACCGTTGCCGCCGCTGCCGCCGGTGTAGCCGTATCCACCGCCGCCACCGGCTATGGTACCGGCGTTGGTCAGGGTGAAGTTGCTACCGGCAACGCCGGTTCCGCCGCCGCCGCCGCCGCCAATGCCCGTGGTGTTGACGCCGAATCCGGCGTACTCGCCGCCGAAGCCGCCCCGAATGGCCGCACCGGCATTATTGATCAACGTAACCGAACCAGAACCAGAGCCCGAGGCGTAGACGCCCGCGCCGCCACCGCCGCCGCCGCCGCTGTTCATGACCGGCGCGCCATTGCCGCCATTGCCGCCATAAGCACCGGAAACAGAGGAATTGTTGGTCCAGCTACCCGCCGTCACCGTCGTGCCGACGCCCCCGCCAGCACCCCCGCCAGCGCTCCCGTTACTGACGCTGCCGTCGAGGCCGCCACCGCCGCCGGCGCCATTGCCCTGATTGCCGATCTGGCCGCCCGCGCCGCCGCCACCACCACCGCCGAAGCCGGTCCCGCCATAGCCGGCGGAAGAACCACCGACGCTGCCCCCCGCGGCATTATTTCCAGAAGAAGATCCCCCCGTACCGCCGCCGACACCGGTGCCCGTGCCGCCGGCGCCTGACGTTCCGTCCGCACCACCGGCATTGAAGTTCGAAGCGCCCGTCAGGGGAGAGGTCACGACCACGGTCTGGGCCGACGCCTGATGGGGCAGGGCCAGCCGGAGGGCGCAGAGGATGGCCAGGCTGGAGACCGAGACACGCAACCGGGCGCTGGCGCCATGCGTGTGGCGCCCTGTTCGTGGCGTGGTGGCACGACGGATGAGCGCGAGAAACGATTCTGGTTCGGAAGAGGCTTGCTGGATAACGGTCATGGGTGTGGTGACGGTCTTTCTGAGGGTTGCGACCAGGGTGCGGCGGATCATATGACCCGAACCCCGTTCGGGTTGGCGTTGGGGTGGTTCCAGAACGCGTCGTCGGCGAAGCGGGCGATCAGGTTGGGGGGCAGCAGGTTCCGCCGCGGCTGCCAGCCGATGGCGGGACGGATCTGATGCAGCCCCGGCGTGCCCATGCGCCGGTCGAAGGCTTCGGCGTCGAAGCGGATATTCTTCAGGTCGTGGGCGAAATTCGTTTCCCCGATGAAATCGTAGACCGCCGACAGCACCCGTCGCGGGTCCTGGACCAGGGTTTCGTAACGGACCAGCATTAGCCGGTCGGTCTGCTCGCCATAGAAGGCTTCCTTCAGGGCGTTGTAGCCGTAGCCCAGCATGCCGTCGGCCCGTGCCACGGCCTCGGCCCGCGTATAGACCGAGCCGGCGGAATCGAAATTGAACATGCCCGACGCCGCCAGGCAGTTCCGGCGGACCAGCCGTTCGATACTGTCGAGGATCCAGGGCACGTCGCGGACGCAGGCGATGACCCGGCAGCCGGGAAACAGGTCGCCCAGCAGAGGCAGGCAGTTGCTCCACGCCCGGTTGGTATCGAACACGGTCCGGGACGTGAAATCGTCGCCATAATAATTCTCGAACACCCCGCGCAGGATGCGTCGGCGCTGTTCGTCGGTGATGAAGGACGCGAATTCGTTATTCGCGCTCATCCCGTCCAGCAGCTTGCGGACCAGGCCGCAGACAGGGCTGCTCATGGACGCGGTGAAGCGGGGATTCTGCCGCAGGATGGCCGCCAGCAGCGTCGAGCCCGAGCGGGGAAGTCCCGAGATGAAGTGCATTACGCCGCTATGGTCGGGAAGGATGGTTTGCAAAATGCCGTCATCGAAAATCTGCCCGTCGTACTCTGCTTGCCGCTCGTCGTGTCGTGGGACCGCGCCCCCACGCCGATGCCGGCGAAAGAGATAAGCAACGTAGGCTGGAAGAGGACGGTCAAAATATGATCGAGATCAAAACGCATGACCTATAGAACCGGGAATGCGACCTGATCGGAAGTATTGTCGGTAAATATATCTACGCTGTACCTATCCTGCAACTACCGTGGATTCTGCAACTACCATAGCGTCACCACATATTTTGTCCGGAATCGGTTTTTTCAGACACGCTTGCGATGTTTCCCACCTGTCAGGTTGCGGCAGGGGGAGGAATCGGGACGTAAAAAATATCGTATCCCCCAACAAGACTATTGCAAGGAACCATCTAATGATGGCTATCTTGCATAGACAGGTTCTGCGTTGGTGCGGGACCGGTCCGAGGATCGACACGCCGTGGACCCTAATCTTGTCCAATTCAAAAAGGGGGTGCTGGAACTCTGCGTCCTGGCGCTTCTCTCGCGCGCTGACTCGTACGGCTACGACATCGCCAGCCGTCTGTCGGATGCGATCGATATGGGGGAGGGTACGATATACCCGCTGATGCGTCGCATGCAGAAGGACGGGCTGGTGTCCACCTATCTGGTGGAATCGTCCTCGGGCCCGCCGCGAAAATATTACCGCCTGACTGAAGGCGGTCGGAAAAATCTGGATGCCCAAAAGGCTGCATGGAACGATTTCACGCGCTCTGTCGCCGCCGTCCTGGAGCAGGATCAGGAGAAGACGCCATGAATGAGCGACAAACGTTCCTCCGCCGCCTGAAGGCCGGCCTGAAGGGGATGCCGCGACCTGCCATCGACGACATCATGGCCGATTACGAAGGGCATTTCGATGCCGGCCTGGCCGCCGGCCGTAGCGAGGCCGATGTGGCCGCCGCCTTGGGCAATCCGTCGCGCCTGGCGCGGGAACTGCGTGCCGAAGCCGGCTTGCGCCGGTGGGAGGACGAACGCAGCCTGGCCTCCGCCCTGGGCGTGATCGTGGGCGTATTGGGGCTGGCGGCACTGGACCTGTTCATCGTCCTGCCGCTTCTGGTCGCGGCCGTGACCACCGTCTTCTCGTTCTTCATCGCCGGCGTGGGGATCTGCCTGGGGGGCAGCCTGGCGCTGCCGTTCGCCATCATCACAAATTTCCCGGGCTTCGCCGGCGACCGGTTGCAGGCGGTGTTGCTCAGCATGGGCCTGCTCAGTGGCGGGGCATCCCTGGTGGCGTTCTGCATCCTCTTCACCATCGGGCTGGTCAATGTCCTGGCCCGGTACGGGCGTGCGCACTATCGGCTGATCGCCGCAGATGCCTGACGGGCAATAAGTTTTAAAAACAATCGAATATAGCGCGATATCAATCCATACGCGCAGGAGGGCTCGATGATTCGCGGGATCATATTGGTGGCCGTGGGCGGTGCTGCATTGTCCATGGCCTGTTTCGGGGTCGCCTCCGTCCGGGGGCCGATGGGCTGGCATGTCCCCGATCTGGGCGTATTGATCGATGACGATGGGGACGCGCCCCAGTCACCGATGGCATCGCGCACCCTGGACTGGAAGGGCGGCGAGGCGCTGACCTTCGAACTGCCGGCCACCATCGTCTATACGCAGGGGCCGACATCCAGCATCACCGTCAGCGGCCCGAAACGGGCCATCGATCGGGTCACGCTGGATGACGACGTGATCGACCTGGATCATGAATCGACCCGAAGCTGGCATATCCATCACCTGCGGATCGTCGTGACCGCGCCGGGATTGAAGGCGTTGACCGTCCGTTCCGCCGGATCGCTGACCCTGCAGAACGTGGCGGTGGATCATCTGCGCCTGACCGTGGAAGGGGCCGCCGACGTGGTCGGCCATGGCAGGGCGGATGCGATCACGCTGAACGTGGCCGGCGCGGCCCATGCCGACCTGTCGGACATGGTCGTAAGGGACGCCGATATCGATATCGAAGGGGCAGGGCATGTCACGGCCGGCCCGACGGGACGCGCGTCCATCCACCTCAGCGGCATCGGCGCCGTGGAACTGATACCAACTCCGGTCCGCCCTGACTCATATGTGATTGCCTGACGGTATCGTTCTGGAACGAGCTGTGATTCACAGGATGCCGAACCGGGCGGGAGGCATCCGAATGGGCGGGGCGTTAGCGTTGCGTGAGGATTATGATGCGGCGGGACTGCGTGCTCTGGCGCGGACAACGAGGCATGCGGGCCAGGCGCGTCGGCTTCTGGCGCTGGCGGCGATCTACGATGGTGCGTCACGCGGAGACGCGGCACGACTGGCTGGGACGGATCGGCAGATTGTGCGGGACTGGGTGGTGCGTTTCAACGCCGAGGGCCCGGATGGCGTGCGGGATCATCATGGGGGCGGTGTCGTTCCCCGCCTGACACCAGCCATGTTGGAAGCGCTGATGCGCCGGATCGAGGACGGCCCGATCGCTGCCGTGCATGGGGTGGTGCGCTGGCGGCAGGCTGATCTGGGGCAATGGCTTTATGAGGAATTCGGCGTCTCTCTTTCGCGCAGCCGGCTGAGCGCCGTTATCCGGGGCCTCGACTTCCGCCTTCTGACGGGACGCCCCCGGCACCATGCCCAGGATCCCGAGGCCCAGGACGTTTTTAAAAAAGCTTCCCCGACGTCATGGCCGGGATCCGGGCCCGGCATCCCGGCAAGGCCATCGAACTCTGGTGGGGCGACGAGGCGAGGGTCGGCCAGAAAACGAAGCTGACGCGCCGCTGGGCCAGACGCGGCACCCGTCCACGCGCGCCTGCCGATCAGCGCACACGTTCGGCCTGGATCTTCGGAGCGATCTGTCCGGCGCTAGGCAAGGGAGCGGCCCTCGTCCTGCCCTGGTGCAACCTCCACGCCATGAACCGGCATCTCGACGAGATCTCGCAGGCCGTAGCGCCGGGCGCTCACGCTATCCTCATCGTCGATCAGGCAGCGTGGCATACCAGCCCGAAACTCGATATCCCCGCCAACATCACCATCCTGCCGCTCCCGCCACGCTCGCCCGAACTCAATCCGGTGGAAAACGTCTGGCAGTTCATGCGCAATACCTGGCTGTCGAACCGGATCTTCCGCACCTACGACGACATCGTCGATATCTGCTGCCACGCCTGGAACCAGCTCGTCGACCAGCCCTGGCGCATCATGTCCCTCGGGCTACGACAATGGGCACATGGGTTTTAACAAACAGGAGTTGGTATGACCAGACAGCCTGCCTCGCTGACGAAGGATATCGAGGGGCTGGGCACCGTGACGGTGGATGAGGCCGCGAAGGGAACCTCGCTGTAGGACAAGTCCCGGGGCAACCATGCCGCTTTTGGGGCGATCATGACCACATGGCGTTCCTGCCAGGGCCACGCATCGCGACCCGGCTATGAGGAGGCTGTGACATGACGATCCTGGTCATCGGGGGGACGGGCACGATCGGCTCCCAGGTTCTGGCTTATCTGGATGGGCAGGGCGGGGAGGTTCGCGTCCTGACGCGCGCACCCGACACGGCCCGGCTACCGGCCGGCACCGTCCCCGTGAAAGGCGATCTGTCCGACATCGATTCCGTGCGCGCCGCCATGGACGGCGTCGACACGCTGTTCCTGCTGGCGCCGAACGCCGCGGACGAGCTGACACAGGCCATGCTGACGCTGAACGTGGCGCGCGAGGCCGGCGTGAAGGGCATCGTCTATCTGTCTGTGTTCAAGGGGGAGGAATATGCCGATGTTCCCCACTTCATCGGCAAATACGCGGTCGAGCGGATGATCGCGGATTGCGATCTGCCGGCCACGGTGCTGCGCCCGGCTTATTTCTTCCAGAACGATGTCCGGCAGAAGGACGCGCTGCTGACGCAGGGGCTCTACGCCAGCCCGGTCGGCACCAAGGGCATCTCGATGGTCGATACGCGCGACATCGGCGAGGCCGCCGCCCCGCTGCCGCGCGAGACGTATGAACTGGTCGGGCCGGACGGGCTGACCGGTGCTGCGATCGCGGCGATCTGGAGCGAAATCCTGGATCGTCCGATCCGCTATGGCGGCGACGATCTGGATACGATGGAACAGCGTCTGCGGGCGTTCGCGCCGGCCTGGCAGGCCTATGACCTGAAGCTCATGTTCCGCCGCTATCAACAGGACGGCGCGACGGCGACGGCAGCGCAGATCGACCGCCTCACGACATTGCTCGGCCATCCGCCACGGTCCTATCGCGATTTCGCCCACGCGGTGGCGAGCGAATGGACCGCTCCATGACGACCGTTTCGATCTTCATGCCGGACGGCCGGACCAGGTGGCTGTCCGCGACTTTCCTGAAGCCGTATTTCTCGTAAAATCCCTGCGCGTTCAGTGTCGCGTCAAGAATTGCGGAACTGTTTCCAGCTTCCCTGATCCGATCCAGGGCGAAGTGAAGCAGAATCGTGCCAATCCCCTGGCCGGAGGCGGCACTCTGCACGAAAATCATGGAAATGCGGTTCGCGAACAGGCCTAAAAATCCGACGGGATCGTCCGCTTTATAGGCGATCCAGCAACTGCCCAGTTCCACTGCCGTCGTATAATCGTCCGATGCGCGTCCTTCGAACCACGCGGACATCTGCGTGTCGGAGTAATGCGATGCGCAAAGACCGAGGACGGAATCCTTGTGTATCGCGAATATCAGCGCGCAATCATCAGGCTTCGCCCGCCTGATATAAAGGGCCGCTTCCATTGGTTTCGATCCCAATCAGCTGCATGACGTTTCCCAAGCCTCTCCGCTCAGGTCAAAAAAGTCAAAGTGCCGGTCGGTTTTATTCTGGATCGGGAAGGGAACGATCCGCCCAAGAAAGGTAGAGCAGCCGGATGCATTGGTAGACGATGACTGTCGCCGTCAGGAGTAATATTATTTCTGTCGCAAGGCGGGGCAGCAGGAAATCTACCCGGCGTTGCGCGGCCGCGAGGAGTTGCCAAAGCAGAACGCCTAATCCGGTATATGTCAGCAATAGCGCCCCCATCAGTCCTTTCTCCCGCGCGGCACCTGCAAGCGCCTGCTGGCGCTCGTCCCATTCGAAGACGGGACCCAGAGCCTGCGCGAATTTGTAGACGAGTCCGCTCAACCATCCTGAGAGACCGATCTGGACATACATGAACAGTAACGGAGAGGGATGCGGGCTTATCGACAGCCAGGTCAGATTGACGATTGTCAGCAACAGGATCAGGGCAGGCCGCCAGCGATAACGGACGGACGCGGGATCGCGCTTCATGTCCGGATTGTCTGCGAGGACCGGCATGCCGATCCGGTCCATGCCCTGTGCGAAGGCTTTCGCCGGAACATCCAGGAACGCCGCGATCGAGCGGTCGGGCGTCGACCACGGATTGACGGGGACCATCTATACGTACCCACGATACATCATGAACCGTTCCTCATCGCACGCCGCATCTGTTCCGCAACGGATTCGAACGGTTCCAGCGAGAACACCATGTCCACCTCGACACCCAGGACGCGGCAAATCTTCAGGGCCAGTTCCAGGCTCGGCTTGTAGTCGCCGCGCTCCAGATAGCCGATGGTCTGAGGATTGACCTCGACCGCCTCGGCCAGGGCACGCCGTGTCAGACCGCGCTCCGCACGAAACATCGCAATCCGGTTATGCATCCAGTCAATCCTTGATCATGTTGTGCATACACAACATATGTATCCCTGTCAGCAAGAACTTGTTGTCGCGACGCGGGCAGTCGCCATCAGTTGGGCGGCGACTTTCGCGGGGCAGGCGCCGGACGGAAGTGTGACACTCGTGGGTGGGCCTCCCGGGCCCGCCCACACAGGAGTATCGTATAATATATATTATGCCAACAAGACTGCGCGTGGCAGTGTGCGGGATGGAGGAGGACGATCATCGCGCCGCCGGGGTTTCGCGTTGCGGTTTCTCGGCTACAACAGGTGCATACGGGGTTTTTCCGACGATTGGGACTGCATGACCATCTCCTGCGTGCTGGGGTTCGCCTTTTCCGGTATCGACGCGATCCCTGTCCGGGTCGAGGTGCAACTGGCGTCGGGGCTGCCGTCCTTCCTGATCGTGGGCCTGGCCGACAAGGCGGTGGCCGAGGCGCGGGAACGGGTCCGCGCCGCGCTGTCCGCCATGGGGCTGACGCTGCCGGCCAAGCGGATCGTCGTCAATCTGGCCCCCGCCAACATCGTCAAGGAAGGGTCGCATTTCGACCTGCCGATCGCGCTGGCTCTGCTGACGGCGATGGGCGTGGTCCCGTCCGAGGAAAGCGGCCGCTTCGCGGCCATCGGCGAACTGTCCCTGGACGGACGGATCAATCCCGTGCCCGGCGTCCTGCCGGCGGCGCTGTGCGCGGTGGACCAGTCGCGCGGCCTGATCTGCGGCGCGCAACAGGGGCACGAGGCCCGCTGGGCCGGTGACGGCCTGGACATCCTCGCCCCCGACTCCCTGCTGGCGCTGGTGAACCACATGACCGGGGAACAGGTCCTGCCGCCGGTCGAACTTCCCGAGCGCCTGCCGGTCGAATCCATCGGAACGGGGCCGGACCTCGCGGACGTGCGCGGCATGGAAACCGCCCGGCGCGCGCTGGAAATCGCGGCGGCGGGGGCGCATTCCCTGCTGATGACCGGGCCACCCGGCGCCGGCAAGTCGATGCTGGCGGCCCGCCTCCCCTCGCTCCTGCCCGACCTGACCAGCACCGAGATCCTGGAGATCAGCCGCATCCACAGTATTTCCGGGCACCTGCCGATGGGCCTGCCGGTCTTTCGTCCGCCCTTTCGCGACCCGCATCATTCGACCAGCCAGATCGCGCTGGTGGGCGGCGGCAACGGCAACCGCATCCGGCCCGGCGAGGTCAGCCTGGCCCATCGCGGGGTGCTGTTCCTGGACGAACTGCCGGAATTTTCCCGCGCCGCGCTGGAGGCCCTGCGCCAGCCGATCGAAACGGGTACCATCACGGTGGCGCGGGCCTCGGCGCATGTCACCTACCCTGCCCGCTTCCAGCTCGTCGCGGCAATGAATCCCTGCCGGTGCGGCTATCTGGGGGATGCGTCGCAGGAATGCCGCAAGGCGCCCCGCTGCGGCGAGGAATATCTGTCGCGCATTTCCGGCCCCATGCTGGACCGGATGGACATGGCCGTGCATGTCGAACCGGTCTCGCCGGCCGAATTGGCCGGCCTGCCGACCGGCGAAAACAGTGCCGCCGTCGCCGCCCGCGTCGCCGTCGCCCGCACGCGGCAGACCGCGCGCCAGGACGGGCTGACCAACGCCGAAGCCCCGCCTGACCTGTTCCCCACCAGCACGGCGGCGCGCGATTATGCGGTGCGCGCCGCCGACCGGCTGCGCCTGTCGGCGCGCGGATTCACGCGCCTGCTACGCGTCGCACGGACGATCGCCGACCTGGCGGGAGATGAGGAGACCGGCCAGCCCCACGTCGCCGAGGCCGTCAGCTATCGCCTGCGCCGGCCAGACCGGCGTTAGCGTCTTATGAAAAGACGCCATTTTCTATGGGGCGGTTCGACCTTTCTCGCCTCGCCGTCCCTTGCCCGGCCTGCCCCGCCTTCTGTGATCTCGGACTATGAAAACGGCACCGGGGGGCACATCGGTCTGTATGCGGAAAATGTGAAGACAGGCGCGAAGCTGACCTGGAGGGCACGGGAACGCTTCGTCATGTGCAGCACGGTCAAGGCGTCCCTTGCCGCCTGCGTGCTGTCGCGCGTCGATCGCGGTCGCGACAGGCTGGAGGACATCATTCCCTACAGCGCCAGCGATATACAGGATTGGTATGCCCCCGTGGCAAAGGCGAACCTGGCCAGGGGCGCGATGTCGGTCGGCGACATGTGCCAGGCGGCGGTCGAGCAAAGCGACAATACCTGCGCCAATATTCTCCTCGCCCGTATCGGCGGTCCATCGGCGCTGACGGCATTCTGGCGCGGGATCGGGGACCGGGAAACGCGCCTTGACGACCCAGAACCCTATCTGAATCGCACCCCGCCCGGCGGCGTACGAAACACGACTACGCCCGCGTCCATGGCCACGATAATGCGGTCTCTTGTTCTCGGGCGGGTTCTGTCCGACGCATCGCGGGCCATCTTCACGCGATGGCTGGTCGGGTGCCGAACCGGTGACGACCGGTTGCGCGCCGGCCTTCCGCCCCATTGGGTCATCGGTGACAAAACGGGCAATAACGGCCGCGATGCCGCCGGAGACATCGCAGTGGTCTGGCCCGAACGCGATGTCCCGATCATCCTGTGCGTCTACACGCGAGGCGGATCGCCAACGCAGCAGCAATTCCGCACGGCCTTCGCTGGCATCGCGCGTGTCGTGGGGACGCGGCTTTATCCCGGGATTTGACAGCCCTGCGCCTCACCACCCCTGCCCCTCCAGGTCGCCAACATGGTCGGCGATCTGGGACGACCGGCCACGCAAGCCTGGCCGACGGTAATTGTCAAAAATATATTATTTATTGATCGACCTACTCTTGGAGTATATACCCATTATTTATACGAATTGGCATAATATATATTAAACGGCTTTCATGTTATTCTATGCTTATCGGATACTTTATTTTAGTTTTATATTGAGAGAACGTGTCCTTGGGCTTCAACGTCATCACAGCCAGTCGCGCAAAAGCGGCCTCGATACCGGTTTCGCCCTATGCCCCGTACACGGCCCCGCCGGCCAGCACCTCCAGCCCGGCCGACAGGTCCGCGATCAGGTCCTCGGGGTTTTCCAGTCCGATATGCAGGCGGCAGGCCGGGCCGGTCTGCGGGCCGCATTCCTCGCCGGGCGGGCAGGACCGGGTAATGCCGCCCGTGGTCGGCAGGACCAGGCTTTCATATCCGCCCCAGGAGGCACCGATTCCGAACAGGGCCAGGGAATCGATCATCGCCGTCATCGCGGCCGCGTCGTATTCCGGCTGGAAGACCACGCCGAACAGCGCCGACGCCCCGGTATAATCGCGCCGCCATATCTCGTGTCCCGGACAGGACGGCAGGGCGGGATGCAGCACGCGCGCCACCTCGGGCCGGTCGGACAGCCACAGGGCGATGTCGATCGCGGCGCGGGATTGCCGCTCCAGCCGCGCCCCCATGGTCCGCAGCCCGCGCAGGGTCAGCCAGCAATCGTCGGGGCCCGCCACCTGCCCCAGTTGGATGCTGGTATCGCGCAGGGCCTGCCAGTCCTGTTCGTCGGCGACGGATACCGCGCCGATGATGCTGTCCGAATGGCCGGCCGGATATTTGGTCAGCGCCTGGATCGAGATATCGACCCCATGGTCGAACGGCTGGAACACGCCGATGCCCCAGGTATTGTCCAGCATCATCCGCGCGCCGTGCTCGTGCGCGATGTCCGCGATCATGCGGATGTCCTGGACCTCGAACGTATGGCTGCCCGGGCTTTCGGCGAAGACGACCTGCGTGTTCGGCCGCATGGCGGCGCGCAGCCCGTCCGCGTCGATCATGGGGGGGTAATAGGTCGTCTCGACCCCGAAGCGGCGCAGGACGGTATTGGCGAAGCGGCGGGTCGGGCCATAGACCGAATCCGGGATCAGGCAATGGCCATTCTTGCCCAGGAAGGCCAGCAGCGGCGTGGAGCACGCGGCCAGGCCGGACGAGACCACCTGCGTATGGCGCGCACCCTCCAGCGCCGCGATCGCGGATTCCAGCTGGTGCTGGATGGGCGTGCCCATGGCACCATAGATCAGTTCGTGATCATAGCGCCGCGTGCCGTTGCGGTTCATGTCCGCGACGGTGGGGAACAGCACCGTCGATCCGCGCGTGGAGGCCGGGTTGACCAGCGTGCCCTCCGCCGCCGGCGGCAGGTCGCGCGCCAGATGGACCAGCGTGGTGCCCATATGGCGCCAGCCGCGGGAGACGGCATGATGCAGGGCCTGACGGTCGGTCATGGGGATGTGCCCTCGCCCGTTTCCACCGGCGCGCCCGGGGTGGACCCCCATTCGGCCCACGATCCGTCATAAAGCGAGTCGCCGGTTCGCCCGCAGATGGCCAGCCCCAGGGACAGCACCGCGGCCGATACGCCGGAGCCGCAGGTGGTGACGACCGGCCGCCCATCGGTCACGCCCACATGGGCGAAGCGATCGCGCAGCGCCGCGGGCGGCAGGAACGCGCGATTGGCATCGAGCAGCGTGCCGAACGGCAGGTTGCGTGCCCCGGGCATATGGCCCGACGCCAGGCCCGGACGCGGTTCGGCCGCCGTTCCGGCAAAGCGGGCCTGCGCTCGGGCGTCCAGGATCAGCCGGTCGCCCCGCCCCACGTGGGCCCGCATGTCGCCCAGGCCGCTGACCCGGGCAAAGCGCGGTGCGGCACGGAATCCCCCTGCCGCCGCAGGTCCTTCCTCACCTTGCTCGACCGGGCCGCCGGCGCGCTGCCAGGCGGGCAGTCCGCCATCCAGCACCTGGACCCGGTCCAGCCCGAACAGGCCGGCAAGCCACCACCCCCGCGCGGCCGAGGCCGCATTGCCCTGGTCGTAGAAGACGACGTGCGCCCCGTCCGACAGGCCCAGGCCCCGCGCCAGATGCTCGAACCGCGCCTGGGTCGGGATCATGTGCGGCAGCGGGGAATCCGGGTCCGAGAACAGCTCGATATCGAACCGGCGGGCGCCGGGAATATGAGCCTGCGCGAAGCACCGGGCGGGATCGAACGTTTCGCCCGGCAATGCCATCGTGGCGTCCAGGACCACCAGGTCGGGCGCGGCCAGGCGCTCCTGTAGCTGGGCCGGCGAAATCAGCGGATGCATGGCAGGAATCCCTTCACGGTTCCGTGGTCCGGGGACGTCCCCGGCGGCCGGTACAGCCCCTGTCATTACCGGAGCGGCCCCGCACGGATCAACCGGGCCTATCATGTGATGGCGCCCGCTCCCGGGTAGGCCTTTACCGTCAGGGCGCTCTGCCACATCATCGCACGATGCCGGATGCTCTCCGGCGCCGCGAGCTATGGCGGGAGCGTATGGCCGAACGCATCATGATGGGGCTTTTGCTGGGCGGGGTGGCCTTCGGCTGTGGTGCCATCCTCTATCCCTTCATGTCCGCGCTGCTGTGGGCGGCGATCCTGACCTTCGCCACATGGCCGCTCTTCATCCGCCTGCGCCGGCGCACCGGCCCGGTGACCGCCGCCATCGGCATGACCGTCCTGTCCGCGCTGGTCGTGGCCCTGCCCCTGGCGGTCGTGGTCAGCACCAGCATCGCCGACCTGCCCGGCACGTTCGAAGGCCTGGCCGAAACGCTGGCGCGGCTGATCCACCTGCCCGCCCCGCCGCCCTGGCTGGCGCGGATTCCCCATTTCGGTCCCGACCTGGCAAAGATCTGGACGCAATGGGCCACCGACCTGGGCCATGCGGAACGGATGCTGCTGCCCTATACCGGCAGCATCGCGCAGTCGATGCTGGCCGGGCTGATGCAGGTGGCCAGCGGACTGGTGCATCTGGGCATGGCGCTGTTCATCGCCTTCTTCTTCTGGCTGGGGGGGGATTCGCTGGGCGGCACGTTCTCGGCGGTGATCCGGCGTATCGCCGGGTCCTATGCCGACCGGATCCTCAGCATCATCGGCCGCACCATCCGGGGCACGGTGTACGGCATCCTGGGCACCGCGATCGTGCAGGGCGTGCTGACCGGCCTGGGGTTCGCGCTGACCGGCCTGCCCGAACCGGTATTGTTCGGCCTGATCACCGCCTGCGTGGCCGTCCTGCCGATCGGCGCGCCCCTGATATGGATTCCGGGGGCGCTGGCGCTGATCCTGACGCACCATCCCGGCTGGGGAATCTTCCTGGTCGTGTATGGGGTCCTGATCATATCGGGCGCCGATCACATCATCCGGCCGATGTTCATTTCCCGGGGCGCGCAACTGCCCTACCTGCTGACGGTTCTGGGGGTCCTGGGCGGGGTATGGACCTTCGGGGGGCTGGGGATCTTCCTGGGGCCGGTGCTGCTGGGCGTGGGCTATACGCTGACGGCGGAATTCGCGGCCAACGGATCGGGCCATACGGGGAATGCCACCCCGATACAGGAGAATTTCATAGAACCATGAGCATCGTCCGCCCCTATCCCCCCTCGGCGCCGCACCTGCGGCCCGGGCAGCGGCCGCGACCGGCGCACCTGCCGGCGAATGCCGGCGGTTCGGAACGCAAGATCGTCAGCTGGAACCTGCTGCGGCTGGTCGGCGCCTCGCCGCGCGACGTCATCCATCTGATCGAACAGGAACGCCCCGACCTGCTGCTGATGCAGGAAGCGACGTCGGATTTCGACGCTCTGCCCCACCTGATCGGCGGTCATTACGCGCGCTCCCCTCTGCCCGGCCGTATCCACGGCGTGGCGTGCTGGAGCCCCAGCCCCTTTCGCCGCCAGCCGCTGACCTGCACCCTGCCGTCGGGTCCGCTGGTGCGGCGGGTGGCGCAGATGATCGAATGCGCGTCCTTCGCCTTCACCGTCGCCAACGTCCATCTCTCGCACGGCCAGATCATGAACCGGCGGCAGTTGCGGCGGCTGGGTGAAATCCTGCCGGCCCACGCCGCCGTGCTGGGGGATTTCAACTTGGTGGGGCCGACATTGATGCCCCATTTCCGCGATGTCGGGCCGCGCGCGCCTACCCACCGGATGGTCGACATGGTCCCGATCCGGATCGACCGCTGCCTGGTGCGCGGCCTGAGCTGCACCGAGGCCCGCGTCCTGGACAATTACACGTCCGACCATTGTCCCATCACGGTCAGGCTGGAACGATCGGGCTACAAATAGGGCAGGAACAGCCGCGCCCCCGCATCGCGCAGGCGTATCGGCAGTATGCGCCGGTCCAGGTCGTGATGCGTCAGGCGTTCATGCCGATGCCGGATGATGAACGCGTCGATCAGCCCGGCCATCGCGTCGTCGTACGCTTCCAGGTTGATCTCGAAATTCAGCCGCAGGCTGCGCACGTCCAGATTGGAACTGCCGACGAAGGCCCAGTGCTGGTCCACCACCATCAGCTTGGAATGGTTGAAAGGCGGACTGGCCCGCCACACCCGGCAGCCTGAATCGAGGAAGCGCGGCAGGTTGGCCGACCGCGCCCAGTCGATCAGCGTGTGGTTGCTGCGCCCGGGAATGACGATATCCACCTCGATCCCGCGCAGGGCGGCCAGCGCCAGTTCCGTCAGGAACCGCTCGCCCGGCAGGAAATAGGGCGTCATCAGCCGGACCGAATGCCGCGCCATGGTAATGGCCTGCAGCATGGTGAATTCGATCTTCTCCAGGTCGGAATCGGGGCCGGCGGTGACGATCCGGGCCAGGATATCTCCATGCTGGCTGACCTCGGGGAAGAACGGGTCGACCGGCAGGTCCTCGCCCGTGGTAAAGGACCAGTCTTGGGCGAAGGCTTCGGTCAATTGATGCACGATCGGGCCCTCGACCCGGAAATGCGTGTCCGATACCGGATGGGCGGGATGGCTGGCGACCACGTTTTCCGCACCGATATTCAGGCCGCCCATGAAGCCAAGTTGCCCGTCCACCACCAGGATCTTCTTGTGGTTGCGCATGTTGATGAACGGCATGCGCCACGGTAGCAGGGAATGCATGAACCGCCCCACGGGAACCCCGGCCCGGTGCAGCGCATGCGTCACGGGGCAGCGGAAATAGCCGCTGCCGACCCCGTCGACCAGGACGCGCACCGCGATACCCCGCTGATGGGCGCCGATCAGGGCGGCGATGAACCGGTCCCCGGCATCGTCACCACGAAAGATGTAGGACGACAGCAGTACGCTGCTGGTGGCGCCCCCGATGGCGTCGAGCATCTGGGGATAGGCCTGGTCCCCGTCATGGAGCATGCAAATGCCGTTGCCGCTCATCAACGGGCGGCCGGTCAGCTTGCCGACCATGTTGGACAGCGGCGCGAAATGACCCTGCTCGGCGCGTTTCCAGCGTGAGGACAGGGTCCGGCTGTGCCAGGACGACCGCCCGATCAGCTTGCGCGCGCGGCGATGCACGCGATTGATGCCGAACATGGCGTACAGCACCCCGCCCGTGAACGGCATCAGAATCGAGATGCCGATCCAGCCGATCGCGGCCCCGACATCGCGCTTGTTCAGCAGGACATGCACTGCCACGCTGAGCGCGACGACCACGCGCGACAGCAACACGAGCAAAAGAACGGTATGCCAGTACGTCAGCAGCATGAAATCATGTCGATCCCTGATATGACGGGGAAAACGGTGCGAAAGGATGACGATGCGGTCAAGCCGCGAGGATGACGGGATGATGGTGGAACCCACGCGCCGCCGGGTGCGCGGCGCCGCGTCCTATCAGCGCGGCTTGCAGGCAGAACAGGTCGCGGGCGCGTGGTTGCAGGAGCACGGCTGGACGATCCTGATGCATCGGGCCCGTACCCGTTGGGGGGAAATCGACCTGGTCGCGCAACGGGGCGCCATGATCGTGTTTTGCGAGGTCAAGTGCCGCCCCCACTACACCGCGGCGGCCGAAAGCTTGGGACGCGCCCAGATGCGGCGGCTGATGAATGCGGCGGCCTGGCTGTGCGCCGCCCATCCCGGCTGGATTTATGACGAAATGCGTTTTGACGTGCTTCTGGTTACGGCAGGCGACGCCGTGCACCACATCACGGATGCCTTCAGGATGGAATGACGGCGGGCAGGCCCGCCCTGCCCTGCGTCAGGTCCGGTGACGGCCCTTGTGCGCGACATGACGGCCGGACGACGCGGCATGGGCGGGATGATAGACCACGTTGCGGACCAGGCCATGCGTGCCTAGGCCGTGCGTGCCGGACGCCAGGGCGGTGCGATAGGCATGGACCGGCGCGGTGCGGACGGCGCGGCGATAGACGATATGCCGGACCGGCGGCGGCGGGGCGGTCAGCGCATCCAGGGTCAGGCGCCCGGCCTCGATATCCGTGACCATATGCTGCGCGTGCGCGGACGTCGTGCCGACGGCCAGCAGCGCCATCCCGGTTCCGAGCAGGCTGAGAGCGGCTTTCCTGATTGCGACCCGAAACATCATTGTCCTCATCACCAACCCCGATCTTCCAAGGCTAAGCGAAAGGCCGGGCCCGCGACAAGGGCCGCAATGAGCACGAGCATAAAAAAACGGCCCGGATCAACGATCCGGGCCGCCTTTTATCGGGAAGGCCGATGCGCGTCAGGCCGAAGCCGTCACGATGCCCTTTTCCACGAACAGCTTTTCCAGTTCGCCGGTCTGGAACATTTCGCTGACGATGTCGCAGCCGCCGATGAACTCGCCCTTGACGTAGAGCTGCGGCACGGTCGGCCAGTTGGTGAAATCCTTGACCCCCTGGCGCAGTTCCGCATCTTCCAGGACATTGGCCGCCTGGAACGGCACGCCCAGGTGGTTCAGGATCTTCACCACCTTGGCCGAGAACCCGCACTGCGGGAACTGGGCGGTACCCTTCATGTACAGCATGACGGGGTTGGTATCGATGTCGTTCTGAATACGCTGCGTGATGGTGTCAGCCATGGTTCGATCCTGTCAGAAAGGCGGCCGCCGGCGACCGCGTTGCGTCGTAGTCCGGTCCGATTACCGTTCGGGAACGTTGGTCTGCAATGCCAGGGCATGCAGCTTGCCACCCATATGACCCTGCAGGGCCGCATAGACAACCTGATGCTGCCGCACGCGGGACAGGCCGCGAAAGGCTTCGCTGACGACGGTGCAGGCGTAATGATCACCGTCCCCCGCCAGGTCCTCGATGCTGATCGAGGCATCCGGCAGGGCCGTCCGGATATAGGTCTCTATTTCCTGTGCCGTCATCGCCATCGGCAGTACTCCTGTGCGCGTTAGTTCTAGCGGTCCATCAAGGCAGGAAAGAACGCCGAATTGACTGCATTCAACCGCGCTGTCGATATTGTGGCGCCACTGGGCAAAGTCAAACCGTCGCCGCCCGACCGGCCCAGCACCCGCGTTTCGACCCCTGCCCCCGTGGCGGCAAGGGTAAAGGCGTCGGCATCGCGAACCGCCACAACATATCGTGACTGATCCTCGCCGAACCAGAAGGCCTCGGGGCGGATGCCCGATTGCGGCGCCGACAGGACGCAGCCGACATCGCCGGCCATGACCATCTCGGCCAGCGTGACCAGCAGCCCGCCATCCGCGACGTCATGACAGGCCACGACATGGCCGTCCTGGATCTGCCCGCGGACGAAATCGCCATTCCGCCGTTCCGCCGCCAGGTCCAGCGCCGGCGGCGGCCCGTCCTCGCGGCCATGGATCTCGCGCAGCCACAGCGACTGGCCCATCTCGCCCCGCGTGGTACCGACCAGGACCAGGATGCAGTCCGCCGGCATCGCCAGCCCGACGGCCTTCGTCACGTCTTCCAGCACCCCCAGGCCGCCGATGGCGGGCGTGGGCAGGATCGAGACCGAGGACCCGTCCGGCGCGCGGGTTTCGTTGTAGAGCGAGACGTTGCCGCTGACGACCGGGAAGTCCAGCGCGCGGCAGGCCTCGCCCATCCCCTCGATCGCCGCGACGAACTGGCCCATAACCTCGGGCTTCTCGGGTGATCCGAAATTGAGGTTGTCGGTCACCGCCAGGGGGCGCGCGCCGGTCGCGACGATGTTGCGCCAGGCCTCGGCCACCGCCTGCGCCCCGCCCAGGCGGGCGTCGGCGCGGCAATAGCGCGGAGTACAGTCGGTGGTCAGCGCCAGGCCCAGCGACGTGTCCTCGATCTTGACGATCGCGGCGTCGGCCCCGCCGGGGCGCTTGACGGTCTGGCCGCCCACCGTGCTGTCGTACTGGTTCCACACCCACGCGCGCGAGGCCAGGTCCGGGCAGCCGATCAGCCGGATCAGCGCCTGCTCGATCCCGACAGGGTCGGTCAGCGGGCCCAGCGGCGCCGGGACGGGCGCGGGGGCGGTCGGGCGGCGATAGATCGGCGCCTGGTCCGCCAGCGGGTCCAGCGGAATATCGGCCTCGACGCGGCCCTGGTGGCGCACGACGATATGGCCGGTCTCGGTCAGGTGGCCGATGACCGCGAAATCCAGTTCCCACTTCTCGAAGATCGCGCGCGCGACGTCCGTCCGGTCGGGACGGATGACGATCAGCATGCGCTCCTGGCTTTCCGAGAGCATCATCTCGTACGCCGTCATGCCGCGTTCGCGCTGCGGCACGGCATCCAGGTCCAGGTCGATGCCGACCCCGCCCTTGCCCGCCATCTCGACCGAAGACGAGGTCAGGCCGGCGGCGCCCATGTCCTGGATCGCCACGATGGCGTCGGTGGCCATCAGTTCCAGGCAGGCCTCGATCAGCAACTTTTCCACGAACGGGTCGCCGACCTGCACGGTGGGGCGCTTGGCCAGCGCGTCCTCGTCGAATTCGGACGAGGACATGGTGGCGCCATGGATGCCGTCGCGCCCGGTCTTGGACCCGACATAGATCACCGGATTGCCCACCCCCGCCGCGGCGGAAAGGAAGATCCGGTCCTGGCGGGCGATGCCCACCGTCATGGCGTTGACCAGCGGATTGCCGTCATAGGACGGGTGGAAATTGATTTCCCCGCCCACGGTCGGCACCCCGACGCAATTGCCGTATCCGCCCACGCCGCGCACCACGCCGTCGATGATGCGACGGGTCTGCGGGTTTTCGGGACTGCCGAAGCGCAGGGCGTTCAGGTTCGCCACCGGTCGCGCGCCCATGGTGAACACGTCGCGCAGGATGCCGCCCACGCCGGTCGCCGCCCCCTGGTAGGGTTCGATGAACGACGGATGGTTATGGCTTTCCATCTTGAAGATGGCTGCCAGGCCCTGGCCGATATCGACGACGCCGGCATTCTCGCCCGGTCCGTGGATCACCCACGGCGCCGTGGTCGGCAGCGTCTTCAGCCATACGCGCGACGATTTGTACGAACAATGCTCCGACCACATGACCGAAAAGATGCCCAGTTCGGTCAGCGAGGGCGTGCGGCCCATGATCGACAGGACGTTGCCGTATTCTTCCGCGGTCAGCCCGAATTCCTTCGCCAGGTCCTGATCGACAGGTCGCTGTCCCTTTTCGCTGCTCATCGGACCAGAGCCTCCACCAGCCCCTCGAACAGGGGTTTTCCGTCCTCGCCGCCCATCAGCGGGTCCACCAGGTCCTCGGGGTGCGGCATCATGCCGCAGATCCGCAGGTTGGCGCTGAATACGCCGGCAATCGCGTTCACGCTGCCGTTCGGGTTCGTCTGCCGGTCGCCCGCATCCACCCGCCCGTCGGGCCGGGCATAGCGGAAGGCCACGCGGCCCTCGTCTTCCAGCGCGTGGATCGTCGCGTCGTCGGCGATGTAGTTGCCGTCGCCATGCGCCATCGGGGTACGGAACACGTCACCCACCTGCCAGCGGCGGGTAAAGGGCGTGTCGTTGCGTTCGACGCGCAGATGGCAATCCTGCGACAGGAAGCGCAGCGCCGCGTTGCGCAGCAGCGCGCCGGGCAGCAATCCGGTCTCCGTCAGGATCTGGAAGCCGTTGCAGACCCCCAGGATATGCCCCCCGGCCTCGGCGAAGCGGCGGACGGCCGCCATGATCGGGGCGTGGGCCGCCATGGCACCGCAGCGCAGGTAATCGCCGTAGCTGAACCCGCCGGCCAGCACCACCAGGTCCAGGTCCGGCAGGTCGGTATCACGATGCCAGATCATGGCCGGTGCGCGGCCGGTCACGCTGCGCAGCGCGATCGCCATGTCCCTCTCCCGGTTCGTCCCCGGGAAGACGACGATGCCGGCCTTCATTTGCCGCCACCGCAGGGATAGGATTCGTGCAGCGCCGTGAAGACCAGTTCGCCGACCGGCTTGGACAACTGGTCGCTATGCCCATGCAGCCAGGTCACCACATGGCCGCGCATCTCGGCACTGGTCGCCCCCGGGGCGATGCAGAAACCCGTGGGCGTGGTCTTGTCGCCCTGGTTCTTGTCATAGACGTGCGTCAGGGCCACCGCATCCGCCAGACCCGACAGGTACGCGTCGCAGATCGCGACGCTGGGCGCCCGGCTGCAGAACTCCAGGAACCGCCCGCCCTTCAGGGTCGAGACGCGCTGCGCCATCGCGCTGGACGGCAGGCTGGCGACGGCACTACCAGCGGCCAGGGCGGCGGCCAGCAGGAAAACGGAACGCCGGGCCGTCATGCCACGACCTCGGTCACGAAATCCTCGATCACCAGGTTGGCCAGCAGGCCGCGCGCCATGGCATCGGCCTTCTCGCGCGCGGCGGCGGGATCGGTCTCGTCCAGTTCCAGTTCGATCACGCGGCCGATGCGGACCTCGCCCACGCCACCGAAGCCCAGGACATGCAGCGCATGGGCCACGGCCTTGCCCTGCGGGTCCAGCACGCCGTCCTTCAGCATGACCGTCACGCGTACCTTCATTGCATTACCTCCGGTCCCTTCATGTCGGAATTCGTGGCCTCGGGCAGGATGCCCAGCCGCCATGCCACTTCCTGATACGCTTCCTCGACGCGGCCCATGTCGCGGCGGAACCGGTCCTTGTCCAGCTTCTCGCTGGTCTTGGCGTCCCACAGGCGGCAATTGTCGGGCGAAATCTCGTCGGCCAGGACGATGCGCATGTCCTCGCCTTCCCACAGCCGGCCGAATTCCAGCTTAAAATCGACCAGCGTGATGCCGATGCCGACGAACAGGCCCGACAGGAAATCGTTCGTGCGCATGGTCAGCGCCACCATGTCGTCCAGGTCGTGCGTGCAGGCCCAGCCGAAGGCGGTGATGTGCTCCTCGCTGACCATCGGGTCGTTCAGGCTGTCGTTCTTGTAGTAGTATTCGATGATCGTGCGCGGCAGGCGCGTGCCCTCGGGAATGCCCAGCCGCTTGGCCAGGCTGCCGGCGGCGACGTTGCGCACCACGACCTCCAGCGGAATGATCTCCACTTCGCGGATCAACTGCTCGCGCATGTTCAGGCGGCGGATGAAGTGGGTCGGGATTCCGATGTCGTGCAGGCGCAGCATCAGATGTTCGCTGATGCGGTTGTTCAGCACACCCTTGCCGGTGATGATCCCCTTCTTCGCGCCGTTGCCGGCGGTCGCGTCGTCCTTGAAATACTGGACCAGCGTCCCGGGTTCCGGACCCTCGAAGAGGATCTTGGCTTTTCCTTCGTAGAGCTGACGGCGGCGGGCCATACTCGTCCTTCATACGGCTGGTGGAGGCCTGCGCGGGCATGCCTCCCGATGAGGGGTCCCATAAGGTCCCTGTAATGCGACAGCCTCATAGCAACGATTGGTTGCGGAAGATACCATTCCCTTGAAGGGGCGGAATGCGGGACGGGACCGCCGTCAGGCGGCCGGGCCACTCCTTAAATCCACAGGCGCGTAGCCCACGCGGTCGGGCGCCCCGGCGGCGAAATGCCATGACGGCGCGGCATCCGGCGCCGCCGGCAGGCCGATGACCGAGGAACTGCAGGTACCGAATCCCGCGCGCGGCGGAATGTTCAGCTCGCTCCCCGCGGGCAGCGACCGGTCGGACAGGATGCGGGTCCAGGGTGTCCAGTCCGGCGGGACGGGACGTGCGGGCTCGCGGAAGCGCGGCAGGTGGCGGCCGATCCGGGGAATCGACAGGTCGTCAGGCCCCGTCGTCGCCGCCATGTGGCAGCCGGGTTCCAGCCGCAGGATCTCGGGCGTCGCATAGCCCAGGCCGGAAATGAAATAGGCGCAGCGGCGGTCCGCCACCACCATGTTGAACGACCGCCACGCCCCGGCATCCAGCGTGGCCAGCGCGCGCATGGCATCGGTCGCGGTGGTGTGCTCCAGGGCCATCAGCGGCAGTTCCCCGCGCGAACGCTTGCCGGCGGCCGGCCCCAGGCTGCCGACCCGGTTCATCACCCCCGCGACGACCCCGGCATCGTTCAGCGCCAGCCAGGACCCGCCGGCCAGCCGGTCCCGCCCGCCGATGACCGATGGGCGATCGGGCCAGTGCCGGCCCGGAGCGTCCCAGGGGCGGTCCAGGCGTTCGTCACGATTGGCCGCCAGCAGCAGGGGCCATTCGGAACCGGGGGCCAGGGACAGGACGATGGTACACACGATCTTTCTTCCATCCTTGCGTCACGGCCCCGGCGCGCGGGTGCCGTGTATCAGCCCGCCCGGCCGGGCCCGGCTTCGCCGAACACGCGGGTATAGCTGTGGTCCAGCGCGCCCAGGTGGGAATCGCTGTTCATGGCGGCGTCCAGCACCGAGGCCGGGACCCGGCCCGCGACCTCGGGGTCGGCTTCCAGGTTCTCGCGGAACGAGCGGCCGCCGGGCTTGCCCAGCATGGTCCAGGTCGCCATCGCGTTGCGCTGGACGATGCGGTACGCATCCTCGCGCAGGATGCCGGCACGGGCCAGGGCCAGCAGGACCTCGCCGGAATGGACAACGCCGCCCAGGCTTTCCAGGTTCGCGATCATCCGGTCGGGATAGATCACCAGCTTGTCCATCATGCCGGCCAGCCGGGCCAGGGCGAAATCCAGGCCGATCGTGCCGTCGGGGCAGATGTTGCGCTCGACCGACGAATGGCTGATGTCGCGCTCGTGCCACAGCGCCACGTTCTCCAGCGCCGGGATGACATGCGCGCGCACCAGGCGGGCCAGGCCGGTCAGGTTTTCCGACAGGACCGGGTTCCGCTTGTGCGGCATCGCCGACGAACCCTTCTGGCCCGGATGGAAGAACTCCTCGGCCTCGCGCACTTCCGAACGCTGCAGGTGCCGGACCTCGACCGCCAGGCGCTCGATGCCGCTGGCGATCACCGCCAGCGCGCAGAAATAGGCGGCATGGCGGTCGCGCGGGATCACCTGGGTGGACACGCCCTCGGGCTCCAGCCCCAGCCGCGCGGCCACGAATTCCTCGACCCGGGGGTCGACATGGGCATAGGTGCCGACCGCGCCGGAAATGGCGCAGGTGGCGATTTCCGCGCGGGCGCGGACCAGCCGCTCGCGATTGCGGGCGAATTCGGCGTAATGGCCGGCCAGCTTCAGCCCGAACGAGGTCGGTTCGGCATGGATCGCGTGGCTGCGCCCGATGGTCAGCGTGTATTTATGCTCGAACGCCCGGCGCTTCAGCGCGTCCAGCACGGCATCCAGGTCCGCCAGCAGCATGTCGGTGGCCTGCACCAGCTGCACCGACAGGCAGGTGTCCAGCACGTCGGACGACGTCATGCCCAGATGGACGAAGCGGCTTTCGGGGCCGATCTTCTCGGCCAGCCAGGTCAGGAACGCGATGACGTCATGCCGGGTCTCGGCCTCGATCTCGTCGATGCGGTCCAGGTCGGCCTGCGAGAACGCGGCCATGGCGGCGTCGCCCTTCTCCCGCACCACTTTCGCGGCCTCGGCGGGCACGGCGCCGTACTGCGCCATGGCCTCGCACGCCATGGCCTCGATCTCGAACCAGATCCGGTACCGGTTCTCGGGGGCCCAGATGGCGGCCATGGCGGGGCGGGTATAACGCGGAACCATCGTGCTCGGCTTTCTCTCTATCGATGAAAAGGAGGGGGCGGCGAATGAAGGACGGGGTCGCCCCTTTAGCCGATTTCCGCCGCCGCGTCTCCCTTGGAAAACGCGCCCCCCTTGCGGCGGCGTCGCGCCGGTGGTCAACATCGCCCGTCGGGCGTCCGGGGGCGCCCCCTGATATCACAGGAGCGATGTCCTGGACCTTTCCGCACTTGCGTCGTTTCTCCAGGTCGTCCTGATCGACCTGACGCTGGCAGGCGACAATGCCGTCGTCATCGGACTGGCGGTTCGCGGCCTGCCTGCCACGCAACGGCAGCAGGCCATCCTGGTCGGCGTGGCGGCGGCGGCGCTGATCCGCGTCGGGCTGGCGCTGGTCGCCGTGCGGCTGCTGGCGATCATCGGCCTGACCCTGGCGGGCGGAATCCTGCTGCTGTGGGTCTGCTGGCGGATGTTTCGCGAACTGCGCGGGCCGCAGGGCACGCACGATGCCGAGGCGGCATCGCAGGGGACGGCGCGTCCCGGGGCGCTCCGTTCCGCCATCGTGCGCATCGTCGTGGCCGACCTGTCGATGAGCCTGGACAACGTCCTGGCCGTGGCCGGTGCGGCGGGCCGGCATATCTGGGTCCTGGTCAGCGGACTCGCGATTTCGGTGCTGATGATGGCGGTCGCGGCCGCGATGATCGCCCGCCTGCTGGAACGCTATCGCTGGATCGCCTGGGTCGGACTGCTGATCGTGCTGGGCGTCGCCGTCGAACTGATCGTCAAGGGGGGCGGCGAGGTCTGGCACTCCGTGTCATAATGGCGCACGATCGTTCCTGGTAACCGAAGCATATCCGGTCATGAGGCGTCTTCTCCCCTTCTTTCCCCTTCCCGTTCTCGCCTGCCTGGCGCTGCTGGGCGGGTCGGCGCGTGCCGATTCATCCGGCCTGCCGGAACCGCCCCGGTCGGTGCCGTCCGATGCGGTCGTCCCCCCTGCGGTGCCGGATGGGACATCGGATGCGGTCGCGGCGCGGGTGGATACGTATCTGCGCCTGCTCTCGCCCCTTGGTGGCGATATCGACGAGTACCTGTCCTTCCTGGACCAGACCCCGACCTGGCCGCGCCGCGCGGTCATGCTGGGCCGCCTGCAACGGCTGATGGCGGTGGCGGCCCCGGGCGTGCCCGGGATGGCGCAGGCCTGCGCCACCCTGACCCTGACCTATGCCCCCGCCCTGGCGGCCTGTGCCCGCCAGCCGGTTCCCGCCCCCGACCTGCCGGCCCGCGCGCGCCATGCCTGGACCGAGGGCGTCGACCAGATGGAGGACGAAGCCGCGTTTCTGGCCGCGTTCGCCCCCGTCCTGACCCCGGCCGACCAATGGCATCGCTTCATGCGGCAGGAACTGACGGGGCATCTGGATGCCGCCCAGCGACAGGTGGCGCGCGTGGATATCGGCCGTCAGGCCCTAGCCCGGGCGCGCCTGTCGCTACGGATGGGCTGGTCGGATACCCCCGCCCTGCTGGCGCTGGTTCCCCCTGCCCTGTCCGACGATCCGGTGCTGGTGCTGGACCGGATTCGCTGGCTGCGCCGGTCCGGGCAGGCCGACCTCGCCGCCGCGCTGTGGGCCCAGTCGGGGCCGGCGGCAGAGCAGCGCGTGGCGGATCCCGCCTTCGCGGCCGCCATAAAGGCCGCCTTCTGGGCGGAACGCGACGCCCTGGCCCACGACATGATGCTGGCCGGCCGGGACAAGGAAGCCCTGGCCCTGGCCACGGCTTCCGACGACATGGCGCCCACGGACCGTAACGCGGCGCGGTTCCTGTCGGGCTGGATCCTGCTGCAGCACGATCATGACCCGCATGCCGCGCTGGCCCGGTTCCGCCCGCTGTGCGACGCGTCGTCGCTGCTGACGCGCAGCCGGGGCCTGTACTGGACCGGCCGTGCCCTGTCGGACCTGGGCGACCGGGATGGTGCCCGCACCGCCTGGGGGCAGGCTGCCGCCCTGCCCGGCACCTTCTATGGCCAGATGGCGGCATCCCGGCTGGCAGGGGACACGGCCAGCCCCCTGCTGTTCCCCGAGCGATCGGGCGACCTGGTGCGGTCGCGGCTGGGCGCCATTCCGGGGCCGGTCTGGACCCCGGACGACAAGGCGCGTTTCGATGCCAGCGACCTGGTGCAGGCCGCCCGGCTGCTGGCCGCACGGCATGATTTGGGTCATGCGCGCGATTTCCTGCTGTTGCAGGATACGCGGACAGGCGGGACCGCCGGCCACGTCCTGGCCGCGACGCTGGCGCTGCAGCTCGGCCTGCCGGATGTCGCGGTGTCGATCGCCCGCCGCGCGGGGCGCGAGGGCACGGCATTGCTGCCCTTGGGCTGGCCCGTCCCGTTCTCACCAGCCTTGTCCTCGGTCCCTGGCGAGGGGCTGCCCCCCGGTTTCCTGATGGCCGTGATCCGGCAGGAAAGCGGGTTCGATCCCGGCATCGTCAGCCCGGCCGGCGCCTATGGCCTGATGCAGCTTATGCCGGCGGCGGCGCGGGACGTGTCGCGGCAGGCCCGGCTGGCGACCGGTCCGCTGACCGGCGCGCGCCTGACGGACCCGGACCTGAACATACGTATCGGCAGCGCCTACCTGGTGCGGCTGATGCAGAAATTCGGCGGCGCGGTGCCCTATGTGCTGGCGGCTTACAATGCCGGGCCCCACCGGGCGGACGAATGGCTGGCCCTGCTGGGCGATCCGGCACGAGGCACGCCCACGGCCGACGCCATGCTGGACTGGATCGAAAGCATTCCGTTCGCGGAAACCAGAAGCTATATCCAGCGCGTGGAAGAAAACATGGCCATCTACCAGGCGCTGGCCGCCTCCGCCCAGGCGGAGGCCGCGCCATGACCCCGTCCCGGCTGATCGCCAGCTTCGGCGGGTGCGGGTTTTCGCCCTTCGCGCCCGGCACGGTCGGGTCTTTGGCCGCGCTGGCGTGCGGGCTGGGGCTGCTGGCCCATCCGCTGGCCCTGGCCGTGGCGATCGTGCTGTGCTGCGCGATCGGATACGTCGCCACCGCCCGCGCCAGCGGGGGCGTGGACCATGGCTGGATCGTGATCGACGAGGTCGCGGGCATGTGGATCACCATGTTCCCCCTGTCCCTGCCCCCCACCCCGGTCCATCCCTGGACGCCCGACCGGATCGGCGTGCTCTGGCTGGTTCTGGCCTTCGCGCTGTTTCGCCTGTTCGACATCACCAAGCCCGGTCCGGTCGGCTGGTTCGACCGCCGCCACGACGCCGTGGGCATCATGGGTGACGATATCGTGGCCGGCCTGATCGGGGCCTTCATCCTGGCCGCGATACGCTGCCTGATCGTCATGACCTGAACGGGAAAGCGAGGACCCCATGACGTCCATGCTGGATGGCACCGTCCTGACCCAGGCGGCCGAAACGCTGGACCGGCTGCGGCAAGCGGGGCTGCAGGTCGTCACGGCCGAAAGCTGCACCGGCGGACTGGTCGCCGCCGCCCTGACCCATCACGCGGGGTCATCCGACATGGTCCAGGGCGGATTCATCACCTATTCCAACGATATGAAGACCGCCCTGCTGGGCGTGGCGCCGGCGCTGCTGGCGCGCCATGGCGCGGTCAGCGCCGAAGTCGCGGCCGCGATGGCCGAAGGCGCGTTGTCCCGCGCCCCCCATGCCGCGATCGCGGTGTCCATCACCGGCATCGCGGGCCCCGGCGGCGGTTCGGCAAGCAAGCCGGTCGGCCTGGTCTGGTTCGGGACGGCCCGCCGGGGCGGACAGACACGCACCCTGTCGCGTCATTTCGGCGGCGACCGGACCGCCGTTCGGCAACGGGCCGTAGTCCAGGCGCTGGACCTGATCCTGCAGCGCATCGGCACGGAATAATCGATAACGCGACTCGCCTTATGGAACAGAAGGCGGTGTCGAAAGACGAAATCGTGTCAAAAGCGACGCCATGACGACATACGCCAATATTGTCTGAGAACCGACAATGAAAGGGGCGTTTGTCGGTTTTGTTGCAGAGACGCCGGCCCTCCCGTCGTATCGGACAAGGATCGACCGGCCGGCACATCGATTGCGCCTTTGGCATGGCTATTGCGGTCGACCTGACAGTCGTCATGGGTGCGAAACCGATCGGCGATCATATCAGTATTCGCATCGCCACGTCGGTGGCCGGAGGAAGTTCGAGCGCAAAGACAAAAATAGTTGCAGAAAAACAAGAGGATCAGGGAATTGGGTAGGATATTTACCCAATAAATATCATGCCTTGCGATTCAATACAGAACAATAATGGTCCTGTTTGTATTGAAACTTCCAAATATTCGCGGTCGATAATATACGAACGGATATGGACATCCGGTTAACTCGTCTATATCCGTTCGTATATCGACATATGGCAAGCACCCGGGAGGCGCATGGGATGAGCAGGAAAGATCGAAAAGGCGGGCAACCATTTACCATGGCTGGAGTTGGCCTCGTCCTGCTCTCTTCCGTATCGCAGGCTGCTGAAAGTAAATCGACAACCAAGCCCCGTCCCGTCCTGTCCGGCCCGCAGCAGCATGCCTCGGCACCCAAATCCAAGCCCGCGGCTCCAGCCACACCTGTCCCGACGGCACAACATATCCTGGTTACGGGGCGCACCGTTTCCGGTGCCACAGCCGATTACAACAAGAAGACGGCCTATCTCGGTCCCCTTGGCAACAGGAGCATTTTGGATACGCCGATGTCGATCCAGTCCGTGCCGCACGATGTCATGGTCAATCAGCAGACGCGCAACCTGAACGACCTGATGGGCTACATGTCTTCGGTGCAGCTGGAAGTGCGCGGCGACCCGAACACCAGTCGCCCGCAATCGCGCGGTTTCGAGGCCGATGTCATCGCCAATACCCGCCTCGACGGGCTGAATATCGTTTCGACCACGCCGTACGCCGCCGAAATGTTCGAGGACGTGCAGGTTCTCAACGGTGTGGCCGGTGCGCTCTACGGGGCGCAGAACCCGGCCGGCACCTTCGCCTTCTCGACAAAACGTCCGACCGATACTCCGATCAATCGCCTGACCGTCGGCGTCGATTCAATCGGCACGCTGATGGAAAATGCCGACGTGTCCGGCCGGATCGGCAAGAACAAGTGGTTTGGTTACCGGATCAACCTGTTGCATGGCGACGGCACGACCTATGTGCAGAACAGTTGGATGCGCCGCAACCTGGTCAGCGCGGATTTCGACATCCATTTCGATCCGGACACGGTCCTGGAACTCGACGCTTCCCACTATACCTATGTTCAGCGTGGAACGACGCCGGGATTCAACCTTGCGTATAACGCGACGTCGCTTCCGCCGGCGCCCGATCTCAGCAAGCCCAACCTGGGGCAGGACTATGCCGGTTACAATATGGAAACGAACCTGTTCATGGCGAAGATAAAACATACCATCAACAGGGACTGGAGCTTCACCCTCGGGGGCAACTACGAGGATTCGATCCGCCAGGTCTTCAGCAACACCAATACCCTGACGACCGGGCCTGTCGGTGAATATACCCAGACCATCGCGGCGGCGGTCACCGCCAACGATTTCCGCTCCGGCGCCAATCTTGCCTACGTCAACGGGCACTTCCACACCGGTTTCATCACGCATGATATCGTGGCCGGCACGAACGGCTACATGATGGGCAATTACAATCCCACGCAGGGCGAGACGATTGCCCTGGGCAAGTCCAACATGTATTCGCCATCCGTCCTGTCCGGGTCGCAGCCCTATTATCACGGGCGTTATGAATCGGCCTATATCCGCAACCAGGCGATGATCCTGGGCGACACCCTGCACCTGGACCGCCACTGGTCCATCGTCGGCACGCTGACCTGGAACTGGCTGAGCCAGGATAATCGCTCAACGAAGTCAAGGACGGTCAAGGACGGCAACACCACCTATTCGTACACCACGCCGCTCGGCTGGACGAGCAAGCATATCGACGGGGCCTTCAGCCCGATGGCGAGCCTGGTGTACAAGCCCGCCGAAAACCAGACGGCCTATTTCACCTA
Source organism: Gluconacetobacter diazotrophicus PA1 5 (assembly GCF_000021325.1). Classification (GTDB taxonomy): domain Bacteria; phylum Pseudomonadota; class Alphaproteobacteria; order Acetobacterales; family Acetobacteraceae; genus Gluconacetobacter; species Gluconacetobacter diazotrophicus. Next base: position 190,358 of record NC_011365.1, on the reverse strand, counting down.
TGGCCGCGCCATCCAGGCGGGTGTCCAGGCACCGGCGTCCGCCGCGAATGCGAACCAGATGACCCAGCCGTTCCGCAGCGAGGAATATGAGGTCGGCTACAAGATCAGCTATCAGAAGATGCTGTTCAGCGTCGCGGGATTCCGCATGAATCGCCCTTACGCCTATCAGGACGCGAACGGATATTTCGGCACCTTCGGCATGCAGACCAACTATGGCGTCGAGGTCCAGGCGCAGGGACGCATCACGCCCGACCTGTCCGTCCTGGCCGGCATGACCTGGCTTGACGCCGAACTGGGCGGTACCGGCAATGCCGCCACCAATAACAAGGAGGTCGTGGGCGCCCCGCCGGTCCAGGCGAACATCCTGCTGGATTACCGGCTGCCCATCCCGCACGGTGCCTTTGCGTCCGGCCTGGCCGTCAACGCGAATGTCCATTACACCGGTCGTCGTGCCGCCACCATAACGAATTCGGCCTATGCCGACGCATACGCCACGCTGGACCTGGGCATTCGTTATCCCTTCTTCGCGGCGCATCACCCCTGGGCGGCCCGCTTCGGCGTGACCAATGTCGCGAATACGCAGTACTGGTCATCCCTCTATCCTGCGAGCAACAACGGTTCGCTGAACAACGACACCGGGGCCAGCAGTATTTATGCCGGCCTGCCGCGCATGTTCCACTTCACGTTGGAGGCCGATTTCTGACATCCTGTCTTCCTGGCCTCGCGTTGCGTATTTTCCCGGAACACGGGGCAGGTAGATAATCGAGCATCGTTCGTCAAAAATGCTTCTATAACAAAACGTTCGATGTAGAACTTTTCGGTTTTATCAATAAACGCCGGATTCGAATCCTGTCCGGAGGGGCTACTCCAATAGGCATTGATCTAAAACAAATTTGGAAAAAATATAATTACCGCCGCGCGTTAGCAACAGATGTTTCGAAATAGAAAAATTTGTATTGTTTACAAATAAAACGTGATGGTATGATTTAAGGAACTTACCACAAGCGATTGAATTAAGTCGTATTTTCTGGATCATGTAAATGTTGGAACCGGACACGCTTGCCGACCGCCTTCAGTTTGTCAAGCTTGACTCGAAGACCAGACAAAATCTGCGCGGTATCAAATCGATCATCATGCGTGCGTTGCCGGGCGCCCTGGATAAATTTTACGATCAGGTCCGGTCTTTTCCCAAGACACGTCATTTTTTTTCCGGCCAGGCGCATATCGATGCTGCCAAGAGCCGGCAGATTGCGCATTGGGGAACGATTTCCGACGCGCGGTTCGACCAATCCTATATGGAGGCGGCCACCAGGATCGGCGAGGTTCACGCACGGGTTGGCCTGGAGCCGCGCTGGCATATCGGCGGCTATGCGCTGCTGATCGAATCCATGTTGGGTGCCCTGCTGGAAGCACGCTGGCCCAAGGCCGGCCTTGCGGCCAGAATCGGCCTGGGCGGAGGTGCCGACGTCAGGCAGGTGGCGGAGGAAGCCGGCGCGCTGGTGAAGGCCGCCCTGATCGACATGGATTATGCCATTTCCGCTTACCTCGAAGCATCGGAAACCGCCCGGCAGAAGGTCGAGGCCGACGTCCTGGCCAGGGAGCGCGGAACGGTGGTGGACCGGGTGGGCGCGGGCATGGCGGCCCTGGCCACCGGTGACCTGACATTCCGCATGTCCAGCGACGTCCCCGAGGAGTACCGCAAGCTTCAGGAGGATTTCAACGGCGCGATCGAAAGCCTGCAGACCACGATGCAGGCGATCGACACCAACGCGCAGGCCGTTCGCACCGGATCGGACGAAATCCGGCAGGCGTCGGACGACCTGGCACGACGGACCGCGCAGCAGGCGGCCAGCCTCGAACAGGCCGCCGCCACGCTCGACGGCATCACCACCACGGTCCGCAGGTCGGCCGAGGATGCGGGCCAGGCGCGCCATATGGCGACGGTCGCGAAAACCGACGCCGAGCGTTCCGGGGACGTCGTGCGCCAGACCGTGACGACCATGAGCGGGATCGAGGCATCGTCCAGGCAGATCGGCAGCATCATCGGCATCATCGACGAGATCGCTTTCCTGACCAACCTGTTGGCGGTCAATGCCGGGGTCGAGGCGGCCCGGGCCGGAGATGCCGGCCGCGGCTTCGCCGTGGTGGCGACGGAGGTGCGTGCCCTGGCGCAGCGTTCCGCCGAAGCGGCAAAGGAAATCAAGGAGTTGATTTCGGCGTCCGGCCGGCAGGTGACGACCGGCGTGAAGCTGGTTGGCGAGACCGGCAAGGCGCTGGACCGTATCGTCGAACAGGTTAGCCGCCTGAACGTCCTGGTGACGGATATAGCGATCTCCTCCGCGAACCAGGCGACAGGGTTGAACGAGGTCAATGACGCCGTGAACCAGATGGACCAGGTGACGCAACAGAACGCCGCAATGGTGGAGCAATCCGCCGCTGCCAGCCGCAGCATGGCCAATGAGGCGGAAGATCTGGCGCGTCTGGTCGAGCAGTTCCAGACCGGTCACAGCCAGGCGTTTCAGACCGCCTCGCGGACCGGGCCCGCACCTGCGGCGAGCCTCTGGCAGGACGAGGAGTCATCGGCCTACATGCCGGCTGCGTCTTCCCGTTCCGCGGCGGGGGGCAATGTCCTGTCCTTTCCTGCTGCAAAAGGCGCGGATGGCTGGGACGAATTCTGAAAGCGGATTACATTCATGCCCTTCCATGAGATATCTAAGAGCCCGATCCGAAAGTTTTTGAACAATACCAGCCTGTTGTGATTCATCCGTCTTTGCGAAGAGATGGAGTGAATGGTGACATGGACTGGTATTGCCCGACGTGAACATAGCCGGGAAGGGTTGCGATATCCATCGGATATGACGGACGGGGAGTGGGCTTTGATCATGCCATTTGTACCCCCGGCGAAACGGGGCGGTCGCCCCCGCACTACGGATATGCGCGAGGTGGTCAACGCGATGCTCTACATAGCCTCGGCCGGGTGTGCGTGGCGCCTGCTGCCGAAATGCTTTCCGCCGGTCTCGACCGTCAGGCGCTATTTTTACGCCTGGCGTGGTGCCGGAGTGTTCGAAGTCATGAATACGGTGCTGGTCATGAGCCTGCGCGAGATCGAGGGGCGTGAAGCCTCTCCGAGCGCGGGCGTGATTGACAGCCAGTCGGTGAAAACCACGGAAAGTGGCGGGCTTTCGGGCTATGACGCGGGGAAGAAGGTCAAGGGCCGCAAGCGCCATATTGTGACGGATACCTGCGGCTTCCTGATCTTTCTCCTCGTTCATGCCGCCGACATCCAGGACCGTGATGGGGCTGTTGATGTCCTGGCAGCGATACGCAGGCGCTTTCCCTGGCTGCGCCACATCTTCGCTGATGGCGGCTATGCTGGCGACAAATTGCGATCCGCGCTCGCCTCCATGGGAAAATGGACCCTTGAAATCATCAGGCGGTCCGATACGGCGAAGGGCTTTCAGATCCTGCCGCGCCGCTGGGTGGTTGAACGGACATTCGCATGGCTGGGACGGTGCAGGCGGCTCGCCAAAGACTGGGAACAATCCATTGCTTCCTCAACCGCATGGACATTGATCGCCTCGATCCGAATGCTCACACGACGGACAGCAAGGCATTGTCACGGTTGAAGAACTTTCGGATCGGGCTCTAAGCAGGCTGTCGGGTTGGGGTACCTGGCTCTGGCGATCTGCGGTAAGCTTTCAGGATGAGCAGCTTCATTCCGTTTGATCGATCGCAGCCGTATCTTCTGCCGCCGGATCTGAAGTCATGGCTGCCGTCGGACGATGTGGCGCATTTCATCGTGGCGGCGGTAGAGCGGGTGCCGTTGAGGGCATTTTCCGTTCCTGTGCGGACTGGCGGCAAGGCGCAGTATCATCCGCGCCTGATGCTGGCGCTGCTGATTTACGCCTATGCGAACGGCGTGTTCTCATCGCGTCGGATCGAACGGGCGACATATCGTGATATCGGTATGCGCTTTGTGGCGGCGAACCTGCATCCTGACCATGACACGATCGCGACGTTCCGGCGCGGCAACCGCACGGCGATCGAGGCAGCGTTCATGCATGTACTCCTGCTGGCACGCGAGACGGGACTGGTGCGGCTTGGCACGGTGTCGATCGACGGCACGAAGATCGATGCCAATGCCTCGAAATACCGTTCCATTCGTTATGATCGCGCGAAAGAGCTGCGCGAGAAACTGGCCACCGATATCTCCACCCTGATGGAACGGGCAGAGGCGGCGGATACAACCGATGTGGATCATCAGGCGTTGCCGGAGGAACTGGCCCGGCGGGAGGCTCTGAAGGCAAAGCTGGATGAAGCCTGTGCGCGACTGGAGGCGGAAGCCCGCGAGCAGGCCAAGACCGCCCGACCAGAATATGAGCGCAAGAAGGCAGCTTTTGATGCGAAGCGGGGACGGCGCGGTCGGCCGCCGAAAGAACCGGACGATGAACCGCCACCAGACCGGCAGATCAACCTGACCGATCCGGACAGCAAGCTGATGCGCCGCTCCGACGCGCATGAATACCGGCAAGCCTACAATGCCCAGGCCGTGGTTTGTGCCGAGGGCAGCCAGTTGATCTTGGAAAATGGCGTCGTTGCGACGACGGCGGACGCGCCCAGCTTCGCCGCCACCATCCTGGGTATGGAGGAGAGGATCGGCCTGCCACGAACCGTCCTCGCCGACACGGGTTTCGCCAGCGGCAAAGCCGTCGAAACGTTGCAGGCCAGCGGCGTGGACCCGCTGGTCGCCATCGGACGCCCTGTGAATCGGCGCCCTTATGACTTCCGGCCAGAACCGCCACCCAGGGAGCCGCGCCGGATCACCGAGCCCTGGCGCCTGGAAATGAAGGCCAGGCTGCAACAGAACCCGGCAAAAGCCCTTTACGCCTTACGCAAGCAGACCGTCGAACCGGTCTTCGGTATCATCAAGAGCGCCATGGGCTTCACCCGTTTCCATCTCCGTGGCCTCCCCAACGTCGCAACAGAATGGACGCTCGTCGCCCTCGCATATAATTGCCGTAGGATCACGCGACTGACGGCCGCATAAACGCCGTCGTCGCCATCACTCATCACTACGGCAGCGCCCAATCCGACAGCCTGCTAAGAGCCTGTTTGGAAAGTCATGGATGAGCGTTTCTTCGGGTGAGATTGGCGCCCATGGCGACGAAGATCATGGCCTGTGAGACATCGATGCGACGCGGCTGTGTCCCGAGGTGTGGTGTAGGAGCGAGTCTGGCTGCTGAGGCGGCCATCGCCGGTCTTTGATAGGGTTCGGGTGCGAACTGAACCTGAAGGACCTGACGATGACCGACGAGAAGATGGCGCTGCTGGAGCTTGTGGAGCAAGCGTCGGATGGCGATTTTGTTCGTGAGATGCTGGCGTTCGCTGCCGATCGGATGATGGAGATGGAGGTTGAGGCCCGGACCGGTGCGCCGCTTGGCGCGCGTTCGGCCTCCCGCTCGACCCAACGCAACGGCTACCGCGCTCGGAACTGGGACACCCGGGCGGGCACGGTGGAGCTTGCGATCCCGAAGCTACGCAAGGGCAGCTATTTCCCGACCTTCCTGGAGCCGCGGAAAACGGCGGAAAAGGCACTGCTGGCGGTCATCCAGGAAGCCTACGTCCAGGGTATTTCCACGCGATCGGTCGATGATCTCGTCCGCGCGATGGGCGCCGGGGGCATCTCCAAAAGCCAGGTCAGTCGTCTGGTGGGCGAGATCGACGAACGGGTCAACAGCTTCCTGTCTCGGCCGATCGAGGGCGAATGGCCGTATCTCTGGATCGACGCCACCTATCTGAAACTGCGCCAGGGTGGCCGGATTGTCTCGATTGCCGTGATAATCGCCGTGGGCGTAAATACGGACGGCCGTCGTGAGGTGCTCGGCGTGGCGACGGGACCGTCCGAAGCGGAAGCGTTCTGGACGGATTTCCTGCGCTCCCTGGCCGATCGCGGCCTGCGCGGCGTGAAGTTGGTGGTGGCCGACGCGCATGCCGGACTGCGGGCCGCGGCCGGTCGCGTGTTCAATGCGACCCTGCAACGCTGCCGGGTGCACTGGCTGCGCAATGCGCTCGCCCATGCCCATGCGAAGCAGCGTCCTGCCATCTCGGCCCTGTTGCGCACGATCTTCACGCAGGAAACCGCCGAGGATGCGTCACGCCAATGGCGGCACGTCACCGACAAGCTGCGCGAAGGCTTTCCGAAGCTGGCCGAATTCATGAAGCGGACGGAAGTGGACGTGCTTGCCTACATGGGCTTTCCTCGGGAGCATTGGACGCAAATCTCGTCGACGAACCCGATCGAGCGGGTGAACAGGGAGATCAAGCGTCGCTGCGACGTCATCGGCATTTTCCCCAACGATGCCGCCATTATCCGCCTCGTCGGCGCGCTGATGCTCGAACAGAACGACGAGTGGGCGGTCTGCCGACGTTACATGACGCTGGAAGGACTGGCCGCCATCAGCCATAATCCCACAATCAGCCTGCCCGCCGTGGCCGCCTGATAACCTCGAACCCTTCGAGGAACGGTGCTCCTACACCACACCTCGGGACACAGCCTGCGACGCTCGTAATCGCGCACGAGGCGTCGCCATCGGGTCATCCATCCGAAGGTTCGCTCCACGACCCAGCGCCGGGGGAGAACCTCAAAGCCTTTCGCTCCGTCCCTGCGACGGATCACCTCGACGACGAAGTCCAGGTAGGCAGCCTTGTCCATCAACTGGAGCCGGTCATAGGCACCGTCCGCGAATAGATGCTTGACCCACGGCCAGCGCTTGCGGATCGCGTCCAGGATCATCTGCGCTCCGGCGCTGTCGGAGATGTCCGCCGGCGTCAGGTTGACCATCAGCAGGCGTCCGTCCGTATCCACGGCGATATGCCGCTTGCGCCCGACAATCTTCTTTCCAGCGTCGTAACCTCTTGTTTTCGCGTGCGGCGCCTTGATGCTCTGGCTGTCGATCACTCCGGCCGAAGGGCTGGCTTCACGGCCCGAGCGCTCCCGGTCAAGCATCAGTTCCACATCATGAATGGTCTGGAACAGGAACCGCCGGGCCAATTCCCTGAACCAACCATAGACCGTACGCCAATGCCCGAAATGGATCGGCAGCATTCGCCAGCCGCAGCCGGATCGAACCAGGTAACGAACCGCGTTGATCACCTCGCGGAATTCGATCTCGCGCGGACGCCCCGTGCGTCCCGGCTCGGGCATCAGTGGCGCGATGCGCGCCCATTCCTCCTCCGTCATATCAGACGGATAACGCTTCGTCTTGCGGGTAATCCTGGCCATGCGGCCTCTCTGCTCTGGCGTCCACATCCAGAGCTTGAATCACACTTCAGCGACTTTCCAAACAGGCTCTAAATACGTGGAATTAAATATCCTGATATTATTATGATTGATGGGGCTGTATTTTTTGGAATAAAATAAAGCGTATTCCAAGGGAGGAGACAGACGATGAAAATAAGTGCACGCAACCAGATTTCCGGCAAGATAACCGAGATCATCAAGGGTGCTACCACGTCGCATGTTGGTATCGACATCGGCGGAAAGGTCATTACGGCCTCGATTACCAACGAAGCCGTGGCCGACCTGAAGCTCAAGGTCGGCGAGCACGCAACGGCCATCATCAAGGCGTCCGACGTGATGGTCGGTGTCTAAAACACGTTGTGATCGGTTACTTTATGCGATTGGGTCGTCGACCCAATCGCAATCGGCTCCGGATGGAGCGTGAGGACCGCGCATACCGGTCACGGACCAGGATGCGCGGCCAGGATCAGTAACCGTTCGACGGATTGGGCATCGACGGCGCGGGGGCGGCCGGCGGGGCCGTGACGCCCGTTCCCGCCGGAACGGTGGGGGACGGCATGGCGGATGTGCCGCCCATGGGCGCGGCGGGTGACGTCGGCGTGCCGGCGCGGGCGGCGTCCAGGCTCTTGGCGTTCAGGTCTTCGGTCGTGTTGGACCCTTTTTGGTTCATTTTCATTTTATGGTCCGCATGGTGTTCCCCATGGCGGCCCTTGTGATGATGCGTGGCGGCAAACGCCGGGGCGGTGGCAACGACCACCACAGCGAGAAACGCAGCGCCAAGGGACATCTTCATCAGCATTGCTCCTTCAACCAGACGGACAGGTCCAGACGGAAATGCAACGTCCGTCAGGCACTTCCGGTTCCGGCGGGCTGCGCATGGGCCGGTTGCGCCAGCGTGGTGCGGGTGACGGGCGGACCGTACACCTCACGCGCGCGGCGAATGAAGGCCGAGACCATCAGGCGCACCGCCTCGTTGAACACCACGCCGATCGCGGCCTGCAGCAGGCGCGAACGGAATTCGAAATCGACGAAGAAATCGACCTGGCACCCCCGCTCGTCCGGGGTGAAGGTCCAGACATTGTTCAGGTAGCGGAACGGCCCCTTCTCGTAGCGCACGCGGATGCGCGACGGGCGTTCCAGATCCACCCGGCTGGTGAAGGTTTCGCGAAACGGACCGAAGCCGATCGTCAGGTCCGCGACCAGTTCGCTGGCGGTGCGGGTTCGCACCCGGGCATTGACGCACCAGGGCAGGAAATGCGGGTATTTGCCGACATCGGCCACCAGGTCGAACAATTGCTCCACCGAATAGGCAATCAGACGGCGTTCCGCATGTGTCGGCATCAGGGGGTCTCCGTCCCGACGCGCGATGCGGCCAGTCGGGCCTCGCGCGCGGCGCGCAGTTCCGCGAAGTCGGAATCGGCGTGATAGGACGACCTTGTCAGGGGCGAGGCGCTGACCTGCAGGAAGCCCTTGGCGCGCGCCATCGCGGCATAATCGGCAAATTCGTCGGGGGTGACGAAATCCCGGACCGCCGCATGCTTCACCGTCGGCTGCAGATACTGCCCCATGGTGATGAAATCGACATCGGCCACGCGCAGGTCGTCCATGACCTGCAGGATTTCCGCCCGTTCCTCGCCCAGTCCGACCATCAGGCCGGATTTGGTGAAGATCGACGGGTCCAGGCGCTTCACATCGTCCAGCAGGCGCAGGGACTGGTAATAGCGCGCGCCGGGCCGGATGCCCGGATACAGGCGCGGCACGGTTTCCAGATTGTGATTGAAGACATCGGGACGCGCCGACACCACGACCTCCAGCGCGCCGCGCTTGCGCAGGAAATCGGGGGTCAGGATCTCGATCGTCGTCTCGGGCGCCTGCGCGCGGATCGCGGCGATGACCCGGGCGAAATGCGCAGCCCCGCCATCGGGCAGGTCGTCGCGATCGACCGAGGTGATCACCACATGCCGCAGCCCCAGCTTGGCCACCGCGTCACCCACGCGGGCAGGCTCGTCGGCGTCCAGGGGGTTGGGCATGCCCGTGGTCACGTTGCAGAAGGCGCAGGCGCGGGTGCAGATCTCGCCCATGATCATCATGGTGGCATGCCGCTGCGACCAGCATTCGCCGATATTCGGGCAGGCCGCTTCCTCGCACACCGTCACCAGATTCTGCTCGCGCATCAGGGCACGGGTTTCCTGGTAGACCGGATGGTTCGGCGCCCTGACGCGGATCCAGTCGGGCTTGCGCGCGATCGGGTTGTCCGGCCGGTGCGCCTTTTCCGGATGGCGGACGGAAACCCCGCCCTTTCTATGGTCGATCAACAGGCGCGTTGGCATGGCGGCAAACCCAGAAAAACAGCAGACAAGCAGAAGTGGAACGTTGCGGGGAACGCGTCAAGCAAACATCCCCCTTGCCCGCCCGCCCGCGATCACAAGCACAGGAGCCCCCGGCGAGAGGAGGCCGGCGGAGCGCAGTTCAGAGCCTGACCGCAAATGTGGGCTGGCGAGTGAGAGCGGCCCGCCAGGGCCGCGCCCGGCGTGTGTTTCCGCGCACCGGAGCGGAGCGGCCTTGAAGGCCGTGAGCACCGGAGCACAGGAAACGCGCGTAGGATCGCCGCCAGCGCGCATTTGCGGGCAGGCTTTCAGATATGCAGCGCCCCGTCATAGGCCGCCAGAACCGCCTCGTGCATCGCCTCGGATATGGTGGGGTGCGGAAAGACCGTTTCCTTCAACTCGGCGTCGGTCAGCTCCGACGTCCGGGCGATGACGTAGCCCTGGATCATTTCCGTGACCTCGGCCCCGATCATGTGCGCGCCCAGCAATTCGCCCGTCTTGGCGTCGAACACCGTCTTGACCAGGCCCTCGGGCTCTCCCATCGCGATGGCCTTGCCATTGCCGATGAAGGGAAAGCGCCCGACGCGCACCGTATGGCCCGCCGCCTTCGCCGCGGCCTCGGTCATCCCGACCGAGGCGACCTGTGGACGGCAGTAGGTGCACCCGGGAATGTTCCGCGGGTCGATCGGGTGGACGTGGCGCCCGGCGATCGCCTCGACGCACATCACGCCTTCATGGCTGGCCTTGTGCGCCAGCCATGGCGGCCCCGCGATGTCGCCGATGGCATACACCCCGGGCTCGCCGGTCCGGCAATAGGCATCGACCTTGATGTGGGTGCGGTCGACCTGGATCGCCGTGCCCTCCAGGCCGATATTCTCCACATTGCCCACGATGCCGACCGCTGAAATCACGCGATCGACCGTGATGTCGTGGGTCTTGCCGCCCGCTTCGACCGACAGGCTGACGCTGTCACCGTTCTTGCGGATCGGGCCGATCTTCGCCCCCGTCAGCAAGGTGAAACCCTGCTTGACGAAGGCCTTGTGCGCCAGCGCGCTGATCTCTTCGTCCTCGACCGGCAGGATGCGGTCCAGGACTTCGACGACCGTCACCTCGGCGCCCATGTTGCGGTAGAAGGACGCGAATTCGATGCCGATCGCGCCCGACCCCACCACCAGCAGCCGTTTCGGCATTTCGGTGGGTACCATCGCTTCGCGATAGGACCAGATCAGCTTGCCGTCCGGCTCCAGCCCCGGCAGGACCCGGGCCCGGGCCCCGGTCGCCAGGATGACGTTCGCGGCGCTCAGCGTCGCGACCGGCTTGCCGTCCTTGGTGACCTCGATCTTGCGGCGGCCGCCGGACGTGCCCGCCAGCTTGCCGAAACCGTCGAACACCGGGACCTTGTTCTTCTTCAGCAGATGCGCGACGCCGGCCGAAAGCTGGCCCGCGACCTTGCGCGAGCGTTTGACCACCTTGTCCAGGTCGAAGCGGACATTGTCGGCGGCGAAGCCGAATTCGCCCAGATTATGCAGCAGGTGGTTGATTTCCGACGACCGCAGCAGCGCCTTGGTGGGAATGCAGCCCCAGTTGAGGCAGATGCCGCCCAGGTGGTTGGCTTCGACCACGGCGGTGCTGAGCCCAAGCTGGGCCGCCCGGATGGCGGCGACATAGCCACCCGGACCGCCGCCGATGACGACGATATCGAACTCTGTCTTGCTCATGAACTGCGTTCCTCAGACCACCAGGCTCAGCGGCGATTCGACCACCGAGCGGAAGGTCGAAACCCATTCGGCGGCCAGGGCGCCGTCGACGACGCGATGATCGACCGACAGCGTCACCGTCATCACGGTGGCGATCCGGATTGCGTCGTCCTTGACCACGGCGCGCTTCTCAGCCGCCGCGATGGCCAGGATGGCGGCCTGGGGCGGATTGATGATGGCCGAGAATTCCTTCACCCCATACATGCCCATGTTCGAGATCGAGAACGATCCGCCCTGAAATTCCTGCGGCTTCAGCTTGCCGGCACGGGCGCGGGTGATCAGATCCTTCGCGTCCTCGCTGATCTCGCGCAGCGACTTGCGGTCGGCCTGGCGCACGATCGGCGTGATCAGCCCATCGGCGATCGACACGGCGACCGAGACATCGACATCGTCGTACAGGATCGTCGCGTCCTCGGTATAGGATGCATTGACCTTCGGCACCCGGCGCAGGGTTACCGCCACCGCCTTGATCAGCATGTCGTTGACCGACAGCTTGAACGCTCCCGGCCCCTCGGCCGGCGAGGCCGCGTTCAGCTTCGCCCGCAGGTCCAGCAGCGCGTCCAGTTCCACATCCATCGCCACGTAGAAATGCGGGATGGTCGACTTCGCCTCGGTCAGCCGCCGGGCGATGACCTTGCGGATGGTCGAGTTCGGCACGGCGGTATGCGGCGCCTCGATCGCTGCGGCCGGGGCGGACGGTGCCGGGGATGGTACCGGGGCCGCCACGGGCGCCGCCGTCGCGGATTCGACGTCGCGACGCACGATCCGGCCATTCGGGCCGCTGCCCTTCACGCCGGACAGGTCGATCCCCTTCTGCGCCGCGATGCGCCGCGCCAACGGCGACGCGAAGACGCGCGTGCCCTGGGCCGGAGCCGGCGCCGCGCCCTGGGGCACGGCCGGGGCGGCCGCGATCGCCGGTGCCTTGGCCTCGGAAACCGGGGCCGCCGCCACGGGAGCCGCCGCCGGAGCAGCCGCCACGGGGGCTGCGTCATCGGGAACGCTCTCGCCTTCCGCCACCACGATGGCGATCGGCGCGTTGACCTTCACCCCTTCGGTGCCTTCGGAAACCAGGATGCGGCCCAGCAGGCCGTCATCCACGGCCTCGACCTCCATCGTCGCCTTGTCGGTCTCGATCTCGGCGATCACGTCGCCGGAATGGATCGCGTCGCCTTCCTTCTTCAGCCAGCGGGACAGCTTGCCCTCGGTCATCGTCGGCGACAGCGCCGGCATCAGGATATTCACGGACATCGCGCTGCTCCCTCAGACCAGCTTGCGGACCGCATCCACCACCCAGGTCGGGTTGGGAAGGGCCAGCTTCTCAAGATTGGCGGCGAAGGGCATCGGCACGTCGGCACCGGCGACCCGCGCAGGCGGCGCGTCCAGATAGTCGAACGCATGTTCGATGACCTGCATCGACACTTCGGCGCCGATCCCCGCGAACGGCCAGCCTTCCTCGACGCAGACCAGGCGGCTGGTCTTCTTCACGCTGGCCACGATGGTTTCGATATCCAGCGGGCGGATGGTGCGCAGGTTGATGACCTCGGCCTCGATCCCCTGCTCGGCCAGGATCGCCGCGGCTTCCAGCGCCGTGCCGACCATGATCGAGAAGGTGACGATGGTCACGTCCCTGCCCTCGCGCTCGACCTTGGCGCGGCCGATCGGCAGGATGAAATCCTCGTCCACCGGGCACGGGAACTTCTGGCCGTACAGGATCTCGTTTTCCAGCACGATGACCGGGTTCGGGTCGCGGATGGCGGCGCGCAGCATGCCCTTGGCGTCGGCCGCCGACCACGGCGCCACCACCTTCAGCCCCGGCACGTGGCCGTACCAGCTGGCATAGCACTGCGAATGCTGGGCACCCACGCGGGCCGCCGCCCCGTTGGGGCCACGGAAGACGATCGGGCAGGACATCTGGCCGCCGGACATGTAGCGGGTCTTGGCGGCCGAATTGATGATCTGGTCGATCGCCTGCATCGCGAAATTCATGGTCATGAATTCGACGATCGGCTTCAGGCCCGTCAGCGCCGCGCCGACCGCCATGCCGGTGAAGCCCTGTTCGGTGATCGGGGTGTCGATCACGCGCTTTTCGCCGAATTCGTCCAGCAGGCCCTGCGACACCTTGTAGGCGCCCTGGTACTGCGCGACTTCCTCGCCGATCAGGAACACGTCCTGGTCGCGGCGCAGTTCGGCGGCCATGGCGTCGCGCAGGGCTTCGCGCACGGTGATTTCGGCGGTCTCGCCCCAATCCTTCTCAGGCGCCGCGACGGGAGCCGCCACGGGCGAGACCGGCTGCGGCGCGGCCGGCGCCGCAGCGGCCTGGGGTGCCGGGGCCTTCGCGGCCGGTGCCGCCGCGGGGGCCGCGGCACCGCCCTCGGACTGCAGGGTTGCGATCGGCGTGTTGACCGGGACGTTCTCGGTGCCTTCGGGGATCAGGATATCGCCCAGCGTCCCCTCGTCCACGGCCTCGACTTCCATCGTCGCCTTGTCGGTCTCGATTTCCGCGATCACGTCCCCGGCGGCGACATGGTCGCCGGTCGTCTTCAGCCAGCGGGCCAGCTTGCCCTCGGTCATGGTGGGCGAAAGCGCCGGCATCAGGATCTGCGTCATCGCTCAGCCCTCCACCAGCACGTCGGTCCACAATTCCGCTGGATCGGGCTCCGGGCTGGTCTGCGCGAAATCGGCGGCGTCCACGACCACTTCCTTCACCTTGTCCTCGATCGTCTTCAGTTCGGCTTCCCCGACGCCCATGGCCAGCAGTTCCTTGCGTACCCGATCGATCGGGTCATGATTCTTCCGCATCTCGTCCACTTCGGAGCGGGGGCGGTACTTCGCCGGGTCGGACATCGAATGGCCGCGATAGCGATAGGTCGTCATCTCCAGCAGGTACGGTCCCTTGCCCTGCCGGCAATGTTCGATCGCCTCGCGCGCCGCGTCGCGCACGGCCTCGACATCCATGCCGTCGACCTGACGGCCCGGGATGCCCCAGGGCTCGCCATTGCGCCACAATTCCTTGGACGCCGACGACCGCTCGACGCTGGTACCCATGCCGTAATGGTTGTTTTCCAGCACGAATACGCAGGGCAGCTTGTGAAGGGCCGCCAGGTTGAAGCTTTCATAGACCTGACCCTGGCTGGACGCGCCCTCGCCGAAATAGGCGATCGAGACCTCGTCCGTGCCGCGATACTTGTTGGCGAAGGCCAGACCGATACCCAGCGACACCTGGGCGCCGACGATGCCGTGCCCGCCATAGAAATGCTTCTCGGACGAGAACATGTGCATCGACCCGCCCTTGCCGCGGGAATAGCCGCCCTCGCGCCCGGTCAGTTCGGCCATCACGCCGCGCGGGTCCATGCCGGCGGCCAGCATCTGCCCATGGTCGCGGTAGGAGGTGATGATCTTGTCCCCCTGCTTCAGCTCCATCTGCACGCCGACGACCACGGCTTCCTGGCCGATATACAGATGGCAGAAGCCGCCGATCAGCCCCATGCCATAAAGCTGGCCGGCCCGTTCCTCGAACCGGCGGATCAGCACCATGTCATGAAAGGCGCGCGTCAGGTCTTCCTTGCTCATCGACGGACTGTTGCGTCCGGCCTCTGTCGCGGATTTCCGAGTTTCGCCCATGATGAACGCTCCCTTGTTCTTGTTATAACATCTTTGATCGCAAGCCAGATCCCACCCGGGACGTCTGATCGCCCTTTGTCATGGCCAGGCCGTGCGCCTGCCGTTCGGATGGTTATGCCATGGGTGTCGGTGCCGCTCCCGCTTCGGGGCGTTCGTACGAGCCGGATTGCCCGCCCGTCTTGCGCGCCAGGTACACCGCCTCGATCGTCATGCCGCGATCGACCGCCTTGCACATATCGTACAGCGTCAGCGCCGCCACGCTGACCGCCGTCAGGGCCTCCATCTCCACCCCGGTCTGACCGGTGGTGCCGACGCAGGCCTCGATCTCCACCCCGGTCCGGTCATGGGACGCCGTCAGTTCCACCCGGACCGAGGACAATGGAAGCGGGTGGCAGAGCGGGATCAGGTCGGCGGTCTTCTTGGCCGCCATGATTCCCGCGATCCGCGATACCGCCAGCACGTCACCCTTCTTGATGGTGCCCGACAGGATCAGGTCCAACGTCTCCTCGCGCATCGACACCCGCCCGCGGGCGACGGCCTGCCGCGCCGTGGCCGGCTTGGTGGACACATCGACCATGACGGCATGGCCGTTGGCGTCCAGGTGAGACAATCCGCCGGCAGTCGCCATGTTCAGACCGTGCCCAGCAGCACGCGGGCCGCGTCGCCGGGGACATCGTGGCGCAGCAGGCTCTCGCCGACCAGGAAGCCGCTGGCGCCGATCTCGCTCAGCCGGACGATGTCCGCGTGCGTGCTGATGCCACTCTCCGACACCACGATCCGGTCCGGCGGCACCAGGGGGGTCAGTTGGATGGTTGTCTCAAGATCGGTCTTCAAGGTCTTGAGATTTCGGTTATTAATGCCAATCAGGGACGTATCCAGCGCCAGGGCGCGGTTCAGTTCGCCCTCGTCATGCACTTCCACCAGCACGTCCATGTCCAGTCCGCGCGCGATGTCCAGCAGCTCCGATGCCTCGGTATCCGTCAGGGCGGCCAGGATCAGCAGGATGCAGTCCGCACCGATCAGCCGGCTTTCATGGACCTGCCACGGGTCCAGGATGAAATCCTTGCGCAGGATCGGCAGGCTGCATGCCTTGCGAACCCGTTGCAGGTCCTCGGCGCAGCCGTGGAAGCAGGACCCTTCGGTCAGCACCGAGATACAGGCGGCGCCCGCCGTTTCATATTGCACGGCGATGCCGGCCGGATCGTAGTCCGGGCGCAGGATGCCCGCGGATGGCGATGCCTTCTTGATCTCCGCGATCAGGCCGATCTGCCGGTCCGCCGTGCGTTGCTTCAGCGCCTGGCCGAACCCCCGGGTGGGAGAGTCGACCTCGCGCGCGCGGGCGGTGATGTCCTTCAGCGGGGTGATCGTCGCCCGCTGGGCGACATCCACGCGGGTGCGGGCACAAATCCGCGCCAGGACATCGGGAATCCCGTCCTGGCCGGGCGTGTTACCGCAATCGATCGGCGCCTGGCTTGTCGGCATGTCGTTCATCATAAGCTTTGTGTAATCCCCTCCGGCGTATCCATGTGGCGACGGCGCGCGGAATTCAGCATGGCCAGGGCCGATCCGTCATCCAGCACGCGGGCCGCATCCGCCACCAGCGCCCGTAGCGACGCCGGTCTCAATCTCCCATCGTCATCCAGTGCCGCACCGCGTCCCGCCACATGCAGGCAGGCCGCCGCGTTCAGCAGCACGGTATCGCGATAGGCTCCATGGGCGCCCGCCAGCAAAGCCGTAAGGGCCGCCGCATTTTCCTCCGCCCCGCCACCCGCGATCGCCGTGATCGGCGCGGGGCGCAGGCCCGCATCCTCGGGCCGCAACGTCAGGTCGTAAATCCGTCCGTTCTGCAACGCCACGATCGCGGTAGGACCGGCCAGCGTCAGTTCGTCCACGCCCCGGCCGCCCGTCGCGCCTTCGCAATAGCCATGCACGGCCCACACGCGCTCCGACCCCAGAAGCTGCAACGTCTCCACCACCGGGCGCAGCCATGCCGGATCGAACACACCGACCAGTTGATGTGTGACGCCGGCCGGATTGCACAAGGGGCCGATCAGGTTGAACAGCGTGCGGATTCCCAGCGCGGCCCGCACCGGTCCGGCATGGCGCATGGCCGGATGGTGCGCCGGCGCCGCCATGAAAGCCAGGTTTCCGTCATTGATCCGCGCGGCGATCACCGACGGGTCGTCCGACAGATCCACGCCCAGCGCGCCCAGCACGTCGGTCGCGCCGGAACGCGACGACAGGGCCCGGTTGCCATGCTTGGCGACCGGAACACCCAGCGCGGCCAGGACGAAGGCGACGGCGGTCGAAATATTCAGTGTGCCCAGGCCGTCGCCGCCCGTGCCGCAGACATCGATCGTGCCCGGAGGAACGGGGCCGACCGCCCGCATGCGTGACCGCACGGCGCGCACCGCGCCCAGCAGTTCCGCGCGCTTCTCACCCCGGACCCGCAACGCCATCAGGAAGGCGGCGATCAGCGTGTCGGGCACGCCGCCGTCCATGATCAGGCCGAACGCGTCCTCGGCCTCGGTTTCAGTCAGTGTTTCGCCCCGCGCCAGGCGGTTCAGGATGGTCCGGAACGCACCCGCTTGGTCGGCAGACAGGGACGGCACGCCATCCATGATCGGCTCAGGCCGCTTTTCGCGGTGTGTTCAGGCCCCGCGCGATGGCCATGAAATTGGCCAGGATGTCGTGCCCGTGTTCCGACGCGATGCTCTCGGGGTGGAACTGGACGCCGAAGATCGGCAGCGTGCGGTGGCGCAGCCCCATGATGACGCCGTCCTCGGTCCGGGCGACCGGCACCAGGTCGGACGGCAGGTCGGCCGGATCGACGGTCAGGCTGTGATAGCGCGTGGCCAGGAACGGGTCGGGCAGGCCCGCGAATACGCCGCTCCCGTCATGGGTCACCGGGCTGACCTTGCCATGCATCGGGGTGGGCGCCCGCACGACCGTTCCGCCGAACACCTGCCCGATGGCCTGGTGCCCCAGGCAGACGCCGAAGACCGGAACGCGGCCGGCGGCCTTGCAGATCAGTTCGCAGCAGATCCCCGCCTGGTCCGGCGTGCCCGGGCCGGGCGACAGCACGATGGCGTCGGGGTTCAGGTCCATGGCCTGGTCGGCGGTCAGCGCGTCATTGCGGCGAACGTCGCACACCTCCCCCAGGTCGCCCAGATAGTGGACGAGGTTGAAGGTGAAGCTGTCGTAATTGTCGATCAGCAGGATCATGGCAATATGATGACCTCCCGTTTCGGCCCGGTCAAACAACAGATCAGAAATTAATCAAAATAATGTCTGGCGTTCAAAAATGGGGATTTTATTGCGCCACTCGTTAAGAACGGCGCAATTTTATGATCCCGCCGTGTTCTGCCCGCGGGCGAACTGCACAGCGTCCTCGGCCGCGCGGAACAGGGCACGCGCCTTGTGCCGGGTTTCCTCGTATTCCAGGTCGGGCACGCTGTCGGCCACCACGCCGCAGCCGGCCTGCACGTGCATCTGCCCGTCCTTGACCACGGCCATGCGCAGGCCGATGCAGGTATCCATGGCGCCGTTCGCCCCGAAATAGCCGATGCATCCGGCGTAGGTGGCGCGGCGGGTCGGCTCGACCTCGTCGATGATCTCCATCGCACGGATCTTCGGCGCGCCGGTCAGGGTCCCGGCGGGAAAGCCCGCGATCAGGGCATCCAGCGCCTCCAGCCCCGGCCGCAACTGCCCCTCGACGTTCGAGGAAATGTGCATGACGTGGCTGAAGCGCTCGATGACGAATTTCTCGGTCACCTGGACCGAACCCACGGTACAGGCCCGCCCGATATCGTTGCGCCCCAGATCGATCAGCATCAGGTGCTCGGCCAGTTCCTTGGGGTCGGCCAGCAGGTCCCGCTCCAGCGCCAGATCCTCCTCGTCCGTCCGGCCGCGCGGGCGGGTGCCGGCCAGCGGGCGCACCGTCATCTGCCCGTCGCGCAGCCGGACCAGGATTTCGGGCGACGAGCCCACCAGGCTGAATCCGTCGAACGCCAGGTTGAACAGGAACGGCGCCGGATTGATGCGGCGCAGCGCCCGGTACAGCGCCAGCGGCGGCAGCGTGAAGGCGGTCGAGAAACGCTGGCTGGGCACGACCTGGAAGGCATCGCCCGCCGCGATGTAGTCCTGAATGCGCCGGACCATGGCGCAGAAACCCTCACGCGTGAAGGTCGAGCGCGGCGCCTCGAGCGGCCCGGTATAATCCGGCGTGATCTCGTGCAGTTGCAGCGGCTCGGACAGGGTGCGCCGCGCCGTGGCCAGCAGGTCCTGCGCCGCCTGCCATGCCGCTTCGGGCGTGCGGTCGCTTCGGGGGCGCACGGGCGCCGCCAGGATCAGTTCGTCGCGCACCGTATCGAAGATCGCGAACAGCCCGGGGCGGATCATCACCCCTTCGGGCAGGTCCAGGTCGTCAGCCGGCATGTCCGGCAGATGCTCCATCTGCCGGACCATGTCATAGCCCAGATAGCCGAACAGCCCGGCCACCATGGGCGGCAGGCCGGACGGCAACGTCATCTGGCTGGCGCGGATCACGGCGCGCAGCGAATCCAGCGGCGGCACCCCGGCCGGCACGAACGCGGCCGGGTCCCGCGCCGCGTCGGTGTTGATCGTGGCCGCGCCGCCATGGCAGCGCCAGATCAGGTCGGGCAGCAGGCCGATCACCGAATACCGGCCGCGCGCCACCCCGCCCTCGACGCTTTCCAGCAGGAACGCGTTGCGCGGGGGCGCCGTGTCGCTGGCCCCGGCCAGGCGCGACAGGCGCATATAGGCGGCGACCGGGGTCAGCAGGTCCGCGGCCTCGATGCTCCAGACCACCGCGCCCTGTCCCTGCCGGAGCGTGGCCAGCACGTCGTCGCGCCCGGCCGGAACCGGGGCGGCGGAGGCGGAGGGGATGCTCACGGGCTGGATTCTCCGGCGGCGGGGCTGCCGGTCACCGACGACAGGGCGGATTGCAGCGCGCCCATGTTGGTCTTGGGCTTGACGGCCTGCTGCAGCGTTGCCGCGTAGGACAGGCCGATATCGTTGGCGATCGCCTGCGACAGGCCGGTGCGGATGCGGTCGACCTGCATCGGCTGGGTCGCGGGATCGGGATGGGTGATCGCGGTCAGGGTCGCGACATAGAACCCGTCCGGTTCGTCCAGCATGACGGTCTGCCCGGCAGCGCCCAGGCGGAAGACCAGGCGTGCCAGCTCATCGGGCACGCCCTCGATCTGCTGTCCGCGCCCCAGCGGCGCGGGGTGCAGGACCTGCTGCCCCGGGCCCGCCGCCGCCGCGACGCCGCCATGGGCCTTCGCGGCCAGGTAGAGCGCGGTGGCCTGCACATTGGCGGTGTGACGGCGGGATTCGTCCTCCCACGCGCTGCGTCCCTGGTCGGGCACGGCGTCGAAGGGGCGAAGCTGGCCCGGTTCCACGCTGTCCACGGCGACGGCGAACCAGGCATTGTCCGGCCCCTGCACCAGTGTCGGGTTCGCCCCCTTCGCCTGGGCGAAGATCCGCGCCACGATCGCCCGGCGCAGCGCGTCGCTTCCGGGAACCGGCGCGGGTTCGCCGGCCTGCGTCCGGCCCTGCTCGTCCAGCGTCCCGGCGATGGCCACGGCACCCAGATTGTCGGGAATGCGGTCCAGCCCGCCGCCGGCAATCGCGTCCTGCAGCTTCTGCACGCGCGGCCCCACCAGGTCGGCGGCCTGGGTCTGGGCCATCTGGTCGCGCAGTTCCTGCCGGGCGGTGGCGAAATCGGTGTCATGCGGCGGCGTGACCTGCGTCACCCTGAAGACGACCCAGCCGGTATCGGTCTGCACCGGTCCCTGCAGGACCGAAGCCGGGGCGGCGAAGACCAGCTTCGCCAGGCCGGGCGAGGGAATCGCGCTTTCGCGGACGTTGTCCATTCCCACCGCCGCGCTGTCCTTGGCGCCAGACTGGATTTTGGCCCAGTCGGCACCCGCCTGCCACTGGGCGGCAATGGCCTGGGCGCGGGCCTGGCTGGGCGCGGTCACGATCTGCACGCTGCGGGTCTCGGGCACATGGTATTTCGATTGCTGTGCGTCATAGAGACGGCGCAGCTCGGCATCCGGAATGTCGATCGACCGCGCGACCGTGTCGGGCGACAGTACGACGATGCGCGCATGCCGGAATTCCGGCAGCCGGAACAGCCACGGATGATTGTCGTAGAACCGGC
The DNA here is from genome assembly GCF_000021325.1 of Gluconacetobacter diazotrophicus PA1 5. GTDB lineage: Bacteria > Pseudomonadota > Alphaproteobacteria > Acetobacterales > Acetobacteraceae > Gluconacetobacter > Gluconacetobacter diazotrophicus. The sequence continues at coordinate 169,163 of NC_011365.1, read as the reverse complement.
GCAGCGTCGCCGTGTCGGGCGCGGGCGTCCCCTGGTCGCCCAGGGCGATGCGCACCAGGTCGATCGTCCGGGCCTGGGCGCCGAAATCGAACGCGCGGCGCACCATGACTTCCGGAGCGCGCGCGCCGCTCTGCAGCGGCTCGACCAGCGCGCGGACGGCCAGGTCCGTCCGCACGATGTCCAGCAACCGTGCCTCGGTCATGCCGATCTGACGCAGCCGCGAATCGAACAGCGCGCGGTCGAAGCGGCCATCCGGCCCCTTGAAGATCTGCAGGCCGAAGACCTCGTCGCGCAGCACGTCGTCGGGCACCGTCACGCCCAGCCGCCCGGCCGCCAGGATCATTTCGGACTGGGTCACCAGGCGCTGCAGGACCTGCTGCGCCGCCTGGCCACGGGCCGCGGCCGGGATCTGCGACGGGTCGCCGACGCCCATCTGGCGGGCAAGCTGCTGCAGTTCGTTCTGCACCGCCGAGAGGAACGAGTCCGTGGTGATGGTCTGGTCGCCCACCCGGGCGACGACATCCGCGCGTTCGCTGCCGATATTGGACAGCACGTCACCCACCCCCCAGCCGACGAAGGCGAGGAACAGCAGGCCGGCGATGATACGGCCCAGCCAGGAATCGACGAAGGCGTGGCGCAGGAAGGAAATCATTAAATGCAGGATCCGGACGAGAGCGGCACAGACGTCGGGGCCGCCTAGCGGCCCCCTTTTCGGCCGCGCACCATACGGACACGGCCGCCGCTTGACCAGAACCCTGTTCACGCCCCCGCCAGCAGGGTCCTGCGGCATTGCATGCGGGCGGGACGCATGGTGTAGGATGTTATAACCCGGTCGGCAGTACCCCTGAAAAAAACACAAGATCGCCCGAGACCCGACCGAAGGGCGGCGCGGAAACACAGGGATCGAGACACATGAGGCAGATGATCGTCGGCAACTGGAAGATGAACGGACTGGGCGCCCCTTCGCGCGACCTGGTCGGGGAGATCGCGGAGGGCCTGGCCACCATCCCCTCGCCTCCGCAGGTCGTGGTCTGTCCCCCGTTCACCCAACTGGCCGGGATCGGCCCCCTCCTGAAGGGCAGCGGCATCGCACTGGGGGCGCAGGACTGCCATCAGGCGGCGTCGGGCGCGCATACCGGCGACATATCCGCCGCCATGCTTGCCGACCTTGGCGTGGAATATGTCGTGCTGGGTCATTCCGAACGGCGCCGCGACCACGGCGAGCTGGACGAGACGGTGCGCGAGAAGACGCAGACCGCCCTGGCCGCCGGACTGACCCCGATCGTCTGCATCGGAGAGACCGGCGACCAGAAGGCGTCCGGCGAAAGCCGCGACGCGATCGGCTGGCAGATCCAGGGATCGCTGCCCGACGGTTTCAGCGGCGTCGTGGCCTACGAGCCCGTATGGGCGATCGGATCGGGCAACCCGGCCGCCAGCCAGGACATCGCGGACATGATGGGCTTCATCCGCGCCGAGCTGGTGCGTCAGTTCGGTGCGGCTGGAAAAACGATTCGGATCCTTTATGGTGGATCGGTCAACGGGCGCGACGCGGCGTCCATCCTGCCGATCGCCGAGGTCGGCGGCGCGCTGGTCGGCAGCGCAAGCCTGCAGGCCGACACGTTTCTGCCGATTGTGCGGGCCGCCGTGGACCTGTAAACGGTCCTTTTGCTGTACCTTGCACGGGCGGCGCCTTACCTGGAAGCGAGTATGATTACCGTCCTTCTTTTTCTGCATCTGTTCGTAACCCTGGCCCTGATCGGGACGGTCCTGATCCAGCGCAGCGAGGGCGGTGGTCTGGGAATCGGCAGCAGCCAGGGCATGGGAAGCTTCATGTCCGGGCGGGGAACCGCCAACCTGCTGACCCGCACCACGTCGGTCCTGGCCGGAATCTTCATGATCCTGTCGCTGACCCTGGCGGTCATGAACCGTGGGGCCTCGACCGGCAGCGGGCATGACATCCTGGCGCAGCCGCCGGCACCCGCCGCCCCTGCCACGCTGCCCGCCGCTCCGGCCACTCCGGCCGCGCCCGCGCCGACGCACTGATCGCCGCCCGCCCTCCCCGTCGCATGGCGGGGATGGTTTTTTATCGCCCCGATCGGACGGTCCGTCCGGTATGGACTTTTCACGGCGGGGCGAAACAGTGTAGGGAGGCCATCCATGACGCGGTTTGTATTCATCACTGGCGGCGTGGTCTCCTCACTCGGTAAAGGCATTGCCTCGGCAGCCCTCGCGGCCCTGCTGCAGGCGCGCGGATACCGGGTCCGGCTACGCAAGCTCGATCCTTATCTCAACGTCGATCCGGGCACCATGAGCCCGTATCAACATGGCGAAGTCTTCGTAACCGACGATGGCGCGGAGACCGATCTGGACCTTGGACATTATGAACGCTTCACCGGCGTCCATGCGACCAGGGCCGACAACGCCACAACCGGCCAGATCTATTCCGACGTGATCGCCCGCGAACGGCGCGGCGATTACCTGGGCGCGACCGTTCAGGTCATCCCCCACATCACGGACGCCATCAAGGAAGCCGTGGTCGCGGGGACCGAGGACCTGGATTTCGTGCTGGTGGAAATCGGCGGCACCGTGGGCGACATCGAAAGCCTGCCGTTCCTCGAGGCCATTCGCCAGTTGCGCAACGACCTGGGCGCCGGGCAGACGATGTTCGTCCACCTGACCCTGCTGCCGTGGATTCCCTCGGCCGGCGAACTGAAGACCAAGCCGACGCAGCATTCCGTCAAGGAACTGCAGAATGTCGGTATCCAGGCCCAGATGCTGCTGTGCCGGTCCGACCGGCCGATTCCCGACACCGAACGGCGCAAGATCGCCAATTTCTGCAATGTGCGCCCCGAGGCCGTGATCGCGGCGCTGGACGTCGACACCATCTATGCCTGCCCGGTCTCGTACCACGCCGAAGGCATGGATACCGAGGTCCTGCGCCATTTCGGCCTGCCCCATGACCAGGAACCCGACCTGTCGGCATGGAACCGGGTGCTGGACGCGATGCGCCACCCCGAGGGCGAGGTGCGGATCGCCGTGGTGGGCAAATACACGGCCCTGCTGGATGCCTATAAATCGCTGATCGAGGCGCTGCAGCATGGCGGCATCGCCAACCGGGTCCGCGTCAAGCTGGACTGGGTCGAGGCCGAGATCTTCGAGAAGTCGGAAACGGCGATCGAGGCGCTGCGCGACGCGCACGCGATCCTGGTTCCCGGCGGTTTCGGCGAACGCGGGTCCGAAGGCAAGATCCAGGCCGTACGCTTCGCACGGGAACACAACATCCCGTTCCTGGGCATCTGTTTCGGGATGCAGATGGCTGTCATCGAATGCGCCCGCAACCTGGCCGGCCTGCCCGATGCGTCTTCGACCGAATTCGGCCCGACGGAGGAACCCCTGGTCGGCCTGATGACGGAATGGGCGCGGGGCAACGAATTGCTGCGCCGGCGCGAGGGCGGCGAGATGGGCGGGACGATGCGCCTGGGCGCCTATGCCGCCAAGCTGGCCGAAGGCTCCCGCGTGGCCGAAATCTACGGCAAGACCGAGATCCGCGAACGCCACCGCCACCGCTACGAGGTGAACGTGCATTACCGCGAGGTGCTGGAGAAGGCCGGATTGCAGTTCTCGGGCATGTCGCCGGACGACATCCTGCCGGAAGTGGTGGAGTATCCGAACCATCCCTGGTTCGTCGCGGTGCAGTACCATCCCGAACTGCTGTCCAAGCCGTTCGATCCGCATCCGCTTTTCTCGGGCTTCGTCGGCGCGGCCGTGAAGAAGATGCGGCTGGTATGACCCATCCGAAATCCGTCTCGCTCGGCAGCCTGACCGTCGGCAACGATCGTCCCTTCGTCCTGATCGCCGGGCCGTGCCAGATCGAATCCGAAGCCCATGCGATGGAAACGGCCGACGCGCTGCACGGCATCGCACGGGAAACCGGGGTCGGCCTGATCTATAAAAGCTCGTTCGACAAGGCGAACCGCACCAGCCTGGGCGCCGCGCGTGGCGTGGGCATGGCGGCGGGGCTGGAAATCCTGGCACGGGTGCGCGAGCGATTCGGCGTGCCGGTGCTGACGGACGTGCATGCGGCGGACCAGTGCGCCCCCACCGCCGCCGCCGTGGACGTGCTGCAGATCCCGGCCTTCCTGTGCCGCCAGACCGACCTGCTGCTGGCGGCCGGGGAAACCGGGGCCGCGATCAACGTCAAGAAGGGGCAGTTCCTGGCGCCGTGGGACATGACGAATGTCGCGGCCAAGATCGCCTCGACCGGCAACGAGCGCATCATGCTGTGCGAGCGCGGGACCAGCTTCGGCTACAACACGCTGGTCAATGACATGCGCGGCCTGCCGATCATGGCGGCGACCGGCTATCCGGTCGTGTACGACGCCACCCATTCGGTCCAGCAGCCGGGCGGCCTGGGCGGATCGTCGGGCGGCCAGCGGGAATTCGCCCCCATCCTGGCACGGGGGGCGCTGGCGATCGGCGTCGCGGCGGTCTTCATCGAAACGCACCAGGACCCGGACAGCGCGCCCAGCGACGGACCGAACATGATCCCGATCCGGGACATGAAGGCCCTGGTCCAGCGCCTGGCCCAATATGACCGGCTGACCAAGGCCGGCACCCCGTAGGCCCCCCCCCTGGCCCGCGTCATATCGCGCGGGCCAGCAGCGCCACCGCCAGACAGGTCATGATGACGGCGGTCATGCACAGCCGCAGCGCCAGATAGCCGGACGGCAATTCGCCCCGGCGCCAGGCCGCGCGTTCGGCCAGGAACAGCCCGGCAAATCCTGCCAGCAGGATCGCCAGGCCCGCCCCCGCATGCCCCAGGAACGTCGCCAGGATGGCCAGCCAGCCTACGGGCAGCGGAACACCGCCGGTGAGCATGCGGCGGTTGTCGGTCCGCGTCGTGGGCGATGCCGTGACGACGGCCGGGCGGTCCAGTGCCAGCCCCCAATGGACCGCGCCGCTGAAGGCCAGCATCAGGGCCAGATACGCCACCAGCGCCATCGTCAGGCCCGGCAACGGCCGATCCGAAGGATAGAAGAGGAGCGCCGTCGCACAGACGATGGCTGGAAACGGGCTGGCGATCCCCATTATGATCGCCAGCAGAGGCAGGCGCTTCATGTTCTTCTCCGTCTGGTCCTGCTATGGTCCCGCCGTGACCGAAGGGGAGGGCCCGGTCGCGGTCGCACGTCCCGGTCGAACCTGCAACGGGCCCAATATCCACAAACCCCAATATCCACAAACCGAGGAAGCAGAGTCATGAGTGCTATCGTCGATATCGTCGCGCGCGAAATCCTGGACAGCCGCGGCAATCCGACTGTCGAGGTCGATGTCGAACTGGCGTCGGGTGCCAAGGGACGCGCCGCCGTTCCGTCGGGCGCATCCACCGGCGCGCATGAGGCCGTCGAGCTTCGCGACGGCGACAAGTCCCGATTCGGCGGCAAGGGCGTCCTGAAGGCGGTCGAGCATGTCGAGACGGAGATCCTGGAGGCCCTGCAGGGCGCCGAATCAATGGACCAGGTGGCGATCGACGAGGCGATGATCGACCTGGACGGCACGCCGAACAAGGCCCGCCTGGGCGCCAACGCCATCCTGGCGGTATCGCTGGCGGTGGCCAAGGCCTCGGCCGAGGAACTGCAGATCCCGCTCTATCGCTATGTCGGCGGCGTCTATGCCCGCACCCTGCCGGTGCCGATGATGAACATCGTCAATGGCGGCCAGCATGCCGACAACCCGATCGACATCCAGGAATTCATGATCCAGCCGGTGGGCGCCCCCACCCTGGCCGACGCGGTGCGCGTGGGTTCGGAAATCTTCGCCCAGTTGAAGAAGAACCTGTCGGCCGCCGGCCATAACACCAATGTCGGTGACGAGGGCGGCTTCGCCCCCGGCCTGAAATCCGCCGACGACGCGCTGGGCTTCATCACCAAGGCGGTCGAGGCCGCCGGTTACCGCCCCGGCGACGACGTGACCTTCGCGCTGGATTGCGCTGCGACCGAATTCTACCGTGACGGCCTCTATGTCATGGAAGGCGAAGGCAAGACCCTGGATTCCGCCGGCATGGTGGCCTACCTGGCCGACCTGGCCGCGCGCTACCCGATCGTGTCGATCGAGGACGGCCTGGCGGAAGACGACTGGGAAGGCTGGGCCGTGCTGACCGCGACGCTGGGCAAGACGGTGCAACTGGTGGGTGACGATCTGTTCGTGACCAATCCGGACCGCCTGCGCCGTGGCATCAAGGCCGGGGTGGCGAATTCGCTGCTGGTGAAGGTGAACCAGATCGGCACGCTGAGCGAGACGCTGGAAGCGGTCGAGACGGCGCAGCGCGCGGGCTATACCGCCGTGATGAGCCACCGTTCGGGCGAAACCGAGGATTCGACCATCGCCGACCTGGCCGTCGCGACCAATTGCGGGCAGATCAAGACCGGCTCGCTGTCGCGCTCCGACCGCACGGCGAAATACAACCAGCTGATCCGGATCGAGAACGAACTGGCCACTGCGGCCCGTTACGCTGGCCGGACGATCCTCAAGACGGCCTGATCGCGCGGAAAACGTACCGATCCGGCGGAAAGGGAGGGAAAAACTGTTCCCTCCCGCCACCGGATCGGGAATAGTTCGCGATGGAATTCGCTGAACGCGACAAGGGGGCGTACCAGACCATGCAGATCGGCCGGATGATTCGACGGGCAATCCGCATGGTCATTCCCCCTGCCCTGTTCATCGGCCTGACCGCCTATTTCGGCTGGAACGTCATGCAGGGCGACCATGGGCTGCAGAGCTACAAGGCGCAACTGCAACTGCTGGCCGAGGCCCGGGCCGCCCAGCAGGACGCCATGGCGGAACAGCAGGTCTGGGTCCGTCGGGTGCGTGGGCTGAAGGAAAGCGCGCTGGACAGCGACACGCTGGACGAACGGGCGCGGGCGATGCTGAACCTGTCCCGACCCGATGAACTGGTCGTCCCCTACGGGGCGCACGAACACCTCTACTAAAGGGGAAACCCAACGAAAAAAGCCGGGGGTCCGATGGACCACCCGGCTTTTTTGTGCCGATTCCACGGGACATGTCCCGTAGAGCCCGCCTGCTTATTTGATCTTCGCTTCGCGGAAAGCGACATGCTTCCGCGCGACGGGATCGTATTTGCGCATTTCGAGCTTGCCGGTCTGGGCACGGGCATTCTTCTTCGTGACGTAGAAATACCCGGTGTCCGCCGACGAGACGAGCTTGATCTGAATCGTGTTACTCTTGGCCATGGAATCCTCAGCACTGCTCCGCCGCTGCTGGAACAATCAGGTGCAGCAGTGGTTCAAGTCGGCGGAAAATGCGCATACACAGCCCCGAGGTCAAGCGTTAGTCGCACCGATCGTCCAGATATGTGTGATTCGCGCCAAAACGGGGGAGAACGGGACCAATGCTGAGCGTGTCCGAGGCCCAGGAGCGAATCCTGGCGGAACTGATTCCCATGGGGCCGGAACTCGTGCCCCTGGCCGAGGCCTGGGGGCGCGTCGCGGGGGCCGGCATTGCCGCGCGACTGGACAATCCGCCAGCCGATATTTCGGCCATGGACGGATACGCGGTCCAGGCGGCGCACTGCCGGGCCGGTACGACCCTGCCGGTGATCGGCGAGAGCCCCGCCGGCCACCCCTTCCCCGGCGTCGTCACCCCGGACGGGTGCGTGCGGATCTATACCGGCAGCGTGATGCCCAACGGGGCGGACAGCGTGCTGATCCAGGAAAACGCGACCGAATCGGACGGGCGGATGACCGCGAGCGCGGACGCCCAGGCGGGCCGGCACATCCGGCGGCGCGGCCAGGATTTCGCCCTGGGGCAGATCGTGGTGGCCCCCGGACGGCTGCTGCTGGCGCGCGAGGTCGGATTGATCGCGGCGGCCAATCACGCATGGGTTCCCGTCCACCGGAAGCCGACCGTCGCGATCCTGGCGACGGGCGATGAAATCGCGCTGCCGGGAGAGACGATCGCGCCGGGGGGAATCGCCAATTCCAACGCCCCGATGCTGGCGGCGCTGGTCCGGGCCTGTGGCGGAACGCCGGTGATGCTGCCGATCGCGCGCGATGACGAAGCCGAGATCGCGCGGCTGGCCCAGGGCGTCGAGAGTGCGGACCTGCTGCTGACCGTGGGGGGGGCGAGCGTCGGCCGCTATGATCTGGTGCAGCGGGCGCTGGAGCGGATCGGGCTGTCGGTCAATTTCTGGAAGATCGCGATGCGTCCGGGCAAGCCGCTGATGCATGGCCGAATCGGCCGGGTGCCGGTGCTGGGCCTGCCGGGCAATCCGGTGGCGGCCATGATCTGCGCCATCGTTTTCGCCATGCCGGCAATCCGGGTACTGGCGGGTCGCAGCGATCCGATGGTGGCGTACGACCTGGCGACACTGGGGGGCGACCTGCCGGCGAACGACCATCGGGCGGACCATCTGCGTGCCCGGCTGGACCGGGCGGCGGACGGCAGCCTGCTCGCCACCGCGTTCCCGCGACAGGATTCGGCCATGCTGCGCACCCTGGCGGACAGCCAGGCGTTGATCCTGCGCGCCCCCCACGCCCCTGCGGCCCGGACGGGCGAGCCGTGCCGGATCATCCGCCTGGATACGCTGTCCATCTGAAATGGCTGACCGGAAATGCGCGCTGCGCGGCACTCTCGCCCACCAGCCCACATTTCCGGGCAGCCTCCGAGGGCTGTTGACGGCGCAGGGGGAACCAATATAGAACATCGGCATTAGGTTTCCTGTTTGTTCCATGCCCTGGTAACGGATCGGCCAACCATCGGAACAGTACGATCACGGGGGTGCCAATGCTGACGCGCAAGCAACATGAACTGCTGCTGTTCATCGACCGGCATCTGAAACAGACGGGCTTTTCACCCTCCTTCGACGAAATGAAGGATGCGCTGAACCTGCGGTCGAAATCCGGCATCCACCGCCTGATTTCGGCGCTGGAGGAGCGGGATTTCCTCCGTCGCCGTCACCACCGCGCCCGCGCCCTGGAAGTCCTGCGCCTGCCGGAAACCATGCCGGCCGCCACCGGCAAGCCGCCCCTGGCGGAATCCGGTCCCCCGCCGGTCACCGCACCCGCCACCGACGAGTCCGCTGCTGCCGAATCCTTCGTGCCCAATGTCATCAAGGGCGATTTCGCCAACCGGCTGGCGGGGGCGTCCGTTGCGACCGAGGCCGGGGCGATTCACCTGCCCTTCTATGGTCGGATCGCCGCCGGCCAGCCGATCGAGGCCCTGCGTGAAACCGGGGCGCAGATCGAGGTTCCGATGAACCTGCTGGGCCATGGCGAGCATTATGCGCTGGAAGTCGCGGGCGATTCGATGATCGAGGCCGGAATCCTGGACGGCGATACGGTGATCATCCGCCGGGGCGACGTGGCGCAGAACGGACAGATCGTCGTCGCGCTGATCGACGACCAGGAAGTCACGCTGAAACGGCTGCGCCGGCGCGGCAGCACCATCGCGCTGGAACCGGCCAACGCGCGCTACGAGCCGCGCATTGTCCCGTCGGACCGGGTCAGAATCCAGGGCCAGCTCGTCGGCCTGCTCCGCCGGTATTGACCGGGACGGACGGGTTTCAGGGATAGCACCACAGATCGTCATAGGACGGCAGCAAGCCGGCCAGGTTCGCGACCTGTTCGGGACCGACCTGATCCAGATGCGGAAATTCCGCCAGGACGCGGGCCCCGCCGAACAGGGTGATCGCCCGCCGTGCCTCGCGCGACGGCTGTCCGTTCAGGATCACGCCGGCGACGGCCAGGCCGCGTGACCGCAGGGCCTGCAGGGTCAGCAGCGTATGGTTGATCGTACCGAGCTGGCTGCGGGCCACCACCACCACCGGCAGGGCGAAACGGACCATCAGGTCGATCATCATGCAGTCGCGCGTAATCGGGACCATGACCCCACCTGCCCCTTCGACCACCACGGGACGCGCGTCCCGGGCGGGCGGGAGTACGATCCGCGCGGCATCGAGCGTGATCCCGTCCTGCTCCGCCGCGTCGAAGGGTGACAGCGGGGCCGGAAGGACCACGGCGGGCCGGGCGATCCGGGCCGGGTCCACGCCGCACAGCGCGGCAATGGTGACGCTGTCGGCGGTGTCCTCGGCAATGCCGGTCTGTAGCGGCTTCCAGTAGGACGCATTCCAGGCCTGGACCAGGCACGCCGCCGCCAGTGTCTTGCCGACCTCGGTATCGGTACCGGTCACGAACACGCCCCGGCGCGACGGCGTGCGAAACAGGCCGTATCCGATCTCGTAGGTCGCGGTAACGCCGCCCCGGTTGTCCAGATCGCGCAACAGCCGGCGCATCGTGCCCGGCCCCGCGGGCCGTGCGCCGTCGCGCGGCAGGGATGCGCCGATCTGGCGCAGTTCGCGCACGAAATCCAGCGCGGATGCGGGATGGTCGATCAGCGTTTCGTGCCGCCATGACCCCACCCCGGCACCGGGCCAGTCGGCCTGCAGTTGCTCCAGGCCCGGATAGGACGGCACCGGGCAGTCCAGTCCCGCCGCCCGGTGCACCGCACGCCATTCCGCGAAGCTGCCGGCGCAGAGGGTGGAAAGCGCCATCATGCCGCCCGGCGCCAGCCGCGCGGCCAGGCGGTCCAGCGTTGCGGCGGGGTCCGTGAACCATTGCATCGACAGGCTGGAACAGATCAGGTCGAACCCCGTGCCGACCGATGCGGGATCTTCCGCGTCCACGACCGCATAGCGGACGTCCCCGCCCAGGGGCGTCAGGCGCGCGCGCGCGCGTTCGACCATTTCCGGCGCCAGATCGGTAACCGTCAGGATGGCATCGGGGAACAGGCGGCGCAGATGGGCGCTCAGGAAACCGGTGCCGCAACCCAGTTCGAGGATACGGGCCGGCGCCAGGCCACCGGCCGCATCGCAGGCGGCCCTGATCCGATCGGCCAGGCGCGCTGCCACCGACGCCTGGATGCGGGCGGCGGCGTCATAGGAGTCGGCACCGCCGAAACGGGCCGCGATCTGGTGCTTGCGCGGATTCATGGGGCGGCATCCATCATATGCGTAATCGCGGCGGCGCAGGCGTCGGGATGGGTCAGCGGCAGCAGATGGCCGCCATCCGCGATCCAGTCGACGGCAAGCCGGTCATGGAAACAGGCATCGGTCATGGCGGGCGAGACGATCGGGTCCACCCGCCCCGCCAGGACGGCGACGGGCGGCAGGGCGTCCGGGCTGGCCAGCAGCGGACGGGCATCGGCGTCGCGCAGGATCGCCAGGGCCCGGGCCAGCCGGCCGGGATCGGCCGCGCCCGGCGGTGGCGTGCCGATGCCCGCGCGGTCGCGAAAGGTGGCGACCACGCCGTCGGCGTTATGGTCCAGTCCCTGGACCATGCGGTCGATGACGCGGGCGGGAACGCCCTGCCGGTAATCCGCCGCCGCGCCGAACCGGGCGAAGCCGTTGATCAGTACCATGCCCAGGCAGGCCGCCGGCCGGTGCAGCAGCAGCCACAGCGCGCCCAGGGAATGGCCGACCGCGACGTAGGGTCGCGCGGGGCGCGCCTCCATGCAGGCGGGGCCGAAGAACCCGAAATCCAGCCTGACGGCATCCTGCCGCCCCAGCCTGTCCTGCACCGGTTGCCAGAAATCGGGCGTGAAGCCCCAGCCATGGACAAACAGCAGGCCGGGACGGAAGGCGGGCTCAGGGGGCAATGCCATGCTCCCGCGCCGCGTCCTCCAGCGCCGACAGCAGCCGGTCGACCATCGTTTCGTCATGCGCGGCGCTGAGGGCGACGCGAATGCGCGCGCTGCCCGCCGGTACGGTCGGCGGCCGGATGGCGGTGCCCAGCATGCCCCGCGCCGCCAGCGCCCGCGCCAGGGTCAGCGCCCGATCGGCCGCGCCGACGATGACGGGGACGATCTGCGTGCTGGACGGCCCGGTGGACCAGCCCAGCGCCCCTGCCCCCGCGCGCATCCGGTCGGCCAGGCCGGCCAGATGCGCCCGTTCGGCATCCAGCGTGGGAACCAGGTCCAGTGCCGCGTCGATTGCCCCCAGCACCCCGGGCGGCAGCGCCGTGGTGTAGATGAAGCCGGAACAGGTGCTGACCAGCCAGTCGCAGACGGCGCGCGATCCCGCGACATAGGCGCCGAATCCGCCCAGCGCCTTGCTGAACGTGCCCATCGCCAGATCCACCCCGCCGGCTTCGGCCGACAGGCCCCTGCCCTGCGGCCCCAGCACGCCGGTCGCGTGGGCTTCGTCCAGGTAGAGGAAGGCGCCATACCGGTCGGCCAGCGTCCGCAATCCGGCCACGTCGGCACGGTCGCCGTCCATGCTGAACACGCTTTCCGTCACGATGAAGCGCAGGCCGCGCTGCGCCTGCCGCTGGGCCAGCAGATGCTCCAGGTGCCCCAGGTCGTTATGCGCGAAGCGGATCTGCCGCACGCCGGCGGCCTGGCAGCCGTGATGCAGGCTGGCATGGTTCAGCCGGTCGGTGAAGACCAGGGCGGGTTCGCCGGTCTGGGCAGCCGAAATGCGCAGCAGCGCGGGCAGCACCGCCGCGTTGGCCTGCCAGCCCGAGGCCAGCAGCAGGGCCGCCTCGGTGCCCTTGAAGCGGGCCAGCCTGGCCTCGACCTGCCGGTACTGTTCGCTGGTTCCGGTGACGAGGCGGGATGCGCCGCTGCCGATGCCGAAGCGTTCGGTCCAGTCGATGGCGCGGGCCCGCAGCGCGGGGTGATGGGACAGGCCGAGATAGTCGTTGGACGAGAAATCCAGCAGGCTTGCGCCATCGCGGCGGACGATGACCGGTCCGTCCCGATCGACGGGCGACAGCACGCGCTTCAGGTGACGCCGGTCCAGGTCGTCCAGCGCGGTCTGGAAAAAGGGATCGAAACGGGTCATGAAGCGAAGTTTTCTGCCGGACCGCATGGGGCCGGTCAATTCCCATCTCTCGTTCGAAGGATGCGCCGATGACCGGACCGGACTGGTTTGACGCCGGGCTGCCCCATGTCTGGCTGCCCTACACGCAGATGCACACGGCATCGCCCCCCCTGCCCGCGACGGCTACCGACGGGTGCCGCATCCGTCTGTCGGACGGGCGGGAACTGATCGACGGCATCGCGTCGTGGTGGACGGCCTGCCATGGCTATAACCACCCCCACATTCGCCAGGCGGCGACCGACCAGCTTGCGCGCATGCCGCATGTCATGTTCGGCGGCCTGGTGCATGAACCGGCGCTGCGCCTGGCGCGGCGGCTGACCGACCTGCTGCCGGGCGACCTGGAGCGCGTGTTCTTCTCGGATTCCGGGTCGGTCGCGGTCGAGGTCGCGATGAAGATGGCCGTGCAATACTGGCTGAACCGGGGCCAGTCCGGACGGACCCGGCTGGTCGCGTTTCGTGGCGGCTATCATGGGGACACGCTGGCGACCATGGCGGTGTGCGATCCGGAAGAAGGGATGCACAGCCTGTTCGCCGGTGTCCTGCCCCAACATGTCATCACCGACCTGCCGTGCGACGCGGCATCGTGCGCCGCCCTGGACCATCTGATGGAGACCGAAGGCCAACACGTGGCGGCAATCCTGGTCGAACCGCTGGTCCAGGGCGCGGGCGGAATGCTCTTCCACGACCCGGCGACCCTGCGCGCGCTGCGCGAGATCGCCGACCGGCACGGGGTGCTGCTGATCCTGGACGAAATCTTTACCGGCTTCGGACGAACGGGCAGCCTGTTCGCCTGCCAGCAGGCCGGCATCGTCCCCGACATCATCACGCTGTCCAAGGCGCTGTCGGGGGGAACGGTCCCGCTGGCCGCGACGGTGGCGCGGCGCCACGTCTTCCAGGCGTTCCTGTCCGACGACCCGACGCATGCCCTGATGCACGGGCCCACCTTCATGGCCAACCCGCTGGCCTGTGCCTGCGCCAACGCGTCGCTGGACCTGTTCGAGCGCGAACCGCGCCTGGAACAGGTTGCCGCCATCGGCGCGCAGATGCGCGACGAACTGGAAGCCTGCCGCCACCTGCCCGCCGTGCGCGACGTACGAACCATGGGGGCGATCGGCGTGGTGGAACTGGAGCGGATCCGCGACATGAACCGCCTGAAGGCCCGTCTGGTCGATCAAGGCGTATGGGTGCGGCCATTCCGGACGATCGTCTACCTGACGCCGGCCTTTACCATCGCGCCGAAAGAACTGGCGCACCTGACGCAGGCCATTCGGACGGTCCTGTCCGATCCGCCATAGAACGCGCGCCGGATAAACGCCGGCGCGCATTCGTCAGCACATGATCAGGCTTCGGCCGGGGCGAGTTCCACATCCGGCTTGCCTTTTTCGGCCGGTTCCTCGCCCGGGGCATCGTCGCCGGGCTCACCGTCGTTCGTGTCCGCCACAGCGGTGGGGCGCTGTCGGGGCTGACGTTCCTGGCGGTCCTGCTGGTTCTGCTGGGCTGCCTGGGTCATGGCGTTGAGGATGCGGAAGTAATGCTCGGCATGCTGGAAATAGGCTTCCGCCATGACGCGATCGCCCGATCCGCTGGCATCACGGCCAAGCTGAAGATATTTTTCGAACAATTGCTGGGCCGTCCCGCGAATACGCAGGTCGGGACCATTGCTGTCGAACACATGGTTCCGGTTGAGCGGGATCTGGCCGTTCTGCTGGCGTATACTGCCGCCATTGCTGCCGCCCGAGCGATGGTGTCGGCCCCGCATGCGTTTCATGTTCATAAGCTGTCGCAGCACTTTCCTGTTAACGGTCGCCACTGGTCCGCGGCCGCCGGGACCACCAGTCCCCTATTGTCATCTTGGGTGCCTGGCCATCCGCCCGGCATGTGATCCCATCGCCCTACGCAACGATTACAGCTTCCCGCAGCCGTGGCGGTCATATCCGTTGTCATGCGTTCAGGATCGGCACGCGGCAGTTAAAGAGGGTCAATACCCCTGCCTGCATTCCTCGGCCAATTTATTCCCTTGTACACGGTCTGCCAAATGGTTTTTTGGCTCAGACCCGGCACTGTTGCATCAGTACAGCACGGGGAATACCACCCAGATCGGTACGGATTCCCACGATATCAAGTCCCGCCTGTCGGGCGAGGTCCGGCATGCTGCGTTCCTGGCCGATGCCGATTTCAAAAATTGCAATGCCGCCATGCGCCAGAAGCGAGGGCAAGGCCCCGGTCAGCAGCCGGTAGGCATCCAGCCCGTCCGTCCCGCCATCCAGGGCGCGGGCCGGCTCGTGATCACGGACATCCGGCATCAATCCCGCCAGATCGGCCCGGGGAATATAGGGCGGGTTGCTGAACACCACGTCGAAACGGCCCGCGATCGCCGTGGACCAGTCGGCCGCCAGCATTGCGCACCGGTCCCGCAGCCCGGTGCGGCGCGCATTGCGCGCGGCCAGATGCGCGGCATCCGGGTCGATATCCACGCCCAGGCCCCAGGCGTCGGGATACTCGCTCAGTGCCGCCAGCAGCAGGCACCCCGTCCCCGTTCCCAGGTCCAGGATCGTGCGCACCGCGCCCCGGTCGGGCCGCTGGGCCAGCAGGGCCTCGACCAGGGTTTCGCTGTCGGCACGGGGGATCAGCGTGGCGGGCGCGGTCTCGAGGTCCAGCGACCAGAATCCGGCCCGACCGGTGATATAGGCCATCGGTTCATGTGCGGCCCGCCGCGCGACCAGGGCCACGAAGGATCGGTGCTCGGCCGCGTCCATCGCCGATCTGGCCAGCAGGCCGGCCAGGTCGGTGCGCAGGACGTGCGCCATCAGCAGCCGGGCCTCGCGTCGCGGATGATCCAGGCCGGCCGCGGCCAGCCGGCCGGCCGCCCACGCCAGAAGGGATGCGATATCCGCCGGATCGTGGGGCGGGGCGGCGTCGAACCTCTTCATTTCAACGGCAATCCATCCTACGGTACCGCCATGGCATATCAGGTCCGTTCATGGGGAATCCTTGCGATTCTGGTGGCTTGCGCCACCGTGGCGGCGCCCGTATCCCGCGCCCGGGCGGGATCGTTCATCGTGGTGGACGGCCGCGCGGACGCCGAGATCTCGGAAACCTCCCGCTTCTATATCGACGACCAGCTTATGGCCACCATCCGGCTGGATGCCACCGTGCCGCAGCGGGCGGTGCGGATCGAAACACCCGAGGGACGGCTGAATCACACCTATGTCCTGTGTGGCGAAATCACCGTGCGCATGCCCGACGGCCGGGTCGAAACGCACGAGGTCAACGGCGAGGGCGTGCTGCATCATCCCGACGGGCATACGCTGAACGCGCTGGGCACGCGGAACTTCACCGAATTCTATCTGGCCGACCCCGAGGACCCTACCGTGGTGGAGCATCATCCGGGCCGGTCCAGCCTCTGCACGGTGCCGACCTCGTAAGCGGCTGCTGAAACTACAGCCCCTCCGCCGCCAGAAGGCTGGCCTGCTCGTCCTGGGTCAGCGCATCCACGAATTCGTCGAATTCGCCCATCATGACGCGATCGATCTTGTAGGCGGTCAGGTTGATCCGGTGATCGGTCACGCGGCCCTGCGGGAAATTATAGGTGCGTATCCGTTCCGAGCGGTCCCCGGTGCCGACCTGCGACTTGCGGTCGGCGGCGCGGGTGGCATGGGCCGCCGCGCGTTCGCGCTCGTACAGGCGCGCCATCAGGATCTTCATCGCCTTCGCACGGTTCTTGTGCTGGCTCTTTTCCTCCTGCATCGCCACCACCAGGCCGGTGGGCAGGTGGGTAATGCGCACGGCGCTCTCGGTCTTGTTCACATGCTGGCCGCCCGCGCCGGATGCCCGATAGACGTCGATGCGCAGGTCGCCGTCATTGATCTGCACGTCCACGTCGCCGGCTTCGGGCAGCACCGCCACGGTGACCGTCGAGGTATGGATGCGCCCCTGGCTTTCGGTCGCGGGCACGCGCTGGACCCGATGCACGCCGGATTCGTATTTCAGGCGCGCGAAGACGCCGCGCCCGGTGATGTTGGCAATGCCCTCGCGCAGGCCGCCCAGTTCGGATTCGTCGAATTCCATGATCTCGAACCGCCAGCCGCGCAGGGCGGCATAGCGGCGATAGGCGTCGAACAGCTCGGCGGCGAACAAGGCGGCCTCGTCCCCGCCGGCGGCGGGACGGATTTCCAGGATGGCGCTGCGCTCGTCCGCCTCGTCGCGCGGCAGCATGGCGATGCGGATATCCTGGCGCAGGACGGGAATGCGCGCGCGCAGATCTTCCAGTTCGGCCTCGGCCAGTTCGCGCATTTCCGGATCGGCCAGCAGCGCCTGCGACTGGCGCTCTTCCTGCTCCGCCAGGCGCAGTTCGCCGATGCGGTCGACGATCGGCTCAAGCTCGGCATATTCGCGCGAGGCCTTGGCGAACGCCTCCCCGACCAGCCCTTCGGCCAGCGCGGCCTGCAATTCCTCGGACCGGGCGACGATCCGGTCCAGCCTGTCGTCGAGCCCCATCGGTCTATCCGGCCAGCCCGGCCAGATAGGGCGTGACGGCGTCCAGGGCCAGTTCGGCCTGCGACCCGTCATCCAGCGCCTTGACCTGGGCCACGCCGCGCGCCACCTCGTCCTCGCCGATCAGCACGGCATGCGTGGCACCGATCCGGTTCGCCCGTTCCAGCCGCTTCTTGGTATTGCCGCGATAGGCGATTTCCGCCCGCACGCCGCCCGCGCGCAGGGCCTGCAGCAGCAGGATCGCGGCGCCCATGGCGCCCTCGCCCATCGGCACCACCGCGACCGGGCGCGGGGCCGCCGGCGTCGCGTCCAGCAGCATCGACAGGCGCTCGATCCCGCCCGCCCAGCCGATGGCCGGGGTGCGCGGGCCGCCCATTTCGGCGACCAGCCCGTCATAGCGGCCGCCGGCCAGGACCGTCCCCTGCGCGCCGAGGCGCTCGGTGACGAATTCGAAGGCGGTGTGCCCGTAATAATCCAGGCCGCGCACGATGCCCGGATTTTCGCGGAAGGGCACGCCCATCAGGTCCAGCGCCGAGCGCAGCCCATCCCAGAAGGCCACGGCCTCGGGCGTCAGGAATGCGCCGATCCGGGGCGCGTCGGCCACCAGCGCGCGATCCTGCGGCGCCTTGCTGTCCAGGATACGCAGCGGATTGCGCTCCAGCCGGGCGCGGCTGTCGTCGGACAACTGGTCGCGGCATTCCGTGAAATAGCCGATCAGCGCCGTGCGCCACGCGGCGCGGCTTTCGGTGTCGCCCAGCGTGTTCAGGTCCAGGATCGTCTCGTCCGCGATGCCCAGCGCCTTCAGCACGTCGCGGCCCATGGCGATCGCCTCGGCATCCGCCAGCGGCTCGGCCGCGCCGATCAGTTCCGCCCCGATCTGGTGGAACTGGCGGTAGCGTCCCTTCTGCGGCCGCTCGTAGCGGAACATCGGGCCGGCATAGAACACTTTCTGCGGCAGGGACTGGGTCAGCCCGTTGGTCACCAGCGCGCGGCACACGCCTGCCGTGCCCTCGGGCCGCAGGGTCAGCGATTCACCGCCGCGATCCTCGAACGAATACATCTCCTTCGACACGACGTCGGACGTATCGCCCAGCGAGCGGGCGAAGACGCGCGTGTCCTCGAAGATGGGGGTGGCCCATTCGTCGAAGCCGTAAAGCCCGGCAATCCGGCGCGCGGTCTCCACCACATGGGCGTGACGAAGCTGGGTCTCGCCGATCAGGTCATGGGTGCCGCGGACGGGTTGCAAGCTGCTCACGAAGACAAAATTCCTGGTTGATGGGAACAGGTGCCCCGGCGGCCGCGGCTCGGCGGCCCGCGGGGGCGTTGAAGGGACCCTTATTGCGCGGGGGCCAGCGCCGCTTCGGCCTCGGCCTTGGCGGCCGCTTCCTCGGCACGGAGGATCTCGGCCTTCTTCTCGACCAGCTCGACGATGTGCTCGATCATCGAATCGGCCGGAACGGTATGGTCCTGACGGCCGGCGGCGTAGACCATGTGGCGGCCCGATCCGCCGCCGGTCACGCCGATATCGGTCATCAGCGCCTCGCCGGGGCCGTTGACCACGCAGCCGATGATGGACAGCGTCAGCGGCGTCTGGATGTGCGCCAGGCGCTCCTCCAGGGTCTGCACGGTCTGGATGACGTTGAACCCCTGCCGCGCGCATGAGGGGCAGGAAATGATCTTCACGCCGCGATGGCGCAGGCCCAGGGATTTCAGGATATCCCAGCCCACCAGGACCTCTTCCTCGGGGTCCGCCGACAGCGAGACGCGCATGGTATCGCCCACGCCGGCCCACAGCAGGTTGCCCAGGCCGATCGAGGACTTGACCGTGCCGGCGCGCTTGCTGCCCGCCTCGGTGATGCCGATATGCAGCGGATGGTCGCAGACCTCGGCCAGTTGCTGGTAGGCGGCCACGGCCAGGAAGACGTCCGACGCCTTCACGCTGATCTTGAATTCATGGAAATCGTGATCCTGCAGGATCTTGGCGTGTTCCAGCGCACTTTCGACCAGCGCGTCGGGGTTGGGTTCGCCGTATTTTTCCAGCAGGTGCTTTTCCAGCGACCCGGCATTCACCCCGATGCGGATCGAGCAGCCATGCTCACGCGCGGCCTTCACGACCTCACGCACACGCTCGGCGCTGCCGATATTGCCGGGATTGATGCGCAGGCAGGCCGCGCCGGCCTGGGCGGCCTCGATCGCGCGCTTGTAGTGGAAATGGATGTCGGCAACGATCGGCACGTTGACCTCGCGCACGATCTCGGCCAGCGCGGCGGTGCTTTCCTCGTCGGGGCAGGAGACGCGCACGATATCGACGCCCGCCAGTTCGGCCCTGCGGATCTGCGCGATCGTCGCTTCGGCATCCGTCGTCAGGGTATTGGTCATGGTCTGCACCGAAATGGGTGCGTCGCCGCCGACCGGAACCTTGCCGACATGGATCTGCCGCGACTTGCGGCGCTCGATGGACTGATAGGGACGATAGCTGCTCATGATCTGCCCTCCGGATGAGGCAATTGTAACACGGTTCTATCCGACGGCCCGACGGTGCGCCGCCTTCCCGTGGGTGCTTCCTGCCAAAAACCGCCAAGTTTGGCCAGAGCCGGCCCTGCCAGGGCGCAGCATCCGGCGCACAAGGTCAATGGGCGATCGTCGGTGACGGCGGGGTCGCCTGCGGCACGGCCGGGGCGGATGCCGGCATGGCCGCCCCCGCCCCGCTGCCATGGGGTCGTGCCGCATGGGGCGCGGGCGTCGATGCCGCCGTCACGATGCTGCCGCTGCGAATGGCGTCGGGCGTCAGCGAAAGATTGCGCACGACCGCGCCGTTGCGGCCCAGCGGCTGCGTCGTCACCCCGTCGGCGCTCAGCACCAGGCCGCCGGCGTTGCCGACCGTCAGCAGCAGGTTAGTCCTGTCCGGGGGGACGGACCAGCTTTCACCGGGCTGCAGGATATGATCATAGATGACCGGCCCGCCCGCAACCCTGACCTGCACCCACGTCTGGGCTGAGGCCGTCAGCATCATCTGGCCCGCCGGGGCGGTCGGCGGCGCGGCGGCAACCGGCGCGGGCTGGGGCACAGGCTGCATAGCGGACTGTGACGGACCGGCCGGTGGCGGCACGGCAGCGTCCCCTACGCCCGGGGTTCCATTCCCCTGGGCCAGGGTGCCTTGGGTCACTGTACCCTGGGTCACTGCACCCTGGGGCGTGGTACCTTGGGGCGGTACGGCCGGCGTTGGTGCCGCCAGCGGCGCCGGCGCGGGCACGTCGCCGTCCGTGATGGCGGATCTTTCGGCATTGGACAGAGGCTGCGGCGGGCCGATGGGCCGCCCCGACGGCAGGACCGATGCCACCTGGGGCGAGGTCGGGGCCTGCCGCGTCATGCCGGGAATGGCCGAGTACACCGAGGGCACCTGCTGGGGCGGGACGGACTGCACGCCGGTCATGCGGTACCAGCCGACATAGGCGGCAATGATGACCACCCCGCCCAGCAGGGCCATGACACCGGCCGGCACGGCGCTGCCGGGCACCGGCGCGGGAAAGGACAGTTCGGGCTTGTAATCGATATTGTCCCGCGCCTCGGCCTTGAACCGGGCGACGAGGGATTCCGCGTCCAGCCCCAGCGCCTGGGCATAGGTGCGCAGGAACCCCACCGTATAGACATTCCCCGGCAGGTCCTTGACGCGTCCGTCCTCCATCGCTTCCAGGTAGGACAGGCGGATGCGCAGCCAGGTGGCCACGTCCGGCAGCGCCCACCCCAACTGTTCACGGCGGGCGCGCAGGGTCGGCCCCACACCGTTCGGGGCGCCTGCCCCCCTGGGGTCGGCGGCCGGATTGCGGGCGCTGGTGTCGTTCACGCATCCCCCGCCGGCATGTCGCGCCGAACCAGCGCATCGACCGCCTGTTCGACCAGTTCGGCGATGATGGCCGCGACCGGCTGGACGGAGGAGATCATGCCGACCGACTGGCCGGCCATGACCGAACCCTGTTCCACGTCGCCCTCGATCACCGCCCGGCGCAGCGACCCGGCCCAGAAATGCTCGATATCCAGTTGCGCGGCCTCACGCGTCAGTTCGCCGTCCAGGTAGCGGCGGATCGTTTCCGCCTGATGGCGCAGGAAGGCGCGTCCGCCCTCGTTCGACAGGCCACGCACCGGAATGACGGGGAAGCGTTCGTCAAGCTGGACCGACGTCACGGCGTCGCGGGCGTTGGCGCGGACGAACGCGGCCTTGAACCGTTCGTGGGCAATGCTTTCGGCCGACGCGGCGAAGCGGGTGCCGAGCTGCGCGCCGGCCGCCCCCTGCTCCAGATAGGACAGGATGGCCTCGCCCCGTCCCAGCCCGCCCGCGACGAAGACGGGAACCGAGCGGATATGGGGCAGCACTTCCTGCGCCAGGACGGTCAGCGAGACCGGGCCGACATGCCCGCCGGCCTCCGCGCCCTCGATCACCAGGGCATCGACGCCCATGCGCACCAGCCGCTTGGCCAGCACCAGGGCCGGCGCGAACGCCACGACCCGCGCCCCGCCATCCTTGATCGCGCGGATGGCCGGCCCCGGCGGAATGCCGCCGGCCAGCACGACATGCGTGACCCCGGCCGAAAGGCAGACCTGGATCAGGTCGTCCAGGCGTGGGTGCATGGTGATCAGGTTGACGCCGAAGGGGCGGCTGGTCAGCGCCTGGGTGGCGGCGATTTCCTCGGCCAGCCGGTCGGGTTCCATGGCGCCGCAGGCCAGCACGCCGAAGCCGCCGGCGTTGGAAATGGCCGATACCAGATGGCGCTCGCTGACCCAGGACATGGCGCCGCCCAGGATCGCGACCTCGCTGCCCAGGAAGGCCGTGCCGGCGGACCACAGGCGGTCCAGCCGCGCGCGCGCGGCGGTCCGAAACATTGCGTCATCCGACAGGGGCATGGCGAGGGTGTCCATCGGTTCAGGCCGCATCCAGGCCGTAGGCGGTGTGCAGCGCCCGGACCGCCAGTTCGGTATATTCCGCCGCGATCAGCACCGATACCTTGATTTCGCTGGTCGAGATGACCTGGATATTGATGTTGCGGTCCGACAGGGTGCGGAACATCGTGTTGGCCACCCCCGCGTGCGAGCGCATGCCCACGCCCACCACGCTGATCTTCACCACGTCGTCGTCGGTCGCCATTTCACCATACTGGATGACGTCCCGCGCGGCCTCCAGCGCCTGGATGGCGCGGGCCAGGTCGGTCTTGCCGGTGGTGAACGTCATGTTGGTCAGGCCGTCGGCCCCCGTGCTCTGCACGATCATGTCCACATTCACGTTCGCGGCCGTCAGCGGGCCGAAGATCGCCGCCGCGATGCCCGGACGGTCGGGAATGCGCCTGACGGACAGCTTCGCTTCGTCGCGCGAATAGGCAATGCCGGCGACCAGTTCCTTTTCCACGATCTCGTCCTCATCCACCACTAATGAACCGGGCAGGTTGTCTTCCGACGGGGCGGGGCCGTCGCTGAAGCTCGACAGCACCTGTACGCGCACCCGCTCCTTCATCGCCAGTTCGACGCTGCGGGTCTGGAGCACCTTGGCCCCGACCGACGCCAGTTCCAGCATCTCCTCGTACGTGATCTTATCCAGCTTCCGCGCCCTCGCAACAATTCGCGGGTCGGTCGTGTAGATTCCGTCGACGTCGGTATAGATATCGCACCGGTCGGCCTGCAGCGCCGCCGCCAGTGCCACGGCGGACGTGTCCGAACCGCCCCGCCCCAGGGTCGTGATCCGCCCGTCGGGGTCCACGCCCTGGAAGCCGGCGATGACCGGAACCTGTCCGGCCCGCATCCGCGTGATCAGGGCCTCGCCGTCGATCGAGTCGATCCGCGCCTTGCCGTGCGCGCCGTCGGTACGCAGCGGAATCTGCCACCCCAGCCACGACCGCGCCTCCAGCCCCAGAGTCTGCAGCGCGATGGCCAGCAGGCCGCTGGTCACCTGCTCGCCCGTTGCGACGACGGCGTCATATTCCTTCGCGTCATGCAGCGGCGACAGGGACTGGCAGTATCCCACCAGGCGGTTGGTCACCCCCGACATGGCCGAGACGACGACCGCGACCTCGCATCCCGCGGCAACCTGCTTGTGCACTTTTTCCGCCACCGCGCGAATTCGGTCCAGGTCGGCCACAGACGTGCCACCGAATTTCATGACGATCCGCGGGACGGTACGAGGCATGGACAGGGCTCTCCAGTTCGGCGCGGCGGCCGTTCCAGCCCGCCGGGCGCGCTGGGGCGCCGGACGGGGCATTGCGGTTATCTGCAAGGCGCGTCACATACCCTTCCACCGCTGCGCCGTCCAGCGGCAGATGGTCAGCGGAAAGGTGGTGAAGCCATGAATGTAAACGATTCGTCTTCTCGGGCGGCCCATCCAGCCGGGCATTCCGTCGCGCCGGACGAGATCGCGCGATTCAGTGCCCTGGCGGACCGCTGGTGGGACCCTTCCGGGCCGATGCGGCCGCTGCACGCCATGAACGGCCTGCGCCTGGACTGGGCCCGGCGCCACCTGCCCGCCCCCGGCACCCCCGGCGAGCCTGCCACCCGCCTGCTGGATATCGGCTGCGGCGCGGGCCTGGCCAGCGAGGGCCTGGCCCGGATGGGCTATGACGTGACCGGGCTGGATGCCTCGGACGCCGCCATCGCCGCCGCGCGCGCGCACCTGGCGGATCATCCCCTGCCCCCCGATGGCGGGTCCCTGGCCTATCGCGTCGGCAGCGCCGAGGAACTCCAGGCCGAAGGGGCGCGATTCGCGGCCATCACGGCACTGGAAGTGATCGAGCACGTGACCGATCCCGCCGCGTTCCTGCGCGTGCTGGCCGACATGGTGGCGCCGGGCGGGGTCATCATCGTCTCGACCCTGAACCGCACCCTGCGGTCGCTGGCGACGGCGAAGATCGGGGCGGAATACATCCTGCGCCTGCTGCCGGCCGGCACGCATGAATGGCGCAAGTTCATCACGCCCGCGGAACTGGGCGCCTTCGCCAGCCAGGCCGGATTGCGCGTGTCCGACATCGCGGGAATGGTCCCCGCCCTGGGCGGCTGGCGCGAAAGCCATGACCTGGGCGTCAACTACATCGCCAGCCTGTCCGCTCCTTAACTGCGCTGACCAGCCGCCATAATTCAGTTTCGGTTCGGAAACGTGGGCTAGTGAGCGGGAGCGGAACGCAGTGGAGCGCAGCAGACGCGCGTCGGATCGCCACCAGCGCGCGTTTGCGGACCGAGATTCAGATCTGGAGAAAGGCAAACGTGGTCGGGCTGCCGATCGCGGTGAAGTGCCAGTTGAAATCCAGCGCGCCGGTCTCGGGGTTGACGCGGAAGGACGTCACCGAATCGCTGCGCTGGTTGGCGCAATACAGGAACGTGCCCGAGGGGTCGAATACCATCGCCCGTCCGTAGTCGGCATGCATCCAGACCTCGTCGATCAGGGTCAGCGATCCGTCGGGGCCGACCCGGAAGATCGCCAGCGAATCGCCCAGCCGGTTCGAGGCATAGACATACCGCCCGTTCGGCGAGATCAGGATTTCCGCCGCCAGCGTGCTGCCCTGGAAATAGGAGGTCACGGTGCTGACCTTCTGCTGTGGGACCAGCGCGCCGGTGCGCGGATCGAACGATGCGACGACGACCTTCGAATCCTGTTCGCACAGGATATAGATCGTCCGTCCGTCCTTGCTGAACGCGAAATGGCGGGGGGCGGAGCCCGGGATCAGGTTGATGAACGGCGTGGCGGCGGGCCGCAGCTTGCCGCTCGCCAGATCCAGCGTCCAGACATAGACGCGGTCCAGCCCCGCATCGCAGGCCACGACGAAGCGGCCCGACGGATCGCTGGCGACCATATGCACGTGCGAACCGGAATGGTCGCTGATCGCGAAATTGCCGGGCGGATTGTCCTCGGCGCGTTCGGGCATATGCGGCCCCGTATTGTGCACGACGTCGGTGGGTTCACCCAGGCTGCCATCGGGGCGGATGGGCAGGACGCCGACACTGCCGCCGACATAGTTGGCGACCAGGACATGATGCCCGGCCCGATGGACGCTGAGATGCGCCGGCACGGCACCGCCGGATGAGACGACGTTCAGCCGGTTCAGTTCGCCGGACGTCCGGTCCACGGAAAAGGCGGTGACGCTGCCGTCGTGATCGGCGTTGAAATCGTCGATTTCGCTGAGCGCGTACAGGAAACGGCTATCGGCCGACATCGTGATGAAGGACGGGCTGGCGATGTCCATGAACGTGCTGACGGGAATGAGCCCGCCCGTCACGCGGTTCATTTCGAAAATTGCGATGCCCTGCCCGTTCCCGGCCCCGCCCGGAGGCGCGTGCTTGTTGTATCCGCCGATATAGCACAGCGTCCGCGACATGGCCGGGATCGCGGCGCGCGCCGGTCGCGGGCCGGTCAGGGAACTGGCTAGCGGGGCGGTACCGGAAGCCGCCAGCGCCAGGAGCAGATTGCGTCGCGAAAAGGGCATCGTCATTCTTGCTGTGCCTCGTTGTTTATCGTGTCGGGCAGCGATTACGCATCACGGCATCTGGCAGCGCTGGCCGATCGTGCCGGTATAGCGGGTCCAGGTATGTGTCTCGCCAAACAGCGGAATGCCGACATAGCCGCGAAGTTTCAGGACGCCGTCACGCGGGGACCAGATCTGGGCGTGATAGACCTTGTTCGTGTCGGGATCGAGGATATGGCCGTTCCACCGCCCCGGCTCGTCGGAATCCGGCGTGAAACCGGTCAGCATCAGCAGGCCGCATTCGGACCCGCCATCCCTGGCCTTCGGAACCTCGCCCGTATAGCGCATGCCCACCAGGTGACCGCAGAGCTGCCCGCCGCAGGATGCGATCCTGAAGACGCCATCATGTTCCCTGGTCTCCCACATGCCCAGGACAGACAACGTTCCGGTGCCGGCATCCGCATCCGGACCGGCGTCGGCACGGGCCGGGGCTGCCGCGATCCCGGCCAGAAGAGTAAGGCAGGCCAGCGCGGACACCCATCGTGCCGCGTTGTGGCGATGCCCCGTTCCCGAAGGGACGAAGGCGGCCGGCCTGTCTGTTCTGTCGTGCATGTCTGTTCTGTCGTGCATGCGTTTCATGTTTCCCGGTCCCTGTGCGGACCGTCCCCCCAACCATTCCGGCCGATCAACTGTCGGCGCGCCTGACCCACGGTATCGTCACGATTTCGACGCCCTCGTCGGTCAGGCGGTGATAATCCTCGTCCGATGCGTGGCCGTAGATGCCGCGTTCCTCCGCCTCGCCATGATGGATCTTCAACGCTTCCTCGGCGAAACGATCACCCACGTCTTCACATTGTTGTTCGACGTGCCGGCGAAGCGTCTGCAACGCCGCCGTCAGCGCGGCCGGCACGCCCGCCCCCTGCACCGAAGGTGGCGGGCCCGCCGGCATATGGGCCGCCGGGGCCGCCGCCGGCTGTTCCCTCACGACCTGCTGCCCTGCCGGCTGCGTCACAGGCGGCCGGGCCGGGCGGGTGCGGACCGCCGGGGCCATCAGCGCGCGGCCGACATCGGTCGTGCCGCATTGCGGACAGGACAGGAGATCACGTCGCACCTGATCGTCAAACGCGGCGCTGCCGGGGAACCAGCCATCGAACTCATGCCCCGCATCGCAACGCAGCAGATAGCGGATCACCGGCGCCCCCTGGTCTGGACCGGATGCTGGCGATCACGCCGCATGCAGCAGCGGGTCCAGCTTGCCGGCACGGTCCAGCGCCATGATGTCGTCACAGCCGCCGATATGCCGCCCGTCGATGAAGATCTGCGGCACGGTTGTCCGGCCACCGGAACGCTCCCGCGCCTCCGCGCGTTCGGCCGTGCCGAGCAGGGCGCGGATTTCGGTAAAAGCCGTGCCCTTCTGCTCCAGCAGGCGGAGTGCGCGGACGCAATAGGGGCATCCCGGCTGGGTATAGATCTCGATCCTGGGCATCCTGATCCTCGAATAGCGGCCTGTTATCAAGCATAGCGCATTTATGCCGGGGCAACATACCGTTACGGGTGCTGCCCCGTATCCTGGGACGGATCGCGGCCGGGATCGGGCGCGCGGGCCGCCACCAGCACGTCCACCGATGCCGCCCCGGCGGCAAGAAGGACCCGCGCGCATTCGCCCGTCGTCGCCCCCGTGGTCATGACATCGTCTACCAGGACGATTCGCCGGTTCGCGATCGCGGCCCGCCGCGACGGGCGGACCGCGATCGCGCCATGCAGGATATCGCGACGCGAGGCCGGGCCCAGCCGCGCCAGCGGCGGCGTCGCCTGCGGACGGATCAGCGCATCGGGCAGGGTCCGCAGCCCCACGGTCCGCCCCACCGCCCGCGCCAGGAGGGCGGCCTGGTTGTAGCGGCGGCGAAACAGCCGGCGACGGTGCAGCGGCACGGGCACCAGCAGGTCCGCCTGGCCCAGCATCCCCTGGCCGATCCGCGCCATGTGGCGGCCAAGCAGGGGCGCAAGCTCGGTCCGGTCGGCATATTTCAGGCGCAGGATCAGCGCACGCGACCATTCGTCATAGACCAGCGCCGCCCGCCCGGCCCGCCACGGCGGCCGCCGGTCCGCGCAGGATGCGCAGATGCGCCCCGCCCCACCCAGGACCGACCCGGCGAACCCCGCGCCGGCAAAGGGTTCGCCGCACGCATCGCAGCAGGGTTCGGAAATGAAGCGCATATGCCGGAAGCAGTCCGGACACAGCAGGCCCGCCCGCTCGACCGGCTGGTGACACAGGGGGCAGTCGGGTGGCAGAAGACCATCCAGCAGAAGCGACCCCAGGCGGCGCGCCATGCCCCCCGGTCCGGTCATCGTTGTCGTGCGTATCGCCCCATCCATCACGCAAAGGTGCCATTGGCATCCTCCATCCGGAAGAGCACATGCCGTCCATGAATGATCCCGTGATTTTCGACCGGCGCGCGGTGCGTCGGCACCGCGATCGCGCCGCCCCGATGGTGCATGAGATCGCCCCCGTCCTGGAGGAGGTCGCGGACCGGCTGCTGGACCGGCTGGACGACACGACCTATCGCTTCACCGCCGCGCTGGATATCGGGGGGCGCGGCGTGGTGGCCCCGCGCCTGCGCGCCCGGGGCATCGGCAGCGTCGTCTCCTGCGATCTGTCGCCGCGCATGGCGCGGATCAACGGCGGAACGGTCCTGTGCGCGGACGAGGAATGGCTGCCCTTCGGTCCGGGTTCGTTCGACCTCGTCGTCGCCAACCTGTCGCTGCATTGGGTCAACGACCTGCCCGGCGCGCTGGCGCAGATCCGTCACGCGCTGAAGCCGGATGGACTGTTCCTGGCCAGCCTGCCGGTCCTGCCCAGCCTGTCCGACCTGCGCCGCGCGCTGACCGAGGCGGAAGCGGCCCTGACAGGCGGGGCGACGCCGCGTGTCTCGCCCTTTCCGGACCTGCGTGACTGCGCGGCGCTGCTGCAACGCGCGGGGTTCGCCCTGCCGGTGGCCGACGCCGAAACGGTGACGCTGGCCTATCGCTCGCCCTTCCGCCTGCTGCAGGACCTGCGCGCGGCGGGCGAGACCAACGCGCTGGTGCTACGCAGCCGGCAATTCACCCAGCCGGACCTGTTTCCCGCCGCCTTCGCCGCCCTGGCATCCGCCGCCGGAGACGATCCGCTGTCCGTGCCGCTGCGCCTGGCCATCATGACTGGCTGGTCGCCCGATGCCAGCCAGCCCCAGCCGCTACGCCCCGGCCAGTTCACCGTGTCGTTGGAAGATGCGATCAAGAAAATATAATAACAGACTGATTATACAATATTGTCTGTCTATTTTACCCGCCGGTGACGCTCATGTGCCTGCGGATGGCGGCGGGGTCGTCTGCGTGGCGCCCGATCAGGAAGTCATGCCCTTTCGGCTTGCGCTGGATGGCCGCCTGGACCAGGCGCAGCAGGTCGGGATCGGTGGTGCCGTCGCGTAGCGGCTGGCGCAGGTCGGTGGCCCCTTCATGCCCCAGGCAGGTATAAAGCTGGCCGGTGCAGGACAGCCGCACCCGGTTGCAGCTTTCGCAGAAATTATGGGTCATCGGCGTGATCAGGCCGAGCTTGCACCCGGTCTCGCCCACCCGCAGGTAGCGCGCCGGCCCGCCCGTCCGGACCGTCAGCGGTTCCAGCGTCCAGCGCCGCGCCAGGTCCGCGCGGACGGTGGACAGCGGCAGGTAACGGTCGGACCGGTCCTCGCCCGTGTCCCCCATCGGCATGGTTTCGATCAGGCAGAGATCGGCGCCGATTTCCCCACACCACGCCAGCAGCGTGTCGAATTCGTCGTCATTCACGCCGGCCATCGCGACGGTATTGATGCGAATGGCCAGCCCGGCCGCCCGTGCCGCGCGGATTCCTTCCAGGGTCTGCTCCAGCCGACCCCGCCGGGTGATACGCTGAAATCGTTCAGAATCAAGAGAGTCCAGGCTGATATTCACACGTTGTACCCCCGCGCGGGCCAGGGCGTCGGCGTGGGTCGCCAGATGCGATCCGTTGGTGGTCAATGTCAGTTCGTCCAGATGGCCGTCGCCATCCGTCCGATGCAGCCACGTCCCCAGGGCCGCGAAGAACCCGTCGATATCCCGGCGAACCAGCGGCTCCCCGCCCGTGACGCGGATGCGCGTCACGCCGTTGCGGATGAAGGCGGCGCAGAGTCGCTCCATCTCCTCGAAGGACAGGATTTCGGCCTTGGGCAGGAAGGACATGGCCTCCGACATGCAATAGACGCATCGCATGTCGCAGCGGTCCGTTACCGAGATTCGCAAATAAGAGACTGTCCGGCCGAAGGAATCGACGAAAGGCTTACCCATGATCCGGCCTTCAGGAAATGACGGTCAGCATGATGACCGAGGCATCGATCAGGATCTTGCCCTGATGTTCGAAATTGACCGTCACCCGATGGGCAACGGCCGACTGCACCTGGCCCCGTCCCCATTCCGGATGGTCGGGATGGACCACGAACTGCCCCGGCTCGAGAAACGAACGGAAAGGTGGAATGACCGGCATCTGTCCTGCGGACCTCCACGGCGCGGCAGGATACCAAGCCACGCCCGAATGTTCAAAGCCCCAATAGTCTCCGGTCCCTGCCCGATCAATGCCCGGCATCGTCTCCGGAGAAATCGGGCGCCGCGACGCCGGATCGTTCAAGTTGCGCGACCAGCGCGGCCTTCAGGCGGTCCAGCCCGGCATGGGTGTTGCCTTCGGCGCGTGCGACGAGCGCCGGCTGGGTGTTGGAGGCCCGCAGCAGCCACCAGCCATCCGGGGTAGTCACCCGGACGCCGTCGATCATCGAGACAGCGCCGCCATCGACCTTCAGGCGCGCGGCGACGTCCTCGATCACCGAAAATTTGCGGGTGTCGGCGCACTCGAACCGCGTTTCGCGCGTCGAGATCGTCACCGGCAGCGCGGCCCGCACCGCCGAGAGCCTTGTTTCCATATGGGCCACGAGGCCCAGAAGCCGGATCGCGGCATACAGCGCATCGTCGAAGCCGTACCAGCGATCGGCGAAAAAGACGTGCCCCGACATTTCGCCGCCCAGCGGAGACCCGGTCTCCGCCATCTTGGACTTGATCAGCGAATGGCCGGTGCGCCACATCAGCGGTGTGCCGCCGGCCCGGGTGATTTCGTCGAACAGGGTCTGGCTGGCCTTGACGTCGGCGATGATCGTGGCGCCCGGATGATGACGCAGCATGTCGCGCGCCAGGATGACCAGGAGCTGGTCGGCCCACACGATCTCACCAGTGTCGTCGACAACGCCGATCCGGTCGGCATCGCCGTCGAAGGCGATGCCGATATCGGCCCCGGTCTCGCGCACCGTGGCGATCAGGTGTTCCAGGTTCCGCGCCACCGTCGGATCGGGATGATGGTCGGGAAACGTGCCATCGACGGCGCCGTTCAGCAGCACATGGTCGCCCGGCAGCCTGGCCAGCAGGTCGGCCAGGATGTCGCCGGCGGCGCCGTTGCCGTTGTCCCAGACGATTTTCAGCCGACGCCCGCCGCCGTCCCAATCCGCCATCAGCCGCGCGACATATGCCCGGCCGACATCGACATCGCGCACCGTGCCGGCCGAAGCCGCCACGACATCGCCCCGGGCCGCGAGATCGCCCAGTTCCGCGATCTGCGCGCCGAAGAACGGGCTGCCCGACAGCATCATCTTGAAGCCGTTATAGTCGGGCGGATTATGGCTGCCCGTGACCATGATCGCACCGTCCGTCTCCAGCGTGACGGCGGCGAAATAGAGCATGGGCGTCGGGCCGCGCCCCACCCGCAGGATTTCGAGACCCGAGGCCGCGGCGCCGCGAACCAACGCTTCCTCCAGCATCGGCGAGGACAGGCGGCCGTCATAGCCGACCGCGACGGTCCGGCCGCCCGAGCGGGCGACGATGCTGCCGAATGTCCGGCCGATCGCAAATGCGTCCTCGGGGCGCACCGTCCTGCCCACGATTCCGCGAATGTCATATTCGCGCAGGGTCGTGGGATCAAAACGATGCGTGAACGACACGGACCTCAGCCGGTATAGTTTTTCAGGAACGCGCGCACCGCGTCACCCAGGTCCGGACGGTCGATCGAAAAGGCGATCTGCGCCTCCAGGTAGCCGACCTTGTTGCCGCAATCGAAGCGGCGGCCCTCGTAGCGCAGGCCATGGAACGGCGCGTGGCCGATGACCTTGGCCATGGCGTCGGTCAACTGGACCTCGCCGCCCGCGCCGCGTTCCAGCTTCGACAGGTGCGGCATGACGTCCGCCGTCAGGATATAGCGCCCGATGATCGACAGGTTGGACGGCGCATCCTCGGGCTTCGGTTTTTCGACCAGTCCCTTGACCTCGACCAGGCGCCCGTCATCCTCGCCGGTCTTCAGGATGCCGTAGCGATTGGTGTGTTCGCGCGGGACCTCGGTTACCGCCAGCACATTGCCGCCGGTCTGGTTATAGACGTCGACCAGTTGCTTCAGGCACGGCACGTCACTCTTGACCACGTCGTCGGGCAGCAGGATGGCGAAGGGATCGTCACCGATGAAGCTGCGCGCGCACCAGATCGCATGGCCCAGGCCCAGCGGTTCCTGCTGGCGGACGGCGCTCAGCGCCCCGGCCTCGATGCTGGTGGGGCCCAGGGCTTCCAGCGCGTCCAGCTTGTTGCGCTCGCGCAGCGTCGTCTCCAGTTCGAAGGCGACGTCGAAATAATCGATCAGCGAATCCTTACCGCGACCGGTGATCAGGCAGAATTCCTCGATTCCGGCCGCGCGGGCCTCATCGATCGCATACTGGATCAGCGGTCTGTCGACGACGGGCAGCATTTCCTTCGGCATCGCCTTGGTCGCAGGAAGAAAGCGCGTACCAAGGCCGGCAACAGGAAGTACGGCTTTTCGCAAGGGTTTGATCACAAGCGTCACCTTCTATCCACGTTATGACTCAGAACATTCAAACGTTTCCGCCGTTTGCTGCGGCAAGGAGGCAATATCCGGTGAAACGGTCGCGTTTGAAATGCGTCCTGCCGTCAATTACGCAAGAAAAATGACATATATGAGGCAAAGCAGCGCCTTCGGCCGTTTTCCTGACCGGTCACCGTCAACAATTCAACGATGACACGCGGCACAACGTTTCCAGAATCGGAAAAAATTTTAAGATCCGCGCGCACGCTGGAACCTGTGGCGCAGCGATCCATATTTGCTTTTCCGGGGAATCAGGGCCGGCAGAACCGGATGTCTGGTGCGGTCGAGAAGACTCGAACTTCCACGGGGTTGCCCCCACAAGCACCTCAAGCTTGCGCGTCTACCATTCCGCCACGACCGCACCGTGACATCGGACATCGCCTGAGCGATACCGTGCGACGGAGGCCGTATAAACGATGCATGATCGACGGGCAATGACCGAAAAGACGATTCTCTGGAATTCCAGCCCCGGCCTGGTTCCCTATCCCGACGCGATCGCCGGGATGGAGCATCAGGTGGCGGGAATCCGCGACGGCAGCGCCCCGGAACGGGTCTGGCTGCTGGAACACCCCCCCACCTTCACCGCCGGAACCTCCGCCCGGGACGAGGATTTGTTCAATCCGCATCATTTCCCGACCTATGCGGCGGGCCGCGGCGGGCAATGGACCTATCACGGGCCGGGACAGCGGGTGGCCTACGTGATGCTGGACCTGACAGCCCCGCACGGCGTGGTGCCGGCCCGGGACCTGCGGGCCTATGTCCATACGTTGGAAGAATGGCTGATCCGTACCCTGCGCCGCTTCGACGTGACGGGCGAACGCCGCGCGGACCGGATCGGCGTGTGGGTCGTGGATGCGCGCACCGGGGCGGAAAACAAGATCGCGGCCCTGGGGGTGCGGGTTTCGCGCTGGACCTGCTGGCACGGCGTGGCGCTGAACGTGGCGCCGAACCTGGACGATTTCGGCGGCATCGTCCCCTGCGGGATTCGCGAACACGGCGTGACCAGCCTGCATGCGCTGGGCCACAAGGTGAGCCTGGGCGACGTCGACGAGGCCCTGCGCGCCACGTGGCAGGACCTGTTCGGTAGCGTGCCGACCCCGATCGGCACCGCCTGACGCTACAACTCCGCCGTCAGCGAGAAGAAATCCGCCGGAAATGCGGTACCGGTGCGCTGGTCGGTCAGATGCAGGCGCGTGCGGTTGTGGCGTTCGTCCAGGATGTCGATGGCGACCAGCGACAACTGCCCGGCGAAATCCGAAAAGCCCAGCGTCAGCAGGCCCTGGGACGGATTGGCGGTGCGGGCCAGCGAGACCTGCAGCACGTGGTCGCCATGCTGGATCGCGGTGACCGTGACCTCGCCGCCCAGATGCACCGGCGTGGCCAGAAGCAGGCCCAACGGCTGGCGCGACAGGTTCATGCGCGTGACCGACTGGCGCACCGCGTCGCGGAAGACCAGATGCCCGCCGGCCGCGACCAGCCGCATGCGGTGCGGCGTATCGTAATCCAGGCGCAGGTACCCGGGATCGTAGGACAGCGTCCCTTCCCCGACGCCGCCATCCGGCCACGTCTGCGCCACATGGGCGCTCAGGCCCCGCGTGGTGTTCAGGTAGCGCTCGATCCGCGCGACGTCCCGCCCGCCGACCGGCCCCGGCGCCGCCTGGCACGCCGCCAGGGCCAGCGGGGCCGTCAGGACCAGGCGCCGGGTGGGACCATTGCGCACGATCACGCCCCGGCGGTCCCGGCGGCCAGCGCGGCGTGTTCGTCGGGCGTGCGCAGGGTCAGCGACAGCGCATGCAGGCCGGACGCGAATTCGTCCGCCAGCAGGTCATGAACCAGGCGCGACCGCTGAACGCGCGAAATGCCGCCGAAAGCGCCGCTGACGAGCAGGATATTGTAATGGGTCTCGCCCGTCGTTTCAGGCCCCCGTCCCGCGTGACGCGCGCCGGCATGGCCGGCATGGCGGGCGCTGTCATCCTCGATTTCCAGGATCGCGGGCGTCAGGCGCGCATGCAGGGCCTGGCCGATTCGCGTCGCGCGGTTCCGTTCTGTGTCACTCACTGGTCTGTCCTCTTCCTGGCTGGCGCGCTTGGCTCTTGCACGAATACGGTCCGGACGCACATAACGCCAGATGATGACGAGAAGGAACACACGACACCGGGCCTTCGATCCCGATCCGGATGCGCCGGAACGGTGCTGCGACATGGCCGGCTGCGCCGAGGCCGCCGGATATCGCGCCCCCCGGTCGCGCGATGCCCTGAACGAGTATTTCTGGTTCTGCCTGCCCCATGTGCGCGAATATAATTCGCGGTGGGACTTCTATAAAGGCATGTCCCCCGGCCAGATCGAGGCGCATATCCGCGACGACGTTTCATGGAACCGGCCGTCATGGCGACTGGGACAGCGTGGCGCGCATTTCTCGGAAGAGGATATCCTGGACCCGCTGGACCTGATGAACGGCGGGCGCCGGCCGGCGGCGCGGCGCGCGGCCTCGGCCCGCCCGGAGGTGCCCGAAGCCCTGCGCCAGCCGCTGGACACGCTGGGCCTGGACTGGCCGCTGTCGATGGACGAGTTGAAACTGCGCTACAAGGACCTGGCGCGCCGGCACCATCCCGACACCAACGGCGGCGACCGCGAGGCGGAAGAGCGCCTGAAAAGCATCAACGTCGCCTATACCGCCCTGCGCACGCACCTGGCATCCGCGCGGGCCGCGGACCTGGAAAGAACCGCGTAGGCATGGCCACGCGGGCGATCCGGTCTATAGTGGACCCGGAGACGCCGAAGCCCCGAACCCGGACATCGAATTCCGGGACGCCGAAGACCATATGACACGGACCGTCGCCACGGCGCGCGGCGGGACCAACCAGCCGTGACGGATGCACCCCGATGAATGACCTCGCCACCCTGACCGCCGGATCGACTGCCGAAAACGGGGATGACCTGCCGCCGATCTCGGTCCTGTCCGCCCCCGACCGCACGGTCTCCGCCCGCGATGTCTTCGGCATCGACAGCGATCTGCAGGTGCCCGCCTTCTCGGTGCGGACCGATCACGTACCGGATGCCGATCCGACCTATCGCTTCGATCACGACACCACGCTGGCCATCCTGGCCGGCTTCGCCTTCAACCGGCGCGTGATGATCCAGGGCTATCACGGCACCGGCAAGTCGTCGCATGTCGAACAGGTGGCGTCGCGGCTGAACTGGCCGTGCGTGCGCATCAACCTGGACAGCCATATCTCGCGCATCGACCTGATCGGCAAGGATGCCATCGTGCTGCGCGACGGCAAGCAGGTGACGGAATTCCGCGAAGGGCTGCTGCCCTGGGGGCTGCAGCACCCCTGCGCCCTGGTGTTCGACGAATATGATGCCGGGCGGCCGGACGTCATGTTCGTCATCCAGCGCGTGCTGGAGGTCGAGGGCCATCTGACGCTGCTGGACCAGAACCGCGTGATCCGCCCGCACCCGTTCTTCCGCCTGTTCGCCACGGCGAACACGGTGGGCCTGGGCGACACCACCGGCCTGTATCACGGCACGCAGCAGATCAATCAGGGCCAGATGGACCGCTGGAACGTGGTCACCACCCTGAACTACCTGCCCCATGCCGAGGAAACGGCCATCGTCGTGGCCAAGATGGCCGTCGATCCCAGCGATGCCCCGGCCCGCAAGCGGATCGAAAGCATGGTCGCCCTGGCCGACCTGACGCGTTCGGGCTTCATCGCCGGCGACATCTCGACGGTCATGTCGCCGCGCACGGTCATCAGCTGGGCCGAGAATGCCAGGATCTTCAAGGATCTGGAATTCGCCTTCCGCGTGTCCTTCCTGAACAAGTGCGACGAGGCCGAGCGTCCGACGGTGGCGGAATATTACCAGCGCTGCTTCAACGTCGACCCCACCGGCACGGCGCCGCGCGCGCGCTGATCGGCCCGGGAAGCCATGCGCGACCGCAAGGACACCACCCAGTCCGCACGATTGGCCGCCGCCGAGCGGGCCGACGTCTTCAAGCGCGCGACCGTTGGCGCGCTGCGCGCGCTGGGCGGCCGGGCGACGGCCGAGGTCACGTTCCAGACCGGCCCGATTCCGCCTGCGGCGGCGGTCAGCGGCGATCACGTCCGCCTGCCGCAGCCCGCCCTGCAACTGGCCGAGGCCGATATCCGGCGCGTGCGCGGCGCGGCGGATGCCGTGGCGCTGCAACTGCGCCATCATGACGTGACGATCCACAACGCGACCCGGCCGGAGCAGGCCGATGCCCGGCTGGCCTATGACGCGCTGGAACAGGCGCGGGTCGAAAGCTTCGGCGCGCGCCACATGGCGGGAGTCGCCGCCAATCTGCGGAATCAGGCCGAGCGGGACTATCACGACAGGGGTTATGACCGGGCGCAGGCGCGCGACCAGATTCCCGTGCAGGTTGCGCTGTCGCTGCTGGCGCGCGAACGCATGACGGGCGAGCCCGTGCCCGAGAGCATGCGCGCGATGGCCGAACAGTGGCGTGCGCATCTGGGCCCCTCGGCACTGCGCGCGCTGGACGACATGGCCGCCCATCAGGACGACCAGATGGCGTTTTCGCGTGCCGCGAAGCGGCTGCTGGTCGCCTGCGAACTGATCGAGGGCGAGGCCGAGATCGAGGAGGACGAGGACGGCGACGACAGCGCCCCCTCGGACGAGACCGAGGAAGAACCGGGCGAAGCGCCCGAGAAGCCGCAGCCGCAGGACGAGGACGCCAGCGGCCAGCAGGAAGACGAGACCGGCCTGCAGCCCCAGTTGGCGCAAGGTGCGGGAGCCGGCGACGACAACCCCGACGAGTCCGAACCCGGCGGTACAGCGGGGTCCGAGGAAGCGGGCGGCCCACGCGGCACGGACGATCAGGAAGCGACCGATCCGGCGTCCCTGTATCATGCCTTCACCACCGCGTTCGACGAGGAAATCGCGGCCGAGGATCTGTGCGACGCCGACGAACTGGCCCGCCTGCGCCAGCAGTTGGACCACCAGTTGCTCAGCCTGCAGGGCGTGGTGTCGCGCCTGGCCAACCGGCTGCAACGACGCCTGCTGGCACAGCAGACGCGGGCGTGGGAGTTCGACCTGGAGGAAGGCATCCTGGATGCCGGCCGGCTGTCGCGGGTGGTGGTCAACCCGACGCTGTCGCTGTCCTACAAGCACGAACGCGACACCGATTTCCGCGACACGGTCGTGACCCTGCTGATCGACAATTCCGGATCGATGCGCGGCCGGCCGATTTCGGTGGCCGCGATGTGCGGCGACATCCTGGCCCGCACGCTGGAACGCTGCGCGGTGAAGGTCGAGGTCCTGGGCTTCACCACCCGGGCCTGGAAGGGCGGGCAGAGCCGCGAGCGCTGGGTGGCGCAGGGCAAGCCGGCCAATCCGGGGCGGCTGAACGATCTGCGGCACATCATCTACAAATCGGCGGACATGCCGTGGCGCCGGGCGCGGAAGAATCTGGGCCTGATGCTGCGCGAGGGGCTGCTGAAGGAAAATATCGACGGCGAGGCCCTGCTGTGGGCCTGGCGGCGCCTGCAGGGCCGGCCGGAAAGCCGGAAGATCCTGATGGTGATCTCGGACGGCGCGCCGGTGGATGACAGCACGCTGTCGGTCAATGCCGGGTCGTATCTGGAAACGCACCTGCGGCAGGTGATCGCCCAGATCGAAAACCGCAGCGGCGTCGAACTGGTGGCCATCGGGATCGGCCATGACGTGACGCGCTATTACCGCCGCGCGGTCACGATCTCCGACGCCGAGGAACTGGGCGGCACGATGATGCAGAAGCTCTCCGAACTTTTCGATGAAAAGGTCGCTGTCGCGGGTCGCCGCCGAATCGCCTGAAACAATAGGGTTTCCAAAGGGCTAGGCCCTTTGGCCGAGCCCTTGCCTTTCCTGGGCCAGCCGCAGCACCGCATCGACCATAAGGTCGACATCCGCCGCCACGGTGCGGTGATTGACGATCGCGGCGCGAATGGCCTTCACCCCACCCACCATCGTCGTGGAGGGCGCGGCGATGCCGGATTCGTGCAGGTCCTTGACCAGTTCGCCGTTCAGCCAGTCCAACTCCACGTCCGGAACGCGCACGCGAAAGCAGACGATGTTCAGCCCGACCGGTGCCAGGCGTTCCAGCAGCGGCTCGCGATCCACGCGCCGGGCCAGATGGGCCGCGACGGCGCAGCATTCGTCGACCATCTGCCCCAGGCGGACGGTGCCGTAGGTGCCCAGCGTCATCCAGACCTTCAGGGCACGAAAGCCGCGCGACAGGTCCGGCCCCAGGTCGCAGAACCAGGGCGCGTTGCCCGCCAGGCCCCGGTCCTCGCGCGACAGATAGGCCAGCGATTGCGCGAAGGCCGCCGCCTGGCGCCCGGGTTCGCGCACCAGGATGCAACCGGCATCGTACGGCACCTGGGCCCATTTGTGAAAATCGAATGCCAGGCTGTCCGCGCGATCCAGGCCGCGCAGATGCGGGCGCAGCGTGCGGGACAGCATGGCCAGCGCGCCGAAGGCGCCGTCGACGTGGAACCAGATGTCCTCTTGCCCCGCGATGTCGGCGATGGCGCCCAGGTCGTCGATCGAACCGGTATCGACCGTCCCGGCGGTGCCGATGACGATGAACGGCTCGAAACCCTGCTGCCGGTCGGATTCCACGGCGGCGCGCAGGGCCTGGATATCCATGCGATGGGTCGAATCCACGGGGATGATGCGCAGCGCGTCGGTCCCCAGTCCCGCCAGGTCGAAGGCGCGGGCGATGCAGCCATGGGCGGTGGCGGCGGCATAGCCGACCAGTTGCCGGCCGCCGACGCCGCGCTGCCGCAGGGTGATGCCGTCCGCGACCGCGCGGCTGGCGGTGATGACGGCGATCATGTTGGCCATCGAGGACCCGGTGACCAGCACGCCCGTCGCATCGGCGGGAAAGCCCATGATCTCGGCGGCCCAGCCGATGACCGTACGCTCGATTTCGACCGGCGCGTGGTCGCGGCCGCCGCAATTGGCGTTCAGCCCGCCGGCCAGCAGTTCGGCCAGCATCCCCACCCCCGTCCCGCCGCCATGGACCCAGCCCATGAAGCCCGGATGGGTGTTGCCGGTGGCATAGGGGGCGATCTGGTCGCGAAACCGGTCGTACAGCGCTTCGGGCGGCGTCGGGGCGGCCGGCAGGTCGGTATGCAGGGCGGTACGGATTTCCGGCGGCATCGGGCGCCAGACCGGCCCGTCACGCAGGGTCGCCAGCCGGTCGATCATGTCATCCACCATGCGGTGCCCCAGGCTCCGCAGGTCGTCCCAGTTGTCGGGGTCCAGTCCGGTCATAAGCGGCTTCGTTTCCTGTTACATCCTAGCGGCCCCGACTGGCATTGTCGGGCCGGCTCTGTCCAATAATCGACGATATCCCTATATGTGCCCCTATCGGCGCATCGTGTCTGCAATGGATCCCTGCATGTTTTTCGGGCAACTCGAACTGATGGAACTGGCGTGGGGGGCGGGACAGTGCCGCGCGCGCCTGGGCGGCAAGGGCCCGTTGCTGGTCTTCCTTCACGGCCAGGTGCAAAGCCACGTGGCGTGGCATGCCGTTGCCCCGGCCTTCAGCCGCACGCACACGGTGCTGTGTCCCGACCTGCCGCATCATTTCGATTTTTCGCAGCAGGCGCGCGACCTGCTGCGGGCAGCCCACGCGCTGGGGCATGACCGGCTGGCCATCGTCGGGCACGGAACGGGGGGGCATGTCGCCGCCCATGCCGCCGCCCAGGCGCCGCATCGGGTCACGCATGTGGCGGAAATCGAATGCATCCCCTCCCCCAGCCACCACGGGCGCACCGACCTGGCCTTCGAACTGTCGCAGTACCAGGCCTGCTGGTTCGCGCAGCTTCACCCCAAGCCCGAATCGGCCACGGTGACGATCCCCGAGGCCTGGACGCGGCCCGAACCGGATTCGGCCGGACCGTTCAACCGGTCCGCCGTGGCCGATTACCTGGACAAGGTGCCGCCGGGCCAGTCGCCGGGGGCCACCGGCCATTTCCGCATCCCGCCCTACCCGGCGGACCTGCGGATCGGCTGTCCCGTGCTGGTGGCATGGTCGCGCGACGGGCGGCTGGGCGGCTGGTACGATCCCACCGACCTGTGGCGCCCATACGCGACCGGACCGGTCACGGGCGTGGAACTCGCCTGCGGATATTATATCCCGGAAGAGGCCCCGCAGGCGCTGGCGGATACGCTGACATCGTTCCTGGCCCCGAAGGCCTAGGCGCGCTCCACCACCGCTTCGGCTTCGGCAAGCCGGTCATGGGCCGCGGCGTAGCGGCGGGCCAGGACGGCGCAGACGAAAAGCTGGATCTGGTGATAGATCATCAGCGGCAGGACCACGAGGCCGACGGTGGCCGGTGCGAACAGCACGTTGGCCATCGGCACGCCGGAGGCCAGGGTCTTCTTCGACCCGCAGAAGACGATCGCGATTTCGTCCTCGCGGGGGAAGCCCAGGACCCGGCTGCCCATCGTGGTGGCCAGCAGGACGGCGGCCAGCAGCACGCCATCCACCACCATGACCAGGCCGATCTGGGACAGCGGCAGCTTGTGCCACAATCCCTGGACCACGGCCTCGCTGAACGCCGTGTAGACGACGATCAGGATCGATCCCCGGTCGGTCATGGACAGCAGCCGCTTGTTGCGGTGGGCCCACGCCCCCAGCCAGGGCTGCAGCACCTGCCCCAGCACGAAGGGCAGCAGCAACTGCATCATGATCGCCAGCACCCCGCCATGGCCCGATGCCGCGCCCTGGCGTTCCAGCACCAGCCCGGTCAGGACCGGGGTGATGAAGATACCCGCGATGTTCGACGTGGTGGCGGCGCACACGGCGGCCGGAACATTGCCCCGCGCGATCGAGGTAAAGGCGATCGAGGACTGCACCGTGGAAGGCAGGCAGCACAGGAACAGGATGCCCAGCCAGACCGATTGATGCAGCAGATGCGGAAACAGCGCGTGCAGGCCCATCCCCAGCAGGGGAAACAGGGCGAACGTGCACAGCAGGATTGCCAGGTGCAGGCGCCAGTTCACGATGCCGCCCAGCACGGCCTGCCGCGACAGGCGCGCGCCCTGCAGGAAGAACATCACGGCGATGACCGCGATCGCCAGGTCCTGGAACATCGGGACGGCGGCGCCGTGGCACGGTACGATCGTGGCCAGCAGCACGGTGCAGATCAGGCTGAGCAGGAACGGGTCAGGCTTGAACATCGAAAGGGTCCCGGTAAAGCGGAAGAAACGCAGGCGGCACGCGGCCTCGCCTAAGCCACAGTCCCGTGCCAAAGAAGGAGGGAATAAAAGCGTAATGTGCGGGCTGAGGCGATGACCATGCGAATTCTTTCCCTCTCGGCGGTCCTGGCCGGCCTGCTGGCGGCAGCCGGTCCGGCCGGCGCGACCCCCCTGCCCGAGACCTGCGCGCAGGCCCGGACGGGCGGCCTGTCGGTCTCGGGGAACGTTGCCGCGGCCCGCGATTATGTCCTGCGCTTTTCCCCGGGGGGCGAGGCTCCCTCTCTTCATGCCCGCATGGTGACTGTCAAGGGCGGGGACGCTGCGGGGACCGACGCGCGCGATATCCTGAACGCGGCGTCGCTGGTGCTGCTGGGGGCGCTGACGAACCATCATGGCGCCGGATGCCCGTCCGAATATTTCGCCTCCAGCGTGGGCCCGCTCCTCAACGGGCTGAAGGCCGGACAGGGCTATGACGTGGCGTGGACGGCGCCGGTCGTGAACAATGGCGGCGCCCGCCTGTCCTTCGCCGCCCTGCACCTGCATCTGGGGGGCGCCGAACTGGGCGGGCCGGTCGTCGTCGCGCTGGATGTCAGGGACGCGCAGGCGAGCGGCAACACCGTGCTGGCCTCGCTCCTGCCGCAGCAGGCACGGTCGAACTTCTCGATTCCGGCGCAGTCGCTGGGCCCGCTGCTGGCGGCAACCGCCGGCCATCCCGCGCGCAGCGTGCTGGTGCCCGTCACCATCACCACCCTGATGGCCCAGCATGGCGACCTGCGGCTGAACGGTCGCGGCACCGCCATGCTGACCGGCAACGCGGACGCGAATTCCGCCGCCGGGCATCTCAGCCTGAGCAACCTGCCCGAACTGATCGCCACCCTGCGCGCGGCCGGTCAGGCCCGTGCCACGACCGCGCTGATCCTGGCCAACCTGGTCGGCCGCCACGCGGACGCGGACACGTCCTGGGATGTCGAGTGGCAGGGCGGGGTCCTGACCATCAATCAGATCCCTTTACCACTCCGCTAAGGGGCTGGCCGGAACTAACCCGGATGACGGAGCAGGCCGCCTTCGACGCGCAGGGTGGCGCCGGTGGTGGCCGAGGCCTGCGGCGAGCAGACATAGGCGACCATGCTGGCGATCTCCTCGGGCTCCGCCAGGCGGCGGATCAGCGAGGTGGGACGGTGCGCGGGAATGAATTCGTCCACGACATCCTGCACCGTGCGCCCGCTTTCGCGGGCCGCCTTCTCGAACATCTCCATCACGCCTTCGGTGCGCGTCGGGCCGGGCAGCACCGAATTGACGGTGACGCCGGTTCCCGGGACGCTCTCGGCGATGCCCCGGGCGATCGCGACCTGCGCGGCCTTGGTAAAGCCGTAGGCGATCATGTCGGCCGGGATGTTCAGCGCCGATTCGCTGGAAATGAACACCACCCGGCCCCATTTCCGCTCGACCATGCCGGGCAGGTAATGCCGGGTCAGGCGCACGCCGCTCATGACGTTGACGTCGAAGAAGCGCTGCCAGTCGGCGTCGGACGTCTTCAGGAAGTCTTCCTGCTCGAAGATGCCCAGATTGTTCACCAGGATGTCGGCCTGGGGGATGGTGCGGATGAAGCTGTCGATCCCCTCGCCGGTTCCCAGGTCGCCGGGAACCCCGCGCAGCCGGGCGGTGGGCATGCGGACGCGGATATGGGCCATGGCCTCGTCCACCCGGGCCTGGCTGCGGCCGTTGACGATGACTTCGGCCCCGGTTTCGGCCAGGGCCACGGCAATGGCCAGCCCGATACCGGCCGTCGAGCCGGTGACGATCGCGCTCTTGCCCGCCAGATCAATCTTCATCTTGCCTGTCCTTCAGTGTTGTCGTCGCGATGGTATGTCGTGATCAGGGGCCAGGGGGTCAGGCCGCCTTCTCCTGACCCGCGAGGCGGCCCAGCGTCTGGACCGTGTCCTTGGCCAGGCGAATGCGCTGCGCGTTCGTCATCTCCCGCACCAGGGCCAGCTTGTGGTCCGGGCGCAGGCGGACATTGCCTTCCTTATGTGCCGCGATCCAGGTCACCAATCCACCCGGGTTGGCGAAACTGTTACCGCGGAACTGGATCACCATGCCCTTCGGCCCGGCCTCCAGCCGCTCGACCCCGGCCTCGCGGCACAGGCGCTTGATCGCGACGACGTCCAGCAGGTTGCGCACCTCGTCCGGCATCGTCCCGAACCGGTCGACCAGTTCCGCCTCCATCGCCTCGATTTCGGCGTCATTGGCCAGCCCGGCGATGCGCCGGTACAGGCCCAGCCGGACCGGCAGGTCGGGCACGTAGGTTTCGGGGATCAGAACCGGCAGGCCCAGGATGATGTTCGGGGTCCAGTCGCGGTCCTGCGCCTTGCGCCGGCCCTTTTCGACCCGCAGTTCCGCGACCGCGTCCTCCAGCATCTGCTGGTACAGCTCGATCCCGACCTCGCGGATATGGCCCGATTGCTCGTCGCCCAG
The DNA here is from genome assembly GCF_000021325.1 of Gluconacetobacter diazotrophicus PA1 5. Lineage (GTDB taxonomy): Bacteria > Pseudomonadota > Alphaproteobacteria > Acetobacterales > Acetobacteraceae > Gluconacetobacter > Gluconacetobacter diazotrophicus. The sequence goes on along the minus strand of NC_011365.1, from coordinate 124,684 downwards.
CAGGTTGCCCGCCCCGCGCAGGTCCAGGTCGTGCGACGCCAGGGTAAAGCCCGCCCCCAGCGTATCCAGGGTCTGCATGACCTCCAGCCGCTTTTCGGCGGCGGCCGACAGGACATGGGTCTGCGGCCAGGTCAGGTAGGCATAGCCCCGCTGCTTGCCGCGCCCGACGCGGCCGCGCAACTGATAGAGCTGCCCCAGCCCGAACATGTCCGCGCGATGGATGATCAGCGTGTTCACCGCCGGCATGTCCAGCCCGCTTTCCACGATGTTGGTGGACAGCAGGATGTCGTATTTGCCGTCGCTGAATTCGGTCATCACCCGTTCCAGCTCGGTCGGGGTCAGGCGGCCATGTGCCTGGACCAGGCGCGCGTCGGGCACGATGTCCTGCAGGCGGGCGGCCATGCGGTCCAGATCCTCGATCCGGGGCACGACGCAGAAGATCTGCCCGCCGCGAAACCGCTCGCGCTGGATCGCCTCGCGGATCACCACGCTGTCGAACGGCATGATGAAGGTCCGCACCGCCAGCCGGTCGGTGGGCGGGGTCGCAATCAGGCTCATCTCCCGCACGCCGGTCAGGGCCAGTTGCAAAGTACGCGGCAGCGGGGTGGCCGACAGGGTCAGCACATGCACGTCCTCGCGCAGCGCCTTCAGCTTCTCCTTGTGCGCGACGCCGAAATGCTGCTCCTCGTCGATGATCAGCAGTTCCAGGTCGGCGAACTGCACGCCCTTGGCCAGCAGCGCGTGGGTGCCGATGACGATGTTGATCGTGCCGTCGGCCAGCCCCTTGCGCACGGCGGTCGCCTCCTTGGGCGTGACCATGCGCGACAATTGCGCCACCGTGATCGGCAGGCCGGAGAAACGGGCCGAGAAGGTGCGGAAATGCTGTCGCGCCAGCAGCGTGGTCGGCACCACCACCGCCACCTGGGCGCCGGACAGGGCGGCGACGAAGGCCGCGCGCAGCGCGACCTCGGTCTTGCCGAAGCCCACATCGCCGCACACCAGCCGGTCCATCGGGCGGCCCGACCCCATGTCCTCCAGCACGTCGGCGATGGCGCGGGACTGGTCCTCGGTCTCGACGAAGGGGAAGCGCGCGCAGAACTCGTCCCACATCCCCTCGGCCGGGGTCATGCTGGGGGCCTCGCGCAACGCGCGCAGGGCGGCGGTGCGGATCAGTTCGCCCGCCATGTCGCGGATGCGCTGCTTCATCCGGGCCTTGCGGTTCTGCCACGAGGCCCCGCCCAGCTTGTCCAGCGCCACCCCCGCCTGGTCGGACCCGAAGCGGCTGAGCAGTTCGATATTTTCGACCGGCAGGAACAGTTTCTCGTTCCCGTCATAGATCAGGCGCAGGCAGTCATGCGGCGCGGTGCCGACGCCGATCGTCTCCAGCCCGTCATAGCGGCCGATGCCGTAATCCTGATGGACCACCAGGTCGCCCTCGGCGATTTCCGACGCCTCGGCAATGAACTGGTCGGCCTTCTTGCGCCGGCGCGGCGGGCGGGAAATCCGCTCGCCCAGCAGGTCCTGCTCGGACACGAAGGCCAGGTTGTCGGCGATGAAGCCACGTTCCAGGCCCAGCGTCAGCAGGCCCACGGTGCCGGGCGGCAGATCCTGCGCGCGGGCCCAGCCATCGAACGTCTCGACCCGCATGCCGTGCTCGCGCAGCAATGTCGCGATCCGCTCGCGCGATCCCCGGGTCCAGGCCGACACGTAGGCGCGGCGCCCGGTCTCGGCCCATTGCCGGACCTGCGTATCCAGCATCGCGAACACGTTCTCACGCGCCCCGCCCCCCGCGACGCTGGCGAACAGGATGCCCGGCCGCCCCCCGGCATCCACGCCCCCGGCATTGTCCGGACGGGCGAAGGGGCTGAACAGCATCACCGGGTGGCCGGACAGGATTCCGTCCCATCCCTTGCGGTCCAGGTACATCAGGTGGGGCGGCAGCGCGCGGTACGGGACTTCGCCCTCGCGCACCGGCTGGCGCCGGGCCTCGAAATGATCGGCGATCATCTCCAGCCGCGCGGCCAGGACGTCCTCGACCTGATGGGCCAGGATGATCGACACGCCCGGCAGGTAATCGACCAGCGTTTCCAGATGCTCGTGGAACAGCGGCAGCCAATGTTCCAGCCCGGCATGGCGCCGCCCGTCCGACACATGTTCATAAAGCGGATCGGAGGCCGCCGCCGGCCCGAACAGGTCGCGCCAGCCGGTCCGGAAGCGCGAGATGCTGGCCTGGTCCAGGGTGAAATCGGCCACCGGACGCATGACGAACCGGTCCAGCCGGTCCGACGAGCGCTGGGTGGCGGGGTCGAAGCGGCGGATGTTCTCGACCTCGTCCCCGAACAGGTCCAGCCGCACCGGCTCGGCCTCGCCCGAGGGGAAGATATCGAAGATGCCGCCGCGGGTGGCGAATTCCCCCGGTTCCATCACCGTGTCGGTGCGGTTGTAGCCGGCGGCCACCAGCAGGTCGATCAGCAGGGCCTGGTCCAGGCTGTCGCCGGCGGCCAGGGTCAGGGACTGGCCGCGAAAGGCGGCGCGGGGCGCCACGCGCTGGACCAGGCCGCCGACCGTGGTCAGCACGATGCGCGGCGCCGTCGCCGGTTCCAGCAGCCGCGTCAGGGTGGCGACGCGTTCGGCGACGATCGCCGGATTGGGCGACACGCGATCGTACGGCAGGCAGTCCCAGGACGGAAAACGCAGGATTTCGGCATTGGGGGCGACGAAGGACAGCAATTCGCCGATCCGCGCCATGCCGGCATCGTCCCGTGCGACATGCAGCACGGGCCCGTCATGCTCGCGGGCCCGGCGTGCCACCAGAAAGGCGTCGAATCCGTCCGGTGCCCCCCAGATGGTGGCCCAGCCGGCGTGTTCCGTCCCGGGTGCCCTCATCGTTCTCCCCGGATCGCGGCCTGCCGGGCGGGGTCGTTGGCGTCGGCCATGATGGCGCGCATCATCGGCCCGTCGACTTCGGCGGGCACCGGCTTGCGGCCGCTCAGCCAGTCGGCCAGGTCGGCGTCGGGCAGTTCCATCACCTCTTCCAGCGCGTCCATCTCGGCGTCCGTCAGGCCGGCCAGGCGCGGGGCGACGAAGCCGCCGATCAGGATGTCGGTTTCATGCGTGCCGCGATGCGTGGCCCGGAAATAGAGCCGGCGACGGCGCGGATCGAGGTTCGTAAGGTCGGGACTGTCGATGGACATGGTACCTGCCCTGATATGGTTTCGTTTTGTTCCTTCGCGTCGCTGTCCTATAGCCCTCCATCAGGTTCCTGTCAGCCCGCCCATCGACGCAACGACCGAAGGGCCGCCCCAGGACACGAAATCGGGAAGTGAAAGCGGTCGAACACCACGTGTCTGGCATCATCCTTCAGGACGAAAGGGGCGACAACCTCGGCCCGCTTCTGGCTCCTCTGGGCAGCCTGCCCGGGGTCGGCCCTGCCCTGGCCAAGCTGCTGGCGCGGGCCGTGCGGGGCCAGCGGGTCATCGACCTGCTGTTCCATCTGCCGGAATCGGTGGTCGATCGCCGCTATCGCCCCAGCCTGCGCGACGCCGTCCCCGGGCGGGTCGCCACGATGCAGGTCACGGTGCGGCGCATCGACGCGCCCGCGCGGGGAACGCGCCAGCCCTGGCGGGTGCTGGTGTCGGACGGCGCCGGCACGGCCGAACTGGTGTTCTTTTCCTCCTACCAGGCCCGGCGGATGCGGGTGGGATCGGCCGTCGCGGTATCGGGCACGCTGGATGCGTTCGGCGACCGGCTGCAGATGGCCCACCCCGACCATATCGTGCCGGGCGGCGACATCGACCGCATTCCGGCGCTGGAACCGGTCTGGCCGCTGACGGCCGGTCTTTTCCCCCGCCACGTGCGCGCGGCGCTGCACCAGGCGTTCCTTCCCTTTCCCCCATTGCCGGAATGGCTGGATTCCGTGCTGGTGGCCCGTCGGCACTGGCCGAATTTCGAAACCGCGCTGCGTCAACTGCACTGCCCCGAGGCCTTCCCCGACCTGCTGCGCGGCGATGCCTGGCAGGCCGCCGGCGAGCGCGCGCGCCAGCGGCTGGCCTGCGACGAACTGCTGGCCGAACAGGTCGCGATGTCCGAGGCACGGCGCCGCAACCGCAACCGCCCCGGCCGGTCCATCGTCGGCACGGGCACCCTGCGCGCCGAGGCGCTGGCCCGGTTCGGCTATACCCCGACCAGGGCCCAGCACCGCGCGGTGCGCGAAATCGATTCGGACCTCGCCGCGTCATATCCGATGATGCGCCTGCTGCAGGGCGATGTCGGGGCGGGCAAGACGCTGGTGGCGATGCTGGCCATGCTGGCGGCGGCCGAGGCCGGACACCAGGCGGTGTTGATGGCCCCCACGGAAATCCTGGCCCGCCAGCACCTGGCCACGTTCCAGAAGCTGGCGCCGGTGCCGGTGGCGTTCCTCAGCGGCAGCGTCAAGGGACGCGCGCGCAGGACCGTGCTGGAAGACATCGCATCCGGCCGCGCGCCGCTGGTCGTGGGCACGCACGCGCTGTTCCAGGACAAGGTCGTGTTCGACGACCTGGCCCTGGCGGTGATCGACGAACAGCACCGGTTCGGGGTCGAGCAGCGCCTGCTGCTGGGTGAGAAGGGCGACCGGGCCGATATCCTGGTCATGACCGCTACCCCCATTCCGCGCACGCTGCTGCTGACCCAGTGGGGCGAGATGCAGGTCAGCCGCCTGAACGAAAAACCGGCCGGACGCCTGCCCGTACGGACGTCCCTGCACGCCATGGCGTCATTGGGCGATGTGCTGGACGGAATCGGGCGCGCGATCGCACGCGGCGCCCTGGTCTTCTGGGTCTGCCCGCTGGTCACGGAAAGCGAGGCGATGGACCTGGCGGCGGCGGAGGCGCGCTTCGCCGCACTGACCGAGCGCTTCGGGCCGATCGTGGGCCTGGCGCACGGCCAGCAGGACATCGCGGTGCGCGAGGCCGCGATCGCGGATTTCGCGGCGGGGCGGACGAAGATCCTGGTCGCGACGACGGTGATCGAGGTCGGCGTGGACATCCCCGCCGCCACCATCATGGTCATCGAACACGCCGAACGGTTCGGCCTGGCGCAACTGCACCAGTTGCGCGGGCGCGTGGGACGCGGCCGCGACGAATCGTTCTGCCTGCTGCTGCATGACGACGCGCTGGGCAGCACGGCCCGGCGCCGGCTGGCCCTGCTGCGCGATACCGAGGACGGGTTCCTGATCGCGGACGAGGATTTCCGCCTGCGCGGCGGCGGCGACGTCACCGGCCGCCGCCAGTCCGGACTGCCGGACCTGCGGCTTGCGACCGGTGCGCGGCTGGACCTGCTGCTGACGATCGCGGCCCAGGACGCGCAGCGGGTCGCCGAAGGGGGCGCCAGCGAATCGCGCCGCAACGCGATCGCCCAGTTGCTGGAACTGTTCGACCGGCACGATGCCGCCCGAATCCTGCGCTCGGGGTAGTAGGCTTAGAATTTCCCGGACAGGGCCAGCGATCCGTAATTGAACAGGCCGCTGCGCGCGCCACGGAATTCCTGCGTCTGCCAGACCTGGCTGTAGGACAGGCGCATGCCGTGCCACATGATGGCGACGCCGGCGTGGATTTCGCCGACATCCCAGTTCATCGGAACATGCGGCGAGCCGCTGCGCAGCGTGTTGCCCTGCAGCGTCGCGTCATAGGCGACCGCCGATCCCGTGACGTTGCCGAAGACGTACCAGGCGACCGGGCGGGTCAGCCGGTAGGCATCGGTGCCGTCGGTGCCCGGCCCGATGGTCGGAATGCCGAAATCGCTGCGCAGCCCCTGCCCGATGCGGAACGTGTCGGCCACCGTGCCATAGATCCGGTAATCGCCGATCGCGGCCGAGGTCGCGGGCATCATGTCCATCTCGACGCCATATATATTGGCCATCGGAAGCCGCCATGTCCGGCCGCCCTGCACCTGGAACACCGGCTGGTTCGCCAACTGGTGTTTCCAGCCCAGGTTGGACGTATCCCCGATCGCGCTGTGGAATCCGTTCTGCAACTGCCGCCCCATGGCGTCGGGCCCCATGACGCCGAACTGGATTCCGAAGACAGACCGCGACAGGTCCGTGTCGTTGATCAGGTTCACGGTGCCCAGCAGCAGGCCGGCATAGGGGCGGTCGCTGGGCGACGGTGTCGCGAGCTGGGTATCGTGCGGGGTGAAGATCAACTGCTGCACGCCCAGGCTGATGCGGGTCACGCCCTTGCCCATGATCGCGTGGTTGATCGTCTCGATCGGCGCGGGCTGGTTGTCGGTGCCCGATGTCCAGTTCACGCGCAGGCCGCTGGTGTAATACTGGTCCGACGTGCCGTTGAGCGTGCTGACGGCGTCGTTTTCACCCTGGACGGTCCAGGTGCCGTACGGGTCCTGCAGCGGCGTCGCGCGGGCTGGCTGGGCTGCCATCGCCAGGCTGCCGATCCCGGCCAGCGTCCCGGCCCGCACCATCCAGCCGGTCCTCTTCCACGTCTTCGCCTGGCTCATCAGCTTCCCTTCCACCTGCTGCCCCTGCCCCTTCGAAATCCATACCCGGATTTCACGAAGCGGCATCACGACATAACGGCCTCTTTTGAACTGTGTAGATCGTTCGTCCGATCCACGAAAGCCCACCGGAAAATTCGTGATGGCCGATCCGGAAAAATTCTCATGATCACGAACGGTCATTTACGTGAAATGACGATGGAACCCCCGGCCGCGGATATGCTTATCTGTATCGGACACCGGCGCATACGTGCTAGGGTCCGTGCGGGGAAAGGACGCTGTCCGCGCCATCCGTGAAAACGGTTGGATTACGGCTTTGTAATTCCTTGATCCAGCAAGATTTCTTCATCCGGTGGCTCCTGGGACAGGACCCGCCAACTAGACCTCGGGATTACGACCGTTGAGAAGTAACAGGACCGACCGCAGCCCCCGTTCCCCGCGCCGCGGCGGATTTGACGACGATTTCATGTCGTCGCCCTCGTTTGGTGACCGCAGCGGCGGCGGTGCCCCGCGCCGGCCGATGGGCGGTGGCGCTCCGTCCCAGGTCATCGCCTCGGGCCCGGAAATCAGTGCCGCCGTCAAGTGGTTCAACAGCGAGAAAGGCTTCGGCTTCGTCGAGCTGTCCGATGGCTCGGGAGACGTCTTCCTCCACGCCAACGCGCTGGCGACCAGCGGACATGATTCCGTCTCGCCCGGAACGACGCTGGTCGTCCGCATCGGCCAGGGCCCCAAGGGCCGTCAGGTCGCGTCCGTGGTCTCGGTGGACGACAGCACCGCGCAGCCGGAACGTCCGCGCGGCTTCGGCGCCCCGCGTGCCGCCGCCGGCGGCTTTGGCGGCCGTCCGTCCCGCCCGGCCCCCGACCTGTCGCAGGCGCAGGAAATGCGCGGCGTGGTCAAGTGGTACAACGCCACGAAGGGCTTCGGCTTCATCACGCCGGAATCCGGCGGCAAGGACATCTTCGTCCACGCCTCGGCGCTGGAGCGTTCGGGCCTGACCGGCCTGACCGAAGGCCAGACGGCGAACGTGCAGGTCGTCCAGGGCCAGAAGGGTCCCGAGGCCGCGTCGATCAGCGTCGACTGACCTCCCGGTTTCCCACCGGAACACCAGACAGGGCCGCCTTCGGGCGGCCCTGTTTCGTTTGCGGCTATTCCCTGCCCTTGTTGCGCAGCAGCCGCGCCTTGTCCCGCTGCCAGTCGCGGTCGGCAATGGCCTGGCGCTTGTCCGCCTTCTTGCGCCCCTCGCCGATACCCAGCGTCACCTTGGCAACCCCACGGGCGTTGAAATGGATATCCAGCGGCACCAGGGTCACGCCATCGCGCGCGACGGCGCCCAGCAGCTTGTCCACCTGCTTGCGGTGCAGCAGCAATTTGCGGGGCGCGCGGGTTTCGAACCGCGACAGCACACCGCCCTGGTACTCGGGGATATAGCTGTTGAACAGCCAGATCTCGCCGTCCCGGTCGCCGGCATAGGCCTCGTTGATCGTGGCGCGGCCCAGGCGCAGGCTCTTGACCTCGGGGCCCTTCAGCACCATCCCGGCTTCCAGCGTTTCCAGGATCGTGTAGTTGAAGCGGCCCTTGCGGTTCTGCGCCGCGATCCCGGTCGAAATCATGCCGCTCTTTTTCTTTTCCGCCATGATGCTAGTTCAACAGCCCCGCGCCGGTCAGCGCCTCACGCACCCGCATGCGGGAGTCCTCGGCCAGCGGGGCCAGCGGCAGGCGGCAGGTCTCGCCGGCCAGGCCCAGCAGGCTGGCGGCGTATTTCACCGGGCCCGGATTGCTCTCGCAGAACAGGGCATCATGCACCGCCGACAGCCGGTCCTGGATGGCCATGGCGTCGGCCACCCGCCCGTCCTGCCAGGCGCGATGCAGTTCCGCGCACAGGCGCGGTGCGATGTTCGAGGTGACGCTGATGCACCCTTCCCCTCCGGCGGCCAGGAACGACACCACGGTCCCGTCCTCGCCCGACAACTGGGTGAACGGCTTGTGGCGGATCGCGCGGCGCACCTGCAGCGGGCGCAACAGGTTGGCCGTCGCGTCCTTGACGCCCACGATGCGCGCATGCTGCGCCATGCGGGCCATGGTCTCGACCGAGATATCGACGACCGACCGTCCGGGAATGTTGTAGATGATCAGCGGCAGGTCCGTGGCGTCGGCCACCGTCATGAAATGGCGATACAGCCCTTCCTGCGTCGGCTTGTTGTAGTACGGCGCCACGACCAGCACGCCGTCCGCGCCCACGCTCTTCGCATGCCGCGCCATGCCGACGGCCTCGGCCGTGCTGTTCGATCCGGCGCCCGCGATGACCGGGATCCGGCCCGCCACGACCTGGACGGTGTATTCGACGATGCGGGCATGTTCCTCGTGGGTCAGGGTCGGGCTCTCGCCCGTCGTGCCCACCGGGACCACGCCGGACGACCCTTCGGTGACCTGCCAGTCGACAAAGCGACCGAAGCCCGAAAAATCCAGCGATCCGTCGTCGTTCATCGGCGTAATCAGGGCCGTGATCGAACCCTTGAACATGGTCGTTTCCACTCGAATCTCGCAGTCTGAAAAATGGGCCGTTCCCGGCAGATGGCCGTCCTGCCTGTTCTGTTAATGCCGGGCGACATGGCAAGGCAACCATCCATCGCCCTCGCCCCGCCCTGCCCGGCGTCCCGGCCGGTCACTGCCCGGCCGTCTGCCCCTGGGCGTGTTCGGCCCGGAAGGGCGATCCGGGATAGACCCCGAGGATCGTCGATGTTTCGGAAAAGAACGCCAGTTCCGCCAGCGCCCCGCGCAAGGGCGCGTCGTCGGGGTGGCCTTCGACCTCCATCAGGAACTGCGTCGCGGCGAACGATCCGTCCAGCATGTAGCTTTCCAGTCGCGTCATGTTGACGCCGTTGGTCGCGAAGCCGCCCAGCACCTTGTACAGCGCCCCGGCCACATTGCGGACGCGGAACAGGACCGTGGTGATCGTGCCGGGCCGGCCCGCCGGCGGCCGCAGGGCCGTGCGCGACGCGACATAGAAGCGGGTGGTGTTGTGGGCCGCGTCCTCGACATTGCCGCGCAGGACCACCAGCCCGTTCAGTTCGGCCGCCAGCGACGACGCCACGGCCACGTCTTCGGGGTTGCCCCATTGCGCGATCAGTTCGGCCGATCCGGCGGTGTCGAATTCCACCACCGGGGTCAGGTTCAGTTCGGTGATGATGCCCCGGATCTGGGCCATGGCGACCGGATGGGTATGGACGCGCCGCGCACCGGCCAGCGTGCTGCCGGGGACGCCCATCAGGCAGTGCTCGACCCGCTGGAAATGCTCGCCGATGATGTTCAGCCCTGCCTGGGGCAGCAGGGCGTGGATATCCGGCACCCGTCCCGCCAGGCTGTTCTCGCACGCCAGCATGGCCAGGTCGGCCTGTCCGTCATGGACGGCGGCGATCGCGCCGGCGAAGGTTTCGCACGGCAGGGTGGTCCATCCCGGATAGGCCTGCCGGCAGGCCAGGTCGGAATAGGCCCCGGGCCGCCCCTGGAAGGCGATGACGCCGCTCATGCCGCCTCCGCCATGACACGGCGCGCGCGGTCCAGGTCGTCGGGGGTATCGACGCCGAACGGCGCGGTTCCGATGCGGCAGCACCCGATCGTCATTCCAGCCTCCAGGGCCCTGAGCTGTTCCAGCCTCTCCCGCCGCTCCAGCGCCGCTTCCGGCAGGCTGACGAAGCGGGCCAGCGCCGCGCGACGATAGGCATAGATCCCGACATGGTGCCACAGCGCGCCCGCCCCCCACGGCACGGCGGCGCGCGAGAAATACAGCGCCCGGGCCACCGTTCGCGCATCGTCGTCGGCAAAGGCGCAGGCGACCTTCACCACCGAATCGCGCGCGGCCTCCCCGGCGTCGGCCACCGGGCAGACCAGCGTGCCGATATCGGTCGCGGGATCGGCCAGCGGCAGCAGGGACGCGGCCAGCGTCGGCGGCGCCACCCCGGGCAGGTCGCCCTGCAGGTTCACGACGACATCGTGCCGCCCGGCCGGATCGGCCGCCCGCACCGCCTGCCACACCCGGTCGGACCCCGAGGGCAGCGCCGGGTCGGTCAGGACCGCCGTGCCGCCCGCGTCCTCGACAACGCGCGCCAGTTCGGTTTCCGCCACCGCGACGATGACGGGCCCGATATCGGCCGCCCGGGCCCGCGCCAGGACATGCAGGATCATGGGCAGCTTGCCGATCATGGCCAGCGGCTTGCCCGGCAGCCGTGTAGAGGCCATGCGGGCGGGAATGACGACGATCGGGTTCATGCGGAAAGCGAAGGCCTTATGGAAAAATGCCGGTGCGGGCACGAGACCTCGCAGACATGGGATGCGATCCTGACGGAACGATCCGGCAATGCTTCACACAAGGCGGCCCGCAGTCTAGTGTCCTGCCTCCGAAATTCATAGGCGATTTTCGGAGAAGGAGCATCGAGGCCTGGATGGACAGCAAGGACGTCAACCGTATCGGAGCCGCCATCCTGGTGGCCGCCCTGGCGCTGGGGGCAAGTGCCTGGGCCGGCTATGTGGCCATTCCGTCCGGCACGCCCGGACACCCCGCCTTCGTCCTGCCCCAGCCGGCGGTGGCGGCCGATGCCTCCGGTCCGGCGGCTGCCCCGCCCTCGATCGCCGATGCCGTCGCCCACGCCGACCCCAAGGCCGGGCAGGCCCTGGCGGCACGCATGTGCGCGATGTGCCACAGCTTCGCCAAGGACGGACCGGCGATGATCGGCCCGGACCTGTACGGCGTGCCGGGGACCGCGATCGGCGACATGCCGGGCTATGAATTTTCGGCGGCGCTGGCGGCGCACAAGGCCGAGCGCTGGACCGACGACGCCCTGTCGTCCTGGCTGGAAGGGCCGGGCCGCTTCGCCCCCGGCACCCGCATGGCCTTCCCCGGCGTGGCGGATGCCGCCGACCGGGCCGCGATCATCGCCTTCCTGCACACGCTTTCGGACGGAGCCCACTGACCATGTCCCTGGCCACGCCCCTGCCCCCGCATGACGCCGACCGGCTGGTCGCGGCGGCCATGGCCGCGGCCGACGTCGCGGGCTGCGTCATCCGCCCGTTCTTTCGCATGGGCGTCGCCGCCGACGACAAGAGCGACCAGAGCCCCGTGACCATCGCCGACCGCACGGCCGAGCGCGCCATTCGCGCCGTGCTGGCCGAACGCCTGCCGGACCACGCAGTCCTGGGCGAGGAATTCGGCCTGGAACGCGGTGGTGCGCGTTATTGCTGGGTGATCGACCCGGTGGACGGCACCCGCGCCTTCCTGACCGGGCGGCCGATCTTCGGCACGCTGATCGCGTTGCTTCAGGACGGGGAGCCGGTGCTGGGCATCATCGACCAGCCCGTTACCGGGGAACGCTGGATCGGCGTGCGGGGCCGGCCCACGCGTTATGAATCCCGCTGGCCCGGCACCGCCGGCACCCGCGAATGCCCCGAAATCGGCCTGGCGGAACTGTCCTGCACCTCGCCCGAGATGATCGCCGACGCGCCCACACCGCATTGGGATGCCCTGCGCCGGCACGCAAAGCGTGTCACGTGGGGTGGAGACTGCTACAGTTACGGCCTGCTGGCGCTGGGACAGGTCGACATCATCGCGGAATGCACGATGAAGATCTGGGACTGGGCCGCGCTGGTCCCGGTGATCGAGGGCGCGGGCGGCCGCGTCACCGACTGGCACGGCAGGCCCCTGCACGCCGACAGCGACGGCACGGTACTGGCGGTGGGCGACCCGGCGCTGCTGCCCGGCGTGGTGTCGCTGCTGACCACGGGCAGCCCCAAGCACGCATGATGGCGCCGGCCTGACGGCCGCACCACATGGCACCGATGTCCACGTCGCCCCTAGGCATTTATCCGTCGATCGGATAGGAGCGACATCTTCTTCGAATAGGCGCGAGTATTCGACATGAGCAGCGAGACCACCAGCCACCTGTCCCTTCCCAAGGACAAGATCCGCATTCTGCTGCTTGAAGGCATTCATGACAGCGCCGTGGCGCTGCTGAAGGCCAATGGGTACGAAAACGTCACGCGCCTGTCCAAGGCGCTGGAGGGCGCGGCCCTGCGCAAGGCGCTGGAAGGTGTTCACATCGTGGGAATCCGCTCCCGCACCCAGTTGACCGAGGACATGATCGCCGCCGCCGATCGCCTGATCGCCGTGGGGTGCTTCTGCATCGGGACCAACCAGGTCAACCTGCCCGCCGCGCGCGCCCATGGCATTCCGGTCTTCAACGCCCCGTTCAGCAACACCCGCTCGGTCGCCGAACTGGTGATGGGCGAGATCGTGATGCTGATGCGGCGGATCTTCCCCAAATCCGTGCAGTGTCATGCCGGCGACTGGAACAAATCGGCCGCCAATAGCTGGGAAGTCCGCGGCAAGACGCTGGGTATCGTGGGCTACGGCTCCATCGGCTCGCAATTGTCCGTCCTGGCCGAGGCGTTCGGCATGCGGGTGATCTATTTCGACGTGATCGACAAGCTGGTGCACGGCAACGCCAGCCCGGTGGAAACGCTGAACGACCTGCTGGCGCAGAGCGACGTGGTCAGCCTGCATGTCCCGCAATTGGCCAGCACCGCGAACCTGATCGGCGCGGAGCAGATCCGCGCGATGAAGCCCGGTTCGTTCCTGATCAACAATGCCCGGGGCAATGTCGTGGACCTGGAGGCGCTGGCGGCGGCCCTGCGCGACGGCCATCTGCTGGGTGCCGCGATCGACGTATTCCCCGTCGAACCCAAGGGCGCCGGGGACAAGTTCGTCTCGCCGCTGCAGGGCCTGGAAAACGTGATCCTGAGCCCGCATATCGGCGGCTCCACCGCCGAGGCGCAGGAGCGGATCGGCGTCGAGGTGGCGCGCAAGCTGATCGAATATTCCGATGTGGGCTCGACCCTCGGCGCGGTCAATTTCCCGACGGTGCAACTGCCCGAAAGCCCGCGCGGCACGCGCTTCATGCACGTCCACAGCAATGTTCCCGGCATCATGCTGCAGATCAACGAGATCTTCATGAGCGAGAACAGCAACATCACCGCCCAGTACCTGCAGACCGACGGCGAGCTGGGCTATGTGGTGGTCGAGGCCGATACCGGCCGGGATATCGACAAGGACAATCGCATCCTCGGCCGGTTGCGCAACCTCAAGGGCACGATCCGCGCCCGGCTGCTGTACCAGCAGCCCTGACGCAAGCCCCCCCTAAGTCCGCCGCCCTGATTCAGCAGCCCTGGTCCGGGCGGCCCCGCCGCTTCAGGACCCGGCGGAAATGCAGGCCCACCGCGTGGCGCAGCGCCGCCAGGTCCGGCAGGACCTGGTTGTGCAGCGCGCGGACGCTGTCATGAACGGCATAGAACCGCAGAAGGCGGCTACCGGCGACCAGGATCGCCGTGCCCAGGAAAATGCCATCGATTTCGATGATTGTCGAATTCAGCATCATTAGAAATCCAGAATACTCGTCTCAGTCGCGGGCCGGGTTCGACCCGGCCTCCAGTTTCAAAAAACGGCGCAGCGGCCTTCCGGTTTCCCGGAGACGACGCCCCTTTTCCCTGCGCCCCTTCCAACAGGATAAAACCGGCATGAATATGGCAGGCGCCCGACCCAACCCTTGACCCATGGCGGCGGGAAAGGCAGAAAGGCGCATACGGGAACACGATCGCGCCCTGCCGCCGGTCGACAGATCTCGCATCGCGACGATCCCGCGTTCCCGTTCATGTCGTTGCCGGGTTAGCACAGCGGTAGTGCAGCGGTTTTGTAAACCGAAGGCCGGGGGTTCAAATCCCTCACCCGGCACCACCGACCCTCCAGAAATCCATTGATATCTCTGGACTTTACCATACTCGCACTGCCATGCGGGCCATGATTGGGTAAAGCCGACCTTGCACTCCAAGTCTTTATTTTCAAATCATTTTTATACGGTGAGATGAGTCCGTCTCGTCACGATCCGTTCCAGACAGAAGCGTGAGAGATCCAGATTATGTTCGGATGGCCGAAGAAGAAAAATCTTTCCCGTCATGGAACACCTGACGGGCGCAGCAAGATTCTTATTACCGGTACCGGACGCGCGGGCACGACAATGCTTATGCAGCTCTTTACTGCGCTCGACTTCCATACGGGCTATACTTTCGAACAGGCCATGAAAGAGGTGGATCCCATCTCGCATGCCGGACTTGAGAACCTGGATTTTGGCCCTGAAAGCCCTTACGTCCTCAAATCTCCGAACTATGCGGACCTGCTGCTGCCGATGGTGCAGGAGGGTCAGGTCAAAATCCATGCCGCGATCGTGCCGATGCGAAATCTCTACTCCGCCGCGGAAAGCCGACGCCGTGTGACGAGAGATGCGGCCCGGACCGGCTTCGACCCCGAAATCGAATATCCGGGAGGGCTGTGGCTCACACGCACGCACGACGAACAGGAATCCATACTTGCCATCCAGTTCTACAAGATCATGTGGGGCCTGACCCTGTTCGGCGTGCGGCCCTACATGGTGGAATTCCCGAAATTTGCCGAAAAAAGCGACTATCTGTGGACACAGCTTGAACAGCTCATGAATGAACACGGCGTAACCGAGAGCGAATTTCGCGCAGCCTTCGGACGCATCTTACGAAAAGACCTGATCCACACTTTCCAACCCGTGACGGCCTCCCCTCCCATGGAGATTACGGGCGAACTCTCCGATAAGAGAAAAACATAGGGATTGTCCCGGCGCGATGGGGCCACGGCACCGGCCGCCATTCCCCGCCGCCATGCACGTCCTGCGGGTCGCCGGCCATGGCCCGGCGACGGACGATCTGGTTCTCTTCCAGGGGAATACCCATTGACTCGGGGTTCGGGGCGGGTTCGCCGGACCTTTCCGGCGGTTCGATGCCTTGGACGGAATTCCAGGCAAGGCCTGTAGGATGTGAGTCATGACAATTCCAGCATGGATGGCCGGGGCGACACGCAAGGAATGCGGCACCATTGGCACGCCCGCCACGCAGCGCCCGCATCGCAGGGGTGTGGGGATCGGCCTGTCTCTTCTGATGGGGGTACTGCCCCTCGCCCTGCCGCATGGGACCAGAGCCCAGGACAACGCGGCGAACGCCGAACGCGTCACGGTCGAGGGGGAAATCCGCCGCGTGCCGGTCTTCTTCCATCGGGCGGACGTGGAGACGCTGTGGCGCGCGCGGCACCTGGTTACCCGCCTGGACCGCGCGGCGCTGGAGGCCTGTGGCGACAACAATGCGATCGCCGAGGAGATGCGCCGTGCCATCGAGCGATCGGACTGCCGGCGCGACGCCGTCATGCGGGCGGTCAAGGACGTGAATGCCGTGACGCTGGACCGCGCCGTGGCCCGTTACGGGCTGCCGCAATAGGCCCGCGATCGGGGTGACCCGTCCGTCATGGCGTGATGCCCGTCGTCCGGTTGCGCATGCCCCCGCAGCCGGACGAGCGATGCGCGTAACGAGTATACCCGGGTCGCGTCTCGACAGGATATTTCCGATCCTGTCCCTCATTTTTCGGAAATGGTTTTGGTGATATTACGAAAGGAAGCATGATCGGGTCGTGAAAGATGACGGGCGTCTTTTTTATCAGGAACACACTATCGACCCTGCTGTTCTGCGTCATCTGGAGTATCTGCGCGCTCGCCAGCGTCACCTGGACCCGTCACGGCGGAAGCGTCTCGATGATCTGGCCGGCCAATGCGATCCTGGTCATGGCCATCCTGCGCATGCCCGCCTTCGACCACCGGATCTATCCCCCGCTGCTGTTTGTGCTGTCCAGCCTGGTCAATCTGCTGGATGGCCGGGGATGGACCACCAGCGTCGGTTTCAGCGTGGCGAACACGGTCGAGGTCATGATGGCGGCCGTCCTGGTCCACCGGATCAGTCCGGTGTCGGGCTTCTTCGAACAGGTCGACTGGGCGTTCCGGTTTGCGATCGCGATCTTCGTGTCCGTCGCATGCTCGTCGGTCATTGCCGGAGGGGCGCTGTTCCTTGGCGAAGGGCGCGACTGGCTGGGGGGAAGCGCCATCTGGATGATGGCGCACCTGCCCGGCCTGCTGATCACGGTTCCCATGCTGCTGGCCCTCATGCCCGACGGCGAAGGGCGTGAAATCCGGCGCAACGCCCCCCGGCGATTGACGGTACTGGGCCTGATGGTCCTGGTGGCCTGCATGTCGGTGGTCGTATTCGGGCAGTCGCGCTTTCCGCTGCAGTTCCTGCTGCTGCCGCCCCTGTTGCTGGCGACCTTCCATCTCTACGCCAAGGGGGCCGCGATGTCGGTCGCCATCATTACCATGATCGGCAGTTTCTTCATGTTTACCGGCGCGGGGGCCGTTACCATGCTCCACGGGCCGGCCGCACTGAAGGTCTATGTCTTCCAGCTCGACCTGGCGACGATCTTCTTCTGTGCGTTGCCCCTGGGCGCCGTGCTGACCCAGCGCGACCAGAAGGCATCGCTGGCCCAGCAGCGGCTGCAGGATTTCCATCATCTGGCCGACCGGGTCGGCGACGTACTGTTCCGCGTCGACGACGCGGGATGCTGGAGCTATCTCAACCCGGCCTATGAACAGATGTCCGGCATTTCGGTGGACAAGCGGCTGGGTCAGCCCATGCTGGACGCCGTCGTGATCGAGGACCGCGCCGCCCTGGCCCAGGCGCAGGCCGAATTGCAGTCCGGCAGCCGCGACGACCTGCGCCAGGTCGTCAGCATCTATCGCCGCGACGGAACCGTCCGGCATGTCGAAATCCTGGCCCACCGGCTGGGCGAGGGCGAAGGGTTTGGCGGCCTGATCCGCGACGTGACGGACCAGTTGACGCTGGACGCGCACAATCGCCAGATCGCCGCCGCCTATGAACAGGCCGCCAACACCGACGAACTGACCGGCCTGCCCAATCGACGCGCCTTCTTTCAGGTGCTGGACGGGCAGATGGCTGCGGCATCCTCGGTGGTCGCGGCGGCGATGCTGGACCTGGACCATTTCAAGTCGATCAACGACAAGTACGGCCACCCCATCGGAGACATCGTCCTGCGCCGCGTCGCCACGGTGGTGCGTGCGACCCTGCGGGACACCGACATGGTCGCACGGATCGGCGGCGAGGAATTCGCGGTCCTGATCACGAGCGAAAGCCGCGACCGGGCGATCAGCCTGATCCGCCGGGTGGTGCGCGCGGTATCGGCGGAATCGATCGACCTGCCGACCGGGGTGCGGTTGCAGGTCACGATCAGCGCGGGCATTGCCTGCCGCGAGGCGGGGGAAGACCGCAACGCCCTGATGTCCCGCGCCGACCAGGCCCTGTATGTCGCCAAACGGACCGGCCGCAACCGGCTGACCATCGCCGATGCATCCACGGCGGCAACACAGGCCGCGACCCCGTAAGCCACGCGGATCGCGTCGGGGCTGAGGTCTCGACCATCTGAAAAAGGAATCCGGTGGCATGGTCATGACCATGCGCCCCGATAAAATCCAAGACACCGTTTCCGGTGTCGCCATCGCGCTGAACTGGATTATCAGGAAAAATTTGGCTGGGGGACCTGGATTCGAACCAGGGCTGACCGGGTCAGAGCCGGTAGTTCTACCGCTAAACTATCCCCCAACATGACCTGTTCGGACATGGTGCCGTGCGGTGAGGGGCTGATAGCATCGGCTGTGAGGCATGACAAGCGCCTTTATGCCGAACTTTGTCTCCTCGGGCATATTTGTCTTGCCCTGCACGCGGCTGAGAACCCACTATATGCCTATTCAGCGGCAAAGGACCGTCCGATGGACAACACTATGTCCTGGCGCGATGGCCAGGAGGGACCACGACTCCCCCATGCCACGGGGTACAAGGCGAATCAGGGCGTGCCCGGCATGTACGGCGCCATCGACCTCGGAACCAACAATTGCCGGCTGATGATTGCCGCCCCCCACGAGGGCGGGTTTCGCGTCGTCGACAGCTTCAACCGCGTCGTCCGCCTGGGCGAGGGCCTGCAAAGCACCGGGCAACTCAGCGGCGATGCCATGGACCGCACGATCGAGGCCCTGCGCATCTGCGCCGCGCGGATGGGCCGCCGCCGGCTGCGCCGCTATCGCGCCGTGGCGACCGAGGCCTGCCGCCGCGCGGGTAACGGCGCCGCGTTCATCGCCCGTGCGCGCCGGGAAACCGGGCTGGACATCACCGTCATCTCGCCGCGCGAGGAAGCCGAACTGGTGATGGAAAGCTGCGGGGCGCTGCTGCATGACGACCGGCTGTCGCCTGCCCGCACCCGCGCCATGCTGTTCGATATCGGCGGTGGCTCGACCGAAATCGCCTGGGTCCGCACGGACCACCGATCGCGCCGGCAGGACCTGAACGGCTATCTCAGCCTGCCCGCCGGCGTGATTACGCTGGCCGAACAGTTCGGCGACGCCGCCTTTTCCGAGGACGGCTACCAGCGGATGGTCGACCTGGTCACGCGCCAGTTGCACGCGTTCGAACGCGTGCATTGCATCGGGCGTGAAATCAGCCGGGGCAATGTCAGCCTGATGGGGACCAGCGGCACCGTCACCACGCTGGCCAGCATCGCCCTGTCGCTGACCCGCTACAGCCGCACGGCGGTGGACGGCACCATCCTGCAATCCGGCCCGGCCCTGGGGGCCATCCGGACCCTGGCCGCCATGGGGCCCATGGGCCTGCGCCAGCATCCTTGCGTCGGTCCGGACCGGGCGGCCTATGTCCTGCCCGGATGCGCGATCTTTGAGGCGATTCATAAAATCTGGCCGGTATCCGATATCGTCGTGGCGGATCGCGGCCTGCGCGATGGTATGCTGCTGCGCATGATGCACGATTCGACCGCGATGGCTCTTCCCTCGCTGCCTTCCTCCCTTCCCTTCGCCCCGTCCTCGCTATCCTCGGTGGGCGTGTCGCATCCATGAAGCGTCGCCCCCCCGCCGGTGGCGGCAAGAAGCGGGTTCCCGGCAAGGCACTGACCAGCAGCACGACCCCTGGCGGCGCCAGCGCCCAGGCGGATTCCGGTGCCGCGCAATCGACCCGCAACCAGGCCGTTTCGCTGCGCACGGCACGCGGCCGCACGACCGCGCAGCAGCGGTGGCTCAACCGCCAGTTGAACGATCCGTATGTGCAGGCGGCCCGCAAGCAGGGCTGGCGGTCCCGCGCCGCGTTCAAGCTGATCGAACTGGACGACCGGTTCCACCTGATCCGCCCCGGCATGCGCGTGATCGACCTGGGCGCCGCCCCCGGCGGCTGGACCCAGGTCGCGGTGAAGCGCGGCGCGGCTTATGTGGTCGGCGTCGATCTGCTGCCGGTCGATCCGGTGGCCGGCGCCACGATCATTGAGGGCGATTTCAACGACCCCGACATGCCGGCCCGGCTGATCGACCTGCTGGGCGGTCCGGCCGACCTGGTCCTGTCGGACATGGCGCCCAACACGACCGGCCACGCCCCGACCGACCATCTGCGCATCATCGGGCTGGCGGAACTGGCGCTGGATTTCGCGGTGAAGGTCCTGGCCCCCGGCGGCGGGTTCGTCGCCAAGGTCTTCCAGGGCGGGTCGGAGAAGCAGATGCTCGCCCCGATGAAACAGGCCTTCGCCACCGTCCGCCACGCCAAGCCCCCGGCCAGCCGGAAGGAATCAAGTGAACTCTACGTGGTCGCCACCGGCTTCCGCCCCGAGCGGATCAGCCAGGACGACGTGGAGGCACCCTAGCCCCGGCACGCCCAGGCGCGCCTCAGATTACACCCCGGTGTTGGTCCGGCGTGGGTCTGCGAGCACCGGAGCGGAGCGGCCTGATGGGCCGTGAGCACCGGAGCGCAGCAAATCCGCGTCGGATCGCCACCAGGGCGCGTTTACGGGCCGACACCCTCGTCTCCCGACCATAGCCAGGCCGCGCCTCGCACGCCGGAGCTGTCGCCGTGGCGGTTGCGCACGATCGGCGTATTGCAGCGCGGCGTGATGACGTAGCGCGGCATCAGCAGCGGCACGCGGTCATAGATCGATTGCAGGTTGGATACGCCGCCCCCCAGCACGATGACGTCGGGGTCGAGGAAGTTGATCGCCATGGCGCAGGCCCGCGCCATGCGGTCCATATAGCGGTCCAGCGCCCCGATCGCCGTCTGGTCCCCGTCCTCGGCCGCGCTTTCGATCCCGGCGGTGCTGCGGTTGCCCGGTCCCTTCCAGTCCTGGGCCAGGGCCGACCCGCTCAGATAGCGTTCCAGGCAGCCCTCGTTGCCGCAGAAGCATTTGGGCAGCGGCATTTCCTCGATTCGCGGCCAGGGCAGCGGCACGTGTCCCCATTCCCCGGCAATGTGATGGGCGCCGATCAGCAGCTTGCCGTTCACGATGATGCCGGCACCCATGCCGGTGCCGATGATCACGCCAAGGACCACGCCGAATCCCGCGCCCGCGCCGTCCACGGCCTCGGACAGGGCGAAGCAGTTGGCGTCGTTCTCGACCCGGACCTCGCGCCCCACGGCGGCGGTCAGGTCGCGGCCGAACGGCTGGTTGTTCAGCCACGTCGCGTTGGCGTTCTTGATGACGCCGGTGTCTGGGCTGATCGAACCCGGAATGCCGATCCCGACGGTCCCCTGGCCGCCCAGTTCCGTGTCCACGCCCGCGACGAGGTCGCGGATGGCGGTGATCGCGCCGTCATAATAGCCCGGGTTGACGATGCGCCGCCGGACGAGTTCCTGCCCGTCCTTACGGGCCAGAGCTGCAATCTCGATCTTGGTCCCGCCGAAATCGATCCCGATCCGATAGTCGGTCATGTCCATCCCGTAATCCGTGATATTTTCTATGGAGGCTGATTCTTTTATGGTGTGTCGGTCCATGTCGTAAAGACAGCCGGTAAGCGGGCGTTTCCACCCTCCCCCGGCGCCCTTGCCTCCGGAGATTCCATGTCATGAGCGAGACCGTGCTCGACGTCAAAGGGCTGAGCTGCCCCCTTCCCGTACTGAAGGCCAACCGGGCCCTGCGCGGCATGCGGCCCGGCGACCGGCTGCGCGTGGTGGCCACCGACCGCGCCAGTGTGGCGGATTTCCAGGCTTTTTGCCGCGAGACCGGCCATGCGCTGATCGCGTTCGGCGAGGATGCGGGCGTGCTTTCCTTCGTCATCCGCCGCCGTCCCGAGCAGGCACCGGCCACCGATCCCGGCAGTTAGACGGCTTATTTTCGCATTCGTTCCAAAGACGTGGCCCAAATGCCACAAGCTGCACAAATTCATGTCATATCCCCTACGCCCTTGGCAGAAGCGCCCGGCAGGGAGTAATTCCTCCGCCTCATGATGGAAGTATCGCACCCATGACGGAAGACCTGTCCCAGCTCTCCTTCGAAGACGCCCTCGCCCAGTTGGAAGAGATCGTGCGTCAGTTGGAAGGCGGGCAGTTGCGGCTTCAGGACGCCATCGCGTCCTATGAGCGGGGTGCGGCCCTGAGACGATATTGCGACACCAAGCTGAACGAGGCCGACGCCCGCGTTCAGGCGATTATCCAGCGCGCCGATGGCGCGCTGGAGACGAAATCTATGGATTGATGCGCCGATGAGCCAGACAACTGCGACAGCCCACATGGAGAACTCCGCGGATCGCGCCAGCCTGCTGCGGTCCTCCCTGTCGAACAGGGCGACGGCCATCGAGGCCGCGATCGACAGCCTTCTTCCGCCGGTGCCGGGCGCCGAAGGCCGGGTGGTGGACGCGATGCGCTATGCGACGCTGGGCGGCGGCAAGCGGCTGCGCGGCTACCTGACGGCGGAGGTCGCAAGCCTGTTCGGCGTGGAGCCCGCCCGGGCCTATCGGGTCGCCGCATCGGTCGAGATGCTGCATGCCTATTCACTGGTGCATGACGACCTGCCGGCGATGGATAATGACGACCTGCGCCGCGGCCAGCCTTCGACGCACAGGAAATTCGACGAGGCCACCGCCATCCTGGCCGGTGATGCCCTGCAGACCATGGCCTTCGAGATCCTGACGGACACCGCGACCCACCCCAGCGCCACCATCCGCATCGGCCTGGTCGCGGCGCTGGCCGCCGCGTCGGGCGCCGCCGGCATGGTCGGCGGCCAGATGATCGACATGGATGGCGAGGGCCGCGCCCTTTCGCTGCCCGAGGTCGAGCGCCTGCACGCGCTGAAGACCGGCTGCCTGATCCGCTACGCGGCGGAAGCCGGGGCGATCCTGGGCGACGCGGACCTGCCGGCGCGCGCGCGCATCGCGGCCTATGGGCGCGACCTGGGCGCCGCCTTCCAGATCGCCGACGACGTGCTGGACGCCACGGCCAGCGCCGAGGAACTGGGCAAGACCGCCGGCAAGGACCAGGCCGCGGGCAAATCCACCTATGTCGCCCTGCTGGGCGTCGACGGCGCCGCGCGCGAGGCGCGGCGTGTGGCCGAACAGGCCGAATCGCATCTTGATGTTTTCGGTGCCGAAGCCGACAGGCTCCGGAATCTCGTCCAGTACGTGGTCGATCGCAGGAGCTGAGTATCATGTCCGAACAGAACACAGGCGCACAGCCGGGGGGCTCGGTTCCGACGCGTGGCCGCTTTCCGCTGCTGGACCGGGTGGCGTATCCCGAGGACCTGCGGAACCTGTCGGTGGAGCAGCTGAAGCAGCTGGCCGAGGAATTGCGGGCCGAGACGGTGGACGCGGTATCCACCACCGGCGGGCACCTGGGCGCGTCGCTGGGCGTGGTGGAGCTGACGGTGGCGCTGCACGCGGTGTTCGACACCCCGGCCGACCGGGTGATCTGGGATGTCGGCCACCAGGCCTATCCGCACAAGATCCTGACCGGACGGCGCGAGCGCATCCGCACCCTGCGCCAGCCCGGCGGCCTGTCGGGCTTCACCCGCCGGTGCGAGAGCGAATACGACCCGTTCGGCGCCGCCCATTCCTCGACCTCGATCTCCGCCGGGCTGGGCATGGCGGTGGCGCACCACCTGCGCGCCGAGCACGACCCCGCCTATCGCGAGCGCAACGTCGTCGCCGTCATCGGTGACGGCTCGATTTCCGCCGGCATGGCCTACGAGGCGATGAACAACGCCTCGGTCGCCGGCCCCGGCGCCGGGCGGCTGATCGTGGTGCTGAACGACAACGAGATGTCGATCGCGCCCCCGGTCGGCGCCATGTCCAACTACCTGTCGCGGCTGATGTCCTCGCGCCAGTTCCTCGGCCTGCGCGACCTGGCCGGCAAGGTGGCCCGCCGCCTGCCCGAGCGGCTGGAGCGCACCGCCAAGAAGGCCGATGAATATGCCCGCGGCATGATCACCGGCGGCACGCTGTTCGAGGAGCTGGGCTTCTACTACGTCGGCCCGGTCGACGGCCACGACCTGAACCAGCTGGTGCCGATCCTGCGCAACCTGCGCGACGCCGACGACAAGGGCCCGATCCTGCTGCACATCCTCACCGAGAAGGGACGCGGCTACCGCCCGGCCGAATCGGCGGGTGACAAGTACCACGCGGTGGCCAAGTTCAACGTGGTGACCGGCGAGCAGAAGAAGGCCCCGCCGGGACCGCCCAGCTATACCTCGGTGTTCAGCCGCGAGCTGGTGCGCCGGGCGAAGCAGGACGACACCATCGTCGCCGTCACCGCCGCCATGCCCTCGGGCACCGGGCTGGACGCCTTCGCCCGCGCCTGCCCCGACCGCTTCTTCGATGTCGGCATCGCCGAACAGCATGCGGTGACGTTCGCCGCCGGCATGGCGACCGAGGGGCTGCGGCCGTTCTGCGCCATCTATTCCACCTTCCTGCAGCGCGCCTACGACCAGGTGATGCATGACGTGGTGCTGCAGAACCTGCCGGTGCGCTTCGCCATCGACCGCGCCGGGCTGGTCGGCGCCGACGGCGCCACCCATGCCGGGGCGTTCGACATCAACTATCTGGGCTGCCTGCCGGGCATGACCATCATGGCCCCCAGCGACGAGCTGGAACTGCTGCACATGACGGCGACCGCCTGCGCCTTCGATGCCGGGCCGATCGCCCTGCGCTACCCGCGCGGCAACGGGCTGGGCCTGGCGCTGCCCGAGGCCGGCGAGATCCTGGAGATCGGCCGCGGCCGCATCATCCGCGAGATGGGCCGCCAGTCGGGGCGCGAGACCGGCGGTATCGCCATCCTGTCGCTGGGCACCCGCCTGGCCGAGGTGCTGAAGGCCGCCGACATGCTGGCCGCCCAGGGGCTGGCCCCCACCGTCGCCGACGCCCGCTTCGCCAAGCCGCTGGATACCGCGCTGATCGAGAACCTGGCCCGCAACCACGCCGTGCTGCTGACCATCGAGGACGGCGCCGAGGGCGGTTTCGGCGCCTATGTCATGCACCACCTGGCCCGCACCGGGCTGCTGGACACCATCCGCTTCCGGCCCATGACCCTGCCGGACCGCTTCATCGACCACAACACCCAGGACGCCCAATACCACCAGGCCGGCCTGGACGCCCCAGCCATCGCCGCATGCGCCATGCAGGCCCTGGGGGTTGCCGCGTCCCAACAGACGGCCTGACCGCCCCCGGAAAGGAACGAAGGGGCGCACAGGTGGCCAAGCAACGCGCGGACCAGATGCTGGTCGACCGGGGACTGGTGGAAAGCCGTACCCGCGCCCAGGCGCTGATCCTGGCCGGCCTGGTCTTTTCGGGCGACCGGCGCGTGGCCAAGGCCGGCGACCAGTTGCCCGAGGACGCGCCGCTGCGGCTGAAGGGACAGGATCATCCCTGGGTGTCGCGCGGCGGCATCAAACTGGCGCATGCGCTGGCGCATTTCGGCCTGTCGCCCGAAGGCGGCATCTGCCTGGATGTCGGCGCGTCGACCGGCGGCTTCACCGACGTCCTGCTGACGCACGGCGCGGCAAAAATCTATGCCGTCGATGTCGGGCATGGCCAACTGGCCTGGAAGCTGCGCAGCGACCCGCGCGTGACGGTGCTGGAAAAATGCAACGCCCGCGCGCTGGATGCGACGACGATCCCCGACCCGATCGACGTGCTGGTCTGCGATGCCAGCTTCATCGGCCTGCGCACGGTCCTGCCCGCCGGGCTGGCGTTGTGCCGTCCGGGCGCCGGGGCCGTGGCCCTGATCAAGCCGCAATTCGAGGCCGGGCGCGACGCGGTGGGGCCAAAGGGCGTGGTGCGCGACCCCGCGATCCATGACGCGGTCTGCGCCACCATCCGCGACTGGTGGTCCGCCATGCCCGGCTGGACGGTGCTGGGGATCGAACCCAGCCCGATCACGGGCCCGGAAGGCAACCGCGAATTCCTGATCGCCGCGCGGCGGGACGGATAGTAATTCCCCCATTTGCGTCCGGATGTGATAGGCAGCGCGGATTCCGCCCTTCGCCCACGTCCGTTGCATGAGTACCTGTCCATGACCGCCGTTCCCGCCCCCGCCCAGCAGCCCGCCGAAACCGGACTGGCGGCCTCGATGACCGAGGTCGAACGAAAGCGGATTCTGGCAAAATCCGCGCTGTTCGCCCCACCGGCCGGCGTGCTGCCCGACGGACGGCGCGAACTGGTCGGCCTGTCGCGCGAAGAACTGACGCAGGCGCTGGTGGAAATCGGCGAGAAGCCCTTTCGTACCAAGCAGTTGTGGCACTGGATCTATCACCAGGGCGTCACGGATTTCGCACGCATGTCCTCGATCGCCAAGCCGTTGCAGGCGAAGCTGGCCGAGCGTTTCGTCGTCGGCCGGCCCGATGCGGCGATGGTGCAGACCTCGACGGACGAGACCCGCAAGTTCCTCTTCCGCTTCCGCGACGGGCAGGAGGCCGAGACGGTCTATATCCCCGACCGGCGCGAGGATCGGGGCGCTGTCTGCATTTCCTCGCAGGTCGGCTGCACGCTGTCCTGCACCTTCTGCCATACCGGCACGCAGAAGCTGGTGCGCAACCTGGGGGCGGCGGAAATCGTCGGCCAGTTCATGGCGGCACGCGACAGCTACGGCGAATGGCCCAGCCCAAAGGGCGACACGCCGCGCCTGCTGTCGACCATCGTGCTGATGGGCATGGGCGAGCCGCTGTATAATTACGAGAACATCGCCAAGGCGATGAAGATCATCATGGATGGCGAGGGCATCGGCCTGTCGCGCCGCCGCATTACCCTGTCCACCTCGGGCGTGATCCCGATGATGGACCAGTGCGGGTCCGAACTGGGAATCAACCTCGCGATCTCGCTGCACGCGGTGCGCAACGACCTGCGTGACGAGATCGTCCCGCTGAACCGCAAATATCCGATCGAGGACCTGATCGCGGCGTGCCGCCGCTATCCCACCGCCAGCAACGCACGGCGCATCACGTTCGAATACATCATGTTGCGCGGCGTGAATGACAGCGAGGCCGAAGCCCGCGAACTGGTCCGCCTGATCGCCGGCATCCCCGCGAAGGTCAACCTGATCCCGTTCAACCCGTGGCCCGGCAGCGCCTACAAGCCGTCCACGCGCGAACAACTGGCGAAATTCGCCCAGATCGTGATGGATGCGGGCTTCGCCTCGCCGATCCGCATGCCGCGCGGGCGCGACATCCTGGCCGCGTGCGGCCAGTTGCGGACGGAAAGCGAGCGCGAGCGCCGGAACGCCACGGCCTGAGCCCCGGACACAGGCACGCCGCCGAATTGGCGGCGCGCCCGCTGGCACCGGCGGCGATCCGGTGCTAGGACCCGGAACATCGGTGCGGAACGCCGCATCATCGCGCAGCCTCGACGACAGGAGTGTCCTCCCCATGGCCGTAAAGGACGTCAAGAAGGTCGTGCTCGCCTATTCCGGCGGGCTCGATACATCGGTAATTCTGCGCTGGCTGCAGACCACCTACGGGTGCGAGGTCGTCACCTTCACCGCCGACCTCGGCCAGGGCGAGGAACTGGAACCCGCCCGCAAGAAGGCCGAAATGTTCGGCGTGAAGGAAATCTTCGTCGAGGACCTGCGCGAGACCTTCGTCAAGGACTTCGTCTTCCCGATGTTCCGCGCCAACACGCTGTATGAAGGCCAGTACCTGCTGGGGACCTCCATCGCGCGTCCGCTGATCGCCCAGCGCCAGATCGAAATCGCCGAGGCCGTGGGTGCCGACGCCGTGGCCCATGGCGCGACGGGCAAGGGCAACGACCAGGTGCGCTTCGAACTGGCCTATTACGCGCTGAAGCCCGACGTGACGGTCATCTCCCCCTGGCGGGAATGGGACCTGACCTCGCGCACGCGGCTGCTGGCCTTCGCCGAGGAACATCAGATCCCTATCGCGAAGGACAAGCGCGGCGAGGCCCCGTTCTCGGTCGATGCCAACCTGCTGCACTCCTCGTCCGAAGGCAAGCTGCTGGAAGACCCTGCCGTCGCACCCGATGAAATCGTCTTCCAGCGCACGATCTCGCCCGAGGCCGCGCCGGACGTCGCGACCGAAATCGCGATCGATTTCGTCTCGGGCGACCCGGTGGCGCTGAACGGCGTCACCCTGTCCCCCGCCACGCTGCTGGCGCGGCTGAACGAACTGGGCAAGGCCAACGGGATCGGGCGGCTGGACCTGGTGGAAAACCGCTTCGTCGGCATGAAGTCGCGCGGCATCTACGAAACGCCGGGCGGCACCATCCTGCTGGCGGCGCATCGCAGCATGGAAACCATCACGCTGGACCGCGAGGCCGGGCACCTGAAGGACAGCCTGATGCCCCGCTATGCCGAACTGATCTATAACGGCTTCTGGTTCTCGCCCGAGCGGCGCATGCTCCAGGCCCTGATCGACGAAAGCCAGCATTCCGTGACCGGACGCGTGCGGCTGAAGCTGTACAAGGGCAATGTGATCTGCGTCGGGCGGGAAAGCCCCCATAGCCTGTACGATACCCGCGTTGTGACATTCGAAGACGACGAAGGGGCGTATAATCAAAGCGATGCACTGGGCTTCATCAAGCTGAACGCCCTGCGTCTGCGTCTGGGCGCGCAGATCGGACGGCGCGGCGGCGCGCTGTAGGATCGCGTCCCGCATGTCGTTCCATTCGTCCTGTCTGACCGAGGTGTCATGAAACGTCTGTCCCGCTTCATTCCCCTCCTTCTCGCTTCTTCCCTGGCCCTGCCGCTGGCGGCCTGCGGGGGGAGCCGCCCCGAGGAATACAAGCCGGAGATGACCCCGGCGCAATTCATGGCCAAGGTCCGGGCCGAGCCCGGCGTCCAGTCGCTGCCCGACGGCCTGGCCTACAAGGTCCTGAAATCCGGCCCCAAGGACGGGCAGAGCCCCGTTCCGGGCGATGTCATGATGGTGATCTACGAAGGCCGCCTGCCCGAAGGCGGCATCTTCGACAGTTCGGACCAGCACGGCCAGGGCGCCTATATGCAGATGCCGCTGGACGGCGTCATCAAGGGCTGGATGGAAGGCCTGCCGCTGATGCATGTCGGCGATATCTGGATGCTCTACGTTCCGCCGGAACTGGGGTATGGCCATCGCTCGATGGGCATCATCCCGGCGGACAGCCCGCTGGTCTTCAAGATCCAGCTTCTGGGTGTCTCCAAGCCGCAGTAGCCGGCATGTCCCCCCGGACCGGACGGCTTGACCGGACGGGGGGAAACGCCTGAAAAGAACGGCCATGCAACGCATCTTTTCCGGCATTCAGCCGACCGGCATTCCGCAATTGGGCAACTATCTGGGCGCGATCCGCAACTGGGTCGCGCTGCAGCAGGACCATGAGTGCATCTTCTGCCTCGTGGACCTGCACGCCATCACGGTGTGGCAGGACCCTGAGGCGCTGCGCCAGCAGACGCTGGCCCAGACCGCCGTGCTGTTGGCGGCGGGGATCGACCCCAAGGCCCATATCCTGTTCAACCAGTCCGCCGTCAGCGCCCATGCCCGGCTGGGCTGGATCTTCAACTGCGTGTCGCGCCTGGGCTGGCTGAACCGGATGACGCAGTTCAAGGACAAGGCCGGCAAGGACCGCGAAAACCATTCGGCCGGCCTGTATATCTACCCCAACCTGATGGCGGCCGACATCCTGGCCTACAAGGCGACGCGGGTGCCCGTCGGGGACGACCAGCGCCAGCATCTGGAACTGGCTAACGACATCGCACAGAAATTCAACCACGATTACGGCGTGGACTTCTTCCCGGCGATCGAGGCCCTGATTCCTGCCGGCGCCGCGCGGGTCATGAGCCTGCGCGACGGCACCAAGAAGATGTCCAAATCCGATCCGTCGGCCCAGAGCCGGATCGAGATGACCGACGACGCCGACGCGATCGCGCTGAAGATCCGCCGGGCCAAGACCGACCCCGAACCCCTGCCCACCGACCCCGCCGACCTGCAATCACGCCCCGAGGCCCGGAACCTGGTGGAGATCTATGCCGTTCTGAGCGGCATGACGGTGGCGGACGTGCTGGCCCGCCATGGCGGCACGGGGTTCGGGCCGTTCAAGGCGGCGCTGACCGACGTGCTGGTCGCGGCCGTGACGCCCATCGGGGCGGAAACCAGGCGCCTGCTGGACGCCCCGGAGCACCTGCAGGCCGTGCTGCGCGAAGGGGCCGCACGCGCGAACGCCATTGCCGAGCCGATCGTCAGCGAGGTCGAACGCCTCGTCGGCTTCCTGAAATAGAGACACATTATCGGGAGCATCCCCATGCGCCAGGCCCTGCATCGCCTCAGCATCGCCACCCACGGCAAGGGCCTGGTGATGTTCACGCGCGACGTCCTGCACTGGGTCGCGGATACCGGGATCGAAACCGGCCTGCTGACGCTATGGTGCCGGCATACCTCGGCCTCGCTGACCGTGCAGGAAAACGCCGACCCGACGGTGCTGGAGGACATCAAGCGCTATTTCGAGGCGCTGGTCCCCGAGGCGCCCGGCCGCTACATTCATGACGACGAGGGACCGGACGACATGCCGGCCCATTTGCGCAGCATGCTGACCCAGACCCAGCTTTCGATCCCGGTTGCCGACGGGCGGCCGGTCCTGGGCACATGGCAGGGGCTTTACCTGTTCGAACACCGCCGCCAGCCCCATCGACGCGAAATCATCCTGCACCTTATAGGCGAATAGGCCCCTATCGCCGCAGGATCGCCGCGTGATGGGTCAGGTGATCCTGGATGAAGGACTGGATGAACCAGTAGGAATGATCGTATCCGGCGTGGCGGCGCAGGATCAGGCCCTGCCCTGCCGCCTTCGCGGCCTCTTCCAGATGCCACGGCTGCAACTGTTCGGGCAGGAACGGGTCGGCCTCGCCCTGGTCCACCAGGATGGTGGTCGGATGCGTCCGTCCCGCCCGCAGCAGCAGGGTGGCGTCATGCGCCGCCCAGGTGGCGCGGTCCGGGCCCAGATAACCTGAAAACGCCTTTTCGCCCCACGGCACGGCGGCGGGGTGCACGATGGGCGCGAACGCCGAGACCGACTTCCAGCGGTCGGGCGCGCGCAACGCATGGACCAGCGCCCCGTGGCCGCCCATGGAATGGCCCATGATTCCCCGCCGGGTACCGTCCAGCGGAAAATGGGCCTCGGTCAGCGCGGGCAGTTCCTCGGCGACGTAGCGTCCCATCCGGTAGTGCGCCGCCCACGGCGCCTGGGTCGCGTCCAGGTAGAATCCGGCCCCGCTGCCGAAATCGTAGCTGTCGTCCTCGCCCGCGATGCCGGCACCGCGCGGCGAGGTGTCGGTGGCCACCAGCGCGATCCCGTATTCGGCGGCGAAGCGGATGGCGTTCGCCTTGATCAGGAAGGTTTCCTCGGTGCAGGTCAGGC
This sequence comes from Gluconacetobacter diazotrophicus PA1 5, assembly GCF_000021325.1. GTDB lineage: Bacteria > Pseudomonadota > Alphaproteobacteria > Acetobacterales > Acetobacteraceae > Gluconacetobacter > Gluconacetobacter diazotrophicus. The sequence goes on along the minus strand of NC_011365.1, from coordinate 93,593 downwards.
CGGCCAGGACATGCAGGACCGGTACCCGCGCCGCATCGGACGCGCCATCGGGAACGAAGACGGCGAAGCGCGCCTCCAGCCCCAGGCTGTCGGACAGATGGCTGTAATATCCGACCGTGCCGCCGCAGCACGCATGCGTCTCGCGGGTGGTAATCGGCATCGGATCAGAATTCGACGACGGTGCGGATGCTCTCGCCCCGCGCCATCAGGTCGAATCCCTCGTTGATGCGCGACAGCGGCAGCGTGTGGGTGATCAGGTCGTCGATGTTGATCTTGCCCTCCATGTACCAGTCCACGATCTTCGGCACGTCCGTGCGCCCGCGCGCGCCGCCGAAGGCCGAGCCGATCCACCGCCGGCCGGTGACGAGTTGGAACGGGCGGGTGCTGATTTCCTGCCCCGCACCGGCCACGCCGATGATGGTCGAAAGACCCCAGCCGCGATGGGAACATTCCAGCGCCTGGCGCATCAGCGTCGGGTTGCCCACGCATTCGAACGAATAATCCGCGCCGCCGCCCGTCAGTTCGACCAGATGGCCGACGATGTCGCCGTCGGGCCCCAGGTCCTTCGGATTGACGAAATGCGTCATGCCGAACTTGCGCGCCATCGCCTCGCGCGCCGGATTGATGTCGACGCCGACGATCATGTCGGCCCCCACCATCCTGGCCCCCTGGATGACGTTCAGACCGATCCCGCCCAGGCCGAACACCACGACGGTCGATCCCGTTTCCACCTTGGCGGTAAACAGGACCGCGCCGATGCCGGTGGTGACGCCGCAGCCGATATAGCAGACCTTGTCGAACGGCGCGTCGGGGCGGATTTTCGCCAGCGCGATCTCGGGCAGGACCGTGTAGTTCGCGAAGGTCGAGCAGCCCATGTAATGACGGATCGGCCGCCCCTTGTAGGAAAAGCGCGACGTGCCGTCGGGCATCAGGCCCTTTCCCTGCGTCGAGCGGATCGCGGTACACAGGTTGGTCTTGCGCGACAGGCAGGATTTACATTCGCGGCATTCGGGGGTGTAGAGCGGGATCACGTGGTCGCCGGGCTTCAGGTGCGTCACCCCCGGCCCGACCTCGACCACCACGCCGGCGCCCTCGTGCCCCAGGATGGCGGGGAACAGCCCCTCGGGGTCCGCGCCGGACAGGGTGAACTTGTCGGTATGGCACAGGCCCGTGGCCCTGATCTCGACCAGGACCTCGCCCGCGCGGGGGCCTTCGAGCTGGACGGTTTCGATTTCAAGGGGTTTGCCTGCCTCGAAGGCGACAGCCGCTCTGACATCCATGACTACGATACTCCCCGTGTCGGATCTGGAATCGTCTGGGCCATAAAGCCCCCTGGTATTGGCATGGTCAATGGCGCGGATCGGGCCCGTGCCCCGCGCCGACTGCGACAGAAGATGTCCCGTTCGTCACAAATTTCATCTTTCCCGGCAGGACATTGTCTTTCCGGTCATGCCATGTCAGCCACTATGGTCCACGTGAATCCGACCCATCGAAAGGGAGAGAACTGCGATGATTGTCGACCGGCGGATCGGATTGTTCATTCTGATGCGCGAAAGCCTGCTGGCGCTGGCCATCCTGGGCGCGTGGGACGTCTTCGTCGTCATCATGTTCCAGGTCTATCACCAGGACTGGATGGAACAGCCCACGCTGCCGGTCTCGCTGATCGGTTCGGCGGTCGTGCTGTTCCTGAGCGTGCGGAACACCGCCGCCTATAATCGCTGGTGGGAGGCACGGACCCTGTGGGGCGCCATCACCAACAATTGCCGGTCCTTCGGGCGGCAGGCGGGCTCGCTGCTGGGCGGGCGGCCCGACCTGGCGCGGGCCATGGCGGCCTATCCCTATGCCCTGCGCGGCGCGCTGGGCCGCCTGGACTGCGCCGAGGACGTGGAGCGCCTGCTGCCGCCCCCGATGCAGCAGGCCATCGCCGGCTGGACGAACCAGCCGAATGCGATCCTCTACCAGATCGGCCTAGCCGTGAACCAGGAGGTCGCACGGCAGGGAATCGACGGGGCCGTCCACGGCCAGATCGACCGCATCCTGTCCGACCTGGCCAATGCCCAGGGGGGGCTGGAGCGCATTCGCAACACGCCGCTGGCGATCCAGTTTTCCCTGATTCCCCGGCTGGTGGCGAATGTGTTCTGCGTCGTGCTGCCGCTGTCGATGGTGCAGACGCTGGGCTGGATCACGCCCCTGGGGTCGTCCCTGGTCGGCCTGCTGTTCGTGGCGCTGGACAAGATCGGCAGCGACCTGCAGGAACCGTTCGTCCGCTCGCCGCACGCCATGCCGATGCTGACCATGGCCAGGACGATCGAAATCGACCTGCTGCAGCCGGCGGGCCAGCCGGTCGGCGGCCCCATTGCGCCGGTGCGCGGCGTGCAATCCTGACCACACCCCCACCCGGCGGGGGACCGAGACATGTTACGAAAAATGTGATATACAGTATTGCATGAGCATGTTCAGAACGACCCCGAAGGGCGGCGTGACCGATGCGATGGCCCGCACCGCCGCTGCCGCAACCGCCGCGCAGGCCAAGACCAAGGTCAAGGATGAGGACCCGTTCCGCGAAGGCGACGCCATCGTCTATGCCGCGCATGGCGTCGGACGGGTGGATCGCATCGGCATTGACGAGATCGCGGGCACCAAGCTGGAAATGATCCAGATTTCGTTTCCCGGCAACCAGATGACCCTGCGCATTCCGCTGGCGAAGGCGCGCAAGGCGGGATTGCGCAAGATCGTGTCGCGCGAAATCGTGGACAAGGCGATGGCGATCATCAAGGGAAAGCCGCATGTCAGCCGTGGCATGTGGGCCCGCCGCGCCGTCGCCTACCAGGAAAAGATCAATTCCGGCGACCTGGTGCAGATCGCCGAGGTGCTGCGCGACCTGCGCCGCAATGTCGACAGCCTGGACGGCAGCTTCAGCGAGCGCAAGCTGTTCGAAGCCGCCCAGGAACGCTTCGTGGCCGAGGTCGCGGTGCTGGAGGGCAAGGAACCCACGGCGGTTCTGGAAGCCCTGACGGCGGCGATGAAGGCGGCCTGACGCCCCTCCCCGGGATGATGGAAAAAGGCCCTGAAAGCGCGTCTTCCAGGGCCTTTTTCATGCCCGGCCGCCGTGCGGAAGGGCTGCGGCCGGAACGGGAAAGACGATGTCGTAGGCCCAGGTGAAGGCGAAATTGTACACCAGGTAGAACAGGGTCAGGCTGATATTGGCCACGAACGCGGACAGCAGCCCCTGGCCCAGATACAGGGCGATCGCGGGCACCAGCATCACGATCAGCCCGACCTGGTACAGCACGGCATGCGCCAGACGGTCGGCCAGCACCTTGTGCGTCGTGCCCTTCAGCGCCAGCAGCGCACGGTCGAACCCCCGGTTGAAGATGTAGTTCCACAGGACCGCGACACTGGTCGAGCCGAGCCCGATCGCGCCCATGTCGGCGGCACGGATGCCCAGTACCGCCTGCCCGCCCGGCACCACCATGGCCAGCCCCAGGGTTTCGAACAGCAGGACGTAGCGGATCCGGTCCCGGGTCGTGCGCATCGTCACCGTGCCGTGGGGCTGGACGAACCGGCGGCCCCTGCCCGCCGCCAGCGCCGGGTCGCCAGACGCCAGGACAGCCGCAGCCCGGCCGCCTGCTGGGCCAGCCAGCCGCCGCTGACCAGGGCGGCCTCGGCCTTCGGGTCCCCGGTCTCCACCACGCTGTGCGAGAAATTCGCGGTGCGCAGGATCATGTCCCACCAGGGAAAGACCGAGCCGTAATTGCAGGAATTGCGCCCGGCCGAGCGCAGGCCGTGATGCACGCGGTGGAACTGCGGCGAAACCAGAAGCCGTTCGCCCAGCCAGCCGAAACCCACCCGCGTATTGGCATGCGACAGGCTTTCGACCAGGCGCAGCACCAGGATCAGCAGCGGAAACTGCAGCGGCGGCACCCCGATCAGCAGGCCCACGGCGATCGCCCAGACATACGAGATGACGTCGTCCACCAGGTGGTTGCGATCATCCGACCAGAAGGTCATCTGCGTCTGGGCATGGTGCAGCGCATGCAGCCCGTACCACCAGGCAAAGACATGCGACAGCCGGTGCCGCCAGTAATCGGCGAAATCCAGGATCACCGCGTACAGGAAGAAGGTCGCGACCGGCCAGTCCATCAGCGTGGGAAAGGTGGATTCCAGGGTGGGCGGAATATAGCCGTGATCGGTCAGGACCCCGTTCATCCAGGTCTGGATCTCGTAGAATCCGAAGAACGTCACCAGCGGGAAGATGCCGATCCGCGCGATCAGGGTATAGACGACATCCATCGTCACATTGTCGCGGTTTTCCCATGTCCGCAGCGGCCAGAACCGTTCCAGCGGCATGCAGATCGCCAGGTTCAGCACGACCTGCAGCACGCCATAGATCGCGAACATCGCCCACAGGAAGGACGTGTCCTCCCACTCCATCCATCCGAAACGGTAGAGGATCGGGATCAGCCAGTTTTCCTGGATCCATCCGGCAAGCCATGTAAACGGGTCGATCATTCCGGCCATCCTGTTGTCGCGTGACGCGCCCGGCAGCTTATCGCATCAGCGCAGGTCTGTTCAGCCATCCCGGGCACCCGCCATGAACCGTCCCCGGTCCGGTGCGTTGGAACAGCCCATGACTCACCTGACACCGACACATCTGCCCGATGCCGTGCCCATGGATAAAGCCCCGATCCTGCTTGTCGAGGACGATTTCCTGATTCGCATGGCCCTGGCCGCCTATCTGCGCGAGCGTGGCGGCTTCACGGTCGTGGAGGCCGACGATACCGCCACCGCCCTGGCCGCCATCGATGCCCAGCCCTGCCTGTCGATCCTGCTGACCGACATGCGGATTCCCGGTCCGATGAGCGGATCGGACGTGGCGGCGGCGGCCCGGGCCAAATGGCCGGACCTGCCGGTGCTGTACGTGACCGGCACCGCCGCGCGGGGCGACGGATCGGCCGTAAGCGCGAACCGCGATAGCTATGTGGGCAAGCCCTTCGAGCCCTCGGCGGTCCTGAAGCAGGTTCACGCCATGCTGGACCCGCCGCACGGTTCCGCGCCATGAAGTCTTCATGAAAACGATCGCCGACCCGGATTCCCCGCCTGCCGACCTGAATGCCCCCCTGCGGCAGGCCCTGGACTGGATCAGGGCCGGGCGGTTCGCCGACGCGCGGGCGCTGCTGGAACCCCTGGCGGCCCGGCCCGGCATCCGCCCCGGCGAACACCCCGACGAGCGGCTGAACCTGCTGCTGGCCTATGCGCTGGGCGGCAGCCATGAACCTGTTCGCGCGGCGGCGCTGTTCTGCGCCCTGGCCCTTCGCTACCCCGCCGCCGTCCATCCGGCCTACGACCTGGTCACGCTGCTGGTCGCCCAGAACCGCCGCGCGGATGCCGAACCCGTGCTGCAGGAAGTCGTCGCCCGCACGCCGCATGACGGGCGCGCCCATGAATCGCTGGGCGACCTGCTGATCCAGCTCGGGCGCTTCCGCGATGCCGAGGCCCGGTTGCGGACGGCCATCGACCTGCGCCCCGACAGCCTGTCCGCGCAGAACCTGATGGCGGCGTGCCTGTCGGAACAGGGCCGCAATGCCGAAGCCGACGCCATCTTCCGCCGCGTGCTGGCAGCCCATCCCGACGATGCGACGACCCATGCCAACCGCGGCCACCTGCTGGCGGCCGAAAACACGTTCGACGCCGCGCTGGACCATTTCCGCCAGGCCATCGCGCTGCGCCCCGACGACGCCCGCGTCCGGCTGAACCACTCGATCGCGCTGCTGAAGGCCGGGCGCTACGCCGAGGGGTGGACCGAGCATGAATGGCGCTTCCGCCTGCCGGGCCATGCCAGCGTGTCGGCCGCCACCCTGATGCCGTCGCTGACCCCGGACCTGGACATCGCCGGCACACATATCCTGCTGACGCACGAGGAAGGGCTGGGCGATACGCTGATGTATCTGCGCTATCTTCCCCCGCTGGTCCGCCGGGGGGCGCGCCTGACCGTACGGGTGCCCGAGACTTTGGCGCCCCTGGTCCGGCGCATCGCCGGCCTGCATCGGGTCATCACCGGCGACCAGCCGGCCCCGGCCCCGGTGCCAGCCTATGACTGGCATTGCCCGCTGATCAGCCTGCCCCGGGTCTTCGCCGCGACCGCCGAGGCGATGGGCGACCCGCCGCCCTACCTGACCGCCTCGCCCGAACTGGTCCGGGCACTGGCGGCCCTATCTGCCGTCCAACGGGCGGCTGAATGTCGGCGTGGTCTGGGCAGGCTCCTCCCGCCCCGACGTGACGAAGGCCTATATGACCGACCGCCGGCGGTCGATGAAGCTGGCGGCGCTGGCACCGCTGGGCCGCGTCGCCGGCATCAATCTGGTCAGCCTGCAGAAAGGGCCGGCGACCGCCCAGATGGCCGACCTGCCCGACGACATGCGGCTGTACGACCCGATGGAGGACGTGCGCGACATGGACGACACGGCGGCGCTGGTCGCGTCGCTGGACGTGGTGGTGTCGGTCGATACGTCGATCGTGCATCTGGCCGGCGCGCTCGGCCGGCCGGTTATCATGCTGGACCGCTACGACAATTGCTGGCGCTGGCTGTCGGGGCGCGAGGACAGCCCGTGGTATCCGACCCTGCGCATCATCCGGCAGCCACGCCCGCACGCCTGGGACGACGTCGTGGCCGGGACCGCCGCCATCCTGGAACAGATGGCGGCCGGCATGCCTGAGAGGCTGTTTCAAAAGTCCTGATGCTGAGCGAGATCGGCCCGAAGGGCCGCGTCCGTCGTGTGTTTTTGAGCACCGAAGCGGAGCGGCCTTACGGGCCGTGAGCAGCGGAGCGCAGGAAACGCGCGTCGGATCGCCAGCAGCAGGACTTTTGAAGCAGCCTCCGCGTTCAGTATCGATACTGGTACGACAGGCCGACACTGCTGCCGGGATCGTTCTCGGGCGTGGTGAAGCCGGTGACGTTCCCCCCGGTCCCGACCGTCGTGTTCAGCTTCAGCCGCCGTGTCAGGTCCACCTGGACCTGCGCCTGCGTGCCGGAACCGGACGTGGCCTGCTTGGCGCCGACATAGACGCCACGCATCACGTATTTCCCGGCCTCGACGCTGGTGCCGGTGCCCTTGCCGACGCCGGAGCCGCCGGCCAGTTGCAGCCGGTCCAGCCCCAGCGTGTTGCGCACCTTGGCCAACGGGTCGAAGGCCGATCCGCCGGTCAGGGTCGCAACGGCACCCGCGATCTCGGCCATCTGGGTCGGTGACAGCGACTGGGCATCCGTCCCGAACAGCAGCATCGCCATGATCTGGTCCTGCGACAGGGGCGGCGAGGAGGAAAAAGTGATCTTCGGCGCGCTGGCATATCCGCCCACGACCAGCCGGGCCGTGCCGGCATTCGTCGCGCGTTCGGCCTCGAAATCCAGGGTTGGGTCGATCGCCTGCGTGACGCCGGACCCGTTGAAGGCCACCCGCCCCTTGGTGAAGTCCAGCGAGATTCCCGCCAGGTTGAAATTGCCGCGCCGCATGTCGAACCCGCCGGTAATGGCCGGCGCGTCGGCCGTGCCGCCGACATGCAGCCGTCCCTGCATTTCCGCATCCAGCCCATGTCCGCGCACGAACATCTGGCCCGGCGAGGACGCGGTGACGTCCAGCCCGACGACAAGGCTGCTGCCGGTATCCTGCGGCACCTGCCCGTCCGCGCCGGGGCGGATGACGTCAAGCCGGGCGATCGACGGCGGCAGGGAATTGGGAATGTTGATTTCGGCATGCGGGATGACCACCCGCCCGGCCACGTCGATCCGCGAGGCCAGCCTGCCCCGGATCGTCATGTCGGTGTTGATTTCGGCGGTAACCAGGTCGCTGGACAGCGGCCGGGCATGATCGGCGGTAATCCGCAGGTCGATCGGCAGGCCGGGCTGGAAGGCCCCCAGCGTTCCGTTCACCGTGATCCGGCCCGGCCCGGCCGAGGCCGAGAAATTGTCGATCGCAAGCACATCCTTCCGCGCCACGATCGTGCCCGCCATGTTCGAAAGCTGCACCCCCTGGGCGTAATCATGGATCTGACCCCCTGCCAGCGTGAGGGTGCCGGAAGCCTGGGGTGCCGAAAACGGCCCACCGACGCCCAGCGCCAGTTGCACCGTGCCTTCGACCTGCCGCCCCTGGGCACCCAGATAGGCATTCGCCGCCGCCAGGTTGATCCGCCCGCTGGTCTGGAGCGCCATCGCGCCCGACGCCCCGGTCGGCACCGTCCCGCGCACCGCCAGGTCGACCATCGCGCCGGCCCGCGCGGTCGCGTCGATCCGCGCCTGCGTGCCCGAGAGCTGCGCCGTGGCGTCCAGGCTGGCCGGCGGCAGGGCGCCGCTGAAATCGGCGTTGTATTTCATGTTGCGGGCCGCCACCGTCACCGTTCCCTGCGGGCTGGCCAACGTGCCGCGCAGGACGGCGCGGGCCGTCATTGTCCCATCCGCGCGAAGCGACGGCATGAACGGCCGGGCGATGGCGGGGGTCAGGTTGTCGATCGTGGCGGTCAGGGCCAGGGCGGGCTTCACCGTGCCGGCAATGTCGATCTGCGCGGGCGCGACGCCGGGGGGCGCCAGGGTCGCACGCAGGCGGTCGACCCCGATCGCCTTGCCGAAGCCGATCCGCGCCGGGGCCAGCAGGCGTACGGATTCGCCCCGCGCATTCGCCTGCAGGGTACGGAGCGCGACCGATCGCCCGGGCACGTCCAGGACCATGGCGGTGGTCAGCGCGGCCGGCGCACCCATCAGGTCGGGCAATGACGCCGTGGCTGCGATCGCCAGCGCGTCCTGCGGGCCACGGGCGGTTATGCTGGCGTTGCCCGCCGCACCCTTCATCGCCAGTCCGTCGAGCTTGAGCGCCATGTCGGTGCGCATCGCGCCCAGCGGGTCGGCGACGGTGCCCGCCAGCGTCACCCGGCGCAGGCTGGCCCGCGCGCTGGCCAGGCTGCCGTCAAGATGCAGCGTCACGACCGGCGGCGAAGCGTCCTGTCCGCCCTTCGGCGTGTCCGACGTACGGACCGAGGCCACCACCGAACCGGATACATCCTGCCCGACCAGGCGCGACAGGTCGGCCAGGCGCGTCATCTGCAGGTCCAGCGTGCCCAGCGGTACCACTTTGCCGGGATTCAGGACCAGGCGCCCCTTTCCCGACGCGCTCTTCCAGTCCAGGTGCCCCAGGTCCAGGGTGCGCCTGCCCTCCGCGTCCTGTTCCAGGTCGGCCGCGACCGACAGGGGCGCACCGTCCAGGCTGCCCTGCGCCAGCACCGTGCCCTGCGGGGTCGCGGGCAGATGGTGGAACACCGCATCCAGCATGATCGGCCCCGCCGGCATCCCGGTGGTGCCCAACTGCCCCTGAAGGTGCGCGGTAGCGGACAGGTCGTTCATCGGCCCGTTGACGGCCAGGTTCAGCGCCGCCTGCCCCCGCAGCGCGGGCAGTGCGCGTTGCAGGTCGTCCACCGCCAGATGCACCGTGGCGTCCAGCATTCCGCCGGCTTCCCGCACTGGCGAACCGGCCGCCCGCGCCCCCGTCTGGCTGCCCGTCACGGCCAGGTGCACGGCCTGCCCGTCCAGGGTCAGCCGGTCGATGCGCATCACGCGCGGGCTGTCGCCATGGCCGCGCGTGATCGCGGCGCGCAGGGCCAGCTTGCCATCCGGCCCCACCAGATCGGCCGCTTGCCGTATGCCGCCGGTGATGCCCAGATCGCCATCCAGCGCCAGGCCGATCTCGCCCTCGGGCCGGGTCGGCATGGCGAACGATCCGTGCAGGCCCAGCCGGCCGGCCAGCGCCACCGGGGCCGCCGCCGCCAGCGGCCCCAGTTGCGGCACCGTCAGGTCGAAATCCCCATGCGCCGGCTTGGCGGTCATGACCCGGCCCGTCAGATGCAGCAGGGTATGGGTTCAGGCCGATATCCAGCGGCCAGTCGGCCTCATCGGGATGCAGCGCCAGATCCAGCGTCAGCGGATCGGCGGCGAATACGGTCGGCCGGGCGCCGGGGATCGACAGCCCGTCGATCGCGGCATGCAGGCGGGCCAGGGCCGGCTGGCCCGCCGCCGATTCATGCCCGTCGAACGTCACCAGCACCCGGCTGGCGGCGACCCCGGACGCGGCAAGCTGGTCCAGCGTCAGTTGCCCCTGGCCGACCGGATGATGCACGTCGCCCGACAGGTGGGCATCCAGCGCGATACCCTGCCAGCCGATGCCGTCCCGCACCGTCATGGCCGGCGCATGAACGCCGATCGACAGTTGAGTCTTGACGTGAATGAAGTCGATCAAGCCACTTATTTTAGAAGTTAATTCCCCCGATTTCAGTGCAAAATCCAGGTGGTTCGCATCACGCGGACCATCCAGGTCCAGCACCAGGTGCAACGGGTCCAGGGGCTCCAGCCCGGCCGTGGAGGCGAAGCCGCCCGGTCCCTCATCGGCCGTCAGATGCAATCCCAGGCGCCGGGGCACGATGTCGGTGCGCAGGGCCAGCGTCCCGTCGCGGTCCAGGCGCTTCAGGCGCAGGTCGATCCGCGCGTCGGGCAATGTCGCGACGCTGACCCCGTTCAGCACCGGGGCGATATGGGCCAGACGCGCCTGGCCATCCAGGGCGAAGTCCGCCGCCACCCCGGCGATATCGGCCCCGACCTCGATCCGGGCGATGTGGACGGCGCGGATATCGATGCCGAGATCCAGCCCGCCCTTGCGGCCGGTCGAGGGCGCGGACGGTGTGGTGGACGCGGCCTGCAACCGGGGAATGGCCAGGCGGTCCATCGCGATCCGGTCGATGCGCGCGCGCCTGGCCAGCAGATAGGTCGGCCGCCAGTCCAGCACCAGCCCGTCGATGGCAAGCCACGTCCCGTTGCGGTCGTTCAGGGCGATATGGCCGATCCTGAGCGCATCGGGAAACCGGCCCGACACCCCCTGGAGCGTCACGGTGCCGCCGGTCAGCGACGCGGTCTGCCGTTCGATGGCATGGCGGCCCCAGCCGGTATTGGCGGCGACCAGGATGCCCAGCGTGGCGATCAGGACCAGGCCCAGCGGCACGCCCACCACCATGCCGGCGGTCCATGCGGCGATCCGGCGCCAGCGGCGCCCCGGCACGCGGGCGGATGGCGGGGTCGGAGCGGGACTGTCGGGCGCCATCAGAAGGTTTCCCCCAGGCCGATATAGAGTTCCCACGTATCGCCTTGCGCCGGCCGGTTCAGCGGGAACGCGACGTCCACCCGCACCGGGCCGATCGGCGTATAGTACCGCACCCCTGCCCCTGCGCCGACGCGCAGCGTGCCATGCAGGGGGCTGCTGCCGGTGTCGACCTGGCCGGCATCGGCGAACAGCGCCGCGCCGAAGCTGCGGAACAGGCGCTGGCGGAATTCCACGGTGCCCGCATCCATCGACGTGCCGCCGATCGCGTATTTGCTGTTGGGAAATTGCGGCCCCACGCCCTGGTAGCGGAAGCCGCGCACGGTCGCGCTGCCGCCGGCATACAGGCGTTGATCAGGCGGAATCTCGAACGTCGAAGCCCCCTGCACGCTGCCGACGACGCCGCGAAACGCGAAGACGCTGCGCCCGGGCCGCGAAAGGCCCACATGCGACAGGTCGAAATAGGTGGATGCCGTCGCCTGCAGGATGGTGAAGAACGACGTGCCGCTGATCAGGGAGGCCGAGGGCGTCGCGCTGGCGGCGATGCGCACCCCGTGGGTCGCGGGGTCGATCGGGTTGGTCAGCCCCGTGCTGTCATAGGTCGCGGACAGGGGCAGGGACACGATGGTGTAGTCGTTGGACATCCCCATCTGTTCGATATGTTCCTGTTCGGCCTCGCCGCCGAAAGACACCGTCCATCGCCGCCCCAGATGGCGGACGATGCCCGCGCGGACCAGCAGCGCCGTCTGCCGGTAGGAATAGAGCAACTGGCGGATTCCCTCGACCCGCACGCTCAGGTTCTGGTCGCGGTCACCGAAATCCGGCTTCAGCAGGTCGGCATATACGTCATAGCCCAGCCCCTGCTGCGCCGAACCGCCCAGTCCCGTCACCAGGGTGGTCAGGCGCAGGCGCTCGGCATTGCCGAAGATGTTGTTGTGCGTCCAGCTTACGCCGCCCCGGCCGCCCAGGTCGGTGGAATATCCGCCCTCCACCTCCGCCATCCGCTGCTTGCCCTCGGTGAAGGCGAAGTTCAGCGGCATTTGCCGGCCAGCCGTCAGCGGCGGCGCGTCGCTGGCCTGCACGTCGGAAAACACGCCGAGCGACGCCAGGTCCTGCCGCGCCGCCTCGATGTGTGACGGCTGGTAAAGCTGGTCGGGGTGCAGGGTGATCCGCCGCGCGATATAGGCGGGATGGGTCCGCTTCAGCCCGGACAGCGCGATGGCGCCGATCGTCACGATCGGCCCGCGCCGCACGGTGTATTCGACGTCCAGCGTATGGGTCTGGGGCCGCAGCCAGGCCTTGGGCGTGCCGACCTGCGCCAGGGCGTGGCCTTCCTCCTTCAGTTCCGCCTGCAGGTTCACCCCGCCCGCCAGCACGTCGGACGCGATGGCCGGATGGCCCGAGGCCACGCCCAGGGCGGTGCGTTCCGGGGCGTTGAGGACGATCGGGGCCGTGCCGTCCTCCGGCGACGGCTTCAGCGTCACCTGCCCCAGATGGAAGATGTCGCCCCGGACCGGCGTGATGGTGACCTGCACGGCCTGCCCCTTGGGAACCGCCAGCAGCCATTCCGGCAGGCGCGGGTCCTGGCCATCCATCGTCGCCGGCGGCGCCGACGGCGCGGCGTGCCCCCCGGCGCGCAGTCCGACGGCGATGCGGATCGTCGCGGCGTAGTAGCCGTAGCTTTCCAGGGCGGTGCGCAGGCGGTCGTAATCGTTGCGGATGCGGCCGGCGAGCGCGAACGGGCTGACGGCCTTGGTCTTCTGCAGGGACAGCAGGCTGGAGGACGCGCTGATCGCCGCGTCCAGGTCGCCCTGGCCGGTCGGGCGGATCACGGTGACGTAGGATTGCGGGTCCGCGCCGCGAACGGGCGGCGGCATCCAGCCCACGAAGACGACCAGCCCCACGACCAGGACGGCCCGACGGGACGCGGTGCGTCCGGCCCCGGCACGATCTTCTCCGGCACGATCCGCCCTGCTCGCCCTTCCCCGCGATGTCGCACGGGGCCGCCGTGACCCTGTCAATGTGTCCCTGTCCCGCCTTTGTCTTCGTTCCTGCTAACGGGCCGGCCGGCCATCCGTTCACCCCGCCTTCGGACGCGCGCGCGTCCGAATGATCCGTATGCCTCGTATATAAGGCAATGGTTTGACAAGACGATAAAAAAAAGCCGTGCGGCGACGCATCGGCACAGGGCGTCATATGGGGGACGCCGGTTTTTTTGATTCGGGACTCGGAGAGTTGCCTTGACAATATCCCCGCTTCCTTTGCCAGATTGCGGAGACAGACGACGCCACGCCCGGCATTGCCCGAGGAGAGGTCAGCCCGCACGATGATGCTGTCGTACCCCGGTTCGGCGGGCCATAGGCCCGGCAGAAGGCCTTGACCCGAAGCGCCACACATATGATGTGTTCCCGCGACCGCGCGGGATGGTCCGGCGGCGCGCCCAGGAAGTCTCAGCCGTGACCGATCAGCCTGCCTGCCCCCCCGCCATGGATCTGGCCCCCGCGTCAGGATCGCGGGGCCTGCACGTCATCACGTGGGGCTGCCAGATGAATGTGTACGACAGCGCGCGGATGACCGACGTGCTGCGCCCGCTGGGCTATCACCCGGTGGACACGCCCGATACCGCCGACATGGTCATCCTCAATACCTGCCATATCCGCGACCGCGCGGCGGAAAAGGTGTTTTCCGAACTGGGACGCCTGCGCCTGGTCAAGGAAGCCCGGGCGACGGAGGGACAGCAGACCGTGCTGGCCGTCGCCGGCTGCGTGGCGCAGGCCGAAGGCAAGGAGATCCTGGCCCGCGCGCCCTTCGTCGATATCGTTCTGGGTCCGCAGACCTATCATCGCCTGCCGGAGATGGTGGCGCGCGCGGCGCGCGCCGCCGGCGCCGTGATCGACACCGACTTCCCGGCGGAACAGAAATTCGACTTCCTGCCGGATGCGCAGGCCCCGCAGAGCCCCGGCGGCATCACGTCGTTCCTGACCATCCAGGAAGGCTGCGACAAGTTCTGCTCGTTCTGCGTGGTGCCCTATACGCGCGGTGCCGAAGCCAGCCGCCCGGTGGCGTCGGTGCTGCGCGAGGCCCGGCGCATGGTGGAATGCGGCGCGCGCGAGATCACGCTGCTGGGCCAGAACGTCAACGCCTATCATGGCGAAGGGCCGGACGGCCGCGTGTGGGGCCTGGCGCGCCTGGCCGAGGCCCTGGCCGCCATCCCCGGCCTGGCGCGCATCCGCTACACCACGTCGCACCCGCGCGACATGGATGCGGACCTGATCGCCGCCCATCGCGACCTGCCGGCGCTGATGCCATTCCTGCACCTGCCGGTGCAGTCGGGGTCCGACCGTATCCTGGATGCGATGAATCGCGGCCATACCGCCGCCGATTATCGCGACCTGGTGCTGCGCCTGCGCGACGCCCGGCCGGATATCGCGCTGTCGTCGGATTTCATCGTCGGCCATCCGGGCGAAACCGACGCCGATTTCGAGGCGACCCTGCAACTGATCCGCGATGTCGGCTTCGCGCAGGCCTTCTCGTTCAAATATTCCCCCCGCCCCGGCACGCCGGCCGCCGGCGCGCCGCTGCAAGTCGCGGAAGACGTCAAGGACGCCCGCCTGCAGGCGCTGCAGGCCCTGCTGCGCACGCAGCAGGACGCGTTCAACGACGGGACGGTGGGACACGTGGTTCCGGTGCTGTTCACAGGGCACGGGCGCAAGGCGGGGCAGCTTTCGGGCCGTTCCCCCTACCTCCAGCCCGTGCATGTGGAAGGGCCGGACAGCCTGATCGGCCAGATCGCAAATGTGGAGATCCGTGAGCGCTACACCAATTCGTTGAGTGGAACCCTCGTACAGGAGAGAGCCTTCGCTTGAGAGAACAGACGGTATCAGCAATCCTGACCGGCCGGCGCCCCGCACGGGCGCAGGACCATCACGATCCGTCCCGGCATGGCGGCATGGACGCCATGCGGACGATCACGCTGCAATTCGACGACAACGCCCTGCTGGCGCGACTTGTCGGAGATCATGACCGTCACCTGCTTCATCTCGAACGTGGATTCGGCATCCGCCTGTCCTGCCGGGGCAATCGCGTCGCCGTCAGCGGCACCCCGGACCGGGTGGAAATCGCCCAGGCGGCGCTGAACAGCCTGTATCGCAGGCTGGAAGGCGGCACCGACCTCGATACCGCGGAAATCGACGCCGCGATCCGCATGGCTGCCGCCCACCACACCCTGCCCCGCCTGCCATCCGAAGGACGGTCCGCCATGCCCCATGACAGCGCGCACCTGCCCCAGCCGCACAGGTCGGAATCGCACCGGCTGTCGCTGCCCGAACTGCCGGCCATCCGCACCCGGCGCGGCGCCATAGCACCCCGCTCGGCAGGCCAGGCGACGTATATGGAAATGCTGGCCCAGGCCGAGATGGTCTTCGGCATCGGGCCCGCCGGCACCGGCAAGACCTATCTGGCGGTGGCGCAGGCGGTGGCGATGCTGCAGGCCGGCCAGGTCGACCGCATCGTGCTGTCGCGCCCGGCGGTCGAGGCCGGCGAGCGCCTGGGCTTCCTGCCCGGCGACATGAAGGACAAGATCGACCCGTACCTGCGCCCGCTCTACGACGCGCTGCACGACATGCTGCCCGGCGACCAGGTCGTGCGCCGCATGGCCACGGGCGAGATCGAGGTCGCCCCCCTGGCCTTCATGCGTGGCCGCACGCTGGCCCACAGTTTCGTCATCCTGGACGAGGCCCAGAACACCACCTCGGCGCAGATGAAAATGTTCCTGACCCGCATGGGCAGCGGCACCCGCATGGTCGTGACCGGCGACCTCAGCCAGGTGGACCTGCCGTCGGGCGTGACCTCGGGCCTGCGCGACGCGGTGGATACGCTGGAAGGACTGCCGGGAATCGGCATCACGCGCTTCGAATCCCGCGATGTCGTGCGGCACCCGCTGGTCGCGCGCATCGTGGACGCCTATGATCAGCGGGCGGCGGCCGAACGGGACATGTCCCGCAGCAGGGCGCGCCGGGAGAACAATGGAACCGCGAAGTAGCCAGAATCCCGCCGAATCCGGCGGGGTCCTTACGATAGAGCCGACGGCCGGACGCGCCGTCGGCCTTCCCCCTGTTCCGCTCCACGAGTGGGACGTCCCGGCCGGGGACGGCGGCGATGACTGCGATGTCGTCGTGACCGACGCGCGCTGGCATGGCGCCGTGCCGGGCATTGCGGCCCTGGTCCGGCGCACCGCGCGCGCGGCCTGGGGCGGTGACGCACCGGGGCCCGTCACGATCATGCTGGACAATGACCGCGCGATCCGCCGGTTGAACGCCCGGCATCGCGACCGGAACAAGCCGACCAACGTCCTGACCTTCGACTATCCCGGCGGCCTGCCGGGGGGCGACATCATGATCGCGCTGGAAACCGTGCGGCGCGAGGCCCAGGCGGCCGGCCGGCCCATCCGCCACCACCTGATGCACCTGGTGGTGCACGGCATCCTGCACCTGCGCGGCCACGACCATCACCAGGCCGGCGAGGCCCGGCGGATGGAAATGGAGGAAGCCCGGATCCTGGGCCGCCTGTCGGTGCCCAATCCCTGGAAATACCGCCCCGGCGCACCGTCGGGGCTGATGGGGGACGGGCAGTGAACCGCCCCCTGCCCGTTTCCGCGACGTCGGACGCCGCGCCGCATCGCACCGATGCCCCCAAGGCGGAGACGGCCCGCCCCCCCGATGAGGTCCCCCCGTCACGCCCGCGCGGCCGTGGACTGCTGTCGCTGTTCGGACGCAGGCGCGTCGAACAGGGATTGCGCCATTCCATCGCCGCGCTGGTGCAGGAAGCCAACGACGCCGAGGGCGACGGCGCCGACCCCAATTCGGAACTGGACCGCCAGGAACGCGCGCTGATCGCCAATGTGCTGCGCCTGCGCGGGATCACCGCCGACGACGTGATGGTGCCGCGCGCCGACATCGTGGCCATGCCGGTCTCGCTGAGCCTGGACGAGGCCCTGGCCCTGATGCGGCGGGAAAACCATTCGCGCATGCCGGTCTATCGCGAGCAGCTCGACGACATCGTGGGCATGATCCACGTGAAGGACCTGATCGCCTATGTCGGCACCAGCGAAGGATTCAACGTGGAATCGCTGCTGCGCCAGCCGCTGATGGTGGCGCCGCAGATCCCGGTGCTGGACCTGCTGCTGCAGATGCGCCAGCGGCGCGTGCACCTGGCCCTGATCATCGACGAATATGGCGGCATCGACGGGCTGGTGACGATCGAGGACCTGGTGGAAACCATCGTCGGCGACATCTCGGACGAACATGACGAACCGACGGCGGTCCTGATCCAGGAACGGCCGGACGGCACGTTCGACGTCGATGCCCGCCTGCCGGTCGAGCAATTCGAATCCCGCCTGGGCCCGCTGCTGACCGATGCCGAGCGCGAGGCCGAGATCGAGACCGTGGGTGGCCTGGTCTTCTACCTGGCCGGGCATGTGCCCACGCGCGGCGAGGTGCTGACCCATGACAGCGGCCTGGTCTTCCGGGTGCTGGACGCGGATTCGCTGCATATCCGCAAGGTTCGCGTCCGCCCGCCGCCACCGCCGCCCGCGCCAGCCGCCTGATCCCCTATCCTTGTCGGTCCTGACCCGCCTCTTCCCCCTGTGGGCGATCCTGGTCTCGGCCTCGGCCATTCGCTGGCCGGGGCCGTTCCTGGCGCTGTCGCCCGCCATCACGCCGTTGCTGGCGTTCGTGATGTTCACCATGGGCGTCACGCTGACCGTGGCGGATTTCCGCCGTATCGCCCGGCGACCGGCCCCGGTCCTGGCCGGGATCGTGCTGCATTACACCATCATGCCGCTGGCGGCGTGGCTGGTCGCGCGCATGCTGGGCCTGCCGCCGGCGCTGCGGGTGGGCATGATCCTGGTCGGCAGCGTCTCCAGCGGCACGGCGTCCAACGTGATGATCTACCTGGCGCGGGGGGACGTGGCGCTGTCGGTCAGCATCAGCACGCTGTCGACCCTGGTGGGCATCGTGGCCACCCCGCTGCTGACGCGGCTCTACGTCTCGGCCGACGTCGCGGTCGACACATGGGCGCTGTTGCGCAGCATCGTCGAACTGGTGGCCCTGCCGGTCGTGGGGGGCCTGGCGGTCAACATGCTGGCCCATCGCGCCGTGCGGCGCATCGAACCCGCGCTGCCGCTGGTGGCGATGATCGCGATCATGGCCATCATCGGCTCGATCGTCGCGTCGGTCCGTCCGTCCCTGGCCTTCGCCGGGCCGATCGTCCTGCTGGCCGTGATGCTGCATAACGGGATGGGCCTGCTGGGCGGCTATTGGGGCGGCCGCCTGCTGCGGCTGGACGAAAGCGCCTGCCGCACCCTGGCCATCGAGGTCGGGATGCAGAATTCCGGCCTGGCGGCCACGCTGGGGCGGCTTTATTTCGGCCCGCTGGCGGCCCTGCCGGGGGCGATCTTCTCGATCTGGCACAATATCTCGGGCTCGGCCCTGTCGGCATGGTGGGCCGGGCGGCCGGTGCGCGACACGGCGCCCCGATCCTCTTGACGCCTGCGCGCTTTGCGGGCTTTTTCGCCATTCCCGCGACCCGTTCGATCCAGCATGCCGGAGACCGTTCAGCCATGCCCGTTACCCGCCGCACCCTGATCGCGACCGCCCCCGCCCTGCTGGCGCCGGGCCTGGCCCCGCGCGCCGCACGGGCGGCCGACACCGATCCGCGCATGAGCGTCCGCGCCGCCGGCAACCCGGCCGCGAAGGTGCATGTCGAGGAATGGTTTTCGCTGACCTGCACCCATTGCGCCCGGTTCGCGGGCGAGGTGTTCCCGGAAATCCGCACCAGGCTGATCGAGACCGGCAAGGTCTATTACATCTTCCGCGACTTCCCGCTGGACCAGCTTGCCCTCGCGGCGGCGATGATCGCCCGCACCCTGCCGCCCGAGCGGTACGAGCCCTTCGTGCTGTCGCTGCTGTCCAGCCAGGATCGCTGGGCGTTCGCCCGCGACGTGAACCCGCAGGACGAATTGCAGAAGATGGCGGCCCTGGCCGGCATGCCCGCCGACCTGTTCCAGAAGACGATCGCCGACGACACGCTGCGCCAGGCCATCATGGACGAGGAAAACCGCGCCCAGGCCCAGTACAAGATCGAGGGCACGCCGACCTTCCGCTTCAACGACAAGGTGCAGGTGGGCCAGGAAATGACCTACGACGATTTCGCGCAGAAGGTCGCCTCGTTGGCCTGATTCCGACGTCCCTGATCCGGTCCGTGCCCCCATGACCGCCCGTTTCGTCCGCCTGCGCATCGCGGGATTCAAGAGCTTCGCCGACCCCGTCGCGGTCGATATCCTGCCCGGCCTGACCGGGATCGTCGGCCCGAACGGGTGCGGCAAGTCGAACGTCGTCGAGGCGCTGCGCTGGGCCATGGGCGAAAGCTCCGCCCGGTCGCTGCGCGGGGGCGAGATGGACGACCTGATCTTCGCCGGCACCGCCGCGCGGGCGGCGCGCAACCTGGCCGAGGTGACCCTGACGCTGGAAGGCACGACGGGCATCGCTCCGCCGCCGCTGCACGACCAGGACGAACTGCAGATCAGCCGCCGCGCCGAACGCGGCGCCGGCAGCGACTATCGCGTCAACAGCAAGCCGATCCGCGCCCGCGACGTGCAGACGCTGTTCGCGGACCTGGCATCGGGCGCCCGGTCCTCGGCCATGGTCAGCCAGGGCCGGGTCTCGGCCCTGGTCAACGCCCGGCCCGAGGAACGGCGGTCGATCCTCGAGGAAGCCGCCGGCATCACCGGCCTGCACGCCCGCCGGCACGAGGCCGAGCTGAAGCTGCGCGCGACCGAATCCAACCTGGCGCGGGCCGACGATCTGCGCGTCCAGCTGGAAGGCCATCTGGACAATCTGCGCGGCCAGTCGCAGCAGGCCCGGCGCTATCGCGAGATCTCGGCCGCGCTGCGCGAAGCCGAGATCACCCTGCTGGCCCTGCTGCATGCGCGGGCGCGGCTGGCGGTGGAGCGCGCCGGCCAGGCGGCACGCCAGGCCCGGCACGCGATGACGCAGGCCGAGGAAGCCGCCGAAACCGCGGTGGTGACGGAATTCGAGGCCAATCGCGACCTGCCGGCCCTGCGCGTCCGGTCGGACGAAACCCGCACGGTCCTGGAACGGCAGAAGATCCTCGCCGAAGGCATCGCGCGCGAGGAACAGCGCGCGGCCGAAGCCGCATCGGACGCCGCCGCCCGCTTGCAGCAGGCCGAGGCCGACCATCAGGCGGCGGAAGCCCGCCATGCCGACGCCGGCGAAAACGTGGCCCGCCTGCAGGCGGAGCAGGCCGCGCTGGACACGCGGCTGGCGGCGCTGCCGCAGGACGTCGCCCAGGCGCAGGCCGACCTGGCCACGGCCGGCGAATCGGTTCAGGCGCAGGAACGGGCGCTGGAACAGGCCACATCCGACGCCACGGCGGCGCGGGCCCGGGCGGAACAGGTGGAAGCCGCGCATCGCGAGGCCCAGGCCCGCCACGCCCGGCTGTGCGACCAGCATGACCGGCTGGCCGCCGAACTGGACGCGTTGCGTGCCGCCCTGCCCGGCCAGGCGGACATGGAGGCCCAGGCCGCCGCGCTGGCCGCGTCGTCCGAACATCTGGCCCGGACCCGCGCGGCGCTGGATCACGCCGCGCAGGAACAGTCCGACGCCACGCTGGCCGTGACCCTGGCCCGCAACCACGCCACCGAGGCCCGCCGCCGGCAGGAGGAAGCACAGCGCGCCCTGGCCCAGGCCACCGAACGCGCGACCGCCCTTCGCGCCGCCCGGCAGGCCCTGCAACGGCGACAGGATGATACCAACGCCCATCTGGTGGCGCCGGAACGCCGCGAGGCGCTGCGGACCGGACTGGCCGAGGCGCAATCCGCGCTGGCCGCCGCCCGCGCCGCGCTGGAACAGGCGGAACTGGACCGCCAGGCAGCCTCCGCCGCGCAGATCGAGGCCCGAGCCCGCCTGCAGGAAGGGGTGACCCGCCGCGCCGCCATCGGCACCGCCCTGCGCACCGCCGAATCCACCCAACAGCGCGCGCAGGCGCGGCTTCAGGCCCTGCAGGGCGATCTGGCCCGGGCCCGCGCCGCCGCCATCGCCCCCGACCGGGTGGACGCCGCCCGCGCGGCGCGCGAATCGGCGGAACGGGACCTGGCGGCGTCCGGCCTGGCGCTGGAGGGCGCCGAATCCGGCCTTGCCGCCGCCCTCGCCGCCCGCGATGCGGCCACGCACCATCTGGCGGAGGTGAAAGCCGACCTGTCCCGCCTGACCGCCGAGATCGAAGGGCTGACCCAGGCGCTGGCGACCGGCCACGGCGAATCGGGCTGCCGCCCGGTGGTGGACGACATCCTGGTGCCGGACGGGCTGGAAGCGGCCCTGGCCTCGGCCCTGGCCGAAGGGCTGGAAGCGTCGGTCGAGCCCGAGGCCCCGCGCCTGTGGCACCGGTTGGACGACCTGCCCGCCCCCGCCCTGCCGGGTGACGGCACCGTTGCGCTGTCCGGGCTGGTGACGGCCCCCCCGGCCCTGACCCGCGCGCTGACGGCCATCGGCCTGCTGGCGGACGGCGTGGATGGCGCGGCGTTGCAGGCCGGCCTGCGCCCCGGGCAAAGCCTGGTAGACCGGACCGGCGCCCTGTGGCGCTGGGACGGCTACCGCGTGGCGGCCGGCCTGCCTAGCCGTGCCGCCCTGCTGCTGCAACAGCGCAACCGGCTGCGCGAGACCGAGGCCGCACGCGACATCCGGCGCGCCGACCTGCCGGTGGCGGAGGCCGCGCTGGCCGAGGCCGAGCAGGCACGCGCCCAGGCCGCCGAATCCGTGACCCAGGCCCGCGCCGCCCGCACCCGGATCGAAACCGTGCTGCGCCAGGCCCGCGCGGACGAGGCCGAGATCGGCCGGCTGGACAGCGCGGCGCGCGCGCGCCTCGACACCGTCCAGCCGCAGCACGATCAGGCGGTGCAGGCCCTGGCCGAGGCCGAATCGGCCCTGGCCGCCGCGCGGGACGAGGCCACCGCCCTGCCCGACGAGGCGCAACTGGCCCAGGCGCATGAGGCCGCGCGCCGGCACGAACAGGCGGCCCAGGCGGCGGAAGCCGTCGCGCGCGAGACACGGCGCCGTGCCGAAGCCGCGCAGGAAGCCGCGCGGCGCGAGGACGACGCGACCGCCGCCCGCCATGGCGAGGCCGAGGCACGGCTGGCGACCATCGTCCCCGAATTGCAGCGCATCACCCGCGAAGCCGAACAGGCCGAAGCCGCGCTGGGGGATGCGGAAACGGCCCTGTCCGCCCTTCCGCCCGTCCAGGACGCCGAATCCGCCCTGGCCGCCGCCGAGGCCCGCGCCCGCGATGCGGCACAGGCGCACGACGCCGCGCGGCAGGCCCGGCAGCAGGCCGAATCCGCGCTGGAACAGGCCCAGGCCGCGCATGCCGCCCGGCAGACCGCACAGATCGAAACCCGCAGCGCGCTGGACGCCCAGGCGCCGCGCCTGGAATCGCTGGGCCAGGAGCGGGACGAGGCCGCCGCCCATCTGGCCCGCGTGACGGCGGAGCGCGAGTCCCTGCCCGACCTGGAGGCCATCGCCACCCACGTGCAGCAGATGCGCGAGGCAATGGCCGCCGCAAGGCAGGCCGAGGACGCCGCACGCCAGCAGGGCACGGCGCTGGCCGGCGAACAGCAGGCGGCCCGGGCGCGGCTGGACGGCCTGGTCGCCGCGCTGGCCGACTGGACCGCGCGACAGGCGGCCGCCGCCGCCGAACGGGACGGCAGCATCGCCCGGCTGGAAGCCGCCCGGGCCGACCATGCGCGACTCGCCGCCCTGCCGGACGAGGTGACGCGCACGCGGGCGACCACACACGACGCGCTGCACCGGGCCGAATCCGACCACGCCGACGCGGCCCGCACCCTGGCGGAGGCCGAGGACGCCCTGGCCCGGGCCCAGACCGGACGCCGCGATGCCGAGGGCGCGCTGGCCGCGGCGCGCGAAGCCCTGTTGCGGGCCGAAGGACGGCACGAGCAGGCCGAAGCCATCCTGACCCAGTTGCTGACCGAAACGCCGGAACCGCCTGGCATCGTCCCCCCCGACCTGACCGAGGCGGCGGAGAGCAGCCTGCGCCGCAAGATCGCCCGCCTGGTCCGCGAGCGCGAGGAAATGGGGCCGGTCAATCTGCGGGCCGAGCTGGAGGCCGACGAGGCCGAGACCCGCATCGCCACCATCCGCAACGAAAAGGACGAACTCGAATCCGCCATCGCGCGCCTGCGCGGCTCGATCGGGGCACTGAACCGCGAGGGCCGCGAGCGCCTTCTGGCGGTGTTCACCGAGGTGGACCAGCATTTCCAGTCCCTGTTTTCGCGCATGTTCAATGGCGGGCGGGCGCATCTGGGCATGGTGGGCAACGACGATCCGCTGCAGGCGGGGCTGGAGATCTACGCCCAGCCGCCGGGCAAGAAGCTGGCGACGCTGTCGCTGCTGTCGGGCGGCGAGCAGGCGCTGACCGCCCTGTCGCTGATCTTCGCGGTGTTTCGCTGCAACCCCGCGCCGATCTGCGTGCTGGACGAAGTCGACGCGCCGCTGGACGACGCCAATGTCGGGCGGTTCTGCGCGCTGCTGGCCGACATGGTGGCCGAGGCCGGCACCCGCTTCCTGGTGGTGACGCACCATCAGTTGACGATGGCGCACATGGACCGGCTGTACGGGGTGACGATGCAGGAACGCGGCGTCAGCCGCGTCCTGTCGGTCGATCTGGACCACGCCGCGACGATGGCGGGTCAGTCCCGCGCTGAAACAGTCTGAAAAAAGAAGGCCGGGACGATGCCCGGCCTTCCGTGACGATCCGAGACGATCAGGTCGGCAGCATCGAGCCGGTTTCGATGAAGCGCTGATGCCAGGACAGCGATTCGGTCAGCAGATGCGGCGATTGCAGGCCGTAGGACCCTTCCTTCGCCCGCTTGAAGTAATCCTGCAGCCCCGGACGGTAATCCGGATGCGCGCAGTTCTTGATGATCACTTCGGCGCGCTGCTTGGGCGACAGGCCGCGCAGGTCGGCCAGGCCCTGTTCCGTCACCAGCACCTGCGAATCCTGCGTGATGTGATCGACGTGCGACGCCATCGGCACGATGGCCGAGATCTTGCCGCCCTTGGCCGTCGAAGGCGTCATGAAGACCGAGATATAGGCGTTGCGCGCGAAATCGCCCGAACCGCCGATGCCGTTCTGGATGCGCGAGCCCATGATCTGGGTCGAATTGACGTTGCCGTAGATGTCGGATTCGATCAGCCCGTTCATCGCGATGCAGCCCAGGCGGCGGATCAGTTCGGGATGGTTGCTGATATCCTGCGGCCGCAGGATGATCTTGGACCGGAATTCGGCCATCCGGGCATTCAGCGATTCCGCGGCCTCGGGGCTCAGCGAGAACGCCGTGGCCGACGCGACGCGCATCTTGCCGGATTCCAGCATGCCCAGCATGCCGTCCTGGATCACTTCGGTGAAGGCGGTCAGGTCCTCGAACGGACCCTCTTCCAGGCCGCTCATGACCGCGTTGGCTACATTGCCCACGCCGGACTGCAGCGGCAGCAGCGATTGCGGCAGGCGGCCGCGCGCGACCTCGTGGCGGAAGAATTCCATCAGGTGGCCGGCAATGGCCTTGGCCGAGGCATCGGGCGGCGTGAACGGGGCGTTGCGGTCCGGCGCATGGGTTTCGACCACCGCCACGACCTTGGACGGATCGACGCGCAGGGTCGCCTGGCCGATCCTGTCATCCGGGCGCAGCAGGGGAATGGGCTGGCGCTCGGGCGGCAGGGCCGCGCCGTACCAGATGTCGTGCATCCCCTCCAGCGCCGCGTCCTGCCAGCTATTGACCTCGATGATGACCTGGCGTGCCGATTCCAGCCACGTCTTGTTGTTGCCGACGGACGAGGACGGGACGATCGTGCCGTCCTCGCGGATCGCCACGGCCTCGATGACCGCGGTGTCCATCTCGCCGAAGAAGCCCTGCCACACCATCGGCGCCACGTGGCTCAGATGCATGTCCAGATATTCGGTTTCGCCCTTGTTGATCCGGCCGCGCAGCGTGGCGTCGGAATTATAGGGCATGCGGAACGCGATGCCGTCCGCCTTGGCCAGCGCGCCATCCAGTTCCGGACCGGTGGACGCGCCCGTGAACAGGCGGATGCGGAACGAATTTCCCTTCGCCTTCTCGGCTTCCATGATCGCGGCCAGTGCCTGCGGCACGGCTTTCGGATAGCCCGAACCGGTAAAGCCGCTCATGCCGACCATGGAACCGGGACGGATGTAGTAGGCAGCTTCCTCGGCAGTCGTGACTTTTGCCCGGAAGGCCGCATTCCGGATTCGGTTATGATCGATCATGGAACCTTTCCTCGTGTCTTCTCATTATCTTGTGTCGCGGGTTCGTTCATACCGGCCGGTCGCCACAGGCCGATCCCGATACGCCATCTCTTCTCTTTCCCGGTCGACCCGTCACAACAAAAGAGTGTTACACCATGGCCGGTCCCCTCGTTCCCGATACCCGACGCGACCACGACCGGCATGTGAGCGCGCTGCTGGACCGGCTGCCGCCCCGCATGCGCGCGGCCATCGAGTGGCTGCGCGTCCCCTCCCGCCGGCCGGTGCGCCTGGTGGCCGGCGGGCTGCTGTGCATGGGCGGTTTCCTGTTCTTTCTGCCGGTTCTGGGCCTGTGGATGCTGCCGCTGGGCCTTCTTCTGCTGTCCGAGGACGTTCCCCTGCTGCGCCGTTTCATGGACCGTATCCTGATCCACATCGCGCGGAAGCATCCGGACTGGCTGGAACCGAAAGACGAAAAATGACTGTCTGGCATGCAATTCAGGAAACCCGGCGCCAAGGGGCCGGTGCCCATGGCGAAGTCCGTACCGCATCCCCATATCCAGAAGCTGACAACTTCATTCCATGACCCACGGACATGCCATTGGAACGTCCCCACCCATCCGGCCCAGCATGGACACCGCCCATCGCCGATGCGCGGGCGCCGGACGGGCCGTACCTGCCCCCGGACGGCCATGCGGACGACCATGCCGCCCTCGATTCCGTCACGGACGTCCCGGCGTTTTATGACCCGGTCGCGGTGGAACGGCTGATCGACGGGCGGCCGATTCGCGTCGTGGGGGACGTCCATGGGGACCTGCGGGCGTTCGAGCACGCGGTGGCCACCGACCGGTTCGTCATCCAGTTGGGCGACCTGGTCGATCACGGGCCGGACAGCGCCGGCACGTTCCGCCTGATGCAGCGCCTGCTGGATGACGGGCGCGGCCTGTTCATCCTGGGCAACCACGACCGCAAGCTGGCCCGCGCCCTGGCGGGGCGGAAGATGCGCCAGGACGCCCCGCTGATCCAGACCATGCGCCAGTTCCAGGCACCGGAGAACGAGGACGTCCGCACCCGGGCCTGGCAGGACATCGCCCATGCCCCGCCCTGGATCGTGCTGGGCCGGCGCATCTTCGTGCATGGCGGCTTCCATTCGCGGATGCTGAACGAACCGCCGCCGCCGGGCCTGGGCACGGTGACCCCGCTGCTGTCCCGCGCGCTGTTCGGCGAGACCACCGGGCGCATGCAGAAGGACGGCTATCCGGAACGGCGCCTGAACTGGATCGACCATATTCCGCCCGGCTATACCGTCTATTGCGGCCATGACCGCCGTTCGACCGACGGGCGGCCCTGGATCAGGGTCGGCCGGGCCGGCGGCACGTCCGTCTTCACCGACACCGGGGCGGGAAAAGGTGGCCATCTGGCCTGGATCGACCTGCCCGACGACGCATGAAACCCTGTATAACGGTCGCGACCGACAGACAGGAGCATGACGTGAACGATATGACGGCCATCGACAGGACCCTTGCGACGCCGGAGGCGCAGGCGACCCTGCAGGCGCTGCGCCAGAGCATCGACAATATCGACGCCGCCCTGATCTACATGCTTGCCGAGCGGTTTCGCCACACCCAGGCGGTCGGCGAACTGAAGGCCCGTCACGACATGCCCCCCGCCGACCCGGCGCGTGAGGCGCAGCAGGTCAGCCGCCTGCGCGACCTGGCCGGGGCGGCGCGGCTGGACCCCGATTTCGCCGAGAAGTTCCTGGCCTTCATCATCAAGGAGGTCATCCGCCATCACGAGGCCATCGCCCGCAAAACCGGCGCGAACGGAACCGCCTGATGCCACGGCCGCCCAAAGCGGACGGGAATGCGGCGGCCAGGCGGACGCTGGTGCTGATGCGCCA
The DNA here is from genome assembly GCF_000021325.1 of Gluconacetobacter diazotrophicus PA1 5. Taxonomy (GTDB): domain Bacteria; phylum Pseudomonadota; class Alphaproteobacteria; order Acetobacterales; family Acetobacteraceae; genus Gluconacetobacter; species Gluconacetobacter diazotrophicus. Next base: position 66,215 of record NC_011365.1, on the reverse strand, counting down.
CGCCGAAGCCTTTCCCGCGCGGCACGGCGATCCCGGCCCCTCCGGCGACCTGGAGCGCCCGCTGACTCCCTCCGGACGCCGCAAGGCGCATGAACGCGGAACACAACTGCGCGAGATCGGGTTCGTTCCGGACCTGGTCCTGATCAGCCCGGCGCGGCGCTCGGGCGAAACCTATGCCGCCCTGGGCCCCTTTTCGACCACGGATGCGCCCCACGTGCGGCAGGAGGCCGGCCTGTATGAGGCCGGCGCGGGAAGCATCCTGGAAATCCTGCGCGAGATTCCGGAAACCGCAAGCAATATCATCGTCGTAGGTCACAATCCCGACCTGTATCACCTGGTGCTGGACCTGGCGGGTGACGCCATCGACGACCCGGACAAAACCATCCTGAACCGGGGGTTCCCCACCGCCTCCGCCGCATGGTTCACGGTGGAGGGTCCGTGGCACGAACTGGCCCGCAGGCGGGTCGCCCTGGCGCGCGTGCTATGCACCTGACGGCATGACGCCCCCCGCCCGGGCGGAGTTGCCACAATTGCCGTTTCGTCCTTATCTCGGCCCATGCCGATGGGCCACGCCATGAACTGTCACGCAGAGGACAGCGGCCCGCAGGTTGGGGATGAGATCGGCCGCATCGCAGGGCGGCGAACGACCAAGAGGAGAGTTTGATGACCGAGCCAGGAAAAGTGGCCACCGTCTCGCTAGAGGGCAAAACCGCCAGTCTGCCGGTCCTTTCCGGGACGCTGGGCCCGGACGTTCTGGACGTCCGCAGGATCGCCGCCGACATGGGCGTCTTCACCTTCGACCCGGGCTATGGCGAAACGGCGTCGTGCGAAAGCAAGATCACGTTCATCGACGGCGGCAAGGGCGTCCTGCTGCATCGTGGCTACCCGATCGCGCAGCTTGCCGAGCAGGGCACGTTCCTCGAGGTCGCGTACCTGCTGCTGAACGGCGAACTGCCGACGACCGCGCAGCACGAGGCATTCGTCTCGACCATCAAGTCGCACACGCTGCTGCATGAACAGATCCGCAATTTCTTCAACGGGTTCCGCCGCGACGCGCATCCGATGGCGATCCTGTGCGGCACCGTCGGCGCGCTGTCGGCCTTCTATCACGAAGGCACGGACATCTCGAACGAGGCCAGCCGCTCGCTGTCGGCGATGCGCCTGATCGCCAAGCTGCCGACGATCGCGGCCTGGGCGTACAAATACACGCAGGGCGAGCCGTTCGTGTATCCGCGTAACGACCTGAATTACGCGGAAAACTTTCTGTCGATGATGTTCGCGCATCCGTCGGAGCCCTACGTCATCAACCCGGTGCTGGCGCGGGCGATGGATCGCATCCTGATCCTGCATGCCGACCACGAACAGAATGCCTCGACCTCGACCGTGCGCCTGGCGGGCTCGACCGGCGCCAATCCGTTCGCGTGCATCGCCGCCGGCATCGCGGCGCTGTGGGGACCCGCCCATGGCGGCGCGAACGAGGCCGTGCTGAAAATGCTGGCCGAAATCGGCAACAAGGACAACATCCCCGACTTCATCGCCAAGGTGAAGGACAAGAACAGCGGCGTGCGCCTGATGGGCTTCGGCCATCGCGTGTACAAGAATTTCGATCCGCGCGCGAAGATCATGCAGGCCACCTGCCATGAAGTGCTGGGCGAACTGGGGATCAAGGACGATCCGCTGCTGGACCTGGCGGTCGAACTGGAAAAGATCGCGATCAACGACGAATATTTCGTCAAGCGCAGCCTGTATCCCAACGTCGATTTCTATTCGGGCATCATCCTGAAGGCGATGGGCATTCCCACCAGCATGTTCACGGTCCTGTTCGCCGTCGCGCGCACGGTGGGCTGGATCAGCCAATGGAAGGAAATGATCGAGGAACCGGGCCAGCGCATCGGCCGTCCGCGCCAGCTCTATACCGGCGCCCCGCAGCGCGACTTCACGCCGTTCGCGCAGCGCGGCTGACCGGACCGGCAGGCCCGGGCGGACACGCCCGGGCAGCCCCGTGCCGCCCGCCGGGCATGAAAAAGCCGGCCATCCCGCAGGGGTGGCCGGCTTTTTCATGGGGTCAGGTTCGCAGGGTCGGCAGTGCCCTCAGTCGCAATCGCAACCGGGCGTCGGTCCATTGTCGCGGCGGACGACATGATGGTCGATCCATTCCGAAACCAGGCGCCGTGCCTCGTTGAGCGAGGCATCGGGGTGATGGATGCGGTACAGGGTGGTGCAGGCGTGGAACGCCGAGACATCGCTCGTCCCGACCTCACGCAGTTCCCGATACGCGGTTACGACCGCACGCTCGCAGTTTCGTACAATCCCGCCGGTTTCGAGAGCCACTATTCCCACCCCTAGTTGCGAACGATTTGCAATTATATAATACTAGCGATTCTCAAGGAAACGGGCAAGAAAAACCCCCCGGATCTGTCGGGAACATTCCGGCTGCCCGATATGCGTACCACGGGCTGGACGCCTGCGGGGTCCATACAGCGTCCCAATTGGCGGACGATGGATTTTCCCGCCCGATCCGGCTAAGGCTCATGCACCTCAATGCAATGATACCAGACCGGAGAGATACGCGGCATGAACGATTCGACAGGATATGGCACGGGCGCCTCGTCGGGCTCCACGGCCTGGGACCGCGACGCCGCGCTGACGACGGCGAAGCTGCTGCTGGAAATCAAGGCGGTCAATTTCCGGCCCGAGGAACCCTACACCCTGACGTCGGGCTGGAAGTCGCCGGTCTATATCGACTGCCGGCGCATCATCTTCTTCCCCCGCGCCCGCGCCAAGATCGTGGAACTGGGGGTGGAAAAGATCGGCCGCCATATCGGTTATGAAAGCATCGACGCCGTGGTGGGCGGGGAAACGGCGGGCATCCCCTTCGCCGCCTGGATCGCGGACCGGATGATGGCCCCCATGGCTTATGTCCGCAAGAAGCCCAAGGGGTTCGGTCGCAACGCGCAGATCGAGGGCGACGTGCCCGAGGGCATGCGCACCCTGCTGGTCGAGGACCTGACGACCGACGGATCGTCCAAGATCCGCTTCGCCCGCGCCCTGCGCGACGCCGGGGCGATCGTCGACCACACCTTCGTCGTCTTCTTCTACGGCGTGTTCCCGGGCTCGCTGCGCACGCTGGCGGACATGAACATCTCGCTGCACGCGCTGTGCACCTGGTGGGACGTGCTGGAAGCCTGCGCGGGCCAGCCCTATTTCTCGGAAAAGGCGGCATCCGAGGTCCGGCGCTTCTTGGAAGACCCCTGCGAATGGTCGGGCCGCCATGGCGGCGTTTCCAGCCAGGAGGAAGCCCTGGCGTTCAAGGGCGCGAACCAGACCCAGGGCTGATGCACGACCAGGGCTGACTTTTCATCATGGCGCGGCGAATCCTGGCGTTCGATTCCGGCATCGGCGGTTTCGGGATCGTCCGGGCCCTTCGCACGCGGCTGCCTGGCGTGTCGCTCGACTACCTGGCCGATAACGCGGTCTATCCCTACGGCGAGCAGCCGGATACGGACCTGATCCGCCGCATCGTCGCCCTGATCGGCCAGGCGATCGACGCCCTGGACCCCGATCTGGTCGTCATCGCCTGCAACACCGCCAGCACCCTCGCCCTGCCCGCCCTGCGCGAACGCTATGCCCTGCCGTTCGTGGGATGCGTACCCCCCATCAAATGGGCCGCGGAGTTAAGCCGGACACGGACCATCGGCCTGCTGGCAACGCGGGCCACGGTGCGGCGCCCCTATCTCGGCGATCTGCAGCGCCGCTACGCCCCGGACTGCACCCTGCTGGCGCACGGCGCGCGCGGCCTGGCCGACCTGGCCGAATGCGCGTTTCGCGGCCATGCCATCGCCACCGACGCCATCGACCGTGAACTGGACGCCCTGTTCGGGCAGCCCGGCGGCGCGGCGATCGATGTCGTGGGCATCGGTTGCACCCACTATACGTTCCTGATGGACCGGCTGCGCGCGGCGTCACCGCCCGGGACGATCTGGCTGGACCCGGCCGAGGCCGTCGCGCGCCAGGCCGCCACGGTACTGGGGCCGCTGGGCACCGCCGCCCCTGCGCGGCCTGCCCGCGCGTTCTTTACTGCGGCCCCGGCGGAGCCTGAGCGTCTTGCGGCGGCCATTGCTCCGCTGGGCTATGGGGCGCCGGTCTTGTTCGAAAATGTCGCGCAAGGGCTTTGCCCTTGACCCACCAAAGGGCCGAGCCCTTTGGAAACCCGGTCGCTTTTATCGGCCGCGACTGACCGTGTAGGCCGCCGTATCCTGCAACAGGCGGCGCAGGCGGCTGTCGGGGAAGATTTCCAGCGCGTCGCGGGCCGCCTGGGCGTAGAGCGCGGCCCGGTCCAGCGTCACCCCGATCGCATCGGTCTTGGCGATCAGGGCCAGGGCACGGTCCAGGTCTTCCGGCGCCTGCTCGCTCTGCTCGATGACCCGGCGCCAGAAGACGCGCTCCTCCTCGTCTCCGGCGGCATAGGCGGCCAGGACCGGCAGGGTGATCTTGCCCTCGCGGAAATCGTCGCCCACCGTCTTGCCCAGCACTGCCTGGTCGGCGGCATAATCCAGCGCGTCGTCCACAAGCTGGAACGCCATGCCCAGATTGGTGCCGAAGGATTCCAGGGCCAGTTCCTCGGCTTCCGGCCGTTCGGCGACGACGGCGCCGACGCGGCATGCCGCGGCGAACAGGGCCGCCGTCTTGCCGTGGATGACCTCCAGATACTGTTCGACCGAGGTCGAGAGATCGTTCTGCGTGGACATCTGCAGGACTTCGCCCTCGGCGATCGTCGCCGAGGCCGAGGACAGGATGGCCATCACCTTCAGCGACCCGTCATCGGTCATCAACTGGAACGACCGGGCGAACAGGAAATCGCCCACCAGCACCGACGCCTTGTTGCCGAACACGGCGTTCGCGCTGGCCAGGCCGCGCCGAAGCAGGCTTTCATCCACCACGTCGTCATGCAGCAGCGTGGCCGTGTGGATGAATTCCACGCACGCGGCCAGCGAGACATGGCGCTGGTGCTCCGGTCCGGCCGGATAGTCGCACAGCCGCGCCGCCGCCAGGGTCAGCAAGGGCCGCAGCCGCTTCCCCCCGGCCGCCACCAGGTGGGCGGCCAGTTGCGGAATCAGGGCGACCGGACTGTCCATCCGTTCGACGATCGCGCGGTTGCACGCCGCCATGTCGTCGCCAAGATAGTCCGAGAGGTCCCGCAGCGCCGTTTCCGCGCTCTCCGTCACCGGATCGCTGGATTCCGCGTTCTTCGCGCTTGCCGTTCTCTCGGATTCCGGCAGAGTGACTGCAACGCCCAAAAGGTTAAGCTCCCCGGCTCCGTAGGGTTGGTCTTCAGAACATATGAGCGGCGCGGGAATGACGGTCAAGCCGAAGGACACGATGCATGAGGCGATGCCGGATCAGCCCTGCGCCCCCGACGACGCGAATCCGGACGCGCTGAGCCACGGAACCCTGCTGAACGGCCGTCTCCGCTACCGGCAATTCCGCCACGGCTACCGCACCGGCCTGGAACCCGTCCTGATGGCAGCCTACGTCCCCGCCCGCCCCGGCGCGCGGGTGCTGGAGGGCGGATGCGGCGCCGGCGCGGGCCTGATGTGCCTGGCCCACCGCGTTCCCGCCATCTCCGGCGTGGGGCTGGAACGTGACGAGCGGACCGCCGCCCTGGCGCAGGCCAATTTCGCCGATAACGGATTCGATCGCCTGGCCGTGGTCCGCACCGCCCTGCCCGACCTGCCCGGCCCGCCGGTCTTTCCGCCCGATGGCGGCGGCTTCGACCATGCCTTCGCCAATCCCCCCTGGCATCACAACGCCGCCAGCGCCTCGCCCGACGCCCGGCGGGACCTGGCGCGGCGCGTGGGCTCGCCCGACATGATCGCGCTGTGGATCCGCGCCCTGGGGCGCCAGGTGCGCCATCGCGGCACGCTGACCCTCGCCCTGCCCGCGGGATTGCTGGATATGGCCGTGGCCGCGATGCGCGCGCACGGAATCGGGGCGATCTCGCTCTTCCCCTTCTGGCCCAAGGCCGGGCGGGCTGCCCGGATCATGCTGATCCAGGGACGCGTCGGCGCGCGCGGCGAGGCCGTCCTGATGCCGGGCATGACCCTGCACCGCGACGACGGCAGCTTCACCCCGCAGGCCGAAGCCGTCCTGCGCGACGGCGCGCCGATCGCCTGACGGTCAGCCCGCGTTTCCGTTCTGGAAAACGCTTTCCTCGAACGCCTCTTCCCACGACCCCGTGGTCGAGGCGCGGCTGTATTCCGTGGAGCGGTTTTCGAAGAAATTGGTGTGCTCGACGGCGTTCAGCATGTCGTCCACCCACGGCAGCGGATTGCTGGGCACGTCATAGATCCCGTCCAGCCCCAGCAGGTTCAGCCGCCGGTCCGCGATGAAGCGGATATAGGTCTTGACCAGGTCGCCATCCAGCCCTTCGACCGGCCCCATCTCGAAGCACAGATCGATGAAGGCGTCCTCGTGCTCGACGATGTCGCGGCAGATCTGGACGATGTCCGCGCGCAGGGCGTCGGTCCAGATTTCGGGATTTTCCTGGATGAACACGCGGAACAGCCGGGCCATGGACAGGCAGTGCAGCGTTTCGTCGCGCACCGACCACGACACGATCTGCCCCATGCCCTTCAGCTTGTTGAAGCGCGGGAAGTTCAGCAGGATGGCGAAGGACGCGAAGAGCTGCAGCCCCTCGGTGAACGCGCCGAAGGCCGCCAGCGTGCGGGCGATCTCGGGCTTGCTGTCCACCGAGAAGCCCTGCATGTAGTCATACTTGTCCTTCATCTCCTTGTATTTGAGGAAGGCCGAGTATTCCATCTCGGGCATGCCGATGGTGTCGAGCAGATGACTGTAGGCGGCGATATGGATCGTCTCGATGTTCGAGAAGGCGGACAGCATCATCAGCACTTCGGTCGGTTTGAATACCCGGCTGTAGTGCTTCATGTAGCAGTTGTTCACCTCCACGTCCGACTGCGTGAAGAAGCGGAAGATCTGCGTGACCAGATGCTGCTCGCTCTCGGTCAGGGTGCGGTGCCAGTCCTTGACGTCATCGGCCAGCGGCACTTCCTCGGGCAGCCAGTGCACGCGCTGCTGCGTCAGCCACGCATCGTACGCCCAGGGGTAGCGGAACGGCTTGTAGATCGGATTGGACGTCAGCAGGTCGAGGCGCGCCTCGACCCCTGTCGGCTGGGGCGCGCTCTCCGGTGCCGTGCCGGTCGCGTTGGTGATGTCGGTCATGTCGTCTCTCACTGGCAGGCCAGGCATTCGTCGTAATTGTTGGAAGATGCCGGCGGGCTGGCGGGAGCGGGAGCAGGAGCGGAAGGTTCGTCGGCCATGACATCAACCTTGCCCAGCACGTTGCTGACCGTGTCCGCCCGCTGGATGGACAGCGAACGGCAATAGTACAGCGACTTCACCCCCCGCTTCCACGCCAGATAATGGATCTGGTGCAGGTCGCGCTTATGCACGTCCGCCGGCAGGAACAGGTTGATCGACTGGGCCTGGCAGATATAGCCCGCCCGGTCGGCCGCATGCTCGACCACCCAGCGCTGGTCGAGTTCGAAGGCGGTCTTGAACACGTCCTTTTCCTGCTGGGTCAGGAAATCCAGATGCTGCACGCTGCCCTTGGTCAGGGTGATCGACGACCAGACCTCTTCGGTATTCTGTCCCTTGTCGATCAGCAGCTTCAGCAGGTGCCGGTTGCGCACGGTGAACGATCCCGAAAGGGTCTTCTGCAGGAACACGTTGGCCGCGATCGGCTCGATCCCCGGGCTGGCATTGCCGGCGATGATCGAGATCGACGCCGTGGGCGCAATGGCCAGCTTGTTGGAAAACCGTTCCATGAAGCCGTATTCCGCCGCATCCGGGCACGGACCGCGCAGTTCGGCCAGCTTGCGCGAGGCAAGGTCCGCCTGTTCGCGGATATGCTTGAAGATCCGCTTGTTCCAGACCTTGGCGATCACGCTTTCGAAGGGAATGTTGTTCGCCTGCAGGAAGGAATGGAACCCCATCACCCCCAACCCGACCGACCGTTCGCGCGACGCCGCGTATTTCGCGCGCTCCATGTCATCGGGGGCGCGGTCGATGAAATCCTGCAGCACGTTGTCCAGGAACAGCATCACGTCTTCGATGAAGCGCGGATCGTCCTTCCACTCGTCCCAGGTTTCCAGGTTCAGCGACGACAGGCAGCAGACGGCGGTTCGTTCGTTGCCGTGATGGTCCATGCCGGTCGGCAGGGTGATTTCCGCGCACAGGTTCGAGGTCTTGACCTCCAGCCCCGCCATCTTGTGGTGTTCCGGCCGCGCGTTGTTCACATGGTCGGAATAGATGATGTAGGGCTCGCCCTGCTCCATCCGCGCCGTCAGGATGCGAATCCACAGCGACCGCGCCGAAATCTTGCGGATATGCGCGCCGTCCTTGGGCGACAGCAGAGCCCATTCCCCGTCCTCGGCCACCGCGCGCATGAACGCGTCGGACACCAGAACGCCGTGATGCAGGTTCAGCGCCTTGCGGTTCGGATCGCCGCCGGTCGGACGGCGCAGTTCGATGAATTCCTCGATCTCGGGATGCCAGACCGGCAGGTAGACGGCGGCCGAGCCGCGCCGCAGCGACCCCTGGCTGATCGCCAGCGTCAGGCTGTCCATGACGCGAATGAACGGAATGACACCCGACGTCTTGCCGTTGCGGCCCACATTCTCGCCGATCGAGCGCAGGTTGCCCCAGTACGAGCCGATGCCGCCGCCCTTGCTGGCCAGCCACACATTCTCGTTCCACAGGTCGACGATGCCGCGCAGGCTGTCGTTCGCCTCGTTCAGGAAGCAGGAAATCGGCAGGCCGCGCGTGGTGCCGCCATTGGACAGGACCGGCGTGGCCGGCATGAACCAGTGGCGCGACATATAGTCGTACAGCCGCTGCGCGTGGCCCGGATCGGCGCCGTAATAGGACGAGACACGGCCGAACAGGTCCTGATAGCTCTCGCCTTCCAGCAGGTAGCGGTTATCCAGCGTCGCCTTGCCGAACGGCGTCAGCAGCGCGTCGCGCGACCGGTTCACCCGAACCGGATGATGGCCGGGCAACTGCACGACATCGTCGAACATGTCCTGCATCTGGGCGGGGGACTGCGGGGTGGAAGATTGCTGGCTGGAGGGCTGGCCTGATGACTGGGCGGGGTCGCGGTCCTGGAACAGGTCTCGCTCGCCGGCGGAATGATCAGACACAGTTCCGGATACGTCGTCCAGGGTCATCCATCATCTCCGTGAATCGCCGGACATGGCAGCGATGCGCCCTATGCCCGTATCGTGATTATGCCCCTACATATCGCGGCCGGGCAACTGAAGAGCACTAGATATATGAAGCCACCCGAACGGCAAGGGCGCGATCCCGAGCGGATTCAAAACTTTCCCCGGCTTTCCTCGGGTCAAGGGAAATGTTTTTTTTCTTCCCCCGGCCGCGTCGCGGAGCGAATCGCCCCGCGCGTGCCGCGTCAGCCGACCGGACCCCAGCGCGTGGCCGCGGCCTCGTCGCTTTCGCGCGCTTCGACCCAGGCGCTGCTTCCATCGGCGCGGTCCTCGCGCTTCCAGAACGGGGCCCGGGTCTTCAGCCAGTCGATGACGAAGGACGTGGCCTCCAGCGCCGCGCCGCGATGGGCGGCGGCACACAGCACCAGCACGATCGGCGCGCCGACCTCCAGCCGTCCGACACGATGGATGACCGTGCAGGCCAGCAGGCCGAATCGCGCGCCGGCCTCGTGGACGATTCGCGCGATCATGGATTCGGTCATGCCCGGGTAATGTTCCAGCGTCAGCGCCGCCAGCCCGTCGCCGCCCCGCACGACCCCCAGGAACATACCCATCCCCCCGATATCGTGCCCGTCCCGCGTCAGCCGGGCGGTTTCCACGTCCAGGGAAAACGGGTCGGCCTGGACCCGGACATCGACCCGCATGCCCTATCCCCCTGTGACCGGCGGGAAGAAGGCCAGTTCGTCACCCGGCCCCACGTGGTCCGCGTGACTGGCGAATTCCTGGTTGACTGCGCAGCGGATCGGCCCGCCATCCGGGCCGAACACCTGCCCGTACGCGGCGTCGCGCACGCTCAGGCGCTGCATCAGCTCACCGACCGAACAGCCGCCCTCCGGCAGGGCGATCGATTCCCCCGATCGTCCCAGCCGGTCCCTGAGCCATGCGAAATACAGGATCGTAACCACGTTTGCGCCTTGAAGCCTCTTATCTGGGGACGGTCGGCGGGTCCTTCACCGTCTTCACCGTTCCGTCCGGTGCGATGATGGTGCTGGTGCCATCCCCGTTCGGGATGACGATGGTCGAGGCCGCCTGGCCGGAGCGGTAGCGGGCGGAATCGTCATGCACCACCGCTGGTGGCGTGCCCGAAATCCCCTGCACGCCGCCCCGGATCTCGGCCTGCTCGCCCGCGCTCAGGGTGCCGCCCTCGGGCAGTTCGGAACCGGTGGCATCAGCCGGCAATCCGTCATCCGGACCGGCATGCTCGCGCGACGCGTCGCCCAGGGTGGGCAGCGGCGCGGGCGGTCCCGGCCACATATTGCCGCCCTGGGGCAGGATCGGCTGGTCGGACGCGGCCTCGCCCCGCGCGCGACGCAGATTTTCTGCATCGCCCACCGGCATGTTGGGGTTGGCGCCCGGAAAGGTCGCGTCATCGGCCATCAGCTTGCCGAAACCGGCACATCCGGCCTGCGGTACAAGCAATGGCAGCACAAGCCATGACAGCACCGCCGTCCTGCGCATCGTCCCCCTCCCCCTCGGCAACCCCGTTCGCCGGCAAGAGGAAGTCTGCCCATTCCTCACCGCAACCTCAAGTAGCATAGAACATAGAGATACAATCAGGGGGCGATTTTCGACACCCCGCCATTCCGGCCCACATGACGCAGCCCGGTCAGCAGGTAATCCCATCCCGTCAGGACGGTCAGCGCCGCGGCAATCCACAACAGGACGGCCCCGACCGTGCCGACGTGCATCCATTCCAGGTGCAGCAGCCGCCCCGTGCTGTCACCCGCCAGCAGGAAGCCGATCGCGGTCATCTGGATGCCGGTCTTCCATTTCGCCAGCCGCGTGACCGGAAGGCTGATACGGGTCGAGGCCAGGAATTCGCGCAGCCCGCTGATCAGGATCTCCCGCGCCAGGATGATGATGGCGGGATACAGCGACCCGAACGGCAGACGGTCGCATCCGGCCAGCATCATCAGCGACGCGCCCACCAGCAGCTTGTCGGCGATCGGGTCCAGCATCCGGCCCAGGTCGGAATATTGATGCCAGGCACGCGCCAGCTTGCCGTCCAGGTAATCGGTGATGCCGGCGGCGATGAACAGCAGGCACGCCGCACAATCCGTGACCGGAGCCCCTATCGCCACAAGGGCCACCAGAACGGGAATCGCCACAATCCGCGACAAGGTCAGGATATTGGGCAGGTCGGTCAGCATCGCGGTAACAGTACAACAACACGAGGGGGACAGGAACGGCTCTTCACGACGGTCTGATGACGAATTTGCTCACGCCTGGCAGACCGTACACCCTTCTTGCCCGTCCGTCAGGCGCCGGTCCAGCCCGGATGGAAGTGCCCGTAGACAACGCGCGCGGTTTCGCGATTGATCCCTTGCGTGGCCTCCAGTTCCGCCAGCCCCGCCTGCCGCACGCCGCGGGCGGACCCGAACTGGTTCAGCAGCGCCCGCTTGCGCGCCGCGCCCACGCCCGGGATCTCGTCCAGTTCCGATTTCACCAGGGCCTTGGACCGGCCCGCCCGGTGGGTGGTGATGGCGAAGCGGTGGGCCTCGTCCCGCAACCGCTGCAGGTAGTACAGCACCGGATCGCGCGGCGGTAACTGGAAGGGCGGCCGATCCGCCATATGGAACCACTCTCGCCCCGCATCGCGGTCCGGCCCCTTGGCGATGGCGACCAGGGTCACGTCCGTCACCCCCAGTTCGTCCAGCACGGCCCGTACTGCCGAATACTGGCCGGCGCCGCCGTCGATCAGCACGATATCCGGCCAGTCGGCCGGACTGGACGCGCCGGCAGAGTCGTCGCGCTCGCGCAGGGCACGGCTGAAGCGCCGTTCCAGGACCTCGCGCATCATCGCGAAATCGTCGCCCGGCGTGATCGGGCCACGGATCGAGAACTTGCGGTAGCTGCGCTTGTCGAAGCCCTCGGGTCCCGCCACCACCATGACGCCATAGGCATTGGTCCCCATGATATGGCTGTTGTCGTAGATCTCGATCCGCCGCGGGGGGGCATCCAGTCCGAACAGGTCGGCCATGCCCTCCAGCAGGCGCGCCTGGGCCGTGCTTTCGGCCAGCTTGCGCTCCAGCGCCTCGCGGGCGTTCGTTTCGGCGTGTTCGACCACAGCCCGCTTCTCGCCCCGCTTCGGCACCAGGATTTCGACCTTGCGGCCGCGCTTGATCCCCAGGGCATCGGCCATCAGGTCGTGTTCCGCGATCTCGCAGTTCAGCAGGATCTGCGCCGGCGGCGGCTTGTCGTCATAGAACTGCGCCAGGAACGCGCCCACGATGTCCGGCGCCGCCTCGTCGCGCGCATGGGCGGGGAAGAAGGCGCGGTTGCCGTTATTGCGCCCGCCACGGATGAAGAAGACCTGGATGCAGGAATGCCCCGCCGCCTGCGCGATCGCCACGATATCCGCGTCATCCAGCGACGCCGGGTTGATGACCGAGGAATCCTGCATCGCGGCGAAGCCACGGATACGGTCGCGAATGGTCGCCGCCCGCTCGAATTCCAGCGAGGCCGCCGCCGCCTCCATCTCGCGCACCAGTTCCTCGCGGATGCCGCCGCGCTGGCCGGACAGGAAGGCCCGCGCCTGCTCGACCAGATGGGCGTATTCCGCCTGACCGATGCGCGCGACGCAGGGGGCGGAACAGCGCTTGATCTGGAACAGCAGGCAGGGCCGCGTCCGGGACGCGAACACCGAATCCGAACAGGTGCGCAGCAGGAAGACCCGCTGGATCAGGTTCAGCGTCTGGTTGACCGCCCAGGCCGAGGCGAACGGTCCCCAGTACGACGCCCCCTTGACCGGCTTGCCCCGATGCTTGGTCACCTGGGGGAATTCCGCGCCATCCGTCAGCATGATCCAGGGATAGCTCTTGTCGTCGCGCAGCAGGATATTGAAGCGCGGCTTCATGCGCTTGATGTAGTTGGCTTCCAGCAGCAGGGCCTCGGCCTCGGTGTGCGTGGTCACGATCTCCATCGTGACCGTCTCGGACACCATGCGGCGCAGGCGCTCGGGCAGCTTGCTCAGATGCGTGTACGACGTCACCCGCCGCTTCAGGATCCGGGCCTTGCCCACGTACAGGACCTCGCCCTTCTCGCCCAGCATCCGATAGACGCCCGGGGAAAGCGGCATGGTCTGCAGGGCCAGCAGGATCGCCTCGACCCCCTTCACCGACGAGGCCGGCACGACATCGGCATCCATCAGGCGGCACGTCCGTTCATCCACCGATCATGTGGATAAGTCTGTGGAGCAGACGCTGACAGAATCGTGGGGGCGGCGGTTTTCCTGCCCCCGGCTTGAATTGCACAAAAAAACAGCACAACAATGTAATCCATTGAAGTTAAAGCATTTTATTGGAAAGCTGCCGAAGATTTCAGATGAATTTCCAGCAATCCTTTGAAAATAAGGATGTCAATCCCCCAACGTGGACAAAATCCCCTCCGCGCGATTTTTTTTGGACCGCCGCATCATCCGGGCAATGCGCCCCTTTGCCCGCCGGTGCGCACGTGGCGGATTAGATCTTGTCAGGGGACGCGTGATCGGCAATGCCACACATATGCGCATCGTCACGTGGAATATCAATTCGCTTCGGCTGCGGCTGCCGCTGCTGGCCCGGCTGGGCGCGGAGCTGCGGCCCGACATCATCTGCCTGCAGGAGACCAAGGTCCCCGACGACCTGTTCCCCGCCGATGCGATCCGCGACCTGGGCTATGTCCATATCCAGCATCGCGGGATGAAATCCTATAACGGCGTCGCCATCCTGTCGCGCGTTCCGCTGACCCCCCTGGACGACACGCCGGACTGGTGCGCCCGCAGCGACTGCCGTCACATCGCGGCCTCGTTCCCCATGGGGGGGCGGCCGGTGGAACTGCATAATTTCTACGTGCCCGCCGGTGGCGACATCCCCGACCCGGATGCCAACCCAAAATTCGCCCACAAGCTGGCTTTCGTGGACGAAGCCACGTCCTGGTTCACGGGCCGCACCAGCCACCGCACCATCCTGGTGGGTGACCTGAACATCGCCCCGCTGGAACAGGATGTGTGGAGCCACAAGCAGCTGCTGAACGTGGTCAGCCACACCCCACCGGAAGTCACGCGGCTTATGGCGTGGCAGGCCTGCGGCTTCGTCGATGCGATGCGCCATTTCGTGCCGCCCGACGAGAAGCTGTATACGTGGTGGTCCTACCGCAACCGCGACTGGAAGGCCTCCAATCGCGGCCGCCGCCTGGACCATGTCTGGATCACGCCCGACCTGACGGCGGCGCTGAAGGACATGACGGTGCTGCGCGAGGCACGGGACTGGCCCACGACGTCGGACCACGTGCCCGTCGCGATGGATTTCGCCTGACAGGGCTGCCCGCAAACGTGGGCTGATGAGCGGGAGCGTCCCAAAGGGCCCGCCTCCGCCATGTGTTTCTGCGCACCGGAGCATCCCGGAAACGCGCGCCGGATCACCACCAGCGCGCGTTTCCGGACCAATACTCAGGCGATGCGCATTCCACCCTCGGGGTCCAGGCGATAGCCGCCGCCCTCGGTCACCAGCAGCGACGCGTTGGTCGGATCGGGCTCGATCTTCTGCCGCAGGCGGTAGATGTGGGTTTCCAGCGTGTGGGTGGTGACGGCGGCGTTATAGCCCCAGACCTCGTTCAGCAGGACCTGGCGCGGCACCGGCCGCGTCCCGGCGCGATAGAGGAATTTCAGGATCGCCGCCTCTTTCTCGGTCAGCCGGATGCGGCGGTTGCGCGTGGGTTCCTGCAGCAGCTTGGCCGACGGACGGAACACATACGGCCCGATCGAGAAGACCGCGTCCTCGCTGTTTTCGAAGATGCGCATCTGGGCGCGCAGCCGGGCCAGCAGCTCGGCGATGCGGAAGGGCTTGGCGACATAGTCGTTGGCCCCGGCATCCAGCCCGCGGACCACGTCCGTTTCATCGTCCGAACCCGTCAGGATGATGATGGGGATCCGCTTGCCCTGGCGCCGCAGCTCGGCGCAGAAATCCCGTCCGTCCCCGTCGGGCAGCGTCACGTCCAGGATGATGGCGTCGAATCGCGCCCCCGGGGCATTCAGCTTGTCCCAGGCATCGGCGACCGAGTCGGCTTCGATCGCCTGGAACTCTCCTTCCAACTGCAATTGTTCGACGAGCATATGACGTAACGTCTGATCGTCATCCACTATCAGAATGGGACGCGCACCTGCCATCGAACCCTCTTTATTTTGACCGTTCCCCATCTGCGTGGGGCCGGTATCCATAACCTATATCATCCTGGCGCGGAAACGGCAGCGTCCGGAGCCAGCCACCCCGCACGGTACCTCTTTCACGACTACGCCGGTATCGTCCACTCTAGGACCGAATCCCGGGGAAAGGCGACCCGGTTGGAGGCCCCAATGATACGCGCGGTTTTAAAAACGAATACAGGCCAGGATGCACAACTGCATTGCATGGGTGAACGCATTCCGGCCCTGATTGGTGCCGCAGGAATTCGGGCGCTGAAGCAGGAAGGCGATCATGCCACGCCGACCGGCCTTCTGCCATTGCGGCGCGTCCTGTATCGCGCGGACCGCGTGCCGCCCCCGGCCTGTCGCCTGCCGGTGGAACCGCTGGCGCCCGGCGACGGCTGGTGCGACGATCCGGCCCACGCCGATTACAACCGGCCCGTCACCCTGCCCCATCCTGCCCGGCACGAGCGCCTGTGGCGGGACGATGATGTTTACAATATCGTGATCGTGCTGGGCTACAATGACGCCCCGCCCGTCCCGGGGCGCGGGTCGGCGATCTTCCTGCACCTGCAATCGCCCGATGGCCGCCCGACCGAAGGCTGCATCGCCCTGCGCGAATCGGACCTGCGCCGCCTGCTCGCCGCCGGCCTGACGGAAATCGAAGTTCCCGAACCGGGCTGATCCCGACGGAGTCTGTCTGAAAACGTGGGCTGGTGAGCGAGAGTGCCGCGAAGCGGCACGGCCGGCGTGTGTTTCCGAGCATCGCAGCGGAGCGGCCTTGATGGCCGTGAGCAGCGAAGCACAGGAAACGCGCGTCGGATCGCCGCCAGCGCGCGTTTCCAGACAGACTCACGGGGGCGACATGATGATGATCGTATCTCCGGCCAGCGGCTCGACCGGCACCTCGTCCTCGGCCGACCGAATCCAGATGGCAACGCCCTTGCGCACGGTCATGATCATCAGGCGATTGCCTTCGGCAAGGGGTTCGCCCGGGGGCGGCGTCCCGCCTGCCGCGCCGCCGGCCGGCGGCGGCGCGAAGGGGATGCTGCGAAAGCGCCAGCCCCGTTCGAACAGGGTATCGAACAGCGTGAAGTTCCATGCCGGATCGCCCAGAACCCTGCCCCGTGAATCGCGGCTCAACCCCCGGTACAGATCCAGCCGCGCCACGCCGGGGCTGACCTGGAACACGCGCTGGCGCCCGAAATCCGGCGCCAGCCGCGCGCAGACCAGTCCGTTGTAGATCGCGTCCGGCGTCGCCGCGATCAGATAGTCCGCCGGCCGTTCCTCCAGGCTTTCCAGCCCTTCGTCGGACAGCAGTTCCGCCTTCAGGATCGGGATGCCGGCGCGTGACGCGGGGGCCAGCGCGCCGGTATAGGTGTCCACCAGCATGACCGGGCACCCCAGGCGATGCAGCACGCCGGCCAGGTCGGTGGACCAGGCGCTGGCGCCGACGATCGCCAGCGCCGGTTCGTCGGACAGGGTCAGGCGCAGCGCGCGCGCCAGCGGGCGAAGCGAAAACCCATGCAGGATCATGGTGGTGGCGATCAGGGCGAACACGCCCGGCGTCACCAGGTCGGCGCTGGGATAGCCGGCTTCCTGCAATTGCAGGCCGGCGACGCCGGCGACGGCGGCGGCCACGATCCCGCGCGGCGCGATCCAGCCGACGAACAGGCGTTCCTGCCACGACAGGTTGGCGCGGATGGTGGACAGCAGGATACCCACCGGCCGCACCACGAACAGCACGGTCAGCGTCATCGCCACGATCGGCAGCGACAGGCGTTCCAGCACCGCGCGATGCAGATCGGCGGTCAGCATCACGAACAGGCACGACACCACCAGCACGCCCAGCGATTCCTTGATCCGCCGCAGTTCGGACATGCCGATGACGTGCATGTTCGTCAGCGCCATGCCGAAGACCGTGGCGGCCATCAGCCCCGCCCCTTCCATGACGAAGTTGCAGACCGCGAAGACGCTCATCGCCAGCGTCAGGATGATGGGAATGCGCAGGATTTCCGGGATCAGGTCGCGGGTGGACAGAAACCGCACCAGCACGGCCGGAAACACCCCGCAGCCCAGCGCCATCATGGTGGCGAACAGCAGGTGGGGCACGATTTCGGCCATGAACATGCCCGAATGCCGGTTGCCCTGGATCATCAGGAATTCCAGCACCAGCGTCGCCAGGATCGCGCCCACCGGGTCGTTCAGGATGGCCTCCCACCGCAGGAAGGCCGCCACCCGGGGGCGCAGCTTGGTGTGGCGCAGCAGCGGCAGCACCACCGTCGGCCCCGTCACCACGATGATGGCGCCGAACAGCCAGGATGCGCCCCAGTGCAGATGCCCGACGAAATGCGCCGCCAGCGCGCCCAGGATCCAGTTGATCGGCAGGGCCACGACCGTCAGGCGCAGCACGCCCTCGCCCGCCGCGCGCCATTGCCGGAAATCCAGCCCCAGCCCGCCTTCGAACACGATGAAGGCGACGGCCAGCGAGACGATGGGATGGAAATAGCCGCCGATCGCGGCCGACGGATGCAGCAGGTTCAGCCCCGGCCCGTACAGCAGCCCCAGCGCGAACAGCAGGACGATGGCCGGCAGCCGGAATCGCCACGCTACCCATTGGGCGCCGATTCCGCCGCCCAGCACGCATAAGATCCCGATGGCCAGATTATCCTGCATTGCGTCTCCCGACCTGTTGGGCCGCCTTGATATCCGTCAGATTACAACGCGGGCCGGGACAGCGACAATCCGGAACGATCGACCACTTTGTCATTAAAAAAGAACGTTTTTTTTGTTCAGGCCGTGCGTTCCAGGATCGCGGCGAAGAATCCGTCGGTCCCGTGCCGCAAGGGTGACAGCGCGATCATCCCATCCTGTGCCAGATCGGGCGCCAGGTCAGGCACCGTTTCCGCCCGGCGGAAATGCGGCGAGGCGCGCAGGAACGACGCGATCCGGTCCTGGTTCTCCTCGCGCAGGATCGAACAGGTGGCATAGACCAGACGCCCGCCCGGCCGCACCAGGGCGGAGGCGGTCGCCAGGATGTCGGCCTGCTTGGCCATCAGTTCGGCCAGGTCCTGCTCGGTCAGGCGCAGCCGCGCGTCGGGATTGCGCCGCCATGTCCCGGTTCCGGTGCAGGGGGCATCGACCAGCACCCGGTCGAAGCTGGCGGCCCGCCGCCGGGCCCAGCGGTCGCCCGGGACCAGCAGGTGCCGTTCCGCATTATGGACGCCCGCGCGGCGCAGGCGGCGCACCGCGCCCTCCAGCCGGGGTTCGGAGACGTCGCAGGCCACGATATGGCCGCGATTTTCCATGGTCATCGCCATGCCCAGCGTCTTGCCGGCGGCGCCCGCGCAGTAATCCAGCACCCGCATGCCGGGCCGCGCGTCGGCGGCCGCCACCACGATCTGGCTGCCTTCGTCCTGGATTTCCACCAGTCCGGACTTGAAGGCCGCCGTGGCCGTCACCGGCTGCCGCCCGGGCACGCGCAGGCCCCAGGGGGACAGGCCCGTCGGTTCGGCCATGATGCCGTCGGCGGCCAGCAGGCGCGCGGCCTCGGCCCGCGTGGTCTTCAGCAGGTTCACCCGCAGGTCCAGCGTCGCCTCGCCGGCCAGCGCCGCCACTTCGGCATCCAGGTCGGCGCCGAACGTTTCCTCCAGCCGCGGCAGCAGCCAGTCCGGCACTTCCAGCCGGACCGCACGCGGCATGTCGGGGTGGACCATGGCCTGGCCGCGCAGCCGGGTGGCCAGGTCCCGTTCCGCCGCCGACAGGGGCTGCGGCGCGTAGCGGTCCTGGGACACGAACAGGTCCTGCGGCGCCTCGCCGGGCTGGGGCATCAGCGCCAGCGCCGCGATCAGCCGCGCCCGGGGCGTGGCCGCCGCCCCCGCGCGATCCAGCCACCAGGCCAGATGGCGCCAGTGACGCAGCACGGTCCAGACACGCGCCGATATCGCCCGCCTGTCTCCGCCACCGATATAGCGTCGTTCACGGAAGAAGGCATTGGCGACGGCATCCGCCGGGCGACGGGGCGTGGCCTCCATCGCCGACAGCAGATCGATCGCGGCGGCGAGCCGCGCACTGGGGGTCATGTCGGTCCTATCAGTCGCGGCGGTAATTCGGCGCCTCGCGCGTGATCGCCACGTCATGGACGTGGCTTTCGCGCAGTCCCGCCCCCGTGATGCGGCGGAAACGCGCACGAACCTGCAGGTCCGCGATCGTGGCCGACCCGGTATAGCCCATGCCGGCGCGCAGGCCACCGACCAGTTGGTGCACCACGGCGTCCATGCCGCCCTTGTAGGCGACGCGCCCCTCGATCCCCTCGGGGACCATCTTGTGGGTTTCCTTGATCTCCTGCTGGAAATACCGGTCCGCCGAGCCGCGCGCCATGGCGCCCAGGCTGCCCATCCCGCGATAGGATTTGTAGGACCGGCCTTCATACAGGAACACCTCGCCCGGCGCTTCCTCGGTCCCGGCCAGCAGCGAGCCGATCATGACCACGTCCGCCCCGGCCCCGATCGCCTTGACGATGTCGCCCGACGTCCGTATGCCGCCATCGGCGATGGCTGGCACGTCCAGCTCATGGCACGCGGCCGAGGTTTCCAGCACCGCGCTGAACTGCGGCACGCCCACGCCGGCCACGACCCGCGTGGTGCAGATCGACCCCGGGCCGATGCCGATCTTCACGCAGTCGGCCCCGGCCTCGATCAGCGCCACGGCGGCCTCGGGCGTCGCGACGTTGCCGGCGACGACCTGGATCCGGTCATCCACCGCCTTGACCCGCGCCACCGTGTCCAGCACGCCCGAGGAATGGCCGTGCGCGGTATCGACGACCACGACATCCACCCCGGCCTCGATCAGCGCCCGGGCGCGGGTGAACCCGTCCTCGCCCACGCCGGTCGCGGCGGCGCAGCGCAGGCGCCCCATCTCATCCTTGTTGGCCAGCGGGTGCAGGACCGCCTTTTCGATGTCCTTGACGGTGATCAGTCCGACGCAGCGCCCTTCGTCATCGACTACCAGCAGCTTCTCGATCCGGTGGCGGTGCAGCAACTGCCGCGCCTGGTCGTGGCCGACATCGGCGCCGACGGTCACCAGGTTTTCCCGCGTCATCAGCGAATCCACGCGCAGGGCGGGATCGGTGGCGAAGCGGACGTCGCGGTTGGTCAGCATGCCGACCAGCCGCTTGGTCTCGCGCTCGATCACCGGCAGGCCGCTGATGCCGTGGCGCGACATGATCGCATTGACGTCGGCCAGGGTCTGGTCGGGCCACACCGTCACCGGATTGACGACCATGCCGGATTCGAAACGCTTCACGCGCCGGACCTGCTCGGCCTGTTCCTCGACGCTCAGATTCTTGTGGATCACGCCCATGCCGCCCTGCTGCGCCATGGCGATGGCCATCGCGTCCTCGGTCACCGTGTCCATGGCCGAGGAAATCAGCGGGATATTCAGGCCGATGCGGCGCGTCAGGCGGCTTTTCGTCGAGGTCTGTCCGGGCAGGACATTGGATTCCGCCGGGACGACCAGAACGTCGTCGAACGCCAGCGCCTCGCGGATGCGATCGTCGACGCGCGGATGGGATAGCGGATTATGGGGCGAAGACATCGTTCTGGAACCTCATCAACCATTGCATGGGTCCCAGAGCCTCGGGTACCCGACCGTTGGCGCTTCCACATAAGATGCGAATCGGGTCGTGGCAAGGAAAAGACGCACGGGGACGCGGCCCGATGGATGGGATGAGGGAACTTTCGGGGCATGGGCACGAACAAGACCGTCTATCTGGCCGGCGACCTGGTCTTCCGGCCCGGCGCGATCGCGATTTTCGACCGGCTGCGCGTGCTGTGCCGCGCGGCGGGGGTCGAGGGCGTGGCCCCTTTCGACGGCCAGGCCGGCATCGAATCCCTGCCCCCCGGCCCCGAGACGATGCTGAAGATCGTCATGGCCGACCGCGCCCTGATGGATCGCTGCGCCGGCGGGATCTTCTGCATCGACCCGTTCCGCCGCGCCGCCGACATGGACCCGGGCACGGCGGTGGAAATCGGCTACATGATGGCGCAGGGCAAGCCACTGGCCGGCTATACGACCGATGGGCGCCCGTATCCCGAGAAGGTGCGCGCATATCGCCGCGCCGCCTGGGGCGACGATCTGCGCCCGCGCGTCACGCATGACGCCCCGGTCGGGTCCGGCGCGGTCGAGGACAGCGACGGCATCCTGGCCCATTCCGAGGGCATGCTGCAGAACGGAATGGTCGAAGGATTCATCCACCTGTCCGGCGGGCACGTCGCCGTGCGGGACGACCTGTTCGACGCCTTCCGCATCGCCATCGCCGAGCTGGCGCGCCGCCTGCCCTGAAGCGTCAGTAGGTGCCGGAACGCCCGCCGGAATGCCCACCGGCTTGGGCCGCGCAGGCCGCCGTCGCCCGCGCCCACACCGCCGCTCGCACCGTCGGCAGGTCGGTCGTGTCCAACGGGTGGCCGCGCAGGGCATGGATTTCGCGCGCGGTGAAGGGCGCCGTGCCCCGGGGCGTGCTGGCGCCCCCGAGGTCGAACAGGACGAAATTCATCACCTGCGCCATCAACGCGTCGTCGCGGATCAGCGACATCGACACCCCAGGCACCTCCAGCAGATAGGACCGTCCTTCCGCCGTGCAGGTCAGCACCCCGATCCGGTCACGCAGGGTCGGAATATAGGTCTGGCCCGACTGGCCCTCGATCCCGTGACATCCGCCGCATTTGGTCAGGTAGGTCGTGCGGGTCCGGTCCAGCGCCCGGGCTGCAGGCCCCGGCGGAAGAAGACCGGCCACCGCAAGAACCGCGATGACCGGCCAGACCGACTTACGGAAGGGGATGCGCCGCATTCAGCGTCTTTCGGGCCGCGGCCACGGCCGAGGACGACATCGGCGCCGCACGCGCCGCCGCCAGATCGGCCGCCGCGAAGACCGGGGCGGGCTTGGTCGAACCCAGCGACGACAGATAGGTCAGGATGGCCGCGATCTGGTCGTCGGGCAGGCTCTTGAAGCTGGGCATGAAGCCGACATAGGTCGCGCCCCCCGCCTGGATCGAGCCGGCCAGGCCGTTCACCAGCACCTGGGTCACGTATTTCTTGCCTTCGGGGGTCGAGGCGATCTTGTCGATCCGGTTCGCCAGGGGCGGAAACTGGCCCGGCGCGCCGACGCCGCCACCCTGGTGGCAGATGCCGCAATTGGCCCCGTACAGCGCCTGGCCATCCGGCGCGGCAAAAGCGGTCGTCGCCCCGGCCAGGGACAGAGTGGCGGCCAGGGTAAGGATTTTCTTCATTCAGCGGTTCCTACGATTGCGGCTGTCGAGCAGTTATAGAGAAGCGAGCCGGTCCCGAAACACCAGATGATGTCGTTATTGGCCTGCGGGCGATAGGTCGGCAGGTCGCCGTCGGTACCCAGGCAGTTCTGCTCGTTGCAGGCATCCTGCCCGCAGCAGTCGCGATAGGCGATCAGGTACGACCGGCGATCCTGCGGGTTGAAGCAGGTCCCGATCCACGAGGTCGGCGACGGATGCGTGCCGGGCGGGCAGCTATGCACCCCGCCGCCGCAGGTGGTGCACAGATTGCCGTCGATGGCGCAATACCGCCAGTAATCGCACTTCGTGTCGTCTTTGGCCTGCGCCTTCGCCGCGAAGGGTGACGGGGCCGCCGACGGGGCCGCGGGCGCGTCCGCCGCCCGGGCGTCGCCCCGCCAGACCGGCAGCAGCGGAAAGAGCGGGACGGACGCCGCCCAGCCGCCCAGCCGCGCCAGCGCGCCGCGTCGCGAGGACCGGCCCGCCAGATAGCGGGCCAGCCGTTCGGTCAAGCGATCGAAACCGTTGCGCTCCATGTCGTTCCGGGTCTCCGTCACGCGCGTCATTCCCCTGGTGCCACGGTGAAGATGAGCGCTTCGCCCAGGTTCCTGATCGTGCGTACCGGCGCGCCGGTGGCGCCGTCCAGCACCGTCAGGTCCCCGGCTTCATCGGTCAGCATGATGCGCGAGGCCGCGTCCTGCGTCACGCCGACCATCATGCTGGGCGCCGCCAGATGGATGCGCCGCACCAGCTTGCGGGTCTTCAGGTCCAGTTCCCACAATTCGGTGCCCGCGTCCTTGTGGGTCCAGAACGGACCCCGATGCATCAGGATAAACAGGTGGGAATCCCGCGCCCGCACCGCCGCCAGTTGCCACCCGCCCGGCCGCCACGTCACCGCGAACGGGGCCCGCGCGTCGGAGGCCGGCTTCAACCCGGCAGCAGCCTGGATCGACCACGGCGCGCCGATCTTCGACTGCGGCCCGAGCGTCGTGTCGTAGACCAGCCCGCTGTAGGAAATGAACCAGACATGCCCGCTGGCCGCGACCTGCGGGCTGTGTTCGAAGACCGGGTCGCGGTCGGGCACGAAGAAGGGCGCGGTATGGGTCAGGCTGGGTGTGGCCGTCTTGTCCAGCGCCACGTTGGCCAGCGATCCGTCACCGCAGATCGAGGAGAACCCCGCCCCGCCCCACGGATAGACCAGCGCGCAGCCGGGTACGTCCACCGTGCGCACCACGTCCTTGCGCGCCGCGTCGAAGACGTGGACCGAATTGGTCGGGCTGGTATCGTAGACATAGACGTAATGCCCGTCGGCGCTGACAGCCATGTCGGCCTTCTTCGGCGTGATCAGCGCGCGGCTGGGCAGGTCGATGTCCAGCGTCGGTTCCAGCGTCAGCGGATTGTACGCCACCAGCATGTCGTGGCGCCTGCCGCGATTGCCCCGCTCCCACGCCGTCTCGGCGACGTAGAACGTCCTGCCCGCCGGGTCGGCGGCGACGTTGGCGTTATACGCCGCCTGGACCATGCCCAGCAGCTTGCCGCTGTCCAGGTCCACCACATAGACGCGCCCGTCCTTGCTGTGACGGTACACCCCGTCCTGCACCAGGACCCGATGCGGGCCGCCGGGCGGGAGCGTCACGATGTCGCTCTCCTCGGTCTGCAGGATGGGTTCGGCCGCGCGGGCCCCCGACGGGGGGACGAGGGGCTGGAGGATCGCCGCGCCCAGCAGGGCGGCGACGGTCAGCGGGGCGGCCAGAGGGCGGATGGCACCGTAACGCCGCTCAGAGGGCATGAAGCCGTCCGGCGGGGGAATGCGACAGCGTGATCATCCGGCAACCTTGTTTCTCGCCACACCAGCATCGTATCGGGAATCGGGCCGCGCACGACCGATCGCCTCCCGTTTCGATCTCCATTCGATACAAATTTTCGCAGGCGAAGGCCAGCCCGTTTTCCCGATCCGCCGGGACGTGCCCGGCGTTATGCGGATGGTTTGGCCGAATGGGTGGTGACGACGGTTCCGGTCTGGCTGTCGATTTCCTTCAGGATGACGCCATAACCCCATAATAATGCAAGATAATCGAGCGTCTGCCGCGCATCGCCGGGCTGGAGCATCTGGCCGGTGCGGCTGCGATGTTCCAGCACCAGGGTGCGGTCGCCCAGCAGGTCCACATCCACGATCTCGATTTCGGTATAGAACGTCCCGGGATCGTAGGTCAGCGCCACGCTGCGGCGGATGTCGCGATATCCGGCCTCGTCATGGATCGCGTCGACCAGCAGGTAGGGCTGGCTGGTGTCGTCGCGCAGGCGGAACATGCGGAAATCCCGGATCACCTTGGGGGAAAGGAATTGCTGGATGAAGCTTTCATCCCGGTATTCCGCCCAGGCATGCCGCAGGGTGCCGATCGGGTCGCCGTTGCCGGCGATATCGGGGAACCAGGTCCGGTCCTCCTCGGTGGGTGTCTCGCAGATCCGGGCGATGTCGGTCATCATCGCATAGCCCAGCGCGTAGGGATTGAAGGACGGTCCGCCGCCGGCATCGAAACCGGGCTGGCTGATCACATTCGATGTGGAATGGATGACTTCCAGATACGCCGCGTCGTCGATCCGGCCCAGTTCATGCAGCCGGCGCATGATGTAGGAATGCACCCAGGTGGCGCAGCCCTCGTTCATCATCTTCACCTGGGGCTGCGGGTAGAAATATTGCGCGACCATCCGCACGATCCGGATGATCTCGCGCTCCCACGACGCCAGGCGGGGGGCGTTCTTTTCCAGGAAATAGAGCAGGTTTTCCTCGGGCAGGCCCAGCAGGCGCCGTGCCAGGGCGCCCTCGGCCTGCCCTTCCTCGCCGGCCGGTTCGGTGGGCAGGGTGCGCCACAGATCGTTGAACATGCTGTCTTCATAGGCGCGCCGTTCGCGCGCGCGCTGCTGCTCGGCCTTCAGATCCAGCTTGCGGGCGCCCGAATGACGGTGGACGCCCTGGTTCTGCAGGGCGTGGGCGGCATCCAGGATTCGCTCCACCGCGCGCACGCCGTGCCGTTCCTCGCACCGCGCGATGAAGCCGCGGGCGAATTCCAGGTAGTCCAAAATCTCCGACGGGTCCGTCCATTCGCGGAACAGCCGGTTGTTGCGGAAAAAATGGTTATGGCCGAACGCGGCGTGGGCGATGACCAGCGCCTGCATCGTCGCCGAATTTTCCTCCATCAGATAGTTGATGCAGGGATCGGAATTGATGACGACCTCGTAGGCCAGGCCCATCAGTCCGCGGCGATAGGCGTTTTCATGCCCGATGAAGCGCTTGCCGAACGACCAGTGCTTGTACCCCAGCGGCATCCCGTGCGAGGTATAGACGTCCAGCATCTGTTCGGACGTGATGATCTCGATCCGGTTGGCATAGAGTTCCAGCCCCAGTTCCTTGTCCGCGATCTCGGCGATCGCATCGTAGCAATCGCGGAGGATCTGGAAGTTCCAGTCATTGCCGGAATAGAGCAGGCCGCCCGGCCGGGCGCCGCCCCCATCCCCACCGCCTTTGGGCGTGATCTGGTTCATCATGCCTCCGCCGTGTCGTGCTGTCGGGAAAACAGTTCGCGGAAAACGGGGAAGATTTCCTTGCGGTCGCCGACCTGCCGGATCGCCAGGTGGTCGTTTTCATCCGCGATCGTCCGGTAGCTGCGCCACAGGTCGGTCTCGCCACGGATAACCGCCCCCGAGCCCGTGATTTCGATATAGGCATAGTACTGGACCGCCGGCAGGATCTCGTCCCGCAGCAGGCTGGCGGTCCGGGTGGTGTCGGACGACGCATTGTCGCCGTCCGACGCCTGCGCGACATAGATGTTCCAGCTTCCCGACGGAAAGCGCTCGCGCTGGATGCTGGACATCAGTTCCAGCGCCGAGGACACGATGGTCCCGCCGGTGCGCGGATCGTGGAAGAAGGTTTCCTCGTCCACCTCCTCGGCGCTTTCGGCGTGGCGGATGAAGACGATTTCGACCTTCTTGTACCGCCGCTCCAGAAAGACGTGCAGCAGCAGGAAGAACTGCTTCGCCAGGTCCTTCATCCGCTCGGTCATCGAGCCCGAGACGTCCATGATGCAGAACATCACGGCCCGCGTCGCCGGCTGCGGCACGACGGTATAGCGGCGGAACCGCAGATCGACCGGATCGACCCACGGAATCCGTGCCAGGCGCTGGCGCAGCGTGCCCCGGCGTTCGCACAGGGATTCCAGTTCGTCCAGATCCTCGGTCCCCAGGGGCCGGCGGTCCTCCAGTTCGGCGATCCGGGCCTCGATCTCGCGCAGGTCGTCGGGCTTGGGACGGCCCAGCCCGATGCGCCGGGCGATCGACCGCCGCATCGTCCGCCCCAGATCCAGGTGCGACGGCGCGCCCTCGTTGCTCAGCCCGCTGCGGGTGGGCTTGCTGGTCTCGGTGGCCGCGATCTCGCGCTTGACCAGGTCCGGCAGTTCCAGGTCGTCGAAGAACAGGTCCAGGAATTCGTCGCGGCTCAGCACGAAGCGGAAGGAATCCTCGCCGCCCCCCTTTTCGCCGCCCTGCCCTTCGCCGCCACCGCCCTGCCCTACGCCGCCCGGCGGGCGTTGCAGCCGGTCCCCGCGCGAGAACTCGCGGTTACCGGTGAGCACGATCTCGCGCACACCCTCGGAAAAGACGCGGTGGAAGGTGGGCTCATGCAGCGCGTCCGACGGGATCGACACCGCATTTCCCTGCCCGACCTCCCTGATCTTGCCGCGCGCGACCGAATCGCGCACGGCCTTCTGCACGGCGGCACGGGCGCGCTGCAGCACGCGCCGCCGATTTTCGATATTCTTCCCATGGGGATTGGGACGTCTGTCGATAATATCCACTGGGCGACACCATTCCCGTTCACGCAGACTGCTTGACCCGCATGTACCACTCAACGAGCCTGCGGACCTGTCGTTCCGTATATCCGCGCGAGACCATCCGCTCGACGAACTCGTCATGCTTGCGCTCGGTTTCCCCGTCCTTCTTGGACCCGAAGCTGATGACCGGCAGCAGGTCCTCGACCTGGCTGAACATCCGTTTCTCGATCACGTCGCGGATCTTCTCGTAGGACGTCCATGACGGGTTGCGTCCCCCATTGCCCGCCCGCGCGCGCAGCGAGAACTTGACCACCTCGTTCCGGAAATCCTTGGGATTGGCGATGCCCGCCGGCTTCTCGATCTTGGTCAGCTCGGCGTTCAGCAGTTCCCGGTTCAGCATCTGCCCGGTATCGGGGTCCTTGAAATCCTGGTCCTCGATCCATGCGTCGGCGTAGTCCAGATAACGGTCGAACAGGTTCTGGCCGTAGTCGTTGTAGCTTTCCAGATAGGCCTTCTGGATCTCGTGCCCCAGGAATTCGGCGTACCGGCCGGCCAGTTCCGACTTCAGGGTCGCCAGGTAGGTGGCCTCGACCTCGGGCGGGAACTGCTCGCGCCGGACCGCCTGTTCCAGCACATACATCAGATGCACCGGATCGGCCGAAATCTCGGCCGAATCATGGTTGAAGGTCGCGGACAGCACCTTGTAGGCGAAGCGGGTGGAAATCCCGTCCATGCCCTCGTCCACGCCGGCCGCATCGCGATATTCCTGCATGGTGCGGGCCTTGGGGTCGGTCTCGCGGATGTTTTCGCCGTCATAGACCCGCATCTTGGCGAACTGCGCCGAATTCGGGTGCGGCTTCAGCCGCGACAGCACCGCGAAGCGGGCCAGCATTTCCAGCGTGTTGGGCGCGCACGGGGCCTCGGCCAGGCTGGAGGACTGGACCAGCTTTTCATAGATCCGGGTTTCCTCGGTCACCCGCAGGCAGTACGGCACCTTGATGACGCAGACGCGGTCCAGGAAGGCCTCGTTCGTGCGGTTGTTGCGGAAGGTCTGCCATTCGGCCTCGTTCGAATGGGCCAGGATCACGCCGGTGAACGGGATGCTGCCGATATTCTCGGTGCCGACATAGTTGCCTTCCTGCGTCGCGGTCAGCAGGGGGTGCAGCATCTTGATCGGCGCCTTGAACATCTCGACGAATTCCAGCAGCCCCTGGTTCGCGCGGTTCAGGCCGCCCGAGAAGCTGTAGGCGTCGGGATCGTTCTGGCTGAAATGCTCCAGTTGCCGGATATCGACCTTGCCCACCAGGGCGGACACGTCCTGGTTGTTGTCGTCGCCCGGTTCGGTCTTGGCGATGGCGATCTGGCGCAGGCGCGAGGGATGCAGCTTCACCACGCTGAAGCGCGACAGGTCGCCGTCGAACTCCTCCAGCCGCTTCAGCGCCCAGGGGCTGGCGACGCCGCCCAGCAGCCGGCGGGGAATGCCGTACCGCTCCTCCAGCACGCCGGCCATGCGGTCGGGATCGAACACGCCCAGCGGGCTTTCGAACACCGGGCTGATATGCCGCCCGGCCTTGAGCACGTAGATCGGCTCCTTCTCCATCAGGGCCTTCAGCCGTTCGCCCAGCGACGATTTGCCGCCACCGACGGGGCCGAGCAGATAGAGGATCTGCTTGCGTTCCTCGAGCCCCTGCGCCGCGTGCCGGAAGAAGCCGACGATCTGCTCGATCGTCTCCTCCATGCCGTAGAAATCCGAGAAGGCGGGATAGATCCGCAGGGTGCGGTTCATGAAGATGCGTGACAGGCGCGGATCGCGGGACGTATCGACGGTTCGTGGCTCGCCGATCGCCTTGAGCATGCGTTCCGCCGCGGTCGCGTAGCAGGACGGGTCCGTGCGGCACTGTTCGAGATAGTCGGACAGACTCATCTCGACTTCGCGGCGCTGGTCCCGCATCGCGGTCGCCAGAGAAAACACGTTGATATCAGAAACCATCGGCAGATGTCTCCGAACCGTCGCCAGGATCTGTCACGACCCTGGTCGACCATGTATCATGGACAATGTTCCCGGGGCGGGGTGCGATCCCCGTCCGGGGAGAAGCGTCAGCCTTGTGTTGTCGTCAGTCTGCCATTCAATGCACATCCCCCTTCAGGTGGCGGGCCCTTTTCAGGCGGGTTGGCGCGTCACGGCCCCGGATCGGGGCGATTCGGCCAGGCGGATCGGCCAGGGCGAAATCGCGGGATGACGGGGCAGCGGACTCTCAGGGTCGTCACAGCCAACGGTATCGCTCCCGCCGCGTGCGATTCAACCTAAATCGCGCGTCGCTGCAAAATGCTCGGCAGCCTGCACGGGTTTTGCAAAACCGGGGTCGGCGGCCCGGGTCAGTGACCCGGGTCAGTGAAAGGCGACGCGCATGCCGTCGAACGCGGCCTCGACCCCGTCCGGCAGGTTGGCCCGCATCCAGGCCCAGTCCATGTCGGGGCCCATATGGGTCAGGATCACCCGGCGCGGCGCGATCCGGGCCCGCCATTCCAGGACCCGGTCCAGCCACGCATGCGCGCTATGGGCGGCAGAACGCTGGAAGCAGTCCACCACCCAGGTTTCGATCCCGGCCAGCGCCGCGAACGCCTCGTCCGGCAGTTCGACCACGTCGGTGGAATAGGCGATCGTGCCGCAGCGCACTCCCAGCGACAGGGTGCGGCCGTGTATCTGCTCGAACAGGCGCAGATGCAGGCCCGCGACCTCCAGCGTCTGGCCGGCATGCACGACATGCGGCACCACCACCGGGCGATAGAATCCGGGCGGGGACCAGGGGCGAAACGCGTAATTGAAGCGGTTTTCCAGGTCGGTCAGCACCGGGGGCGTGCCATAGACCGGCAGCGGCCGGTCGATCACCCGGTTGATGGCGCGGACCTCGTCCAGCCCCGCGATGTGATCGGCATGGGCGTGGGTGTAGAGGATCGCGTCGAACCGGTCGATCCGCTGGGCCAGCAACTGGTCACGCAGATCGGGGCCGGTATCCAGCAGCACCGCCCCGTCCCCGCCCCGCAGCAGGACGGATGCGCGGGTGCGGCGGTTGCGGGGTTCCGCCGGATCGCAGACGCCCCAGTCGCCAGCGCCGTCGGGGCCGCCGATCATCGGCACCCCCGCCGACCCGCCGCATCCCAGGACGATCAGTTCCATCGGTCAGGCCGCCCGGCTGAACAGCCGGTGGAAGTTCGCGGTCGTGACCTCGGCCAGGCTTTCGGGCGTCATGTCCCGTACTTCCGCCAGCCGGCGCGCCGTGTGGGCGACGAAACCCGGCTCGTTCTTGCGCCCCCGCTGCGGCACCGGGGCCAGATAGGGCGAATCGGTTTCCACCAGCAGCCTGTCCTGGGGAATGTCCCGTGCCACGGCACGCAGCGCATCCGATTTCGGAAAGGTCAGGATACCGGAGAAGCTGACATACCCCCCCAGTTCCAGCCCCACCCGCGCCAGGTCGGGACCCGAGGCGAAGCAGTGCAGCAGGAAGCGGAACGGGCCGTGGGACTCCACTTCGTCCCGCAGGATCTCGGCGACATCCTCATCGGCATCGCGGGCATGGATGACCAGCGGCAGGTCCATCTGCCGCGCGGCCGCGATATGGGCGCGAAAGCGCGCCTGCTGCAACGGCCGCACGGATTCGGCCCCGTGAAAGTAATCCAGGCCCGTCTCACCGATTCCCACCACGCGCGGATCGTCGGCCAGGGCCACGATACCGGCCGCGTCCGCGACCGTGCATTCGTCCACATGGTCCGGGTGCGTGCCCACCGTGCACCACACCCGCAGGTCCGGGCGGCTGAAGCGGGTCAGGTCCTTCTGCTGCGCCGCGCGCGACAGGCGGGTGCCGATCGTCACCATCCCTTCGACCCCGGCCTGGCGCGCCCTGTCCAGCAGGTCCGGGATCTCGTCATCCGTGAAATGGTCCAGATGGCAGTGCGAATCGATCAGTCCCGTCATTGCGCCTCGGCCTCCACGTAACGGGGAAAGATCCCCTGCGGCGGCGGCAGGGCGCGTCCGCCCGGCAGCGGCGTGGCCAGGGACGCGAAATCGCGCTCGTCCTCCGCCACGCCAAGCTGCGTCAGCAGCGCATCCATGCTGCCGGGCATGTAGGGCTGCAGCATGGTGCCGATGCCGCGCAGGGCATCGACCAGCACGCGCAGCACCACCGCCATCCGGTCGGGATCGGTCTTCTTCAGCGCCCACGGGGCCTGGCGGTCGATATAGGCGTTGCAGGCGCGGATGACGCGCCAGACCTCTTCCAGCGCGTCGGTCAGGGCGCGGCGGTCGATCTGTTCGTGCATCAGGGTCGGCAGCAGGTCGGCCTGCGCCAGCAGCGCGATGTCGTCGTCGGTCCGCGTGCCCTGCTCCGGCAGCAGCCCGCCGCAATTGCGCGCCACCTGCGACAGCGTGCGCTGCGCCAGGTTGCCCAGGTCGTTGGCCAGTTCGACATTCATCCGGTTGATGATGGCCTTGCGGCTCAGGTCGCTGTCACCGCCGAAGGGCATTTCGCGCATCAGGAAGAAGCGCACCGGGTCCAGGCCGAATTCCGCCACCAGGTCGCGCGGATCGACGACATTGCCCAGCGACTTGCTCATCTTCTCGCCCTCGATGGTCCACCATCCGTGCGAGAAGACGCAGTCCGGCAGGTCCAGACCCGCCGCCATCAGCAGCGCCGGCCAGTAGATGGCGTGGAAGCGGACGATGTCCTTGCCCACCAGGTGCAGGTTCGCCGGCCAGAAGCCCGCGCGCGGGTTGCGGGCGTCGGGAAAGCCGATCGCGGACAGGTAGTTGGCCAGCGCGTCGACCCAGACATACATCACGTGATCGGCATCGCCGGGCACCGGAATGCCCCAGCGGAAGCTGGTGCGGCTGATCGACAGGTCGCGCAGGCCCTGGCGGACGAAGCTTGCGACCTCGTTGCGCCGCGACGCGGGCTCCACGAAGCCCGGGCGGGTTTCGTACAGGTCCAGCAGCCGGTCGGCGAAGGCGGACAGGCGGAAGAAATAGGACGGCTCGCGGACCCATTCGACCGGGGCGCCGGTCGGCGCGACCCGGGTGCCGTCGGGCTGGGTAACCAGTTCGTCCTCGTTATAGAAGCTTTCGTCGCGCAGGGCGTACCAGCCCTCGTACGCACCCAGGTAGATATGGCCGTTCGCCGCGATCCTCTCCCACAGGGCCGTGGCGCCGGCGATGTGACGCGGTTCGGTGGTGCGGATGAAATCGTCGTACGAGACGTTCATCACGTCGTACATCGCGCGGAAATCGGCTGAAACGCGGTCCGCGAACGCGATCGGGGCCAGGCCCGCCGCCTGGGCGGCCTGTTCCACCTTCTGGCCGTGTTCGTCCGTGCCGGTCAGGAAGAAGACGTCGAAACCCGCCAGCCGCTTGAACCGCGCCACGATGTCGGCGGCGACCGATGTATAGGCGTGGCCGATATGGGGCGCCCCGTTCACATAATAGATCGGTGTCGTGACGTAATAGCGCCGGGTCATATTCCACTCACCAATGTCAGGCCGCTCAGGATGGCCTGATGTTTATCCAGATTGAACTGTTCCGTCTCGGCCCGCAGATGGACCAGACGACGCCAGAGATCGACCATGCGGTCGGCCGGCCTTTCCGCCGGGATCGTGCCGCGCACGGCGGCGCGGGTGCGCACCGATATGGCATCGCACAGCAGATCGAAGAAGACGGAAAAGCCATTCTCCCGCTTCAGGACCGCTTCCGCAATCTCGTACATCTCTCCTTCCCGCATGGCTCCCGGGCCTGCCGGCGCGTCCATCACGCGCGCGACCAGGGCGCCCAGCGCGCCGCCGTCACCCGCCAGCAACGCCAGCGCCCGGCCCGGCGATCCATGGGCCAGCGGCACGACGCGCGCGATGTCGTCGGGGGCCGCGTCCTCGACAACCGTGGACAGGACGGCATGCATGTCGGCGGGCGACAGCGGGCCCAGCTTCAGCGTCCGGCACCGGCTGCGGATCGTCGGCAGCAGGCGCCCCGGCGTGGCGCAGGTCAGGATCAGGATGGCGCGCGGGGGCGGTTCCTCCAGCAGTTTCAGGATCGCGTTGGCGGCGCTGCGGTTCATGTATTCCGCGCCGTCCACGATCACGACGCGCCAGCCATCCTCGGCTGCCGTGCGGTGCAGGAACTGGCCGATCGGCCGCACGTCGTCGGCCACGATTTCAGCGCGCAGGCGCTGCCGCTTTTCATCCACCCCCCGGGCGATGGTCAGCAGGTCGGCATGGCTGCCGGCGGCGATCCGCCGTGCGGCGGGACTGTCGGGGTCCGTCCCCTTCAGCAGCAGCCGCGCCATCCAGAAGGCCATCGTCGCCTTGCCGATGCCCTCGGTGCCGGTCAGCAGCCAGGCGTGATGCAGCCGCCCGGTGCGAAGCGCGTCCTCGAACGCGCGTCGCGCTTCCTGCTGCCCCACCAGGTCCGGAGCGTCACGCGGCGCCGGGGGCATCCGTTTCCAGCCTTGCGTCCACCAGGCGGGCGATGTCGCCCGCGACCACATCCACCGGCCGGTCGGCCGCGATCGTGACGCAGCGCCCGGCCTCGGCCCGCGCGATGGTGTCGAATCCGTCCGCGACGCGGGCGTGGAAGGCTTCGTCGGCGGCCTCGTACCTGTCCGCCGGGCCGCCGCGCGCGCGCAGGCGGGCCAGCGCGCCGGCCCGCTCCAGCATCAGGACCAGCGTCAGGTCGGGCGCCAGCCCCACCTGGGCGCCCAGCACCGCGATCAGGTGCAGGATCCCCGGATCGGCGCGACCCAGCCCGTAGCCCTGATAGGCCAGGGTGGAATCGATGAAGCGGTCGCAGATGACGACCGCGCCGCGCGCCAGCGCCGGGCGGATCAACTGGTCCACATGGTCGCAGCGCGCGGCGAAATGGGCCAGGATCTCCGCCCGCAGCGACAGGTCGTGCCCGCCGAACAGCAGCAACTGGCGCAGGGCCTCGGCCCCCGGGGTGCCGCCCGGTTCGCGCGTGCGCACCACCTCGCGGCCGGCGGCGCGCAGATGCGCCTCCAGGCGCTGCGCCTGGGTAGATTTCCCCGCGCCCTCGCCCCCTTCGAAGGTGATGAACAGGCCCGCCACGGAACTCAGTGCCGGCCCAGTTTCTGGCCCAGCACCGCCGACGCCCGGGCGAACAGGCCCAGGCGCGGCACGCCCTGCCCCGCCACCAGGGGCATGCGGATATCGGCCAGGCCCGGATTGCTGATCACCAGGTCGCCCAGCACCTGCCCTGCCGCCACGGGGGCGGCCACCGGGGCCTGGTAATCCACCCCGATATGCGCCCGCGACCGCCAGCCATGCGGCAGGGTCATGACGATATCCCGCGTGGCGACCAGGGGCACGGTGGGCTGCGTGCCCAGCCACACCGATGCCTGTTCGACGATGTCGCCCTTGCGGAACAGGGTCGCGTTCTCGAAATTCGCGAACGACCATTCCAGCAGGCGCTCGCCTTCATGCGCGCGGGCGTTGCTGGACGGCATGCCGTTCAGCGACAGGACCACCCGGTTGCCGCCCCGGTCGGCGCTGGCGCACAGCCCGAACCCGCCGGCATCGGTGTGGCCGGTCTTCAGCCCGTCGGCCAGCCCCTTGTCCACCAGCACGTTGCGGTTGCCCTGCGAGATCTTGTTGAACCGGTAATCCTTCTCGGAAAAGAAGTGATAATATTCCGGGAAGTCGCGGATCAGCCGTACCGCCAGTTGCGCGACGTCGCGCGCCGACATGTAGTGATTGTCGGCCGGCCAGCCGGTGGCGTTCATGAAATGCGAATTGGACAGGCCGATACGCGCCGCCATGTCGTTCATCTGGGCGACGAACTGTTCCTCGGACCCCGCCACGCCTTCGGCCAGCACGATGCACGCGTCGTTGCCCGACTGGATGACCATGCCCTGGATCAGGTCCTGGACCGCGATGCTCTGCCCCAGGGGCACGAACATCTTGGACCCCTGCATACGCCACGCCTTCTCGCTGACCGGCAGCATCTGGTCCAGCTTCAGTCGGCCGGATTTCAGCATGCCGAAGACGATATAGGCCGTCATCATCTTGGTCAGCGAGGACGGCGGCATCCGCTCGTCCGCCGCCTTTTCCAGCAGGACCGATCCGGTCGTGACGTCCAGGATGCAGGCCCAGCGCGCCACGGTGTCCAGCGGACCGATGGGGGTGGCGGCCGGCGGCCCGGCGGGGGCCGCCGCGTCGGCGGCATCGGTGCCGTCCTCCGCATTCGCTCCGCCGGTCGGGGCGGGCTGGGGGGACGGCGCGCCATGCGCGTGGTGCCGGCGCGGCGCCGCAACCGCAAGAGAACCGGTGGCGGCCAGCGAGGCCGTCCCAGCCATGAGGAACCTTCGGGTCTGCACGTTCATCCCTATTCGACGACGATCCGGGCACCGGTTACTCCGGCGCCCATAAGCTGGTCCAGTGCGCGGTCGGCGTCGGTCGCGTTCATGAACGGCCCGACATGGACCCGCCACAGCGCCCGTCCGTGTTCCTGGACCGGCACGACGCGGCCGCCGGTCCGCGCGGCCGACAGTTCGGCATAGCGCAGGGTCGAAAACGTGCCGGCATCGACCCACAGCAGCCCGCCCACCACATAGCCCTGGCGCACGCTGGGAGGCAGGTCGCCCATCAGGGCCGAGATATCCGCCGCCCCCACCGTCCCGCCGGGGGCGCCGACGATCGTGGCCCCGCTGCCCGGATGGTCCAGCGATTCGGCACGGACCTGGCCGGCCGGCGCCGCCGCGATATCCAGGTGCTGGGTGCCCGGCAGACCCTCGGCCAGTTGCTCGTTCTGCGCTTCCAGTCCCGTGACCGCGACCCGCACCGGATTGCTGCCGATCCCCAGCAGGGCGGCGGCCCTGGGCGACAGGCCGATCAGCCGGCCCGGCGAATCCGGTCCCCGGTCATTCACCCGGATGGTGATTTCACGCCCGTTTTCCAGGTTGCGCACCGTGACGATGGCCGGAAGCTGCAGCGTCGCATGGCGGCCGGTCAGGGCATCGGGGCTGTAATGCTCGCCATCCGCCGTGACGTAGGGCGTGCGGTCCGGGTCGGCGACGGCCAGGCCGGTCGCCTGATAGGAGAAATCCTCGTGCGGGTAGTACCACACGCCGTCCATCTGGTACGGCGCGCCGACGACGTAATGCGGCGCCGCAGGGGGCAGCCCGGGCTCCGCCCGATGGCAGCCCAGCAGTCCCAGCGCGGCCATTACCGTGGGAACGGCCCGGCGCGTCACGTGACGTCGTGGCCCAGCAGCCCGACCGCCAGCGCGTAGAAATCGGATGGATTGTAGCGCCGGATGACCGAAAAATTGCGATAGACCATGAAGGCCTCGCCGCCCGGTCCGTCCGGCCGGATCACCGCGCCGCTGATATCGGGGCGCGAGAAACGCCGCCCGTCCAGCCGCCGCACGCCCTGCGCCATCCAGTCGGCCAGGGTACGCACCCTGCCCCGCCCCAGATCGGCCTGCGCCAGCCGCGTGGGAACCGAGATTTCCTGGCCCCAGGGCTCGCCGGCCGACCAGCCGCAACGGGCCAGGTAATTGGCGATCGAGGCGAAGACGTCGGGCTCGCTGGTCCAGATGTCGCGCCGGCCGCTGCCGGTATAGTCGACGGCGTAGCGCAGATAGGCGCTGGGCATGAACTGCGGCTGTCCCATCGCACCGGCATAGCTGCCGGTCATGGAATCGGGCGTGACGTCGCCATGGTCCAGGATGCGCAGCGCATTCATCAGTTCGCCGCGAAAGAACGACGCGCGCCGCCCGTCATAGGCCAGGGTCGCCAGGGCGTCGGGGATCTGGAAGGTGCCCGTACGCGTGCCGTAGGCGGATTCCAACCCCCAGATTCCCATCAGCGGCTGCGGGTCCACGCCGAAATGCCGGCCGACCTCCGCCAGCAGCGCGCGCCGTGCCCCCGCCGCCACGCGGCCGTCGGCGACCTTCTTGGGCGTCAGCACGCGCTGTCGGTACTGCGCCCAGGTCAGGGTGAATTCGGGCTGGTGCTGGTCCAGTTGCAGGACGCGCGCGTTCGGCGCCTCCAGCGCCAGGGCGCGATCGACGATCGCGGCCGACAGGCCATGGGAAACGGCCTCGGCCCGCACCCCGGCCAGGAAGGCCGCATAGGATGCAGCAGGGGCGCTGTCGGCCCGCGCCGACGCGGCCATGCCGATGCCACCGGCCGCGCAGGTGGCCGAGGCTGACATCAGGAAGTCACGTCGTCGGATCATGATGCAAGCTGTGCCACATTCCCCGCCGGCCTTTCAATCCTTGCCTGGGGCAACCACGCGCTGTCCGGCGGCGGAATTTGCCGTCGCCCGCAGGCGATTTGTCGGCGGCGGCGAAGCGTGCCACAAGGGCCCCACCCCGGGCGCGGCCTCCGCCGGTCTGTCCGGTGCCCGCGCTGGACGGGCCCCTGGCCAAGGATTTTCAGGGCAAGGGTTTCTGGGCAAGAGGTTTTGATGCAGTGAGGATTCCGACCCGTCTCTTCCGGCCAATCCCACGCTGAACGGCCCTGTCCCGGTCATGTTTCCCTCACTTCCCGACCTGCTGGCCGCGGCCGGCACTTCGCCCGTCATCCAGGCGCTGGCGATCATCATCGGCACCTTCATCCTGGAAGACGCGGCCACCATCCTGACGGCGATGGAGGTCCAGACCGGCCAGATCGCCATCCCCGTGGCGCTGGTAGCGCTGTATGTCGGCATCGTGGTCGGCGACCTGGGGCTGTACGGGCTGGGGCGGCTGGCCGCGCTGTGGCCGCCGGCCCGGCGTTGGGTCGCCGTGCCTCAGGACGGCAACGGGCAGACCTGGTTCGGGCGCAATGTCTTCCGCATCGTCTTCGTCAGCCGGTTCATCCCCGGCGCGCGCCTGCCGCTCTACACCGCCTGCGGATTCTTCGGCGCCAGCGTGGGTCGATTCGCGCTGGCGGCCGTTCTGGCGACGCTGATCTGGACAACCCTGCTGTTCGCTGTATCGCTACAGGTCGGCCATTTCCTGATCGACCATCTGGGGGAATGGAAATGGCTGGGCATGGGGGGATTCGTCCTGACCATCATTCTGGTTGGCCGGATCGTGGCCAGTGTGCGGAGTCCCTCTCGATGAACCATGCCCCGACCGCCGCTTCCAGCCGGGCCAAGACGGGGGGGGATGCGGCACGGCAGCCCGCGCCGCTGTCGATGTTCGAATTCTGGCCGGGCTGGGCCATCTATACCCCGGTCGTGCTGTACTGGATCCTGCTGGGCCTGTGGCACCGGGATTTCAGCCTGCCGACCGCGGCCAATCCCCGCATCCTGACCGGCGGCCTGTGCGGCGAAAGCAAGACCAGCATCCTGGACATGGCGGGCGAGACGGCGCGGCGCTGGATCGCGCCCTATGTCTCGGTCACCACCGGTTCGGCCGATGACGGCGCGGCCGCCCTGGCGGCGCTGGATCGCGGCGGGCTGGCGCTGCCGGTGGTGGTGAAGCCCGATATCGGCTGCAACGGCGCCGGGGTGAAGCTGGTCACGACCCCGGACGAACTGGTCGCGGCGGTGGCGCTGTACCCGCCCGATACCCCCCTGGTCATGCAGCGGCTGATCCCGTTCGAGCACGAGGCCGGCGTGTTCTATATCCGCCACCCAGACGAGGACCGGGGCCGGATATCCTCGCTGACCTACAAGGAGGCACCGGTCATCGTCGGCGACGGCCGGTCCACGGTGCGACAACTGATCGATGCCGACGCGCGCACGCGCCTGGTGCCGCATCTGTATCTGCCCCGCCTGGGCGATCGGGTGCATGAGGTCCTGCCGGCGGGCATGCCGCTGCGGCTGGTCTTCGCCGGGAATCACAGCAAGGGGTCGATCTTCCGCAACGGCGCGGACGACATCACCCCGGCCCTGGTCGAGCAGATCGACCGGATCATGCAGGATATCCCCGATTTCCATTTCGGCCGGATCGACCTGAAGTTCGAATCCATCGCCGCCCTGCGCCTGGGCCGGGGGTTCGAAATCATCGAGATCAACGGCGTGGGGTCCGAAGCGACCCATATCTGGGATTCGCGCACCACCCTGCGCGAGGCCTATGCGGCGCAGTTCACGCATTACCGCGAGACCTTCCGCATCGGCGCCAAGAAGAAGAAGGCCGGATGGCGGACCAGCGGCGCCTTCACCATGCTGCATTACTGGCGCCAGCAGAGGCGGCTGCTCGCCTCCTACCCCCTGAACGACTAGGATACTGTTTTTACTGCATTGAATCGGACGGCAGACCGCCATTGCCGAAGATGTAGTTGCTGACCTGCTGTTCCAGGCTGACGGCCTCCTGCGCGTTGGTGATGACCGCGCCGGGGGGCAGCCGCGCCGGGGCCTTTCCCGGCACCACCATCAGCGCATCGTCGCCCGTCATGGTCGCGCTGCCGATCATCACGCCGGAATCGGCCGGCAGGGACAGGTCGCGATCGAGCGTGAAGCCCACATTCGCCATGGCCGTCGCGGGGTCCAGCGCGATGGCGGTCACGCGCCCGACGGGAACGCCCGCCAACTGCACCTCGGCCCCCACATGCAATCCGTTGGCCGATATGAATCGGGCGGACAGCGCATAGCGATCATTCCCCAGATCGACCTGCGAGGCACGGGCATAGGCATAGAATGCCCCGGCCACCAGCAAGACCAATCCGCTGAAAACAATCGCGCTGCCATTTTCTCGCGCCAAACGTTCCTCCTTATTCCTGTCGGGCCGATCATTCGCGGCGCTACGGTACAGACTTGCCGGGCACCCGGAAAGTAAGGCACGACGACATTCTAATTCGCCATGGACAGCCGGACAATGACACTCATCCAAGCCATCGTGATCGCGATCCTCCAGGGGGCGACGGAGCTGTTCCCGGTCAGCAGCCTGGGGCATGCCGTCATCGTCCCCGCCCTGCTGGGCTGGGCGTTCGACCCGCACGGCGAAATCTTCCTGCCGTTCCTGGTCATGCTGCACCTGGGCACCGCGATCGCCCTGCTGGTCTATTTCCGCAATGACTGGGCGGCCATCTTCCAGGGGCTGAGGGGCCGCGACGGCAGCCAGCGCCAGGCCGAAAGCATCCATATCCTGGCCCTGCTGGTGGTGGCGACCATTCCGGCGGTCATTATCGGCGGCCTGCTGGAACATTGGCTGCGGGCGCTGTTCGGCACCGCGCGCTATGCCGCGATCTTCCTGTTCCTGAACGGCCTGCTGCTGCTGCTGACCGAACGGATGAAGAGCCGCCAGCCCGTCCAGGGCGGCTATGCCATCGCATCGCTGACCTATGCCGACGCCGCGATCATCGGCCTGTGGCAGTGCCTGGCCTTCCTGCCCGGCATCTCGCGGTCGGGGGCCACGATCATCGGCGCGCTGTTTCGCGGCCTGAACCATGAAGGGGCCGCGCGGTTTTCGTTCCTGATGGCCCAGCCGGTCATCATTGCCGCCACGGTGCGCGAGGCCCTGCACATGCGCCATGTCGCCATCCCGCCGGGTCAGATGCAGGTCGCGACCATCGGCGCCATGGTGGCGGCCGTGACCGCACTGGCCAGCACCGCGTTCCTGATGCGATACTTCCACAATCACGAGCGATGGGCGCTGAGCCCGTTCGGCTATTACTGCGTGCTGGCCGGCGCGGTTTCCTTCTTCATCCTCGGCCACTGAACGTACCCTCCCCCATGATACGCCGCCTGACCGCCAGGTCCCTCCTGGCACTGCCCCTTCTGCTGCTTGCCGGCCTGGGTACCGCCCGTGCGACGCCCCCGAACCTGGCCGTCCAGCCCGTGTCGCGCATGGACACGCCCTGGTGGCGCCAGCGCTTCGCCGACAAGCAGGCCGAAATCGCGCATGGTCGTTTCGACCTGGTCTGGCTGGGCGATTCGATCACCCAGAACTGGGAGCGCACCGGCCCCGAGCCCTGGCGTCAGTTCGCGCCGGTCTGGCAGCATTATTACGGCGACCGCCACGCCATCAACCTGGGCTTCAAGGGGGACAGCACCTGCCACGTCCTGTGGCGCCTGGACCATGGCGAGCTTGATTTCCGCCCCCCCCCGCGCCTGTTCGTCGTGCTGGTGGGGGCGAACAATTTCGGCCATGTCCATATCGACGCGGGCCACACCTACCCCGGCATCACGCGCATCGTGGACCAGATCCATGGCCGCTTTCCCGCGGCGCAGGTCCTGCTGCTGGAGGTCCTGCCTTCGATTCGGACGGCATGGATCACGGCGAACACGCAGCGCCTGAACGCCATGCTGCGCGCCGACATACGGCGCGACCGGCCCTGGCTGCACCTGCAGGACGTCGGCGCGGCGCTGGAGCGGAACGGCGCGCCCGATCCCACGCGCTTCCTCGACCCGCATCTGACGCCGCCCGACCCGCCGCTGCACCCCAGCGCGGCGGCGCAACAGGACATCGCCCGCATGATCGAACCGACGGTGGCGGCGATCCTGGGCGACCACCCCCATTAACCTCCCTTAATCAATCGTTCGTACCGACCGTCCGAACCGAAACGGGACGTGCCTCGGCCGCCCCGTTTCGGTTCGTTCCGTTCGTTTCGCATTCGGTCCGGGCGGCCATGTTCGTTTGGCGCAATACAGCCCTCCCCCCCTCATGCTATTTTGAAGTTCATGTCCCTCATTTCCTTTTCCAGTAAACGCCTCCGGCTTCGGAAATCCATTCAGCAGATTGAATCCGAAAGCCAGAATCACGGGCTGCGCCGTACGCTCGGCCCCGTTCAGCTGATGATGCTCGGGATCGGTTCCACCATCGGGGCCGGGATCTATGTCATGACCGGAACCGCCGCCGCCACCTACGCAGGGCCGGCCATCCTGCTGTCATTCCTGGTCGCCGGCCTGGCCTGCCTGTTCACCGCGTTTTCGTATGGCGAACTGGCCTCGACGATGCCGGTTTCCGGTTCGGCCTACAGCTATGCCTATGTTTCGATGGGCGAAGGGGTGGCCTGGGCGGTCGGGTGGCTGCTGCTGCTGGAATACGGCATATCCTGCGCCGGCGTGGCTGCCGGATTTTCCGGATACGCGACCAGCCTGCTGCACGATCTGGGCGTCCATGTGCCGTCCTTCCTGTGCACCACGCTGGTCCAGACCGTGCCCACCCCCCACGGCGCCAGCCTGCTGGTCGCGCCCCGGATGGACCTGGTGGGGGCGGTCTCGGTCCTGGTCGTCACGGGACTGCTGGTCCTGGGCGTCGAGGAATCGGCGCGGATCAACACCCTGATCGTCTTCGTGAAGGTCGGCGTACTGATGCTGTTCATGGCGTTCGGCATCCGGTACGTCCACCTGTCCAACCTCAATCCCTTCATCCCGCCGCGCGAAAACGGGTTCCATTACGGCGTGCCCGGCATCTTCCGGGCCGCGTCGGTCATCTTCTTCGCCTATGTCGGGTTCGAAACCGTCTCGACCGCGTCGGCCGAGGCCCGCAATCCCCGCCGCGACGTGCCGCTGGGCATCATCGGGTCACTGCTGATCTGCACGCTGGTCTATATCTGCGTGGCCACGGTGCTGATCGGGGTCGTGCCGTTCCGGCAACTGGGCGTCGCCGATCCGCTGGCAATAGCCGTGGATGCGATCGGCCAGCCCTGGCTTGCGATCATGATCAAGGTGGGCGCCGTCGTCGGCCTGTGCTCGGTCATCCTGGGCCTGCTGTACGGCCAGACGCGGATCTTCTTCACCATTGCGCGCGACGGGCTGCTGCCGCCGATCTTCTGCCGCCTGCACCCGACCTTCCGCACGCCATGGGTCGGCACCATCGTGCTGGGTGTCCTCGTCGCCGTGGCTACCGCGACCCTGCCGATCGACATCATCAGCGACCTGGTCAGCCTGGGCACCGCGACGGCGTTCGGCATCGTCTGCTTCACCGTGATCTGGCAGCGCAACGCCCGCCCCGACCTGCACCGGCCGTTCAGCGTGCCGCTGGGCGGGGTCAAGGTCGGCGGGGTATGGATCGGCGTGGCGCCTGCGCTGGGCATCCTGTTCTGCCTGATCATGGCCGGGCCGCTGTTCGTGGACATGATCCGGGCACTGACCAACGGCGATCCGCTGCCGGCCATCCTGCTGGGCAGCTACATCGTCCTGGGCGTGCTCAGCTACGCCTTCTACGGCCATTCCCATTCGCGGCTGGGCCGTGAAGAGGTCGCGCTGTAATCAGCCTGGAGGGCCGGTATAGGCGCCGGGCGGCGGCCGGTCGATCGGGGGGGACAGGATGCCGTGCGGGCCCAGCACGTCCTGGCCGGCCGGGGACGAGACATGGGCCATCCGCTCGCGCGGCAGCGCCTCGGGACATTCGTCGCGCAGGAACAGGATGATCTTCTCGCGGATCTCGCAGCGCAGATCCCAGCTCTGCATGGCCGAGCGCGCACTGGCGATGACGCGGATGGTCATGACCTGCGTGCTGCAGTCCGACACCTGGACATCGAACACCT
This sequence comes from Gluconacetobacter diazotrophicus PA1 5, assembly GCF_000021325.1. Taxonomy (GTDB): domain Bacteria; phylum Pseudomonadota; class Alphaproteobacteria; order Acetobacterales; family Acetobacteraceae; genus Gluconacetobacter; species Gluconacetobacter diazotrophicus. The sequence goes on along the minus strand of NC_011365.1, from coordinate 22,208 downwards.
TGCCGTCCCATAGCGGGCTTGCCTGCACGATATCGCGCAGCCGACCGCGAATCCGGTCCATCGGTGCGTGGAAATCCACGTACAGGAACACCACCCCGATCAGGGCCGCCGAATTGTGGGTCCAGTTCTGGAACGGGTTTTCCAGGAACCAGGAAATCGGCACGATGTGCCGGCGCCAGTCCCAGACCCGCAGCACGACATAGGTCGCGGTGATTTCCTCGACCCACGCCCAGTCGCCATTGATGATGATCAGGTCTTCCATGCGGATCGGCTGGGTCATGGCGATCTGCATGCCGGCGATCAGGTTGGTCAGCAGCGGCCGCGCCGCCAGACCGACCACGACCGAGGCCGCACCCGCCGAGGCGAACAGGCTGAGCCCGTATTCCCGCACCGATTCGAACGTCATCAGCGCCGAGCCCACCGTCAGCAGCCCGACCAGGATATCCGCCATGCGCCGCAGCACGCGCACCTGCGTCATGTGGGTCCGCGACAGGATGTCGTCGCGGTCCTCCTTGCCGTTGATCCGGAGCAGATAGGCGTCGGACAGGATTCGCATGGCCACGATGGCGGCGTAGCCCACCATCAGCACGAACAGCACCAGCAACCCGTGCGCGGCCCGATGCATGGTCTCGTACGACAGGCCGGACGCCGGCAACGCGGTGCCGACGAAGATGATCGCCAGCATGACCCGCGCCGGCCGCTGCATGGCCAGGGTGAAGGTGCGGACGAAGGCCCCGCGCTTCTGCCCCGGTATGCGCAGGATCAGCTTGGTCACGACCCGGCTGCAGAGTTCGGCCATCACGGCGGCGGCACACAGCACCAGGACCGAGGCCACGGAGCCGGGAAGCCATCCGAACGATTTCCGAATGTCGGTCAGCAGGTCGATAAACGCGTCTTTCACGAATTCTGCTCCGGTCTTGCGGCGCGGCATCGGGGTGGCAGACTGTGCATGAACAAAGCCATATCAATGGAAAGGATGGTTTTCTTTAACCACGGTGGGAAGCATCGCATCAATCGCGATGCACGGGTTGACTTTGCGCAACGGGGGGGATATCTCCCAACCTACCCGACGCGATGGCGGCGTAGCTCAGCGGTAGAGCAGGGGAATCATAATCCCTTGGTCGGCGGTTCAAATCCGTCCGCCGCTACCACGCGTCGGGTCTTTCCCCTTTTTTCCGAGGCTGTTTCAAAAGCCTCTCAATGCGCGCCCCCCGGCTGCCGCACTGCCGCGATATCCTGGGCCGTGACGTGCCCGACGCGGTTGGCGAAGTGACCGATCGTGTAGTTCGCCAGGTCCGCCAGGTCCTGATCGCGATATTCCGGGCCGAAGGCCGGCATCGTCATCACACCCCGGGCGGTATCCAGCCGCGATCCCTGGACCATGGTCTGGATCAGGTTCCGCCCCTGGATCTCGCCCAGGCTGCGCGCGCCCCACAATGCGGCTTCATCGACCTGCCGCCCCTGCCCGTCCGTCAGGTGACACCCGGCGCAGGCGCCGGCGAACAGCCGCTCGCCATTGCTGTGCGTGGGGGTGGCGTGGGCCAGGGCCTGCGGCGGTATGGCGGCGACGGTCTCGTTCGACTGCCGGGCCGGCAGGCTGCGCAGATAGGTCACCATGGACGCGATATCCTGCGGGGTCAGATACCGCAGGCTGTAGCCGACCACTTCGGCCATCGGTCCGGCGGCCGTGCCGCGCCCGTCGGCATGGCCGGTGGACAGGTACGCCGTCAGTTGCGCGTCGGTCCATGCCCCGATCCCGCTGTCGGGATCGGAGGAGATATTATACGCCTCCCACCCCGCAGTAAGCGCGCCCGCATAGGACCGGGCGCCGGATGTCGCCTGCATCATGGTGCGGGGCGAATGGCATTCGGCGCAATGGCCCGCGGCCTCGACCAGATAGCGGCCACGATTCCACGCGGCCGAGCGTCCCGGTTCGTCCATCATCGCGCTGGAGGGCCGATACAGCAGGTTCCACGCCACCATCGCCAGGCGGATACTGTAGGGGAACCGCACCCGGTTGGCCCGTGCCGTCGCATGGACCGGCGCCAGGGTCGCCAGATAGGCCCGGATGGCACGCACGTCGTCCGCCGTCATCCGCGCATAGGATGCGTAGGGCATGACGGGATAGAGATGCGTCCAGCCCGGCGCGACGCCGGCCCGTACCGCCGAATCGAACTGCGCGTCGGTATAGGCGCCGATGCCGGTTTCCCGGTCCGGGGTGATGTTGGGGGCGTAGATCGTGCCGATCCCCGGAAGGTCGAAGGCCCGCCCGCCCGCAAAGGGCCGGCCGCCCGGTTTCGTATGACAGACCTCGCAATCCGCCGCGTGCTCCAGATAGGCGCCACGCCGCACCAGATCCGAATCCTGGGCCTGAACTTGGGCCTGGTCCTGGGCCTGGGCCACGCCGCCCGTGGCCACGCCCAGCGTCACCAGCGCCAGGACGGCACGCACCGCCCTCATGCCTGGGGTCCCGTCAGGGGCAGCCTGCGATAGCGCCGGCCGGTGGCGGCGGCCATGGCGTTGGCCAGCGCCGCCGCCGCCGCCGCCGTGCCGGTTTCGCCGATGCCGCCCGGGTCCTCGGTGCTGTTCACCAGATGCACCTCGATCATGGGGGATTCGTTCATGCGCAGGACCCGGTAGGAATGGAAATTCGTCTCCTGCACGCGGCCGTCGCGCAGCGTCACCTCGTTGAACAGGGCGGCGCTGATGCCGAAGATCAGGCCGCCCTCGATCTGGGATACGACCTGGTCGGGATTGACCATCCGGCCGCAATCCACGGCCACCACGGCGCGCAGGACGCGTACCGTGTCCATGTCGGACATGTCGACCTCCATCACCGTGGCCAGGTAGGAGCCGAACACGTATTGCAGGGCAATCCCGCGGCCGACATGCTTGGGCAGCGGCTCGCCCCAGCTCGCCTTTTCGGCGGCCAGGTCCAGTACCGCCCGGGCGCGGGGATTGCCCCCGGTCATCTGGCGGCGAAACGCCACCGCATCCTTCCCGGCACGCGCCGCCAGTTCGTCGATGAAGCTTTCGACCACGAAGACGCCCCGCGTGCCCCCTACCCCGCGCCACCACGCGGTGACCACGCCCGGGGCCTCGCGCCGGGCGTAATCCAGGAACATCGCGGGAATGGCGTACGGGGTCTCGACCGTCGCGGCCAGCAGGTCGTCGTCCACCCCGTTGGGCAGCAGCGCCTCGGGCGCCCAGCGGGCGACCACGGCGGGGCCGACGATCCGGTGCGACAGTCCGACCAGGTTTCCCTTCCGGTCCAGGCCGCCGACCAGGCGATCGACATAGGCCGGACGAAAGCGGTCCAGCGTCAGGTCTTCCTCGCGCGTCCAGACGATCTTGAGCGGATAGGCGACCTGACGGGCGAACTGCACCGCCTGGATGACATATTCATGTTCCAGCCGCCGGCCGAAGCCGCCGCCGATATACTGGTTGTGGACATGGACCCGGTCCTTGCCCAGCCCGGTGATGTCCGCCGCCGCGTCGCGCGCGCGCATAGGTACCTGCGAACCCACCCAGATGTCGCAGCGTTCGGGCGTGACCTGCACGGTGCAGTTGATCGGCTCCATCGGCGCGTGGGCCAGCAGGGGCTGCTGGTACACGGCCTCGACCCGCGTCGTGGCACCTGCGATCGCCGCCCTGGCGTCGCCCTTGGCGTGGGCGGTAATGGCCGGACCGTCCAGCGCCTCGTGCAACTGGCGATAGATCGTATCGGTGGAAACCGCCGCGTTGACGCCTTCGTCCCATGTGATCACCAGGGCATCCAGCCCCTTGCGCGCTGCCCAGAAATGGTTCCCGACCACGCAGACCGCATTGCCGATCGTCAGGACGTCCCGCACGCCGGGGACCTGCCGCGCCGCGCTGTCATCCACATGCGCCAGCACGCCGCCCATGACCGGGCAGGCCGCCACGGTGCCGATGCGCATGCCCGGTACCTGCACGTCGATGCCGAACGTCGCGGTTCCCGCGACCTTGGCCGGCGCGTCCAGACGGTGCTGGGATCGCCCGACCAGGCGAAAGGAAGACGGATCTCGCAGCGTCACGGGTGCGGCCGGCACCGGCAGGGCGGCGGCGGCGGTTGCGAGTTCGCCATAGGCCAGGCTGCGCCCCGTCGCCTCGTGCCGGACCATGCCGCCCCCGGTGGTGCAGGATGCGGGATCGACCGACCACTGGGCCGCCGCCGCCTGGACCAGAAGCGTCCGCGCCACCGCCCCGGCTTCTCGCAGGCTCTTCCACGTCGCGATCGTCGAGGTCGATCCGCCGGTTGCCTGCGTGCCCAGTTCCCTGGTCACGTAGGCGTCGTCCGGGGGGGCGGCCTCGATCTGGATCTGTTCCAGCCCGATATCCAGTTCCTCGGCGATCAGCATCGCCTCGCCGGTATAGATCCCCTGCCCCATTTCGACATTGGGCAGGATCAGCGTGATGGCCCCATCGGGTGCGATTCGTACGAAGGCGTTGGGCGCGAACGGGCCGGTCTGGTCCTCGACGATCCGGGTCGCGGCCCGGGCCGCCCCGCGCGGCAGCATGGCCGCCAGCAGCAGGCCGCCCGTGCCCGCCAGGGCCTGGCGGCGCGACAGCATCGTGCGGCCCATCACGCAGCCCCGGCGGCGTTGCGGATAGCCGCGCGAATCCGGCGATAGGTGCCGCAGCGACAGATATTGCCGGCCATCGCCTGCTCGATCTCCTCGTCGGTGGGGTGGGGGTTGGCCTTCAGCAGCGCCACCGCCGCCATGATCTGCCCGGTCTGGCAATATCCGCACTGCACGACGTCGATCTCCAGCCATGCCTGCCGCACGCCGGTTGCCAGCGGGTCGTCGGACAGGCCTTCGATCGTCGTGACCGGCCGCGCGCCGACCAGGGAAACCGGCAGGGAACAGGCCCGCACCGGCCGGCCGTCGACATGCACGGTGCAGGCCCCGCATTCGCCGATGCCGCATCCGAATTTCGTGCCCGGCAGGCCCAGGACATCCCGCAGGACCCACAGCAGCGGCATGTCATCGGGAACATCCACCTGATGCGCCGCGCCGTTAACCTGCAATGTCAGCATGCACCCTCCAGGTTGAAATCACCGATAGCCGTTCACCCACTCCATCGTGATAACAAAACAATCCGGGAAGGTGAAACCGGGGATCAGCCCCCGGACGGCGGGCTGTCCTGCCCCATCGTCGCGGGCAGGGCGTCGGACAGCGAGGCCGTCGCCAGGGCGATCGCCTCGTCCGAAGGCGCCACGGTGTTGTCGCCATCGGTCGGGACAAGCTGGACCTCGGATCGTTCGGACGTTTCGCGTGCCCGCGCCAGTTCCGCCAGATTGTGCTGGATGACCGGATATTCCGCGACCAGCCGGCGGAAGCGGCGCGCGCTCATGGTCAGGAAATGCCCGAATTGCAGCGAGCGGCTGACCGCATGCACCCGCTCGCCCGACAGGGCTTCGTCCGCGCCCAGGACATCGCCCGCGCCGAAGCGGACATCATGCTCGGCATAATGCGTCTCGGTCACGCCGGCGCTGATGAAATAGACGATCCGCACCTTCCGTCCGCGATGGTACAGCCGCTCGCCCGGCGAGGTGAAATGGATCGACATCTGCGGGGCGAGCGCGTGCAGCGCCTCGTCCGGCAGGCCATGGAAGACCGGCAGGCTGCGCAGCCGGGCCTCGATCCCCGCCTTGATGTTGAAGGTCAGCTTGAAATCGAGCTGGCCGCGCCGGCGTTCGACGTCGCGACTCAGTTCCCGGTGCAGTTCCTCGCTGATCAGGGATTCGGACATCAGCGCGTCGTATTCCTCGCCCTCCAGCCGGAGAGCGACCTGCTGCAGCAGCCGGCTCTCCAGGGCCTCGGAATACCCATGATAATGCAGCCGCAGCGTCTGCAGCGCCTCGTTCAGCAATTTGCGCTGGCGTTCCAGGACCTCGCCCACGATCTCGCTGATGCGGCTGCCCAGCGTCGCTTCCATGCGCGTGCGCATGAAGCGGATCAGCGACAGCGAGACGAAATAGCTGATCATCAGCATTTCGAACCGCTCGGTCATGCAGGACATCAGGGGCTGGTCGAAATGGAAGCGGTGATGGATCACCTGCGCCAGCCGGAAGCGCATCGAGGGACGCAGGCGCCGCCGCAGCGCGCGCACGTAGCCGAACCGCCCTTCCAGCCGGGCACCGTCCACCATCGCCTCGGCCGAGCGCAGCAGCGTTTCCATCACCGGGCGCGACAGGCCCTGGATGCGGAACAGGTCCAGCAGGATCGACCGTTCCTTGTTCGCCACCACGATCAGCGCCAGCGTCACCCGCTGCCGGTCGGCCAGCGCCGTGTCGAAGGTGTTGGCCTGTTCCTCTTCCGCCACGCGGCGGTCCAGCATGCTCATGACATTGCCGGCCACGGCGCGGGAAAACCCCAGTTCCTCGGCCATTTCATGGGTGCGGTCGCGCACCTCGCCCAGGCCGATGCCCAGCACCTGGTGGCGCAGGGCCTGGTCGATGGGCGAAAGCTGGTCCAGCTTCAGGAACACGACCAGATAGCGCAGCGTCGTGCCGTTGACGAACAGGGTGATCAGGACAAAGCCGGTGGCGATGATGCCGATGAAATGCGCCACCGGGGTCGCGACATGCTCGTTTTCGGTCACCGCCAGGGCCAGCGCCAGGGTGATCGCGCCGCGCAGGCCGCCCCAGACCATCGTCACCTTGAACGGGTTCGGCACCGGGGGCGACAGGCGCGTCGCCGCCAGCACGGGCAGCAGGCCGAACACCACGGCGCCGCGCGCCAGCAGGCCCGCGCCCGTCGCGATCAGGATCAGCACGCAGTCCCAGCGCGTCATGCCCACCAGCAGGCGCGGCACCAGCATCGACGCCAGCACGAACACCAGCGAACCCGCCCAGAACACCAGTTGCTGCCACAGTTCGTTCAGGAACCGCCATGTCTGCGGCCGGAAGGTCGAAGGCCCGTAGACCGACAGGGTCAGCCCCGCCGTCGCCGTGGCGACCACCCCCGAGAACCCCAGGAATTCGTCGCAGACGATGTAGACGATATAGGGCAGCGCCACCGTCAGCGTGATTTCAGCCGCCGGTGCCGCGCCCAGCATGGTGATCAGCAGCAGGGTCAGCCGTCCGAACAGCACGCCCATCACCAGGGCGCCGCTGAATGCCAGGGTGAAATCCATCAGCGCCGCACCCGGCGCGATGGGGTGATGCGACGTCACCGCCGTCAGCAGGATCGAGAAGATCGAAATCGCGGCCGCGTCGTTCAGCAGGGCCTCGCCCTCGACCAGGCGCGTCAGCCGGCTGGTCGCCCCGATATCACGAAAGATGCCGGCCACCGCCGACGGGTCGGTGGTCGCCACGATCGACCCCAGCAGCAGGCACACCGACAGCGGCAGGCTGGCGAAGGGAAACAGCGCCAGCCCGATCGTGGCGGTGGACACGACCACCGCCACCACCGCCAGCAGCAGCACCGTCGCCGTCTCGTGCGCCAGGCGCCGGACATCGATCGCCAGCGCCCCCTGGAATACCAGGGCCGGCAGGAAGATCAGCAGGAAGGCTTCGCTGTTCAGCGGGAAATCCAGCAGCGTTTCGGCGGCGCCGTTGAACAGGTCGGTATAGGAACTGCGCAGCACCAGATCGGCGGAACCGCCCAGCAGGATGCCGACGACCGCCAGCAGGACCGTTTCGGACAGTTCCAGGCGCCGGGCGATCGGCTGCACGGCGCTGACGATCACCAGCAGCACGGCAATCGCCAGAAGAACCGCAGCCAGGCCCGTCACCGCCATCCGTCATCGTCTCCTTGTCAGTCCACACCGCACCTGATCTGTCGTGGGGAGTGTGACCTTCTGATGGCTATCCACGCACGCCGAATCAGGCGTAGCAAGATTAGCGCCTGTGTCGCGCGGACGGTTCCGAAAAAGCATACCGGCGGGAATCGGGCAACGACGCGGCCCGGTCACGTTATGCTGCGGCGCTGAAACACAGGGCCGTGGCGGCGACGCGGCCTCACCGGTTCAGGTTGTTATTTCTTTCAATAACAAACCAGTAAAACATGATCCTCAGAAAGAGGATCAGTCATATCCGACCCGGTTCAGGTCATGTCCCCGGTCGCGGCCAGCCATGCGCGCACCTGCGCCTCGGGGTCCGGCTGGCCGGTGAAATCGGATACGGCGGACACGCAGTCCGCCCCCGCCGCGATGCACGACGCCGCGCGCGCCAGCGTGATTCCCCCGATGGCGACCAGCGGCACCGGACCGACCAGCCGCTTCCATTCCGCCAGCCGTTCCACCCCCTGGGGTGCCCACGGCATCTTCTTCAGCTTCGTCGGCCAGACGGGGCCCAGCGCGACATAGTCGGGCGCGACCGACAGGGCGCGGTCCAGTTCGTCCGTCGAATGCGTGCTGACCCCCAGGCGGATGCCGCCGGCGCGGATCGCGGCGACATCGGCGGTATCCAGGTCTTCCTGGCCCAGGTGAATGAAATCGATCCCCTCATCCAGGGCCAGGCGCCAATAATCGTTCAACACCAGCGTCACGCCATGGCGCGCGGCATGGGCCTTCGCCGCGCGGATTTCCGCCAGCAGCGCCGCCCCCTGCAGATCCTTGACGCGCAACTGGATCAGGCGCGCCCCCGCCCCGCCCAGCCGGTCGATCCAGTCCGCCCGGTCGACAACGGGATAGATACGCGACGCCAGGCTCATACCAGCTTCCTCATACCAGCTTCCTCATGCCAGAGCCCTCATGCCAGCATCGCCCGGCCCAGCACCGGGGTCGAGGGTGCGGCCATGTCACGTTCCTCAATCGGGTCGGCCTCGCGCGCGATCAGCCCGGCCTCGACCGCCAGGCGGAATGCGCGGGCCATGCGCACCGGGTCGCCGGCCTTGGCCACGGCGGTGTTGATCAGCACGGCGTCATAGCCCAGTTCCATCGCCTGCGCCGCGTGCGACGGCAGGCCGATCCCGGCATCGACGACCAGCGGCACGTCGGGGAAATGCGCCCGCAGCGCGCGCAGGCCGAACACGTTGTTCAGCCCCTTGCCCGACCCGATGGGCGCGCCCCAGGGCATCAGGACCTCGCATCCCGCCTGCAGCAGGCGTTCGGCGCCCACCAGGTCCTCGGTCATGTAGGGAAACACCTTGAACCCGTCCCGGGACAGGATGCGCGCGGCCTCGACCAGCCCGAACATGTCGGGCTGCAGCGTGTCTGACTCGCCGATGACCTCCAGCTTGATCCAGTCGGTGTCGAATACCTCGCGGGCCATGTGGGCGGTGGTCACCGCTTCCTTGACCGTATGGCAGCCCGCCGTATTGGGCAGCACCGGCACGCCCAGGTCCCGGATCATCGACCAGAAGGCCTGACCGGCCCTCTGGCCCGCGGACTCGCGGCGCAACGACACCGTCACCACACCGGCCTCGGCGGCGCGCACCGCGTCGGACAGGATCTCGGGCGACGGATATTGCGCGGTGCCCAGCATCAGGCGCGATTTCAGTTCGGTTCCATAAAACAGCATGGGCTCAGCCCCCCTGCATGGGGGCCAGGATTTCGACCCGCGCCCCCTCGTCCAGCGTCAGCGCGGCACGGCGCGAAACGGGCACGAAATCACCGTTGACCGCCGTCGCCACCCGGGCGCCGCCATATCCCAGTTCGTCGAGCAGGGCGGCCAGGGTCGCGGTGGAGACCTCGCGCGGCTCCTCGTTTACCAGAATCCTCATCTTCCCTCCTTGACCCTTTGGTTCAGGCGGCGGCCTCGGCCGTGCCGAACACGATATCCGCGGCCTGCCGCGCCCGTGACGGCGACAGCAGGAAACCGTGCCGGTACATCCCGTTCACATAGACCGTCCGGCCCTGGACGGTGACGGCGGGCACGTTGTCGGGATAGGCCGGCCGCAACCCCACCCCGGTTTCGACGATCTCCGCCTCGCCGAACGCGGGATGCAGCACGTAGGCGGCGGTCAGCAGCTCCACCATCGAGCGAAGGGTCATGCCCCCGGCATTTTCGCTTTCCACCATCGTGGCCCCGACCATGAACAGATGGTCGGCACGCGGCACAATGTAAACCGGAATGCGCGGATGAAGCATGCGCACGGGACGATGCAGCGTCACGTCGGGGCAGCGCAGCAGCAGCATTTCCCCCCGCATGGCCCGCAGCCCCTTGAGGTGGGGTCGCGCCGCGACGCCGGTGCAGTCCACCACCCGGTCGAACCCGCCGGCGGCAAGGTCGGCGGGCACGTCCCCGGCCGGGGCGTTCATCCGCACCGTGCCGCCCAGCGCGACCAGCCGGTCGCGCAGCGCGGCGAGGGCCAGGCGCGGATCGACATGGCCCTCGGCGGGGAAGAACAGGCCCTTGTTGAATCGCCCGTCCAGGTCGGGCTCCAATTCGGCGATGCGGGCGGCGTCCACCAGGTCGAAATGGCTGGTCCGCCGGCCGAACCGCGCGATGTCGCCCTCGTCACGCGGCGGGGCCAGGACCAGGGTGCCGTTGCGCACGACCCCGGGCACATGCGACGCCCACCAATCGACCGATTCCAGCGAATCGCGCGTGACCTCGGGCGGGGCGGATTCGGCCTCGCACCACGGGGCGAGCATGCCGCCGGCCATCCATGACGCAGCCCCCGCGCCCAGTTCCGCGCTGACTTCCAGCAGGGTGACATCCGCCCCCCGCTCGGCCAGCGTCACGGCGCTGGTCAGGCCGGCCACCCCGGCCCCACGCACCAGAACCCGCAACCGCGCGCCGGATTCAGCCTGTTCCATGGTCGTCGCTCCTTCCCGTGGCAAGTTCATCGGCGCGTCGCGCGCCGACCTTGCTCTCATCCCCATCGAGTCCTCACTCGCGGGTCGTGCGGAGGATGTTTCCTCGCGCGGCGGATGACAACAGCGGATGCGGGAAAAGCCCCCGGGACCGCTATTCCAGAGCGTTATTCGACGGTGACGGACTTGGCCAGGTTGCGGGGCTGGTCCACGTCCGTGCCCTTCAGCAGCGCAACCTCGTACGCCAGCATCTGCACCGGGATGGTCTGCAGCACGGGGGACGTGAATTCATCGACCGTCGGTATCGCGACCACGATTTCCGCCAGCCCCCGCAGGCGCTCGGCGCCCTTCGTGTCGGTGAAGACCAGCAGGCGGCCGCCACGGGCGCGGGCTTCCTGCAGGTTCGACACCGTCTTCTCGAACAGGGGGCCGGACGGCACGGTGGCCACGATCGGCACCGTCTGGTCGATCAGCGAGATCGGTCCGTGTTTCATCTCGCCGGCGGCATAGGCCTCGGCGTGGATATAGGACACTTCCTTCAGCTTCAGCGCGCCTTCCAGCGCGACGGGGAAGGACGATCCGCGCCCCAGATACAGCACGTCGCGCGCGTTCGCCACGACCGCCGCCATCTCGCGGATCGCCGGGGCCTGGTCGAACACCTCGCTCGCCCGGCTGGGCAGGTCCAGCAGGGCCGCCACCATCTCCTGCTCGCGCTCGGCCGACACCGTGCCCCGCAGGCGGCCCGCCGCGATGGCCAGGCAGGCCAGGACCGACAATTGCGCGGTGAACGCCTTGGTGCTGGCCACCGAGATCTCGGGGCCGGCGACCGTACCCAGCACGACGTCGCTTTCGCGGGCTATCGTGCTCTGCTCGACATTCAGGACCGACACGATGTGCTGCTGGCGGGCACGCATGCCGCGCAAGGCGGCCAGCGTGTCCGCCGTCTCGCCGGATTGCGAGATCAGCAGGCCCAGCCCGCCCGGCGTCAGCGGCGGATCGCGATAGCGCATCTCGCTGGCCACATCGATATCGACCGGCAGGCGGGCAATGCCTTCCAGCCAGTAACGGCCGATCATGCCGGCATAGAAGGCCGACCCGCATGCCGTGACCACGGCGCGCGGCACGCTGGCCAAGTCGAACGGCAGGTCGGGCAGCACGACCCGCCGCGTGGCGGGGTCGATCAGCCGCTGCAGGGTCTGGCCGATCACCACCGGGTGTTCGTGCAGTTCCTTTTCCATGTAGTGGCGATAGCCGTCCTTGCCGACCGAACCCGCGATCAGCGCGGTGGTGCGCACGGCGCGTTCCACCCGTTCGCCGGAGGCATCGAAGAATTCGGCGCCGTCCCGCGTCACGACCACCCAATCCCCGTCATCCAGGTAGGCGATGCGCCGCGTCAGCGGGGCCAGGGCCAGGCTGTCCGATCCCAGGAACATCTCCTGCTCGCCATAGCCCACGACCAGAGGCGCGCCGTGCCGCGCGCCGATGACCAGCCCGTCATGACCCGCGAACAGCATCGCCAGCGCATAGGCGCCCTCCAGCCGGCGCAGCGCCGCGAAGGCCGCGTCGCGCGGCGACAGGCCCCGCGCCAGGTGGAAATCGACCAACTGGGCGACGGTTTCGCTGTCGGTCTCGGTCGTGAAGACGTGACCGGCCTGCTCCAGTTCGCGCCGCAATTCCTCGAAATTCTCGATGATGCCGTTATGGACCACCGAGACGCGTTCGGTGCCGTGGGGGTGGGCATTGTTCTCGGTCGGCGCGCCGTGGGTCGCCCAGCGGGTGTGGCCGATTCCGGTCACGCCGGCCAGCGGCTCGCGCTCCAGCAGCGCCGCCAGGTTGTCCAGCTTGCCCGCCGCGCGGCGCCGTTCGATCCGGCCGTCGACCAGGGTCGCGATCCCGGCGGAATCATAGCCGCGATATTCCAGCCGCCGCAGGGCGTCGAAGATGACCGGGGTCGCACACTTGCACCCGACGACGCCGACAATGCCGCACATCAGCCCTGTTCCTTCTTCCTGCGCAGCGCCGCCTGCAAGCTGGCCCCGCGTCCGTCCTTGTTCGTCTGCCGGGCCCGGCCCAGCGCCATGGCGTCGGGCGGCACATCCTGGGTGATGACGCTGCCGGCAGCGACCAGCGCGCCGTCGCCGATCCGCACGGGGGCGACCAGGATCGCGTTCGAGCCCACGAAGCATCCCGCGCCGATTTCCGTCCGGTGCTTGAACACCCCGTCATAATTGCAGGTAATCGTGCCCGCGCCGATATTCGTCGCCGGGCCGATCGTCGCATCGCCCAGATAGGACAGGTGATTGGCCTTCGCCCCCGCCCCCAGGGTCGTGGCCTTCAGTTCGACGAAATTGCCGACATGGGCGGCGGCCCCGACATCGCTGCCCGGCCGCAGCCGCGCATAGGGGCCGATCAGCGCCCCCGGCCCGACCACGCAGCCTTCCAGATGACTGAAGGCGCGGATTTCCGCCCCCCGCCGCACCGTCACGCCCGGCCCGAAGACGACATGGGGCTGGACCAGAACGTCGGGTTCCAGCACCGTGTCGGCGGCCAGGAACACCGTTTCGGGCGCCACCAGCGTCGCCCCGCCATCCAGCGCCGCGGCGCGCAGCCGGCGCTGCACGCAGGCTTCGGCCTCGGCCAGTTCGGCACGGGAATTGATGCCGCGCAACTCGTCCTCGGGTGCTTCGACGGCACGGACCTGCCGTCCTTCGGCCACCGCCATGGCCACCACGTCGCCCAGATAATACTCGCCCTGGGCGTTATCGTTGCGCACGGCACCCAGCCAGCGGCGGAAATCCTCCGCCCCCGCGCACAGCACGCCGGCATTGCACAGGGTGATCGCCCGCTCCTCGTCCGACGCGTCGGCCCATTCGACGATGCGCCGGACCAGCCCGTCCTGCGTCACCACGCGGCCATAGCGTCCGGGATCGCGCGGCCGCATGGCCATCAGGGCCAGGCCAGCCCCCTCATTGCCCCCCTCGCCCGCCCGGCATGCCAGCATGCGGCGCATGCTGGCCACCGTGATCAGCGGGTTGTCGCCATACAGGACCGCGACATCGCCGGACCCGAACAGGTCGGCCGCCTGAGCCGCCGCATGGGCGGTGCCCAGCCTATCCTGCTGCACCACGACGGCGTGCGGCGCGGCCAGGGCGGCGACCTGCTCCATGCCCGGCCCGACCACGACGACGATCCGGTCGAAGACCGAGGCGGCATTGTCCAGCAGGTAGCGCAGCATCGGCTGCCCGGCCAGCGGGTGCATCACCTTCGGACGATCGGACTTCATGCGCGTCCCCATCCCGGCCGCCAGGATGACGGCGGTGGCGGGACGATGGGCGGGCAGGTCAGCGGGCGCCGCGGACGGGACGGTGGCATTCATGGCATGCGGGTAGCGGGCGGGCATCGGACCTGTCAAACCTTGGCGCAATGCATGAGCATCACTTAGGTTTACGAAATACTGCGATCGATCGCATCGCCCATCCCGCCGACCGCCATCTTGCAGGAGACGTCATGCCCGCCACCCCCACGCCCCGCATCGCCGTGTTCGACATGGACGGCACCCTGCTGGACAGCCTGCCGGACCTGGCGGCCAGCGCCGACCGGCTGCTGACCGGGTATGGCCTGCCCGGGATTTCGCCCGACCTGGTTCGCGGCATGGTGGGGGACGGCGTGGCGGCCCTGGTGCGCCGCCTTCTGGCCCACGCCGGCACGCCTGCGGCGGGAATCGACGTGCAGCAGGCCGTGGACCGCTACATGGCGGACTACACGCCGCGCGCGACCGAACAGTCGCGACCGTTCCCCGGCACCGAATATGCCCTGAAGACGCTGCGGGACGCGGGCTGGACCCTGGCCATCTGCACCAACAAGCCGGTGGCGGCGGCGCGGCGCATCGTCAGTGAACTGGGACTGACGGAATGGTTCGACGCCATCGGCGGCGGCGATTCCTTCCCGGTCCGCAAGCCGGACCCCGCCCACCTGCTGGGCACGATCGGGCTGGCCCATGGCCATGCCGACCGCGCGATCATGGTGGGCGACCATCACAACGACATCTTCGCGGCCAAGGGCGCCCACGTGCGCTCGGTCTTCGCCCGGTGGGGCTACGGCCGTCCGGACATGGAAGCCGGCGCCACGATCGGCGCCGATTCGATGACCGAAATCCCCCACATCGCCGGCCAGCTTATCCCTGCATGACGATGGCCAGCCGTCCGAACTTCGGATGGTCGAACAGGACGCGCACGATCGTCAGCCCGTCGCCGGGCACATCCTGAAACCAGACCTTGCCCTGGATCGTCTTGCGGGCCGCCGATCCGGGGCCGTCGGACTGCCGGAAACCGGCGATCTGCACGTCGGTGAAGTCGCAGCGCAGCGCCGACCCGTGATAGGGCTGGCGGGAATCGTCGGGCATATCCTGCTGGCCCACCGTCCAGGCCTGCACCCGCAGCAGGCGGGCGCCGTCGAAGACGATGGCGGAGCCGTCGCAGCTATGGTGCGCCCGGACCGTCCGCTGCATCTGGATCAGGGCGCTGAGCGTATCCTTCGCCGGGGCCAGCGATTCGGCCGGTATGGGCTCGCGGCTGGGCTCGGGCGGGGTCTCGAGCGCGATATGCGCGCGTCCGTCATTGTAATCCAGCACCACATGCCGGTCCGCGCCCCGCGAATAGCCCGCACTGTCGAAGCTGACCGGATTCACGCCGTCAGGGACGAAATGCCCCGTCGCCTGTGACGTCAGGTTCATGCGGACCACCCAGCCCAGGATGCCGGCGCTGCGCATGGTCGAACGGATGGCATACCCGTCCGGCGTGATGGCATAGCGCGCGGTGATGGTCAGCGCCCGCAGACCGTCGGCATAGACGCCATAGGTATGGTCGATCTGCGGCGGCGTTTCGGTCGCCATGGCCCGAGGCGCCACCCCGACGGCCAAGCTCCCAGCGGCCAAGCCAACGACAAGTTTCCGGGACAGATCAGCAAGCCTGCGCATCGACAGGGGCATCGGTGCCCTCCTCTGCTCAGATATCGGGGGTGTCATGGCGCCGCCGGGATCGCCTACACGTCGAGGTTGGCGACCTTCAGCGCGTTGCCGACGATGAAGTCGCGGCGCGGTTCCACGACATCGCCCATCAGGGTCGAGAAAACCTGGGCGGCGTTTTCCACGTCGCCCACCTTGACCTGCAACAGCGTGCGCATGGCAGGGTCCAGCGTGGTTTCCCACAACTGGGCATCGTTCATCTCGCCCAGGCCCTTGAAGCGGTTGATCGACAGTCCGCGCCGTCCCTGGGCCAGGATACGCTCGTACAGCGATGCCGGGCCATCGGCCGCCCGGGTCGTGGTGTCCAGCGTCAGCTCGACCTTGCCGGCGAAATCCGTGGCCAGCCGCTCGGCGCGTTCGGCCAGCCACCGGACCTCGGCACTGCGCAGGGTCGCGGGGTCCAGGCGATAGACCTCGCCCACGCCACGCACGCTGCGGGCCATTTCCAGCCCGTCGGCGCTGGCCACGACCTTCCATCCACGTTCGTTGGGCAGGGAAACCTCGTCCAGTTGGGCCTGCAGGGCGGCCACCCGGGTCTGGACCGTCGCCGTGTCGGCATTCAGCGCGCCGGCGATGGCGGCCTGTTCCAGGATCCAGAGCGGCGCGCGCAGCGTCAGGCGCTGCAGCGCGCGGGTCACGTCCCGCAGGAACGCCATGTCGGCCGCAAGGTCCGCCCCCGCGACCACCCGCCCGTCGCCATAGCGCAGGGACGCATTGGCCAGCGCCTTGTCCAGCAGATACTGCTCCAGCGCCGCATCGTCCTTCAAATAGCGTTCGTCATTGCCGCGCTTGGCGCGATAGAGCGGCGGCTGCGCGATATACAGGTGCCCGCGCTCGATCAACTCGGGCATCTGGCGGAAGAAGAACGTCAGCAGCAGCGTGCGGATATGCGATCCGTCCACGTCGGCGTCCGTCATGATGACGACGCGGTGATAGCGCAGCTTGTCGATCGAAAACCCGCCCTGGTCGACGTCGCCGCGCCCGATGCCGGTGCCCAGCGCCGTGATCAGCGTCCCGACCTCGGCCGAGCCCAGCATGCGGTCGAAGCGCGCGCGCTCGACATTCAGGATCTTGCCCTTCAGCGGCAGGATGGCCTGGAAGCGCCGGTCGCGTCCCTGCTTGGCCGTGCCACCCGCCGAATCCCCCTCGACGATGAACAGTTCCGAGCGCGCCGGGTCGCGTTCCTGGCAATCCGCCAGCTTGCCGGGCAGCGAGGACACGTCCAGCACGCCCTTGCGCCGGGTCAGTTCGCGCGCGCGCCGCGCGGCCTCGCGCGCCGCCGCGGCGTCCATCACCTTCGCGACGATCGCGCGCGCTTCCTTGGGGTGGGTCTCGAACCAATGGGCGATCATGTCGGACGCCGCCGCATGGACCACCGGCTGCACCTCGGACGAGACGAGCTTGTCCTTGGTCTGGGACGAGAATTTCGGGTCGGGCACCTTGACCGACAGCACGGCGGTCATGCCCTCGCGCATGTCCTCGCCCACCAGGGACTGGCTGTCCTTCTTGCTGGCGTTGCTTTCGGCATATTTGCCCACCACGCGCGTCAGCGCCTGGCGGAAGCCCGCCAGGTGCGACCCGCCGTCCCGCTGCGGGATGTTGTTGGTGAAGCACAGCATCGTCTCGTGGAAGCTGTCGTTCCAGGTCAGGGCGAATTCGACCTTGATGCCGTTGTCCTCGTTCTGCAGGCTGCCGGTGATCGGCGGATCGACGATCGACGACTTGCCGCGATCCAGCCATTCGACGAAGGCCGCCAGCCCGCCCTGGAAGTGAAAATTCTCCTCGCGCGTCGGGGTGTGGCGCTCGTCGCGCAGCACGATCTGCAGGCCGGAATTCAGGAACGCCAGTTCCCGCATCCGGCGTTCCAGGATCGCGAATTCGAACTCCACCCTGGTGAAGGTCCCGATGCTGGGCTTGAACGTCACCTGCGTGCCGCGCGGCTCGTCGCTCGGCCCCACCACGGTCAGGGGGGCGTCGCGCTCGCCGTGGCGGAAGCGGATCATATGCTCCTGCCCGTTGCGCCAGATCCGGACTTCCATCCATTCCGACAGGGCGTTGACCACCGCGGCGCCCACGCCGTGCAGGCCGCCCGACACCTTGTAGGAATTCTGGTTGAACTTGCCGCCGGCATGCAGCTTGGTCAGCACGACCTCGGCCGCGCTGACGCCTTCCTCGGCATGCATGTCGGTGGGAATGCCGCGCCCGTTGTCGCGCACCGTGACGCTGCCGTCACCGTTCAGGGTCACGATGCAGCTTGTGGCGAATCCGGCCTGGGCTTCGTCCACCGCGTTGTCGATGATCTCGAACGCCATGTGGTGCAGGCCCGAACCGTCATCGGTATCGCCGATATACATGCCGGGGCGCTTGCGCACCGCATCCAGCCCTTTCAGGACCGAAATGGACGCCGCGTCGTAGTCCGAATCGTCGGGCAGGGTCCCGGTCGCGTCCGAATTGGGCATATCCGCGTCTGGCATATCCGCATCGGTTTTCTGAACGGGATTGGATTGATCGGACATACCGGGCAGATGCTCCAGATTGGGATCGTGGTCGAAAGACGCGATCATACAGGCTTCCCGTCCAGCGCGCCATTGCGGGGGGAGACGAATCCCGCCCGGCCGCGCAGCGGGGCGAACTGATCGGCATCGGTTCCGGTCATCAGGACCGTGGCGTCGAACGCGCCCACGCTGCGAAACAGGGCCGCCCGCCGCGCCTCGTCCAGATGCACCAGCGGTTCGTCGAGCAGGATCATCGGTGCCTCGCCCCGGCTGCGCGTCATCAGCGCCGCGTGGGCCAGCACCACCCCCAGCAGCAGGGCCTTCTGCTGGCCGGTGCTGGCCTGTGCCGCCGGGCGGCCGCTGGCCTGGTCCGACAGCGCCATGTCGGCCCGATGGGCCCCCATCCCTGCCCCGCCGCGCGCGCCATCGGCCGCCCGGCCGGCCGCCAGCCGTCCGCGCAGCCAATCCTCCACCGCCAGTGCCGGCCGGTCGCGCAATTGCTGGACGATGGGGCACAGGATATCGAGCCGCGCCGGGGGAAAGCCGTCCGGCACCGTATGCGCCGCCTCGCCGTTCAACTGCGTCACCAGCGCCAGCCGCGCGGCCGAGGCCGCGACGGCATGGCGCGCCATCGAATCCTCCAGCGCCGACAGCCAGCCCGGATCGGCGCGTCCCGCCGCCAGCAGGCGATTGCGCTGGCCCATGGCCTGGTCATGCGCCGCCAGTTCGCGCGCGTGGCCGGGTTCCAGCGCCAGGACCAGACGGTCCAGGAAGCGCCGCCGGCCCGGCAGGCCGTCCTGGAACAGGCGGTCCATCTGCGGGGTCAGCCAGACGGCGGACAGGTGATCGGCCAGGGCCGCGCGACTGCGCAGGGTTTCGCCGTCACGGCGGAAGACCCGCCGTTCCGGCCGCGCCGGATCGCTGCCGGTGGCGATGTCGAAGGGGGCGCCGTCGGGCCCGGTGAAGCGCGCCGCGACGCCCCAGATCGTGGTGCCGTGACGGGCCATCTCGGCACTGCGCGCGCCGCGCAGGCCGCGCCCGGGCACCAGCAGCGACAGGGCTTCCAGAAGATTGGTCTTGCCGCTGCCGTTTTCGCCCGTCACCACGGTGACGGGCGCCTCGGGCCGCCAGGCCAGGTGCCGGTAGTTCCTGAAATCCGTCAGCGCCAGCCGGTCGAGACGCGCCATGATGCAGCGGATCGAAGACGCAGCGGGTCGGGTCCTGGTCAGACCCGCATCGGCATCAGGACGTACAACGCCGAAGGGCTGGCCACGTCACGGACGATCGTCGGCGCGGAACTGTCCGAAAACGCGAATTCGACATCCTTGTCGATCTGGTCCGTGATGTCGTTCAGGTAGCGGGCCTGGAAGCCGATTTCCAGCGGCGTGGAATCGTAGGTGACGTAATTGTCGTCCAGTTCTTCCTTCGCGGTGCCCTGGTCGGGGCTGACCGCCGACAGGGTCAGCAGGTTGTGGCCGATCGACAGCTTGACGGGGCGCGACCGCTCCTGGCTGATCGCGGCGACACGCGCGACCGCATCGGAAAAATCACGCTTGCCGACGCGCAGGATCTTGTCGTTTCCGCGCGGGATGACGCGATCATATTCCGGGAACGTCCCGTCGATCAGCTTCGAGGTCAGGGTCACGGTGCCGACCGTGAACTGGATGCGGGTATCGGACAGGCCCACCGCCACGTCCTCGGTCCCCTCGTCCAGCAGCTTGCGCAGTTCCGCGACTGTCTTGCGGGGCACGATGACACCGGGCATCTCCTCGGCGCCCGGCGGGACCTCGGTCTCGACACGGGCCAGGCGGTGCCCGTCGGTGGCCACCGCGCGCAGCATGCTGCCTTCATCACCTGCCGCGACATGCAGGTAGATGCCGTTCAGGTAATAGCGCGTCTCCTCGGTCGAGATGGCGAAGCGCGTCCGGTCGATCAGCCCGCGCAGCACCGCGGCCGGCATCGTGAAATGGTACGGCAGCGTCCCGGCCATCATCGAAGGGAAGTCATCGACATCCAGCACGTTCAGGCTGGTGGCGTAGCGGCCGGCCCGCAATGCCAGCGGCGCGTCGCCGCCGGTATGGTCCAGTTCGATCGCGACCCCGTCGGGCAGCTTGCGCGCGATCTCGTACAGCACGGCGGCCGGGGCGGTCACCGCGCCGTTGCGGCTGGTCTCGGCCCCGATTTCCTCGACCACCGCGATTTCCATGTCGGTGGCGGTCAGCGTCAGCCGTCCATCCGCGACATTGATCAGGACATTGGCCAGGATCGGAATGGTATTCCGCTTCTCGGCGACGCTCTGGATGTGGGCCAGCGCCTTCAGCAATGTCGCGCGGTCAGCCTTCAGCTTCATGGGTAGAGACTCTCCTTGCCCGAGGCCAACCCGCTGCGGCCGGCCTGACGGGGGAATGGGTTCCGGCAACGGATCACCCGGATCGTTGTCCGGCAGTCGCGTATCAGGGTTGATGCCCTGACAGTAGCAGCCCCCGGCAACCGCGGAAAGGCCCCCGAAAGAGGCGGCTTCCCGTCAGCTTTCCAGCATGCGGCGAAGCAGTTCCACGTCCTCGGCGAACGCGGTGTCGCGTTCCATCAGTTCGGTCACGCGGGCGACGGCGTGCATGACGGTCGTATGGTCGCGATTGCCGAACTTGCGCCCGATTTCCGGCAGCGAGCGGCTGGTCAACTGCTTGGCCAGGTACATCGCCACCTGCCGGGGGCGCGCCACGGCGCGGGCACGCCGGGCCGAGGACATGTCCGTCAGGCGGATGTTCCAGTGTTCGGACACCTTGCGCTGGATTTCCTCGATCGTCACCCGCCGGTCATGGGCCTTGAGGATGTCGTGCAGCACATCCTGCGTCGCTTCCAGCGTCACCGGCCGGCCGAACAGGTTGGCATGGGCGATCAGCCGGTTCAGCGCGCCTTCCAGTTCGCGCACGTTCGAGGTGATCTTGTGCGCCAGGAATTCCAGCACCTTGGCCGGCACCGCGACGCCCGAGGCCGCCGCCTTGGATTCCAGGATCGAGATCCGCAGTTCGAACGTCGTGGCATGGATGTCCGCCACCATGCCGCAGCCCAGACGGGTGCGCAGCCGGTCCTCCAGCCCCGACAGGTCGGACGGCGACTTGTCGGCCGACACCACGATCTGCCGCCCGGCATCGACCAGCGCGTTGAAGGTATGGAAGAATTCTTCCTGTGTGTTGTCCTTGCCGATCAGGAACTGCAGGTCGTCGATCATCAGCACGTCGACCGACCGCAACTGCTCCTTGAACTCCATCGTCGATTGCGACCGGATGGCGGCAATGAAGCGGTACATGAATTTCTCGGCGGACATGTAGGCGACCGAGACCGCCCCGCCCCGCACCAGCTCCGACCCGATGGCATGCATCAGGTGGGTCTTGCCCAGCCCGACGCCGCCATACAGGAACAGCGGGTTGAACCCGGGGCTGGACGGCCGTTCGGCCACCCGGCGGGCGCAGGCATAGGCGAATTCGTTCGGCTTGCCGACCACGAACGTATCGAAGGTGAAGCGCGGGTCGAGCGGCGCCGCGAGGTCGTTGCGGTTTTCCGGCACCCGCTCGTCGCCCACGATCGCGGCGGTGGCCGGCGTCGCGGCCACCGGCGGGTCGGCGGGCGCGGGGGCGGCACCGTCGGCCGCGCCTTCCGGACGGCCGACCTGCAGTTCCACGCGGCGGATCGCCGGAAGCTCGGCATTCCACAGGGCGCTCAGCCGGTCGCCATACTGGGTGCGCACCCAGTCGCGCAGGAAGCGGGTCGGCAGGTTCAGGGTGATCTCGTCCCCGTCCACGGGGCCGATGCTGATCTGCTTCAGCCAGGTACGGTATTCGACCTCGCCAACCTCGGCCTGCAGGCGCGAACAGATCCGGGACCAATGGATATCCAGGACATTCCGGGCCGATCGGGCTTCCGCGACGGCATCAAATCCACTTAACTCGCCCGTCATGTCC